>NC_019779.1:2786113-4179170 GCF_000317635.1 Halothece sp. PCC 7418 | reverse complement strand
TCATGCTACACATAGACGACACGGGATTATCCTCACCGCCTCCCTCGATTAAAGAGCGAGAACTCGTGTCATCAGGTATCGCGCATCCAACTTTAGTTTTCTGAAGACTGGCGCTTTAAAATGTCTTTCAGATCATCCCATAGCTGAAAAATGGCATTAGACGACACAAACGCAACGATCTGGCAACTTTCTCAAAATCATCTGAACTTACTCTCAACCTGCCCCAGAAAATTTCAATATACCTATCTAGAACAGTTCACCTCTCCTTGTCTTGCCCAACGTCAAAGTGAATTAACACTAGGGAATCGCTTTCATCATTTTATGCAGCAGCGAGAGCTAGGCTTACCTATAGAACGAATTTTAGCAGCAGATCCTCCCTTAGCCCAATCTTTCCGATCTCTTGCTGAAGTCGCTCCTAAGGTAGTTGATCCCCAGCCCCACACTTGGCGACAAGCCGAACATCGGCGAACCATTCGCAAAGGAAATTTTTTACTAATTGGTATT
The DNA here is from genome assembly GCF_000317635.1 of Halothece sp. PCC 7418. Taxonomy (GTDB): domain Bacteria; phylum Cyanobacteriota; class Cyanobacteriia; order Cyanobacteriales; family Rubidibacteraceae; genus Halothece. Next base: position 4,178,666 of record NC_019779.1, on the reverse strand, counting down.
TACGACTTACTCATTTTAAGCGAAAACCAAGCACAAATTATTGATTGGAAAACCTATCCGCAACCGCAGAATCGAGCCACCTTAGCTAAGCATTGGCAAACTCGTTTATACCAATATCTTTTAGCGGAAACCTCAAACTATCCTCCCGAAAAAATTCAATTGACTTATTGGTTTATTAGTGTTCCCCAGAAACCGACTTCTCTTACTTTTTCTTACAATCAAGCTCAGCATGAAACCACAGAACAAGAACTCAATCAACTGCTGACACAACTGGAATTTGATCGTAAAAACTATCAAAAAAATAAGGTGCTCTTTCCCCAGGTAGAACCTCAAAAAGGGTATTGTTTCAACTGTCCATTTACTCTTCCTTGTCAGCGTTACCTCGATCTGAATCAAGTTTGTTTCTCAGAAGTGGAAGAGGAAACGATTTAAAGGCTTATTGTTTTTGACTTTCATAAGTCCAAAAGTTCTGAAAAGCACCAATAGTTTTAAACTGGTAGCTTGGTAAGCCTGTCATCACAGATAAATTGGTTTCGTAAATACTAAATAAAAAATAGTTGTGCCTCTCTGTGGATTCTGCAATCATCTCTTGCAGTGGCTTTTGTCCGCTATCAACGAGTTTATTACATTGACGTTCTAAAAAATCGCCTAAGGTTTTCGGAGCATCTGCACAAACTTCTTCTTTGATATAAACACTCATCTTTTCTGCTGCATAGGTTTGGTAGGCTTGACGGCGAGGATTAGTTATTGCCATGGCACTTCCCACACCAAGAACTGCAATACTACTAATAAGAATGCTAATTTCCCAAGGTTTGAGTTTCATAAAATCTCCGTTGAAAATCGCAACTGGGTTGACACCCCTTGTGCCTACCATGTTAGAATAATTTGAGTAAATTATGGCGAGCGTAGCCAAGTGGTTAAGGCAGCGGATTGTGGTTCCGCCATTCGTGGGTTCGAGTCCCATCGTTCGCCCTAATAGATTTGAGCCAAGTTCTAAATTCTTCAGAATACTTTCAGATGCGAAATCGTTAAGGATGATCAAAGCTCCCGTCAAACTCTAGCTTGACAGGAGTTATAGACCAATGATTGCTTATTAATCCACTCTGCGCCCTAATAACACAGGACAGTTAGCATAAACTCGAACATAGTCAGACAGGGAAGTTCCCAATAACCGATCTAAATCGGGTAAACTTCTAGCAACTGTAGGACGACGTTCTGGAGAGCCCAGCATCAATAAATCAACCTTGTTTTCTTCTGCGAGTTCACATAAAGTTGGCCCTGGTTTCCCCCCAGTGACGATCCCTTTGTAGTTGACCCCTTGTCGTTTGGCTTGCTCGATCGCGGGGGTAAGAACAGCAGTTTTGTTAGCTTCCTCACCAGATAGCACCTCATTTTTCTCCATTGAAGGATCAACCTGTACCAGTAACAACTGACCAGAAGGAATATCTCTTAACAGGAACAAGGCTAACTCCAAACAATACTGAGAATCAGCCGACTGATCCACAGCCACCATAATCCGTTTTAACCGCGTTACATAAATATCATCTTTCACCAGCAACATCGGGCGTGTGGACAGTTGAAAAACGTATTGACTAACAGAGTTTTCTAAAATGGACTCTAAACGTTTTAAGCCCCGTGACCCCATAATAATCAGGTCAGCTTCCATTTCTTCGGCGATTTCGCAAACCGTTGTTTTTGGGTCACCTTGACGTAAAACTGTCGAAACTTGCGTTGGATCAAGGTGCATCCGTTGGATCGCCCCAGCAACAACTTTTCCCCCTTCTTCCCATTTTTCCATCATTGCTTCACTGGTTGTTTGTGGGGGAACAACGTGCAAAATCGTAATCGAAGCATTTTTCAAAGATGGCAGTTCTAACAAATACTGCAACATTTCTTCCGAATGTCCCGTACCCGAATCTGCTAGCAAAATTTTGTTAAGCATAGTTCCATTTCCCCTCCCAATTGATTACAAACTGATCAAGCTAAACTGAGCAAGGACTTTAGCCTCTCATATTTACCAATACCACGATTAGGGAGTCCCTGCTTTGCCAACCGTAATGACTCTTAAAACTCCTCTGAGGTCTCAACCTGATTGAAAAGTCTCATCAAACCGATTTAAGGTTTTTATCAAGATCGATTGCCGTCTGCTTAATATTTTGTTACAACAGAAGGGACTCTCAAATTTAAAGCTCAAGTGCAATTTGGTGAGGACTCAGCGCCCTTAAACATAGTTTTGACAGGATTTCTAACCAAAAAGCCTGTTTTTACTACCGTGAAAAACGCGCATAGACATTGTTCCTTTCCTGTCTTGTACAGATGTCAATAACAGCTTCTGTACAATTTTAGTTTTCACAACGGAGGTTTTCATGATTGGTGGCTTAGCCGATTTTCAAAATAAGGGTAGTGATTGGGGAGAAAATCTTCTCAATAGTGTTGCAACGAATACTCTTCGCCACCTGTTTACGCGCTGTGATGATTTAAAGGTGAAGGTACGCTGTCATCCCTCCAGCAAACTTTTGCAGGGGAGTATTGATAGCTTTGATATGAGTGGGAAAGGGTTAGTTATTCGGAAAGCGTTTCGCACTGAGGAAATGTGGTTTGAAACCGATGCCGTTGCTATTAACTTTAGTTCAGCCTTAAAAGGTAAAATCGCCCTAAAACAGCCCACACAGGCGATCGCGCAAGTTAAACTGTTAGAAGAAGACATCAACACTGCCTTCAAAGCAGAATTAGTGAGAAAACGCCTAGAAAACCTCACTGCGGAAAGTTTAACTGAGTTGTCTAACGGCGATCCCGTTTCGTTTACTGACATTAGTTTAACGTTATTGGCGCAAAATCAAGTCCAACTCGAGGCAAATGCTAACTTAGGACAAGCTGGAGTGATTCCTGTGAGTCTCATTTGTACCCTTGGCTTAGAGCGGAGACGGAAACTCTTATTTAAAAACGTTCAGTTTCAAGCAGATCATGTCCCACAAGAGCATCGCGCAACCAGTGAAAAGCTCACAGAAGTCCTTGGAGAGATTCTAAATAACATGATTGATTTAGATCGGTTTAATCTCGATGGGGTGAAAATGCGTATCAACCGTCTCGAAACCCAAGGAAAGGCTCTTGTCTTTAGTGGTTACGCTCAAATCGATCATGTTCCAAGAGTTGGTTAACCCCCTTTTCAGAACCATCAGAAATAACGGCTGATTGAGTTTAGCCGTTATTTGATGCGTCCTCTAACCGCTATGGAACATATACAGCAAGAGGCTTAGGCTACCCATTACCAAACCCAGCTACAATCTGGGCATAAGCTGAAACTTTCAGTCTCGTGTTCCCTTACAGATGGCTCTCTGACTGGATTTTGTGTAATCGGGATGGCAGGATTTGAACCTACGACATCCTGCTCCCAAAGCAGGCGCGCTACCAAGCTGCGCTACATCCCGTTAATGTAGTCCTCAGATATTATAACTCAGGTTAAGCAAAATTGGGAATTTTTGAAGAAGAAATATTTAATCTGGATACCAAAACATCCCTTTAATCCCCTCTGGATCAGGAACAAAGCCCAAACGATTGTAAAATTGGACAACCCCTGCATCGGCAAACAGGGTAATATTGCTAATATCCTCTTGGCGCAAACGTTTGATCATATAGTTCATCAGAGCTTTACCTAACCCTTTTCCTTGGGCTTGGGGATGAACCACTACATCCCAGATCGTTGCGTTAAAGGCATGATCAGAAGTCGCCCGAGCAAACCCGATTAAACGTCGGCTTGCTCCTTTTTCTTCCCACATTGATACCACTAAAAAGCTGTGTTGCATTGCTTTACGCACTTTCCGCAGGGGGCGACGAGACCACCCAACAGCATCACACAGTTCTTCCAATTCGTATAAATCAATGGAGCGAGTTGTACTAAAAAGAATTTTGGTATCTTGTTGCGTCTCACCCTTTTTTAGCAAAGTCTCTTCCTCTGATGAAGTTGATGAAGGCGCGATCGCGTTTGAGCTATTATTAAATAAACTTTTCCAAAATGCCATGCGGTCTGCGAGTCGCTTATTTGTCAGTTTCCAACTGGGGACAAGCCCTACAATCAGTGAGCTTTTTCTCGAAAAGCCTGTTAAAAATCATAACATATTTGTTCTGGGTTCTTGGTTCTTCGTTGTTTGGGAACGGGTCACTGCTGTACGGTAACGGACTCAGAAACGCTATATTTTCTGTTTCATCAGGGATGATTCACTGGCAACAAGCCTTATGATCCCTGAAATCTAAGTTAAGATAATAAAAAGGTTAGCTGTTTTGTAAACCCAAGAAAGCAGATCCGTCCTGTGTCTGCCTGATCCTTGATGAGACTCACTGTTGACATCAGTAACTATGCCCTCAATCGATATTTCTGGTGTAACTCACGCCTATGATTTTCTTCCTGCTCAAACGCAAACTGATGCGCCAGTTCTGGTTTTAATTCACGGTTGGTTACTCAGTCGTCAATATTGGCAGCCTTTAGTCCAAAAACTTTCTCTTAATTATTCTTGTCTGTGCTACGACCTGCGCGGATTTGGTGACTCCCAAGCCAGCAGTTCTCAAAAAAATGAATATAGCTTATTGAGTTATGCAGATGACATCAAAACCCTGTTAGAAGAACTGGAAATTCAAAAAGCCTGGTTAGTGGGTCACTCTCTGGGGGGGAGTATCGCGCTGTGGGCTGCTCACTGTTGTGAAGAACAAGTAGAAGGGGTAATCTGTCTCAATGCAGGGGGTGGGGTATATCTCAAAGAAGAGTTTGATCGGTTTCGTCAAGCAGGACAAAAATTAATCAAATATCGACCCCAGTGGCTTCCCTATATTCCTCTGATTGATGTCCTGTTTACTCGTGCCATGGTCGCGAAACCCCTAGCCCGTCACTGGGGTCGTCAACGAGTGATGGATTTTGTGAAAGCCGACGCGATCGCTGCAGTCGGATCATTATTAGAATCAACCACAGAGGAAGAAGTGCATCGCCTCCCGCAATTGGTTTCCCAACTGAAGCAACCTGTCTATTTTGTGGCGGGAGAAAAAGATCTGATCATGGAGCCCAAATATGTGGGACATTTAGCCAGTTTTCATCATTTATTCCAATGTCAAGGCAATAATGTCGTTGAAATCCCAAACTGTGGTCATATGTCCATGATTGAACAACCTGAGCAAGTGACTTTAATTTTAGAAGAGATTTTGTCGAACTGCGATCAACAACTCGTGGATGGTACGATCAACTGAGAAATTGTCCATCGGTGTTTCTTGTGTTAGCATGTAGTCGAGCCTTTTTTAGTTAAGAGGAGCAGGCTTGAGAAAGCTAACAAAACTTAACTATCCGTTGTCAGAATCGGGTTACGCTGAGTTTTGCTCCGACAAAATCTTTAATTTATCGGGTAGATGAATCTGGACAGTCGCGGTACAATTAACTAAGTGGTAGGAGGCGCGACAAACCTCTCTAAAAACGCTAGCGTTCTAAGGAGCGTATCAGTAATCAAAACTGCCTCAACGCTGTAGTGTCAGGCGAACACGAACAGGATAAGCCACGCTTGGGGAGACTTGCCCACTGGGATTAAAGAGATGGCAAAGCCGAAGGTGAGCCGTCTTGGAAGTTTTAAGGTGTGTCGTTGAACCAAGAATCTCCCATCAGATCAAAGATTATGATGAGAGAGCGTCAACATAGACTTGGTTAAGCGCGAGTAATCTCTCAAATCTTCAAATTAGGTAAAAAATTGGATGACGAAAGTAGTTCTCAACAATAATGAACAGATAGAGTCAGCCTTACGTCGCTTTAAACGTAAAGTATCTCAAGCAGGCATTTTTGCCGATATGAAAAAGAATCGGCATTTTGAAACCCCCGCCGAAAAGCGGAAACGTAAAGAAATCAGTCGGCATCGAGAACGTCGTCGGTTTCGGAATCGTCGCAATAAAAAGTAGAGTTCCATAAGGAGTAACATGGTACAAGCACAATCGGGCAACACTGTTCAAGTCCACTATACTGGGAAGTTAGCAGATGGCACAGTCTTTGATTCTTCTGAAGGTCGTGAACCTTTAGAATTTGCCATTGGTGAAGGTCAAATTATCCCAGGGTTTGAACAAGCCGTTATTGGTATGGATGAGGGAGAATCGAAAACTGCAGAAATTCCCTCAGAAGAAGCCTACGGACCCCATCGCCCGGAAATGGTTTTAGAGGTTGACCGCGAACAAATTCCAGAAGATATTGAGGTGCAAACGGGTCAACAATTACAAGTCCAGCATCCCAGTGGTCAGCAAATTCCTGTGGTGGTCACTGCTGTTGCCGATTCTAAAGTCACGCTAGATGCGAATCATCCCCTAGCGGGTCAGAATTTAACCTTTGATATCGAATTGGTTAAAGTTTCGGCTTAACTAACTTCCTTTCATTCATGCTCAGGGGACGAGATGCTTGATGCGCTCGTCCTTTTTTTAATTAAGGAGTTCGCCCCCACAGTCACAAAATCAATTGTAGTCAAGATTAACCTGTATTCCGCATTCCTGCTGCAATGCCATTCAGGGTTAATAACGCTCCCCGCAGCAATTCTTCCTTGCTGTAGCGGAAGTGGATGACCTCAGAAGCACTTTCGTTGCTATACTGGCGCAGGCGTTTAATGAGCGACACTTGTAAAAACCCTAAGGGGACAATGGTCCGATTTCGCAGTTGGACAGAACGTTGTAAGTCTGGATCGCCGTCAAGCAACTTCTCGTGGTTGGTAATTAAACGGACTAATTCGCTGGTGAGATGATACTCATCAGAAATTTGTTGAAAAATCCGTTCAAAGCGTTCATAGTCTTCAGGGTTCGCCAGTTCTTTGAGATAATGATGGGCAATTTGCAGATCCACTTTCGCTAAGGTCATTTCTACTTTGGAAATCACCATGCGGAAAAAGGGCCATTTCCAGTAGAAGTAACGGAGGAGCTTCGTATTTTGCTCACAGCTTCTTTCTTGATCTTGATATAAAAAGTCTTGGAGGGCGGTTCCCACCCCATACCAAGCTGGAAGTAGGAAACGGGTTTGTGTCCAGCTAAAGACCCAAGGAATCGCACGCAGGGAGCTTAAGTCTTTTTTACCCCCTTGACGACGGGCGGGACGAGAACTAATTTGCAGTTGGCTAATTTCTTGGATGGGAGTAACGGACAGGAAAAAGTCGAGAAAATCGGGTTCTTCGTAAATTAAGGCGCGGTAATGCTGGCGCGATCGCGCAGCAAGGCGTTCCATGATATTCTGCCAGGGATTAATATCATCAAAGCCACTTCCTAATATACTCGCTTGAATCACGGCTGTGGTTGCCGTTTCAAGGTGATAGAGAGCTAACTCAGGAAGGGAGTATTTGGAGGCAACGACTTCTCCTTGTTCGGTAATTTTAATCCGTCCATTAATGGTTGAACTGGGTTGGGCTAAAATCGCCTCATAAGTCGGTCCTCCCCCTCGTCCCACAGAGCCACCGCGACCATGGAAAATCCGCAAAGAAACCCCGTATCCTTGAGCAAGAGTTTGCAGAGCTTTTTGAGCCTTATGAATTTCCCAATTGCTGCTTAAGAAGCCTGAATCTTTATTACTATCAGAATAACCGAGCATGACTTCCTGAATATCGTACTCGTCGCTATTTTCTTGACCATAGCCTCCTGCGAGACAAGCGCGATACAAGGGCAACTCAAATAAGGCTTTCATGACTGAAGGGGCTCTGAGCAAGTCATCAACGGTTTCAAACAGGGGAACCACTTGCAAACTACATTTCCCCGTCGCTGGATCATAAATTCCTGCTTCTTTGGCGAGGAGTAACACTTCTAAAATGTCACTCACATGATGACTCATGCTGATAATGTAAGTCTGGCAAACTTCGCAGCCAAACTCTTGTTGCAGTTGTTTTAAGAGGCGGAAGGTTTCAACGGTTTCTTTGGTTTTTTCAGAAAAGGGAAGTTCTTTTGGAATCAGGGGGCGACGGGTTTGTAATTCCTCACTCAGCCATCGTACTCGTTCTTCTTCTGATAAATCATTATAAGATTGAGGCAGTAGTTGTAAGTAATCTGTAATCTCGGTAACTGTATCTGAATGGCGAGAAGACTCTTGGCGCATATCCAGTTCAACTAAGTTGAAGCCGTAAATTTCCACTTGACAGATTAAATGTTCGAGATCGCGACAAGTGAGTCCAGTTTCGGTTAAACTCCGTTGAATTAGTTTTAATTCTTCTAAGAACTCTTCGCCAAAGGTGTAGATTGTTTGACGATTCTTTTCAATGGTCTCTCGCGGGGCTTGTTGTTCGGAAGATAAGAAATGATTGCGCTGGAGCGTATGTTCTAGCCGTTGTTCGATGTAGGCAAGTTTGAGACGATAGGGCTCTCGACGATAGCGAATGGATAACCGTTCGTAAACATCTGGCATCAATGCGCGATCGCGCTCCAGAGATTCTAATAATTCTGGTAAAACATCACTCCAATGTAAAGACAGGCTCAACAGAGTGCTTAATCGTTTCACCGACTGTAAATACCGTTCTAGAACAATTCCTCGTTGATAACAAGCGGTTTCCCAAGTCACCGTCGGCGTTACAGAAGGATTGCCATCGCGATCGGCTCCCACCCAAGAGCCAAAGCGACAGAAATTATTTTGGGGAGGATTTAAATCCTTAAAAGAACTATTTAGGGATTGTTTCAGACGACTTGATAAATGAGGGATCGTATCAAATAAAACTTCTTGGAAATAGTGCAAAGCATAATCCACTTCATCGAGGACTTCTGGCTTAAACTGATGGAGTTCGTCAGTGCGCCACCACAAACGGATCTCTTCCTTCAACTGTTCCGTGGCTGCAATCGCTTCGGGAGATTCCAGAAAGCCCAAACTTTGAGCAGCAATTTCGGATTGGTCAATATGTTGCAAAATCTGAGACATCCGCCGTTGTTTTTTCCGAATCGTGTGGCGAACGATTTCGGTCGGATGAGCCGTGAAGACCAATCGAATATCAAGCTGATTCAGTAAGCGTTGAATCAGTTGTGGGGGAACATTCAATTTTTTTAAGTAAGGAAAGAGCCAGTCAAACGTTCCCGCTTTCTGATAAGTGGAATTACCTTGCCAGGTCTTTTCTAGCAGTTGTGCACCGAGAACACTGTGAGAAGCATCAGTTTCGGTCTGCTGTCCTTTGATGTTTCCTTCTGCAAGGTCTTTTTCGGTTTTATCGTGGCTGAAATAGCGATTCAGTTGTTGCTCTCGTTGTTCGTAGTGCTGTTCAACAATATTAATCAACTGAAAATAGAGGGCAAAAGCACGGGCTGCTCGTACCGCATCATTGAGGGGAAGATCTTCAATCAGTTGGGGGACAGAAGAAGTTGGTAATCCCGTTGCCTGTCCCTCTGGTGATCCCATAGATCGTAACTGTTGCAATAGATCGACTAATTCCTGACCACACTCCGCTCTCAACACCGATTCCCATAAATCTTCAATCAACTTAATCCGATCCGTGAGAAATGTATCAGAACGGGAGGAGTTGTTAGTGTCTTGGCTGAATGCTTGCAACAGAGAAGTCATGATTTTCTTTAATAATACTGGCGAAATTTCAACCAACCTAATACGTTAGGAGAGGCGTTAGCAATTCATATTTTTCGATCACACTGCACACCCCAGATCTTGGTCTGCTCGTCATTATACCCATTCTCTCCCGCAGTGGATAGTTACAATTTAGTTTTTTATTGTTTAATTTCTATCTCAGATTGTTGCTGAAGATGAAGAATCGGCAAACGATGACCGCGAAATACCTCTTCACTGGCTTCACCAAGGCTAATTAAGCCTTCTTGCAGCGATCGCGCTCCCACCATCCCAGCTAAGAAAGGAACGGTTAATAAACTAAGGGCTAGATCCAGTTGTGCTTGTTGCTCTTGCTTGACAGGGCTTGCCATTACACTCTCACTTTTGCTTTAGTGTTCTTCTATTATTATCGAGGTTTTTCGGTTTTTTATTCAACATCAGTTTAACTTATTAGCTTAATAAATAAATCTAATTTACAAAACTTGACATTTCATCAAGATAAGCAATATAGTTGTATCAAGGCTTTAATCAAGCCCGATCATATCATTATCATTCAAACCAAACGGACTTATATCCAAAATGACAACCACTTTACAGCAACAACAAAGCCAGAATATCTGGGAACGGTTTTGCCAGTGGGTCACCAGCACCGACAACCGCCTTTACATTGGCTGGTTCGGCGTTCTCATGATCCCCACCCTCTTAACCGCAACCACCTGCTTCATTATCGCGTTCATCGCAGCGCCTCCCGTTGACATCGACGGAATCCGTGAGCCTGTCGCTGGTTCTTTACTCTACGGAAACAACATCATCTCTGGTGCAGTTGTTCCCTCCTCCAACGCGATCGGACTTCACTTCTATCCCATCTGGGAAGCAGCATCCTTAGATGAATGGCTCTACAACGGTGGACCTTACCAGTTAATCGCATTCCACTTCTTAATCGGAGTTTTCTGCTACCTCGGACGTGAGTGGGAACTTTCCTACCGTCTCGGAATGCGCCCTTGGATTTGCGTTGCGTTCTCCGCACCCGTTGCAGCAGCAACCGCAGTTTTCTTAATCTATCCCATCGGACAAGGTTCTTTCTCCGACGGAATGCCCTTAGGAATCAGTGGTACTTTCAACTTCATGTTCGTGTTCCAAGCTGAGCACAACATCCTCATGCACCCCTTCCACATGCTCGGTGTAGCAGGTGTCTTCGGTGGCGCATTATTCTCCGCTATGCACGGTTCTCTCGTCACTTCCAGCTTAGTTCGCGAGACCACAGAAAACGAAAGCCAAAACAACGGCTACAAATTCGGACAAGAAGAAGAAACTTACAACATTGTTGCAGCACACGGCTACTTCGGTCGTCTCATCTTCCAATATGCGAGCTTCAACAACAGCCGTAGCTTACACTTCTTCTTAGCAGCATGGCCCGTGGTTGGCATCTGGTTCACTGCTTTAGGAATCAGCACCATGGCATTTAACCTCAACGGATTCAACTTCAACCAATCCATCCTTGACAGCCAAGGTCGTGTCATCAACACTTGGGCGGACGTATTAAACCGCGCTAACTTAGGATTTGAAGTCATGCACGAACGTAACGCGCACAACTTCCCCTTAGACTTAGCTGCTGGTGAAGCGACTCCCGTTGCGATGCAAGCACCTGAAATCAACGGCTAATCTTCAAATAAGATAGCTCAATCAGTTTCACCCCTTCCTTTTGGAGGGGGTATTTTTTGTCTTACGGAAAAGGATAAAAACTCATGTGGACAGAGATTGCAAAAGAAATTTCCCAAGCGACAGGAAAACCCTTTGAGATTAAAGATCGGCGTTCAGTCGGCGGGGGTTCCATTAATCAAAGCTACGCCATTACCGATGGAACCGAGACCTATTTTCTGAAGTTTAATAGTGCTTCCGAATATGAAATGTTTGCAGCAGAAGCGGTGGGATTAAAAGAAATGTATGACACCCACACCATTCGCATCCCTCAGCCCATTTGTTGGGGAACAACTGATAATGCTGCTTATATTGTCATGGAATGGTTAGAATTTGGACGCGGTGGCGGTTCTCAAGTTTGGGAAGCGATGGGAGAACAGTTAGCCGAAATGCACCGCAAAGGAGTAGCCGAACAATTCGGGTGGCATCGTAATAATACCATTGGTTCTACCCCTCAAATTAATACTTGGATGGACAATTGGGCTGATTTTTTTGCAGAACATCGCATTGGCTATCAGGTCCGGTTAGCAAAACGAAGAGGAGGAAACTATCCCGATACGAAAAAAGTGGTGGAGAAAGTGCGAGAAGTTTTAGCGGATCATCATCCGCAACCGTCTTTAGTTCACGGCGATTTATGGGGTGGAAATGCTGCGGTGACAAAAGAGGGAGAACCGGTTATTCTCGATCCAGCGACCTATTACGGCGATCGCGAGGTGGATATTGCAATGAGTGAATTGTTTGGCGGTTTTCCCGCAGCGTTTTATCAGGGGTATAATGCTGCTTGGGAACTGGATGCAGGTTACAAACAGCGCAAAGACCTTTATAACCTTTATCATATCCTTAACCACTTTAATCTCTTTGGTGGTGGTTATGGTTCCCAAGCCAGTCGTATGATTGACCGTTTAATGAAGGATTAAATATCGTCTGGGATCACCCATTGCGTGGGTTCTGGGGGTTGCGCTTTTTTCTTTCTCACCGCTTCTTCCGCCATATCTAGCATCTGGTCGAGGGACGTATTATTAATAAATTTAGAGGCTTCTGTGGCATATTCTTTATGGGGACATTGATCGCCTAAAACACAGCCGTTAACACAGGCTTCGGCGCAGTTAATTTGGGGTTGCATGATACTCCTCTCTTGATTTTGGTGTACTTTTAGATCTCAGTGTTCTTCTTTTCACAGCTTAGCTTAGAGCGCAGGTTATTCATGATGTCCAATTCGACAACCCCTTACGCTAACCTCTTTCTGGGATTAAGCGTTGGTTTGATTTTAGTAACGATTGTTGTTTACATTTTGCGAGGAGTCGGGATTTTAACGTTTATTCCTGGTGGGATGATCTATTTATTATTTCTCAGCGCGATCGCGCTGGGTTTGCTGTCTAAACTCGCCCGTCGTCAACGTTGGTAAACCATGAATATGATCACTATTTGATGGCAATGTAAATCTATTTCACTGCTATTTTGTGATAAAATTGTGTCATTTTTCAGGAAACCCCTTTCCGTTTGTTCAAACTTGCGTTATCACTAACAACAGATGTGATGGTTTAATTCAACTGTGGCGAATTGTTCTTCTGTTGTTACTCCGAGTTCTCAATCTCTACATCCCTTACAATCGTTTGCTTTACAATTAACGGCTTGGGGAAAGGGGAGAGATGTTGTTTTTGCAGTTGATGTCACTCGTAGTGTTCGGCTGAATAATCAGGGAAGATTACGAATTGAACAAATTATTCGGGATAGCTTACAAAGAGGAGATACGGCTTATATTGTTCCGTTTGCGAGTGATGTTCAACTCACTGACTCTATTGCAATTACAACTAAAGATGACATTCAAAAATTATTAAATCAGCTACCGTTACAAACGGATTTGAATCAGCGCAACACAGATATTCAAAAAGCAGAGTTATTTGTTTATCAGTTTTTAGCCCAAAATAATCACTGTCGGTTAATTGAAAACCAAGGAATTCGAGAACAAGCAGTTGTGTGGTTAACGGATGCACCCTTAGCCACAAAAACAGGACAAGATTGGATTGAAACCCCTGCAGAGAGTCCTTTTTTAGAAGCTAATTCTAATCAGAGTCAGTTACGAAAGCAATGGTTAGAAGTGTTACCGTTACGAGCGCGATCGCGCACGATTCCTACTGAAAATAATGAACAATATCAATTAACAATTGTTGATATTAAACCCACTGTTCAAGAATTTTGTACACCCGCCCCCAGTGGAAAAGAAACCTGTTTTGTTAACCGTTATTTACTCCAACAATTATGGCTTCCCACAACAGGCTTAACTTTAATTATTCTTTTCGGATTAGGCTTGTTAGGATTATGGTATAGTTGGCAAAAACCATGGAGTTTAAAAATAGAAATTGACGGAGAAGAGGATGATGAATCGGCGATTAAAACCTTAAAAAGTAATCAACGTCTAGCGATTGGTGATTATGATTCTGCTGCGGTGGATTATATCGAGTGTTCAGGGGAAGAAGTCCGAGGATATATCGAACGCAAACGCAATAAACTGTATTTAATTCCAACCCAGAATTTACCCTTGTTTTATCAAGATCAAGCAGTGAAGAGGCGTATCGAAATCACAAAAAAACGTTTCCGCTTAAACTGTCCACAAGATCAGGGAAAAGATTTTGAGTTTATGATTAAAGTTGAAAAATGAAAGTTATTCTTTGGACTAAAAACCCAAATTATTAACCCTTTGCTCAATACCATCTAGACAATGACCACTCCCAATATCAATCATGATCGTCTTTTCAAAGAACTCTTATCTACTTTTTTCTTAGAGTTCGTAGAGTTATTTTTTCCAGAAGTGACCCATTACTTAGAACCGAAAACACTCAAGTTTTTAGATAAAGAAGTCTTTACCGATGTCACCTCTGGCGAAGAACATAAAGCCGATTTAGTCGCCCAAGTTCGTTTTCAAGGAGAAGACTCTTTTTTTCTGATTCATATCGAAGTCCAATCTTCGTCTCAAACTGAATTTAGTCGGAGAATGTTTCGTTACTTTGCTCGCCTATATGAAAAATACTACATTCCCATTTATCCCATTGCTTTATTTTCCTATGAGAAACCGAAACGAGAAGAAGCAAATGCTCATCAAGTGGAATTTCCCGATTTCAAAGTTTTAGAATTTAACTATCGGGTGGTACAACTAAACCGCTTAAACTGGCGAGACTTCTTAAGACAAGAAAACCCCGTTGCTGCAGCTTTAATGGCAAAAATGCAGATTCAGCCAGAGGAAAGGGCGCAAGTCAAAGCGGAATGTTTACGCTTATTAGCGACCTTAAAATTAAATCCTGCTAAAATGAAACTGATTTCAGGATTTGTAGATAGTTATCTTCGCCTCTCATCACAAGAAGAAGAAATATTTCAAAGTTATATCAAAAATTTTCAACCCCAACAACAGGAGGAAGTCATGGAAATTGTAACCAGTTGGATGGAACAAGGAATTGAACAAGGAATTGAACAAGGACAAAAAGGAGAAGCAATCACTCTTGTTTTAAGATTAATTTCAAGACGAGTGGGAAAAATTACCCCAGAGTTAGAAAGTGCGATTAATGACCTTACTTTAACTCAGCTAGAAGATTTAGCAGAGGCTTTATTAGACTTTGATTCTGTTGAAGATTTAGAGCAATGGCTACAGCAACATTAAACTGAACTGATTATAAATTTAAACTAAACTAATCAACAATCAAACCCAATTATGCAAACAAAAGAAAGAAACTTACAAGGCGTTAAACGAACCATCTGTATTGGTTTGGGCGGAACTGGAAAGAATGTTTTAATGCAATTACGGCGGTTAATTATTGACCGTTATGGCGATTTAAATGAACTTCCTATTGTTAGTTTTGTTCATATTGACACCGATAAAAGTGCAGCCCAAAGTTCAGGGTTACGCACGGGGAATACTTATCATGGCGTTTCCTTAAGTTTTAAGGATTCAGAAAAAGTTTCTGCAACCATGAATAGTAAAGAAGTCACTAATTTTGTCCAAGGATTAGAACAAAGAAATCAATCCGATCGTCCCAGTCCTTATGATCATATTGGTCGTTGGTTTCCCCCACAACTGCTGAAAAATATTAAAGCCGTGGAAGATGGCGCAAAAGGGATTCGTCCTGTGGGAAGATTAGCTTTTTTCCATAACTATTTAAACATCAAAAAAGCCATAGAAACCGCCGAAAAACGGACGAGAGGACATGAAGCAAAATTATTACAAAAAGGACTTTATTTAGAACCAGGATTACATATTTTTGTCATTGGGTCTTTATGTGGGGGAACTGGTAGCGGAATGATTTTAGATACCGCTTATAGTTTGCGTCAAAATTACGGCGATCAAGGGGCGCAACTCTTTGGCTATTTAGTAATTAGTCCCACCTTATATGGAAATAACCCCAGTCAGAATGCGAATACTTATGCAGCCTTAAAAGAATTAAATCATTACAGCACACCAGGAAGTCAATTTCAAGCGGTTTATGATCCACAGAACTTAGTTTGGGTTGAAGAAAAACGTGCGCCTTTTGATTATACTTATTTGGTTTCTAGTGAAACAGGTGGCGAATATTCTATTTTAGAACAACGTAAATTATGTAACGTTATTGCTCGTAAGATTGGTTTAGAATTCTCTAGTGAATTAGCCCCAGTGATGACTGGAATGCGAGATAATTTCTTGGGTCATCTCATTAGTTGGGATCAGCATCCTCGTCATAATATGCAAGGGTATTTGACGTTTGGTTTAGCAGCAATTTATTTTCCGCGCGATCGGATTGTGCAAATTGCTTTAAATCGAATTAGTTTAAATCTACTTGAGTTTTGGTTAAATGGAGAAGGACAAAGCCCTGATATCAATAATTTATTAGAACAGTTTATTATGGGGGCGAATTGGCATGAAAATGTTAATAAAAAGGATTACTTTACCGCCCGTTTACGAGAAGAAAGCCGAGCGGGAAAATATAGTTTTGCAGATCGCTTTAAAACTTGGCGCAATAAGTTAGAAAAAGCGATTCATGATAATGCGAAAAAACAAGACGATCGCGCTGCGTTATATCAGCAACTCCCCAGAGAGTTTAAACAAGAGTTTCGGAAAGTCCAACCAGGAGAAACCGAAAGCGTCAGAGGAGAATGGATCACTCGTGTGAAACAAGCACAACCAAAACTGATCGAAACCTTACAGACAGATATTGATCGATTTTTAATCAGTTTGCTAACCCCGAGTAATCCTAACTTTTCTTTGCGGGTGAGTCGAGAATGGTTACAAGCCTTACTGACAGAATTAAACAGTTATCAACAGAATTTAGAAGAACAGATCCGACAGTCTAAACAGTTTTCCACTGCGGATGAAGTGGAGAAAGTGTGGGAGAATGCGAAAGAAGAAATCGACGAAATTGAACAGAAGTTTAAGCTATTTGGGAATAAAACCAGTAAAATTCAAGAGGAAGCCAGAAGCGCGTTACAGAAAGTGAGTAAATTAATTCGCGAAAACTTTGAACTGGCTTTAAATCAGGAAGCATTGAAAATTGTTAAAGCCTTACAAGAGTATGTTCAAGCGCGATCGCACGAGGTTTCTAGTTTAGCGCGAACCGTTGACAGTTTAAGAGGAGACTATCAACAAGAAGAATCAGAATTAAAACAACTGAACTTTGATGAAATGAGTGGAGAGGCTATCTTTAATGATGAAGATATTCAACAGTGTTGTGAGATCTTATTACCATCGGGAGAGATGCGCGATCGGTTAGTGTCAGTAACCGATAAAATTACAGAGAACTTAGGAGAAGAACCTTGTTTGATGAACTTAATCGAACAAGATTATTTCGACGAACAAAGTTTACAAAGATTCATTTATCAAGCCGTTGATGGATTATTTGGTCGCCGTAGTTTAACCGTCGTTAACTCAGTGATTAAACGTTTTTTACAAAACTATCGCGGTTCAGAACGTTCTATTCGCCTCAATCAAATCTTACAACAAGCGCAACCCTTATTAAAACTGAATAAAGCTGATCCCCATTACGTTGATGACTCCGCCAAAAGTGCAAAAATTATCGGTTTCAAAGATGCTGACGAAATTGAAGTTCAACAATTCAAAGATATTCTCTACAACGATTTAGCAATTCCAGACTCACAGATTAAACCCACTCAAGCCGAAGATGAGATTGTCCTTGTTAGTGAATATGCAGGGTTTCCCTTACGATTAATTGAAGGGTTAGACCAAATGAGGAAACATTATGTAAAAGCGAATTCCTCGACAAAAGAGTTTCTTCATAATGACGCACAAATGACCTTCACCGATATCATTCCTCCTGATGCGAACACCTTACAAGACTTACAAGATATTTTCTATCCAGCCTTAGCCTTACAACTGCTATCTGAAAACATCGAAACAGAAAACTTAGAATTTACTTATTATGATCAAATGCGAGGGTATGAAAAAGCAGCTTCTCTGAGTCCAATTTGGGAACAAGCCTTAGAAACCCTTTATCGTCAAACTGACATGACAAATACTCTGAGAAACCTTTTAGAAGAAACCATTGCGAGTATAAAAAAACAGCCATCACAATGGGAACAAAATTATCGTCCCAAGTTTCAGCAGTTTGTTCAATTTGTCGATCATCTTCCCGATACCAACCCCAATTATCCCTATCGTGACACTTTAATCGGAGTTGAAGGAACACTAGAAACTCCCTTTCAAGAAGGAGTTTTAGAACGATTTCGCAAACGGATAGAAAGAGAAATCCAAACCTCTCTTGTGTCTCAAAATACCTCACGAGTTATTGAAGGAGATAAAGCATCCTCATCCGTTGATGAAACAGAAGCAGTAGAAGACGCAGAAATCATTGAGGAAAATCAAGGATTAGATCCCTTAGAAAGGTTAGTTAACATGAAAGAAAGAGGTCTTCTTGACGAAGAAGAATTTAAAGCAGCCAAACGAAAACTCTTAGGACTTTAGTTGAAATTTAAATCATTAGAGAAACAGACACTTGGAATAGAATTATAGCACTTCCCAATCTCATGAGGTACATTCTAAATTTTGGTTCTTTGTTCTTTGTTATTTGTTGGTTGTTAATCAATGAACCACGTACCATGAACATCCACCGACTCGCTTTGAGCAATTCGCAACCTTTTATACAGACAGTGATTATTGTTTCTAATACCTCTCCAATTAACTATCTAGTTTTGATCGGAGAAATTGATTTTCTGAACAACTTATGGCTGATTAGATAAGCACAACTAAAGTATCAAGTTATTATGTTAACTTCACTTTTTTCTCTCCTTCCCAGTTATTTATTATTCTTGATCCTTATTTTTATTATCTTTCCGACGGTGTTGGGCGTTTTCCTACGCTTATCACTGTATGGAAAACTCAGGGATTTAGAAAAACAGGTTCATAAATTAGTGCGCGATCGCGCTTCAACAGGAATCATTGATAAAATTCGCCAACGGTTTCGAGACGCTAGTGAAAAAGTAGAAGCCGTTAACACCACCGCAATCATTGATCGAGTCTTCCGTCAAGAAAGGATTCAGATTTTAGGAATTTCTGTTCCCTGGGAAGTTGCTGATCGATTTTGTCGCCTTCTTCCTAATCTGCTTTTAACTTTAGGATTAATCGGAACCTTTGTGGGAATCACGATTAATCTCAGTAATATCAGTACCACGTTAAATCAAGTTGATGGAACAGATATTCAAAATTTAATTGATGAACTACAGCAACCTTTACAGGGAATGGGAATTGCATTTATCAGTAGTTTAGTCGCTTTGGGGTGTAGCGTTATTCTGATTCTGACGAATAGTTATAGAAATACCACTGCTTTGAAACTCAAAATCCTTAGTACCCTTGAAGACTATCTTGATAACGTTTATCTTCCAGAAATTCCCAGTCATTCCCGTTTAGATCGCGCTGTGGATCGGATGGTATCTCAACAACAAGAGTTTCTAACCCGTTTCCATGATAATGTCACAGAAGCCGTAGAAGCCTCTTTAGGAAAAGTTGCAGATAAAATTGCTGAGGGGAATCAAGAATCCACTGATTTAGCCAAACAAGTTTACGAACGTTTTACCGAAACCGCAGGAACATTATCTCATGGCGCAACTCAATTTCAATACGCTATAGAATCCTTAGAACAAGAAGTCGTTAAAATTCAACAAGTAGGAGATAAACTAACACAAGGCGCGACCATTTTTGAAACCGCAGCAGGGAAAATAGAAGAGAGTCAATTTGCAGAAAATTTAGATCGTTTAACAGCAAGTTTAGCAGAAACTCAAACTGCTTTTGCGGATTCAACCGCGAAGTTACAAACCAATATCGAAGACTTAACCAATAGTAATCTTCATGCTGCGGATCTCGCAGAACAATTATCCAGTAACTTAAATACGTTTACAGATAGTTTACAGCAGAGTGCGGGTCAGTTTGAAGGAGTTGCAAATACAATTAAAAATAGTCAGTTTGATCTCACGCTTCTCGAAGCCAGTGAAAATCTACAAACCACGCAAACGCAGTTTACAGAAACAATTACGAATTTTGAAAAAGGAATTGATCATTTAGGAAGCGCGATCGCGCAAACTGAAAATACGACCCAACAGCTAAATCAAGTCAGCGAACAACTTGGACAATTAAATCAGAAATCCCAAGAACTTGCAAAACTCAATCAAGATAAACTGAATCAAATCCGACAATCTCTATATCTGTTACTGAAAGCAATTAGTGATCATAACTTCATCAAGAAAACAGTTTCTGGTTTAGATACCCTACAACAGCAAAACCAAAAAATTATTCAATCGCATCAAAATACTGAACAAAACCAACAGTCAACGCAAGAAATACTGGCTAGTTTGCAATATAACCTGATGAAACTATTAACCATAATCAGTGATAGTAATCATCAAGATAAGACTTTATCTAGTGTTGAAGAAATCAGAAATGTAGCAACACAACTCAACATCCAGTTAGGAGAAGTTAAAGAAGCCTCTAACACAAGCGAATCTTTAAAACAAAAAACACTCTGCGAAATCCAAAGCGAACTTTCTCAATTTATTTCTAGGATTGATCAACAGCAAGTGTTAGAGAAGACTGTATCAGGATTAAATGTATTACAGGAACAAACCCAACAGTTAAATCAACAGTCTCAGCAGATTCTTGAAAATCAAATCAATACTAATCAAAGCATTAAGCAATAACCATGCTGAAACGAAAACGCTGGGAAGAAGAAAGCGAAGAAACGAATATCTGGACATCTTTTACTGATTTAATGTCCAATGCGTTTATGATTCTAAGTTTATTACTATTCATTACGCTGATCCGAATCTTCTTGATCACCCAAGAAAATCAGCAAATGAAAAAAGAATTAGAACAAGTGAAAGAAACCCCCCCAGTTTTAATCATTCAAGACTCAGGAGACTTTAAGTTTCAATCTGGGAGTGCAGTTTTACCCTCTCCGCTTCAAACTTATATTCAAAATAACTTAGTCAATAAAATCGAAGAAATTACCGCAGGAAGTCAAACGTATAGCGTTGAAATTATTGGTCATACTGATGGACAAGTTTTAGGAGGAAGCAATAGCAATCTTGATCAAAATCTGGAACAAGTGGCTAATGGTCAACTTTCCATGACTCAACTCCAACCGGGATCAAATGCAGATTTAGGGTTAATGCGATCGCTGGCTGTAGTTAAAGAATTACAAAAGGTTCAAGCCCAAGGACGCTTACAAAACGTTCAATTCCATGCCTTTTCTGCAGCACAATTATTTCTTCCTAACTCTGAAGAATTTGCACCCATTGATCGCGCGGAAAATTCAGGTCGTCGTCGTATAGAAATCCGTTTCTCTCCTCTCGGTGAAGCCCAAGTCGTCCGTTAGGCGAGCATGAAACAGTAATTAGCGAAAAATTGCTTGATCAATCGTCGCGCGGAAAAACTCGCCATCCTGTTGAAAGGTTTCTCCATCAAAGAACCACCCGCCACGGATACGAGTGGGAATTGTATATCCAGCAAAAGTTTGTTCGGCTTCAATCATTCCCCCAAACGGAATATTGCGATATCCTTGTTCATCAGGGTTTCCCCACCGTGGAAATTGGATGGTTTCTAATTGTCCTTCTGTATTCACACTCAGGGTAAGAGGAATCGTTTCTGCTTGGAATTTCAAATGCGCGATCACTTGCGACGCATTGAGGCTTTTCCAAGTTACATCAGACCGACACAAAACAGAAGGTAGCCACATACACTCTCCCAACATCCGACCGATTGCCGATCGCGCAATATCCTCTCCTGATGCTTCCATAACTGGTAATAGTCCGAGAAGTTTCCACTGCATTTTTCCTTCACCCTGCACCAGTTGGTCAAATCCCCGAATGGGAATCCCTTTCATCGTTGCTTTCCAAATGAACCCCAACGGAAACGCAATCACTTGTTCGGCAGTAAAAGGAAGCCAATTTTTGAGTTTAATTTCTCCGTGCATGGTCAGGTGAACCGCAGAAGCAAGAGGAATTTCTGGCGCTATTGCGTGTTTCAGATAACATTGCGCGATTTCTGGCAAAGCAGTATAATTTTCCCATCGGAAGTTTTCTTCTGAAAGAGGAGCAGTTTCCCATAATTGTTGAAGCGATACGATTTGATTCATGGAATCCGACAAGACGATTAACAGAAACTGATTGCTTCTACCTATACATATTTTTCGCTAACCGTCAATCTCTCTTCACAAAAGTTTTAAACTAGCAACAAAAATACATACGACTTGTCCTCAAAAAACTTGACAAGTTTTCAGCATTTCCAACGAAAGAATCGGTGTTTAAGTCAAGTCAATCTCGTTTTAGACAAAAACTCCCCTTGGATTATTGTTTTCCTCACTATACCTGAAACGGCGTAATTTCGTCAAGATTGGGGATAAAATTTTGCTTTTGAAGAAATGTAAAGATCCCGCTTCCATAGAAAAATTCAATGCAGCCATCATTGAGAATTGATATAACGGCAAAGTAGCTAAGGTTTCTTTGAGAAGAGAGAAACCCAGCACTTATTTTGACAGATCTCATGTGGTTAACCCTAATTGAAAGCCCCTTATTTACCTTCACAATTTTATTACTGGTAGTTCTGATTGTCCCGCCCATTTTTGAGCGTTTTAAACTCCCTGGATTAGTGGGATTAATTGTTGCTGGAATTGCTTTAGGGTCTGACGGCTTAGACTTTTTGGACTCAGCATCAGAAACCATGAAACTGCTTTCTGATGTGGGAAAAATTTATCTCATGTTTGTAGCAGGATTAGAAATTGATCTCAATGAATTTCGCAAAGCAAAAGGAAAAGCCTTAGGGTTTGGAATCACAACATTTCTTGTTCCCCTTTTCATCGGAATCTTAGTCAGTTCTTTATTTGGATATGGGATAACGGCTGCCGTTTTAATGGGATCTTTAATGTCTTCTCATACCTTGTTAGGCTATCCGATTGTCACCCGACTCGGGATTGAACGTAATCCAGCCATAGTAGCAACAATTGGTGCAACCATTTTTACTGATATTGCCTCTCTTCTGTTGTTGGCTATTTGTTTATCAATTCATCAAGGGGATTTTTCGGTAACAAGTTTAATCATTCAATTAATTGCCTTAGGAATTTATGCCGTCTTAATTTTATTCGGTTTAGATTGGGCAGGAAAATTTTATTTTCGACGAACAGGAGATGATGAAAGCAATCAGTTTTTATTTATTTTATTAGCCGTCTTCTTAACCGCAGTGGGCGCGCAATTAATCCAAGTCGATAAAATTGTTGGGGCATTTTTAGCAGGGTTAGCCGTTAATGATGTCGTAGGACGGAGCCAAGTCGAAGAAAAGATTACCTTTGTGGGCAGTACCCTTTTTATTCCCTTCTTTTTTGTTGATATGGGATTACTCCTTGATTTATCCAGCTTAAAAGAAACATTAACAGGAAATTTAGCTTTAACTGCGCTGTTAGTCGGAGGATTATTCTTCAGTAAAGGCTTAGCTGCCGCGATCGCGCAATGGATTTATGGTTATACCCGTACCGAAGGCTTAATCATGTGGTCTTTGTCCTTACCGCAAGTTGCTGCAACCCTCGCTGCAGCCCTAGCAGGTCTCAATCAGGGCTTACTGGATCGTTCATTATTCAATGCGGTAATTATGTTGATGCTTGTAACTGCCATGGTGGGACCGATTCTGACGCAGCGGTTCGGTCGTCAGCTACAATCCCCACGTCGTCAGCAACAATTAAGCTCACTGACCATCCCAGAAACGTTTGTCACCTATCCCCCCTCTCGGGTCTTGGTTTCTCTCGCTAACCCCAACACCAAAACGTATTTAGTGGAAACGGCAGCTTTACTAGCTCGCCAAGGAGAAGGAAAAGTAATTTCCTTAGCCGTCGTCATCGACGGTATGGCAACAACCAAGGACATCGATCAAGCCCAATTTTTATTAGAACAAACCCAAGAACTGAGCGACCCGTTTCAGGTTTCCATCCAGCCTGTACTCCGTTTAGATGACAATATTGCCCAAGGCATTACTCGCACCGCACGGGAACACGGGGTGACTTGGATTGTTATGGGCTGGAGTCCGACCACACTTCGAGAACGTCTCTTAGGTAAAACCATTGATCATGTCTTTTGGACAGCCCACTGTCCCGTTGTTGTGATGAATCTCCATAAAGATCCAACCGAAATTAAACGCATTTTAGTCCCTATAGAAAATCTCAGTCCTCCCAGTTGGCGAACCATTGAGTTTGCTCAATTAATCGCGCAAACGAATCAAGCCCAAGTTACTCTCCTTCACATTGGGCTTTGGGGAGAATCGAAAGAGGATATGGAAGCCTTTGAAGCGGGCTTAAGGGAATGGTTGCTGTGGCATCAGTTTCCGCTTCCGATTCAGATCCAAACGATGCTTCACGATCATGTTCCCAAAGCGATTGTTCAAGTTGCCCAAGATTATGATTTAACCGTCTTACGGGCATTACGCCGACAAACCGCAGGTGGACTAGCCGTTAGCGATATTACCACAGAAATTGTTGCCAATTTAGACGGATCATTGGTTTTAGTCGCCGAACCGCTCTATACTTAGGGTTTCCTGAAAAAGTCCATTGGTCGGTTAAGACCGTTCTTTGTTCTTCGTTCTTTGTTAGTGGGTAGTGGGTAGTTTTTCTTTCTTTTCACTACAGGAAAACAGTCAGAGAGCCATCCGTTTGAAACGGATGGACGGGGCTTTCTAGGTGCGGAGGAAACCTCCGCACACAGCCCCTCATGAATGGCCCTTAAAGGCTTCAGCCTTTTGTGTCATTTTATGTTATCATTCCAAACAGCCCTAAACTTAATGGTGAAAAACCCAAACGGGCTAATTTAACAGGTAAGGATACAGCTAGGGCGAAACCTAGTCAAGGTCTGTCTCCCATTCTTGAGTGTGGGAAAGGAAGTGACGAAATGTGATTTTAATCCATTGAGTCACAACAAGAGTGAATCCATTGAATTTTAATCAATGGAGAACTCAAAGTATTGTCCACTATCCACTGGTCACTGATAACTGGTCACCGTAAAAAACCCCTCTCTGCCTTAACAGAAAGGGGAAAAGAGCATTAAAAATAAATTGCTTTAACTAGTGGGAGTGGCAGCAACCGCAAGGTTTTCAGGGAGAACATTCCGTAACCGTTGACCGTAGAGATCTAAAGCATTTCCGCCTAATAAAAGGGCAAGATGATCGCGATCGTAATCCGCAACCTTTGCTGCATCAGACACACAGTTTCTTAAAACCCCATCCCAATGACCATAGTCGCCCGAGAAACAGGTAATATGTTTTCCAATTTCACCCATGGCTTGGGGAAGATAAGCAGGACCGGGATCGTCTGATTCAAACGAGGTAAAGATTTGTCCTCGTTCAAAATAGTCTAAGGGATCGCGGTGGCGTAAATCGTAGTGTTCATAAAGACTTTCATCTTCAATTTGTGTGGGATCATGTTGTTTATTCCACAACAGATCAAATAAGTTCCGCGCCTGCGAGATAATATTGACGTTATTTTGTCCGCCGTATTCTTGCACCATTAACTTAGTGAAGTCCATTAAGGAAGGACGATAAGGATGTTTGGGATCGAAATCGCGAATCCGTTTTTCCCAATGTTCATGGAAAGCATGGGCGAGATCAGGAACCCAACCACATCCCCCTTCCAGGAAGCCCACACGGAGATCAGGGAATTGTTCAAACGCGCCATCAAAGACCATCCGGGCTAAGGCGAGTTGTTGCTGGTTTCGTTGGACAAAAATATGAGTGAGAACAAAGGTTTCGGTATGGTCTGCTAAACCACCCACCATATAAGATCCAGGTCCACCATGAATCCCTAAGCCAATATCGAGATCGACAGCAGCTTGCAGAATGGGACGGAAATCAGGGTGAGAAACCGATTTTGCGGTACGGATATCTGGGAACGCATCTGGGGCTTTCGGATGAGGAATGGGAAGGTTTGGCGCAACCGCCACGGAAATCATCCCTAGTTCATTGACGCAGCGATACATCTCTTTTACTGCTTCATCCACATCTTGCAGGGGAATGACACCAATCGGTTGCAAACGATTGTCATAGCCTTTACAATCATCTGCCATGTAGTTGTTGTAGGCTTTACACAGGGCAACAGCAAGATCTTTATCTAAAATGCTAGAAAAGATCAGGTTTAATGTTCCATAGATGACATGGACATCAATCCCTTCTTCGTCCATGTGCTGAATCCGCACTTTGTTGAACATTGCCCCTAAAGTAGTATCAGGGTGTAAGTTGCGGAAACCGCCTTTTCCTAACCCTTGCGGTTGCGGGAACATCCGAACAAAATCATTGGTTTTGGTCTGGGGGTTGTAATCAACGATTCTGGCGCGTTGGTCTCCTAAGCTGTCAACCACTAATCCCACGCGATCGCGATATTCGGGTTCTAGATAATCTCGTAAAATGAGCGGATTTTCTAATTTATGGGCATCCGCATCAATGACTAATAAGCCGTTATACATGAATTAAAGACTCCTCACAAAGGGTTTGACTACAGTTGATTTAATTGGATTGTTGTTTTGTGGCTTGGAATAACTGACGTAAACCAAACCAGTTTTCAAATGACCAAGACATCGAAGCTAGAATGACAATTCCAGGATATTTTTTAAATGCTGGTTCATTTTTCTCGAAAAAGGTATGTCCACCAATGGCTAAAACTTGGGTTAAGACACCACAAACGAGACTGAGTCGCCAGTCGATGAACAAATAACCAATCCCCACAAAGACGAGAATATTAACGATGTGGTGTAAAGCCTGATTAATTGGGTTTTGATGACTTGCAATGAAGTGTGCTTTTGCCTCTTGGAAGTAACTCAACGTCACTCTCCTTTCTAAAACAAGTGTTGAGAAATTTGTACAGTTGGGAACTGAGAATGACCTGATTCGGAGATTAATTCTTGCCCACTGCAATCAGTGTAATCTACCACCATTTGAGGGCAAAATAGCTGGTTTGCTGGGACAATTCTTCTTCTGTCAGCCAATCGACTTGCTTGTACGTGCCAAAGACATGATCCCACCAATCCACTCCTAAACCAAAATTATGATGCCACATTCCATATTTATGATGAACATAGTGAACGGGCATTTTCATCCAGAAGCAACGGGTGGGGTTTTCGTGTTGCAGTTGATGGGCGTAAGCAGAAAAGGCAGCATAGGTTAGCGCACCGAGTAACCAACCGCTTCCGATTTCTACGGAAATCAAAAACGGCAATCCCATCGCGATCGCGCTGCCCTTAACATAATCCAAGAACTCCCAGATCACCCCTTGTCCTTCATTCCGACGATGATGATCCCGATGACGTTCGCCAAATTTTTGGGAAGCGTGCATCAGGCGGTGTATCCAGTATTCCACCAAACTCGCAACCACAAACGCAGCAAGAAAGCTAATTAAAACAATCATCACTCCTATCTTCCTCAGATTCCTTCCTAGATTCTATACAAAATTTCCCGAATTGTTGCCCAAGTGGGCTGTTTTAAGAATTGCTTAATCATCCTTTGCGTCTGATGCGGTAAAGCGAGAATATTTCCCAATACAGGTCGCCACCGTTGCCAAGATAAATAGCCTTCCGCTTGGGCAGAAACTTGCCAAAACCGACTGACTGAACAAGATATTTCATTAGTGTCAAGGGTGCTAATTTCATGCCACCATCCCACAGGAATAAAAAGCACTTCTCCCGCATTTAAGGTCACAGTTTTTTGTTCCCGAAGCGCAAGATTTAAATCAGGAAATTTTGTCAAATCTTTCGTTTCTAAATCCACTTGACTATAACAACAGCGTAATTTCATCCCATGAGTCAAATGAACCCAAATCGGAAAGGGATATAAAAATGGGGTAACCCGAGGAGGAAAAAGAATCACTTTTTTCTGACCGTAAAGCTGACAGAGTGTCCCATGTAGAATATCGTAGTGTAGGGAGGCGGTATGTCCCCCATGTCCCATATACATCCGATAGTCAGTGACTGGAGTTAAATTGAGTTTAGACCCCAATGCTTGTAAGGAATGGCTTTGGGATAAGGGAGTATCCTTGAGATCGGCTTTCGCTAAATAAATATCTTCCGCTTTGGCTTGACCATTGCGTAGCATTTGGGCATACTCAGAAAATAGCATTTCTCGCACTTCTACCCCACTGCCAATACTCTGCCATTTTTGTTTATCCTGTTGATAGCGTTGCTGTCCATAATGCCGAAATAAAAACCGATGATCGCTTATGGTTTCGCAAAGATAATCTAAGTTCCATTCCGTATCTTTTCCCAATAATCCAGTGATAACTATTGGAATCTTAAAATTATCTAAAGATTCTAAAGATAAATCGCAGAGAGCAATTTTCTGGATCGTTTTACTGATCATAAATCAAACTTAAATTCACCTCAATTCATTATATCTTTAATTCTGATGTCTAATCTTTTATTAAGTCTTTTAAGTCAGACTTCCCAAGTGGCAAAAATACAATTTCAACAACAAACCAAAGCCGTTATCAAAACACAAGAGAAATTTTTACAAGCCGTACTGACTCGGCATCAAAATACACTTTTCGGACAAGAAGAAAAATTGAGTCAGATTAAAAGTATTGATGAATTTCGATCGCGCATGAGAGTTCGCAACTATGATGAATATGAACCGTATATCCAACAGATGGCAGCAGGAGAAGAAAATATTTTAACGCGCGATCGCGCCGTCTATTTCAACACCACCAGTGGTTCAACAGGAAAACAAAAACTGATTCCAGTCACGAAAAAGTTTCAAAATTCCTTAGGCTGGGCAAACTTAATTAGTATCGGTTTTCTCAGTACAGCATTAAAAAAAAGAGGCACACATTTACGAAAACTTTTGCTGACCAACAGCACCAATATTTCTGGTTACACCTCAGGGGGAATTCCCTATGGTAGTGGTTCTGCTGGCGTTTTAAAAATGGGAAAATGGGTCTATCAACAACTCTTTGCGAATCCTTACGAAACCTTACAAGTGAGTGATAGTTTCGCCCGTCATTATCTCTGCCTTCTCTTTGCCCTACAAAATCCAGAAACAGGCGGAATTGTTGCTAATTTTCCCATGCTGATTCTGAGGACTTGTCAATATTTAGAACAGTATAGTGATGACCTCATTGATAACTTAAAAACAGGAACAATTCCCAACTGGTTAACCCTTGAATCTCACTTACGAAATCAACTCGAAAAACAACTCCAACCGCAACCGCAACGCGCCCAACAATTACAAACGATTTTAACTCGTCAAGGACGATTAACCCCTCCGCAAGTTTGGGAAAACCTCTCCTATATCGCCACCGCAAGAGGAGGAACATCAGACTTTTATTTACAACGTTTCCCCCACTACCTCGAAAATACCCCCGTTTTTGGCGCTGCTTACGCCTCCGCCGAAGCCACTTATAGCATCTATCCCGATCTCGACGTGGATGGGAGTGTCTTAGCAGTAGGGACGGGTTTCTTTGAATTTATTCCTGAATCAGAATGGGATGCAAAAGAACCCCAAACCCTACTCGCAGTAGAAGTCGAAATCGGACAACGCTACCGAATTCTTGTCACAAACTATAGTGGCTTTTACCGTTACGATAATGGCGATGTTGTGCAAGTTGTGGGGTTTTACAATCAAGCCCCCCTCATTGTATTTCGTCATCGTCGCGGAGGACTCATTTCTTCCACCGTTGAGAAAACAACAGAAGCTCATGCGGTCGCCGTCATGCAACGGTTACAAACCGAATTTAATCTCACCTTAGAAGACTTTTGTCTCACCCTGTCCGAAAAAGAAACCCCAGCCCATTACATTCTCAATATTGAACTTCCTCCTGATCAGGCGTTACCCAACTTAGAAAAACTCTTGTTACGATTTGATGAAATCTTAAAAGAAGTCAATCCCCGCTATGGCGCAAAACGGCAAGACTTAGTCCCACCCCCCCAACTGCATTTACTGGCTTCAGGAAGTTTTAATATTGTGCGAAAACGGCAGCTAGAGAGAGGTGTACCTGACTCCCAACTCAAATTTCCTCATATTAGCGAAGATCGAACCTTAGTCGCAGGGTTGACGGTGTTGCAAACAGTTCGATCACCAAACCCCTCTCAGTCCGCTAGAGAGAGGGAACTTGATTCGTAATGAAAGATCTGTGAGTCGTTGCTCATTGCCTCTCATCTGCACGTTATAATTTGTTACGAAACCTACAATTACCCTCTATCTGTATTATTTTTTATGAGTAATCCTGCTCTGCACGCCTTTTATGTCGGTCGCGCTTTTGCGGAAGTCCTTGGTGAGCGTATCGAAGATACCGTCACCAACAGTCTCAGTGAATTAGGACAACTCGAAGCAAAACAACGAGAAGCCATGCGAGACTTTGTGGAAGAAGTGATGGCTCGCGCTGAACAAAACGAAGGTCAGTCAACTTCCAGTGCCACTTCCACCACCACTGAGCCTAGTTCGGCATCAAGTACGAAAACAACCACTCGCCGTTCACCAGAAGATGTACAAGCGATGGTTGATGAGTTAAGAGCTTCCATCGCCAGCTTACGCACCGAACTCAACGCCTATCGAAGCCAAAACGAATCATAACGGAATTTCTTTCTAAGTGAAGTTTTCCGTTGCACTCTACCGCCAAAACGCTATCAAGGAATCGTGCTGTGTCTGCGCTCTCTGAGAAATCGAATCAGCCTCTAAACAAACAATTGTCCTCCGCTTCTTCTTCCCCAGAAGCGGGGAAAAAAGCCTATCGTTGGAACCGAGAAAACTATTCCCGCAACCGCCGACGGTTGGATATTTGGTTTTTTGTGCTTACACTTCTCTTCAAACTGTGGTTAGAAGGGAAAAAATGGAGCTATATCGGCGGTTATAGTGAAGAAAAAAAGAAAGCTCGCCGTCAAGCCAGAGCAGTATGGATTCGAGAAAGTCTCTTAGAGTTAGGTCCCACCTTTATTAAAGTGGGTCAACTCTTCTCCACTCGCGCTGATATTTTCCCGATTGAGTATGTGGATGAACTCTCGAAACTCCAAGATCGAGTTCCTGCCTTTGACTTTGAACAGGTCGCAGCCATTATTAAAGAAGACTTAGGCAAATCCGTTGACCAACTCTTTCCAAGTTTTGACCCCACGCCGTTAGCAGCAGCGAGTTTAGGACAAGTTCACAAAGCGCAACTCCATAATGGGGAAACCGTTGTTGTCAAGGTCCAACGTCCAGGTCTGAAAAAATTATTTACCATTGATTTAGCCATCCTCAAGCGCATTGCTCGCTATTTCCAAAATCATCCCCGTTGGGGAAAGGGACGGGATTGGATAGGCATTTATGACGAATGTTGTCGCATTCTCTGGGAAGAAGCCGACTATCTCAACGAAGGGCGTAATGCAGATACGTTCCGCCGTAATTTCCAAAACTATAAACAAGTGCGCGTTCCCCGCGTTTATTGGCGTTATACCTCCTTACGAGTGTTAACGTTAGAATTTGTTCCCGGGATTAAAGTCAGTCATCACGAAGCCCTCGATGCAGCAGGGGTTGATCGCAGTGTCATCGCTCGTTTAGGTGCGGAAACCTATCTGCAACAACTCCTCTATGATGGCTTCTTTCACGCCGATCCTCATCCTGGTAATTTAGCGGTTAGTCCCCAAGGACAACTCATTTTTTATGATTTTGGCATGATGGGACGGATTAAAGGCAATGTTCGGGAACAATTGATGGAGACCCTGTTTGGCATTGCGGAAAAAAATGGCGATCGCGTCTTAAAATCCTTGGTTGAATTGGGCGCACTTGCCCCTGTTGGCGACACCAGTGCGGTTCGTCGTTCGATTCAGTATATGCTGGATAACTTCATGGATGAACCCTTTGAGGAACAATCTGTTGCTGAAATCAGTGATGATTTATACGAAATTGCCTATAACAACCCCTTTCGGTTTCCCGCCACCTTTACTTTCGTCATGAGAGCCTTTTCCACTCTGGAAGGGGTCGGGAAAACCCTTGACCCTGAATTTAACTTTATGGCCGTGGCGCAGCCTTATGCGATGGATCTTATGAACAGTAACGGTTACGATAGCAACAAGACTTTTCTCGATGAAATTGGACGACAAGCAGCCCAAGTGAGTTCAACGGCGTTGGGCTTACCCCGTCGCGTCGAAGAAACCATTGATAAGCTAGAGAGAGGTGATCTCCGCCTGCGGGTTCGTTCCATTGAAACGGATCGCATTTTACGACGGATGAGTGGCGTGCAACTCGGAACAAATTACACCTTACTCATCGTCGGCTTTACCATCTCAGCCACCCTACTCATTGTCAATGACTTTATCACTTTAGCTGTGATTATGGCGTTTGCTGCAGGGGCATCTGGATTTGCATTTATTCGTTTATTAAAACGTTTAGATCGTTGGGATCGAATGCAATAAACCGATAAAATAAACCTATTATTTTTTGTTCTGTACACTGGTTATAAAAAAAGGCTATGAAACGTCGCTTTAATGGGCGAACTGATACTGGAATGATGCGTGCAGTCAACCAAGACTGCTTATACTACGATCCGCGAGGGCGTTTCTTTATCGTTGCCGATGGCATGGGTGGACACGCTGGCGGACAAGAAGCCAGTAAAATCGCGACACAAGCTATTAGTGATTACCTAGAAGAACATTGGGACTGTGATCTCAACTCAGAAGTGTTGCTTCACCAAGCCGTTGAGGAAGCCAACGAAAAAATCATTGCCGATCAACAAACCCATCCCGAACGGGCGGAAATGGGAACAACGGTTGTCGGTGTGATCTTTCGTAAAAATCAAGCCTGGTGTGTTCATGTGGGAGACTCTCGACTCTACCTCTGGCGAGATCATGAACTGATTCAACTCACTGAAGATCATACTTGGGTGGCTTGGGCGCTCAAGTCAGGTACGATTTCCCCAGCAGAAGCAGAAGTTCACCCTTGGCGGCACGTTTTATCCCAGTGTTTAGGTCGCAAAGAACTCTATAGCATTGATATTGATATTCTCAATATTCAACCGCGCGATCGGCTCTTGCTCTGTAGTGATGGTTTAACTGGAGAAGTCCGAGAAGAGGAAATTAATCGTTATCTCAATGCTGCGGAAACCTGTGATAAAGCAGTCACTCAACTCATTGAAACGGCCAAAGAAAACGGGGGTTCAGACAATATTACCGTGATCGTCATTGAAGAAGGGGAAACTGAAGACAGTTTCGGTAGTCAAGATGCCACCGAAACCTTGTCCTCAGAATATTAATGCCTTGGCTTAATTGAGATCTAAACTGTCATAACCAGAAGGAAGGTCTAAAGCGGAATCGTCATCTTCTGCAAAAGGAGACGGTTCATCAAGGGGAGATGCTTCTTCTGGGGAAGGACGGTCTTGGTCAATATCAGCAAGATCGCCCAGATTAAATAAGAAGGGAACACTGCTCTTGTTTTCTCCTCCCATCACTAAGACATTGGGCATTTGTGAGCCACCATCACGCCATGCTGCGATCGCTTCTTTTTGCAGAACTAATGATCCTCCTTGGGCGCGTAAGGTTTCTGCGAGTAAGCGTTGGGCTTCCGCTCGTCCTTTGGCGCGATTAATATCGGCTTGGGCTTTTTGTTCTGCTTCTCGGGCAATGTAAACCGCCCGTTGCGCACTTTGTTCAGCAATTTGTTTGTCTTCTACTGCCTGAGCAAAGGCTTTAGTAAAGTTGAGATCAACGACGCTGGTATCAAGAACAATAATTCCATATTTCTCCAGTCGTTGGTTCAAGGCGACATCAAAATCTGCTTTTAATTCATCACGTCGGGTGATCGCTTCTTCTGCCGTTTTTCGTGCTGCAGCCACTTTAAAGGATTCTTGAGTTTGTGGAGAAATAATTTTTGCCACCACATTACTCAATGTTCCTTGTTTACGGCGGATATCCACCACTTTCACCGGATCAAGACGAAAGTTGATGGCAAAACTGGCATTTAAGTCTTGTAAATCTTTAGTGGCACTTTGCGCTGGCACTTCATATTTTTGAACAGTGACATCATAGACATCAACCTTGGAAATGATAGGGGGTTTAAAGTGAATCCCTTCTAAAAGGGGGTTTTCTTGGGGTTTCCCTAAAATACTGAGTACCCCCGCTTCCCCTGGGTTAATGACGGTGTATGAGTTAAAGCCAATGATGAGTAAGACAGCAGCGATTATACCACCAATAATGGCAGTTAGGCTTTGGATATTGGGTTGAGTCAAGAATTTTGCTCCGTGTTGGTTGTTGGTTATTTGTTATTTGTTATTTGTTACAGAACTCGCCGCACGCGCCCAGATACTTCCTCTAACAATAGTTAACGCTTGGTTTCCTGCACCAACGGCTATAAACCACCATAACTTGGAGGCAAATCAAGGGAAGAAGAGTCCTCCTCATTATCCTCAAAGGGAGAAGGTTCATCAAGGGGAGACGCATCTTCTGGGGAAGGACGGTCTTGGTCAATATCGGCAAGATCCCCCAGATTAAATAAGAAGGGAACACTGCTGTTATTTTCGCCACCCATGACTAAAACATTGGGCATTTGCGACCCCCCTTGTCGCCAAGCTTCAATGGCTTCTTTTTGCAGAACTAATGACCCTCCTTGGGCACGTAAGGTTTCCGCGAGGAGACGTTGCGCTTCTGCTTTCCCTTTGGCGCGATTAATATCGGCTTGCGCTTCTTGTTCTGCTTCCCTAGCAATGTAAACCGCTCGTTGCGCCCGTTGTTCGGCAATTTGTTTGTCTTCTACTGCTTGGGCAAACTCTTTAGTAAAGTTCAAGTCAATCACACTGGTATCTAAAACAACGATACCATACTTGTCGAGGCGTTGATTAAGGGCAATATCAAAGTCCTCTTTTAATTCATCCCGTCGGGTGATCGCTTCTTCGGCGGTTTTCCGTGCTGCAGCCACTTTAAACGATTCTTGAGTTTGGGGGGCAACAATTTTAGAAACGACGTTACTGAGTGTCCCTTGCTTCCGACGAATATCAACCACTTTTACGGGATCAAGACGAAAGTTAATGGCAAAACTGGCTTTAAGATCCTGTAAGTCTTTAGTTGCACTTTGGGCAGGAACTTCAAATTTCTGCACCGTCACATCATACACATCAACTTTGGAAATGAAAGGAATTTTATAATGAATCCCTTCGAGAAGAGCATCTTCTTGGGCTTTTCCCAGAATGCTGAGTACCCCTGCTTCCCCTGGATTAATTACCACATACGAGTTAAAACCAATCAGGATCAGGAGTGCTGCAATAATCCCACCGATAATTGCGGTCAGACTTTGGGTGGTTTGCTTGGTCAAGGTCTTTATTTCTCCTTAATGGGCGTGTCCTAGAGCTTTTTTGAGTGGGTTGAGAAATGGGTATCCTCAATGATTCACTGTCAAAACTACTCTGCTCATCCTTATATCACAGGTCTGAAATCCTGTCGAAGACGACATTAGTATTGTTGGATTGAGGAGGAAGAGGTGCAGTTCCTCCCCGTGTCCTATAACAGGACTACTTTCCTGCACGAAGTTAAGTGAGCCTCGCCAAAGTTTAAGGGCGGTAACTTTCTTTCGCAGCACTGTTTTACCTCTTGCTACAACTGTTTAACTGCTTGGTTCTAGAGCTTAGAACTGGCTTCGCATTCTAAGGTAGGACTTTTAACGCTTCCCCTAAACGTAGCCCCGTGAGAGGAACTTAAGCTGGTCAGCTATCAAAGAAAAGAGCCCTAAGCCTCTTCTTTCAAGAAGAGGTGCTGACCAACGGTCGCATCTTGCCCCTTCCGTTTAGGAAGGTGTAATCTGCGACTAATTGTTATAGCACTACCGATTCATGTTAAAACATAGGTGACGTTGTTAGCGACCAAGAATGATCTAGGGACTACCGCCTAAACTCCTTACCTATCCTTGACGAGTGAGCGGTAAATTCCATTTTTCATCTTCTTTTCGGCGTAATACAGTTTGATAGATTCCCATTTGATTCTGTTCAAAACCGATCGCGCAACCGACTAAATATAGTTGCCAAATGTTATATAATTTTTCACCAATTAGCTGCACCGCTTCTGTTTTTGCTTTTGCTAAATTGTCAGCCCAACGGCGTAAGGTTAAGGCGTAATGGGGTCGCCAGTTATCCACGTCAACAATTTCCCAACGGGCTTTTTCTGCTTCTCGCAACATCGGTGTCAGTTGAATGAGTTCGCCATCTGGGAAGATATAGCGATTAATAAACCGTTCTCCAATACTCGAACCATTCCATTGATCAGTAGAAGTAATGCCATGATTGAGAAATAAACCACCCGATTTTAAGCACTGATATGCACTTTGAAAATAGGCGGGATATTGGTTTAACCCCACGTGCTCGATCATGCCAACAGATACAATTTTATCAAACGTGGGCTCTTTCGGTAAGTCGCGATAGTCCAACAGATGCACTTCCAGTTGATCCGCTAAGCCTTCTTCTTGGATGCGTTGGCGATTGTACGCCACTTGTTTTTCACTGAGGGTGATTCCATACCCTTTAATGCCATAATGTTTGGCAGCCCAACGCAGCATCGCCCCCCAACCGCAACCGATATCAAGGAGGGTTTCTCCCGATTGTAATTTCAATTTACGACAACTGATGTCTAATTTTTGTTCTTGGGCTTCAGCCAGACTCATTAACGGATGTTCAAAATGAGCGCAGGAATAGACCATCCACGGGTCTAACCAAAGTTGATAAAAGTTATCTCCCACATCATAATGATGTTGAATCGCAGCGCGATCGCGCTCTTTACTATGAACTTCTCCATCACGGTTATTTTCAGGATTCACATTAAGCGGTAAACGAGGAAGAAATAAACACTGTAACCAGGCTTTGATTCCTTGCGTGCGCTTTAATCCTTTCCAAGCCAAATGTTGTCCCAGATGAACAATGTTTTCAATCTCACCGTGGAAGTCAAACCAACCATTTAAATATGCTTCTGTTAACACTAAAGGATCCCGTTTTAGGATCAGAGACCGTAAAACACCAGGATGGCGAAAGTCTAATTCAACACTGGAATCTCCTGCTTTTCCTAAGTTTAAAATTTCTCCTTCCCAAAATTGGATTTTAACGGGATGCGGAAAGTCTTCTAAAGCAGTAACGAGCCAGTTTCGGAGGGTTGCGGGTAATGTTGCGTGTCCCATAGTACCTCTTTTTTGTGCTTTCTAGAATAGACTCAATCTATTTAGTTTTAGCCTAAAATATTTTTAGATGAAGATAATCTATCCAGTGATATGTTTTTACTTAAAATAAATTAATCTGGTAATTTTAGGACGAGTGAGTTACATTTTAAAGTTTTGTTCTTGGTTCTTGGTTCTTAGTTCTTTGGTAACTGATAACTGATAACTGTTCACTGTTAACTGATAACTGGTCACTGGTCACTGTCCTCAACCGACTAAAAAACGCTATCTATGGAATATAAAACTGCTTTTCTGACAATTGCAACTCAAGATCTAGAAACCTTAGTTAATTTTTACAAAACTCTATTAGAGAATAATCCAGAGCCTTATCTTCCGAATAAATATGCTGAATTTCAACTAGCAGGGGGATTAAAATTAGGAATTTTTCAACCGAAAGATACACACAAAAATGAATTTAGTCAGCCTGAAAAGAGTGCGATGAGTTTATGTATTGAAGTGGGTGATTTAGACAGCGCGATCGCGCAATTATCTGCTTTAGGCGATTCACCTTCAGGGGAAGTTACTACCGCCTCTCATGGCAAGGAAATCTATGCTTATGATCCCGATGGAAATCGCTTAATTCTTCATTGTTCAACTTAATTCACCGAAAGCGCGGGAGGCTACGACCGAGCGCGAAGCGGGTTAGCGTAGTTTATCAAATCATGCAACCCTTTGTGATCTTTGTGTTTTGTGGTTCAATAAAAAAATCCCCCCAAACAGGATGGAATGAGGGGAAAAATAATGATTTAGAATTGAGCGATTGTATTACTCACAAAACTCACCATGTTGTGTGTTATCGGTAAGCTATCAACGACAATTCCTGTACAGAGAAGCATCATGTAGAGAATCGAATACTTAAACACCGATCGCGCTTTCATTTTATCCTCTGGCGTTTGTCGCAACTCCCAAGTTTTGACAATAAATGTTATCCCGAGAATCCCTGCAAATAGCGCGTAAATCACTCCAGACTCACCGAGGGGATAAATCAAACCAAAGGTTAAAGGAACAACGAAAATCGTATAATTAAACACTTGTTCGGCAGTATTTTTTGCCCCTTTTACCACAGGTAACATCGGAACATTGACTTCCGCATAATCATCACAGATCATCATCGCCAACGCCCAAAAATGGGGGGGAGTCCAGAAGAAAACAATGGCAAATAAAAACCATGCGGTCCAGCTTAACTCACCCGTTACCGCAGCCCAACCGACTAAGGCGGGAATTGCACCCGCAGCACCGCCAATGACAATATTCTGGGTGCTGTGACGTTTTAGCCAGTGGGTATAAACCAGCATATAAACGAAGATACCCGATAAGGCGAGTAAAGCACTGAGGACATTCACAAACCAAGCCATCAGACTAAAAGAAAGAATCGCTAAAGCAATGGCAAATAATAAAGCGTGTTGCGGTTGCACTCTTCCGGAAGGAATGGGGCGTTTCCGAGTGCGCTGCATCTCATAATCAATATCTTTATCGTAGATGCAGTTAAGGGTTTGCGCGGAAGCTGCTGCTAAAGTTCCCCCAAGCAGCGTAATAAAGACATTAAAGGGGTCAACTTGTCCTTTTCCCGCCAACCACATCGCTGCTGCGGTGGTAATCAGTAATAAGGGAATAATACGCGGTTTGGTGAGTTGATAATAACTCTGAATTACTTGTAAAAACGTTTCGTTACGGGGAGAAAGACTAGTCCCTGTCATATTGATTCCTTGAAAATTCAACAATTAAAAGTAATGAGAAGCGGGGCGATTAGATAGAAGTAGAGGGAACTGCGCGATCGCGCACTGCT
The DNA here is from genome assembly GCF_000317635.1 of Halothece sp. PCC 7418. Classification (GTDB taxonomy): domain Bacteria; phylum Cyanobacteriota; class Cyanobacteriia; order Cyanobacteriales; family Rubidibacteraceae; genus Halothece. The sequence goes on along the minus strand of NC_019779.1, from coordinate 4,140,029 downwards.
AAGACGGTATAAGCCACCAATCCCCCTAGTAAAGCAGCCCCAACCGCTTGATGGGTGACAGTGAGGGGTTCCACTTGCAGGTGCAGATGAAACGTGGCAAACCCCACTAAAATTTGTAGTAGGAGAAAGATTCCGGAAAGATTCGCTAACTGACGTAACATCGGATGGAGGGCGGGCGTGCGCCAAGAAAAAATCACCACCGCTAAGGTTGCTATACTTGCGGGGAGAACACCCGCCAGATGGGTATTCATCACTGAACAGAGTTCAAACCCCGTATAACATTGATGCACCGCCCAGCGAGAAGCAATTAATCCCCCTAAGAGGCTTTGCAGATAAACTAATCCTGCTGCCATACCGCCAACCCAAGGGAGTTTTTTCGCCGTTGTTGTCCCTTGATAGGGCAGTAAAGCGGTTCCCATCCCAATCAACAAACAGAAAAAGAGTAACGCTGTTCCTAAATGAGCGGTGACAATATCAAAACGCAGTAACTCAGTCACCGTTAGTCCCCCTAATAATCCTTGGACAATCACCAGCACTAAAGCACCAAAAGCAGCCCAAGGTAGCCAACGGGGTAATTCCCGACGCAACCAAAGACATAAACCCACCAACCCCATTGTGGTTAAACCAATTAACGCTGCATCAAGGCGGTGAAACCATTCTAAGAACACCTGTAAATTCATTTGTTGGGACGGCACTACCTGACCATAGCAAAGGGGCCAGTCTGGACAAGCTAAACCCGCATCCATCACGCGAGTCGCACTGCCAATTGCCATTAAAATAAAGGTTGCAATCGCAATTTTCCAAATCAATCGTCGGACTCGTTGCTGAGCAGAAATCTTCCCAGAAGAAGTATTAATTTTTGGGTAAATCGCTGATTCTGTCATAACCGCTAAAGATTATAAAAACTTTATTAGTTGCTAAGTCATAGCTGTTGATTAACTTAGCACTTGCTCAACTGTAATTTTCTGACTTTAATCCCTACTCTAATCATCTCAATTGCTGATTTCCATTGTTTTATATCTTCTTCAGATTCGGAAAAGATTCCTTTGATATTTCTTTACATTTCCTGCGGTTTCGATGTTTAGATTTGTTGCGATCCCAAAGAAAAACCAAAGAAAAGTTGAAAATTGAACAATTGACCTGAATTTTTGAATGGTTTGTTTTACCGTAGGTGAGGGATGAGCGTGTAAAGGAAAAATATTAGCTGGAAAAGGCTCGACTGAGTAAGAATTCACAGCAAAAAGAGTATTTAAGTAAATGTAAAATTGCAAACGATTAAGGAAATCAGTGTAAAAAACCGTGACTACTGCTAACAAAATTAAAATTGCCACAATTGCGATCTTAATCGCCATCATTAGCCTTTGGTATGGTCAAAATCATGGTTTACTTCCCGTGGCTGCTTCTCCAGAAGCCCAAGCGGTCGATGGGATTTTTCAACTCATGATGACCGTTGCGATGGGCTTATTTTTACTCATTGAAGGCGTATTGATTTATTCTCTCATTCGTTTTCGCCAAAAGCCTGGAGATGATAGCGATGGTCCGCCGACGGAAGGAAATGTGTCTTTAGAAATTGTCTGGACAGCGATTCCGACGGTGATTGTCTTGATTATTTCCATCTATAGCTTTGAAGTTTATAACTCAATGGGCGGATTAAATCCAGAAGCCTCCCGCGATCCCGGTCCCCAACAAGTGGCGGAAGAGACAACCCACAATGAAGGCTTACAGGGCTTAATTGCTTCTGCTTCCGATTATCTTGCTTTGGGTTTAGGAGAATCCCCTGGTAATAAGGCGAAAAACTTAACCCCCTTATCGGTGGAGGTGAATGCGATTCAGTATGCGTTTTTATTCACTTATCCGGATAGTGGGATTGTTTCGGGAGAACTGCACGTTCCTGTGGGACAACCCGTTAATCTGAAAATTGAAGCAGGGGATGTCATTCATGCCTTTTGGGTCCCGCAATTACGTCTAAAACAAGATGCGGTTCCCGGTCGAGAAACAAAAATTAGTTTTACCCCCGAACGCACTGGGGAATATCCCGTAATTTGTGCTGAACTGTGTGGTCCCTATCATGGGGCGATGAAAACCCAATTAATTATTGAAAGTCGAGACGAGTATCAGGCTTGGATTCAAGAACAACAAGTTGCCCAAAGTCAACCTTTAGACGATACCGTCGCTGTGGGAACAACCGATCCCCTATTGACTCCCTATGCCGAAAAAATTGGAGTTAATGACGAAACGTTAGAGGAATTGCACATCCATCATACGCATTAAATTATTATGACAACCCCAGTAGAAACGCCTCAAACCGAACAGTTTGAGGAAAAACGAACTTGGACCGATTACTTTACCTTCAATACAGACCACAAGGTGATTGGCATTCAATATCTTGTTACGTCCTTTATTTTCTATCTCATTGGCGGGGCGTTAGCTGCTGCGGTACGCACGGAGTTAGCCACCCCAGAATCCGATTTTGTGAGTCCAGAAGTGTATAACCAACTGTTCACCGTTCATGGTACAGTGATGATTTTTCTCTGGATTGTCCCGGCTGGTGCGGGGTTTGGGAATTATTTAATCCCCTTGATGGTGGGGGCGAAGGATATGGCATTTCCCCGCTTAAATGCAGTAGCGTTTTGGTTAATCCCCCCAGGAGGCTTGCTATTGATGGCGAGTTTCTTTGTGGGCGCACCACAAGCGGGTTGGACTTCTTATCCGCCTCTGAGTTTAATGACAGGGAAAGCAGGGGAAGAAATCTGGATTCTCAGTATTTTGGTTTTAGGAACTTCTTCGATTTTGGGGGCGATTAACTTTGTCGCCACCATTCTCAAAATGCGGATGCCAGAAATGTCCTTATTTGAGATGCCCTTATTTTGCTGGTCGATGTTAGCGACAGGGGTAATGATTTTGGTGAGTACCCCCGTTCTCGCCTCGGCACTCATTCTGTTATCTTTTGATTTAATTGTGGAGACGAGTTTCTTTAACCCCACTGGTGGCGGTGATCCGATTGTGTACCAGCATATGTTCTGGTTTTACTCGCACCCTGCGGTTTATATTATGATTTTGCCCTTTTTTGGGGTGATTTCAGAAGTTTTGCCCGTTCATTCTCGTAAACCGATTTTTGGCTACCGCGCGATCGCGTTCTCTAGTCTTGCTATTTGCTTCCTCGGGTTAATTGTCTGGGCGCACCATATGTTCAGTAGCGGAACACCTGGCTGGTTACGGATGTTCTTTATGGCAACCACCATGATTATCGCCGTTCCCACCGGAATTAAAGTCTTTGGTTGGTGTGCCACCATCTGGGGTGGCAAAATCCGTCTCAACAGTGCCATGTTATTCGGGATGGGCTTTGTCTCGGCTTTCCTCATTGGCGGATTAAGTGGCGTGATGCTTGCTTCAGTGCCGTTTGATATCCACGTCCACGACACCTATTTCATTGTTGCCCACCTGCACTATGTTCTCTTTGGCGGTAGTGTTTTAGGGTTATTCTCGGCAGTGTATCACTGGTATCCGAAGATGACTGGAAAATACCTCAACGAAACCTGGGGGAAAATTCATTTTGGACTGACCTTTATCGGTTTGAATATTACCTTCCTTCCCATGCACCAGTTAGGATTACAGGGAATGAACCGACGCATTGCCATTTATGATCCCGAATATCAACTTTTAAATATGGTTTGCACTGCGGGGTCATATATCTTAGCTGTTTCCACGTTTCCCTTCATCGTGAACTTAGTCTGGTGTGCATTCAAAGGAAAAGAAGCAGGGGCAAATCCTTGGAAAGCCCTGACTTTAGAATGGCAAACCTCTTCCCCACCGATGATTGAAAACTTTGAGGAAGAACCTGTCTTATGGTCGGGTCCCTATGATTATGGGATTGATAGCGCCGAAGAAGATGACCAATCGGTGGAAGAGTTACTTTCGGAAGTGAAAGCGGACATGAGTTAATCGTTTGTCCTTTGTCATTCGTCCTTCGTCATTTGTAGAGATGTTCTCTGGAATGTCTCTACATCACCCAATTTTTGATCACAAATTCAATCATAAGGTTAAACAATTTATGCAGAGTTCGGCCGTTAATCAGTCAGAAACCATTAATTACACAGAAGGCGCAGATACTGCCCATGAGGAACATCCTGATTTTCGGATGTTTGGGGTTGTCTTATTCCTAATTGCTGAGAGTATGATTTTTCTGGGATTATTCGCAGCGTATCTCATTTATGCGTCTGTGATGCCCGAATGGCCCCCTGAAGGCACTCCTGAGTTAGACCTGATACTCCCTGGCATTAACTCCATTATTCTGATTTCTAGCAGCTTTGTGATGCACCGGGGACAAAGTGCCATTAAAAAGAATGATACGTCTGGATTACAGTTTTGGTTTGGCTTAACCGCACTCATGGGTGCGATTTTTCTAGGGGGACAACTTTATGAATACAGTCATCTGGAGTTTGGTTTAACGACTAATTTATTTACCAGTTGTTTCTATGTTCTCACGGGCTTTCATGGGTTGCACGTCACGGTGGGCTTATTGTTGATTTTATTTGTCTTGCAGCGATCGACTCGTCAAAATCACTATAGCAGCGAGGAACATTTCGGGGTAGAAGCCTCAGAACTCTATTGGCACTTTGTTGATGTGGTGTGGGTGATTCTGTTTGGGTTAGTCTATCTGTTATAGGAATATAATGCAGGGTGGGCACTGCCCACCCTACTTTTTCAGCAGACCCTCATTCAATGAATTGCTGCAACCAAGAATCCAAAATGATTGTTAAAAGCCCATAGCTTCCGCAACTGCTTCTAACTGCGAGGGCACACCCGATTTTACTTGCGCTTGTGCATGATCAATGGCACTTTGAGGATCTTTTAAGCCATTACCAGTCAAGACACAGACAACCGTACTTTGACTCGGAATGCGATCTTTCACCTTTAATAAGCCCGCGACAGAGGCTGCACTTGCTGGTTCACAAAAGACCCCTTCTTCTCGCCCTAAAATCCGATAGGCTTCTAAAATTTCTTCATCAGTGACGGCATTAAATTCCCCTTGACTCGCGTCTTGTACCGCCATCGCTCGTTTCCAGTTTGCTGGATTGCCAATCCGAATCGCAGTGGCAATGGTATTAGGAGACTTCACGGGATGACCTTCTACCATGGGAGCCGAACCTGCTGCTTGGAAGCCCATCATGCGAGGCAGTTTTTCCGATTTATTGTGCTGATGGTATTGACAAAAACCCATCCAATATGCTGAGATATTCCCCGCATTACCAACAGGAATACATAACCAGTCGGGGGCTTCTCCCAATTGATCGACAATTTCAAAGGCTGCGGTTTTTTGTCCTTCGAGGCGATAAGGATTAACTGAGTTCACTAAGGTCACAGGATATTCTTCTGCAATGGCTTTGACAAGCTGGAAGCAATCATCAAAGTTCCCATCCACTGCAATCACTTCCGCGCCATAAAGTAGGGCTTGGGCGAGTTTGCCAAGGGCAACATAACCATCTGGAATAAGGACAAACGGCTTTAACCCGGCACGAATCGCATAAGCGGAGGCAGCAGCAGAAGTGTTACCCGTGCTGGCGCAAATGACAGCTTGCGCACCTGCTTCTTTTGCTTTAGAAATTGCCATGGTCATCCCACGGTCTTTAAAGCTACCTGTGGGATTTAAACCATCATATTTCACATAAACTTTTACGCCCCGTCCAATGCGATCTGAAAGGCTAAAAGCTGGAATCAAAGGCGTATTTCCCTCTAAGAGGGTGACAACAGGGGTTGTCGAAGTAACGGGCAAAAAAGGACGATAGGTTTCGATCAGACCAGACCAACTTGTCTGATCTTTGAGGCGATTTGGGCTGGGATTGGGGCTAACGGGCGAAACTCTAGTTGTGGTCACGGGTTCCTTTTGCAGTCTGTTCAAAAATCACTCGACAAAGAACTAGGGAATGGCGCTAGAGTCAGTTGCTTAAGCTGATGATAAGGTTGGTCGTGTTGTCACATTTGACCTCAACTCTGGCATTTGCCGATAGAGAGACAATCAACCAACCTGTTTTAAGACGCGCCCTACATTGTTTATGTGAGTCTGGGAAGATTCCCGTGTCATGTAGGTTAATCCCTAGAAAATAGGTCTCGCCCACACTTTATCACAAAAACTCAGCAGATGTGGTATCAGCGAGGAAATTAAGGGCGATCGGCGGAGGTAGGACGGACAGAAGGCTTAGAATTCCGCTTATTGCGCGGTTTGGGCTTCGGACGATCGCTTGGGGGATCTTGCCAGTTTTCATCCAACCACTGGGGACGACTTTGGTCGTAAATCATTTGTAACGCTGCAGCAGCGATCGCGTGGGCATCATATTCATCCCCTAATTCTCGGACTAAGGGTAAGAAAGATGCCATCCGTTCGCCACCCAAGCTATTTTGCAACTCTTCCCGCAGTTTTTCTAAGCGTTGGGCTTCAATTTCAGCACGGCTGGGAATGGAGAGAATATTCAGTCGTTGACGCAACCGTCGTTCGATTTGACGGAGGGTATTACGATCGCGATATTGACTTAAACTGATAGCGATACCCGTTTTACCTGCACGTCCCGTCCGTCCAATGCGATGAATATAGGTTTCGATATTATCAGGGAGGTCAAAGTTAATGACATGAGACAGATTTTCCACATCTAATCCCCGCGCTGCAATATCCGTGGCAACCACTAAGCGCACTTGATTTTTACGAAACCGTTGTACGAGTCGTTCCCGTTGTCCTTGGCTTAAATCACCATGATATTCATCAACGCTATAGCCTGCCGTTTGCAGTTCTTGCGTGATTTCACTGGCGGTGCGTTTAGTGCGGACAAAAATCAACGCCGACTCTGGGTTTTCTACTGCTAAAATCGGCTTCAGGGCTTTCCCTTTTGTCCAACCGCGAGGCACTTTATAGACCCGTTGTTCAATTTGGTTAGGAGTGCCTTTCGGACGCTCTACTTTCAAGCTGACGGGATCGTCCATAAACTGGTTAATCAATTCTTGAATCAACCGTGGCATCGTTGCCGAAAAGCAAGCCGTTTGTCGTTGTTCCGGTGCTTGTTTCAAGATTTCCCGCACATCATCAATAAAGCCCATGCTTAACATTTCATCGGCTTCATCGAGGACGACATAGCGTAAACTATTCAGACGCAGAGCCTTCCGGTTCAGTAAATCAATGATCCGTCCAGGTGTCCCCACAACCACTTGCACCCCTCGTTTCAGGGTTTGAATTTGGCGATCAATGGACTGACCCCCATAAACCGTTAAAATCTTGAGAGCGCGATCGTGGGAAAAGTTTTTCATCGCTGAGGCGACTTGCTGGGCAAGTTCCCGCGTTGGTGTCAGGATCAAGGCCTGCACCGTTCCTTCCTCAACATCAATTTGTTCTAAAATCGGCAGGGAAAAGGCTGCAGTTTTCCCTGTTCCCGTTTGGGACTGACCAACGACATCCTTCCCTTTCAGAAGTTCTGGGATGGCTTGTGCTTGTACGTCAGTCGGTTGCTCGAAGCCTAGTTTCTCCAATTGTTGTACTCTTGCCTCGGAGATGCCTAGACTTTGAAAAGAAATCGTCATAAGTATGCTGTTTCGCAATATTTTGTTACTTTCATAATAGCTTATCGTTAATCCTTCAATTTGAATATTTTTTTAGATTTCTTTTTCCTTGTGGGTAGTTGACAGGCTACAACCTTGATCGCGCACTGCTTTCCCTGATAGAAACAACCGTTTAAGGGTTAAATTCAAAGGGAAGTGCTTCTAAACACTGCCGATGTTTCTCCAATAACTCATGTTGGGTTTCAGCCCCCAATAAAATATCGGCAATCTCATAACTGTAACTATCCTGATTTGCCAATTCTGAGAGTCTCATCCCTGGTTTAACGAAAATATCGACCAAGGTATCGGGAATTTGGTGCTGGAGTTGTTCAACATCCGATTGACTGGGGATGTTAGCCACTAGGGCATCTTCAAAGCGACGTTCTAAAAATTTCGCTGCATATTTGTACTTACCTTGTCGATGGGGAAATTCGGGTTGATTGCCAAGGGCTAAATCAATCATGATTTCGTGGTGAGGCGTACCATCCACTTTTTCAAATAAATCGCCGTGAGACTGAGAGATGCGAGGATTAATTTCTAGAAACCAGGCTTTTTTGTGTTTTTCATCGTAAAAGAACTCCACATTAAAGGGGGCATTATCATAGCCAATGTGCTTGACAAATCGTTTGGCAATGTCTGCCATTTCGTGTTGTTCTGATTGTGTAAGTTTTGACGGATATTGATAGCGAGAAAAGGTAGAACTGTTGGGATAGCGAATGGAATCGACAACACCGTAAACTTCAACCTCTCCCCGAAACACATACCCTTCTAGGGTACATTGGCGACCAGAAATAATATCTTCTGCAATACAATACCGTCCAGGAATACTCGCCACTGCTTCGGGAAGATGGAGATAGTCTAAAAGATCATTGAAAGGTTCAGAAATTTGCTCAATTTGGTTGCGGATGAGGGCAACGCTTTCTTTAAATTGTTGCTCATTGCTAATTTTAAACCCCAGAAAAGACCGAAATGATTTGATCGGTTTAATCCAAAACGGATAATCGAGTGAGATTTTCTCTCGTGCTTTGTCATCAAAGGGATCAAACAGATCAAAATTAGGAATATGTTCAGGAATAGATTGTTTTTGTTCCAACCGACTCCAATATTTATGTTCACACTTGACAACACTTTCAAGAGAAGCAGAGGTCAAGCCTCGTTCCCGACAAAGCATGGGAACCATATCACTAATGGGAAAATCGAAATATCCCACGATCGCGTCAACACTTCCCTCAAAGGCTTTGAGTTTGGCTTCTGCTTTATCTAACAATTCTTGAAAGGAATAATTTTTAACGCCCCGAATCTCTTCATAACGCAGCAAGGCATGAATATTATATTCTGCTGCACGGGGAAGGGATTTAAGTTTAACGAGATTAAATTCATCAAGACCAACAACAAAAATATTTTTAGACACAATCCTGAACCTCGATCCATGTTTTTGCAATCGCACTCCCGCAGGAGAAGGTTTGACTTCTCACCAAGAGTAACGAGAGTCTTAAAGTCTGATTGCTATTTCTTCACTTGCGACTTCTTGACCCTACTATCTGTATCTCTTGATACGGCAAGCCGTATTAAATCAGTGTAAGGCAGCCTTTCTCATTATCTCGATTTTGACGTTAAAATTTCAATAGTGACTCCCAGAATTACGATGATGCACGGCTGTAACTTTCTCTGTATCTAAGACTTTTCCAGATTTCGCTACGCCATAAACCAACCAATGATCGCCACATTCCATGCGATTTTGCACCTGTAATTCTAAATAAGCGAGGGCTTGTTTTAAGATCGGACAGCCATTTTCCGCTTCCTCGGTTTCAATCCCAGCAAAACGGTCTTCCCCTGGAGAATAGTTTTTCATAAACTGTTTTTGCAGTTGTTTGCCTTCGGGGAGAATATTGAGAACAAATGGACTTCCCACGTGCATCAAAGATTCGATCGCGCGTTCTTTAGCAACAGCAACTGTTACCCCTGGGGGAGAAAAAGTCGCTTGAGACACCCAAGACGCAAGCATTCCATTGGCTAATTCTCCTTTTTGGGCTGTTACCACACATAACGCCCCCACCACTCGTCCTAGGGCTTGTTCGGTGCGGGCTGCTTGCGAATCCGTAACATTTTGGCGGGCTACTTGTTTTTTCTGTTTCCGTTTTACTTTTTGGGCAAAATCGGTTCCGGCTTCTTCACAGTATTTGAGAGTGGAATCGGTGGGCTTAAATTTAACTCGAATCGGATCAAAGCCAAAGCGGAAACCCGCATCTTTAATTTTTTGTTCAAGGAGATCAATCGCTTCCCCACTCCACCCATAAGATCCGAAAACACCCGCCAGTTGATTTTTTTCAGCATTGGAGAGAATAACCCCTAACGCCGTTTGCACTTGGGTGGGGGCGTGTCCGCCGAGAGTCGGTGAACCAATGATAAAGCCTGTAGTGTTTTGAAGAACCGATTTGATGGTTTCTGGGTCAGTAAATTCGCAATTAATGGATTCCACAGCGACCCCTGCTTTAGTTACCCCGCGCGCGATCGCGTTGGCAATAGTTGCGGTATTCCCATAAGCTGAAGCATATAAAAGAGCAACTTTTGTCGCTTGCGATTGTTGTCCTTGTAGCCACTCGCGATAAGCATTGGTTAACTCATGGAAGCCATACCGTACAATCGGACCATGACCCGTTCCATAAATCTGAGCCGATTTTCCTTGAAATTTATCTAAAATACTCTCCACTTGACTGGCATGGGGGGCCATTAAACAATCAAAATAGTAACGGCGGTCTTCTTGGTAAACTTGCCAGCCTTCATCAAAAATTTGTTCTCCGCAAACGTGCGCCCCAAAGAATTTATCGGTCAATAAAATGCCTGTTTTTGGGTCATAGGTACAGAGTTGATCCGACCAACGGGGAGTTGGAGTTAATAGAAATTCTAAACAGTGACCTTGACCTAAATCGAGGGTTTCTTCCCCTTTAATTACCTGATAATTGACGCTAGTTTCTCCTAACAATTTTTGCAAAGAAATTGCTGCAGGATTAGAACAAACCAGAGTCACGTCAGGAATAATTTTTAGAATTGCTTTCAGGGTTTCGGCACGATTGGGGTTAACATGACCGAGAATGATATAGTCAATGTCAGAAAGAGAAATGCGCTGTTTAAGAGCAGTCAGAAAAATCTCAGTAAACGACTCCCCTGGGGGATCGAAAAGGGCAGTTTTATCTCCTTGAATCAGATAAGAATTAGCCGTTGTCCCTCGTTGCAGTCCATATTCAATTTCAAATTTTAATCGTTCCCAAGTCCGAGACCGATAGACGGTTGTTTGTGCAGCAATGGGAAGGACTTGTGTATCTCTAGGTTGCATAATAATTAATATTGTGTTTATTAGTTACTTGAGGTACAAGGTGAATCGGTAAATGTTCTTTGTTCATGGTTCGTGGTTCATTGATTAACAACCAACAAAGAACTAAGAACTAAGAACTAAGAACTAAGAACTAAGAACAAAGAACGAAGAACAAAGAACTAAGAACAAAGAACAAAGAACTAAGAACAAAAATTTAGAATGTACCTCATGCTATCCAAGAATTGCGATATTATTTTTCATCTTCTAATAACTCAACCATACCAGTTTGTCCGTCGATTTTGACCAGTTGACCGTCTTGGAAGAGGTGAATGGCGTTAGGAATATCCATCACCGCAGGAAGTCCATATTCACGGGCGATAATTGCACCATGAGAGAGTCTTCCCCCTACTTCTGAGATTAAACCGCCCGCTTGAGCTAGCACAACCCCCCAACCCGCATCAGTATAAGGGACAACTAAAATGGTTTCTTTATCGAGAGTAATTGATTGTGAAAGGTCTTGTACGACTTTAATGCGACCAATGGCTTGTCCTGCACTGGCTGCAATGCCTTGCCAACGCTGTTGAGATCTTAACTGAGGAGAAATCACCACTGAATCGCGCTGTGGCGGGTTACCATAAACCACATAGGGAACTGCGGGAAGTTTTTCATCTTCAGCAAAATTAGAACGCCGATCGCGCAACCGTTGAGACAATTCTTCTCGCAATTTCGGATCATCATTTTTGACTAAATGACGAACTTCCGATAATTTCAGGAAAAAGATATCGCCTTCTTCATTTAAGAGTCCCGTCTGTAACCAGATGCGTTCTAACGCGAGAAAACTCCATCTCAGATGGGCAAGTAAGCGATTATAAACTTCTGCAACTTCTGCTTTGAGATTTAAGCGTTGCTGAACAGTATTTTCTTTCCAACTATGGTTTTTAGATTTTGTCCCATTTTTATTATGGGTCGGTTGTTCCTTAAAGAAAAACTGGGTAAATAACGATCGCGCGGGACGAGGATTTTCTTGCCAACGGGGAACGGCAATATCGGTCGCTGTTTCGCTGAGATACCCATACTGTTTTAACCAATCTTGAAACTGTTCGAGAATACTTTCGCCATCGGGGAGTTCCGCCAGCATCGCAAATAAAGACGGCGCACTCATCGGTTCAATGGTATCCATGGGGACTAAGTTCCGCGCATCTTGGGCGATTTGGGCGAGGGCTTGACTAGAGGAAACTTCGGGTAAAGCGTTATAGTCTAAGGCGTTATCTTCAACCTTTAAAACGGCTTTCCGTAGTGAGAAACTCAAGGGGGAAAGAATATTGTAATAGGTGGCGGAATGAAGGGTGGTTAAAATCATCTCCATACGAGTGAGTAATTGTTGTGGCGATAACTCACTAGCGGGTTGCTGTTGTAATTCTTCTAGAGTGGGATGAAATAATGCGTCTTGATCCTTGGCAAAATCGTTTTCTAATCGCCATTCTCGCATCCCTAAGCGCAATAATCCTGGTACGTTACGCAGGGTTGAAAGAACAGAAGGACGAGTAAATTTTGCCCCACGGGTGAGAAATTCTAAACTTTCTGCGGGGAGTCCCATGCGACGAAAGATTTTCCCCAAGAGAGTCGCGTTAAAATAAGCCCGACTGTAATGTAAGGTGGCGGTTTCGTTAAATTTTAATCCTTTCGCGCGATCGCCAAGAACTAGAGTAAATAATTTTCCCCATACGCCACAGGTCAACGGACGATTAATTGACCAAGTGAGAGGACGAATTAACCCTGGAATCACTTCTGCTGCAATTTTGCGAGTCCAAATCGGTTGTAGGCTAGTAATGGGACGACTTTGTAAAATCCAAAGTTTTTCCCCATCATAAGTCCATTCTATGTCTTGAGGAAAGCCATGAAAGCGGTCTTCTAACTCTCGCGCTAACTGTGCGACATCTTGCAAAAGCGATTCGGGCATATCTCCTTCCCCTTCTATTCTCGGCGGTGAATCAGGAATCACCCGATATTGTTGGGGGGTGGCTTGTCCCGAAACCACGCCAGTTGCTTCTCCAGGGAGGGCTTCAATGAGAACCGCCTCATCCATTTGGGTAATGGGATCGCGACTAAAGGCGACTCCAGAAAAAACCCCTTGAATTTGCTGTTGGACGATCACTGCCATGGCGGACTCTCCTTGTTGTTTTTGGCGACGATATTGGGCAGCCGTGGGATTATTATAAGAGGCTTGACATTGTAAAATTCCATTTTTGAGGGCTTCTCGGTTCGTCACATGAGAAATACTTTGATATTGTCCTGCAGCAGAACTGTCTTCACTGTCTTCTCCCACCGCCGACGACCGAACAATTAAGGGATTTTCTGCCGAGGGAGATGCTAATTCTAGCAGAGGCAGGGGGTCATCTCCTGCGGGGAGAACCCAACCTGTTGGAACGGGATATCCCCAACGTTTGAGTTGAGATAGGGTTGCTGCTTTTTGTCCCACTTTTTTCGCTTTGAGGACATCATCAAGGGAAACGATCGCGCGATCGCCGCGAAAGAATTTAAACATGGAACTATTCTTCCCGTCCTTACTCGGTAAATCAAGGTCATCTGGAATTTTATAGTAAATTGCAAATAACAGGAGAGACAGCGCCATCACAGCAATAATATGAGACGGGGTGTTGATATTCCGCAAGCCAATAATGACAGTCATTAGAACTAATACCCCATTGCGTCCCGCAGCGCGATCGCGCAAAACGGTAAAACTTATCCCACTAATCAATAAAATTAATCCTGCGCCAAGAGGATCATGAGCCAGGATGCCCCACATCACATTTGTCGTTCCCGCCCCTTTTCCTCCCCAGTAACGTCCTATCACGAGGGCGATTAAAGCCACCAGTTCCCAAACGGGATCAGTTGGGAAAAAAGAACGCGCCAATAAGACCACAGCAATTCCTTTTCCCGCTTCGGAAACAACAGCGAAAATGCCAGCAACTTTACCACCATGATAAAACGCTGCTGATACCGAAATATTGCCTGTGCCAAGGCGTTTTAAGTTTTGTCCAGTTAACCCTAAGGTTAACCAGTGAATGAGGGGTAACGCGCCTAAAATCGGGCAGAGAAGGAAAATGAGGAACGCCCCACCGAGTTGTGTTAAGGTCATACGCGATTTAAGAGGGAGTTATCAGTGACCAGTTATCAGTGACCAGTTATCAGTGACCAGTTATCAGTTATCAGTGACCAGTGACCAATGACTAATGACTAATGACTAATGACTAATGACTAATGACTAATGACTAATGACCAATGACCAATGACCAATGACTAATGACTAATGACCAATGACTAATGACCAAGCCACTTTAAAATAATGGATAGCGTTCTTTATCTATCCTGATGAACCGTCAACATAAAAATTCATCTTCTCAGTCTGAGAATCAATCATGGTTCAGCGCGATCGCGTCTGTGTGGAAAAATACAACGAATCGTGTGCAAACGTTCCTCCCTTTGCAAAAAGCAACAGCAAAACTCAGCCAATGGTTTACCGTTTCGGAAACCGAAATGGCAGAAATTTTAGAACGAGTTCGCGCGGAACTCCCCACGACTGAGATTATTTTAGTGGGAAAACCCCAAGCGGGCAAAAGTTCCATTGTACGGGGGTTAACGGGAGTATCTGCGAACATTGTTGGGGAAGGCTTTCGACCTCATACGCAACATACCGAACAATATCCTTATCCCTCCGCAGAGTTACCATTGGTGATTTTTACCGATACCGTAGGCTTAGGAGACATTAAAGAAAACACGCCTCTGATTATTCAGGATTTACAGGACAATTTAGAGAATAGTTCCGAACACCGCGCTCGCATCATTATTTTAACGGTCAAGATTAATGATTTCGCCACGGATACCCTAAGACAAACAGCAGTTGACTTACGGAAACAAAATCCTGATGTACCTTGTTTGTTAGCAGTCACTTGTTCCCATGAAGTCTATCCCCTAGATGTGGAAAATCATCCCGACTATCCCCCAGAGTTTTCAAGTGTCCAACGTCCGTTTCATAAAATCCAAGAAACCTTTTCTGGCTTGTACGATCGCGCAGTTTTAATTGACTTCACTTTAGAAGAAGATGGCTATACCCCTGTTTTTTACGGCTTAGAAGCCCTTCGTGACCGTTTGGGAGAGTTACTCCCCGAAGCGGAAGCAAAAGCCATGTATGAGTTATTAGACACCTCTGTGGGTGATAAACTAGGGAACTTGTATCGGGATGTGGGACGACGGTATATTCTGGCGTTTTCTATTATTGCAGGAACGGTGGCTGCAGTTCCTTTACCCTTCGCGACAATGCCCGTTTTGACGACCTTACAAGTGTCGTTAGTGGGCTTACTAGGGAAACTGTATGGACAACCATTATCTTTTTCGCAAGCGGGTGGAATAGTGAGCGCCATTGCAGGCGGATTTTTTGCCCAACTGGTGGGACGAGAATTAATTAAATTTATTCCTGTTTTTGGCAGCGCGATCGCTGCATCTTGGGCTGCTGCTTATACTTGGGCGTTAGGAGAAGGGGCGTGTGTTTATTTTGGGGATTTAATGGGTGGGAAAAAACCCGATCCCCAAAAGATTCAATCAGTGATGGAAGATGCGTTTCAAGAGGCAAAAGAACGGTTTCAGAAAAATTAATTTGTTGTTGGTCATTCTTAGCCATTTCTGATTTAGGCAATAGGGAATTAAAGATTCATCTGTTTAACAACTCACTTTTTCCCAACTTTTTCACTTTCGGAAATTAGGTTTAAAAAAAGAGCTCGAAAACCATAGATAGCTGTAGCAGTTTCTCTTCTAAAAATCTAAAAACAACGTTGGGTGGTACTACCAACGTTGATGAATCACCCGAATCACTTTATCTAAGGAGAATTATCGATGTCTTTAAAATTGACTAAAGCAAGACTCTTCGCTCTCAGTCTTCTTTCTGCGAGTGCTATCATTTTACCCTTGTTAGGAAGCACGCCTAGCAATGCTCAAGTCTCTTCGCCTCAGACCCCAGAAACCGAGTCTGACAGCCCCACTACTGACCCCACAACTTCAGAAACCGAGTCTGACAGCCCCACTACTGACCCCACAACTTCAGAAACCGAGTCTGACAGCCCCACTACTGACCCCACAACTTCAGAAACCGAGTCTGACAGCCCCACTACTGACCCCACAACTTCAGAAACCGAGTCTGACAGCCCCACTACTGACCCCACAACTTCAGAAACCGAGTCTGACAGCCCCACTACTGACCCCACAACTTCAGAAACCGAATCTGACGAATCGAGTCGTAATGGTTTGAGCCAATACTCACCCGATGAAGCACCAATGCTGAAAGTTGGTAGTACGGGAGAGGCTGTCAAGGATTTGCAAACTTTCCTCAGAAATGAAAGATTTTATACTGGCGCTGTTGATGGCAACTTTGGATCTGATCTAGAGTCAGCCGTCAAGGAATTTCAGACATCTGAGGGCTTAACGTCTGATGGTATTGTTGGACCAGAGACTTGGGAAGTAATGAGTAATTTTAGTAATTCTGAAGAATCTAATCAATCTAGCGAGATGCAATCACCCACTGGAGATTCCGAGGACTCTTCTGGCAGTGAGCTTCCTTAGTTTTCTTGCCAGAGCAATTCTAAATCAGTTGTCAATTATCCCCCCTTCACTGCCTTGAGAAAGGGGGGAAGCTAGGAAAGATCGATTAATCAAGTTTTTATATGAAACACAAAAAAGTGTGCGACATACCTATCCCCCCAACCCCCCTTAGAAAGGGTGGCTAATGGGGGATTATTAAACCAGTTTTATGTAGCAACCATAAGTGGATTCCACATTACACAAGAATTAGAACTGCTATAGCAGCACGTATTCAGGTTAGGACATTCCAAAATGTTGAAACTCACCTATAGCGTTTCCTAGTTGGTTGAGGTACGTAATGCGAGTCGGTGGATGTTCATGGTTCATGGTTCGTGGTTCATTGATTAAAAACCAACAAAGAACAAAGAACCAAAATTTAGAATGTACCTCATGAGATTAGGAAGTGCTATATACCTTAAAGAAGCGTGAAAACTGCTATATATTCCAGTTTTAAGAAAGAAGGACTTGCCTTGTCGGGGGGGCAAGGCAAACCCCAAAACCTTAATGGTTAGACTTTAACTGTTGTTCTGTTACCCACGCACTATGAAAGCCATAGGGAACTCGTTGCGGAATGATCACTCGCGCCACAGGGTCAGCGGTGAAATTTTTCCCATCGATGACCAATAATTCAGAAGTTTCGGTTTGATGGTCATGAACCAAAGTCAGTAACCAGCCATCATCTTCTTGGGTACTCCCCAGACGGGGAACAAAAGAAGGATCGCCACCATAGCGTCCTTCCCCAAAAGAATGAAACTCAGAGATTTTCTCCTGAAAATCATGTTTAATCACTCCCGAAAACAGAGGCGTTTCACTATTTGCCATTTGCGCGGTATAACCGTAGCGAGTGGGATAACCTAACCAGCGATCATTTAAAGCTGGAAACTCCGAGGGAGTCGGTTCTAAGTTTTCTTCTTTGACGGTTCCTGTGGTCAAATTAAACCGCCACTGATGCAACCGGGGAATATCTCCTTCAGGATCGCTAAATGCACTGTCATTGACGAGAACATTAGTTGAACTCATCCGACAAGCAATTAAAACCACCTCATCCCCTTCTTCATAAGCATTGAGGGTATGGAAAACATAACAGGAGGGGGCTTCAAACCAGCGAATACTATTTTTGTCACCATGACGGGGCATGATCCCAAAACGTGCCGGTTGATCCCGTTCAAACATCAGGGCTGGTTCTCCCCGTTGCAGGCGTTCCACACTAAACGTCAGGGGTAAATCCAGAAAGATTGTATAGTGCTGGGTAATTGCACAATCGTGCATTAAAACCCCTCGGGGTAAGTCAATGGGAATTGTCCATAACAGTTCCCCAGCCGAAGAAACCAGACTGTACTGGAGAAAGGGCGGTTCCGCGAGAGAATAACCATAGGTGATCATTTCTCCGGTGACGGGATCAACTTTCGGGTGCGCCGTAAAGGAAGAGGAGAGTTTGCCGTTATAGGTTTGAATGCCAATGGTTTCTAAGTCTGGGACTTGGAGGGCATGAGGTGCACCGCCTTCCCAAAGGGCTAGCAGTTGACCGCTATGCCAAACTAGGGCTGTATTGGCTACATTTTTAACGGTACCGTCTGGGTTTTGATCGCTCGGTTCCAGGAGTCCTTTCCAGAGGGCTTGACCCGCTTCTTGTTCGGTTTCAAAGCCTTGGGTGCGAACATAGCGATTGCGATAGGTTGCCTCACCCTGATGTAAACGAATGCCGTGAACCATGCCATCCCCATCAAACCAATGATAGGTTCCGGGCGGGGTAAATTGAGGGTTGGGACCATTACGGACAAACATCCCAGAAATTTCGACGGGGAGTTCACCGATAATCTTGAGGTTTTCCGCCGTTGTTTCTTCTCGGATCGGGGCATAATTCCCTTCTAGGTAAGGGTTAACTTGGGTTGCTGTCATTTTAATTGCCTGCTTCAAAAATACGAGTGCTCGATAACTGCAATTCAGGAAAAACATTCGATTGTAAAATTTGATTGGCTCGAAAACATTGGGTTTGATATTCACCGTTGACTAACTGACACACGGTAATTGTCGGTTGTTTGGGTTGACCTAAATATCGCACTCCCCCTAAAGCGCGATAATCGACAATCCAATATTCAGAAATCCCCATTGCTTCATATTCTATAAACTTATGCCCATAATCATCTCGCCAATTGGTACTGACCACTTCAATGACTAAAGGAATCGTTGCACCGTTTTTCAACACTGAGGCTTGTGACCATTGGGGTTCATTGTTCAGCAAGTTACGGTTAATGACAGTGACATCCGGTTGATAGCCAGATCGGGGGTGTGAAGGTTTCACCAGACAAGTTCTTGGAATCGAATAAGGCAGTTGATGACGACGGATTTCTAAGTTTAATTCTGCTACGAGAAACCCACTAATATCTTCATGCGTCCCCGTGGGCAACATTTCAATGATTTCTCCTTCAATTAACTCGTAGCGCTTGCCATCATGGGGATACCAATTGCAAAATTCTTCAAAACTAATCGGTTGAGTTTGAGTTAGCATCAGAGGCGTTGATTGGTTATGGTGAATGCACTACTTTAATTGTAAAATCTCAGGCAAATAATAGAACAGTTACTAGTGACTAATGACCAATGACTAATGACTAATAAAATGATTCAATTAAAAATTTGGCAGTGGATTGTTTTAGTAACGCCGTTTATTTCTATTATTCTCTTTTTCCTGATTGCAGCAGGATTACAAATTCAAGCCTGGGGAATTAGTTGGATTTGGGGCGTTGTTGCTTTTGTTTTCCTCGGTTGGCGTTGGTTACTAGCAAAATGGACAAAACCCGCTTTTGATGACATGGAAACGATTACCGAAACCATTAACCAAGAGTTAGCAGCCACTGAGATTGAAACGGAAGATCAAGAGATTAATCAGCAAGTGGAAACCGCTTTACAAAAGATTCTGAAAGAGGCACAAAATGATCCGCCCATTTGGGAAGATTGGCAATTATTTTGGCATCGCTGTCAAGAAGTGGTTAGCGCGATCGCGCAGATTTATAATCCAGAAGTGAAATATCCCCTGCTTAATATTTATATCCCCCAAGTGTATAGCTTAATGCGAGGGACGGTGGATGATGTGGATCAGTGGATGCAAAAACTGTCTCCGGCGTTAAATCAAGTGACAGTGGGACAAGCGTATCGCGCTTATGAAGTTTATCAGCGCGTGCAACCCTCTGCACAAAAAGCCCTCAAGGTCTGGAGTTGGGCGCGATGGGTGATTAATCCTGCTGCTGCATTAGCCCAACAAGTGAGTCAAGGATACAACCAACAAGCGAATCAAGAATTACTGGGTAATCTCTCGCAAGTGTTACGTCAAGCAGCCTTGAGACAACTTGCCCAACGCGCGATCGCGCTGTATAGTGGCAAAGATTCGGCAACTGTTCCAGAAATCTCATCCTCTCCGCAAGAATTTCCTCAAGCGCAAACCCAAACCATTCAAGAGATTTTAGAAGAAGCGCAACCGCAAGCGGAAGTCGAACAAAAACCAGTGAACTTGCTGCTGATTGGGCGCACTGGTGCGGGAAAAAGTAGCGTTATTAATACCCTGTTTCAATCGCAACAAGCGGAAGTGGATGTGTTACCCAGTACCGATGAAATCGAAAGTTACTATTGGGAAAGTATTAGCGGAGATCGTTTAACGCTTTGGGATACCCCCGGTTATGAACAGGTGAGTGGCGGTGAGTTGCGCGAGTTAGTGTTAGATTACGCTACCACTGCGGATTTACTGCTATTGGTGACCCCAGCTTTAGATCCCGCTTTAGCAATGGATCATGAGTTTCTGCAAGAGGTAACAACAAAAATTGAAGATTTACCCATTATTACTGTTGTTACCCAAGTGGATCGCCTGCGCCCGATGCGGGAATGGAATCCCCCTTATGATTGGGAACAGGGAATGCAACCGAAAGAAAAAAGCATTCGTAACGCCACTGAATACCGCAAAGAACAACTAGGGAACTTTTGTCAAGAAGTCTTCCCCCTTGTCACTTGGGATGCGGATAGCCAACGAGACGGCTGGAATACCGAACAACTATCCTTTGCGTTAATGAATCGGATTACACCTGCTAAACAGTTGCGTCTAGGGCGATTTCTGCGCGATCGCGCTGCCCAAAGTGCCACCGCAGCCAAAATCATTGATCGTTACACTAAACAAATGACCACAACGCAAGGGGTGACAGCACTGCTCAAGAATCCTATTTTAGAATATATCTCTACTTTCTCCACTGGTTCCCCAGCTTTAGGAAAACTTCTCCTCGAACAGATTCCAGTGGAAGAACTTCCCCTCGTCATTGGAAAACTACAGATGGCGTATGAATTATTTAGTCTGTTTAATAGCGAAAGTAAATTGTATGAATTTGATCTGCGATCGCTGTGGTCATTATTATTAGATCATTCCGAGTCTCCAGAAAAAAATGCCTTTGCCTTTGGTCATGCGTTGATTGCTTATTGGACAAAAGGATTAAGTGTCAGTCAGTTGCGAGAAACCTTTGAAGAATATTTAGAAGAGTAATCCTAGTCACGATTTAAGAAGTTTTCAATAGTGGTTACTAATTCTTTGAGGCGCACTGGTTTCGTCAAATAGTCATTCGCCCCCGCTTCTAAGCAGCGATCGCGATCGTTTTCCATGGCTAAAGCTGTTAAAGCAATAATCGGCACAGTCTCATTCCCATCACTCCGAATTTGTTGAATCGCTTCGAGCCCATCGAGATCTGGCATTTGGATATCCATTAAAATCAGATCGGGTTGCTGCGATCGCGCAAGGTTAATTGCTTCCAGTCCATTATTAGCGACAATCAGACGATACCCTTTTGCTTCGAGATAGCTTTTCATCGTTAGGATATTGGCTGAATTATCCTCTGCCATCAAAATTAAAGCAGGGGTTTGCTCTTCAGTGACGGTGATTTCTAAATCCGATGGAGTAGTTGTTTCAGCAGATGCTGCCCCCATCATATAAGGCAATTCAATGGTAAAACAACTGCCCACCCCCACTTCACTGCTGACACTGACTTCTCCTCCGTGAAGTTCCACGGTCCGTTTGACTAAAGCCAACCCTAATCCCGTTCCTTCATATTTTCGATTGAGAGTGCTATCCACTTGCACAAACGGTTGAAATAGCTGATTTAAGTTCTCTTGTCTAATGCCAATTCCAGTATCACTGACAGCAATCTGCACAGCAGCAGGGCGAGAGGTTGTTTCTTTTTTCGTGTTGACACTCAGGGTAATTTTTCCGCCTTCAGGAGTAAATTTGACAGCATTGGTGAGTAAATTAATTAAGACTTGGCGGATGCGCCGTTCATCAATCCATAACTTTGGCAGATTAGAAGGCAGTTGCGTTTCCAGTTTGATTTGCTTTTTGTAGGCTTGTTGTTTGATAAATACGAACGCAGACTGGCACAAGGGTTCCACTGCAGTAGAAGCGCGATCGAGTTCCATTTTCCCTGATTCAATTTTTGAGAGATCTAGAATGTCATTAATCAGAGAGAGTAAGTGGGAACCACTGCGCTCGATCGTGTCCAAAGACTGCATCTGTTTTGGATTGAGAGAGCCGTAGATTTGTTCTTTGAGTCCTTCCGTCATCCCTAAAATGGCATTGAGGGGCGTTCTCAGTTCATGGCTCATGTTCGCCAGAAATTCATCTTTAAGGCGAGTTGCCCGTTCTAGTTCGGAATTGGTGCGTTGTAATTCTGCTTCTGCTGCTTTGCGATCGCTGATATCGACCACGACGCAAACACAACGAGCATCTTTTTCCGATAACAACGCAACACCCAGCAACACCGATACACGCTTGCCATCTGAACGCAGGTACTCCTTTTCAAAGGGTTGGATCTCGCCATGGCGTTGCAACTGCTCCTTCGCCCGCTCATCCGCTTCGATATGCTCTGGGGGCGTGATCTCTACCCAATTAATGCGTTCGGCTTCTAAATCGGCTCGGCTATAGCCAATAATGTCTAGAAATTGATCATTGGCATCCGTGATCTGACCGCTAAAATCAGTAAACATCATCCCGACCACATTAGACTCAAACACTCGTCGAAATTGAGTTTCGCTAGCTTGCAAGGCGAATTCTGTTTGTTTTCGTTCTGTAATATCTTGACAGACACAAATCATTAATCCTTCATCTGTTAGCGTCAAAGAAATCCCTTGGTCAAAAGTTGAACCGTCTTTACGAGTCGCAACGGCTTCTCCTTGCCAAAAGCCCTTTTTCGCCAATGTAGGGAAGACTTCCTGCTCAAACCAAGTGACTTGCTCTGGAGAGTAGAAACTCCGCCAAGACTGACCGAGCAATTCTTCTTGACTTTCATAACCCAATAGCTCGACATGGGCTTGATTCAAATAAAGATAAGTGTCTCCTTGTGAAATACTGATGCCATCAACCGCAGCTTCAATGGCAGCAAGTTGCCGTTTCATCGCCAAGTTAGCTGCTTTACGTTCGCTAATATCCTGGATTGTGGTTACTAAGCCAATCACTTCATTGCGACTATTTCTGAGCGGGGCGCGATTGACTTCAACCCATGTTTCTTGCTGGGCAATATTAATAATGTGTTGTTCCACTCCTAATTTAGGTTGACCCGATCTCATTACCTCTTGATCGTCTTGGTGGATTTTCTCAATCTGACTGGTATGAAGCAGAAAATCAAAATCAGTCTTTCCTTCCACCGCAGCAGGAGAAGGGAGGCGGGTGAGATTCGCGTAGGTCTGATTACAACCTAAAAATACCGAGTCGCGGTTTTTCCAAAAGATGGGGAAAGGCACGCTATCGAGAATCGCTTCAATAAATTGCTGAGATTCTACAAGGGCAGTTTCTGCTGCTTTACGTTCAGTGATATCAAAGTGAATGCCCAAATATTGAAAGGGTTGTCCAGTCTCATCTAAAAAAGGGACAAGGGTACTATTAACCCAATAGAAGTCTCCCTGTTTGGTACGATTGCAAATTTCTCCACGCCAGACTTCACCGCTATGTAGGGTTGCCCACAAATCCTCGAAAAATTCTGGGGGATGATAATCTGATTTCATGAGGTGATCGGTTTGACCCATGAGTTCTTTGCGGGAATAACCGGATAAGTTACAGAAGGCATCATTGACATAAGTGATCACTCCTTGAGAATCAGTAATGGCAACAACGGCAGCTTCATCAAGAGCAGCTTTAAAGGTTGAAAGTTCCTGAATTAAATTTTGACGCTCTGCTGTGGCTTGTTTATAGTCAGTAATATCAATATTAGAGCCAATGATGCGTTCTGGTTTTCCTTGCTCGTTCCGCACTAATAAACTTTGGGCTTCGATCCAGCGAATTGATCCGTCAGGATGAATAATCCGAAATTCGGTGACAAATTCTTGTTCCCCTTGAATGGCTCGCTCAATTTGATGAATGGTTTCAGCAGCATCTTCAGGATGTAAGGTGTCTTGCCAACTTTTGACAGTGCCTGTAAACGCATCAGGATCGACACCAAAAATTTCATACATCCGTTGATCCCAAATTAGCCGATCACTCACAAAATCCCACTCCCAGATTCCCATTTCTGCAGCTTGAATGGCTATTTGTAAGCGTTGCGATACATAACGGAGTTCTGCTTGTTGATCCTCTAAAACTGCTGCTGCTTCTGCTTCTGGCTGTTGGGTAAGATTCTGGATGACACCTTGAGATTTGAGAATTCCCTGCGCTTCTTGTAGGCGTTTTTTCGTCGTTCGCAATTCTTGTTCAAGTTGTTGACGCTGTTGTCGTTCTGCTTGTAGTTGTTCTTGGGTAATAAGTTGTTGCAGCGCGATCGCGAGTTGGTTGATGATAGGTTCTAAGGTTTCGATGTCCTCCTCTTGTGATACTTGATCATTTTGCTTGATGATCAATAATCCCCAAATCTCTCCTTGAATAGGAATCGGAAACACCAGACTCGGGAAACCGATCTCCTCACATGAGTTAATCACCTGTGGCGTGTTTATCGCTGCTAGCTGTTGTCGCCATTGTTCACCAGTGGTAGGATCAATGACTGTTGCAGTCTCACTGGCAGAATCAGCAACGATTTCTCCTGTATGATTGGGATAAAATTGATAAACCAGAGCGCGATCGCTGCGGAAAAAGGCTCGCACTTCCTCGACAGCTACTGCTAAAAGGTCTGTTTGATTCTGACAAGCATGAAAACGGTTAAAAATATCAAACATCTGTTTTTTTCGTTAGGCTGACCTTTCTGAAGCTCTGGGTGCTACTAGTAACTGGATTATGTGATGGCAAGCCTTGCGGGAAGCTGTCAGCAGGAACAATTCTGATCGCCCAGAGATTATAGATTGAAGATTGCACTGCCAGGAAAGCAGCACTGTCAAGATTGCGCTCATCCACATTGACACTCTGTTGGGTCTGATAACATAACCCAAAAACCTAAATGATGTTATCAGGAAAATTTATTTTTCATGCTACCACAGAATTGTGTGATTTGAATCAGAAAATTAAATTGAATTTAACGAATTGATGATTTAGTTAAAATTAGGGTCATGAAGCTCATCCCTCGATCTTCAGAACGAATTGGTACAGTGGTTGTGAAATGCCCAATAGAAAACAGTTCACGATTCAGAAATATTTTAAGCTGAGTCAATTGGACTCTAGGTAACGACAGCAATGAGATCATGACGAAACGGATTTTAATTACAGGGGTTAGTCAAGGCTTAGGTCGCGCCATGGCTGAAAACTTTATCGCAGAAGGCTGTACCGTTGTCGGTTGTGCGCGAAATGAAACAGCCATTCAAGACCTTAATCAAACTTATGGAAAACCTCATTCTTTTACCGCAGTTGATGTTTCCGATGAAGCGCAAGTGGAACAATGGAAGGATCAACTTTTAGCTAATTATGATCCCCCTGATCTGGTTGTGAATAATGCAGCATTAATTAATCAATCCACAGAATTCTGGAATGTTCCAACCGCAGAATTTGACCAAATTATTGATGTCAATATTAAAGGCGTTGCCAATGTGATGCGTCAATTTTTACCCGCCATGATGGCAAAAAAACAGGGAATTATTGTTAATTTTAGTTCAGGTTGGGGACGTTCCACTTCTCCCCATGTTGCTCCTTATTGTACAACCAAATGGGCAATTGAAGGCTTAACCCGCGCGATCGCGCAAGAACTCCCTTCAGGGATGGCTGCGATTCCTTTAAACCCAGGCATTATTCATACAGAAATGTTAGAAACTTGTTTTGGTAGTAGTGCAGCCAGCTTTACCCCTGTTAATGCTTGGGTCAAAAAAGCCGTTCCCTTTTTACTAAACATTCAACCCAAACAAAACGGTCAACCCTTAACAGTTCCTGCTTAAAATTGAGAAAAAAAATGAGTGAAGAAGCACAAACGGTTCTTGAAGTCAATGATTCCTTTTATCGCGCCTTCGAGAAAAAAGATATCACCACCATGAATCAAATCTGGTGGCAAGGAAACGGCAGCATTTGTATTCATCCGGGTGGTAAGCTAATTCAAGGTTGGGATAACATTCGCACTTCTTGGGAAAAAATATTCCAAAATACCGATTATTTAGAAATCAATGTCGAAGTGGTGACAACAGAAGTCGATTACGCGATCGCGCAAGTAATTGTGATGGAAAATGTGATGCAAGTGCAGCGACGAAGAAAAATCCAAGCCCAATCTTTAGCCACGAATACCTTCCGCAAAATGGCACAAAAATGGTATCTTATCCATCATCATGGCAGTCCAATTATGTCCAATTAAAATAGGATTTATAATTGATCAATTCTGAGCATCAATTGGTTAATCAAAGTGACTTAAACAAATGAGGTGAAACGTGACAACAGAGCCATTACAATCTTACAATGCCGTTATTAAACATACCCTAGAAAAAGCAATCCAGCTTGCAGAACAATCCCCAAAAGATCAGACTCTGAATCAGCGAGGAATTGCAGGTTTCTGCCAACTACAAGGTCCCACAGGCGGTGGTAAAACGAGTTCACTTTATCGAAAAAGTAATGCCGACAGAATTGCACCAGCTTTAGAACTGATCAAAAATTTTAATCGACAAGCCATCTTTGTCACCCACAGATGGAACATTCTTCATGACATTTTTCATAGCATTGCTACGGCAAAAGATAGCCAGGGTCAGCCTTTATCGGTGAGCATTGTATATGCTCAATATGAGAATGTTGTTTCAGCCGTTACCCAAACTCCCCTCCCCCATGAAACGGGGACGAACTCATCTGATCTACCAGATCCTTTTGCTTCAATTGAGCGTCTCAAAAATGACGAATTATTCACCTCTGAAAATCTTGAGGAAGAACTGAAGCAAACCTGTAGTGCGATCAAATATGCAAGCCGTACAATTAATTCTAAAAACGCTAAACTTTACCACAAATATATCGCTTGGGAAAAGGAAGACTTGAGAAAATCCTGCGCTTCACTTGAGTCTAGCCTACTCGACAATATGGCTAATTTAAAACAAAAAGTCGAAAAACAAATAAAACAGTTTGGGAATGATAGTAAAGCTGTAAAATCTGCTCAAAAGCGTCTTAATAAGTTTAGAAGTAACTGTTGGATTAGACGTATTTTTCCCGCAATTTGTTGGCATGACCAGCAGCAGCATCTGCTAATTATGACCACTCACAAACTCTTTTCATCCTTTTATGATGGTCAGCATAAAGTTCGCATTTCCGATAATCGCTTGAAGGATCACGTCATTTTTATTGATGAATTTGATTATCAAGCTGATGTCCTTCAGAAACTCTTAGCACAAACCCAATTGGTACAAGAACCGCCTGAGTGTATCGGGCAACTTTTAGAAAATGGAAAAAGACTATTGCAGCGCATGCAATATGTTAAATCTGAATCCGTTCGAGAAATTAACAATCGACTCAAAAACTTTCTTGATGAAATAGAGCAAGAGTTAAAAACTAAAAATATCGATCTCAGATCGTCACGAGCTTTGGTTGTTCCGTTGAAAGACTATCAAGAGAACAAAACCTTCAGCGAACAATTTTTATTTCGTTCCGATCATTTAGTTACCAGTCAGCCCTTAGCGATGCGTCGCTCTAAACATGGCTATGAAATTGAACAAAGAAAAGTAGAGGACAATGAAACTGAAGAAGCGGTCGATGTTGGCAGTTTCTTACGTTTAATGGAGAAATTTATCCGCGAGTTTAGCCTGATGATCTCCGATATTTCTTCAACTGAAGAGGAAGCGAGAGACTATATTAAAAAGCTCAGTAAACTACTGTTTGATCCCGCCAATGATTATCGTCCATCCCATTACAGTTCAACTTTACCTAATTTGTCCTCGTATTTTTTACCAAAAGCAAATCTGGTTGAGTTAAGACCTCTGACTAAAAGCAATATTCTCCCCAATACTCATGCTCATGTTTATGGTTTAACGAACTGGCTCCTGAAGCAAAATACATCAGAAATAGACCTTGATCCACTGCGAATTGAAATTAGACGAGCCTTTCTCCCCACCACACCAGAAGGACTTTTGCTCTCATTAGCAAGCAGAAACCTAGTCTTTGCCCTTTCCGCAACTTCTTACATAGAGCGTGCCATTGGTCATTTTGATACTCGTTGGCTGACATCTGCACTCAAATATCTTGCTGAAGCTCGAAACCCAAGCATCACCAAAAGCTATTTAGGCACTGAGTTTAGTGATAGAAAGGAATCCTGGTTTAAAAAGCCGATTCCCTATGTGCAATCGGAGGCTGATTTAGACCTCCAGCACAACATGATTGAACAAGTGAGCGCAGAAAAGGCTTCAATCAGACAAACTACTTTACAAGTAAAGGTCAATGAATTCGACTCAACCCAGCAAAGTCATGAAGGGAGAGAAATGCTTGATTCATTAACACCAGACTTTTTCCAGCAAAATGAAAAACCCATTTCCGATGCTGTGAAAAAGCATCGTCAAAAAGTGCTGAGCCAGTTACTTCATGTTATTAACTTGGCTGGGAAAAATAAACATCACCAAGGGCAACTTGCTTTTGTTAACTCTACAAAATACTTGAGAAAATGGTTACTTGAACCACAGGCGCAACAAAATCGAGAGTTTATTTCTTGGTTACAACTTGATAACGACTTTAGTTCAATCTTACAGAATCACTCCCATCAAAAGACTTTTGACCCAAAGATATTCAATGATGTTTTTATTCCCGTTGTGATTCATGACGCACCTGCAATTATTTGTTTACTAACGGCAGAATCTCAAAAGAGAACTGGCTTTAGCGATGCGTATCAAGCTGCATTTGACACCAATCGAATTGTCCTCATATTAACCCAGACGGCTTCTGCAACCAATGGCATCAACTTAGACTTTTCTCTTCCTGATTCTCAGGAGCAAATGGATCTGACTTGTTTATACCTGTTGGAAGCCCAGCATTTTTACTTTTCCCCCTTTGAGGATAGTGATGACACTGGAGATAAAATGTCCCATGCTGGCTTTCAGTTGAGGAATCTCGACAAACTTTGTCGAGTAGGAGAATTATCTCATTACGAACATAAAAAAAATATATTACCTTTGATGACCAATTCTCAGAAGGAAATTTCAATCCTCAACAAACGTTATAAGCGCTCTGATGACTATATTAAAAATACGGCAGCCAATGTTCAGCAACAAGTGGGTCGTATTGAGCGAGCTTGGCGAAAGACTCCTCAAGTTGAAATTCATTTAACATCTGAGATCGCGAAAGCACTGAGTCAATTTGCATCAATGCCCACCTTCAGTAATAACCGTCGATTGATCAGTAAGCTCAATATTCAACTTTTGGAAGCGTTACTGAAACGATGCAAAAGGGCGCAAGGTGATTTTATAACTGATCTCATGACACCCACTCAAACAGGAGAGAAAGCGGTTGAGATCATAGATCAGCAATTAGTTCCTGCAATTCGTCAGTCACGGGAGAGTGAAAAGGAAACTGATAAACTTGCACAATTATGGCACTATTTAGGTCAAGCCATTCTGAAACAAGACTATGGATGGAATCCCAACAGTAGTCAATATGGTCTTAATATTCCTCTGCAAGAGTGGGCTTGTTGTGAGAGACCTCCTGAGAGCATTCCTGATGGCGATATCTGGTACAATCCCAAAACCTGGCAATTTTTTAGCTCTCCTGGTGAGAATCGAATCCGATATTATCCAGAAGGGTTATATGAGCAGATCCAAAGACGCGATGCTATCCTTGATTGGTTTAATCAAAGGGGTTACAGAACATCTATTTTTCCCTTTGCTAACGAGACAGAGGCAAGATACCCATTTCATCCTCTAGTTGTCCAGCGATTACTTCAAGGTCGCTTAGGAGAAGAAGCAATCAGAGCCTTACTCAATGACAGAGGAATAAAAACTCACACAAGGCTTAACCATCCTAGTGTCTTAGAACTCTATGACTTTACTGTTTCTGATTCTGACTTTCGTGTCGATGCCAAATTCTGGAATCAACGTAGCCAAGATCAAGCAGACTTAGAATATCAAGAATGGCTAGGACAAGGAGCAGACCCAAACCAAGCGCCTCTCGATTTAATCAACAAACTTGAGCAAATCCGAGCAGCAGAGGGGGAAAACATAAAGTTAGCAGTCTTAAACTTTGTAGCGATGAGAGAAGATGCTCAGTTACTGGGCTTTGACAACACACTCAAACCAGTGACACTAGTTAGTCAAGCCGATATCTTAATTTTGGGTGGTTGTGTCACTGAAAATGCCGACAATACCTCTACTCCTGGCTTTGAAGAATTCATAAAATTACTTTTTCATAATTGCAATGTCAATGAAAAGGAGGAATTCGATGCAATTGAATAAGGATGACAACATACGCCAACTGCCACTTTCACACACACTTTATCGAGATGATGAAATTGACGCGAGTAAAGCAGAACGACTGGTTGTCTATCACTACCCATTGCTAAAGAGCTATCGTTGGCAAGAGTGGGTAGATCACTTGGATTCTCAGTTATCTTATCAATACTATCCATATCTGATGCGGAACTATAATGAACGGTTTGGTTTATTTGTTGCTCTTGACTCTACTGATGATGAGCCACCTGTGATCAAAAATAGTGATGGTATTCACCTTTCTCCTGAAAGGATACGCTACACCCCTGAAATGAATCCCGTCTGGATCAGGCTCATTATGCGTAAGGCAGTCGCGTTTGGTAATCATTGCAGAGGAAGTCATACCAAGGGACAACCCTTGCTGAAAATTGACGTTTGGCAAGGGAAAAAGAGTACAGGGATTAATGCGATGAGCCTAGATTGTCGAACTCAACAATTAGCTGATCAAAAGACGACTGAAGTGGTTCTCTCTTATGAGAACGTTCCCTTAAGACCCCTCAAACCTGAAGAAGATGTTCTTAAGTGTAGGTCTCCTTTATGGATATATGGTGAAAAAAATGTTCTCATGCGATGGATACCCACTAAGGGAAACCAGCCATCAAGGACAATATACAAAACAATTCCAAAAAACAAAAATCGTCGGCAAAATCGTCCTTTCCTCGATCTCTCATCCGTTGAGGCACTGGAAAAAAGTCGGTGCTATATCCTCAAATCTGTTCAACAGGAGTTGATCAAGCAGGCTGCAGAATTTGGATTTGATTTAGAACCCAAAGTCCTCAACTTAAAGTCCTTACTGACTCAGACAAAATATAAATCTAACTCTTCTACTCAAAGTGTAATTACGAGCATCCCATTGAATACTAAGGTCGATGTTTTGGATATGAGGATGTCGAAAGCGATACCAGCTTCAGAAATCGTTAGTCGTATCCAGCAAGCCCTAGATAATAAAAAATTAGGGACACAACTGAGTCTATTACCTGATATTGAACCCCATGATCTTTCTAAGCTCGAAGTCCAGAATCAGCAAAGAATTCTAATATTAATTGATCAACTAAAAGGTATCGTTGATGATCGATATCCCTTAACTGAAACCTTGAGGACACAAGTTGCTTGTCAGCATATTAATGTTAACCCTCATGATTTGAGCAGTGATTCAGTGGAAGCTGGACTCCTTGTTGAACAAACTGATGATAATGATGAGACTATTTTAATTCCTGAAGTAGATTCAAAATATTACGAATACGACCTCTCTCAGTTTGATACCAAACTCTGCCAAGAAGAATTAACTAGAAAGGCAGAAATTGTGATTAAAGAGCTTGAACTGAAATACTTACTACTGAATCAAGACGCAAAGATCAGCACATCACTGCCTCAGCAAAAAGATTTGCTTACCGAAAGCCTCATTGTAATCACTGATGGCTATCTATTTACAGTAAAAAATGATAGACCTGTGATGCTTCCCTTTAATTCCTTAAATTCAAATTGTGTTAGGGATTGCAATGAGGTGCTGAATTCTTTTAACACATCAGTTCAGTCTCTGCTTACACTTCTAAACGAAAAATGGCCCTATAATTACAAACCTAAAGTTGTTATGGAGGGATGCAACAGTTCTCCAGAAAAGCTCACAAAATTTTTACGCAAGTTGACTATTGTGATTCACAAATCCGAGACGGTATCAATCTATTTTCAAGATCCTCAATATGAGACCCCCTACATGATTCCTCTCCATCTAGAGGAGATGAGAAAAACTTTAAACTCGCAAAATCATCTGAAATTCCCCATTGAGAGATGGCAGCTTCCTCCTCAAGAGAAAATGATGAAAGAGGTTGAACAACTTACAGAGGAAGGAGAGTTAACTGTTAGTAAAAAGAAGGGATTATTACAAGAGCTAGATACTCTAATTCACTGTTGGTATAAAACATTGAAAGAGATGTGCGATGAAGGTTCAACAGTAGTTGATTATCAGGAAATCAAGAAAGATTTTTCAAGGCGTTTGTTAGAAATCAGAAATGCTCGCTTGAAACCTGACGAAAAACCTAAATCAAGAAATCCTTCAAACTTAATATCTTCTTGGACAACTTTGTTATCTCGGGTTTTTGAGCTTCCTTTGGGGGATGTTAGACAATGGTTGCGCGAAGTTCCAGGAATTCAAAAATTATGGCACGATCCAGAACAAGGATACTATGTTGTTGGAGGGCTAGCTCCTCTTAAAAAACAACTTCAACGCCAACCGAGTATCCGACAATGGCACGCTTTACAAGGAGAACTCGATACTAACTTACTGACGAAGCTGCTTGATGTGGACTGGGTTCGGATCAATCAGCTAGCGGGTAATCCTTGTGTTGCTACATTAGTCAAACGATGGCGTGAGTGTCAATCTAACCCTGATGAAGCAGATGCACCACTGAAATACTAACAGGTAAAAACCAAAGGACAACTTTAACCGCTTCTCACTTGCTGGATAAATTCTAAACAAGCACTGGTAAACGCGGTTGTCGATTCATAAGGTAAAACATTCCGTCCTGGAAGCAATTTCGCTTCCCCATTGGGTAAGGCTTGACAATATTGAATCATTCGTTCTTCAGGAGATTCAACGGCGCTGTCTCGACTAATACTCGATGCTGATTCTCCCATTAAAACGAGGGTGGGTTCGGAAATGTGCGCGATCGCGCTTTCATAATTTCTCCGCCAAAACCCTGCTAAAAAGGAAAAAACAGCATGACGAGTTTCTACATTGTCCGCACCCGCTTTCAACATATCCAGCCATTGCTGATCCACATCGTCTGTCTTGTCGAATAATTGACGAACCGAAAACGACTCTAGAAAGTTACGGCGACGGGCATAACGATAAAATAACCCACCAATGGGAGAATTAAACAAATTCCATAACAAATTCTGTTGTCGGGATGTTTTTTCTGTGGTGATAATAGACCAAGCTGGGGGTCCTCCTAAAATCAAACCCGCAATTCCTGGTTCTGGCTTTAAGTCTAATAACGACAGCGCAATGGGAAAAGAAGCCCCTTGAGAAATTACCACTACTGGCTTTTTGATTACCATTTCAATTAAATCTTTTAACGGTTTGGCAAAATCTTCGGGAGTGTAAGGAATACGGGGTAACGCAGTTTCGCCACAACCTAATAAATCAGGATTATAAATCGTTTCAAACCCGCCTCGTCCTTGCCATTGTTGACAAAAGCGATACCAAAATTTTCGCGACAAACCAACCCCAATGGGATGAATCAATAGTAAAGCGATGGGAGAGGGGTCGCCTGTAACGGTAGATTCCCAAACTTCATAAGCACATTGATAGTTATCACTCGTGTAAAATTGAGTTTCTGGAGATTGCATCATTTGGTCATTAGTCATTAGTCATTTGTTATTTGTTATATAGCAGTTCTAAATCATTCGTAAAAAGTTGATTAATCATTCCCCCCTTACAAAGGGGGGTTAGGGGGGATTCCCCTTACAAAGGGGGGTTAGGGGGGATTCCCCTTACAAAGGGGGGTTAGGGGGGATTCCCCTTACAAAGGGGGGTTAGGATCTATTAATGTTTAAATAACAATAAGGCTAGAAATTAGGAAACGCTTCTAATCAATTTCCCAATCCCTAACCAATTATAGAGCAATTTTCAGACGGATGAGATACAGTTTTAATCCTTGTTATTTTTCAAGAAATGAACTAAATTAAACCCTTTTGTATCTCAAAAATCGCCCAATGAATTCAACGATCAACTATTTTTTGATATCCCGAGCCATGTTTCTGAACATATCTAAGCTCGAATCTGACTGCCGACGCTCTTGAATTTGAGGGTCGTCTTTTGCAGAATACATTTGACCTTCTTGAACGTTTTGTTCAGAAGATTGTGCCGATGGTTGAGGTTGAGTAGGCTGATTCTTCTTTTTAGAAAGTGACTTTTTCTCTAGTGCAGAAACTTCCTCAACTTGCTCCCCGCCTTCGGGATTACTGACACTTTTCGGGAAACTTCTTCTAACGGTATTGGGCTTACGCATATAGTCAATATCGCCAAAAGTTTTCGCCTCATCGGGATCGAGATAAAAGGCTTTCTGTTTTTTTTGTCCCCCGTTTTGATTGTTATCGTCTGAGTTACCGCCAAAGATGTTTTTAATGAATCCGACCATGAGTAATTATTCAGTCCCTGAAAACAGAAGTTTATAATGCTTAATCTTTTTTTAAGGTAACATAGTTTTGACCACAAACGCAGGGAAACCCAACCTCTATCGCGACTGATGACTGACGCTGCTGTTAACCGCAATCCTCTTGTTTCTCCCGTCACGCCCGATCTCCGTCTGGTGATACTCGACATTGACGGGACAATTTCTGGTACATCCAATGAAGTGAATCCTGCTGTCGTTGAAGCCCTACAAGCTGCGAAAAATCAGGGGATTCAAATCGCGATCGCGACAGGAAGAATGTATCGTTCTGCATTATACTTCGCTCAAGCCATTGGTGCAGATTTGCCGATTATTTGCTATAACGGGGCTTGGATTAAAGATTCACAAACAGACGAAACCCTTTGGCATTTACCTGTACCGAGGGAGTTAGCCCGAGAATTACTCGACTATTGTGAACATCCCGAGAGGCGATCGGATCTTGATGTCCATTTTTATCTGAATGATGAATTATATGTGCGGGAAGTAACAGAAGATACCCGACTCTATATCGAACGCAGTCGGATCGAAGCCAATGCAGTGGGAGACTTGCGGAATATTTTAGATCAACCGCCAACCAAAGTTCTCGCCATGAGTAATCAACCTGAGGTGACAAAAACGTTACTTTCGACGCTGCAAAAACAGTATTCCCGAGAAGAGTTATATTTAACTCAATCCAATCCTTACTTTTTTGAAGCCTGTCATCCTGGCGCGAGTAAAGGAAAAGCAGTGCGTTATCTAGTGGAGGAAGTTTTAAAGTTAGAGGCAAAAAACACGATCGCGATCGGAGATAATTTTAATGATCTCGAAATGCTACAGTATGCAGCCATTGGTGTGGCGATGGGAGATGCACCGCCAGAAGTAAAAGCCCAAGCAGATTGGGTTGCGCCTGATGTGGAAGCGGATGGCGTGGTAGAAGCGTTAGAAAAGTTTATTTTGAAGGGTTAAATATCTCTTTATATTCTACTCGTTTAGCGCGATAGTTGTCGCCATTAGTCTATTTTTGTTCCTCAACTGACTAAAAAACACGATTTAAGAAAATGTCCGAATTTAATGCTTTATTTAATACCATCACCGAGTTAGTCTTATGTCATTCTCCGAGTGGCGCAGAACAAGAAATCGATCGCGCTTTATTAGAAAAATTTAACGCAATTGGCGTGGAAAATTGGCAAGATGAAGCGGGAAATATTATCGCCAAAATTCCAGGTCAACAGTCTGATTCTCCTGTGGCGATTACCGCCCATAAAGACGAAATTGGCACAATTGTCAAATGTGTCCGAGAAGATGGGGCGTTAGAAGTGCGTCGCTTAGGGGGGTCGTTTCCTTGGGTGTATGGAGAAGGGGTGATGGATATTCTCGGCGATCGCGCAACGATTTCTGGGATTCTCTCCTTTGGATCTCGCCATGTCTCCCACGAATCCCCGCAAAAAGCCCAACAAGAAGACCAACCGCTATTCTGGGAAAATGCTTGGATTGAAACCAAATGTAGTGTCGAAGAATTAGAAACCGCAGGAGTCCGTCCAGGAACACGGGTTGTGATTGGCAAACATCGCAAGCAACCGTTTCGCCTTAATGAAGATTATATCGCCAGTTATACCCTAGATAACAAAGCATCCCTCGCCATTTTGTTAGATTTAGCCCAACAGATTCAAAATCCGCCCCAAGATGTTTATCTGATTGCTTCAGCGAAAGAAGAAATCGGCGCGATCGGCGCGTTATATTTTACG
Organism: Halothece sp. PCC 7418; assembly: GCF_000317635.1. Classification (GTDB taxonomy): domain Bacteria; phylum Cyanobacteriota; class Cyanobacteriia; order Cyanobacteriales; family Rubidibacteraceae; genus Halothece. The sequence goes on along the minus strand of NC_019779.1, from coordinate 4,103,808 downwards.
CAGAATCAACGCCTTGGTGCACTAATTGCTCTCGAAATTATTCCCCTTGCGCCCGAATATTCCTTTACAGGCGGAGAAGCCCCTGTGTTACTGTCTCAAGATGGATATGGCTTCTATGATGAAGGGTTAAATCAAGAAATTGTCCAAGCTGCTAAAAAGGCAGATGTTCCGCTACAACCAGCAATTATTGATGGGTTTGGGAGTGACGGATCGATCGCGATGAAAATGGGTCATGTTTCGCGGGCTGCTTGTTTAGGCTTCCCCACTGATAACACCCACGGGTATGAAATTGCACACCTGAGCGCGATCGCGCACTGTACCAAAATTCTCGCTCATTTTGCCACCAGCCCACAATTCTAGCGGTCACTGATTTCCATCGAGGAACGAAATACAAAATATTTCAAATGGTTTTGCTTTGCCTCATACATCGCAATATCCGCATCACGGAGCATTTCCTCAGGATAGTTATAGTCTGGACGATCAAGGACAATACCAATGCTGCTGCTAATGTTCACCACTTCCCCATTCAGATAGGTGGGTTCGGCAAATGCAGAATGAATGCGATTAGCCACTTCAATCGCGTCACTTTCGCCAGTAATGTCTTCAATAATCACCACAAACTCATCTCCTCCCAAACGCGCCACTGTATCCATCTCTCGCAGACATCTTTGTAAGCGATTGGCAACTGTCACTAACAGTTCATCTCCTGCATCATGACCCAAGGTATCATTGACCTGCTTAAAGTCATTCAAATCAAGAAATAGCAGCGAAAAGTGGATTTCATCTTCTGTACTGCGTCGCCGATAAATCTGAAACGTATGTTGCAAGCGATCCATCAGCAAACTACGATTGGGCAGTTGGGTGAGGGCATCGTGCATGGCTTGGAAATGCAGTTGCTCAGCGAGTTCTCTTTTTTCTTGAAGTTCAAGATTCACTTGCTCGTAAAGTTCGGATTGTTGAATCGCGATGCTGACTTGTTCTGAGAGTCGTTGCAGAAAAGTGACTTCACCGCCTTGCCATTCCCGACTTTCGTGACAGTGTTGCGCGATCAAAAAGCCCCAAACCTGTTCTTCTTGTAAAATCCCTAAAACGAGATTCGCTTTCACTTCATAACTGCGTAGCATTACCCGATGGCAAGGCTCTAAGTCGGCTTGGTCAATATCAGCAATCTTTTGAATATAACCTTCCTGAAATCGAGAGAGATAATAAGGAGATTGCAAACAGGGATCATTAATCTCTTTATTCAAAATGGAGATGCAGCCTTCTTCCACTGATTCTGCAATCACTTTTGCTGCCTCACCCTTGATGCGATAGATTAAAACACGGTCTGCTTGTAAATAATCACGGATTTCTTGAACCGTTTGATCTAAAACCAATTGCAAGTCTAAAGATTGGCGAATGCGAGTGGCGACTTGAGTCAGTAATTGTTTTTGTTCCGCTTTTTCTTCTAACAGAGATTCTTGTTGTTTCCGTTCAATGGCGAGAGCAGCAACTTTCGAGGCAATACTAATTAAGTCTTTCTCGTAGGGCGTGGGATGGCGTGGAGTGTGACTGTAGAGAGCGAATGTTCCTAAAACATCACTATTGGAAGACAAAATAGGCATTGACCAACAGGATTTTAAGCCATAAGTACGCGCCAGATCTTGGTAGTCTTCCCAGAAGGGATGGGTTTCAAGATCGGCAACAATAACTAGTTCACCACAGGCAGCAGTATGTCCGCAACTACCGACTCCTTTACCAATCTCAATACCATTAATCGCTTTGAGATATCCCGTGGGTAAGTTAGATTGACCACAATGCCAGAGTTGTTTCCCTTTCAGTAATAAAATTGACCCCATTAAGCCTTGCGTTTGCTGTTCAATCAAACGAATCAGTTCAGTAAAAATCGTTTCTAGATCATTTCCTTCAGCTAAATCTTCGAGAATTTCTTGTTGGGTGGCGAGGAGTTGTTCTTGCCATTTTTGCTGGCTGATATCCACTAAAATGCCGTTCCAAACTATGCCATTCTCGGTTTGCATCGGCATGGAATTGCCTTTAATCCATTTTTTTTCACCGTCAGCGAGAGTCACTTCAAATTCACAATCCCAAGGGGTCAAATGGGTTGCGGAGTATTCAACTAAAGATTTAAGACGAGATTGGGTTTCGGAATCTAAGACTTCCCACATTAAACGGGGATTGTCTAATACTTGCTGTGGCGTAATACCATATAGCCTTTTGATCCCTTCACTCATAAAGAGGAACTGTTCGTTTCCTTTTCTATCAATAAGATACTGATGTACGGCTCCTGGAACCGCATTTGTAATTTCTTGTAACTTTTGTTCACTTTCTTGCAATGCTTGTTCAATGAGTTTTTGTTCAGTAACATCAAAAATTACCGTATCCCAGACGATCGTTTTGTTAGAAGTTTCCTTGGGATTTCCCCGTCCTTGTAACCATTTTTGTTTTCCAGAGGGGGTCGTCGTTCGCCATTCATGAAACCATGGTTGTAACGTCGCTGCCGACAACATCACTGATTCTTGCATCGGTGTGACATCATCACGATGAACCATATCCCATAAAATGTTTGCATTTTCTTCTACATCCTTGGCTTGAATTTCCCAGAGTTTTTCGCACACGGGACTCATATAGGGAATTTGGATCGATCCATCAGGATAGAGAATATAGCGCAATAAAGCAGCAGGAACATTCTGAATTAATCCTTTAAATTGGGCATCACTTTGTTTTAAGTTTTCTTCGACTAAGCGACGTTTAATTAGTTCTTTTTTCAAGCGGTAATTAGTAACGATAATGATGGTAATAATGCTAAGGGTACTAATGGCGACGACAGCAGTAATCACTTCTTCTACCCAAGGAGAACGAACAGTTAAGGGTTGGAAGCCCAATAACCAATGGTGTAAGGCTTGATGATAGACAGAATTAGGGGTATTTTTAAGTGTAACTAGATGACGATCAATTAAATTCAGTAACTCCTGATTTTTTCCTTTTGGTGTTGCCAGATGAATTTGTGAACTGTTGACTAAAAGGCTTCGTTGAATGTTGTCATAGGTTTGAGTAAAACCTTTCCCAATAAATTCGTTGGCAACCGCAATGTCAACCTTTCTCTGATGCAGTTGCTCAAAGAGCGCACGAAAACTACCTAATTCTACCCAGATCGGTGCAATGCCTAATTTCTGAGCGCGATCGCGCAGTAAGTCTTCTTGAATACTCCCATCCAGCACCGCCACCCGCTTTTGATCCAAATCGGGTAATTCATCCACGGTGATCCCATTCATGGTGTATAAAAAAGAGCGAGCATTAAACACCACTTCCTGATTAAAATCAAAGCGTTGTTCTCTTTCAGGGGAATAGGCAACATCCACCATCAAATCTAATTTTCCCACTTCCAGATCCGACAAACATTGCTCCCAAGTGCAAGGAATATACTGAAGGCTGAGATTTTCTGCTTCGGCGATCTCATTCATCAAGGCTGGGAAAAAACCAGAAACTTGTCCCTCCTCATCTAGAAACACTTTCGGTTCATTTTGATACACTCCCACCCGAATCATCTCTTTCTTGACCGCGATTCCGCCCCGATTAGTCAGTACCAGAGCCAATAACATTGTCACACAACTCGATAATATTCTTATCACGCGATGATTGGATTGGAACATAAAACAAATTGATTTTCATCAAAATCTATCCTTAATGATACCCGATTAGGGGAGAGCCGAAAATCTCATTACCTCCTCAGTGAAAGAAGTCACTCCCCCCGATCAACAGAAAAATTAATTAAATCTGATTAAGTAAAAATACAGATTAGAATCGTTAAAACTAATCTTAACAATTTTTTTCTCCAATAGAGATGAATCCTTAGTTGGGATTGGTGAAAGCAAGTTAAGCTGAGAAGTAGGGATACTAATCGGGGAGGATTAATCAATCCATGTCAAACCAATTTGGATTCGGCGATATTCTACAAAAAGCCTTTTACTTTGGTGTCGGATTAGCAGACTACGCACAAGAACAAGCAGCCGAGCGGTTCAAAGAACTCCGAACTCAAGGACAAAAACTCGCCGATGAGTTAGTCAAACGGGGGGAAATGAACTCAGAAGAAGCGCGTCAGTTTGTGGAACAACTGATTTCTGAAGCGCAACGGGGACAAGCCCAATCTTCCACAGATTCCTCACAACAAGGCGAACCGCGACGCATTGAAATTATTGAAGAGGAGGAAGGAACAAACCAACAAGAAAAGCAACCCTCAGCAAACAGTGAAGATGAGGATCTCGATACCCTTCGCCAACAAGTGGAAGCCTTAAGAGAAGAATTAAAACGCCTCCACAAAAAATGATGCTTGCTTAGTAAAGGGGGGAGGGGGGGATCTGAAGTTAAGCTACTTTTAACAAATGAGATCATATAGCAATCAGCAACGATTCATGAGAATTGTTTGTTGCCTTTTGCCTGGGGCAACTTGCCTTAAACCAGAATTGCTGTCTCACAACTGATTCCTAACTGCTATATTGCTATACCTTTTTCTTGTGAATTAATCAAAAAGTAAGAAAGAAGCATCGATGAAAGCCCTCAAAACGCTTTCAGGACTGATCCTGTCAATTAAATTTCTGAGGAAGAAGCTCTTCCTTCTAACTGATCAAATTGTTTACCAATCGATTCTGGTAACACTGTTCCAACTCGGGATAGCAACACAGCGCCAAAGCCAAAGAGCGTGACCATCAGAACAATCAACCCACCCGCAACGGGAATGATGCTAATGACTCCAAGAATCACCATTCCCAGAAGAAAAGGTTTGATTCTAGCACCGTCTTTACCCAGTGGCGTTTGTTGACCCACCCATAAGCCTGTTGTCACACAGCCGAGTAAGCCTGTCACTGCTAAAGCTAAATTAATGATCGGAATCAGCAAAAATCCTAAAACACTTCCTCCAATCAATCCTGTGACGAGGATGACTAGAATCATTGCTCCTAGTCCCCACATCGCACTCTTAAACGGATGTTGGCTCATGGTTTCGGCAATCGTATTGAGATGTCCAGGCAGTAACAGCAATAAGAAAATGCCAAAGGCGATAATAACTAGAATGGAGGCAACATTGAAGATGACACTGCCGAGATAAAGTGTACCAAAGAGTCCCAACTGCTTCACCAGGTCAGTTGCCCCACTTAAAATTTCCACTTCATCCCCATTGACGATCGCGCTGTCTGCTTTCACAATACTTCCCGCGATCGCGACAGCATTACCGCCCACTTGTGCATTAGCCTCCAGAATCACATCACCACCAATCGCAGTGGCATCTTGCGTCACCCGTCCTCCTTCTAAAATCGTCACGGAACCGCCAATAGCAACTGCTTCTGTTAAAACTTGATTTTCAGTCACTGTAACATCTGTGCCAATTTTGACCACCTCTGTTATGTCTTCATTCTCCGCCGTCGCCATCCCTGAACTGAGAATAAAGAGTGCTGAGAGCAGTCCCAGTATGATCAGTTTAATCGCCTTCCCATTCATTGGTTTACCTCCTTTGTATTGGTTAGAAATTCTATTTCAGCCCTTGCAAACACTTTCTTGAAATGGGTTCGCAAAATGATTTAGAGTTTATATCCGATTTGCCTCAATAAACTCTGGCGTGCTTTCACATCTTTGGTGCTTTCCCGTCCTTTGAGAGAAAATCCATCCACAACGCCAATAATCCCTCGTCCTTGTTCGGTCTCAGCAATCAGCACCTCGACGGGATTAGCGGTAGCACAGTAAATGTGACACACTTCTGGACACTGCTTGAGGGCATTTAAAAAATTCAGGGGATACGCCTCTTGCAGGATAATCACAAAGCTATGTCCTGCGGAAAGCGCTTCACCATTTTTCGCAGCGATCGCGCTGAGAGCCTCCTCATTACCAGCAACACGCAACAAACAATCTCCTGAAGCCTCACAAAAGGCTAAACCAAACTTCACCTGAGAAGAACCGCCCACCATAATCTCATACAAATCCTCAACGGTTTTAATAAAGTGAGCTTGACCGATAATAATATTCGCTTCCTCAGGAATTTCCATCTTGACAGACTTAATTTCAATCGCCATTGGTGTTTTTTTGGTCATTAGTCATTGGGTAGAGACGTTCGATGGAACATCTGTCATTTGTTAGTGGGTAGTTTTTCTTCTTCTTTACTATCCACTATCCACTGATAACTGGTCGCTGTCCTCAACCGACTCAGAAACGCTATAGATCAATTTAAGTTATAGTTTATCTCCTGATCTTTTTTTCGGAGGCAAATATTAATAATTACGAATTAAATTGTAATCAATACAAATTGAGCCGTAGCTTCTGCCAAAACCTCCTTTCAGCCAGAGTTACGACTCCTTCTCACACTAACAATGAGTGCGATCACGATTGGTTATTTAGGATTGTTTTTGATGATTTCGTTACGGGTCACCTTCCCTTTTTTCTCGCCCTTGATTAGGAATTATTAATGTTAAATTCTTCAGGAATGTTGAACCACTAAAACATGACACGGGGCATGATGAACAACATAATTACTAACACTTCCTAACAAGATTTCACTCAGACCTCTGCGTCCACGACGACCAATAACAATTAAATCAACTGCATAACGCTGAGCCAATTCACAAATTAACTTCCCTGGTTCGCCGACCCCATATTCATAATCGGCTTCTAGTCCTTCTTGATTGGCTAATTCTTGGCAAGAACGTAACCAAGCATTTAATTCTTCGGTTGTTTCTTCCACTAACCGATCCGAAAAAGCAAGTGTTTCTCCCTCGTATAAGCCTGCATAGGGCGTGACATGACTGGCGACTAAAACATCTTGTCGTGCGGGGAAATGATTAATGGCATGAAAGATAAACAGATGGCTGTTGTCTTTTTTCGCAAGCGCGATCGCGCTGTCAAACACCTCTGAATGATTAGGTTTTGATTGTTCTTCACTCCGAGGCTCAACGGCAACTAAAATTTTATTATATTTTGCATTGACTGCCTTGCTTTGAATACTCATAGTTGAACCTACCCCTCGCTTTTAGAATTTATTCAGGGCAATATGGTTTTAATTGATCCTTTCACCTCTATGATGACATACGTATTTAAGCAAGAAAGAATTTCTGTAATAGTTTTTATTGGTCACTGTTCGTTTTTCACCCCCTCACCTTGTCTCCCTCTCACCCCAACTCCCCTTCCCCTTGCAAGTAGTGCTATAGCTAATCTCATTCTTGACGTTTAAGCGGTAACGCTTGTTGTAGTTGAATCAACTCATCTCGATGGGCTTTCACCGTAATCAAACTTTGAGATGTTTCCTCAGTTGGAGGAGTATCTAACTTCAGCGATACTTGTTCCACACGCCCAGCCTTTTTCCAATAGAAAATACCAGCGAGAGGGGTGAGCAGAGTAATTAAAAAGAACGCACTACGATAACTCAACTCACCAAAGTAAAGGAAAAGCACCAAGCTAATACAAAGTAACCCCGAACCAGCTAAGACAGATAAAAAGATCGCCAGAAACCAACTTGGTTGCACAAAGCCTTCGAGAGTCACTTGTTCTTGATCGGGATCAAAGGATTTGACCTTGTAGGCTCGTTGGAAGAAATAGGCTTTCACTTTCGGTAGTAAATCCGTTTCTGGCAAATCAGCACCAAATTGAACTTCTGTGGTGCGATCTTTAACAGAAGCGCGAATAAAGAAAAATAAACCAATTAAAAGTAAGACGGTTAGAAATAAGGTTGAAGATAAAACAGGAATATTAATCACAATCAGAGAAAAATAGAGACTTGAAGCTAATATATCAATTTTGAGGACACTTGTGGTTAGCGTATGTCCGCCACAAGTGAGCCAATTCCTCCGCTTGTTGCTGATTATCGGGTGATATTTTATACATCTTGCGAGGACGACCCCTCCCTTTGAGCTTGCGCCAGTATCCTTTGATGGTTCCAGATTGCTCAAGGAATTTTAAGGAACTGTAAAGCACCGTATCGGATAATCGGTACTGGGGATAAGTTTCTGTCAGTTGTTCAATTAACTCTGTGCCATAAGACTCTTTATGTAACAAAATATCAAGAATGTAACAAACAGCGAGTTCTCGATTGAGATAAGTCGGAGGAGGATTATCGAAAAATTGATAGATGTCTTCAAATTTCATGGGCTTGACCGCATCAGCTTGTAATTAAGAAAGTAATTTAAGGTCAATCAGGAAGTAGAGGATAATTATTGATTAAACTACTAACAAAGTAAGGTAATTCGCGATAATTGTCCATTAAATTATTTTTCTTTATTTATAAAAAAAGAAATATTCTCAAACTGCGAAAAATCATTGAAAAAATTCCATCGATTTTCTGGGAAAGTTTCAAGATCATCTAGCGTTTCTTAGTCTGTTGAGGTCTAGCGCTATAAGCACTTGTCCCCTCGACAATAAACAGGACTCATCTAAAATAAGGGCATAGCGTTGTCTCTGAAGCGGTCAAAGATTAATGGATAATAAGCCAGAAGTAAGCTCGTCTCTCCCCCTTGCGGTGAAACGCGCCTCGTCCTCCTTAAAAGTCGGTGGTAATTTTGGGTTATGGGTGCAACTGGTCCTTGGTGTAGTCTCTGCAGTGACCTTGTTAGTTGCTTCTCCCAATTTAGGGGGACAAGATACCACACAAGCCACGGGTGTTGGGGTCTTTTTTGCTCTCGGCGGAATTGTTGCTCTTGGGGTTAGTATTTATTTTTGTTTTCGTTATACCCGCATTTCCCGTCGCTTAGCTACTGCTGATAGCGGATCTCGCCCCAGCAGAGCGGTGATTTTGCGTCAACTGCGCATTGGACTCATTGTTAATTTAGTGGGGTTGTTACTCACGATTTTGGGAGCGCAAGCCATTGTTGGGATTGTGTTAGTTAAGTCTTTAACGCAACCGCAATTAGTCATCGGTGCGAAACCCCAAGAATTTGTGAATTCCATTGATTTGCTAATTATTCAGGCAAATGTTAATATTATTGCCGCTCATTTCGCTGGGATTCTTTCTTCTCTGTGGCTGACAGAACGTTTAAATAAATGATTGATTGTTGATCTTTTGTTCTGGATTTGAGAAACCAGTAACGAATGACCAATGACTAATGACTAAAGGAGGTTGATGTGCTAGAGCTAAAACGGATTCGTCAAGAACCAGAAGTTGTCCAAGATTTATTAAATCGACGTAGTTCCGACTATCAAATTCAAGAAATTTTAGATTTAAGTGAAGAGCAACGTCGGTTAGAAGGAGCGCGATCGCGCTTACAAGCTCGTACCAATGAAATTAGTAAGGAAATCGGGCAAAAGATTAAATCCGGATTAGCTCCCGATAGCGAAGAAATCCAAAAAATTAAAACTGAAAGCAACGAACTGAAACAACAACTCAATGAGTTAGAGCCACAAGAAAAAGATCTGAAAGCAAAAATTAAAACTCTGCTTTTATCGCTCCCCAATCTTCCTAGTGAAACCACCCCCGTGGGGAAAGATGAAACGGAAAATGTTGAGGTGCATCGTTGGGGAGATGAATATTTACCTGCTAATTCTAAAGCGATTTTACCTCATTGGGAAATTGGGGAAAAACTCGGAATTTTAGAGTTTTCTCGCGCTGTTAAAGTTGCCCAGAGTCGCTTTGTTAGCTTAGTTGGAATGGGAGCAGCCCTAGAAAGGGCTTTAATTAGCTTTATGCTGGATCAGCAGACAAAAGCGGGATATTTGGAAGTAATGCCACCCGTTTTAATTAATAGTGATTCTCTCACTGGAACTGGACAATTACCAAAATTTGCAGAAGAAAGTTTTCAGTGTCAAGGGGATGATTTGTGGTTAGCCCCCACCGCAGAAGTTCCCGTGACTAATTTATATCGGGATGAAGTTTTAGACGCAGATCAACTGCCCATTTATCATTGTGCTTATACTCCTTGTTTCCGACGGGAAGCAGGAAGTTATGGTAAGGATACAAGGGGACTGATTCGTCTTCATCAGTTTAATAAAGTGGAGTTAGTGAAACTGGTACGTCCCGAAAATTCTGCGGAAGAACATCAAAGTTTAGTCCAAAATGCAGAAGCGATTTTACAAGCATTAAAACTTCCTTATCGCGTGATAGAATTATGTACAGGTGACCTCGGTTTTGGGGCAGCAAAATGTTACGATTTAGAAGTTTGGTTGCCTTCTTCTCAAACCTATCGGGAAATTTCTAGTTGCTCTAACTTTGTAGATTTCCAAGCCAGACGCGCTAATATTCGTTTTAAAGAAGCCAACAAAAAAGGGACACAGTTTGTTCATACCTTAAACGGCTCTGGGCTTGCTATTGGACGCACCATGGCTGCTATTTTAGAAAACTATCAACAAGCAGATGGGACCGTAACAATACCTGATGTTTTACAGCCTTATTTACATCAAACTGTCCTGAAAAGATAATTGTTGGGTTTACCCTGCAAACCCTAGGACTATAACTGACCAAAGGTCACGCGCAGGCCCCTTCCGTGACAGAAGGCGTAATCTTTGACAAAACTTCTGAAAGCCTGATTCTATCCTAGGTTGGGCCTGCTATAGCAATCCCAAAGCACGAAGAACAAAAATTGCTAGATTAATGATTAATTCTCTTTCTCCCAACTGCCATATTTTTCTTCATAGTAGTTCAGAATGTCATGGTAATATTGTCTTTCTTCTGAAGAAAGGGTGGAAGAATAACTGAGTTGTAAGCCTTCCACTTGGCTTTGAAAGTAACTAAATGCTGAGGAAGATTGAGGAATAATTGTAACCTCAATCCCATCAAGTTGCCGTAAATGGGCTGCAATTTCTCGATAAACGGCAAGAGGAAGCGAGGGAATACTAATTTTTTCTGGTTGCTGAGAAGAAGACACGGTTGGATTATTTTTCGACAAAAAAGGGTAACAATTTCTTACTTTAGCATGAAGAAAAAAAGGAAAAAATATGAAAAGCTTTTAAAATTGTAGGAGAATCAGCGATGAAGGAAGAAACTGGGAAGCATGAGTGACGCAGAAGGAACTAAATTATTATTAGTTGATGATGAACCCAGCTTACAAGAAGCAGTGCAAGCCTATTTAGAGGATGAAGGCTTTATTGTCAATGTGGCAAGTAATGCTAATGAAGGATGGCAATTACTGGAACAGGATGCCCCAGATTTAGTCATTACTGATATTATGATGCCCCAAGTGGATGGCTATCAGTTTTTAGAGAAATTACGGGACGATCCTCGCTATAAAGGACTGCCAGTGATTTTCTTAACGGCAAAGGGCATGACGGCGGACCGCATTAAAGGGCATCAAGCTGGCTGTGATGCTTATTTAGCGAAACCGTTTGATCCTGATGAGTTGGTGGCGATTGTCAAGAATTTATTATCTCGTCGAGAAAGTATAGGTAGCAGTGGGGATAATACTACTGATTTAAGCGCGATCGCGCAACAAATTGCGGAAATTAAAAGTCTTCTCGGACAACAAGGCAATGTCAAAACCACCCCAAGTCCGATTAAAATTGACCTGACTCCTCGGGAACAAAGTATTCTTAATCTAGTTGCAGAAGGGTTAATGAACAAAGAAATTGCCCGTCGTCTTGAAACCAGCGTCCGCAACGTTGAAAAATATGTCAGTCGTTTGTTTAGCAAAACTGGAACCAACAGCCGAACAGAATTAGTCCGTTTTGCCCTGCAACATGGCTTAACAGAGTAGTTATTGGTTCTTTGTTCTCTGGTCAGGGACGGTTACTGTTGAGCAACCAATGAACCGCATCTAAAAGGTTTTCTGCGATGTAGTGGGGGGCTGTTTGATGTTGATACTGTCCTTTAGTGACCGCTTGACCATACCCGGTTTGCACTAAAATTCCTTTTGCACCAGCGTTATAAGCTAAGTCGATATCGGTCGCTTTATCGCCGACAACAACACTGGCGTTTAAATCTAAATCGTGTTCCCAGGCAGCAGCAACCAGCATTCCTGTATTCGGTTTGCGCCATGTACTCCAAGCCGTGAAGTCGGGATTGATTCCCCCCGCACAAGGGCTTAAATAGGGGCAATAATAAAGAGCATCTAACCGCGCTTGGGCTTCTGCTACAAGTAGCTGCTGTAAGCGTTCATGTAAGGCTTCCACATGGTCTAAGGAATAGTAACCGCGAGCCGGTCCAGACTGATTGGAAATGAGACAACAGAAGAGTTGATGATCATTAAGAATCCGCACCGCTTCTGCTGCGCCTGGGATCAGATGTAAATCTCCGACCTGATGGAGATAGCCCGCTTCTTGGTTTAAAACTCCATCACGGTCAAGAAAAATTGCTGGTTTAGCCACGCCAAATTTGTTCAAGGACAGAATTAACTTCAATATCAGCGATCGCGCCTGTAGGAGATTTTATCCCAACATAGGACGAATTGTCGGGCGGTAATAATTTTTTCGGTTCAGTGGGGCCAAACAGCGCGATCGTATAAGTTCCCACAGCAACCGCTAAGTGCATGGGCGCACTATCCGTGCATAACATCAAACTGCCTCCTGCAATCATCGCCGAAAGTTTACCAATATCAGGGGGACTGGTGACTTTTAAGTGGGGATTGACTTGTAACAGTTGCTCAACCCACATTTCATCTTCGGGCCCCTGCACCAGCACAATCGGTAAGTTAGGCTGTTTCGCTTGTAGATCGGCAATAATATCTTTCCACTTGGTCACAGGGTAAATTTTATCAATGCCTTTTTCTTGGGCAAGTTGACTGGAACCGCCATGAATCACAATATAATTGCCATCTTTAATATCCAGACGCTCTTGTTCCTGTTTTCCCCATTGGATATCGCTTTTAGGAACATTCACTTGTAGGGGCGGACAAGGGGTGTTGATATTTAAACCCTTTAACAAATCATGATACATCTGAGCAGCATATTGTTCGGTTTTGAGAGGGACGGTACTGGATAAAAAGGCAGATCCTGAACTTTCATAGCCGACACGGACGGGAATGCCATTTAACCACAGCAAAAAGCCCACTGTCCAGCGACGACCCAGAGTGAGAGCAACTTCATACTCGCGATCGCGTATTACTCCCAACAGATTCAAATAATCCGCTAAACTATTGCGATTTTTATAATCAAACACCAGCACGTCATGAACATAAGAACACACCCGATACGCTGATTTAGCACGGGGTTCGACTAAAACGTCAATTTGTGCCTCTGGATAGGCGTTTTTTAAGTCAGCGAGGGTCGGGAAAAATAAGATTTGATCCCCAATTCCGCCAGGGACAAGAGTTAGAATACGCATAATTCGGGCTAATTATTAATTCCGTTTTTGCAATCAAGTTAATTTTAATGGCACAACCGTCCATTCGCACGGATAACTTGGATTTTCATCAGGTTTGTCTCCAAAATATAGCAGGTGACTTTTTTCCTATATTTTGCGAGAAAACAACGTGACTTTTGTTTGCAGACTGGTCAACTGATGAAGGGTAGTTTAAAAGAGACTCTCACAATGGGATGAAACAACTTATGAAACCTCAACAAGTAACAACTCTCGCCCTCAGCAGTTTACTCATTTTTGCGACAACTTTACCCGCAAATGCCCAATTGCGACGGGAACGGACGAACAGACGCGGTGGAACAGTCACAGGAACAGCAGATAGATCTCGCCATGAAAATGGTGGCTTCAGTGGGACGAGAAACCGCATCCGAGAAGGGGCGTATGGTGGCACTTCGGAAGTCAATGGCAACTTTGAAACCGATGGCAATGGTAATTTTACAGGCGTGCGCGATCGCGCAATTACGGGACCCAACGGCAATACCGTGACCTGTGAAAATCGTGTCTCTGGTGGTATTGGCTCAGGATATGAGGCAAGCGGAGGTTGCAATTAATATCTTAAAACCACTCTAAGCCGATTCCCCGAGCCATCATCGCAGCTAACAGGGGAATCGAGCTAAATCCGACCAATTCAATATTAATAATCCAATGAATGAGAGTGGTGCGGAAAGGAGTTAGTTTTGGCGCAATATTTTGCCGTAACTTCCCAATCCACAGCAGATAAGAAATTGTGGGATACAGAGAAATGGTAGCAACCGCAAAGAAAACGATCACTTTTGCCCAGAAAACGGGATTTTCGGTATAAAACTCGGTTCCTTTGCCAAAATAAAGTAAGCGTAACACCCCAGTGGCGAGGATTGCCGTCGCAGCAGTGCCATAAATTCCATCTGCAATCAGAATCACCCAGCCTTCTCGAATACTGAGTTCTGATTTCATGGTTTGTCGTTCCACAATCAACGACGCGAGAACCAGTCCAAAACTCAGATAATGAATATAAGCAACGATCGCGCTCTCCCAGATCATCTAGTTCACTCCTCTTCTTAATAAACATAGCCACATAGCAATATAACAATATTTTCAGAAGATCTTGTAACGATTTCACTACCTCCCCTTTTTGTAAACTGTAGAAGGCATAACCTGATAACTCTAATAACGGAAAGTATTAGTGTGGACACTCCGCAGGGGATGGGAATCAGTGGTATGGGGAGAAGTCATAGAGCCTACTCTTACAAAATCACAACAGAATTCATCATAAGGAACGCCAAATATAATGAGTTCGTTAACCGACCCCATTTTTGGCAAAAGTGAAAGCGCGATCTAGCTCCGCTATTTGCCGATCGCGCTTCTTTATTTTACTTGACCCATGTTTTGCCCCTCACCCAACACCGCTCTAACCAACCTTGTAAAATTAATTTGAGACCCTTCCAGCAGTTAACCCTTATGACGACTACCACCCTCAACCTCAATCCCGTCATTCAATTAAGCAAAGAGCAATTTTATACGCTATGTGCAACCAACCCCGACACCAAGCTAGAACTCAACGCTAACGGAGAATTAATTGTTATGTCGCCCACAGGTGGGGAAACCAGTGTTTGGAACTCTGAACTTAATGCTGACCTAGTAATCTGGAATCGCCAAACGGGGTTGGGAAAAACTTTTGATTCTTCTGGGGGATTTGCTTTACCCAATGGCGCACAGCGATCGCCTGATGCAGCTTGGATTCCGTTAGAAAAATGGAACGCACTAACAACAGAAGAAAAAAGAGGCTTTCTACCATTATGTCCCGATTTTATCATCGAACTGCTATCTCCCTCAGATTCTTGGAAGCAAGGAACTGAGAAAATGGAAGAATATATGGAAACTGGTTGTCGCTTAGGTTGGCTAATTGAGCCACGAAATAAGCGTGTTGCGATCTACCGCGCCAAACAAGCGGTAGAAATTTTAGAAGCTCCCAAGTTTCTTTCTGGGGAAGATGTTTTGAAGGGATTTAACTTAAATCTTGCCAAAATCTGGCGGTAAAAGTCCTTCTTGTTTTGTCTTTTGTCCTTTGTCCTTTGTCCTTTGTAAACCAATGACTGGTGACTAATGACTATAGCGATCCTAAATCATTTGTAACAAGTTGATTAACCGTTCCCCCCTTTCTAAGGGGGGCTAGGGGGGATTAATTTACAATTCATTTGGGATTGCTATAATACTCATTTGTACCTCAATAGCAACCATGTTCGCCACAATTTCTAGAATCCGATCCCGAAAGGGGTTGTTAACAGTTGGTTTCTGGTAGTTGCTGTAACTCTTCAATCGCCTGTATTTGCACTTTACCAATGTTTTGCCCCTCACCCAACACCGCTCTAACCAACCTTGTAAAATTAATTTGAGACCCTTCCAGCAGTTAACCCTTATGACGACTACCACCCTCAACCTCAATCCCGTCATTCAATTAAGCAAAGAGCAATTTTATACCCTATGTGCAACCAACCCCGACACCAAGCTAGAACTCAACGCTAACGGAGAATTAATTGTTATGTCGCCCACAGGAGGAGAAACTAGCGCTTGGAATGCTGAACTCATTATTGATTTAGGTGTATGGAATCGCCAAACGGGGTTGGGAAAAACCTTTGATTCTTCTGGGGGATTTGCTTTACCCAATGGCGCACAGCGATCGCCTGATGCAGCTTGGATTCCGTTAGAAAAATGGAACGCACTAACAACAGAAGAAAAGAAGGGCTTTCTACCATTATGTCCTGATTTTATCATCGAACTGCTATCTCCCTCAGATTCTTGGAAGCAAGGAACTGAGAAAATGGAAGAATATATGGAAACTGGTTGTTGCTTAGGTTGGCTAATTGAGCCACGAAATAAGCGTGTTGCGATCTACCGCGCCAAACAAGCGGTAGAAATTTTAGAAGCTCCCAAGTTTCTTTCTGGGGAAGATGTTTTGAAGGGATTTAACTTAAATCTTGCCAAAATCTGGCGGTAAAAGTCCTTCTTGTTTTGTCTTTTGTCCTTTGTCCTTTGTAAACCAATGACTGGTGACTAATACTCAGTTTCTCAACAGACTAAGAAACGCTCTAAACAGGAGATTGCGGGGATTATTCTTTGTGCAGCGCGATCGCGCTCTTCGATGCAGTGACTCTTCAGGTCAATCGCGCTTGTACCAAAAATAGATTGTGAGTTTGCCATTAACTAAGATCTCGTATTTTTTTATTAGTGACTTTAATTACAAAAATATAACCCTTTTTTAACGAAACGAACTTGTGTTGAAGATTGCTAATTCAATTGACAATTATTAATAAATTAATTAAAATTAACTAGTTAATTAATGTCAAACAACAATTATCAGTGCTTAAGGGACGGCTGCTTAACTGACGTTTGATGGGTTTAACAGGGTGATGGGAGTGGGACTGAGGTCGACTCTTACTAAGTTTTGCGGGGATGTGAGTTCTAGAGTGAGCCTTCTTCTGATTAATATAAAACTCTGTTTCATGAAGCGCGATCGGGGGTCATTCCTAGCTCAAGCTAATCCTTAACCTGTCAATGTTGAGTTGACAAAACTCGCTGATAAACAGATTCATTTTAGACGATCTCTTAGTCGTATTAAAAATTATTCATTCATACAGGAAATAAACTCTCATGGCTCTAATTGCAAATCCTGACTCCTATCGTATTAGTCAATTCGATCCAGGTCCATTTCTCTTTAACGTTTTGGATAATGATTTTGATGTAGAGGGTGGGCCGCTCTCAATTTCTTCTTTTACTTTTGATGGAAGAGAATATGTTGTTCAACAACAAGGAGGTGTACCAATACAAACATCGGGAGGAGGGAATTTGACCTTAGTAGATCCGAATCAAGGCATTTTTGAGTATGTTCGTTTTGGTAACGGAGATGTCTGGTATTTTGAGTATGAAGTTACCGATAATCAGAGTTTCACAGACACAGCGACTGTCGAAATTCACATTGGACTAGTTCCTCCAGTTTTTAGTCCCCAACCGCAAACAAGACTGCAAACAACCCTTTACGATGGAACTACTCCTGATAACGTACTTGATTTTCCAGGAAGTGACGCTCTTGTCAATGATGCTGTCGATGAAAACTGGACATTTACTCAAGCAGACATCTTGAATCAAACTGTTTCCCCAGTTCCCGATCCGCAGAGGACAGGGATAGGTTATGACAGCAATGGGGCTGGCACTTTTCTAGACAGTTCTGCCCCTAATACTTACGCAGGCTTTACACGCTTTGTAAACCGTGCTTCTGCTGGGTTTAATGAGGATGTTGAAACGGTTAACCAGACACTTTCTAGTTCTCCAGATTCACCGTTTGTGTTTGATCAATCCCTCAATTTATTGCTAGATGACGATGCTGGTTACACCATTTCGTTTACAGCACAACTAAATGGTGGGGAACTTAGCTTAGTCGCAATTGGAGATGATCCAAAGGAATCCATTGAGATTAATATTACTCCTGGAGAAATATTTGCATCCAGTACCAACTTAAGTTTTGGAGAATTTCTGCCAGAAAGTGAAAGTGTACTCTTCTCTACTGCTAACTTCTCTGCTCCCATTAACTTTGAGTTAGAGGTTAGCAGTGGATCTTATACGCTTACCGCAAGAGATCTTGGTGGGGGGCAAATAGCACCAGAGTTAACAGGATCTTTAAAGGACTACACCAATTCTCCCATTAACCTTGGTGCTGCCATTGATGGCGTTGATATTAATCCTTACAACCTGCCAAACTCCATTTTCGTCGGAGACAATGGTGTTACTTCTGGCACAAATGCAATTATTGGTTCCATTGCTGTCAGTAGTAATAGTGCCCGCATCCTCGAAAATACCACTCAAGTTTTAGACTTTGATGATACTGATGCCAATGGTAATCCTTTGAGTTTTGGTATTAGTGGTGATGATGATTCTTTCTTCTCGATTAATTCTAATGGAGTATTGAGCTTTATCTCTGCGCCTAATTTTGAAACGCCTCAAGACTTTGATAGTAAAAATACCTATGAGGTAGGAGTAACTGCTACAAGTCCTAGTGGCACTGATACCAGAACCCTTAGCATTGAGGTAGAAGATGTTAACGAAGCCCCAACAGATATTACTTTGAGTAATTCCAGTGTGGATGAAAACAGTACTGACAGCGTTGTGGGAACATTTAGCACCACTGACCCCGACACGGGAGACAGCTTCACCTACAGCCTCGTTTCTGGGGTGGGAGACAGTGATAATAACCTCTTTACCATCAATGGGGAGGAGTTAAGTCTGGATGTTTCCCCCGACTTTGAAAGCCAAGACAGCTACAGTATCCGTGTTCAAACTGATGACGATAACGGAGGAACCTTCACGGAAACCTTCACGATTGATGTGAATGACCAAGGAATTGTCAGTATCGATAACCCCAGTGTTACCGAAACCGATACGGATCAAACCATCACCTTTACCCTCAGCGTTGATGACCCCTTATCAGAAGGCTTTACCGTCAATTACCAAACGGATGACCGCACCGCCTTCGATAATGGATTTGACTACGTTGCCACAAGTGGTTCTCTCTCTTTTGACCCTAACCAAACCAGCAGTGAAGTTGATGTGACTGTTTTGGGTGATGATATCTCAGAAGCAACGGAAGAATTTGCTTTACAACTGAGTAATGCCAATAACTCCCAAGTGACCATTGCTGACACTGAAGGCATCGCCACCATTACTGACGATGATACGGCACCAACCATTCGTGTAAATGATGCAAGTGTTGTGGAAGGAGATAGTGGCAGCACTTCCATCAACTTTGTTGTCAAACTTTCCGCCCCTAGCGGTCAAGAAATCGCATTTGATTATACCACTGCTGATGATACTGCTGTTGCTGGAGAAGACTATACAGCAACCAGTGGTAGTTTTAGCTTTGTCCCCGGTAATACCACCACTTCGATTTCTGTACCGGTGAGTGGAGATAAAGATAACGAAGGGGATGAACAATTTACGCTTAATCTCAGTAATGTTTCTTCAGAGGTCAGCCTTTCTGACGCTGAAGCCACAGGAACCATTCTGGGTGATGACACTGGAAGTAGCCTTCCTACTATTTCTGGAACAAGCAGTGATGACTACCTTGTTGGTAGTAATGGAGACGAAAGTTTAGAAGGAAAAGAGGGAGATGACATACTCATTGGATTAGGAGGTACAAACACTTTCCAAGGAGATGCAGGAAGTGATTATCTCCTTGGCTATGGCGGACAAGATACTTTTATCTTCCCAAATTTATCCGATTCTTCCTTATCGAGCTTGGATGATATTGGTTATTTCAATACGGAGGAAACGGATCGATTGGATATTTCCTCTAACCCTGACGCTCTTTCTAGTGTTGGGGTAATTTCCGCTCCTTCCCTCAGTAAAGCTGTTCAGACGGCTTACAACGATAACAATGTGGGAGTAAATGAGGCGGTCTTCTTCGAGTTTGATAGCCGAATTTACCTGTCGGTTAACGATGGGACAGCAGATTTCAGTGAGACGGATGACTTGTTAGTGCAGTTCGGTACATTTGTTGGTGGTTTACCAGCAGAAGAAAGTTTAACGGTCACTGATTATTTTGCGACCTAAATCGCAATGTTGTTCCAGGAGTTAAGAGGCATTGAGTATGGTTTTTCCGATTCTTCCCTCTTCTCCAGTTCAATTTATTAATTTGAGGAGTTTTTTATGATGACATCAATCAAATGTTCGTTTACTGGGGCAGCCTTAATGGGGATTGCGACAGTGCTAATGCTTGCCCCTCGCTGTGAAGCAGCAACAATCGGATTTAAAGGTACTTTTGATGAAAGTAACTTTACCAGTAACTTTACTTCAACTGATGCTGATAACGATGGTTCTGTAGAGATCCAAGGATCTAATGATACAACAGCGATTCTAACGGGACCAAACGAAGGTGGATTTCCTCCATCTTCTGGAGAAGCTAACTGGTTTATTCAAAATGTCAGTCAAACTTCTACTGTTCAGTTTGAATGGTCTTTCACGGGTGACCCTAACGGCTTGGATAGTGCCTCCTATTTAATTGGGGGTCAGGCTTTTCCACTGGGTAACGACGGGGATTCTAGCACGAGTCCACTTCAGCTGACGATTGCAGAAGGTGAATCTTTTGGCTTCCGCGTAGCAACAAATAATAACTTAGGTGTACCAGGAGAGTTAACAATTAGCAACTTTGAATCAGAATCGATTCCTTTTGGCGTTGAAACTAACACTGGAATTTTAGTTCTTATCAGTGGAATGGGATCTATCGCCTGGCGTCGTCATCGTCGTCGCCTGCAAGCCAATCAGAATCATTTAAACATCTAAAATCATATCCGATAGGGAGCAGTTTTTTTCCACTGCTTCCTTACTCTGTTCATTACGATTGTTCTGAGGTCTTATGAGAAAAGCTCCTCGTTTTCCCAGTTGGCTGCTAACAGTCAGCCTCAGTGGTGTTCTTGTTCAAGGCTGCTTCCTCAAACCCCCTGCCATTCATTATTACCAAGTCGCTGAAACCAAGGAAAAACAAGGCAACTACGCAGAAGCGATCGAAGTCTATGATCTGGCAATTCGCAACTATCCTGATGACCCCACTCCCTATTACAAGCGAGGAATTACCCGCAAAAAGCAAGGACAGCTTCAACTGGCGATTAAAGACTTCAATCAAGCGATTAAACTGGATTCTAAATATGAACGCGCCTATTATCAACGGGGTCTCACGTATCAACGACAGGGGAATCTAATCAAGGCTTTTGCTGATATTCAACGCGCTCTCCAACTCAATGATCGTTTTCTGCAACCGAGACAAGCGATGGCTTATCGCAAGTTAGCTCGTGAACTCAAACGCGCGATCGCGCATAACCAGAGAGGTATCATTCGGGCGCAAAAAGGGAACTTAGCAGGAGCGATTGAAGATTTTGATCAAGCATTGGAATATCTGGGGAATGATGCAGCAACTTATAACAAACGGGGATTAGCCTATGCTCAACAAGGGAACTTAGACCAAGCCTTGGCTGACTTTGAAGAAGCAATTAGTCTCGCAAAAGATTCCGCATTGGCTTACAAAAATCGAGGCATTGCATATTTCCAGAAAGGGGAACTAGAAGCAGCCCTCAGCGATTTTCAGCAGGCAATAAAATTAAAACCAGAAGATGCCAGTCTCTATTATAAACAAGGGGTGATTTATCACCAGCAAGGGAAACTGGAAGCAGCTATCAATACTTACCAAAAGGCTCTCGATCGCAACGAAAATGTTTGGCAAGCGGTCAATAATCTTGGTTTAATTGCTTATCAACAGGGAAACATCTCTCAAGCTATATCTTACTGGCGACAAGCTACCCAAATCTCAGAAAAGGCTGCGGAATCAAAACTAGCCTTAGCCGTTGCTCTCTATCAACAAGGAAAGCGCGAACCCGCTTCTGCATTACAAGAAACAGCATTGCGCTTAGATCCGCGCTGGGCTAATCTTGACTTTTTAGCGGAAAATAATTGGGGACAAGAACTTCTCTCCGATACTGAGGAGTTTTTTGTTGCCACTGGGGTTGATGAGGCTTTTGAAATCCATTGAGAGCGCGATCGCGCTGAGCAAAACATATTATCCTAACTAAAGTTGCTATTGCAAACCTTAAACAACCATGAGTGGGATTCCAGAAACGATTATCACCAGCCTGCAAGATATTGTTGGCAGTTTAATTCGCGCCTTACCCGGACTGATTGCTGGGATTATTATCCTTGTCGCAGCCCGCTATGTCGCCAAAGCCACCAAAAAAGTTGCTCGCAAAATAGGAAAAAAAACCCTTCCCAGTGCCTCGCTACAACTGTTACTGGAAAAAACCAGCTATATTTTCACCCTAGCCCTCGGTGTTTTACTTGCGGGCGTTGTCGCCTTTCCAGGTTTAAGTCTCGGGGATATTATTGCAGCCCTCGGACTAGGATCAGTGGCGATTGGATTTGCGTTCCAAGATATTTTCAAAAACTTTTTAGCAGGAATTTTGCTCTTACTGCAAGAACCCTTTCGCATCGGCGATCAAATCATTGTTGCGGGATACGAGGGAACTGTTGAACATATCGACATTCGCACCACGCGCATTCGCACCTATCAAGGAGAAGAAGTGATTGTTCCCAACGCCACCGTTTTCACCAATGAAATTCAAGTTCGCACAGCCTATAACTATCGACGCACAGATTTAGGCGTTGGTGTGGATTATAATACCCCTTTACCCACAGCCCAGCAGTTACTAAAAAACCTGATTCAAAATGTGGAAGGCGTGCTAGATTATCCTGAACCAGAAATTGATTTAGTCGGGTTTGGGGATAGTTCCATTGACTTTGTTCTCCGATATTGGACACAACCGCAACAACAAATTGTCCGTCGCGTACAAACCAAAGCGATCATCGCCATAAAACGGGAATTTGATGAAGCGGAAATTAATATTCCCTATCCCATTCGCACCGTTTACTATTACGATCAACAAAGATTTAATGACTATTTACCCATTAATGGTCAAGAGATTGATAATTAATTCGCAAATCAAAACATGGAACTCACACAAGCCAGAAAACTTTTAGATCAATACAGTTGCACCGAACAAAAAACAGTCAAAACTGAACAAGAAAAACAAGACCTGCAAACCGCCCTTAAACAAATTACTCAGGAATCAGAATGGGAAAACTTAGGGATCTGTGCTGACAATACAGAACAAGCAATCACCGCCTTAAAAACTTATCTCACAGCGTTGGGATACGATATTAATCAAATTGATTTTAACCAAGTAGCAAGTGTTGGTAGTCCTGTTTATATTAAATTTAGCACTAAACAAATGGGATTTTATCAAGATAATTACACAGGAGACTATCGCGGGGTATTAGTCTCTTGTCAAGCAGAAGATGATTTGATTGCAGGAGTTTATGGTCATTTACCATTAGACTTATTTACAACAACTAATTAAGCATTGCTTACTGTTTAAAGAAATCACCACACTCGCCCCTCTCTCGCCAAACTCTACTTAAGGGGAGTGACAGCGATTGATGGGGAAAGTGCTGATATGAAATACGTCAAGTGAAACAAGCAACGGAGCAAACGCAGATGCCACTACTGTCTCATTTGGAATTGGAAGCCAAGGAAGAAGGTCGAAAAGAAGAAAAACAAGCAGTTGCTCTGAACTTACTGCGAATGGGTTTAAGTCCCGAACAAGTGGCTCAGGGAACGGGGTTGTCTCTAGAGAAGATTCAGGAACTTCAAACTCAATTGGAATCTGAGTCCTAAGCGCGATTGCTTTCAACAAGAGAGTTAATCTTGGATTGGCTACACTAAATTAGCGCGATCGCGTATTCATCAGATATTAATAAGGTTTCTCCTCTTTCCTTCAGAAAAACTTATATTACAAAACTTGACAAGCCACGAAAAACCAAGGTTTAGAAGGGGCAAATTTGGGATTTGACAATTTCTATGATATTTTAGGTTAGGGATGGTGGATAACTGTGGCTAAACCTCAAAAAAGAGCCTTCTCTCCCCTAATCAATCGTTACTCAGAAAAATAATTGCTTCATTTCCGAACGCAGAGATGAAATGAATTTATGTTAAGCAAGGTGGCTAGAAACAGAACGGGGCTTGACAAAAATCAGTTTATCTGCATAAACCAAGGAGAAACGTTGAAAAGCAAAATTTTCTGGCTATCTCTCTTGATTGTTTGTGAAATGTTTGATATTTTCACCTTAAGAAAGATCACAGATTATTCCTTAAGTAGGATTGAGATTTGAGTATCTTTTGGTTTGTCACTGAGAAAGGCTCTTAACCAGTCAACTATATTATTTTGAGAGGAAAATAATGTCTAAAATCACACAAAACCTGTTAAAAATGGGGGGGGTAGCCTAACGGCTCTCTTCGTTCTCACAGGCGCGCAAGCAGCGAGCGCAATTACAACTTACAATCTAGAGTGGGATGGAACTCCCTTTGGTAATACTGCTTCGGCAACTGGCAGCATTACCCTTGATGAAACTACCTTACCGAATCCTGGAAGTTTTGCGACTCGATCACTTAGTAGCCTTGGGGTCACGGATTTAGAGGTAACGGTAACTGGGGCATCTTCTGGTAACGGCACTTTCAACATCAGTGATTATAGTAGTCTTGGTTGGAATACGGGTGGCAATACTCTTGATTTGAACCAAGAGTTAATCAGTCAAGGGTTAACTGGGTTCAACCTCTTTACAAATTTTGGCTCTGACGCTCCACGCGCTACTGGCAACCTTCTGTATGCAACTGATGAGGGCGGGGCTGGAGACAACATAGAATTGGTATCAGTCACTCCTACTAATGATCCTCAAGCGGTTCCCTTTGAAGCGGAAGGAACAATGGGTTTAGCTGCGTTAGGAGGCTTCTTCTGGTATCGCAATCGCAAAAAGCGCAAGCAAACTCTCGCTGCTAGTGCCAAAAGCGAATAAACTGAGAAATTCAATGTTAGTGATAAAGATCAGGGATAACCGAGAGGTCATCCTTTTTTTTTGATTAAAGGTCAGTTGTCTGAGTAGCGCGACTTCCCATCAACGGGGTTATCAGCGCGGTGATATATTAGAACTATTCCGAGTCATCGATTGGATGATGGTGTTGCCAGACGCATTACAGAAAGAATTTAACGATCAAGTGAAACAAGCAACGGAGGAAACGGAAATGCCACTACTGTCTCATTTGGAATTGGAAGCCAAGGAAGAAGGTCGAAAAGAAGGTCGAAAAGAAGGTCAAAAAGAAGGTCAAAAAGAAGAAAAGCAAGCAGTTGCTCTGAACTTTCTGCGAATGGGTTTAAGTCCCGAACAAGTGGCTCAGGGAACGGGGCTGTCTCTAGAGAAGATTCAGGAACTTCAAAGTCAACTGGAATCTGAGTCCTAAGCGCGATTGCTTTCAACAAGAGAGTTAATCTTGGATTGGCTACACTAAATTAGCGCGATCGCGCAGGGTGTATCCTAAACCTGCTTTTGGAAGATTATGACCGCAAACGCCAATCCCTCCAACGCCGAATACGACAGTCCTTGGAAAGAGGCTTTAGAGAGATATTTGCCAGCCTTTCTCGCTCTGTGCTTTCCCCACTTGCACCGCCTCATTGATTGGAGTCAGCCCTATCTGTCTCTGGACACTGAACTGAGGGAAGCAGTACGTGATGCTGATTTAGGAACTCGCTTCGCCGATAAATTGTTCCAAGTGTTTCTTAACGATGGCTCAGTGACCCAACTGCTGATTCATCTGGAAGTACAAGGACAATATGAAGCCAATTTTTCCGAGAGGATGTTTGTTTACCACTATCGGATTTTTGATCGTTGCCGAAGCCCACTAGTGGGTTTAGCGGTTCTAGGGGACGATCGTCCATCTTGGCGACCGAACTCCTATAGTTACGGTCAAGGAGGAGCGCAAATGAAGCTGGAGTTTCTCATCGTCAAACTGTTAGATTTTGAGGAACGATGGCAAGAATTGGAAAGCAGCGACAATTTGTTTGCTCCGATTATCATGGCTCATCTCAAGAGTAAAAGTACCACCCAAGATGCTCAAGCAAGGGCGCAATGGAAATGGACAATTGTGCGAGGACTCTATCAACGGGGTTATCAGCGCGGTGATATATTAGAACTATTCCGAGTCATCGATTGGATGATGGTGTTGCCAGAAGCATTACAGGAAGAATTTAACCGTCAAGTGAAACAAGAAACGGAGGAAACGCAGATGCCACTACTGTCTCATTTGGAATTAGAAGCCAAGGAAGAAGGTCGACAAGAAGGTCGACAAGAAGGTCGACAAGAAGGTCGACAAGAAGGTCGACAAGAAGAAAAACAAGCAGTCGCTCTGAACTTGCTGCGAATGGGTTTAAGTCCCGAACAAGTGGCTCAGGGAACGGGGCTGTCTCTAGAGAAGATTCAGGAACTTCAAACTCAATTGGAATCTGAGTCCTAAGCGCGATTGGTTTCAACAAGAGAGTTAATCTTGGATTGGCTACACTAAATTAGCGCGATCGCGCATTCATCAGATATTAATAAGGTTTCTCCTCTTTCCTTCAGAAAAACTTATATTACAAAACTTGACAAGCCACGAAAAACCAAGGCTTAGAAGGGGCAAATTTGGAATTTGACAATTTCTATGATATTTTAGGTTAGGGATGGTGGATAACTGTGGCTAAACCTCAAAAAAGAGCCTTCTCTCCCTAATCAATCGTTACTCAGAAAAATAATTGCTTCATTTCCGAACGCAGAGATGAGATGAATTTATGTTAAGCAAGGTGGCTGGAAACAGAACAGGGATTGACAAAAATCAGTTTATCTGCATAAACCAAGGAGAAACGTTGAAAAGCAAAATTTTCTGGCTATCTCTCTTGATTGTTGTAAAATGTTTGACAGATTTACCTTAAGCAAGATCACAGCTGATTCCTTAAGTAGGCTTGAGATTTGAATATCTTTTGGTTTGTCACTGAGATTGGATGATGGTGTTGCCAGAAGCATTACAGCAAGAATTTAACCGTCAAGTGAAACAAGCAACGGAGGAAACGCAGATGCCACTACTGTCTCATCTGGAATTAGAAGCCAAGGAAGAAGGTCGAAAAGAAGGTCGAAAAGAAGAAAAGCAAGCAGTTGCTCTGAACTTTCTGCGAATGGGTTTAAGTCCCCAACAAGTGGCTCAGGGAACGGGGCTGTCTCTAGAGGAGGTTCAGGAACTTCAAACTCAACTGGAAGCTGAGTCCTAATTTTGTAGTGCTATAAAAAGGTGATTTCAGGAGAATGAAACGACCCTACGCTCACTAAGGGGAGAACGATTAATCAAGTTTTGATGAATGAATTAGAACTGCTCCAGATATATCGTCACTAGCTGCTACCCCGTAAAAGAGCAATGGATTGAGCAGTTAAAAATAGACCAAGCAGAATATAACTGCCAAAAACAACGAGACTACTGGTATCTAAAATTCCTTGCACTAATGTTTCATAATTAGAAATCAAAGAAATATGTTCTAAAGCCTCTCCAAAACCGCCACTCACTCGATTTGCAATTAAATCAGTGACCCACAAAAAAAGAACCACCGCAAAGGTGATAATTGCAGCAAAAATTGTGTTATCGGTTAAAGAGGAAATGAACATTCCCAGAGAAAGAATTGAGGCTGCTAATAAGAGTAAAGCCCCATGCGCCAGTAAAGGAACGGCGGGAGGAATCGGTGGACTGGCTGCATTAAAAACGTAAATTTCATAACCCAATAAAGGGAGAATCATGACTGTAAAAAAAGCAAGAACGCCTAAGAGTTTTCCTAAAGCAACAATCCAATTGGTAATCGGAGAAGTGGCGATGAGTTCTAAAGTCCCACGCTTTCTTTCTTCGGTATATAATCCCATGGAAAGCGCAGGAAGAATAAAAAGAACGAGCGAGCCTAAAAAACTAAAATAATAAGTCAAAAATTGATAAGCCACATCAACAGGGGGAACGGGAATTTGTAATTGTTCTCGTCGGCTGACTTGTTGAATAATACCTTCTGGTCCTAATAAAATGGAAACAAAAAAGAAGCCCGAAATGAGCCAAAAGACAGCCGTAATTAAATAAGCAAGGGGAGAGGTAAAATAACTGGTAAATTCACGGCGGAAAATTGCAAGGAGGTTATTGAGAAGAATCATTTTCACTCTCCGATTCGGAGTCAGTTGTTGTTTCGGGTTGTTCTTGGGCGGTTAATTCTAAGAAAACATCTTCGAGGGTGGGTTTATCCCGTTGCATTTCATAAAGATGTAATCCCGAATTGACGATTACAGTTGCAATTTTATCCCCAGGTTCGGTATGGGGAAGACAAGAAATTTTAACTTGAGACCGTTCTTCATGAGTCTCGGAGGGGAAAATCTCAATGGTAGAGACTTCTGGTAAAGCGTTTAATGTACTTTGAATGACTTCAATATCTCCCGCTAGATCAAGGGTGTAACCACCGCCTCCTTTGAGTTCGGTCATTAAATACTCAGGGGTATTGGTAGCAACGACAGTCCCATCAGCAATAATTGTCACGCGATCGCTGATCATGTTCACTTCCGAGAGAATATGAGTTGAGAGAATAATGGTATGATCCCCGGCTAGACTTTTGATTAAGTTTCGGACTTCAATCATCTGGCGCGGATCCAGTCCAATCGTCGGTTCATCAAGAATAATCACAGGCGGATCATGAACAATGGCTTGGGCGATTCCCACTCGTTGACGGTAGCCTTTGGAGAGTTTACGGATGAGAATATTTTGTTTATCTTCTAGAAAACAGCGTTCGATCGCGCTTTGGACTTGTTTTGCGCGATCGCGCCGTGGAACTCCTTTGATTTGGGTGACAAACTCTAGAAAGCCTTTGACCGTCATATCTAAATATAACGGCGGACGTTCGGGTAAATAGCCAATCCGTTTACGAACTGCGAGAGAGTTGCGATGGACTTCGTATTCCCCTAGTTTGGCTGTCCCACTACTCGCTGGAATATATCCCGTTAAAATCCGCATGGTTGTGGTTTTCCCTGCGCCATTGGGACCCAAAAACCCTAAAATTTCACCCTCTCGCACGGAGAAGGTGACATCTTTAATCGCAGTGGTGTTACCAAAGGATTTACTTAAATGTTCAACTTCAATCATGGATAGTCATTCGTCATTTGTCATTTGTCATTGGTTATTTGACAATAAATGATAGGTTATAAGTCGAAACATTCTATTTTTGAAGGACGTTTTGAAATTACTGAAGAATCAACAACCAATAACAAAATGATTAATTGTTGATTTTACATGAGTCTAACCCTTTCGTAAGCGATTTAAAGCAGATTGAACGCGATCGCTGCTTTGAAGATGGTTTCGCAGTTGGCTGATGGCTTCACACAAATCCGTCTGAGAAGAGTTTAATACTTCCCCCATGGCTTCGTAACTGTTCCCACTTGCCATTTCTCCCAGCAGTTTCTGATCCGCCTCGTTTAACTGTAACTCAGTTCCATGATTTTGGATAATCTCTGCAAGTTTACTATCAAACGCAAGTCCCCGTTCATGAACTGTTTTCACCTTTTCCGCCAGTTCTTTGATCGTGAGATCATCCCGACAATAGGCTTCCGCACCCGCAGCAAACGCAGCAACCACTTGTTCTTCTTCCGTGAGGGAACAGCGCAATAAAATCTTAAAATTAAGATCCTCGTCTTCGGCTTGTAACTGGCGCACCTTTTCGGTAAAGGTCACGCCATCCATATCAGATAAAATCATGGGCGAGATCGCGAGATCTACAGGAATCGATTCTAATAAAACCAATCCCGTTTCCCCATTCGTCGCTTCACTAGCAATTTCAATTCCTGCTTGTTGTCGTAACTCGTTTCTCAGTCGGATGCGAGTGGCTTCATCCGACTCGACAATAATCACCTGAATATCATCCATGGTTTTGTCCTCGGCTACGATTTTGATGATTGCTGATTATTAGACATCGTTCCCGCAAAATTCATATCCGCTTGCAACTCTGGATGTTCTTGTTTCCGTTGCGCTAACTCTTCCCGAGTAAACACTTTCGATTCATCAAACCCGAGGTCAATATTGGTCTGTAAGCCTTTATATTTCACCCGACTGAGATTGTAGAAGCGTTTGTTCAGGGTCGTTTTCGCAAAGGCTTTCAAGCAACCGAGTAAATATCTGCGTTTGAAGGGATCACGGACGAACCAATATTCGATCGTCTTCCGCATATAAAATCGCGCATAGTTCCGCAATACCCCTTTCAAAACCTGTTCCCGTTCCATGTTGTCTGGTTTCATAATTGGGGTGACAAAATTATATTGGGAATAGTCTCGCACTTCCACGCGATCGCCGAGGTCTTGAAATAAATCGGAAAAGGGCCAAGGGGTAAACATATTCCAGTTCACCATATCTGGTTTCCAATCTAACGCCATGCGATAGGTTTCTTCGATGGTTTCTGGGGTTTCGTTTTCCAATCCCATAATAAACTGGGCTTCAGCGACAATGCCGTTTTTCTTCAGTAACTGTACCGCCCGTTTGTTATCTTCAATGGTGGTTTCTTTACGGAAGACATTAAGATTTAACTGGGCTGCGGCTTCTGTTCCCAGAGAAACGTGAACTAATCCCGCTTTGCGATATAAGGGTAAGAGTTCTTCATCGCGTAAAACGTCGGTAACACGGGTGTTAATTCCCCAATAGACATCTAAGTTGCGTTCAATGAGTTCTTCGCACAGGGCGATAAAGCGAGAACGGTTAATCGTGGGTTCTTCATCGGCGAGAATAAAGAAACCAACGTTGTACTCTTTAACAAGGGTTTCAATTTCATCCACAAATTGTTTGGGCGTGCGCGATCGATATTTCCGCCAGAATCGCCACTGGGAACAGAAGCGACACCGAAACGGACAACCTCGGGCGTAGTTGGGAACCGCAACGCGGACATTCAGTGGCGTATAAATGTAATGTTCCCACTCTAAAAGACTCCAGTCGGGGGTAAGGGTATCTAAGTTTTTAATGGGAGGATGGGCGGGTGTGGCGACCACTTCCCCATTATCTAAAAATGCAATCCCTTGAATTTCTGCGCGATCGCGCTTGTCAGTACCATTTTCAATGGCTTTGAGGAGATTAACCGTCACTTCTTCTCCTTCTCCCCGAATAATATAATCTACCCACGGCGCTTCATTCAGGACTTCCGCATACATATACGTGGGATGAATCCCGCCCATTACCGTAACGATATTGGGACAAACCTCTTTCGCGATTTTCAAGGTCGTTTCCGACTGATAAATCATCGGGGTAATCGCCGTTGCTAAAACCACATCGGGCTGATTGGTTTCGATAATTTCTGCCAAGACATCATCAGGGATATCCTTACTCATCGCATCCACAAATCGCACATTGGTAAAGCCCGCTTGCTTTAATGCGCCACCGACATAAGGAACCCAACTCGGGGGCCAATTCCCTGCAATTTCCGCGCCACCGGAATGGTAATTGGGTTGAATCATCAAAATGCGCATTCTATTCCTCCTTGAGTCTCCTGAGACGGTTGGAAGAAGCTGTTTTTGCTGAGCACTCCCCTACCCCCTCACTAAGTTTTAATAATTTTGCTAAATAACTATAAAGTAAAATGCACAGGAGGTAGTGTCAATCTCTACTCTTGGAAATTGTTACGTAGCTTAAAATAATCGTGGCATGGGGGGAGATAGCATGGCGCTGATTGTTCACATTCTTTATTAATCGAAAGAAGATTTAACCTCAGGGTAATATCAGAAATAACAGTAATCTGAAGAGAACCTAGGCTGAACTTTCTAAGCTGTGAGTCTTTATTTTTAACAAGACCGCCGAGAAGTCCCCATCCACACTCGCAAGAGTTGGGTGGGGACGGGGCTTATAAAGGTCGGAATGCGATTCCGACCACAGCCCCTCATGAAAGGCGGGTCAATCGAAAGGTGAGAGGCTCTGAGATTGACAAATCATGAAAACGTATTCTATCATAAATATAGTTTAAGTTACTTAGCTATTATGCGTAGAGCAATCAAAATTAGGCTATATCCAACACCATCTCAGCAGTCTCAACTTAATCAAATTATGGGATGCGCTCGGTATTGGTGGAACTATGCCTTAGCTCTATGCAAACAGCACTATAAAGATACAGGGAAAGGTTTAGGGCGAACGGCTCTTAATTCTTACCTTCCTAACTTGAAGCGTCAAGAAGAAACCGCTTTTCTCAAAGACTGTCCTTCTCAAGTCTTACAAGCAACCACATTAAATCTAACTAGAGCTTATAAGAATTTTTTTGAGGGACGTGCAAGGTATCCACGATTCAAAAGTTTCTATCAAAAACAGTCTTGCCAATTTCCCCAAAGTGTCAAGATAGTTGATAATAAAGCTCTAAAACTACCCAAAATGAAAGGACTTGTCAAAGCAAAGATTCATCGACTATTTGAAGATGGGAAGTTAAAGACAGTTACCATTAGTCGAACCCCCACTGGAAAGTATTACGCTTCCTTGTTAATTGAGACACAGCAGGAAGAACCTACGCCAGTTACAGAAGGGAAAGTAGCGGGGATAGACTTAGGAATCAAAGAGTTCGCCATTGTTCACGATGGCGAGAAATGTTCTAAGTTTCCTAACCCTAAAAATCTATCTAAACATGAGAAAAATCTCAAGCGTAAACAGAAAAAGTTAGCCCGTAAACAAAAGGGTTCTCAATCAAGAAATAAAGCGAGAAAGCTAGTCGCCAAGGTACACGAACGAGTTAGCAATACCCGCCAAGACTATCTGCATAAGGTATCCCGAAAAATTGTGGATAACAATCAGGTAGTCGTAGTGGAGAACCCGTCCGTTCACCTGAATTCAATTCAGGTGCTTGCGGACGGGCGCATTCCGCGTTTGAACATCAAGGGTATGGTTCGTAACCACAAACTAGCCAAAGCCATTTCTGATGTGAGTTGGGGAATGTTTGTTAACTTCTTAGACTATAAGCTCAAAGAAAAAGGTGGAGTTCTAGTCGAGATTGACAGATGGTTTCCCAGTTCTAAACTCTGCTCAAACTGCCATTATGAGTTAGAAAGTCTAGACCTAGAGGTAAGGGAATGGACTTGTCCTAAATGTGGTTCTCACCATGAACGGGACGAGAACGCATCTAAGAACATTAGAGCAGAAGGAATCAGAATGCTTACGGTCTCTGGAACGGGGACTGCTGCGGTAGGAGGGGATAGAAGTCCTAAACTTGGTCGTAAGGTTAAGTTTGGGCATTCCCCTACGAGTATCGAAGCCCCGACTAAGCTGACGCTGTAGTCGGGGTAGTTCACTATGTATCGTTACTCTTTACTCTTACTCACTCTCACGATTTCCCTATTCCCCAAACCCCTCCAAGCGCAGCCCAATTCTAATCTTTCTACCCCTGTTACCCCAGTTACAGAATTAAAAGATGTTTCCCCCACTCATTGGGCATTTTCTGCGTTAAAACAATTACAAGAACGTTATCAGTGTATTGCGGGTTATCCTGATCAAACCTTTCGCGGGGAACAACCGGTCAGTCGCTATGAGTTTTCCGCGTTACTCAATGCTTGCATCACTCAATTAGAAGCCAGTATTCGCGAAGAAGAACAATCCATTATTCAACGCTTGCAAACAGAATTTGCCCGAGAATTGTCAATTTTACGAGGAAGAGTTGATGGGGCGACAGCGCGGGTGCGAGAACTAGAATTAACTCAGTTTTCTACAACTACTAAATTGCAGGGGGTGGTTAATTTTGCTCTGAGTAATAGTAGCCAAAGTGGGGAAGAGACAGGGGTAGTTTTGCAAGCGCGATCGCGCCTTCATTTTAAGACCAGTTTCACAGGTCGCGACTTACTGTCAACTCGTCTCACTGTAGGCAATAGCACCACCCCCAACTTAGCCAATGACACCAGCGAAGTTACCCAAACTCACCAATGGCAAGGAAATACTGAGAATCAACTCCTCCTCAGCAAACTCAGTTATCAATTTCCGATCAGTGATAACACACAAGCCGTTTTAACCGCACAAGGGGGAGAACACGCAGACTATCACTCCCCTGTTAATCCGTTTTTTGAAGATGACAACGCGGGAACAACCACTCTCTCGACCTTTGCTCAGCGTAATCCGATTCTTAGTTTAGGCGGTGGGAGTGGCTTGGCTTTGTCTCATGCCTTCAATGATACTCTCTATTTAGGAATCGGTTACTATAGCCCAGATGCACAAAATCCAGAAGCAGGATTAACGAATGGAACTTATAGCACGGGGATGGGCTTAAAATGGGATGCAACAGACGACCTCTCTTTAGGCCTTAATTATCTCCATAGTTATTTTCAACAGGGAGATTTTGGCTTTACGGATAGCTTATCAGAGCCGACACCGATTGTCGGAACAGCAGTCGTCAATAATACCCTTGCTGCATTTCCCACAGTAACCAATGCTTATGGTGTCGAAATCTTGTGGCAAGCAAATGCTAAACTTGCCTTTAGCGGTCGCCTTGGCTATACGGATGTTAAAGCCTTGGGTGAGGGAGAGGGAGAAATTTGGAATTATGCTGTTTCTGTGATTTTTCCCGATTTGGGTCAAACCAATAACTTAGGGGGAATTATTGTTGGGGCGCAACCTTATCTTGGTTATCTTGAAGGTGATGCTAGTTTTAAAAATGATATTCCTTGGCATTTAGAAGGGTTTTACAAATGGCAGGTGAGCGATCATGTTTCTCTCACCCCTGGCATTATTTGGCATCTCAATCCCAATCAAGACCAAACAGAAGCTGATATTCTCACCAGTACAATGAGAATGACAGTAACTTTCTGATATCACGGAAATTTAACCTGAGCATAAGAGTACATCCCTAGCATAGAAATACATTGTTGGGAAGATATAGCAGTTTTCACTCTCATGAGGTACATTCTAAATTTTGGTTCTTTGTTCTTTGTTCTTCGTTCTTTGTTCTTTGTTCTTCGTTCTTCGTTCTTTGTTCTTTGTTATTCGTTCTTTGGTCACTGGTCACTGATCACTGGTCACTGATCACTGGTCACTGGTCAAAATAGCTTGATTAATTCAGTAGTAATGATTAAACTACTGGTTAATGCTCGTAAAATATACTGAAAATCTGTAACGTAATGTCACCTTTGTTGGGTTAGAGTGGTAATGGAACAGCTAATTGAAGTTTTGATCGAAAATTATGGGTTTGAACTCGATGGGGAGACACCACAAGCAATAGCCGTTCGCTGGTTAGAGGACTATGAGGCTTCTTGGATTCGCTTAGCACTGATTGAAGCTCTTTATTTAGGACGCTATAAAGCGATTTCTGTGGAGCAGATCCTTAACCTTTGGTGTCGCCGAGGTCAACCCAAATTTCATTTCACTCACGAATTTGAACAGTTAATTTGTCGTCGCTTACCGAAATCTTTACGAGACTTTTCTCTGACAGTTGAAGATCGAAGAAAGATTTCCTCCCCTGCGTCTAAATCACCTGAACCTGAACCCGAATTAGAACCAGAAGCAGTGACTGAGGAGGAGGAAGAAACTGAACCTCTGAGTATTAATCGTTTTACCCCCTTGTTAGACCGCTCTCAAGTCTATTCCAAGCTGAAAGCGGTTGCTAATTCAGAAGTGAATTAACTGGTCATGCGTCGAATTTCAGAATAAAACATGACCCATCCTTGATGTCCACTTGCATTTTCTTGCCAAACGGTTCGCAAGCGCAAGTTCGGGTGTGCGAACCACACTCGCTCTTTGATCATGCTGTTAGTCTCAGCAGTCGTGGAAAGGATTAGAGCTTCATCTTCTCCAATGACAAAATTTCCCACAGTTGCTGATTGTTCACTGTTCATTCGTTTTTGGATTAATTGACCGTTTTGCTTGGTTTCATCATGAGTAATAAACAGAATCAAGTTTGATCCTTTTTCGCCCTCAGCCTCCCAACTAATTTTTGCACCCGCTACATCTAATAAGCGTTCTTCTAATGAGAGGTGAGGTTGTAATTGATTTGATCCTTGTTCATACAGTTGCGCGATCGCGCTATCATTGGGGTCTAATAACTCAACCGTTAACTGGGCTTGGCTATTATCAACTTTTTTATCAGCAAGATTATATTGCGTGCGCTGAGTAAACCATTTTCCTGCGCTTTGTTCAAAAAAGGTTTTAATATCAATCATCGTTTCTAAATTTAATTATTGACCAAGTTTTTCTAAAGAAATTGTCGCAGCTTTGCTCACTTGCGGGTGGCTATCTTTTTTTAAGTAATTGAGGGCGGAGATACTTTTATCCGTCGCAAAGTTACCCAGGGCTTCCGCGAGACGTTGACGCACTAGCCAATCTTCAGACTGGGCGAAACGCAACATTTCCTCTATGGAATCACTACTTTTAATTTCTCCTAAAGCAGCGATCGCGGCTTGTTGTAAAACCACTTCTTTGCTGTTGAGAGCTTCGAGCAACACTTCTTTGGCTTCAGGATTTTGTAGATTCCCTAAAGACACCGCAGCACTAAATCGCACTAACCAATGAGTATCCTCATAAAATAAGCGCACTAAAGGCTCAAACGCCCGTTGGTCTTGCAAATATCCCATCGCCCCAGCTGCATCCGCCCGAATCCCATAATCCTCATCTTCTAGACACTCTAAAAGAAGCGGAAAGGATTCATCTGTTGCTTTTATTCCCAAAGCAAACACCGCCATCGAACGAATCTGCAAACTCTCATCATATAAAACTTTTTTAATCAGGGGAACCGCTTTTTCGGGGTCAACATCTCTTAAGCGTGCTAAAGCCACCATCCGATCGCGCTGACTCGAACTTTCCAACTGCTGCGATAATTCATCTAAATTAACATCACTCATTTTGATTGATTTTTATAAAAAATTTCCAAACTTTCCTGATTACCAACATATCGCCAATGCCAGGGTTCGTAACTGATCCCTTGGGCGTTATTTTCAGGAAAAGACAGTTCAAAACTATAACGGGCTGCATTCTCTTCTAACCAAGCAAAGGCTTCTGTTTCCCCAAAACTTGTCTCGACATGAGTCGCTGGGGCTTTTCCATCGCCAATATCAATGGCGTAGCCCGTATGATGTTCACTGTAGCCTGGAGGCGCACTGACTTCCGCCCGTTCCGTTGTGCGCTGTCTCCGTTGGGCTTTCACCCCAAAAAAGAGCTTTTCTTGCTGCGCGATCGAGCGAAACCCTGATAGGGGAACTAATGAGATTCCCTCTCGACGCGCCTCATTTTGCATTTTGATAAAGGCTTGGGCTGCGGGTGTTCTTAACTGAATCCGACCATCAGCCGTGACTGGGGTTAAACTCTCTTTTGGCGCAGACTCATAAGGGAGATGACCTAATAAGTCAGGAGGTGTTGCTGCTGTAGAGGATGATTCGGTTTGCGCCTCAGCCGTTTCCTTCTTTTCTGTCTTCGGAGTTACCGTTTCCACCTCTTGGGGAGAAGAGGCGACACTGAGTTTTGAATTTTCATTCCACAGATAGAGACCAACGATTGAGCCTAGTACAGCTAAGCCCACGCCACTTCCCAGCCACAGCCAGAAACGAGTGCGTTTCGCTTCCATAACAGGGGTAACATCTCTTAAGGCTTCTGGAATTTCATCAGGAGCGGGTTGATTTTTCCCAACAGACAAGGTTTCTTCTCCGCGCGATCGGCTCTTTTCAGTGTAGCAAGCTCTGTCTCTGTTGCAGGGAGGACAGAAAATCTGAGAAAAGGAACGTCTATTTACTAAGTTTTATTGCGATTTGTTTAGTTCTACTTTATATTTGTAAAAGAAGAGTAAAAGAAGAATTTATCTGACAACAATATGCGCTGACCCAATCGGCAAGCCAAAAAGGTATCACTCGATACTTTTGTCTTTTAGGGGGAGGAAACCACCGCCTCAACTTTGCTTTACTCTTCATTTTGCTTCATTCCATTGCCTAGCTACTTCAGAAGATTTAAAATAATGCCTCAACAAACACTTGATTTATCCGCTAAACTCTTTCGCTCCAACCTCAGCGCCAACTACTGGTCTCAGTCGGTTTGGGCAATTTTGCGCGTGGTTGTGGGTGTCATGATGATCCACAACGGGCTTGATAAGCTATCGGACATCGAAAGTTTTGCAACTGCTTATGTGGAAGTGATCGGACTGCCTTTTCCCATCTTCTTCAGTTATGTTGCTGCGTACACTGAATTAATTGGTGCGCCCTTAGTCGCATTAGGCTTATTCACTCGCCCTGCTGCATTAGGCTTAGTGGGAACCATGGCTGTCGCTATGTATCACCATATCTTAGTCGCAGGGTTCAGCATTCCTTATTTAGAACTCTCGGCGATTTATGCCAGTTGCTTCCTTTTCTTCCTCGTCAATGGCGGGGGTTTATTCTCCGTTGACACCTTCATCAGCAGTTGGCTCAGTTCTCAAACCATCTCCGAAGAACAGCAGCCTGAACAGATCCGCCAAGATGCTCAACAGGCTACTGACAATCTCGAAGAAAAAGTTGCTTCTAAATAGGGTTTGAAACTACTTAGAAAACAGAGATTTGAGAGTGATCTGGCCAGATTACTCTCTTTTTTTAGCCAAACAGATCTCTCGACCTGAGTCAATAGTTTGTTAAAAACTTTCTGGCATCCGCAGGGCGAAGATCTTGAGATCCGACAGTAACTGAACGGAATAAACTGCCTTCGACGAAAATTTTAATCCGTTTTGCTAAACGTAACTTAATAATGGGAAGTTCCAACAACGGAATTAAATCACAGACTGAACTTGCCACTTTTAAATTCGGACATTGTATCCGAAAAGTTCCCCAACGCCGATTCACTTTACAATTTCCTAAGATTTTTAATTGTTGGGATTCGGCTTTATTTTCTCGATAATAGTTCCAAATTAATCGCGTTAGTTGCGGATATCGCTTCATAGTTCCCTTCAATCTTTAACCTAAAAAATATTCACTTCACGCTGCTTTGTCTTCATTTAAGCGAAATGATTTCCTCATTTGTGAGGTTTGTAAGAAGATTTAATGAGAGTTTGCAAATAGTAACGTTTGGGGAAGGCTCTAAATTGACTGATATCAGGAGAATCATCAGGATTATTCCGAAAGTGTTCATGTAACGATTGTGTAAAGGGGAAGACAAAAAGACACTTTTCTGATAGGAAAGGGTCAGAGAGAGCCAGCCCGATCTGACCAATGAGCAACAGGAATCGGCTATAATGGCTCTCCAGATTAAGAGATTTTAAGGAAATTCAACCATGAGTATGCACCCCAATTTAGCAACAGCATTTCAAAATCAAGATGTGCTGAAAGTAATTAGTGGGTTAAATAATTTCGATCGCGCTAAGGTTTCTCAGGTCATTCAAGCAGCCAGCGCTGGTGGCGCAACCTTTGTTGATATTGCTGCTGATGCTGAGTTAGTGAAAATGGCAAAGGAAATCAGTTCCCTTCCCGTTTGTGTGTCTGCGGTTGATCCCGAAGCGTTTGTTCCTTGCGTGGAAGCTGGGGCGGATCTCATCGAAATCGGAAACTTTGATGCTTTTTATGCCCAAGGGCGACGCTTTGAAGCAGAAGAAGTTTTAGCGTTAACCCAACAAACCCGTCAATTACTCCCTAACATTACCCTTTCTGTCACTGTTCCTCATATTCTCGCTTTCGATGAACAGGTGGAACTGGCGATGCGGTTAGTGGAAGCTGGTGCTGATATTATTCAAACCGAAGGCGGAACCAGCAGCACCCCCACTCATGGCGGAACTTTGGGATTGATTGAAAAAGCAACGCCGACTCTGGCTGCTGCGTCTAGTATTTCGCAAGCGGTTTCGGTTCCTGTGTTATGTGCCTCTGGTTTATCTAATGTTACCGTTCCCATGGCGATCGCGGCGGGTGCATCTGGGGTTGGTGTCGGTTCCGCTATTAATCAACTCAATGATGAAGTTGCTATGGTTGCTACCGTGCGTAGTTTAGTGGAAGCCTTAGCCACTGTTCAACGTCGTTCTATCGTCCATTCCTAGGCGTTTTGGGGTGGACAACCGTTCGCCCCTTTGCTTTTAAGATTTCGGCTATCCGAAAAAGCAGAAAAAAAGCGTACTTGTTAGATTTTTAAAGTGAAGACATTGATTAGCTTGCTGCCGTTACAGATTAAATAAGGAGGGCGATACGATGTCTTCCGCAGGCTTAGAAGTATTTGATACCACGGTTCATAAAACCAATCAGTGGGTGAACCAACTCGCGGAACAACTGGGTTGGGAAGATAAGCATCGCGTTTTCCAGGTGCTGAGAGTAACCTTACATACATTGCGCGATCGCGTTCCAGTGGAGGAAGCCACACAACTCGGCGCACAACTTCCCATCCTCCTCGCTGGCTTTTATTACGAAGATTGGAAACCTGCCCAAACGCCCCATAAAGAGCGGTCAAAAGAAGAATTTCTCGCACCGATTCGGAACTATTGTCAAGAGGTTGGCTTAGACACTGATCCAGAACCGATCGCGCGTCAAGTGTTCCGATTATTATCAGACCGCATTGCCACTGGAGAAATTGAAGAGATTGCTGCCATGCTACCAGCATCAATCCGTGATTTGTGGCCCCAAGCAGCACAAGTCTAATAACAGAGGTATCCCCTCACTCTCTTTCCCTGTCTCCTACTCCGCGCTGCTAATAGCTAACGCCACGTTGAGACAGCAAGTGGAGTAACAGCATTTCACATTCAGGAGAAACGATTAACATGGAACTCCCTTTAGAAATTACTTATCGCAATCTGACCAAAAATGAAACCATTGATAGTTTAGTACGAGAACAAGTCGAAAAATTAGAAAAAGTGTGTGATCACATTAATAGCTGTCGGGTTGCTGTTGAAAAAGAACATGAAAACCCCGAAACAGGTTCTCCCTATCGCGTCCGCATCGATTTAACCGTGAAACGGGGTCATGAAATCGCAGTGGATAAAAATTCTGGCAAAAACCGCCAGTACGAAGCCCTACAACCGCTCATTAAAGATGCGTTTAAGGCAGCCCGTCGTCAACTGCTGGAATTAACTGAACGCCAGCGCAACGAAGTTAAACAACATTAATTATTAGTCATTAGTCATTTGTTAGTGGGTCGTGAGTAGTGGGTAGTTTTTCTTCTTCTTCTTT
The DNA here is from genome assembly GCF_000317635.1 of Halothece sp. PCC 7418. Taxonomy (GTDB): domain Bacteria; phylum Cyanobacteriota; class Cyanobacteriia; order Cyanobacteriales; family Rubidibacteraceae; genus Halothece. The sequence continues at coordinate 4,063,025 of NC_019779.1, read as the reverse complement.
TTTACTATCCACTGATTCCTGATCACTGATTACGCCCTCAACCTTATTTTTCTAGCAGACACTTACTACAAGGAGGTATCAACGGATATGTTGTATCAACAGGATTTAGAAAACCTCCAAAACCGTCAACCGAACCCAGACCATCCAGTGTTGAGTTTATATCTTGACATTGATCAATCTCAGCAGCACAACTTAAATCAGGGCTTTGTTACCGTAGCTAAAAATCAGCTGCGATCGCTGCAAGCAGAAATTGAACGCACCCCAGAACGTCGCGAAATGATCGATCAGTTTGAGGAGAGTCGCCAACAACTCTTAGAGTTTATCTCCCAATACACGCCACAAGGAAAGAGTCTGGTTATTTTTATTAGTCCCGCCCAAGATTTCTTCTGGTATCGAGAACTTTATATTCCCTTCCGTAACAATACCTTTTGGGGAGATACGCCCTATATTTACCCCTTATTAGAAGCCTATGATGAGTATGAACGATATGGGGTGGTTCTAGCTGATAAAGCCCATGCGCGATTGTTTACCATTTACATGGGCGAAATTGAAGAACATCAGACGACCTTCACGGAAGAAGATGTGCGTCATGTGAAAACTACAGGGCGCGATCGGTTGACTTCGCAAATGCGCTTTCAACGCCAAGATGACACCCATCGCTATTGGCACTTAAAAGAAACCGCCCATTTAACCGCTCAATTGATGGAACAATACAGTCTTGACCATATTATCCTTGGTGGAACGAAACCCATCACAGATGAACTTTATCACCTGTTTCCAAAACGAGTTCGTTCACGGGTAGCGCGATCGATTTCCCTCGCCACTGATGCTTCTCGCAGTGAAGTCTTAGACAAAACTTTAGCCATTGAACAAGAAGTCGAACGAGAACACGAGCAATATTTGGTGGATACTCTACTCTCTAGTTCAGCAGAAGCTAATGGTGCTGTAACGGGTCTTGAAGATACAATTAGCGCCCTTAATCAAGGACAAGTTTGGGAACTTCTCTACGCCGATGGTTTCTCAGAATCAGGCTATGAATGCCCCCATTGTTCCACCTTGTTTACAGAAGAACAATCCACCTGTTCTTATTGTGGCAGTGCTCTGCGACCCACTAACTTACTGGAAAAAGCCACAGAACACACCCTAAACCTTTCTGGAAAAGTCGAATTGGTCAAAGGAGAGGCGAGAGAACAATTACAACAAGCGCAAGGCATTGGGGCTTTCCTGCGGGCATAATCTTAAGGCTTAGAAAAAATTACTGAACCAGCGATCAGTGAGAGCAGAGTTCTTGCTATCATAGGTACTCACCGATGATTACAAACGGGAGAGAAGTCTAACTTCTCCATCTATTTTAATTTCTAAGTTAGCGACTGATGCTCAAACATACGTTATCTGTTCTGGTGCAAGATGAAGCAGGGGTTTTGACCCGCATCGCTGGTTTATTTGCAAGACGAGGCTACAACATTGAAAGTCTTGCCGTGGGACCGGCGGAAAAAGAAGGGATTTCTCGGATTACAATGGTGGTTCCTGGGGATGATCGCACCATTGAACAGTTAACCAAACAACTCTATAAGTTAATTAACGTGCTCAAGGTGCAAGATGTCACCCAAGTTCCCAGCGTAGAACGCGAACTCATGCTGATTAAAGTCAGTGCTACTGCCTCATCCCGAGCAGAGGTGATTGAACTTGCCCAAGTCTTCCGCGCCCGAGTGGTGGATATTGCAGAAGATTCCTTAACCCTAGAAGTGGTTGGCGATCCCGGAAAAATGGTCGCGATTATTCAACTGTTAAGTAAGTTTGGGATTCGAGAAATTGCTCGCACGGGCAAAATCACCTTGATGCGAGAGTCTGGCGTGAATACCGAGTATCTGAAGTTAGTGGAAACTGTGCCCAGTAACCAGTAACCAGACCTTAAAACGTAGGTTGGGTAGAGTTTCGCGAAACCCAACATTAATCAGTGACCAGTTACCAGTTGTGCTTGATCTAATCAGTTACTTAGTAGTTCACAATCTGTTACGAATGAACTATTCACTGGTCACTGGCTGATTTAACTTTACTCCCTGAATGGAATAATCGAGGAGTTGCATGGGATGTAAAAGCAGCATCTCTTTTCCTTTTTGATGCAGATGTTTTTGAATCTGTAAAGAACAACCAGGGTTAGAAGAAACAATCATTTTCGCACCAGTATTTAAGAGATTATTTGCCTTTTTATCTCCCAATTCTTCGGCAACTTGTGGCTGTAACATATTATAAACCCCTGCACTGCCACAACACAAAGCAGCGTCAATGGGTTCATGTAATTTTACTCCTGGAATTGCTTTTAATAATTGTCGCGGTTGCAAACTAATTTGTTGTCCATGCAAGAGATGACAAGCATCTTGATAAACGATATCTAACGGCTCATCTTGAACAGGAGAAAGTTCAGCGGTTAATCCCACCTCTGCGAGAAATTCTTGGATATCTTTGACTTTTTTCGCAAAGGCTTCTGCTTTCTCTTTATAGTCAGGATCATCCTCTAAAATATGTCCATATTCTTTGAGAGTATGTCCACAACCAGCTGCGTTAATAATAATAAAATCAACATCAGTTTCAGCAAAACTATCTATCATTTGTTTCGCTAAACGTTGCGCTTGTTTTTCTTGTCCTTGGTGCGCGGGTAAAGCAGCACAACAGCCTTGGCTTTTCGGGATGACAACCTCGCAACCATTAGCGGTTAAAACTCTCACTGTAGCTTCATTCACAGGGGAGAAAAAGAGACGTTGCACACAGCCTAAAATCACGCCCACCCGATAGCGTTTTTTACCTTGCGCGGGAATGACATCAGGAAAATTATCTTGAAAAGATTGGGCTGTAATTTCGGGTAAAATGGACTCCATCGCAGCTAAACGAGGAGAGATTTTTTTCACTAATCCTGTTTTTCGCACTAAGGTTTGCAAGCCTAATTTTTGATAGGCTAAGAGGGGAACAAGCAAGGGGCGCAACCGTTGGGGATAAGGAAATAAAGTAAAAATCAACTGACGATACAGTTGATCTAGAATATTACGAGGATAATTGCGTTCGACTTGCGGGCGAGTCGCTGCAATGAGTTTGTCATACTGGACATCGGAAGGACAAGTGGTCACACAGGCTAAACATCCCAAACAGGAATCAAAATGTTGAACCGTGGCTTCATCTAACTCTGCTTCTCCTTTATTAATGGCATCCATCAAGTAAATGCGCCCCCGAGGCGAGTCCATTTCTTTACCAATCACTCGATAACTGGGACAAGTGGATAAACAAAAGCCACAATGCACACAGTCATCAACCAATTCTGGCTGAGGCGGTTTTTTCTCGTCAAATCCGTTTTCTGGCTTGACAAAATTCTCTAAATTTGCTTTTTTTTCAATCATTTCTTATTAAAATTAATCTTAAATTCCGCCAACAAAACGGTTCGGATTAAACTGGTTATTGGGGTCAAATTGTTCTTTAATTTTTTTCATTATTGTTAACGCATTTCCTGTATATCCCCACGGCTCAATTTGAGTTTTGATTGCATTGGGGGCAGAAAGCAGCGTGAGAAAACCTTGATTTTTTTCACAATAATCACGAATTGATTTCAGGGTTGCTACAGATAAATCTGCAGATAAAACCAGTTCACCCAAACCGCTTTTATTATGAATGATAGCGTAACTGTCAGGGGGAAGTTCTGAGAAAAAGTCGCGGATTGCAGTGGGTAATAAGCCGATTTTACAAGTGATTTCGCTGTTATTGGGAGCAACAGAAGTGAAGGCTTTCAATTGATCCCATAATGATTTTTCATTCTCCTCTTGATAATGAGTGATTGTGAGAGAGTTGAACTGAGCAAAATTACTTATGTCTTCAATTTGTTTTTCAATGCTTTCAATAATCGTTTCCCATTGAATGATTAACCCTAGACCCTTTCCGAGGTTCAGTTTTTCGGTAATCGCAGGAGAGAGTAAATCCGCACGAGTGGGGGTTAACTTAGAATGGCGAAGGGTTTGGGCAATATTTGTAATTGCATCCGCATCCCCTGTTAAAAGCACGGTTGCAGAAGCAGGAGGGAGGGGATAGGTCCGAAATGTTAGCTGGCTGATGATGCCTAATGTGCCATAAGATCCCGTGAAGAGTTTCATCAGGTCGTATCCTGCAACATTTTTCACCACTCGTCCCCCTGCTTTGGCGATTTCACCATCCGCACGAACAAAGGAAATGCCAATCAGAAGGTCTCTCACCCCACCATAGCGTTCGCGCCAACTTCCTGCGTCGGCTGTGGCGACAATTCCCCCGAGGGTGGCGGTTTCAGGGTAAGCGGGATCTAGGGGTAAAAATTGATTATTCTGTTTCAGCTGTGCTTGCAGTTGCGCGAGAGTCACCCCAGCTTGTAAGGTAACGGTTAAGTCACCGACGGCATGATCAATAATCTGATTGAGGTGACGGGTGCTGAGGTAGAAATCAAACTGACTGGGAAGTCCCCCCCATGTTAGTTTACTGCCATTGCCACAAGGGACAATTGACAATTGATTTTGTTGCGCGATCGCGCAGACTTCTCCTAAACTTTCTTCCGTCTCGGGAATCACTAACGGCTTTTCGGGTAACTCTGGCGCAGGTTGCCATTGCGGTTCATAACTCACTTGCTGTGAAGCGATCAGGGTTTCTAAATTAGTCATTGGTCATTAGTCATTGGTCACTGGTCATTAGTCATTAGTCATTAGTCATTAGTCATTAGTCATTGGTCATTAGTCATTAGTCATTGATCACCCAACGCCAAAGGAAATGAGACTTCCCGCGCCTGCGAATGCGTCGGACTTGCTTTTCCAATTCTTGGCGATACCGAGGAGAAAAGCCGAAGAGAATATTGCTACTTTGCCATAAAAGAACCGCTGTGGTGATACCAAGACACCAACTCAGCGCGATCGCGCAATAGGGATTAAAAATGAAAGCATAGCGTACCGCAGCCAGTGTGAAATGAGACTGCATCAAAGCAATTTCTTCCTGTAGCTGCCAAAAAATAATCGGCAAGGTAATCACCCAAGATCCCAATACCAAAAGCCAGCGACTCCAGACCATTAAGTGGTGTAGTCGCTGCACTTGCATTTCTAATTCTGAATCATTACTGGTCAAAACTTGAAAATGAATCACACTTGTTCATTAGACGGTTCTGGTTCAGCACTTGCTTGACGTTCTTCCCACCAAGCTAAGAGGGTACTCGCCAGAAAAATACTCGAATAAGCCCCTAAAATAAAGCCAATAATTAAAGCCAGAGCAAATTCTTTTAAAGTATCCCCTCCAAATAATAAAATCGCAAGTAATGGCAAGACCGTTGTTAAAGTGGTGTTAATCGAACGGGTCAAAGTTTGATTCACTGCATCATCCACGACCTGATTCATATTGGCTTCAGGTTCCATCTGACGAGTTTCTCGAATCCGATCATAAATAACCACCGTGTCATTAACAGAAAAACCAATAATAGTTAAGAGGGCAACCAAAAACAAACTATCCACTTCTACCCCAGCCACTAAGCCCAAGATGGAAAACACCCCAGACGTAATTAAAGCATCGTGAAAGAGGGCAAAAATGGCAAAGATGGCGTAATCAAACTGGAAGCGAATACTGAGATAAACAATAATCCCAAAAAACGAAACCAGTAACGCTAAAATGCCCGATGTAAATAACTCCTGACCAATGGTGGGACCGACCGTATCAATTTTAGTGGTTTTCGGATCAAATTCGCCCACGGCTTCTTCTAAAGCATTTCGTAAATCAGTCCGTTCCTCCACATCCAGGTTACGGGTGCGAATCGATAAGCCTTGTCGGTTTTCTCCCACCACTTGAATCGTTGCTTCAGGAAACCCTTGTTCCGCCAGAATATTCCGAACTTGGTTAATGTCAAGGGGGTCATCACAATTATTGGCAATCGAACAGTCTTGTTCCAACTGTAAGCGCGTTCCCCCAACAAAATCAATACTAGGACGCAACGGCGCGTCAAATTGGGTATAGGAAATAATCATCGCCAGTAGGGAGATGACGAAAGCAAAGGCGGAGACTGTCCACCAAAAATACCGTTGTTTAATTACCTTGAGTTTCATTTTGCGGACACCACCAAGTTAGGACAGAATAATTCTGGTTTTTTACGAACATTAGGGAAGCCTAACACCGCAGTCAGTAAGAAAGTACGAGTACAGCTAAGGGCAGTAAATAAACTGACTAAAACCCCAATCGCAAGGGTAACAGCAAAGCCTTTTACCAATCCCGAACCCAGCCAAAACAGAGCAGCACAAGCAATCAGGGTGGTAACATTACTATCGAGAATACTGGAAAAGGCACGATAGAAGCCAGATTCCACAGACCGATATAAGGTTTTCCCAGCGCGAAGTTCCTCACGGGTGCGCTCAAAAATCAGGACGTTGGCATCTACCGCCATCCCAATACTGAGGATAAAGCCAGCAATCCCAGGTAAAGTTAGCGTCACCCCAATTAAGACATAAGCCGAAAAGGTGAGTAAGGCATAGATAGAAAGGGCGAGGTTGGCGATTAAACCTGGTAAACGGTAGTAAACGCCCATAAAGACCAAAACTAGGATTAAACCCGAAACAGCAGCATAAATACTGCGTTCAATGCTTTCTTGACCCAGGGTTGCGCCAACGGTGCGATTTTCCACAATTTCCACAGGTAACGGTAATGCACCACCGCGTAATTGAATCGCTAAGTCTTGGGCTTCTTGGATACTAAAGCCCCCAGTTATGACGGCACTTCCGCCCGTAATGCCATTATCTGCATATTCGGGACCGACTGTGGGTGCGCTAACGAGAACATCATCTAAGAAAATCCCTAAACCCCGACCTGTTCCCGCAATATTGGCGGTTAATTCTGCAAATTGGGTCGCCCCTTCTTGGTCAAAGCGAATGGCAACTTGCCAGTTATCTCCTGTTTGGAGGGGTTGCGCCCGTGCATCTTGTAGGCTTTTTCCAGTGAGGTTAGCTGGGGCAAAAGACTGCGCGATCTCCTCATTGACTGCGTTGAGTTCTGCGGTGGTTTCTTCAATTTCCTCCGCATTCTCCTCGGGATTTTGGCGGAGTTCCTCTAGCTGGGTTCGCAGTTGTTGACGCTGCAAGAATGCCGATTGAAAGGCTTGTTCTGTGCCTTGTTTTTGGGCGCGAAATTCTAAACGGGCGGTTCCTCCCAGAACCCGTTCTGCTTGTGCGGGATCACTCACACCAGGCAGTTGCACCGAAATTTGATCCCCGCCGACAGTTTGCACAATCGGTTCGGAGACTCCTAAGCCGTTGACCCGATTTTGAATCACCCGCTTGACTGCGTTGAGGCGCTCAGGGGTAATTTGTTGAATTTCCTCCGTGGGTTTCACCTGAATGGTAAGCTGTGCGCCTCCTCTTAAATCTAAGCCCAGAGGAACAGACAATTGCACTAGCACCACCAAAGCAGCAATGATGAGGAAAAAAATGAGCGCGATCGTTGTTCGCTGTTGTTGCATCAGTTATGCCCTTACACTTTCAAAGCCACCATGTCTTCCACAGCAGCAATAATGTCTTGCGGTTGCACAATGGTATAGCGTTCTAACGTTCCATTGTAAGGGGTAGGAATATCTTGAGAAGACAAGCGCACTACGGGGGCATCCAGTTCATCAAACAACTCATCATTAATGCGAGCCGTTAATTCTGCACCAATCCCGCCAGTTCTCATACATTCTTCTACAATAATCACCCGATGGGTTTTCCGCACTGATTCTGCTACAGCTTCCATATCGAGGGGTTTGAGAGAAATCAAGTCAATAATTTCGGGATCAAATCCTTTTTCTTCTAAAGGTTTCACCGCTTGTAAGGCATGGTGGCGCATCCGCGAATAAGTCAGAATCGTAACATCTTTTCCTTGACGAACCATCTCTGCTTTATCTAGCGGTAGCCAATATTCACCTTCGGGTAAATCTTCTTTCAAGTTATAGAGCAAGACGTGCTCAAAAAAGAGGACGGGATTATCATCCCGAATGGCACTTTTCAGCAGTCCTTTCGCGTTATATGCTGTTGAACAAGCGACAATTTTTAAGCCTGGCACCGCTTGAAAATAGGCTTCTAACCGTTGGGAGTGTTCCGCCCCCAGTTGACGACCCACACCACCTGGTCCACGAATCACTAAGGGAATTTTAAAGTTTCCGCCTGATGTGTAGCGTAACATTCCCGCATTATTGGCAATTTGGTTAAAGGCGAGGAGTAAAAATCCCATATTCATGCCTTCTACAATGGGACGTAACCCCGTCATTGCTGCACCCACTGCCATTCCTGTAAAGCTATTTTCAGCAATCGGCGTGTCTAATAAACGCAGTTCTCCATACTTTTTGTAAAGGTCTTTGGTGACCTTATACGATCCGCCATAATGACCGACATCTTCTCCGAGAACAAAGACTGTATCATCTCGCGCCATTTCTTCATTGGTCGCTTCCCGTAACGCATTGAAAAAAATTGTTTGTGCCATCTCGACTCTGCTGCCTGCTAATAGGTTATTTACGCTCTCAATAGTTGACTTTTTTGATCAAAGAGAGAGAGGTGCACCTCTCTCTCTGTTTCCCGCATAATGGGATACTTCCCTGCACGGAGTAAAGTTTTCCTCGTCAATGTTTAAGGGCGGTACTTTGTTCTAAGCACTGGGCTATCCGTAATCACCTAAACCTGTTTAACCTAGAACTTATAGAGCTTGGGGCTGGAAAATACCCTAAGGTATGAACTTTAACACTTCCCCTAAACGTAGCCCTCGAAGGGCTTAGACTGGACTAACCGAACAGGATAAACACGAATGTCAATCATTGTCCAGTGATTGGGTTAGTCTTAACACCATTTCTTAATGTGATGTAAAGGATATCCTATCATCAAAGAATGCTTCTCGACCTTTTTACCCAGCAGGGGTTGAGAGGAGAGGGGGTGAGGATGTCACCGAAAGCACGTGAGGCTACGACAAGCCGCGCGAAGCGGGTCGTAGAGCGGGGCTTTCAAGGGGGCGAAGTCAAAGATTACGCCTTCTGTCACGGAAGGCGCCTGCGCGTGACCGTTGGTGAATTCGCCCCACAGCCCCTTGGGATAGTGCGAAAGCGCGAGGGGTTCGATGCCCCGAAGCTAAACAAAACCTAGATATGTTATAATCACAATGGTGAACTTTTGAAGACGATGGAACAGACGTTAACCCTAGTAGTAAAGCTGAATGTAGAACCTGAGCAAGCGGATCAACTTGAAGAGACTGCTCAGGCTTTTGCTAATGCTTGCTCTTGGATTAATGAAAACGTCAACCATCGCTTAACGAATAGGAACTCCATCCAAGCTGTTTGCTACAGCGACGTTAAAAAAAGGTTTGGATTAAAGGCAAATCATATTGTCCGTGCTTGCGCCAGAGTAGGGGCTAACCGATCAACCGCCAAGGCAAAAGGTAGAAAAGTGAAAGGGTTTAAGCCTACTAGCTTTGATTGTGATGGTCGAACGTTCTCCTTTCGAGAAAAAGATTGGACTGTTAGCGTAACTACCCTTGGAAAGCGGTTAAGACTCCCTTTAAGAGCTAGCAACTACCATCGCGGAAAGTTAACGGGACAGAAACCGACTTCGGCTCAAATCTGCAAGCATAAAGACGATCAGTGGTATGTCCACATTCAGCTTAAAAATATTCCCCCTACCCCTCAAAAGACATCTAATGTGATTGGGGTCGATTTTGGGAGAAGGGAAATTGCTAAAACCTCAACCAATCAAGGCTGGGACGGGAAGAACATTCAACAAAAACGAGATAGGTTTAGTCGAGTAAGAGCATCTCTTCAGAAGAAAGCATCCCAAGGCAAGTCCGCGTCGCCTGGGGTTTCCCCAGGCGTTTATGCCGGAGGCACAAGGTCGTCTCGACGCAGATGTCGAGAAGTCTTGAAACGGTTATCGGGACGCGAGAAGAGATATCAAAAATGGTTAAACCACAATATCTCAAAGCAAATCATTGAGGAGGCAAAGCAGACCAACTCAACGGTGGCAATTGAAGATTTAACGGGCATTCGGGAGCGAACTAACCAGAAACCCAGAAACAAGACGGAAAGAAGACGGTCTAACAATTGGGCTTTCTATCAGTTAAGAACGTTCTTGGAATACAAGGGAATTAAAGAAGGAATTAAGGTAGTAGCAGTTCCTCCTGCCTATACCAGCCAAACTTGCCACTGTTGTAACCACATAGGAATTAGAACCAACAAAAATTTCAAGTGTTCTAATCAGTTTTGTGGTTGGATTGGCGATGCCGACTTAAATGGTGCTTTAATGATTAAGAAATGGGGCTGCTCTATAAACCAGCCTGGAGGCTCGGAAGTTCTATCCTGTAGAATTTCCAGGGCTACTGAAAACCCTAACCGAGCGCGAAGCGGGTTAGGGTAGTTTATGACTGATAGAACGATGATTTTTTTTGATAGCAACGGTTAATCGGCTTAATGGGAAAACATAACAGATCTGTTAGTTTGGGTGTCGTTTGGTCAGAGGAAGAAGCGCGATCGCGCCGTAGCTAATGTTTCTCAAGAGAAAACCTGACCCAAAATATCCTTGCAATTCTTAATGGTTTGGTTACAGCAATCGCGAAAAAACCCCTCTTTTTTGTAAGGCATTTGTTACAGAGTTTAAAGTTTCTTATTGTTTATGTCTGATGCATTGAAACCCTTGCGGTAAACTAAATCTGAACAGTGTCCTCATTTGATAAAAATCCGTTAAGGAGTAAGTCTTAACTATGTCTCATAGCGTAAAAATTTACGATACCTGCATTGGCTGCACCCAGTGTGTTCGTGCTTGTCCACTTGATGTTTTAGAGATGGTCCCTTGGGATGGTTGTAAAGCGGGTCAAATTGCATCTTCTCCTCGGACTGAAGATTGCATTGGCTGCAAACGTTGTGAAACCGCTTGTCCCACTGACTTCCTAAGTGTCCGTGTCTATCTCGGTGCAGAAACCACCCGCAGTATGGGCTTAGCTTACTAGTGATCATGATGGCTCAGTGCAACAAGGGTCGCTGAGGTGCAGTACAACCTCTTGCGAGGAGATCTGCAACCCGCAACTCATATATTTAACCCAAGCGTAGGAGGGGATGTTGGATCAGCCAAATCGAAAAGGTTGAGCGATATCAACTCCTACCACTTTTTTTCTCAAACTTGTTCTCGTCGCCACACCGCTAACCCGCCACCGCGTCCTCGCGCTGCGATATAGGTATCTTCTCGGGAAAAATAACGGAAAAAGGCTTGTTTTTTAATGGGTTCTTGATAAAATTGGTCTCTACTGCTTTGACCGCCTCGAATATTGCCAGAGTAGAGAACTGTTCCCCCGATTTGGAGCTTGATCGCGGTAAAATCAAAGGCGAGGAGCTTCTGTTTGGGAAAAAATTTGGTGGGTCCAGATAAGGTAAAAGTCAGACCCGCAATGCTTACAGAGTTTTCCACACAACCTGCTTCAGCATCAGTTAAGCTCAGGTCAGGGTTTTGATGATAGGATAAGTGGATTTTAATCCAAGTGGGTAAATAACGCCCTGCTCCTAACATAATCCCAGCCCGTTGGCGGGTCTTTTTCGTCCCTGTGATCAAACATAACCGCCACTTCCCGATTAACTGTTCATAGGAAGCAGTGGTGGTTGCTTTTTTTCCCGCCTTTTCTAAGTTGACTAACGCACTAACTACGGTTTCGGGTTGGGGTCGAGAAGACTTTGTTTCTTGAATAGCAGCCTCAATAACTGCTTGATCTGAAGAGACGTTGGAGTGGTTTGTGCTGACTGATGGTTTATGATTCATCGCGATCCTGATAAACAACAAATCTTGTAACGAAAGATACTACTTTAGGTCATAGAAAAAGGACAGAGCAGTGTGCTGAACTAACACTTAGTCCTTAAATTTAAAGAAAACAGAGAATTTCATGTCCATTTCTTTCCCAACTGTAAACCGTGACCGCCTTGATGTGTCTCGACGGCTGAAGATTGATGATTTAAGTGATCCGACGGTAACCGCCTCAGCTAATGATGGTTCTGATTTAATTGCAGGGTTAACCCAAAAACAAAAGAGCATCCCCTGTCATTATCTCTATGACGATCGCGGTTCGGAAATCTTTGAACAAATTTGTGAATTACCTGAATATTATCCCACTCGCACGGAAGCACAGATTTTAAGAGAAAACGGAAGCGCGATCGCGCAGACAACTGGAAACTGTGAACTGATTGAACTCGGAAGCGGAAGTTCTACGAAAACGCGCCTTTTATTCGATGCGTACCAATCAGTGGGAGAACATCTGTATTACATTCCTATTGATGTCAGTGCAGGTATCTTAGAAGCCAGTGCGAAACAACTTTTAGCCGATTACCCCAGTTTAGACATTCATGGGTTAATTGGCACCTACCAACAAGCCTTACAACATCTTCCTCCTTCTCCCACATTAAAGCGGATGGTGTTCTTTTTAGGGAGTTCTCTAGGCAATTTTGCACCGAAACAATGTCGAGAAATTTTCCAAGATGTTAAAAAAGCCCTGCAACTGGGAGATTATTTTTTATTAGGACTGGATTTACAAAAATCAAAAGATATCCTCGAACCTGCTTACAACGACAGCCAAGGGGTTACGGCTGAATTTAATTATAATTTACTGGATCACTTAAATCGTCGTTTCCAAGGAGACTTTAATCGTCAGCATTTCCGACATTGGACGTTTTATAATTCTGAATTGGGACAAATTGAAACGTATCTCCGTTCAACCAAACCGCAAACCGTAGAATTAAAAGCGCTGAATTTAACGGTAGAGTTTAGGGAAGGAGAAACCATTCATACAGAAATTTCTCGTAAGTTTAATTTGCAGGAAATGGAACAAGAACTAGCACAAGCGGGCTTACCCATGATCGAGACTTGGACTGATTCTCAAGATTGGTTTGCACTTGTTTTGTGTCAAGCAACCTGATTGACTGACAAAAGATTTCTGTGTAGGTTGGGTTGAATCGTGTGAAAGCCAATACTAATCAAGTTTCGTTGGGTTACGAGTCACGCTAACCCAACCTACAACTCTAAAACTCTTCAGTGTCTTCAAGATCTTTGCACCATTCCTGTAAATCTTGATTCTGTTGTCGTCGGGAGTGGCGACGGTACTTTTTGCGCTCTAGGCGGGGTTCGTAATGGCGTTCTCCCGAGCCTTTCATTTTTAGTTTTAAGCTGTCTTCTTCATCGCTGGTCTGTTCCCGTTCTTCCCATTGCGCGATCGCGCTCTCTAAAAATTCTAAATAATGTTCGTAACGTTCCCAATCTCCTCGCACCACACAGTTCGGTTCATCACGATGTAAGCAGTCGCTAAACTGACAACTGTCCTCTGCTAGCCGTGCTCTCGCTTCAGGGAAATAGTAAGCTAATTCTAAAGGAGCACAAGTGAGATCGGGTTGGTTAAACCCTGGGGTATCTGCAAGTAACCCCCCTTCTGGAAGCTGAAATAACTCCACATGGCGGGTGGTATGGCGACCCCGTTGTAGTTTTCCCGACACCGCCCCCACTCGCAACTGGGCTTGTGGAATCAAAAGATTAATTAAACTGGATTTTCCGACCCCTGAAGGACCCGCCAGAATCGTAATCTTGTTGCGGAGTTGTTGCTGGAGTGCGTCCAGTCCGTCTTCAGTTTCCACACTAATGAAAAACGGAGCATAGCCCCAGTCTTGCAAACGAGTTTCCCAGTGCTGTCTTTGCTCAGCAGACACTAAATCTTGTTTATTTAAGCATAAACACAAATCAATTCCTGTCGATTCTGCTTTCACTAAAAAACGACTCAACTGCAACGGATCAAGGGGAGGTTGCGCTAAAGCAAACACTAACACCACCTGATTCGCATTCGCCACGGGGGGTCGATCCAGTTCCGTTTCTCGGGGAAAAACTTCGGTAATCACACCCCGTTGATCACTCCAGTCTGGTTCTGCAACCACAGCGCGATCGCCAACCATCACTTTTTGTCCAATTTTTTTCAAGCGCGATCGGCGTGTACACAACAAGCGGGTTTCATCCGTATCTAACTGCACCTGATAAAAATTCGCTTGTACTGCAAGCACAGTCCCAGTGAGTTGATCGTGATCTGTCATCCTTATCGCTTCACCATTTATGAGTTGGTTTTCTCTTCTTCAGGTTTGACTCCTCCCAACTGTTCTCGCACATCATCAATGGCGAGGTTCAGTTGACTGATTTTATCCTCTAAGCTGCGACGTGCGGATTCCATACTTTCATCGTTTTCAAGGCGCGAGGTTTGATCGCTACTGAGATCCGACTCCGATTGTTGTTGACGGGAAGCCGCGATCGCGCCGATCGCACCGCCAATCACTCCTCCCACGAGGGTTCCGATTAAAAAGCCACTCCCAAATCCATCTCGTTCACTCATAATCTTTCCTTTCCTTAATTCGTTCCAAATGCGCGATCGCCAGCATCTCCCAGTCCAGGGACAATATAACCGCGATCGTTGAGGTCTTCATCCACACAAGCCGTATAAATTCTTAATTGCGGATAATTTTCACCAATTTGTTTGAGAGCCGGCGGTGCGCCCACAACAGAAACAATGCGCAATAATTCTGGATTTACCCCTCGATGGGTTAACTCCTCTAACGCCAGCATAATCGATCCGCCTGTTGCTAACATCGGCTCTAGGATCAAAACGCGGGTTTCTGGGTCTATTTTCTCTGGTAACTTATTCAAATAGCAACTGGCTTCTAAGGTTTCTTCATTGCGCACTAACCCTAAATGATACACCGAAGACAGAGGCAGTAAAGTTTGCGCCCCTTCCATTAAAGCTAGTCCAGCCCGTAAAATCGGGACAACCGCAATGGGAACTTGGGGATTAATCATGGTTCCTGGACATGGGGCGAGAGGGGTTTCGACTTGGGTTTCCGCCGTTACGAGCCAGTGACGACAGGCTTCATAGGTTAACCAACGCCCTAATTCTGTCATCGCTGTTTTGAAGAGGGCATTGGGCGTATTTTGATCTCGCGCGATCGCTAACCAGTGTTTAATTAAAGGATGATCGGGAACATAAATGCGCAGTTGAGAACTCATTTTTAGTTATGAACAATGGACAATTAACAATCAACAATTGGTCACTCAACACCGACTTTCCCCTTGCGACTGGCGAGATTCGCGTGTTTGATTCCTGAGGATAAGTAACCAATAGCCAACCATCCATTCTTGATGATTCCCAGTCAATTGTCAATCTGGTCTCTTTCTCCTTAATTGCAAATTATTTTAAATAGTGTTGACAATTTATTTCAATAAGGGTATAGTTAAGACCAGTGTTCTCCTCTCGTTAAGAAGCTAAGGTGGGGTTTTGTTCAACCCCATCTCTTTTCTCTGAAATCGCTGCTGAAGGATTAAACTAGAAAAGACATCGAACACTAGAGAACAAAAGATTAGGTAATGACTACTGTTTCTGGTAATCCTGCCCCAACTGCTACAGAGGTAAGAGTGTACGACGCGATCGTCATTGGATCTGGAATTGGTGGCTTAGTAACCGCAACCCAACTTGCAGCAAAAGGGGCAAATGTCCTCGTTTTAGAACGATATATTATTCCTGGAGGAAGTGCTGGATATTTTGAACGTCAAGGCTATCGGTTTGATGTTGGTGCTTCGATGATTTTCGGGTTAGGAACGCAAGGAACAACTAATCTTTTAACCCGCGCCTTAGAAGCTGTGGATACCTCTCTGGAAACGATTCCAGATCCCGTACAAATTGATTACCATCTTCCCAATGATTTAGAAATTCGAGTTCATCGCGACTACGAACAATTTATTCAAGAACTGATTGCGAAATTTCCCCACGAAGCAGAAGGAATTCGTCAATTTTATGATGAATGTTGGCGGGTTTTTAATTGTCTCAACGCGATGGAATTATTATCCCTAGAAGAACCGCGTTATTTAACCCGAGTTTTTTTCCAGCATCCTTTTGCTTGCTTAGGATTAGTGAAATATTTACCACAAAATGTTGGGGATATCGCCAGACGCTACATTAGCGATCCCACTTTGCTGAAGTTTATTGATATAGAATGTTATTGTTGGTCGGTTGTTCCTGCCGCAAAAACTCCTATGATTAATGCAGGAATGGTCTTTTCTGATCGGCATTATGGGGGGATTAATTATCCGAAAGGAGGCGTGGGACAAATTGCGCAAAAATTAGTTGAAGGATTCGAGAAAAAGGGCGGAACGATTCAATATAAAGCCCGCGTCAAAGAGATTATTTTAGAGAACAATAAAGCGGTAGGAGTGCGCTTAGCAGATGGGACAGAATATCGTGGACAACGAATTATTTCTAATGCAACTCGTTGGGATACCTTTGAGAAACTATTACCGCAGCAAACCTTGCCTAAAAAAGAACAAAAATGGCAGCAGCGTTATCAAAAATCACCGAGCTTTTTAAGCCTCCATTTAGGAGTAAAAGCAGGAGTAGTTCCCGAAGGAACAGACTGTCATCATATCTTATTAGAAAACTGGGAGCAAATGGAAGAGCCAGAAAGGACAATTTTTCTGTCTATTCCCACTTTATTAGATCCGAGTTTAGCTCCTCCCAATTGCCATATTTTTCATACCTTTACTCCCGCTTGGATTGAAGATTGGCAAGGTTTATCCCCGCAAGATTATCACGAGAAAAAAGAACAAGCTGCAGCGAGAATTATTAAACGTCTCGAAAAAATTTTCCCTGGTTTAGAAGCAGCGCTCGACTATCAAGAAGTAGGAAGCCCTCGCACCCATCGGCGGTTTTTAGGACGCGAGGATGGCACTTATGGCCCCATTCCGCAGAAAAAACTAATGGGTTTATTAGGAATGCCTTTTAATCAAACGGTGATCCCTGGCTTATATTGTGTGGGGGATAGCACCTTTCCAGGACAAGGCTTAAACGCCGTTGCTTTTTCGGGGTTTGCTTGTGCCCATCGCGTTGGGGTGGATTTGGGAATGTAACCCAATAACATGAATTAAGCATCAGTTAATTTTAATTTCATGGGGTATTTTCTTTTCATCAAGCTGAGTTAACCTAAAACTAGTTGGTATCAATTGAAACTGAGAAAGTATAGCCCAGAAACTCAATTTCTATCTCAATTATTACGTTCAGTTTGTGATCTAAAAAACGGATAGTTTCGGGGGCGAAATCAGTCATTTGATCAATCAACTTACTTAAACATCTGAACGAGTTTGTTGGAGGTTAGCAATGACGGTAAATCAGTCTGAAGCCGAAGCAAAATCCTATCGAGAACAGTTGACTCAAATTAAACAGTATATTGGTCAATTTTCCAACGCACAACCTGAGGTTGCAAAAGCCTTTTCCAGCTTGCATAAAGAGGCTTCAACTCCGAATCAGTTAGATGAAAAAAACAAAGAACTGATCGCTTTAGCGATTGCAGTTGCTATCCGATGTGATGACTGTATTGCTTTCCATACCCATGATGCACTGAATGCGGGAGCATCTAAAGATGAGATTATGGAAGCAGTCAGTGTTGCGGTTTTGATGGGAGGAGGACCGGCGATGATGTATATGACTCATGTCATGAGAGCAATCGAGGATTTTGAGCCAAACAACTAGCGAGACTTGTCATTCATCTCCCCAAAAAAAATAATCACTCCTGATTTCATTTCTGTCTCTACTGATCTCAGATTTCGAGTTAATATCCGTGTAGGGTGGGCAATGCCCACCCTACGACCTTTGGGGAATTTCCTCAAGGCTTTGTGGGACACCACCGTACTTTCACCAAGTACGCTATGACTGCGTTGCTTTTTCAGTTAATGTTAAGTGATGTCCAATCTTGAAGTGTCAGAACTAAAGATAACCTTAGTTTTTTCTGAGAGGGCGTGATCTTCTCCTAGGATCAGGTTATTGCTTACCGTGCTGAAACTGGAATGAGTTATGCCTTAGGATAGAAATTTCTGATTTGAGGGGAAGTTTACGGTTTAGGAGGGAGGAATCTTCTGTTACTGAATCTGTATTGTAGGAGTGGTTAAACTCATTGTATATGGTGAATTTGTGCTCGATGAGGCGCAGCATCTGTCTTCTGACGATCGCGCTGATTTTCTGCACGGTATCAATTAATCGTCTATGAGACAAAACGCTCAAAAATTTAAGAACTTGCAAAAACGATTTAAGAAAGTCCCTTTAGGATTTGTCCAACTGTGGAATATGAGTTTCGGGTTCTTCGGAATTCAATTTGGTTGGACGTTGCAAATGGCAAATACCAGCGCCATTTATGAATATTTAGGAGCAAATCCCGAACAAATCCCAATTTTATGGCTAGCAGCGCCCATGAGTGGACTGATTGCCCAACCGATTATCGGTTATATGAGTGACCGCACTTGGACAAGATTGGGACGGCGACGACCCTATTTTTTATTTGGCGCAATTCTGAGCTCGATCGCGCTCATTTTAATGCCTAACTCCTCCAGTCTCTGGATGGCAGCAGGGGCGTTATGGATGCTCGATACCTCCGTTAACATCAGTATGGAGCCGTTTCGAGCGTTTGTTTCCGATTTAGTGCCCAAAGACCAGCGCACCTTAGGATTTGGGATGCAAGCGTTTTTCATTGGCTTAGGGGCGGTTGTGGCTTCTGTCTGTCCGTGGATTCTCAATCATTGGTTTAACTTTAATCAAATCACCACCCCAGCTGGAGAGATTCCCCTGACTGTGAAAGTGTCCTACTATGTGGGGGCTGCGGTGTTTTTAGGGACAGTGTTGTGGACGGTTTTCACCACCAAAGAGTATCCCCCTCAAGATTTAGACAAGCTGCAACAACGCCAAAATAACACGGGTGGCGCGATCGGGCTCATGAAAGGCATTTATGAAAAAGTGCGCACCATGCCCAATATCATGAAACAATTGGCTTGGGTGCAATTTTTTACTTGGTTAGGCATTTTCTGTGTCTTTCTCTACTTCCCGCCAGCAGTGGGACACGAAATTTTTGGCGCGACCAAGGAAAGTTCTCCCCTTTATACAGAAGGCATTGAATGGGCAGGACTGTGTATTGCTTTATATAACGTCGTCTGTTTTATCTACTCTCTGTTTCTCGCCCGCATTGCAGCAGCAACCAGCCGTAAAGCCACCCATTCCTTTAGCCTCCTTTGTGGGGGACTCGGTTTAGTGTCTCTCTTGTTTGTGGATAATCAATATTTACTCTTACTCCCCATGGCGTGTTTTGGTTTAGCCTGGGCAAGTGCTTTAACCATGCCCTATTCGATGCTATCGGATGTTCTACCCATGAAAGACACGGGCATCTATATGGGAATCTTTAACGCTTTTATTGTTATTCCTCAAATTATTGCAGCCCTTGGTTTAGGCTGGGTCATGGAAAATCTTTTAGGAAATAACCGAATTTTTGCCTTAGTCGTGGGTGGCGTTTCTATGGTGCTGGCTGCTGTGTTAGTGCAGTGGGTGAGAGATGCAAGCCAAGAACAACAAACCGTTGGCAAAACAACGAAACCTCAACTAGCAGCAGAAGAAAAGGCAAGTTAATTGCTGGTGGCGGGGTCGATATGCCAAAAGTCTCCTTGATGTGGAGAATGAAAAATATAATGGTTAACTTTATTTTGCAATCATGCCCTCACCCCGTCTCCTCCTTTTAATTTTAAGTATCAGTGTCGTCTTGGCACTGATGATCTGGTTGGTGAGTGCAATTTACCAACTGTATATCCAAATTGCTTTTACCGCGCCGATTCTTGCTAACTTATTACTGCTAATTTTAATGGCAGTGATTACGCTTCTGATTGGCGGTGTTATTTACTACATTCAGGGTGGATTTAATTTACAAGGGAAAAAGAAGAAAAAACCGCGCCCTCGTGTCAAAGCCCCCGCAGAAAAAAACGAAGCTGCCCAAGCGAACTTACAAGCTGTGCGCCAACAAGTGCAACAAATTCAAGATGAAGTGGCACAGCAAGCCCTTTTAGAAAAATCCGAAGCCTTAGCAGCCAATTTTGATCGTCAAGCGTTTCAAGTAGTGGTTTTTGGAACTGTCTCTGCGGGAAAAACCTCATTGGTGAACGCCCTCATGGGTCGTGTCGTGGGAGAAGTCAGTGCGCCCATGGGAACCACTCAAGCAGGAGAAAACTACAGCTTGCAATTATCAGGCATTGAACAGCAGATTTTAGTCACAGATACCCCAGGCATTCTCGAAGCCGGGGTGATGGGAACGGAACGAGAACAGTTAGCCCGAGAACTGGCAACCGAAGCGGATTTGTTGCTGTTTGTGGTCGATAATGATTTGCGTCAGTCTGAGTATGATCCCTTGTCGGTTTTAGCGGAAATTGGCAAACGATCGCTGCTGATTTTTAATAAAACCGATCTTTATACGGAAGAAGATCAAGAAATTATTTTAGACAAGCTGCGATCGCGCACTCAAGACTATATTTCTCCTCATGATGTCATTCGAGTTGCTGCTAACCCCACTCCCTTTCACACTGACCATGGCGACACCGTACAGCCAGAACCAGATATTATGCCCTTAATCAAACGTCTTGCTGCGGTACTCCGTGCGGAAGGGGCTGATCTGATTGCTGATAATATCCTTCTGCAATCGCAACGTCTGGGAGAAGAAGCCCGTCGCCTCATCGATCAACAACGCCGTCGTCAAGCGGATAAAGTGATTGAACGCTATCAATGGGTGGGAGCGGGTGTGATTGCGGTTACGCCCTTACCCGTGGTGGATATGTTGGGAACTGCTGCGGTGAACGCCCAAATGGTGGTGGAAATTGGGAAAATTTATGGGTGTGACATTAACTACGATCGCGGTCGCGAACTCGCCCTTTCTCTGGGGAGAACACTGGTCAGTTTAGGAGTGGTGAAAGGGGTGGTGCAAATGGTTTCCACCGCCTTACAAATGACTGTTGCAGCTTATGTGGTCGGGAAAGCGATCCAAGGAGTCAGTGCAGCGTATTTAACCCGCATTGCAGGGAAAAGTTTTATTGAATATTTCCGTCAAGACCAAGATTGGGGAGATGGGGGAATGACGGAAGTGGTCAAACGTCAATTCCAATTGAATCGCCGAGATGAGTTTGTCAAATCCTTTTTAGGAGAAGCAATCGAAAAAGTAGTACAACCGTTAATGGCGGAAGAAGAGGAAAATGAATCTGAATATGAAGATCACGATCTCAGTACGTCTTCTAATTCTGCTGATCCTTCTTATGGAGATGACTGGCAGCAACCGCCACAGCGCAACTTAGAGAAATGGTAAGATCAAACCTTACAACGATTCAGTCAGAAAGCCATCGGTTTCAAACCGATGGACGGGGCTTACAAGCATCGTCACCCTCGTTCCGACGACAGCCCCTCATGAATGACAAGGGAGGACTTTAGTCCTCTGTGTCTGCTAGAATAGAACAAGCCCAAAGATGGTGAAAAACCCGTCAGGCTTATTAAAAAAAGTAGAGATACAGCTAGACTTTCGTTTAGCCAAGGTCTGTATGACATCTTTGAACGTGTCATCCTCACCTTCGCTCCGGCTTCGGGAGACTCCTTTCTAACACTCGATTTGTGATTTTAATCCATTGAGTGGTTTCGATTGGAATCCACGCGATTTGAATTGACAGATCATGCGCCACTACACACTGACTGCACCAGCAAAAATTAATCTTCATCTGGAAATTATCGGCGATCGCGCGGATGGTTATCACGAACTGGTCATGATTTTACAGGGAATCGGCTTAGAAGATCGCATTCATCTTTACGCGGGTAGCACTCAAGCCATTCATCTCCATTGTGAACACCCAGACGTTCCTCTCGGCTCTGATAATATTGCTTACAAAGCAGCACAGTTGATGTGCCAAGAGTATCCCCAAACCTACGCCCGGTATGGGGGAGTTGACATTAGCATTGAAAAAAATATTCCTGTTGCTGCGGGGTTAGCTGGGGGATCAACAGATGCAGCAGCAGTTCTGGTGGGCCTTAATTTATTATGGAAGTTAGGCTTAACCCAACCTGAATTACAGACCTTAGCCAGTAAACTGGGATCAGATATTCCCTTTTGCTTAGAAGGCGGAACTGCACTGGCTTTAGGGCGCGGGGAAGAAATTAGTGCTTTAGACGATTTACAAGAGGCAAAGCTCATTCTCGCCAAACATCGCAACTTATATGTTTCTACCGCTTGGGCGTATCAAACCTATCGTCAACAGTTTGAAGAAAGTTATGTTCAGCAGCCAGAGGAGGTCGAAGCGGGACGAAAACAAGCCCATTCTGCGAACTTAGTCAGCGCGATCGCGGAACAAGATTATCCGAAAATTGGACAACTCCTCTATAACGATTTAGAAAAAGTCGTTTTCCCTGCTTATCCCCAAGTGGAAGCCTTAAAAACCGCCTTTCAGGAAGAAAATGACGTTCTTGGGGCGATGATGTCTGGGAGTGGCCCCACAGTCTTTGCACTCTGTCCAGCCACAGCAGCAACAGAAGAGATTGTCGAAGCCGTGAAGTCAAAACTGAATGATTCCACCATTGATTTTTGGACTACAGAATTAAGTAGTCATGGGATACAAGTCAATTGACGGGTATTGGGTTTTGGGCAAAACAGCGCAGCGATTTCGCGATCGCGCAGGAGAATCATCAAGCCGTTCTTAGTTGGTTGTGCTTTGTGATCTGCGGAAAAGGGATCGTTCAATTCTCTTGCACCTTTTCCAAGAATCAAGAGCCTTAAAACCTGATTCGGTAAAGGTTTCAGCTGGATTCAGCAACCCCTAATCTAGCCACGATAACTGGCCTGACCAAAGCCTAAAACGGGATAAAAAATAAAGGGTAAGAATAAGAGTCCGAGACCATATCCCACTCCTTTTCCAAACTTCCCAGCAATATCAAACGGAATCACGATAAAGATCAGATTGACGATCGGGATAAAGAGTAAAATTAGCCACCAGCCAGGCCTACCAGCAATTTTTAAGGTGACATAAACATTATAAAAAGGGATGAGAATTGCCCAACCGGGTCGCCCCGCTTTGACAAAAACCATCCAATTCCCAGCGATGGCGACAATGAAAATAATTAGTTGAACAATTAACTGTAATAGGGCAATCAGGTCATCCATGTCATTTAACTCCTCACAAAAATGAGATCCAGAATCCATTTTAAGTAACGACATGGCAATCGTATTTCAGATCAGGACGACCGTGTTTCTATAGCAATTTTTCGTTACGTTTTCACCATTAATAACTAAATAATCAAGGAAACTATTATTGTCCTAATTAAAGGCGATCTCTTGATCGGATTGGATTAGTGATCGCCTCTTCAATTACCTTTAACTTTACAAAACTTATTACTACCATTGAACTCAGAAAGAAAGCGTCAAGAATTCATAGACAATAGAGATTGCAGTTAATCTTAAGGGACAATTTCTGTGGTCACTCTTTGTTCTTGATCCCCTTGAACCACAATATTTTCTTCACTCAAAATCCCGCTTGCTTGTTCTCCTTTCGTGGTTAGAGGGGGGTCACTTTGTTGATAAATAACATTCCCTTCTGCTTCCATTTCTTGGGTGGGAAGATTCCAGCTGAGGCGGTTGGCAAAAAGGGTGGCTTGATTCGATTCACTAACTCCTTTTACCCCGCCTTCAAATTGAGCAATTTCACTGTCTAGGTTAATTTCTCCTTGATTACCCGTCAGCGTGATTTGATCTTCAGTTTGTACCACTTGCATCGGTTGGCTACTGCGAATCACTTTATTTTCTACATTCCAAGTAATGCTATTACTCGCAGCTTGCAGAGGGGGATCGCTGGACTTAAATTCCACATTATCTTCAAGAAGAACCATTTTTTCCCCTAACTTCACCTCCCCTGAGTTAGCAGTCACGCGATCGCTGATGGTTTCCGTTTCGGGATCATAACGATCCACTTGTAAAGGCTGTTCACTCTTGACGATTTCTTGAGGAATCAACCAGTTGACTTGTTCCCCTTGCACTTGCAACGGGGGATCATCAGAAAGCCCTTCCACATTGCCAATTAAAGCTAATTCCTCTCGATTGGTGTAATATTTCCCCTCATCAGCAGTGACATTAAAGCGGGGATGCTGACCGTTTAACGGTTGGGGAATCGTTAATAAGCGATCTTCTGGCGACCATTCCACTTTTTCTGTATTTAAGGTTGTCCCATTGCGGGGATCAGTCGCAACTACCTCCCCTTGTAAACTAATCCGCGTCCCATCATCAATAATTTTCCCTTGCTTGGCTTGTATTTTCAGGAAAACCTCTCCCTCTTCATACAATTCCCCTGTCACTTCTTCGAGTTCTGCATTTTGATTATCTTGACGATAAACCACCCGTTTCACCTCTAGTTTCCAGAGGGTATTTCCATCGGAATCAACTTGATTTAACGTGGCATTTTCTAAAATCAATCGTTCTTCAATGGTTTCTTCTTCTGTGGTTGCATCGGATTCGGAATCCGTGACTTGCTGATTATTCCGACAAGCAGACAGATTAAAAAAAACACCCCGATTAAAACCCAAGCTGTTGTTTTTCGCAACAAAAACGGGAGAGAAATCAGGGTGAGTAAACTGTTATGCACCAGAAGTGTCTTCATCAAAAATGAGAGTGGGTAACGGGCGATAAGGGGGATGAGAAGAGTTAGGACCATGAGACTTTGGGTCTTTTTGGATATCTTCTTGAATTTGATCCAAGTCGATATAGCGGTCAGCAACGTTAATTAGCGTATCACTGGTCATCGACCGTAAACTAACCACTTCTACTCTTGCCCCCCGATAGCTTACCGCATCAACCGCATAGGCTAAATCGCCATCACCACTGACTAAAATTGCTGTGTCATACGCGCCCACTAAAGACATCATATCAACGGCAATTTCCACATCTAAATTGGCTTTTTTAGACCCGTCTGGAAGTTGAACTAAATCTTTGGCAATCACGCGATAACCATTGCGACGCATCCAGAGTAAAAAGCCCTGTTGTTTTTCATTGGTGCTATCCACACCCGTATAAAAAAAGGAACGTAATAAACGAGAACCAGAGGTCAGGCAAGATAATAATTTTGTGTAATCTATTTCTATGCCTAGCTGTAAAGCTGCATAAAATAAGTTAGATCCATCAATAAAAATCGCAACCCGACCACGATTCTCTAATATCTGCTTCGGTGTGAAAACCGGATCGTGATCAAAGTTTTCCAGCATTTTTTTATCCTCATTTTTTATTGAATTAAGCTGATTTATGAAAAAAGCGGATTTATAAAAAAGGTGATTTACATCTACCTTACCCAAAATAGTAAGGAGATTTGAGTTTATAACGGATTTTCTTCAGGAAGTTCTAACCGTAAAAATACGGGCTTAGCTTCCCCAAGGGCTTGCAGTGGGGGCAATATTCCCCAAGATTGATGAGTTTTAAAAAATGTTTCTTGATTAAAACAAGACGGTTGATTAAAGTCGATGGTAAATCCCAGTTGCTGATAAATTTCGGTACTCAGCGTTGGTGTAATGGGAGAGAGGAGATACGCGCTTAAACGAATGGATTCGAGAATACTATACAGGACTATTTCCACTTGGGTTTGTTCCCCTTGTTTATACAAACTCCAGGGGGCTTGTTCATCAATGTATTTGTTGCTGGTGCTGACTAAATTGATGATTGCTTTGCAGGCTTGGCTAAAACTGAGGTTATGATAAGCCTCGGTGACGCGATCATTAAGATCAACTCCAATGGCTTTTAAGGGATTATCGGCGGGGATGTCTTTTGCTTTGACATTGGGGACTTGATTTCCGCAATATTTCTTCGCCATTTTCAGCGTCCGATTGAGTAAGTTTCCGAAATCATTGGCGAGATCAGCATTTAAAACATTGACAAACCGAGTTTCGTTGAAGTCTCCATCTTGTCCAAATTCAATTTCTCGGAGAAAATAATAACGAACGGCATCTGCGCCATAGCGATCGAGCAGCGCGATCGGATCAAGGGTATTACCGAGACTTTTGCCCATTTTCTGTCCGTCTTTGGTTAAAAAGCCATGTCCAAACACTTTTTTCGGCGGTGTTACTCCCGCAGACATCAACATCGCGGGCCAATAAACCGCATGGAAGCGCAAGATATCTTTTCCGATGAGATGGAGATTCATGGGCCACCACCGAGACAGGGCGTTTTCTAATGTGGGATCTTGTTCGGGATCAACAAGGGCGGTAACATACCCCAGCAAAGCATCAAACCAAACATAAATGGTGTGTTTGGGATCGGGGGGGACTTCAATTCCCCAATCGAGATTAACCCGAGAAATGGAAAAGTCTTGCAATCCTTGTTTGACAAAGTTCAGGACTTCCTTACGACGGCTGCTGGGCTGAATGAAGTCGGGATGATTTTCATAGAGACTTTCCAGTTTGCTTTGGTATTTGGAAAGACGGAAAAAATAGTTTTCTTCATCCCGCCATTCGGCTTTTTTGTTGATGTGAATGGGACAATATCCGTCGTTAACCAGTTCTCTTTCTTCTTTAAACTCTTCACAAGAAACGCAGTACCATCCTTGTTTTTGGGCGAGATAAATATCATCATTCTCCCAAACCCGTTGGAAAAATTCCTTGACAATCGCTTCATGTCGTTCGGCTGTGGTACGACTAAAGCGGTCATATTGGATGTTTAGTTTCTGCCACAAGTTGTCGAAACTGGCTGCAACTTTATCGCATTGTTCTTGAGGAGAGAGTCCTTTTTCTTCGGCGGTACGTTGGATTTTTTGCCCGTGTTCATCTGTGCCTGTAATGAATAAGACTTCTTTTCCTTGTAGGCGTTGAAACCGCGCGATCGCGTCCGCAGCCATAGTGGTATAAGCACTACCGATATGCGGAACGTCATTAACGTAGTACAGGGGGGTGGTTAAAGAAAAGGTATTATTTGATTTTTGTTCTGTCATAAAATTAAATTATTTGTTTATCATTCACTCCGTTGGATAATTAAGTCAGTATTAAGTGAAATTTGAACTTATTAAAGGTGTTTTTTTGAGAGTTCTTGGTGAGATTTTAACTCGGATTTCAGAATTTTTTTATTTCTTGATTTCCAATATTGATCCCACTTATCAAGTTTATAACTTTGTCTTATGATTATTTGATTTAATAATCAAATCAAATGAAATTATAGCGAAAAAGGTGAATTAATAGCTCTACCTTAAGAGATGTTAGAGATCGCGTCAATCTCAAAAACTTGTAAAAATAATTAAAGAATTCGCTAAAATGGAAACGAAACGTTAAGATTTATTAAGTTATGGTTGCTTATTCCAAGGAAGGTCATGGTTTCTAATCGACCGCTTACTCTCTCTCAGGGATTACTACAAGCCTTGGGAACACAAGTTTTTGTTTATTTTGAAAACCGCATTCCTCGGGATGCTGCGGTCGTGGTGGTGAGCAACCATCGCAGTTTTATGGATCCCATGATGCTGATGGTGGGATTGGGACACCCTTTACGCACGGCTTGTCATCACTATATGGGAGAAGTGCCACTGTTACGGCAGGTGGTAGAATCATTAGGTTGTTTCCCCTTAGCCACACAGTCGGAACGAGGGACGACGTTTGTTCGTCAAGGGAAAGACTTTTTAAGTGCCAACAATTGGTTAGCGGTGTTTCCAGAGGGCGCAGAACCAATGGTGAACTTAACGACTCCCACTGAAATGTGCAGATTTCAACCAGGGTTTGCTCA
Organism: Halothece sp. PCC 7418; assembly: GCF_000317635.1. Classification (GTDB taxonomy): domain Bacteria; phylum Cyanobacteriota; class Cyanobacteriia; order Cyanobacteriales; family Rubidibacteraceae; genus Halothece. The sequence goes on along the minus strand of NC_019779.1, from coordinate 4,035,418 downwards.
TCTCCTATTACGGGCAAATATTTCTAATTTAGCGGTTTTGCCTGTCGCGATCGCGTCTCAAGAAGAAGAAGTGAGCGCAACTGTCCCCCTTAAAATATTACATTGGTTTGACCCTTCCGAAGCACTGTTTGATCAGTGGACTTTACATCCAATGGTCATTTACAAACGGGCGAATCTCCTCGTGGGTCGTCCTTATTGGATCACCCCGCAACGCCAAGCTCAATATCAAGGGAAACAAACCAAGAAAGGTATTGTCGAGATTACCCGCTATTGTCAAAGCGAAATTAAACAGTTATTACAAATTGGATGTTGTTAAGTTAAGACTGATTATGAGCCATCACCCCTATTTTTTAACCCCAAAACCCTTTCATCCTCACTCTCCACTGTTTGTCTTTTTACCAGGTATGGATGGAACAGGGGAACTCTTACACACCCAAACGGATACCTTAGATCAATGTTTCGATCTCCGTTCTCTTGCGATTCCCCAATCGAATTTTAGCGACTGGGACGAGTTGACAAACTCAGTCCTTGATTTAATCACGAAAGAACAGAGGCAAAAACCAGAGAAAACAACGTATTTGTGTGGGGAATCGTTTGGCGGTTGCTTGGCGTTGAAAGTGTTAGAGAAAGCCCCAGAGTTATTTCATCGCGTGATTTTAGTGAACCCTGCTTCTTCGTTTCGTCAACGCCCTTATTTGGCTTGGGGAGCAGTGGGAACAGGGTTTATGCCCGAACCGATTTATCGCTCCTCCACTGTCCTGATTTTACCCTTTTTAGCGGCCATGGGACGGATTGCCCCGCGCGATCGGCGTGCGCTTCTCAATGCGATGAAATCTGTCCCCCCGCAAACGGTGCGCTGGCGATTATCGCTGTTAGATGAGTTTGCAGTGGATCCCCAAAGCCTTCAACAAACTCTAGCCCCTGTTTTATTACTCGCAGCAGCTTCAGATCGAATTTTACCCTCTGTAGAAGAAGCGGAACAACTAGCCGAGCATTTTCCTCAGTCGCAAGTGGTCGTTTTACCCGATAGCGGACATACTTGTTTATTAGAAACAGACAATCGGTTATGTGATATTCTCCAAGAAGCAGATTTTTTAGAAGAACGAGCCCGTGAACAACTTTTTGCTGCTTCTTAGCTATTTTTTTGCGAAAATGAGATTAGTTTAATAAAAATTAATATAGCCTTTCTTAGTCTGTTGAGGTACAAAGCGAGTCGATGGATGTTCATGGTTCATGGTTCATGGTTCATGGTTCATGGTTCGTGGTGCTTCGCGCGGGCTACGCCCTACATAGTTCGTGGTTCATTGATTAACAACCAACAAATAACAAAGAACAAATAACGAAGAACAAAGAACAAAAATTTAGAATGTACCTCAAGAAGCGTGAAAACTGCTATAGCTAAATTAAGAAAATTAAAAGGAGAATCAGGAAAAATGGTGCAGGTGCAACCCTCACTACGAGTCCCAAAAGATTATATTGATCCCGATGGCGGATGGAATGTTAATGTCTGGATGTTCCTCACGGCGTGGAGTTTATTTATTCTATCTCATTGCGGTTACTGGCTGTGGAGTTGGCCCGGTTGGTTTTGTTTTCCCGTGAATGTTCTCTGTTTACACTTAGCAGGGACAGTAATACATGATGCGTCTCATCGGGCGGGACATCGCAATCTTGTCATTAATACAATTTTAGGGCATGGTACAGCTTTGATGTTGGGGTTTGTGTTTCCTGTGTTTACCCGTGTTCATTTACAACACCACGCTCATGTCAATGATCCCAAAAACGATCCTGATCATTTTGTTTCGACGGGGGGTCCCCTATTCTTGATTCCCGCAAGGTTTTTCTATCATGAAGTATTCTTTTTTAAGCGTCGCTTGTGGAAAAACTACGAACTGCTAGAGTGGTTTGTCAGTCGTTCGATTGTTGGGTTTATTGTTTATTTATCCTTTCAATATGGTTTTTTTGAATATCTGGTGAATTATTGGTTTTCTGCTGCGTTAGTAGTCGGTTGGACACTGGGCTTATTTTTTGATTATCTTCCTCATCGCCCCTTTCAAGAGCGCGATCGTTGGAAAAATGCAAGAGTCTATCCTAGTAAAATTTTGAATTTACTGATTTGTGGGCAAAATTATCATTTAGTGCATCATCTTTGGCCCTCGATTCCTTGGTATAAGTATCAACCCGCTTATTATCAGATGAAGCCTCTGTTAGATCACAAGGGCGCTTACCAGTCGTTAGGATTGTTAGCAGGGAAGAAAGATTTCTTGGGCTTTATTTACGATATCTTTCTGGGGATTCGCTTTCATAAGCAGTGATCAGTGACCAGTGACGAATCAGGATTAGCTTTTGGGTTCAGCGCGATCGCCATTGGGCAATTTTGAGTTGTTTTATAATGACGCTGAGTTTAATAATGAATCAAAGAACGAATGACTAATGACTAATGACTAATGACTAATTATCGCTCTCTGTTATCTGATTTAATTCAAACCTATCGCGATCGCGCTGATTTTATTCTGATTCGCCTCGAAGAATCCGACAGCACTGATCTTCTCCTGCGAGGAAACAAAATTGAAACTCTCAGTGAAGAAGTTGCAGTTGGCGGACAAGTGCGAGTTTGCTATAAAGGCGGTTGGGGGTTTGCTAGTTTTAATCGCCTCAGCACCCTAAAAGATCGCCTAGAAGACGCGATCGCAGCAGCAAGATTAGTGGGAACTCAAAAGACGACATTAGCTCCTGTCCCGACTATAGAAGGGGTTTACAGGCTACCGTTACCCGCAGGTGACCCGCGAGAGATTCCCTTAGCTGATAAAAAAGCCCTGTGTGAGCATTACAATCAGCTTTTGCAGGGTTATGATGCGCGGATTACGACAACCAGTGTCAGTTATAGCGATATTACTCAGCGTGTCACGATTGCAACTTCTGAAGGGACGTTAGTCGAACAAAGTTGGGCGGATTTAGAAGCCAGATTCAGCGCGATCGCGCGAGAAGGAGAAATGGTGCAAACAGGGCGAGAAACCACAGGATCGCGTCGTGGATGGCAAGATTTACTCAACTTAGACCAGCAAGTCATCACCGCAGCAGAAAGAGCAGTTAACGCTCTCAGCCTTCCCACCGTCACTGGCGACACTTACACCGTTGTCATTGATCCCATTCTCAGTGGCTTATTTGTCCATGAAGCCTTTGGTCATCTCTCGGAAGCGGATATGACCTACGAAAACCCCGACTTATTAGATGTCATGACCATGGGACGACAGTTTGGCCCCCGCAACCTGCAAATTTTTGATGGTGCAGCCCCACCCGGACACCGAGGGAGTTACCAAGTGGATGATGAGGGAACGCCTGCTGAAACCACCCAACTGATCCAAGATGGGGTTTTAGTGGGACGACTCCATTCTAGAGAAACCGCAGGGAAGTTAGGGGAACGTCCCACAGGAAATGCGCGTTGTTTAGACTATCAATATCCCCCTCTTGTCCGCATGACCAACACTTGGATCGAACAGGGAGAAACGCCTGTCGAAGACTTATTTCAAGATATTCCCCTGGGAGTCTATGCCAAAAACTGGCTGGGGGGAATGACCAACGGCGAAATGTTTACTTTCTCTGCAGGAGAAGCCTGGATGATTCGTGATGGGAAACTAGCTGAACCTGTCCGCGATGTCACCCTGTCTGGGAATGTTTTCAAAACCCTTGCCAATATTGAAGCCATTGGCAATGATTTCTATTGGGATGAATCTGGCGGTTGCGGGAAAGGTGGACAAAGTGGTTTACCCGTCGGCTGTGGTGGCCCCAGTCTGCGGATCAAAGATGTTGTTGTGGGTGGAGACAGCGAAAACGAAAGTTAAGCCAGATCAGTTTTAATGACTTCGGTAATGGTGTCAATGTTCGCAGTTGTCAATTCTGGCCAAATCGGAAGACTAAGAACTTCTTGCGTTAACCGTTCACTCACAGGAAGTTTTTCATATCGACCTTCATAAACGGGTAATTGATCTTGAGAAACGGGATAATAAATCATGGTTGCAATTCCAGCGTCCCTCAAACGATCTCTTAACTGGTCTCGTTTTCCTCCTAAAATTCTTACCGTATATTGATGGAAAACATGACCTTTTTTGAGGGTTGGTGTAATGAGATTTTCGACAGCACTTAAGCGCTCATTATACTCTTGCGCCACTCGTCTGCGCTGTTCATTCCATTGGTCAATATACTTTAATTTCACCCTGAGAATCGCAGCTTGTAGCGCATCTAAACGGGAATTATATCCAAACATTTCATTATGATATTTTTTGCGTTCTCCATGAACTCGCAACATTCGCGCTGACTCGGCGAGTTGGTCATCATCGGTAGCGATTAACCCACCGTCACCATAAGCCCCAAGATTCTTCGTGGGAAAAAAGGAAAACGCTCCCATATCACCGATGCTACCTGTGAATTTTCCTTGTTGACTCAAACGCATGGTTTCCGAACATTCTTGTTGACAAGTGACGCAATCGGCTTCATACTTCGCGCCAAATGATTGAGCGCAGTCTTCTACTATTTTTAAGTTATAAGTTTTTGCAATTTCTACAATTTGCGCGATCGCTGCGGGATTTCCGTATAAGTGAACTGGTAAAATAGCTTGAGTTTGCGGAGTAATTTTCTGAATAATTTTCCGAGGATTAATATTAAAGGTATCTGCTTCTACATCGACGAAAATTGGAATTGCGCCCACTTGACTAACCGCTTCTGCTGTGGCAAAAAAACTAAAAGGAGTCGTAATTACTTCATCCCCTTTGCCAATTCCTAAACTGCGTAAACTAATGATTAGGGCATCGGTTCCAGAATTAACACCGATCGCGTGTTTAACGCCTAAATAATTGGCAACCGCTTGCTCAAATTGAGCCACTTCTTCCCCTAAAATAAAGCGACCCGACTCCAGCACTCGATTCATTGCTTCTTGAATTTCGGTTTGAATGCTTTGATATTGAGTGGTTAAATCTAAAATGGGAATTATGATGTCATTCATTCTGTACTTTGTTCCTGATGGATTGGTGCTCATTACAATGACTTTTCATCTCTAGTCATCCTTATTTTACCTTACTATTATTAATCTTTTTTATCTCCTCTCAAATCCGAGCCTAAAAACACAACTTAATAAGGATTAATGGCTTAGTAGTTGTCAAAAAAGATTTAATCGTGTAAATTATTGACTGATTACAAAATTCAATAATCACGCTGCAAAAATATTAATGAGCCAAACTAATAGTAAACGGCAATCCCAGATCTTGATTATTACAGGAATGCATCGTTCGGGAACATCTTTAGCGACCTCTCTTTTGCACACATCAGGTTTAGATGTGGGAGATTATTTAATGAGTGGTCAATTTGATAATATTAAAGGACATTTTGAAGATTTAGATTTTGTCAAATTTCATGAAGAAGTTCTCGCCTCTAAAGGGATTAGTACCCAAGGTTGGACAACAGAATCAAAGATTGATGTGCCAGAACAGTTTTTAGAGCAAGCTCAAAGCATTATTGAAAAAAAACAGCACAAATTTTTATGGGGATGGAAAGATCCAAGAACCACACTTTTTCTAAATTTTTGGCAAACCTTTTTACCCAATGCGAAGTTTTTATTTATTTATCGTTCGCCATGGGAAGTCATTGATTCTTTATATCGTCGTGGGGATGGAGCATTTCTTAAAAATCCTAATTTAGCCATTGATTTATGGTGCTCTTATAATGAAATTATTTTAGATTTCTGTAATCAAAATCCAGAATCCTGTCTTTTGTCTGATATTGACCATATCATTCACAATGATCAAAGTTTTCTCGAAGAAATACAGCAAAAATTTGGCATTCCTCTCCAACCGAATCAGCTATCTAAAATCTATAATCCCTCTCTATTTAACAACTCAAAATTGGGGAAACATCGCCCCACAATTATTCAGACTCACTTTCCCAAGGCAATAGAAATTTATCAAAAGTTAAATCAAAACTGTACCAATATCTTATCGAATTATAAAAGTGATTGCAATGGGAGAAACTCTCCATTTTCTAATTATCAATCTTGGGTGCTTCAAGACTGGTTAAACCTGCGTCAAAAAGAGCGAGAACTCAAACAGATTGAAACTGAACTAGAACAGACTCAAACTGAACTAGAGAAGAGTCAATCCCAAATCTATCATTATCAAGTTCAGTTAAAAGAAGCACAAACCACCATAATTGCTATGGAAACTAGCAAGTTTTGGAAATTACGGAAACTCTGGTTTAAGTGCAAAAACTTGCTCAAATCTCAACTCTATGTCCACTATTTGAATCAATTAAAGTTAGTTATTTTCTTATCTCTGAAATATGGCATACCTGATACCATTCAAAGGTTAAGGCAAGACTATAAAATTCCTTTGAGTGATGATATTAACTATCAAAAATGGTTAGCACTACATTACCCTAAAAAGTCCGATCTCATGGCAATGGCTGAAAAGTTGAACTCTTTAAAGTATCAACCTGTCATTAGTATCATCATGCCTGTTTTTAACACACCTGAAGCATTTTTAAAGGAATCAATCGAGACCGTCCTCACTCAAGTTTATCCCCACTGGGAGTTATGTATTGCTGATGATGCTTCAACTCAACGTCACATTCGAGATTTATTAAATCACTATCAAGCTCAAGATGCAAGAATAAAAGTTATTTTCAGACCAGAAAATGGTCACATTTCAAAGACCTCTAATTCCGCTTTAGAGTTGGCAACTGGGGAATATATAGCCTTATTAGATCATGATGATTTGCTAACTCCTGATGCCTTATATCAAGTGGTTAAATTCCTCAATCAAACCCCTGAAGCCGATATGATTTATTCTGATGAAGATAAGATTAACGAAGAGGGAAAACTGCAAGATCCATACTTTAAGCCAGACTGGTGTCCCGATTCTTTTTTATCTAGAATGTACACCAACCATTTAGGAATTTATCGTCATCAACTCATTCAAGAAATTGGGGGTTTTCGAGAAGGTTACGAAGGGAGTCAAGACTATGATCTCGTTTTAAGACTGACAGAAAAAACCGATCAGATTTTCCATCTTCCTAAGATTTTATATCATTGGCGGATTCATCCCAACTCAACGGCTGAGAATTTATCTAGTAAAAATTATGCAACGGAGGCAGCTAAAAAAGCTCTGGAGGATGCTTTGAAGAGAAGAGAAGAAAAAGGAAAAATTGTCCCCGTAGAAGGGGGACATCATATTATCAGGTATGAGGTCAAAGACCCTGATTTAGTGAGTATTATTATCCCAACCAAAAATTTAGGAAATGTTCTGAATACTTGTCTGAAGTCTATTTTTGAAAAAACAACTTATCCTCATTATGAAGTATTAGTGATTGATAATGGAAGCACCGAGCAACAGACTAAAAACATTTTTGAATCGTGGAAAATGAGAGAACCGAATCGGTTTAGATATGAAACCCTAGATATTCCTTTTAATTTTTCTAAACTTAATAATTATGGAGTAGAGCAGACAACAGGGAAATATTTGCTTTTCTTGAATAATGATACGGAAGTGATTGATAATGATTGGCTGGAGGCGATGGTCGAACAAGCACAAAGACCAAGCATCGGCGCAGTTGGAGCTTTATTATTACATCAAGATAATACGATACAACACGCTGGTGTCGTCGGAGGCGTTGGTGGTGTCGCTGGACATAGTCATAAATATTATCATGGAGAATCTCATGGTTATTTTAATCAACTTAAAACGAATAATAACTATTCCGCCGTTACCGCAGCTTGTTTAATGTGTCGTCGTGAAGTTTTTCAAAAAGTTGGAGGTTTTGAACCTGAGTTAGCTGTCGCTTTCAATGATGTAGATTTATGCTTTAAGATGCTGAATCAAGGCTACAAAAATATATGCGTCTCTCATGTCAGACTTTATCATTATGAATCTAAAAGTCGTGGTTATGATGACACACCAGAAAAACAAGCAAGGTTTAGCCAAGAGGTCAAATACATGAAATCTAAATGGAAGGAGTTCATTGAACATGACCCTTGCTATAATCCAAATTTAACCAGAGAAAGAGAAGACTTTACAATCGAGATCTAGATTTTTTTATTCTATGAAAAATCAAACTATGAATTCATTGAAAAATCTATTTAATCCGTTGCCAATTCACAAAAAAATAGTGAAAGAAGCGGAAACATCACCAGAACAAGCATTACGGGCGCAAATTGCATCCTCTTATTTATTGGGAAATGGGATTGAGATTGGAGCATTACATTCACCCCTCAATGTTCCACATCATGTCACAGTCAAATATGTTGATCGGATGTCTGTTCCTGAATTAAGAAAGCAATATCCCAAATTAAAGAACTATAAATTAGTGGAAGTTGACATTATTGATGATGGTGAACGTCTCAATTCTATCCCAGATGCTTCTGTTGATTTTGTCATTGCTAATCACATGATTGAACATTGTCAAAATCCAATCAGTGCAATGGAGCAACATTTGAGAGTTTTACGACACCATGGTATTCTCTATATGGCTGTTCCTGATATGCGTTATACTTTTGACCGCGATCGCGCTGTCACCTCTTTAGAACATTTAATTAAAGATTATACCGAAGGCCCTGAATGGTCAATGAAATCTCACTTTGAAGACTGGGTGAGATTAAGAGAAAAAGTTCCTGAAGATCGAGTGACTCCAAGGGTGCAATATTTAATGTCTATTGATTACAGCATCCACTTTCATGTTTGGAGACAAATTGATTTTTTTGAATTGCTGCTTTACTGTCAAAATGATCTATCCTTTCCTTTTGAAATTGAATTGATACAAAAAATAATCAGTTTGAATTTATCGTCATTCTTAGCAAGCAATCGTCTGAACCAGCGATTCCCAGTGGCTTTGAAGATGAAACTTATCTGAGGTTGAATCCAGATGTTGCAGCAGCAGGTATCAACGCCAAAGAACATTACTTAAATCATGGTTTTTATGAAGGGAGACTATACAAATAAAGATTAGACTTCTAACAAGTGAGGAGAAAAGATGATTTGAGTTTCGATACTAAAATCGACAGTTCCTGTTACTAATAAGTCTTGCTCTGGTTGAACCCGAAACATGGCAATATCAAGACAGCGGTGCAAGAAAGTTTCCGAGCCATCAACTAATCCTAATACCCCTGAGTTAAGGAAATAAGTTCCTGGCAAAAGAGAACAGTAAAAATTAAATTCTACTCGCATTATTGTGCCAGGTCGAATTAATTCGATCGCGTCTGTGGGAGAATGAGAAACTGCTCCTCCAAGAGGAATACCGCTATTAGTTTTAATTAACATGGCAAAGCGGACAGCAAAAGCGGGTTCTTTAAATTTAACCGTGTAACAATAGGTATATTTTTTGCCAAGACACAACAAGTTAACCTGCTGTCCCGCTATATTTTTTAAGTACGCCGTCTCAATTGTCGCTCCCCGATCAACGTATGTCACTGTACTTTTTGGAATTAAGTTAGGGTCATAAAAGTCTTCGGAAACTTCCTCAGAAATTGCTGTCGTTTCACGATGATTTGACGGTTTCCCATCAGTTTTATTGCTCTGTGTAGAATCTCGAATACTTTGTTTAATCTCATTGAGTTGAGCAGGTGGAGCGTAAATCAACTTATGATATTTAGAAACAATTAATTTGGGAGTTCCCTGCAACAATAACTCCCCTTGATCTAGTAAAATGGCTGCATTACACAGTTCGATAATAGAACTCGCTGCATGAGAAACAAATAAAACTGTTCCTCCTCGTTCTTGTATGTTTTCAATCCGAGCAAAGCATTTGCGTTGAAAGACTTCATCTCCCACTGCTAACGCTTCATCTACCACTAAAATATCTGGTTCAATAGTGGTTGCAACCGCAAACGCTAAGCGCACAAACATCCCACTGGAATAGGTTTTTACTGGTTGATCCATAAAATCGCCAATATCAGCAAAAGCAGCGATTTCATCAAATTTATTTTCAATTTCTTGACGACTTAACCCTAAAATCTTGCCATTAAAAAAAACATTTTGTCGTCCTGTAAATTCAGGATTGAAACCACTTCCCAATTCCAGTAAGGCGGAAACACGACCTGATACTTTGACCTGACCGTGCGTTGGCGTGAGAGTTCCCACTAAAATTTGTAAGAGGGTGCTTTTTCCTGACCCATTGCGTCCCACTAAGCCCCACGTTTCTCCACGAGGAATTTCTAAGTTAATGTCTTTCAACGCCCAAAACTCATCTCCTCGGGAACGATTTTTGAAGAGTAAATCTTTCAACCGATCGGCGGGATGAGCATAACGCTTAAAACATTTCGAGACATTTTTTAGAGAAACCGCAATCTCACTCATTCTAACCCATGACTCACACCATCCTTAGAATTTTAGCAGATGCTGCCTCTTACCCCTTGGGAACAACACCAAGTTACAAAACATCAGCAAACCCAGACCGTAAACGCTGGTAAACCCACAATCCTCCTGAGAAAATCACTAGGGAAATCACCATTAACATCAACCATTCTCCGCCATGATTGATTTCTCCAATTAAAATCAGATCACGGTACAGTTGCGCGATCGCTGCGATCGGATTTAACCATAACACCCAATCTCTCACAGTTTCGGGAACCACATCAATGGGATAAACAATGGGAGTGAGATAAAACCAAAGATTTAAGACAACCGCTAAGGTTTGGGGAATATCTCGAAAGAAGACGGTTAAACTAGCAGTGAAATAGGCTAGTCCTGAAGTCAATAATAACTGAGGTAGCCAAATTAAGGGTAATAACGCTAATGTTTCATGTAATGTTCCCATTCTCAAGGCGACAAAAATAATGAGAATGATTAAGCCAAATGCACTTTCAATTAAGGTTGAAAACACAGGAACCAAAGGGAGCAAACTTAAGGGAAACACGACTTTTTTCACCAGATTGGTTTGCTCGACGACCGAGTTTGTGGCTTGGGTTAATCCAGTTGTAAATGCAATCCAAGGAACTAATCCTGCAAATAACCATAAGCCAAAAATCAGACTGTTTTCTTCGGGGATTCCTTTCAGACTGAGTTTAACTTTTAAGACAACTGAGAAGACATAAGTATAAATTAAGAGTTGAGAAAGTTGATTGACAACTGACCACAAATTTCCTAATACTGATCCTTTATAGCGTGCCTCTAAGTCTCGCTTGACTAACATTCGGAGCAAATCAAACTTTAAACTCCAGTCTTGAAACTTAGGATTTTTTTTCTGGAAATTAATCATACTTTCTTTCACAATATCTAGTATTTTTCTTAAGTGTTATATTTTTTAATTGTTAATTACCAATCCACTCACTTGGTTCAGCGTCTCCTTGCAAGTTTTTCCGCCTTCCCACAGTATGCAAACAAGGTTGTGATTGTCAATAACTTTCCCCCTGACCAAAAAGATTTAATAACATTAGCAACACAAACCACTCACATTATGGATGCGGGGGGAAATATCGGCTTTGGGAGAGCGTGCAATCTTGGGTTATCTTGGATTTATCATCAGCATCCACAAGCCCTTGTTTGGTTAATTAATCCTGATACTTTTTTTGAGCCTGAAATGATAACAAAGGCTCAATCTTTCTTTTATACTTACCCTGAAATTTCTATTTTAGGGACGCTCATTTACTCAACCGATCATAAAATTTGGTTCGCTGGCGGAAGGTTTAACCCCAAAACAGGAAAAATCGTATCAGAAAACTTACTGCATAGAAACTCTAAAACAGCCTATTCTCTATCAGATTGGGTCAGTGGTTGTAGTCTGATCATTAATCTCAGTCATTTTAAGGAATGTCCGCAATTTAATCCCAATTACTTTCTTTATTACGAAGATTTCGATTTTTGTCAACGCTATCAACAGCAAGGTCATTTAGTTGTAGTAACCGATCAAATCCGAATTACACATCAAGTTTCTGCGATCACAAACCAGAACTTGAGACGCAAGTTTTATCACAGCACTTATAGTTACTTACTCACCTTAGAAAAACATACAAGTCCCATCGTTTTCTATTTGCGTTTAATTCGGATCTTAGTATATAGTCTGATTTTATTCCCAATTAAACGCGCGATCGCGCTTGGTAAAATAACAGGGACATGGCACTATTTCCAAGAGAGATTTTAATCAAGTCAATTGATTTGATGTCATCTGACTAGGCGTTTTATTGAATTGTTGACAGTCTGCTAAATACTCATCAATAACTTGATGGAAACTCTGTTTAATTTCATCAACTGATAAACCATCAAAAACGATAATATCTTTTGTATTAATGACTCGTCCTACTAAAATTTGATCTTCTTCATCATATTCAATAACTGCTTCATATCCTTTATAAATCATCAATCAACTCCTGCTTTTTCTAAAAACTCTCTAAGCACTTTCACTTGATATTTTTTTAATTCCTTTTCAGGATGGGGTGAATGAATATTTAAGGAAATATTATTTAAATCAAAACGCACTCTAGAACCATCACCTTGGGTAACTGTACCTCCTATTCCTTTAATTAAGGTAACAACATCATCCCACACAATATTACGCCGAATCGGTTCACTAAAAATAGCAGCGTAAATTTTACGTTGTTTCCTGTTCATCTAATGATTTTACTATTTTAAAGATTGATCGCGCTTGGTAAAATAACAGGAACATGGCACTATTTCCAACAAAAATTCTTGGCGTGTTTAACCCCCTTCTAATTAATTGTTCAATTTTGATGCAACAGCCGACAGGAATCTCGGCTTATACGCAAAACATCTTACCGTCTTTAGCATCCTTAGAACCGACTCTTCTCGCCTCAGATCCGATCGCGCATTACAATTATTACCCAATTCCTGATCGCTTAAGCCCAGATCATGGAACGATCGCGCATTTCCGTCGCTTGCGGTGGACCCAACAACAACTCCCCCACCTTTACCAGCAATTAAACGCTAGTTTACTCTTTTCTCCCGTCCCCGAATCCCCCTTATATTCCCCCTGTCGGTCTATTGTTACAGTACATGATTTAATTCCCCTGCGTTACCCGAGATGGACATCTCCTCTCACCCCCTATTTTCGCCTTTACATTCCCCAAGTTTTAAAGCAAGCCGAACATATTATTTGCAACTCTCAAGCCACCGCCGATGATATCATTCACTTTTGGGACATCCCCGCCAAAAAAATTACACCGATTTTGCTGGCTTACAATCAACAGCATTTTACTCCTGCTGCTACCTCTCAACATCAGAATTATTTTCTCTATTTAGGACGACATGACCCCCATAAAAACGTGGAACGTCTGATTAATGCTTTTTCACAGGTGTCCGTGTCTGATACGCAACTGTGGTTAGCCGGTCCGACTGATTCTCGTTATACGCCAAAATTAAAACAGCAGGTGGAAGCATTAGGACTGCGCGATCGCGCTGATTTTCTTGATTACATTCCCTATAACCAGTTACCCGATCTGATTAGAAATGCAACCGCTTTAGTCTTTCCGAGTCTCTGGGAAGGCTTCGGTTTCCCCGTTTTAGAAGCGATGGGCTGTGGAACACCTGTGATTACCTCCAATTGTTCCGCTTTACCCGAAGTGGCTGGAGATGCTGCCATTTTAATCGATCCCACCAATACCGATGACATGACAAACGCCATGACGACAATTGCTAAAGATTCTCATTTGCGATCGAAGTTGCGGGAACAAGGATTAAAACGCGCGTCTCAGTTTAGTTGGGAAAAAACAGGACAAGCAACAGTTGAACTTCTCAGAGAATTTTTATAGTAGAATCTGGCTCAATTAAGAGATAATGAACAGGTTGCTGTCAAAAATAGAGAAATGCTGGTGTCTCCTTGGAAAATCCCCCTATTTTTCGGAACTTTACTGCTATTACTCAGTCATGAAGTTCGTCCCATTCAAGCGCAATCAAACTTATACAATCCTCTGATTCTCCCGTTGAATCGTTCCATTAGTGATCGACTGTCTGCGAAAGATATTCCCACAGGAGAAGGGGGGTTTGCGCGAGACTATCAAGTCAACTTGCAAAAAGGCGATCAAGTCTCCATTGATGTGAAATCAGAAGACTTTGACAGTATTGTCTTACTCATTGCGTCCGATGGAACAACCGTTGCGGAAAACGATGACGGTCCCGATGGAACAACCAATTCCCTCCTCTTTACTCGCATTACCGAATCAGGGCGTTATATTATTCGTGTGCGTGCTTTTGGTCAAACTGGAGGCGGACGCTTTACCTTGAAACTAACCCGTTTACAGCCTGTGGAAGAAGAATAAGTGGGAATCATTTATGACAAAATTGTTGATTAGCAACGATGATGGCATTTTTGCGCTAGGAATCCGAACCTTAGCCAATACGCTTGCAGAAAAAGGATATGATGTGACAGTGGTCTGTCCCGATCGAGAACGATCAGCCACTGGACATGGTTTAACTCTCCATCAACCGATTCGCGCTAATGTTGTGGATAGTATCTTTCATCCTTCTGTTACCGCTTGGTCTTGTTCGGGAACGCCCTCAGACTGCGTAAAATTTGCCCTCAGCGCCCTTTTAGAGTCTTCTCCAGACTTTGTTCTCTCTGGAATTAATCATGGGTCAAATTTAGGAACAGATATTCTCTATTCGGGAACCGTTTCTGCTGCAATGGAAGGAACCATTGATGGGATTCCCAGTCTTGCGATTAGTTTAGCCAGTTATACCTCCACTGAGTTTACAATTGCAGCACAGGTGACCAGTCAACTTTTAGAAAAGTTACCCCCAATTCCTGAAGGAACATTACTCAACGTGAATATTCCTGCGGTTTCTCAAGCAGAGATTGCGGGAATGATGCTAACTCGTCAAGGGTTACGACGCTACATCGAACAATTTGAAAAACGGCTTGATCCACGGGGGAAAAGTTATTATTGGCTAGCGGGAGAAGCCATTGAAGATATTCCCCAACCCGAAGCCAAGCATCTTCCCTCTGATGTTCCCACGGATGTAGAAGCGATCAAACAGAATTATGTCACGATTACGCCTCTTGAGTTTGATTTAACCAATGCCAAGAGTTTTCTGGCGTTACAGAATCAAGGAATTGATGACATTATAGGATAAATTAGCACCAATGAGAAAAATCTTGATGAAACTGCTGCAAGCTGAGTAACTGAATCTGTTGATGATCTTGGGCTTGTTGGCGCGATCGCGCGGTATTATAGCCCCATGCTGCTAAAAACAGGCGTACTGCATCTAATTCTGGGGAATCAGCCACAGAAAGCAAGGTTTTCAACCGATCTTCCACAAACCACAGCCAAGGCTGATCATGCTTTTGGCTTAAACTGGTTAATGTCTTGCGTTTGGGTTGCTGAGACTCTTTTCCCATGATGTGATCACTGGGAAAACGGATTCCTTGTTCTGCCAGTAATGTTCTCGCAAATCGCCCTTCTTTCGTGGTGATAATATAAACTTGTGTCGTTGCTTCCTTGAGAATTGCTTGTAAGCGAGGAATGACCCCAGGATAAAACTGGTGATGGGCTAGCCAATCTTGAGGATTAGTTTCAATCCAATGATCGCGCTTTTCATCTAAGAGTCGCGCCATTTCCTGCTGAGTTAACCCATTTTGCTCTAACGTTTCCGTTACCACCGCCGACCAATTTTCTAAAATGCTTGCATCTGTCATTCCTTCCTGCAGCGATCTTAGCAATAAAGGCATTTCCCAGCCTGTTTCAATCACTGATCGCAATTGATAAAAACGCGGTCTC
Organism: Halothece sp. PCC 7418; assembly: GCF_000317635.1. Lineage (GTDB taxonomy): Bacteria > Cyanobacteriota > Cyanobacteriia > Cyanobacteriales > Rubidibacteraceae > Halothece. Next base: position 4,019,715 of record NC_019779.1, on the reverse strand, counting down.
AGCGTCTCTAAATCAACCTCTGATCCCTCCCAAATCTCAGTGTAAACGCGCCAACTACTTTCAAGATATTCGGCGCGACCATCGCACAATACGCCATCAAAATCTAAGGCGAGGACTCCAGGACCTTTCAACTTTGACACAACCACCCATCCCTTGCAATCAACATGACTCCATCAATTTTAGAGTAACGATCAAACAGAAAAGCATTGTGCTGAGGGAGTTCAACTGGGGTGCTAGGATTCGAACCTAGGAATGGCGAGACCAAAACCCGCTGCCTTACCGCTTGGCTACACCCCAATGGGCTGGCTTGCAAACCTCTATTAATATAGCAAGGGATTTTTTGAGATGTCAAGGGGAAATCTAAAATTTTTTCCGTTGATTTCCATTGAAATCAAAAAAGAGGAAACACTGTTTCCCCTTCTTGATCTCTTGCTATGATTTTATCTAAACGGGCTTGGGAGGATTCGAACCCCCGACACCGTGGTCCGTAGCCACGTGCTCTAGTCCACTGAGCTACAAGCCCGCGCGTCAGCCTTTCAGCCAACAGTAATTAAATATAACACAAACTTCAGCAATGACACAAGGGGAAAATCCAAATCATTTTCAATCTGACAAAATGACCCATCTGGATCAGCATGGAGAAGCCCGCATGGTGGACGTTTCAGAGAAAGCCGTCACCAAACGCAGCGCGATCGCGCAAGGACAAATCCGAATGTTATCACAAACCCTAGAGACCATTGAAGCAGGAAACGCCCCGAAAGGAGATGTTTTAGCCAGCGCCCGTCTCGCTGGGATTATGGCTGCAAAACAAACCGCCCAACTGATCCCTCTGTGTCATTCTTTACCCTTACAAAACGTAAAAGTTGATTTAACTCCTGATCCAGACTTACCCGGTTATCACATTCAAGCAGAAGTGATCACCACCGCACAAACGGGAGTAGAAATGGAAGCCCTAACCGCCGTTTCTGTTACCGCTCTTACCCTATATGATATGGCCAAAGCCCTAGAAAAAACGATGACCATTGAGTCGATTCAGGTGGTTAAGAAAACCGGTGGAAAATCATCCTTTATGAAGGAGTAAATTTTTCATAATCCTAAGGTATATTTGAATGCTGTATCAATGTCTGATGTTGGTAGAGAACCAATCACACGATAGATTGCAGAAACTGTAATTGTTGCCAAGTTATCCGTCATCACAACTGAATCCGTGAGTAAACCAGATTGTTTTCCCTGTGGAGAGTTGAGTAAAACTGTGACACGACTCGGATGTCCCGCTCGAAACATTCGGCTAGTAATCATAGCAACGATAATTTGTGACAATTCGGTTTGTAAGTGATTCCGTTGCACAACGAGGACAGGTCGCGTTTTAGCAGAGGTTAAGTTAGAGTTTGGAAACAGCACCAAAGCCACATCACCGCGTTTAACTGTTACTTTGGGCTGCGTCATAATCATCGTAAATACTCATTTCAGGACTCTCCCAATCTTCTGAAAAAGAGGCAAAACTTTCCCGTAAAATCTGAGCTTCTTTTTCCTCAATTCCTTGTGCTTTCAGATCAATTTGCTCTCCTTCCATAAAGGTAACAATAACCCGAGTTCCTTCTGGTACAGACTTCGGATCTTCCATCAGTTGAATTTGACCTTTGTGATAAATGCCTTCGATACTAGTTAGCATTTTGAAACCTCTCCAACCTGTATTATTTTGATTTTCAGCTTATCGCAATCATTTTTGACGCAGGGAAGACAACCATTTCCAGATCTGTAATAACTTCTCTTCTAACCAGACTAAAGCGCGATCGAGCACTTCTAAAATTCGGGCTAGGATATGTTTTTCATATCCCATGGAAACCGCTTCTGTGTGTAACCAGTCCGAACTTTGATCCGATTCGGTTTCTGCTTGCGGAAGGGGGTTTGACACTGCAAAATCCTCGCTGAGGTAACGAGTGATAGCAACAGTAAAATCTTCCTTTTCATGATGATGGGTTGTTCCCGATGGTAAGGCGGGAGGGGATTCATCATCTCCAAAAAGATCCGCGCGAGTTAACCAGGGTTCATTGGAAAATTCCGCTTCAGGGGGAGAAGATGTGAGGCGAGAATTAGGATTACCAAAAAAGTGATCAATTGCAGCTTGAATCAACTGTTGAACGGTAAACGGATCTTGATCCGCTTCTTGCATCCGCTTCAGATAACAGCCAACGGGAGAATTTTGAATCCTTCCTTTTCCTTGTTCGATGACCCGCTCAATGGGTTTTAGCAGTTTTGGACGTGAATTGACTGTTTTTTCACCACTGCTATCTCCAGTCAAAGTGTTTTCAGGATTCACCCCATAAAAATAATCCACTGCGGATCGAATGAGGGCGAGAATTCCATTTTGATCCTCTGTTGCGTCAAGGTTGGTTTTCCACTGTCGAATCTTGTCGATGACGGGACTCAGTTGAGTATTTTCCCAGCGTGAAAGGGCGCGATCAAGCTGATCTAACAGTCCAGTTTTTGCAGGAAACGGTGGCTTTTGAGAAATTGCTTCATAACCCGAGGTCAAACTTAACTGTGACTCTTGAAACCAGTTTAAGCGTTTGGCTAAAGGACTGGTTTGAATCCAAATCATTAATTTTGATAACCAATGGACGGGATGAAAACGTCCTTTTTTCGGTTGAGACGCAACCCGCCACCACCAAGGTTGCTGCATCTGTTCATAACATTCTAGGAGAATTTTCATCCGTTGTTTGAGTTGTTCGTGTTGAGTTTCGGAGAGGAGATCAACAGCTTGATTTTCTGTGGTGACTAAGACCAGTTTTCCTGTTTCGAGATAGGTTGCGATGCCTTGAATGAGATAATGTTGGGTTGAGTTGGATTTCTTGTTCGAGAGAAATGAGAGGGTCTTGAAAAATCCTTGCTGTTGCGGTGAAGCTGGAACAGTTATATGAGGCTGTGTGGAAGAAGTCTCCTGTTGTCGCCAAAATTGCAGTTTTTCCCCCAGACTACGGCGGGTTGGTGGAAGGGGATACAGGTGATAGGGCGTTCCCTCTAACCAAGGATGCAGACTATTTAAGATGACAGCAGTGGGTTGGCTTCCCACAGAAGCGGTTTCTTTCTCTTCAGCAGGAGACAGCAGTTTAACCGCTTTGCTTTGCAGTTGTTTACTAACGACAGTAGAAGTTTGAACTAGTAAGTAAAGGGGATAAGCGAGGATCTGGATTCCCCAAACCGTGGCGGTTTGCAGTTTTCGGAAACCCATTTTTGCGCGATCGCCGACTCGTAACCATTGGCGATTGACAAAGTTCAGGATTCGACTTTTATAGGGGCGATCGGAATTCGACACAGAAGACATCTACTGACTTAGCCTAAAACAACAATATTAAGCGATAGCTGCTCATGCTATATAATTTTGTCAGGTAATGACAAGGAAATTTTATGGCACAACAACGGATACTTTCGGGAGTTCAACCGACCGGAAATCTTCATTTAGGAAACTACTTAGGCGCAATTCGGAATTGGGTCGAAACTCAACAAGAATATGATAACTTCTTTTGCGTTGTTGATCTTCATGCCATTACTGTTCCCCATAACCCAGAAACCCTCGCTCAAGATACTTATACCATTGCAGCGTTGTATCTTGCTTGTGGCATTGATTTGAATTATTCCACCATTTTTGTCCAATCTCATGTCAGCGCCCATAGTGAACTCGCTTGGTTATTAAATTGTATTACCCCCTTAAACTGGTTAGAACGGATGATTCAGTTTAAGGAAAAAGCTGTTAAACAAGGGGAAAATGTCAGTGCGGGTTTGCTCGATTATCCAGTTCTAATGGCAGCAGATATCTTATTATATGATGCGGATAAAGTTCCCGTTGGAGAAGATCAAAAACAGCATTTAGAGTTAACCCGAAATATCGCCCTCCGCGTGAATGATCAATTCGGTAAAAAAGACGAACCCGTTTTAAAACTTCCCACCCCATTAATTCGTCCTGAAGGCGCACGGGTGATGAGTTTACTGGATGGGACGAAAAAAATGTCAAAATCTGACCCGTCTGAGATGAGTCGGATTAATTTACTTGATCCCCCTGATCTGATTCAAAAGAAAATTAAACGCTGTAAAACTGATCCCGTTAAAGGGTTAACTTTTGATGATCCCGAACGTCCCGAATGCGATAATTTATTAAGTCTTTATATGCTATTATCCAGTCAAAGTAAAGAAACGGTTGCAGCGGAATGTCAGGATATGGGTTGGGGACAGTTTAAACCTTTGTTAGCAGAAGCAACAGTGGAAGCCTTACGTCCGATTCAGGAAAAATATCAGCAATTGATGACCGAAGAAGGCTATCTTGATTCCGTGTTAAAAGAAGGACAAGAAAAAGCCAGCGCGATCGCGCAACAAACGCTTTCTCGGGTCAAAAATGCTCTCGGTTATCTTCCCCCTTTTTAAGATCAAAAACTCAGAATTCATCGGTTAGGGGAGAAACACAGTTACCGTTTCGTCGCTCTGTTTCTGAAATAAACGGCTAGTTTAAAGGAGCGACGATTCTCCATTGAATAATTTTCTACCTCACCACACTAGAAAATATTATATCTTAATTACTAAAAAGTAGAATGCGAATTTTTATTACAGGTGCAAGTGGCTGCATTGGTCACTATATTGCTGAATATTTAATTAATAATACCGACCACGAATTATTTTTTTTAGTGCGAAATCCTGCCAAAGTTCAGTTTGATTCGGAAGCGCGATCGCGCCTTCATATCCTCACGGGTGATTTAGAAGAAATCCATCAGTTTGAAGCGTTATTAAAAACCATTGATGTCGCTATTTTAGCAGCAACTATTTGGGGAGGAGAAACGGAAACCTTTCGGATTAATGTAGATCGCACTCTTGACCTTTTAGACTTATTAGACCTTGAAACTTGTCAGCAAGTTATTTATTTTTCCACCGCCAGTATTCTGGATTATCATCATCACCCCTTAAAATCGGCGGGAGAAGTAGGAACAGAATATATTCGCTCTAAATATCAATGTTATTTCAAAATTAAACAACATCCCCTTGCTTCCAAATTAACTATTGTTTTCCCCACTTTAGTCTTAGGAGGCGATGAAAATAAACCCTATTCTCATATTTCTTCAGGACTACCAGAAGTCTCAAAATGGGTAAATTTAGCTCGTTGGTTAAAAGCAGATGGCAGTTTTCATTTTATCCATGCCCAAGATATTGCGACCACAGTTAATTATTTAATTCATCATCCCTCATCGGATCAAAACACCAGAGAATTTGTTCTAGGTAGGACAAAAGTAACTGCAAATCAATTAATTGAAAGTTTATGTTCGTACTTAAATAAACCGATTTATTTTCGGATTCCGTTATCTCTAACTCTAGCCAATTTCTTGATTGTTTTATTTCGGATTGAAATGGCGCAATGGGATCGCTTTTGTCTGCAATATCGGCATTTTAGTCATGAAAACCCAGTCAACCCCGAAACGTTCGGCTTAACTCCATATTGCCCCACACTGACTGATGTGTTTAAACTCCATCATCAAAAACGTTAAAATAAAACGGAAAGTTAGATAAAAGTTAGCAAAACTAGAATTTTGCCAGTTGTGAGAAGCAATTTCTTCTCCGAAAACGTTTAGAAAGCAGTAATCAGATGGTAAAAACTCCTCAAACGAACTCTCAAACAAGACAGCAATGGCGGGAAGAGATTACGGCGCTACCGTCTTGGTTAAAACGCCCCATTGGGAATGCCAGCGAAATTTCAACTGTGCAACAGGTGGTGAAACAGCGTGATATTCACACCATCTGTGAAGAAGGGCGTTGTCCGAACCGAGGAGAATGTTATAGTAACAAAACGGCAACGTTCCTCTTAATGGGAGCAACTTGCACCAGAGCCTGTGCATTTTGTCAAGTGGATAAAGGTCATGCGCCGATGATCCTTGACCCCGAAGAACCCCAAAAAGTGGCGGAAGCAGTAGAAGCATTAGGCTTAAAATATGCGGTATTAACTTCAGTGGCGCGAGATGATCTCGAAGATGGGGGCGCGAGTTGGTTTGTGAAGACCATGGAAGCGATTTGGGAACGCTCCCCAGAGACTGGAATTGAGGTGTTAACGCCTGATTTTTGGGGCGGAAAAGATTCAGACTTAAAACAGCGCGATCGCGTGGCAACAGTGGTCGCAGCGAAACCCGCTTGTTATAATCACAACGTTGAAACAGTTCCTCGTTTACAGGGACCTGTGCGTCGGGGGGCAAAATATGACCGTTCCCTCGCAGTGTTAAAAATTGTAAAAGAAATTGACCCTAGTCTTCCCACGAAATCAGGGCTAATGTTGGGGCATGGGGAGACGGAAGAAGAAGTCATTGAGACCCTGCAAGACTTACGCGCGATCGACTGCGATCGCGTAACAATTGGACAATATATGCGCCCTTCCCTAGAACACCGCCCTGTGCAAAAATATTGGACACCAGAGGAATTTGATCGTCTCGGCGCGATCGCGCAAGAAATGGGATTTGGTCATGTCCGTTCCGGTCCTCTTGTGCGTAGTTCTTATCACGCTGGAGAAGCTGATTAATTTCTCATTTGACCGATTAAAAAAAGGAAGAAAAAACTATGGCAAAAACATCTGCTGATAAAATGCCAGTCCCTCAATCTGGTGAACCCCCCTATCGTTTTCGCACGATTTGGGCGTTAATCCTACTCGTCGGTAATCTCATTGTTGCTGGCATTTATTTCCACGTCCTGAATATATAACCACCGGTGATCCACTCCCCTCAATCTCTTTTCATCAAAAGGGCGAGGGGGGTTTTCTGGGTGCTTACATTAACTCTTCACTTATATAATTAATTAAGTAGATGAATTGCTTTTTAATTTCCATCGATCGGATCATGAAATATTAAGAATTCTGAAGTTAAGATAAGAAAAATAAAGAAGTCAGTTTTTTGTAACGCTATGCTCTGATCCCAAAGATATAGGAACTAAACTCTCTATTAGGACGACAGGGTGTAATAATTACTTACTCGCCTCATCCCAACAATAGCAGTATCAAATTCGTTTGAACAAACTTGTTATGACTAGCTTTACTCAAATTTCCCACCCTAAATCCGATCAAGAAGCCTCTGTCTGGATTCGTGGTTTACTAACCGTGGCTTGGGCAGACGGAGACTTTGACATCGAAGAAAAACATCTCATTACCAAAATCACCAAGGAAGAGTTAACCCCTGATCTCGAACTGAATAAAATTGATTTAATCAGCCCTGAAGAACTAGCAGCAACCCTTGGGAAAGATAAGGCAGTTGCCGAAAACTTCCTCCGCACAGCAGTCATGGTTGCGGTCGCTGACGGGGTTTACTCTCGCCCAGAAGCAGACTTATTGAATTCTTTCTGTGCAGCCCTTGACCTAGAAGTGGAAGCCCTAAAAAGCCTAGAACATACCCTTTACAACCGCGAATCGGAAGAATCAGGGGCGAGTGTTTCCATTACTCAAGATCCACAGCAAGATCACCCTGATCATCCTCATTCTGATATCTTAAAGCCCGTGCGAGATTGGCTGGATGGAATGGAAGTGGATGATCCGCGTGTCGCCAGATTTATTTGTAAATTAGTACCTTCACAATGTCCATTTGAACGAGATATCAGACTATTTGGGCACAAACTGGTTCACATCCCCCCATTATGCAAGTTGAATCCCCTTTATGAACAATTAGTGGGACTCCGTTTCCGTGCACTATCCTTCCTTGCTGATGAGTGCAATGAAGATGTGTCTAAATACACTTAATCAGTAACTCTAGCACGGTTCACTCTCGTAAGGTACATTCTAAATTTTTGTTCTTGGTTCTTGGTTTATTGTTCACTGGTCACTGGTCAAGGTTTTGGGCATAAGCCTGCACCTCCCGAATCGAGAAGAGTGATTGGAAAGGAATCCCTTGTTTTTCATAGAGTTCTTTTCCCCCTTGTTCGCGGTCAAGAATCGCTACAATCTGACTCACCGCATACCCCGCAGCTTGCAGTTGTTCCACCGCAAATAACGCCGATTGACCAGTGGTGACCACATCTTCTAAAACCACAACTTTCGCCTTGGCGGGAAGGGTTTTTCCTTCCAGATAAGCATTTGTACCGTGTCCTTTCGGCTTTTTACGGACAATAATGCCAGGCAAAGGACAATTTTCATAAGCCGATACCACCGTCACTGCACTAACTAACGGATCAGCCCCTAGGGTTAAGCCAGCAACGGCTTGTGTATCTGGAGATAAGATAGAGAGAAACAAGTGTCCAATGGCAAATGCTCCCTCTGCACTCAAAGAAACGGGTTTGCTATTGACGTAATAAGAACTTTTTTGTCCGGAAGAAAGGGTAAAGTCTCCTTCTTGATAGGCTTCCGTGGCGATTAAATGCAGTAAGGTTTCTTTTAATTGCTCTAAATTTTGTTCCTTTACTAGTTTCAATTGTCAAGTTCCATTATTAATTCTTAAATTATCCCACCAAGCCTGAACGTAAAGCCCGAACCGCAGCTTGTGTCCGATCATCAGCACAAAGTTTGTTTAAGATATTGCGAACGTGAGTTTTCACCGTTCCCACGGTGATATAGAGTTTTTCGGCAATTTCTGCATTACTTGCCCCTTCTACAATCAGTTGTAGCACTTCTAATTCTCGTTCCGTGAGGGGATAGGCTTCAACCAATTGTTCATATTCTGGTTCAGCAGCACTGATTTGTCGGGTTTTTTCCTCTTCTTCGTGGGAAGAAATAGTTTTCGCTTGGGAAATGACAACACGCGCGATCGCGGGATCAATCCAAGAACTCCCGTCTTTCGTCACTCGCAAGGCTTCTAACAGTAAGTCAAAGCTGATATCTTTCATGCAGTAAGAATCAGCACCCGCAGCAAACGCAGCTAACACATACTCTTGGCTATCTTGCAGCGTCAGAATTAAAATTTTGACATCTTTGAGGGCTTCGTTTTCCGCTTGGGCTTGCTTAAATTGGCTGGTCAACTCAATTCCATCCATATCGGGCAAACCAATATCAACGATCGCGACATCTGGCTGTTTCTCTTCAATGAGTGCCAAGCCCTCTTTTGCATTAACCGCTTCCCCTAAAAATGCGACTTCACCCCGTTGTTCTAGCGCAGTGCGAATGCCAACGCGAGTCAAATCATGGTCTTCAATTAAAATGACTCTAATATTACTCATTTTTCACGGCTTCCCATCTCTGACATTAACCTTGCAGCTTTGCTAAGGGCTGCTGACCAACCAGTGGACATACTTCCCAAAAATCATATCATATTTGTGGAGACCTTCTATGGAAGTTTTTTAAGATCCCATTTCTAATGATAGATACTGTTGCGGAGAAATTATCCAGACCTGATCAACTATGAATTTAACACTGATTGATTTATTGGTGATTGCAGGGGAAGTCATCTTGTTGGCGATCGCGTTTTCTCTGCTGCTTTGGGGGATGAATTTATGCTTCCAACGACTGAAACAAATTCCGAGATTACAGTTCCAACAGCAACTTCTCACGACCCTGCAAACAATCAATGTGAAACTCTTTTTGTCTCTATGGCTGGTTTTCAGTCTTGGGGTCATGGGAATGAATGTCGTCTTACTATGGAACGGTCATTCTTTGTTACCGACGACCCTTGCTGTATTTAATCAACTGTCTCCGCGTTTTTGGCTAGATTTTAGTATCAGTCTTCTTCCAAGCGCGATCGCGATCATAACCGTCATCGTCATTAATAAACCGCTACGAAAACTCTTAGACCGCATCAGCAGACGGCTTCAAGATTGGGATCAATTTACCGATAACGACTTCAGCATTGATCAATTTTTCCAAGTTTTAAAGCTCCATCTCAACAACAGTCTCTGGTTAACCGCCTTTCTCATCTGCACTCTTGCTTTTGATCTACAAGCCTTGGGCGAAATCCTCTTCACCATCCTCAAAATCTATCTCATTGTCGCCCTTGGTTTACTGATTTTGAAGATTCCCCCAGCGATTGTCGATACACTGGATGCGTTTAGTGAAGCCTACTTTAATCGCAATGCTGCTTTACGGTCTTATGCCCAACTGAGAACCCTGATTCCCTTTTTAATTAGCTGCCTTGAATATACCATCATTATTGGAACAACTGCTTTCGCGATCGCGCAAATCGAACCCTTAGTCGGTCTTTCCCAAATTGGGGTTAAAGGGATTCGGATTTTGGGAATTATTCTTGCGGGAAGAATTTTAATTGAGTTTAGTAACTTGTTTGTGGTGCAACTGTTCGTTGGGAAAAAAAGACTCGGAGAGGGAGAACGCAAACGACGCTTAACATTTATTCCGATCCTCCAAAGTTTTCTCAAATATGGGATTTATGTCTGGTTAGGCATTTTGGCCCTAGCAACCATTGGGATTGATCCTGCTCCGATTTTAGCTGCTGCGGGGCTTTTGGGGCTTGCGGTTGGGTTAGGGGCGCAAAATTTAGTCAATGATACGGTCAGTGGATTTTTTATCCTCTTTGAAAACTACTATCTCGTCGGGGATTATATTAAGCTAGAAAAAGCAGAAGGGCTGGTTGAGGCGATCGAGCTTCGCAATACTCGCATTCGACATCCCAACGGTCAACTCCAAATTATTCGCAATGGCGATATCAAATCCATTAGTAATTACTCGCGAGAATATATTTACGCTGTGATTGATGTTGGCGTTGCTTACGATTCAGATTTAAATGTAGTCTATCAAGTTCTAGAAGAAGTGGGAGAGGAGATTCAACAACGGTTTCCCAATGATGTGTTAGAACCGACGAAAGTGGATGGCTTAGAAGAATTTGGGACATTACAGTTAATGGTTCGTGCTGTTACTAAACTCAAACCCAATAACAGCCGTCGCGGGGTTCACGATGACATTCAAGGGGAGTTACGGAAAATGGTGAAAGAAGCCTTTGATCGGGAAGGAATTGTTATCCCTATCCCGCAAAATATTGGCGTTATTGCTGAGAATCAGAACAGTGACCAGTGACCAGTGACCAGTAATCAGTGACCAGTGACCAGTGACCAGTAATCAGTGACCAAATAACGAAGAACGAAGAACAAAGAACAAAGAACGAAGAACAAAGAACAAAGAACAAAGAACAAAGAACAAAGAACTTCAATTATTCACAAAACTATAGATGGTTTGCGGGGTGAGATGGTGACAGACAAGAGAAGGCTTTTCACCGTGCTGATGAGGCTCACGATTGAGTTTAACTTGTAATCCTGTCATCGGATCATCTCCAGGGGAAATCAAAAATTCAATTCGCTTCACTTCTTCCCAACTGGCGATTTCATCCAGAATTTTACAGATGGCGATGACATAGGGATGACCAGAATTAGTGTACCAATCGGGGTTTGCTACATTGGGTTGATCAAAGCCAAAATGAACCGTTAGATCAGGGGTTCCAAACAGCGCGATCGCGACAGGACGGGCTTCTTCTTGCACTAAAAGATGATAATCATTAGCTAATTCCCGCAAGCGTTCTAATCGTTGATACCGATCAGTCACTGATTGCAAATTATCTCGCCAATCGATCGCGACACTTGCCAAATAGGTTTGCAGCAACAGATGACCCAATTTTTTCGCTTTTGTAGCAAGATATACAGAATTATAATCGGTGGCTTCAATCAGCAAGGGAACACGCTCTACAATTTCTAAACCATACCCTTTCAACCCTGCAATTTTGCGAGGATTATTGGTAATGAGGCGAATCTGTTTAATTCCCAAATCATTGAGCATTTGCGCCCCCATCCCATAGTCTCTTAAATCAGCAGGAAACCCGAGACGTTCATTGGCTTCTACAGTATCTAAGCCCATATCTTGCAGTGAATAGGCTTTTAACTTATTCAATAAGCCAATCCCGCGCCCTTCTTGACGCAGATAAACCACAACCCCTTTTCCAGCGTTTTCAATCATTTTTAGGGCTGCTTGCAGTTGCATCCGACAGTCACAGCGCATTGATCCGAGAGCATCCCCAGTGAGACATTCGGAGTGCATCCGTACCATTACGGGTTGATCTGAAAACGTGCTGGGATCACCTTTGACAATCGCGATATGTTCGCTGTCGTCAAGTTGATTACGGTAGGCGTAGATTTGAAAATCGCCAAACTGAGTGGGTAGTTGACAAATGGTTTCTCTATACACAAAGCGATCGTGTTGTAAGCGGTAACTAATTAAATCAGCAATACTAATCAGTTTCAGATGATGCTTTTGGGCATACTCTGCGAGTTCAGGCAAACGCGCCATTGACCCATCAGGATTTTGAATTTCACAGATCACTCCCGCAGGAGTCAATCCTGATAAGCGACATAAATCAATCGCTGCTTCAGTATGTCCGGCTCGTTTTAAGACTCCTCCTTCTTTCGCCCGAATCGGGAAAACATGACCAGGACGGGTCAGATCTTCGGGGCGAGAGGTGGGATTGATGGCAATTTGAATCGTGCGGGCGCGATCTTCGGCGGAAATGCCTGTGGTTGTCCCCAAATGTTTCGCTGCATCAATGCTGACCGTAAACGCCGTCTGATTACTATCAGTGTTTTTACTCACCATTAACGGTAAATCAAGGGTATCGAGTCGCTCACCACTCATAGCGAGACAAATTAAGCCTCGCGCTTCCACAGCCATAAAGTTAATCATGGGTGGAGTAGCAAATTGAGCAGCACAAATCAGATCGCCTTCATTTTCGCGGTTTTCATCATCCACGACGACAATGGGGCGACCGGAACGGAAGTCAGCCAGTGCTTCTTCGATGGGGTCAAATTCTATGGGATAGGTTGCTTGCGAATCCACTATCAAGAGTTAAACGCTCTAATGTAAACTTTTTTAAAAGATTTCTGTTTCGATTGTATCCTGTTTAGCAGCGCGATCGCTATGTTAGTGGGTAGTGAGTAGTGGGTAGTTTTTTCTTCTTTACCATCCACTGGTCACTGATCACTGATGGGGTCGAAATTGTTGAGCAACTGCACTGACTAGGGTTTCTCGGGGTAAAAAGCGGGGAATATTGACAATTAATTGATTCGGTAATCCTCCTGTGACCACATTGGCTTGTTGTTTGTCGAAGGCTTCTAAAGCAGCTTTGACGACTGCTTCGGGAGAGGTGTAATTTTGTTGGGCTGATGCAACGGCAGAATCGGGAAAGTTAGCCACTTTAAAAAATTCAGTTTCAGTGGGACCCGGACAAACACAAGTGACTGTAATACCAGCATCTCGATTTTCTGCCCAAATGGCTTCACTAAAACTGAGGACAAAGGCTTTTGTTGCTGCATAGATTGACATATAGGGGAGAGGTTGAAACCCCGCGATCGAAGAAATATTAATAATTCCGCCAGTCCCCTTTTCCCGCATCGGAGACAGGAAAAGATGGGTCAAAGCTGTCAAAGATGTAATATTTAGTTGAATCATCTCTAGTTGTTTATCCAGAGAGGAGTCTGCAAAGACACCATAGTCTCCAAAGCCAGCATTGTTAATGAGTAAGTCAATATTCATCTCTTTGCTAGTCACAATGTTGAAAAGATTTTGTGCTGCGTTGGTTGCAGTTAAATCTTGAGGAATGACTTCTGTTGTAATGTTGTGGCTGCTTTGGAGATTGTTTGCTAATTGCTCCAGTTTGTCCTGAGAACGAGCAACCAACACTAGGTTATAACCACGCTCAGCCAATGTTTGGGCAAAAGCATAACCAATTCCAGAGGATGCACCAGTGACAAGGGCAGTTTTCATTGTTATCCTGATTGTAAAGTTTCTTTAAGTTTATCATCTCCTTTACCATCGCTTCAAAAGAGGGCTGAAGTAGGATTTTTAGCATTATTCATTATGTATCGTGATCAGAGAAAAATTTTGTCAGAGTTAACACATAAAATAAGTTACGGTTGGAATCTTGACAAAACTTGTAATACTTCAGTATAATCAGTTAAGTTGCTTTCGGTGATATGAATGTCAATGAGAATTTATGTGTAAGTATTTCAGTCATGGTGTCAGAATCTAAACTAGAGAGATTAACCAAACAAATTGCAAGAGCGAGACACTCCCTAGAGGAGCTTGCATTTCAAGAGCGAGACTTACGAGAAAAATTAGAGGTGTTTAATTTTGAAGCACCTAGGGATGATAGCTATTGGCGCATTAGATTGGGCTTGAGCAGTCATCGGTATTGGGATAACAAGTCTGAGCGCGATCGCGCATCAAGTTGCTAATTTAATCCTGATTGCGAGAAATGGCTCTTTGGGAAAGTTGTTTCGCATACACTGCCCATAGCACTTGTCCTTGCTCTGCGTATAGTTTTTGTGCTTTTTGTAACATAGCAACCGCTTGCGAAAATTGTTTCCCTTCAAAGAAAACAACACCCGCAGCGTAGTAAGCACTGGCTAATTCAGAATTGAAAGCAATGGCTTGTTGAAATGCCTCTAAGGCAACTTCGGGTTGATTTTGTTGAAACCAGACTTGTCCTAATCCGTAGTGAGCTTGGCTGTAACGAGGGCGAAGACCAATCGCCGATTCAAAAGCCGTTTTCGCTTGTTCTAGCTGGTTTTGTTGAAGATAAGCTAATCCCATTTGATAGGAGATTTCAGGGGCTTGTGAGCGATATTTCTGGGCGTTACGGAAATGTTCAATGGCACGTTCAGGCTTGTCTTGTCCGAGTGCGACTAAGCCTAAGTTATAGTGAGTAATCCCGAGTTGGGGTGAGAGATCGATCGCGCGATCCAGATAGACTTGAGCTTGTTCAAAATTATTCCCTTCAATTAAAGCTGCACCTAAGTTCGCATAAGCCACCGCCAGTTTCGGATTAATGGATAAAGCACGATGAAAAGCATCCGCAGCAGCTTGCAGTTGTCCCTTTTCTCTCAGGGCTAAACCGAGATTATAGTGTGCGGGGGCGAGGGTTTTGTCAAGGCGAATCGCTTCTTCAAAAAGCGCGATCGCGCGATCAATATTTCCCACACGGACTTCCTCTAACCCTCGATTTAAAGATTCAATGGCCTTGGGTGTCGTTGGCGTTAAGACAGGTAAAGATTGTCCTTGCGCCGATTGAGGATTCGTTATCGCTAACACTGCAATTAATAAGCCCGCAACCCCCCATCTTCCCTTCATTTTCCGTTTCTCCTTGTCAGTTTCCTCAAAACTATGCTAGTGTTACATGTCGGTGGGATTGAATCCTAAGCGGACGTGGCGGAATTGGTAGACGCGCTAGATTTAGGTTCTAGTGTCTCTGACGTGAGAGTTCGAGTCTCTCCGTCCGCATTTTTCTCAAACAAATAGCCGGAGTCGTTTCCCCGGCTATTTGTTGCTTTTAAGCGAAGATTGATTCTTTTCCTGATTCTTCTGGGACTTCTGAACTCGGTAAGCCTCGATCAATTTCTTGCATGGAAATTTGTTTTGCTCCCAGAACACTTTGTAAAACCTTCATCGCTTGATGGGGATCGCCTTTGCCACAGAAAAAGAGATCCGCAGCAAAATATCCATATTCTGGCCAAGTGTGAATGGCAATATGTGACTCGGACAATGTTGCTGTTGCTGTTACACCATGAGGACTAAATTGATGCACACATAGATTGAGCAAAGTTGCTCCTCCTGCAAACACTGCTTCCGCTAATGCGTGACGAATCTGCTCAGCATCATTGAGTACATCTTCCGGAGCTTGCCAAGCCTCTACGACCAGATGAGTTCCCACTTTTTTCATTCTGTCTTCGTTTCTCCACCCTAATTAGTAAAGTTATTATCCCAACTTTAGTTTTGACGCTCTCCCGTTAAATAATAAATTATAACGGGAGATTCTTGCTTCTAACCTGTGAACCTAGTTCACAAAACGAGTCCGCTTGCTCCAATTGTTCGCAAACAAAAGCGAGTCGAGGCGGGTCTCTCCACAAGCGTTGATCTGGCTCGAAGCCAGCCGTTCCCGTCCGCCCGACGGTACGGAGTCCTTCTCTCAGAAGGTTAATAGCTGCGTTCTCGTCTCTATCTAACATCGTCCCACACTGACAAGCATGGGTTCTAGTTGATAGTGCCTTTTTAAAAATCCGACCGCAGTTAGATCATTCTTGAGAAGTGTATTGAGGAGGAACAGCAACTGCTACCTTCCCAAACTTAGTGGCAAAGTATTCTAGCCAAACTCGGAACTGATACCAGCCTAATCACCCCCCACTCTCCCGATGACGTGAGGTTAAGTTTAGGTTAAAATGAAGGGGAACGGCACTAGCAAAGGCTTATGAAATGAGCGAAGAGACAACAGTAGAAACCTTTGGTCACAGCGCGATCGCTGCTTTAGAAAAGCATAGCCAGAAAATGGCAAAACATGAAGCAGGGGTGTATGAAGATCAAGATCCCGAAGCCCTCCATCAGATGCGGGTGGGAATGCGAAGACTACGCACGGCTTTAGTTGGCTTTTCTCGCGCCATTGAAATGCCGAAAGCAGCCCGTGAGAAGAAGGTGGGTAAACTTGCTAGAGAATTAGGAACATTACGGGATTTAGATGTTTTAAAGGCAAGTTTAGAAAACCATTATTTGCCCTCTCTTCCTCCATCTGAACAGAAAGATTTAAAATCCGTTTTCAAAGAGTTGGGGAAACAAAGGCAACAGGCTTATAAAAAGGTGATTAAGGCTCTAGAAAGTAAAGACTATCAAAATCTGAAAGCCAGTTTAAAGCAGTGGTTAGAAAAACCCAAATTAAGCGCGATCGCGCCGTTACCCATTACCGAAGTCTTACCCGATTTATTACTCCCTCACGTCAGTAACTTACTCCTCCATCCAGGTTGGTTAGTGGGTCAAAATACGAATCTTGAGCCAGCAACCCTCTTAGATCAACAAGGAGAAACCCTTCACAGTTTGCGGAAAGCAGCGAAAAAATGTCGTTATCAAATGGAACTGTTCACCCATTGCTATGATGAACCCTATCAGCAGTATGTGAAGCAAGTGAAAGCCATTCAAAGTGTTTTAGGAGAGATCCAAGATAGTGTTGTGTTAGGAGAATTTCTCTCGGACTGTTGTGGGGAAACCTTATCGGCGGAGTTTCCAAGTCTGGCTCAACAATTGAGCGTATTCCGTCAAGAAAAATGGCAAGACTGGGAACAATTGCAACAATATTTTCTCAATCCTGCCACACGAAACAACCTCCGCTTAACCGTACAGAATCCCTCTCTCGGAGAAGAAACGGAAACCACTCTAGACTCTGTAGCCATGAATTAAAAAAAATGCTATCTTAATGAGAGTGTGGGCGCGTAGCTCAGTGGATAGAGCACCAGATTCCGGTTCTGGGTGTCGGAGGTTCAAATCCTCCCGTGCTCGTTTTTTCTATTCATCAGACCTGAAGAGCAAGCTCTGATTTGGGATCATTTTCAGCACTTGCTCGCAGAGTGAAAGATGACTGTTATGCCACAGCAATCCATCCGTTTACCAGAAATGCCACTAACGGTTACATCTGAGGAGTTTGCAGCGATCGCTGCTGCTAACCCAGACTTACAATTGGAGCGTGGATCAATGGGGAATTGATTGTGAATCCACCAACAGGAGGGGAATCAAATTGCTTTTGTTTTCCAAGGTCTAGCGATCTTGATGATTTTAATTTCCACCAGAGAGGAGGTCTTGTAATTTTTGGCGAGTGGCTGGGGTTAATGCTAATTGTACGGCAATTTGACGAGCGCGATCGCGCATTAATAAGGCTTGCTCTTCCCCTTCCGCACCACTAAGCAACAATTCTGGCTCATTTAAGGAAACTGTCGTATAGTGGACATCAGGCGTTCCCACCCGAATGACAACTTGACGCTGGGATTGCGGATAAATATACAACTTATCTTGAACAGTATCTAATTCCAACTTATACGGCGTAAAACTCCGTTCCTCTTCTGATAAGGATTTTTGCCAATAGAGGGTAATTCCTCTGATTTCTGACTTGAACATCACCAACTGGTCATCAAACTTTTGACGTTCCCAATCAATTTGAGCCATCTCTCCATGATCTGGAATTAAGCGTTGCGCCACAACAACTTCTTTTCCGCTTAACTTTCCCCACCACTGACGGATGGTTTCAAAATTTGTCCCATTATTGGGGTCACTTCCCCCTTGTAACCAAGTAATTACACCCATCGTGAAAACTTCCCAAGAATCAATCTCAACTTAATGATATCAGTAAAATTATTTTTTCTAGAAGCACTAGAAGCGTGAAGAAACGAGTAAAGTAGTGAAAAAGTTCAATAACAGAATTCGATAGTATGTTTAAACCAACGACGACCCCTGTGGACTATTCTACTGCACAGTCCTTGCCCGAAATCTGGTCACAAGTTGCGCCCTATTGCGGTAAATTGATCGCTCTCGATGACCCCCATCAAGACCCTCCTGTCCAGATTACTTATCAACAATTAAACCAAAAAATTAAACAATTTGCCAGTGGCTTACAAGCCCAAGGAATTGAACCTGATACAAAAATTGCTCTATTTTCTGATAACAGTCCGCGCTGGTTTATTGCGGATCAAGGAATTCTTAGTGCAGGGGCCGTTGATGTGGTCAGATCCTCACAAGCCGATCCCGCAGAGTTAGCTTATATTCTCACCGATAGTGATAGCAAGGTTTTGATGGTTGAAGATTATAAAACCCTTGAGAAATTGCAAGGAGAATTGGCTAATTTACCAATTCAACTGGTGATTTTATTGTCGGATGAAACGATAGAAAGTGAAGAGATACCAACCCTAAATTTTAGCCAACTAATGGCGCAAGGAAATCAAAAAGAGTTTACACTTGTTCCTCGAAAAAAAGATGATTTAGCGACTTTAATTTATACATCGGGAACAACGGGAAAACCTAAAGGCGCAATGCTATCTCATGGTAACTTTCTGCATCAAGTTCGTGCGATTGGAGACGTAATTCAACCGCAAGCAGGCGATCGCGTTTTAAGTATTCTTCCTAGTTGGCACGCTTATGAACGGGCAGCAGAATATTTTTTATTATCCAGAGGGTGTCATCTCATTTATACGAACTTACGCTCATTTAAGAAAGATTTACGGGAACAAAAACCGAATTATATGGTCGGTGTTCCTCGACTTTGGGAATCGGTTTATGATGGCATTCAGAAAAACCTAAACCAACAAACAGGAAATAAGAAAAAACTGATTGATTTCTTTTTAAGTATCTCTAACCGCTACCTGAAAACTAAACGCATTAGTGAAGGCTTAGATTTAGAAAATTTGCGTCCATCTCTCATCGCAAAACTAACTGCTTCTTCACAATGTTCTGTGTTAAAACCTTTGCATAATTTAGGCGATAAAATTGTTTATCAAACCGTTCGCGAAGCCACAGGAGGAAACTTAAAAGCAGTCATTAGTGGTGGTGGTGCTTTAGCCAAACATATTGATGATTTTTACGAATTAATTGGTATTCCCTTGCTAGTGGGATACGGCTTAACCGAAACCTCTCCTGTTACTCATGCCCGCCGTTTATATCATAATCTGCGCGGTTCATCGGGTCCTGCGATTCCTGAGACGGAAACGAAAATTGTTGACCCTGAGACCAAAAAATCGCTCCCTGACGGGGAAAAAGGGTTAGTGATGATTCGGGGGACACAAGTAATGCAAGGCTACTATAAAAAGCCAGAAGCCACCGCCAAAGCGATTGATGAGGAAGGATGGTTTAATACAGGGGATTTAGGTTGGATTACGCCTACGGGTGATTTAGTCTTGACAGGACGGGCAAAAGATACCATTGTCCTCTCTAATGGGGAAAATATCGAACCGCAACCGTTAGAAAATGCTTGTTTACGGAGTATCTATATTGACCAGATTATGGTTGTGGGTCAAGATCAACGGTGTTTAGGGGCGTTGATTGTGCCGAATGTGGAAATTTTGGAACAATGGGCAAAAGACCATAATCTCAATCTCGATTTTGCGGAAGGACAGTTAGAAGAAACTTTAGCGAATAGCCAGATCCAGAAGTTATTTCGAGATGAATTAAACCGCGAGGTCAAAAATCGCCCCGGTTATCGCATTGATGACCGTATTGGGGTGTTTAAGCTCATTTTAGAACCCTTCTCCATGGACAATGGGATGATGACCCAAACCCTAAAAATTAAACGTCCTGTTGTTTATGAACGGTATCAGGATATGATTGACGGGATGTTTGCTAAGGGATAGTCTTCTTATAAATGTTATTTGTTCTTTGTTCTTCGTTCTTGGGAAAAGATAACAACGAACCCAGAACAGAGAACAACAAACAAATGTGAGAACTGCTCGATGGATTAGCAATCGGTTTGTATGAAAACAGAACAAGTTTGAGGCTGTGTAATGGTTAATTTAGAAGAAACAATGAACCAAGACAATAAAAATTTATTACTGAAGCGTCCCATTAATTTAAAGGTGATTGTAACTCAGCGTTGGAAAGAAGAGGTGCAACAACAGTTACAATCCCAGATTAATCAGCAAGATGGACAACTGCAACAGTTAGAAAATCAAGGGCAAAGCGCGATCGCGCAGGTGACTCAACAAGGGAGTAATCCCAGTGATCCGCAAGTGCAACAACAACTTCGGAACATCCAAAACCAACTCAATCAACAAAAAAGTAAGGTCACAGAACAAAAAAACCAAGCCCTCCAACAGTTGCAACAAGTCCAGCTTTTAGAGGAAGGGCAAGAAGTGGGTCAAGGACAACTCGACAGCTTTGTTCGCATTCAAGTGGGAGATAACTTAGTCCAGAAAATGAATGTGGAAGTTGTGGTCAAAGATGGTGTGATCCAAGAGATTCGCGGTGAGGTTTAAAATTAAATAAATACGCTGTGTTCTAAGGATGGCATCTGACGGCGAACTTGTTCTAAGCGGGAGGGGTTGATTTCCGCGATCGCGACCCCTTCATCTTCTCCCGCATCACTTAAGACAATCCCCCAAGGATCGACAATCATGGCATGACCGTGGCTGTGTCGTCGCGCATAATGATTTCCCGTTTGGGCGGGGGCGATGACATAAGCGGTGTTTTCAATGGCGCGGGCTTGTAATAAGACTTGCCAATGGTCTTTCCCTGTGTAAGCGGTAAACGCAGCAGGAATGAGCAGGATTTCTGCCCCCTGTTTAGATAACTGGCGATATAACTCAGGAAAGCGGACATCGTAGCACACAGACAGCCCAATTTTTCCATATTCAGGGGAAATACATAACGGCGGAAGAGAAACCCCAGCTTTGACAGTTTGGGATTCTTGATAAGTATTACCATCAGGAAGATTGACATCAAACAGATGCACTTTTTCGTAACGGGCTAATTCTTCCCCATTGGCATTAATCATGAGGGCAGTGTTAGACACTTTACCATCAGCCACAGGAATCGGAAAACCGCCACCGACAATGGTAATTTGATACCGTTGAGCCATGGTTTTCAGGAATTTTTCCGTTTGTTGCGCGATCGCGCTGGCTTGTTTTACCTTTTCTGTTTCTTGTCCCAGAAAGGAAAAGTTTTCAGGAAGAGTAATCAATTGCGCCCCTCTGCGTACTGCTAATTCGACTAAATCTGCTGCTGTCGCCAAATTTTTCTCTAAATCAGGCTGACTTGTCATCTGAATAGCACCCGCCAGATATGATTTCATAGATTTGTCCTTTGTCCTTTGTCACTAGTCATTGGTATTTGTTTACAATTAATGGATGACCAATGACGGATAACCAATTCTCAATTTTCAGTTGTCCATCGTTTATTGTCAACTCTGTGATGAAGACAAAACTAGGTTCGATAATATGATGAGTAAAGACGCTTAAGCAGATAACTCCCCGTTACACTATGGCTCGATATACTTGCACGTTTTCGGTTGCGATTCCTTTAGAGCAACTTCAAGCCTCTCTGATAGAGATTTTAGAATCCTGTCATCTTGAAATTATCTACGATACAGGAGAATATATTATGGCGCGGGAAGTTCCTAATCGCGCCCCGTTTCCGAAACTGGTGACAACAGAAGTTTTAATTGATCGCACCACAGCCACACCAGAAGCGATCCGCATGAATTTAGTAATGAAAAATGAAGAACTCCCTCTACAAACGGATAACCACTGTCGCCAAATGTTTGATTTACTCCAACAGGCGTTAGTCGAATATTCCCAATGGGAGCTTTTAGAGAAAGTTGCTGGCTAACCGCGATCGCGGTGGATGAGGGCAGCCCAAGCAAATAAGGGCAATACCAACATCCGTCGCCATCGGGACGGCTCTTGATAGAAACGATACAGCCATTCTAAGTTATTATTCCGAAACCATGCAGGCGCTCGGGATTTTGCCCCGCCCCAAATATCAAACGCGCCTCCCACACCAATCCAAATCGCTTGTGGGCATAAGTGGCGATGTTG
Source organism: Halothece sp. PCC 7418 (assembly GCF_000317635.1). GTDB lineage: Bacteria > Cyanobacteriota > Cyanobacteriia > Cyanobacteriales > Rubidibacteraceae > Halothece. The sequence continues at coordinate 3,997,452 of NC_019779.1, read as the reverse complement.
AGCAATCCAAAGTTCTTGTCGCGGAACGCCCAATCCTACTAAAATGAGTTGCGGTTGCTTTTGGCGTAAGGTTTCAGTAAGGTTTACCGTTTCCTGCTCTGAGAGATAACCATGTTGGCTGTGAATGGTTAATTCGGGATGCTGTTGCTGCCAAAATTGGGCGGATGCTTCTGCTCGTCCAGGGACCCCGCCATAAAAAAACACTGTTCCTGAGTGCTTCTCTTGTGCGATTCGTTTTAAAAGTGCGCCCGCCAGTTCAATCCCAGGAAAACGCTGTTGTTTTTTCCCTTGTAGGCTTAAAGATAACACAACTCCCGCCCCATCAGGGATAATTAGATCCGCTTGCGCGATCGCGCCCGCCAGTTTCCGATTTTTTCGGGCTAACATTACCATTTCTGCATTTAAGGTCACCACATGAGTCCCCTTTCCCTGCTGCCAACGGTCTTCTAGCCAGCTTAAATAATCCGATAACAGGTGAACGGGAATCCCCAAAACCTTTGCTGATTCAGGCTGAGTTGATAAGGGATGACTGGGAGAGGAAAAACTCATATTTATTCTTTTTGATCAGAAGAAGCCGTTTTCTGGCGTTGAATCGCAGCTTGAAACCCTAACGCCACTAAGATATTGGAGAGAGTCAGAAACGATTCCGCGCTCCCATGCAGCCAGTCCACATTCGCTAGAGATTCCCCATAAGCGCGTTGGGCATAAATTCCTGCAGGAATCGTCACGAACACAAACAGCAGCAGCACATAAAACCCAATCACTGCTAAGCGAGGAAAGGAGCGCGATCGCGTCATAAACCAAAGAAATCCCAAATAGGGAAACAGAGAAGCTGCAAAAAGGGTTTGTTTATCTAACATTAACTTGAAATGGTGTAATTGATTACATTGGAAAACACAATGCTTCTATTCCTTACAGAGGATTGCTTTTTTTGCAATCTTTAGTTACATTTATTTACAGAGTTGATTGCACTAGCATTTATTTATCAAGAGGTCATCATGGAAGAAAATCGCAACGATTTCAAATTTGGTTTCAACACATCTGCAGAGAATTGGAATGGTCGCTTAGCAATGATCGGCTTCGTGGCTGCATTACTCACCGAAATTCTCAGTGGACAAGGCGTTCTCCACTTCTGGGGACTCCTCTAAACCAGATTAGTCACCACTAAGCTAACTTGGAGAGAAGAGCCCTTTCAGCCTTCTCTAACCAAGCTAACTTAAACTCATTCGCTGAAACATTATAGCAAAAGCTGGGGAAAGTTGATCAACTCACCCAGCTTTCGCTTTTTCACCTTGCCACGGTTGAATCTTTAGGTGCGAATATATTCTTTTAAAATACTGTTGCGGTTGGGATGGCGTAACTTTCTTAAGGCTTTCGCTTCAATTTGTCGGATGCGTTCGCGAGTGACATTAAAGATTTGTCCAATTTCTTCAAGAGTTTTCATCCGTCCATCTTCTAAACCGTAGCGGAGACGGAGAACATCTCGTTCGCGGGGACTCAGGGTATCAAGGACATCTTCTAAATCTTCTCGTAATAAACTTTTCGAGACTTCATCTTCTGGCGTTTCTCCATCGGCTTCGATGAAATCACCAAGACGAGAATCTTCTTCTTTCCCAATCGGTGTTTCCAAAGAAATGGGAAGTTGCGCCGATTTAGCAATAAAACGTAACTTTTCGATGGTCATTTCCATCCGTTCCGCAATTTCTTCTTCCGTTGGCTTGCGCCCTAACTCTTGGGAAAGGAGTTTCGTGGTTTTCTTAATGCGAGAAATGGTTTCGTATAAGTGAACGGGAAGGCGAATCGTTCGCGATTGATCCGCGATCGCGCGAGTAATTGCCTGACGAATCCACCACGTGGCATAAGTCGAAAACTTATATCCTTTTTCATGATCAAACTTTTCCGCAGCGCGAATCAAGCCTAAAGACCCCTCTTGAATCAAATCTTGAAATGACAATCCGCGATTCATATATTTTTTCGCGATCGAGACCACCAACCGCAAATTTGACTGTACCATTTTTTCTTTCGCTCTACGCCCCAGCATTAAGCGACGGCGAAACTTCTGTAATGGCATATCCACCTCTTCGGCCCACTCTTCATCGGTGGGTTCACAGCCAATGGTGGCTTCCAACTCCGTCCGTTTGCGTTCTAACTCTAATAAATCAGCAATTTTCCGCGCTAACTCAATTTCTTCATCAGCCCGCAGCAAGCGAATTCGACCGATTTCTTGCAGGTAAAGGCGAATCGAATCTTCTGTGTAAGACTTCTTTTTACTATCCTCTTTACTATTCTCCTCTTTAGTTGCAGTAACCGCTTTGGTTGATGTTTCTTCTGATGCTTCAGCAACCTCTAACAACGCCTCTTTTTCTAAGTCGGCATCGGCGGGTTCAACTTCCAAGGGGACGGTATTACCTTGGGCTGCTTCGTGACTTTGTTCTTCAATTAAGCGTTCTAATTCACTTTTTTGCTGCTGGCTGGTTAGTGCGTGTACCTGCATAAGGCTCGTTTTCCTCTTACTGCTTGCTGTTTTCATCTGAAAATGAATGATAATCAATCATTTTAAAATTGAGATTTGATTGCTACTTTTCCTGTTGCTTCTCTGTTTGAGGTTTAATCATCCCTTTGCTCACGGCAGTTTAGAGAGTTGGACAGGAAACACTAGCCATGATTGTAGCCTTTCTTACCAAATTGACAACGACTCCGATGAGTCTGCCCCAACTCTTACTCAGAAGTGGGAATGATAATAGTGTTTAAGTTCAGAAGCAATTTTTTTGATTGGATAAGAGTGCATCAAATCTTTCCTTCCAGTTGAGTTGCTTCATATTTTTAATAACTGCATTGATTGCCACCGTTTAACTCTTCTAGCACATTAATCATAATTTTTGCACTTGCCGAGAATCGGGGTGGAACTCCTTCTCTTCCAAAGATTGAAAATGGACAAGATTGAGTGCGCCATGAAAATGGAATCTCGTCAAGTTTAACCCCTGAGAATATTTTAATCATTGCTTTCAGGAATGACAGGGAAAAAGAGATTAAGTGTCACCTTTAGGCAACCAATAGCAACTTAATTTAATCATTGCTTTGAGAGTGAGTGCTCCCATGACAAAAGGATAAGGGAGCGTTTGAAACCGCTCAACCCTATTCAATATCAATACTTTGGGGGGGATGACTCTCTTGACGGCTAGCAGAGGAGGAGGCTTCCCCTTGCTGAGAGAGCCAGCTTTTTAGGGGATCTTCATTCGGATTGAGGCGTAAAAATCCAGAAACTAATCCCCCAGTAAAGGTAATGGGTTGTTGGGTTAGTTCTTTTAAGATTGGTGTCAGTTCGCTAAAGAACATAAGAACACTAAAAATAAATTCACAAAAACTCGTCTATTCTAATCTAATTTTAAACTTTTGTGCTTAGTGAACATTATCCGCTTCTGGTGTTTCCTGTGGGGAGGGGTTGGATTCGATAATCGTGTTATCTTGTTTATACTCATTAATCAAGCGTTCCAACTCCTCAAGGGCTTGTTGCGTTTGTTGAGATCGTTTCACCAGCGATCGCGCGACGGTTTCGCTTTCTTGGGCTGCATTGGTCAAATCTTCAATCTGACTTTGAAAACGATAAGCAATCTGGTTCACTTCGGTGGTTGCTTCAAAAGTTTTATTCCCTAAATTGCCAATTTCGGTGGTAATGCGACTTAAACCGCTCATTTGACCTGATGAGTCACTTTGAGGGCGATTTGCCACTAATGCTGCTTGAATGGACAAATTCCGTACCTGTTGACTCACCCGTTCAATCAACTTGGTTGCATTATTCACCGATTCTAATTCTTCGTTAAACCCCTCCCCAATTTTCATAATGCGAGCGGTATAATCCGAAATTGCCTCAACACTACTCAACATTTGAGCAAAAGTTTGTTTTCCTTCTTCCGAGAGGAGTTCCCCTAACTGCACAAAGCGCTCATTTAATTCCGAAATCGCATTTGCTTGTCGCGATAATTTTGCCCGTTGCATTTCCAAGACTTGATTTCGCCTTTGGGCTTCGAGTTGTTGCTGTTCTAACTGACGGGTATATTCTTTAACTTTGGCTTGTTCTTGTTTTAAGTTTTCTGCGTATCGGCGAGCTTCTTCTTTTTGATTATTAATAATTTTATTAACTTGAGCAAAAATTTTAGATTGCGCGAGCAGTAAATGGTGAAGTTCTAGCAATTCTAATGACTGATTTTCCTTCCGAACCAAAATCGGTTCATAGAGTAAGTCTAAAGAACGATTCAGGGCTTGTCTCACCGCTTTATCAATGCGACAGTCTGGTTCTAAGGTAAGCGTATCCGTTTCCATCACCTCTAGCAACACTCGAATTGGGCGACGGAGATATAACTCTAAGCTGTAGGGCTGACTCATCTGTTCCAGAAATTTTCGCCTAGAAATTACTCCGAGAAGTTGATCTGCCTCGGTAATAATCACACCGGGGAGGCTCGGGTGGTCTTGAAATTCGTTAGCAACAACTTCTCCAAGGGTATCAGCATTTACCTGATACTTGTGAGTTTCTAAATCAGCAATTGTTGAACTGGGATTAAGGGGAGTCTGGTTAGATGAGGTCACGGTGATTCAATTAAGTGTTGCCGTTTATAGTTCCATTTTTTATCTTATGGACTTTCCCTCACCATTTCATCATCATCAATTTAATAATGGGTTAACTCTGATTTAACTCTCAGTAATGATTCGTTCTTTGTTGTTTGTTCTTTGGAAACATTCCATGGCAGGTCTCGACATGATTGGTAACTAGAAACGGGTTTCATATTCAACGGTCAGGCTTTCATTATCGGATAAATCGGTTGAACCCCGTAATAAAATATCATCACTTAAACGATAGCGAACACTATATTGAAATGTTTGATCCGCATTAAAGAGGGTAAGGACAGAGAAGGAAAAATCATTACTAATTTCAACCCCAGCTTCTGCTGCAAAGCCTAAAGTAGAATCAGAACTATCTTCTCCTTCTTCGGTTTCAGTGGGAATCAGAGTGGGGAAGATCCGAAATTCACTTAAGCCTAAAGCATCACCAATAGTATTTTGAAAACTGCCTAAAAATGTTGAACCTGCTAAATTAGCCAGTCCTAATGCTGTATTTCCTTGTCCCAAGCCACTGGTTAACCCACCCCCGAGCAGAGCAATAATCTCTGTTTCACTGCGACGGGGGTCGCTACTGAGAGTCAGAACATCGTTATTAGCGGTTAATTGTCCAGGCTGGAGTGTACTGGCGCGTCCCTGTACTAAGGCTTCCACTTGCACGGATTGCAATGTACCCACACCTGAATTAACTCGGGTGGTGGTTTCCGTTCCTGTGGTCTCAGTCCGAACATTACCACTGGTTTCAGCGACAGAGGTCACTAAACGGACATTGAGAGTGGGGTCTAACCCTTGGCTGGGAATAAAGGTTGCGGTTTGCTCGTAACCTTGGGCTAAGCGAAATTGAGTGGGTCCCAAATTGACTTGACCGCGTTCTAAATTGATTGTTCCTTCAGGACGCATATTGGCTAACGTTCCATTGAGGGTTAAATCGCCTTTTGCCAAAAAGTCCATAATGGGCGGACGAACGACATTAACATTCTCCCCAAGATTAATTTTCAAGTCACTGAAAGCAATATTGGAAGTATTTTCTTCGGTTGACTCGCGATTGGTGGCTGCGGAGTCTTGTCCAGCGAGAATCACTTCGCCATCGGAAACCGTCATTTCCCCACCAATTTCGGGTTCTAACGCGCTTTGGGCAATATTAATATTTCCAGCGACATCACCTTCATAAAGATCAGGCAAATTAACGGTCAAATCATCTAAAGCAATCGCAAGGGTTTGTGAGTCAGGGGTCGCTTCAAATAAGGGGAGTCCTCCTGTTGCGGTGACTTCTCCGCCCCCAAAGTCAGCATTAAATTGTTCCACCGTGAACTGATTGAAATTAAATGTCACACGGCTGTTAATATCTGTTAACGGTTCAGGTAATACCGCCGTCCCAAGACTCGCTTGGGAAAGGGTGACAACGCCTGTGGTGTTGAGTTGATCAAATTGGAAGTTTTCGAGATTGAAGGGGCCATTAATCGCCAGGTTGACCGCCCCTTCTCCGCCTTCCCACGTGAGTTGACCATTACTCACCACATCAAGAAGGGCAAAACCATCATCTTGGAGGTTAATATCAATATTCAAATCATCAGAAGGAGGAGGAACAACAGCAAAGGGGAGTTGATAGGGAATGTCGCCACTGAGGGTTAGGGGGTTGCTATCTTCGGAGAGTAATCCTTCAGCGAAGAAATTCAATTGTGAGTTGTTATAGTTAAAACTGCCTTGAATGGTTTGAATGGGGGTTTGATTGAGCGTGGCTTGTTCAACGCTGAGTTCTCCTCTAGCGGTGGGGTTATCTTGTTTCCCTGCAACGGTTGCTGTCGCATTAACAAAACCGCTTACCCCAATAAATTCAGGTAGTTCAATCAGGTTTTGCAAGCCGGCAATGGGGATTTGATTGACTTTTAATTGTGCCGATTGGTTTTCTCCCCCAACTGTCCCTGAGAGATTAATAAAACTTTCTCCAGAGGCGAGACGAACGGGTAATAAAGTGATTACACCATTGGAAAGACTGACTTTGGCGTTAACCGTTTGCGCTTGATAGGGGCCCCATTGCCAGGCTTTACCATTAAGGCGAAATTCTCCTTGGATCTCTTCGAGATTAAAGGATTGCCCTTGCAGACTCAAATTGCCTGTAAAGTTTCCTTGGGCGGAAGCTAGGGGAGGAATGGCGGTTACTGTCTCTTCTTGGGCTTGCATTTGAGCAAGGAGAGCTTTAATTTCTGAGAAGCGTCGCAGTTGGATGGGAAGGGGGAGTTGGTCAACACCAACCGCAGCGACATCAAGGTCATCCGCATTGCCATAAGTCGGGGTCGTGAAGTTTTGGTTGATATCAGAAAGATTAAACACTTGCAGGTTGCTGAGAAGATCTTGAATGCGTCCTTGTTCAATGTTGAGATTCACTTCAAAATCAGGGCTGGGTGCAGCGAGAGTGAGGCGACCGCTTCCGCGATATTCGCTTTCTTGTTCGATGAGGACCGCTTCTTTGACGGTGAGGGTGTTCTTAGTATAGGTAAAGTTTGCTGTTGCGCGATCGCTGTTAAAGCGTCCTAAGGAGGGCTCTTGGAGGGTAAGCTCTCCCGAAACATCATAATTGTCTAAATTCAGGGCCAAGTTGCCTTCTAATGTGCCTGATGCGGGTTGATTGGCAAATTCGGCAGAGAGGGGGGCAAAGTCTTTAAGTAGGTCAAGAGGAATTGCTTCTAAACTGGCTTGTAAGGTGTCTCCTTGGCGCGTTCCTTCTGCAAGGGCTTTGTCTCGTTGAATCAAGAAGGATTCGGGTTCGAGAGGGAGTAATCGATCGCGCTGGGGAGAGGATAAGGCGAAACGAATTTGATCAGGAGTTTCACGATTCCCAATTAAGTTCAGTCTCACTCCTTGCTGTGCATTCACTTGAACGCCTCCCGTCATTTCTGAATCAAAGGTAAAGCGTTCGACGGCAAAGTTTTGTAAGCGAATGTCTCCTTCGGCTTGGGGTTGAGTAAGATTTCCTGTAATGTTGCCAGAGAAGTTGGCTAAGCCTTGCACATCAATTTTACCCACTGGTTCTGGACTGGGGAGAGGAAGTTGGGCTAAATCAAGGTTTTGGGCATCAACGGTTAAGTTGATATTTTCAATAATGTCTTGTCCTTCTTGTTCTAAGTTGAGAGCAATCACCCCTTCAGCAAAGAAGTTTTCGGCGGTTGCTTCTTCGAGAATGACTTGTTCACCCTCCCAACTGAGGCGGGTAGTTAGGGGATTGGTCATCAGGGCGAGTCCTTCACTGAAGTTTAAGTTGGCTTGGGCTGTAATTCCTGCGGGTGTGAGATTATCTAGATTGCCATCAAGATTGACTTCTCCAGTGAGGTCGCCTTGTAATTGATCAGAAAGTTGAGACAGTTGGAGATTCTCTGGGGTGGCAACAATTTGAAATTCCCCGTCTTCTAAACGAATCAGATTTGCTGTAACCTTCCCGCCTAAAATTTGATTAATAGCTGCTGTTCCTTGAACCGTAATTCCTGAGGGGGTTAAATTATCTAATGTGCCTTGGGCGGTCAGTTGGGTATTAAAAAGCGCGTTTGTTAGTGGAGAGGGAAGCTGAGGAACAAAACGAGACAGAGTGAAGTTTTCGACTTGTAACTCTCCTTGCCATTTCCCTTGGTTGAGACGAAGATTATTGAGGGCAATGTTTTGATTTTGATCACTGCCTCTAACATTAATTGATCCAGAACCCGTTCCTTGAACTTGGTTGAGATCATCAAATGCTTGCACATCTGCTTGCACTTGCAACTGGGCGGAGAGTAATTCGTTTAAATCGGGTGGTGTTTCGGGGGCGAGTAAGGCAAGGGGAATGTCTTGCAGTCTCAAATCAGCATTTAACTGACCTTCATTGAAGGTAATGTTGGTTGCAGCGAGTTCGCCTTGGGGGACGTTTAAAGCGCCTGATCCAGTGAGTTGCAGTTTTTCGGGAGATAAGTCAGTGACATCCGCATCGAGGCGAAATTGTCCTGAAATGGGATTTTGAAATTGGGGAGGAATTTGATTACTGAGTTTTTCGGGTTGTAAGCCATTAATCTTAATTTGGGCTTGTAACTGACCTTGGGAAAGTTGCAGTTGGGGTAAGGTCACTGTCCCTTCGGCAATGGCGAAGTTTGCTGTTCCGTCTGCTTTCAGATTTTTCCAGTCTTTTAATGATCCTGTAATTTCGGCTGAGGCGTTGAGTGTTCCCAAATCAGGGGGAAGATTGGCTTGATAGGGACGAATGGCTTCTCCTGAAACATCTTTGACTTCAACATCGAGAGCTATTTCTTGTTCTGCGGTTAAGTTCAATGTCCCTTGAGCGGTAATTTCTCCCCCTGTTTGCGGTGTTGCTTGGAAGGTTTCAATAATAACTTGTGTTCCTTGGACAAAGAGTTGAGTTTGAAAGCCACTCACTTTGATTTGATCGACAGTTGTTGTGTCGGTACTGTTGGCGGTGATATTCAGTTGGGGATTATCTAATTCGCCTGTAATCTCAATCTGGGCTTCAATGGTTCCAGTTAGGGGAACTTCAGTCGGATCAAGATCAATGGCGGTTAACAGCTTGGAAACGGGGGTTGGTTCAAGATTTGCGGTGAGGTCATACCCCTGATCCAGATTAATTGTTCCTTGCGCGATCGCGCTGACATCTCCAAATTGAGTGTTAAACTCTTTGATAATAATATCTTTTCCCGCTAACTGGACATCAGCATTGGTATTAGTGATTGCGGTGGTAAATTGATCGAGTTTTCCTTCGACGTTTTCTAATTGAGCCGTCCCTTCAAAACTGGGTAAACTGCCATCAAGGGTTAAGGAAACCTTGGTATTGGCATCGAGCATCCCTCCTTTAATCTCAAGGGGAGAAGATACCAGACGGGCTAATTCCCCCATGGCGAGTTGATTACTGGTAACGGCGACATCCACTTCCCCAGTATCAAGACGGGCTTCTCCATCTAAGTTAAGACTTCCTTGTCCATCGGTAACGGATAAATTTTGCACCTGAAACGAAATCCGTTGGTTGTTATCCCGAAACTGACTGTTGAGTTGCGGTAAGGTCAAATTAACGGGAGGTTGCAGTTGTCCTTCTGGCGTTCGGGGAGAGAGAGAAAGGTTTCCCTGTTCAACCGCAAGGGTATTGAGTTTAATCTCGATCGCGCCAGCAGGTTGCGGAGTCAGTTCAGTAGTAATCCATTTTCCCTCTGGGGTTTGCTCAACGGTAATCTCAGGTTCAACTAAGGTGACATCGAGTTCAATGGTCTGTTCAGTGATCAGTTTGAATGGGGTGAAATCCACTTCTATAGCGGGGATAATCACTGCTTCTGAGTTATCTTCAGTGGGCGGAATGACGGTTTCCCCAAAGGTGAGGGAGGTGAAGGAGAATGAGTCTAACGTTCCCATTTCCACGGGACGCGAGAGAAGATTGCTCAGGCTTTCGGCGACAGTTGGGGACAGGCGAGACTGAATAAAATACCAACCATAACCTGCTCCTCCCCCTAATCCTAAAAGCATCAGCATCAGCAGCGATCGCAGCCAAGGGGGACGCTGAGGAGGGTGCGGTTCGGGGGATAATTCCTCTGATGGTGCTTCGGATGGGGAAGGATTTTGATCGCTCATGATGATTGAAAATCAAACGATAAAGTGGCTATTGCTTGAGCCATTTAGCTGCCATAATACCAACGATTGCTGATAAAATCGGGTTGCTTAAAAACTGCACAACCTTGGGTTTAGTCAGTACCGCTTCAAATGCTTCTGGATCATGCTGATAAGCAAAAGTGACCACTTGACTGATTTGTTCAGTATTCATGGCTTGAGGATTGATTGTCGTCAGAGAAAGATTTTGTTTGATCCTTTGTTGATCAATGCCTTTTTCCTGTAACTTAGCAATGAGTTCATCTGCAATCTCTCGACGTTGTTCAGGTCTAAGTTTGGGAAGAATTCGCCTGATTTCTCGTTGGATAACTGGGGCTGATTTACTCATTTTTGATGGAGTTTGTGGTTTCGGAAATGGCTGATGAGGAAACTGATTTGTCCCGCCCCATTGTCGATCCGTTACTGGTGTTTCCTTTTTTCTTTTAGCCAGTGATTTCTCGGGTTGACCCTTGATGGCTGATTCATTAATATTAATTTTAGGTTTTATTTTTTCAGGTTGAGATGACATTGTTATACTCCTTTTGAATGAAGACAATTCTGGGAAAAAAATGATTTTATGAAAAGTTGTTATATAGTTTTCCTTAAGATAACAAAAGCGCGATCGCGCTTCTTCCCTCAAAGGAAGGAATATCTAATGACTTACCTAATTGATCGAAGTGCTATCAGAAACCAATAAAATAACAAAAAAGCTCCCCTGACGGAGCAAGGGAGAAATTAATCATCCAAAAGAAGTATTTTTTTAGCCAAAGATTTAATCAATATAACCCATTAATAAGCTCGGATCATCAATTTGATTAGAGGCAACAGGACGGTTTCCAAAATTAGAATAAGTCTCATCAATTTTGAGGGTACTTGCCCCAATGGGACGACTTCCTGAAGAATAAAAGTTCCCGACTGTTGGTAACTGAGTAGCAAAAACTGGGCGTTCGCCACCCATGGTGCGGAATTTTTCTACGACATGGAGGTGACTGGCTAAAATGGGACGGTCTCCTCCCATAGTACGGAAAGTTCCCGCGAGTTCGAGTTTTCCACCACTAACTGGTCGATCTCCCACTGTTTTCAAAGCGAGGGAGTTTTGACTATCCTTGGTAGCTTTAGTTTCTTTGGTCGCTTTAGTCTCGGACTTGGCGGTCGTTTCCTCTTTTTCCGCTTCTAAGGTTGCATATTCTTGAACTTGTTCTTCACTCATGATAGTTTCCTTTTAATTTGCCTTCCCAACTTAAGCTGTTTCTGAAGACAGTTTATATTTTCCGTTACCGATTTTAAACTTTTAGGTTTTTTTGGATTTATTTCTATTATAGGATTGATGCTCTCCCGCTAACAAACGCAATAGCGGGAGATCAAAGCCGAGCCGGTTAATCGTGGGATTATCTCCATCTTAGGTGGGAAGCCAGATCAGCGATGACAAAGAATCTTATGTCTCTGATTTGGAATTACTATCATTTAGGAGTTGTTTGCTAGAAGAATAATAACTGAACATCAATTGACATTACTTAACTTCTTTACTAGACTCTAAAGTAGTCAATCAAGTTGTTTTTCAATGTCAAAGTATGTACCAGCCAGAGTCGCCCAAGAACAACTCGGCGTTTCACTCCGAACCCTCCTCCGATGGGATGAAGCTGGAAAAATCGAAACCATCCGAACTCCCAACGGTCAAAGACGTTACAACGTCGAATCAGTCCTCAACCCCTCTCCATCAGAGAAATCAATTCTCCTGTACGCCAGAGTTAGCAGTCATGCTCAAAAACCTGACCTTGAGAGACAAGCTGACTTTCTTCTCACTCGTTTCCCCAACGGTGAACTTGTCAAAGAAATCGCGTCGGGACTCAACTTCAAAAGGAAAAAACTTCGCTCCCTATTGGAACGAGTTCTCGCAGGAGATGTTTCAATGGTTGTGGTCTGTCATAAGGATCGACTCGCCCGTTTCGGTGTTGAACTTATCCAATGGCTCTGCGAAAGACAAGGTTGTCAACTCGTGGTTCTCCAACAAAGTGACCTCTCTCCAGAACGAGAAATGGTCGAAGATATCCTTGCTATCATCCACGTCTTCAGTTGTCGATTATACGGACTCCAAAAGTACAAGAAACCCATCCGTGAAGACTTGCACCCAGTATCGAATGGTACTAACCAAGGAACAACGCCATCTTCTAAAGAAATGGGTCAGACTGAATCGGAAAGCCTATAATCTGGCTATAGAATACTTAAACCAGCATCAAGGCTTTGACCGAACAGGAATTGGAGGGACTGGAAAGCAAGCCTTTAAGACCTTTTTTAAGGCTCAAATCAGACCCGACTGGTTAAAAGAAAAACTCCCCGCAGCTATTCTTGACCAAGCAGTGATGGAGGCGTACTCAGCATGGTCTAAAACCAAAAAGAATCCCAAATATGTGGGTAAAGGTAAGCAGAAACAACCTCACCCCCAAGCTGGATTAAAAATAGCGAGATTTCGTTCTATTCGAGACAAATCTCAAACCCTCCAGTTTAAGGTCGCTTCCGATTTAAACCAAGGGAGACTTCTTCCTAAATATTGGGGAAATTTAGGAGCATTTGAATGTTCTGATAACGGAAGACGCTTCTGTGTTCTTAACCCAGACTACACGCCAGAAGTCACTTACAAAAACGGTAATTTCTATCTTTCTCTTCCTCAAGATACAAAAGTAGAAGACAACGGGAAAGAAAGTTTCATTGCGTTTGACCCTGGTGTGCGAACTTTCCTAACAGGATTTGATGGTAATCAGTTCATCGAGTTGGGGGAAGGCGACATTAATCGCATTGTAAGATTGTGCCGTTCTTTGGATAAGATGCAAAGTCAACGAGACTTATTGAAAGGACATAAAAATCGCCATCTCCGTTATCAACTCAATCAAAAGATGAAACGGAAACGACGAAAAATTCGTAATCTCGTTGATGAAATGCACCGAAAGACTGCGAGTTGGTTAGCTAAAAACTATCGGGTGATAGCGTTGCCAACTTATGAATCTTCTCAAATGGTGTGTAAAGCCAAAAGAAAGATTCGGAGTAAAACGGCTCGTAGTATGTTGAGTTGGGCGATGTATCGCTTTTCTCAGGTGTTAGAGCGTCAGTGTGCTAAATATGGCTCGATTCTGACCCGTCACACCGAAGAATATACATCGAAAACTTGTCCTCATTGTGGTCATATTCATCAGAAGTTAGGCGGAAGAAAACAGTTTACTTGTCCTAACTGTGGGTTTTCTCTAAAAAGAGATTTTGTAGGAGCTTTGGGGAATTTCCTCAAGGCGTTGTGGGATAGCACCGTACTTTCCGAAGTACGCTCTGACTGCTTTACTTTTACAGTTAATGTATAGTATTGTTCAGTCTTGAACTATCAGTTACTTGGCTTCCATCCAGTTTTTCCCCACGTTAATTTCTACCTCTAGGGGGATGCTAAGAGAGATGGCGTTCTCCATGGTTGCTTGAATTTGGGGACGCAGTTCATCCCATTCGTGAGGCGGAATTTCAAAGACTAACTCGTCATGAACTTGTAGTAGGAGACGGCTTTGGTAGGGCTTTAGCAGTTCATTGAGTTTAACCATGGCAATTTTGATAATATCTGCGCTTGACCCCTGAATGGGGGCGTTAGCAGCAGCACGGAGGGTTTCGCTTTCGTCTCTTCCGATTTTAATTTGGCTGAAATCAATGGTCTTGGGGTCGCTTCCTTTTAGTTGGTCGAGGGGGGAACTGGTAAAGTAAAAATAGCGTCTGCGTCCGAGTAAGGTTTCCACATAGCCTTGCGCGATCGCGCGTTTTTTCTGGTTTTTGAGATATTCAAATACGAGGGGATAACGGGCTTGATATTTCTCAATAAATTCTTTCCCTCGTTGATTACTCACCGCAGCTTCTCTGGCAAATCGTTGCGGTCCCATGCCATAAATCACCCCAAAGTTAATGGTTTTTCCCAGTCGTCTTTCCTCATCGGTAACGTCTTCTTTTTCAAACAATAATTGTGCTGTCACACGATGGACATCTTTTCCCGTTTGATAGGCATCCAGTAAAATGGATTCTTGACTGAAATGAGTCAGAATTCTGAGTTCAATTTGGGAATAGTCAGCAGAGACAAGTAACCAATCATCTTCGGGTAGAAACGCCCGTCGAATTTGACGGGAAAACTCAGTGCGAATGGGAATATTTTGTAAGTTGGGATTAGAAGAAGATAATCTTCCTGTTGTGGTAATCGCTTGATTAAAATCGGTGTAGATGCGTTGAGTGTCTGGGTTGACTAAGTTGGGAAGTGCATCCACATAAGTGGATTTTAATTTGGATAGGGTACGATGTTCTAAGATTAAATCAATAATGGGATGATCGCCCTGTAATTTTTCTAAAATCGCATGATTAGTGGAATAACCTGTTTTCGTTTTCCGAGACTTTTTCGGATTTAACTCTAGTTTCTCAAATAAAATCTCGCTTAACTGTTTCGGAGAATTAAGATTAAAGGTTTGTCCTGCTAAGTCATAGGCTTTGGTTTCAATCTGTTCTAACTTATTTCCCAATTCCTCAGACAGAGTTTTCAGATAAGCAGTATCGATTCTGATTCCCCAATACTCCATGTCTGCTAAAACGGGTTCGAGGGGGCGTTCAAGGTCTCGGAATAATTGATCTAACTGAGGAATGGCTTTTAATTCTGTTGCTAATAACTGAGTGAGTTGGTAGGTGACATAAGCATCCATCCCACAATATTCTGCAACCGTTGCCATGTCTAAGTCAGCAATCGTTCCTTCTTTCGGAATCGCTAATTCTTGATAACTTTGAGTGGATAAATCAGGTAAATATCGGGCTGCTAAATCACTTAAATTATGATTGCGTTCTGGATGCAAGACATAACTGGCTAACATCGTGTCAAATACCACACCATTTAATTGAATTCCAAAATGGCGTAACATCAAGCGATCAAATTTGGCATTTTGTAGGGTCTTGGGATACTGTTCACTTTCGAGAATTGGAGATAAAGCGGTTGTAATTTCTGCTGCGTCTAAGGCGATTCCTTGCTGATGATGAATGGGAATATAAGCGGTTTCTGTAAGATCATTTCCCCAACAGCAGCCAATCCCAACTAATGTCGCATCACGAGGTTTTAAGGCTGTCGTTTCTGTATCCCAACTCACTGGATAATCTGGGTCTTGATGTTGTTCTAAAATTGCGATTAACTGATCCAGTTTTTCTCGGGTATCAATGATTTCTGGTTGAACAGTGACTAAGTTTTCTTGTTGCTGCTTGGTCTCTTCTGCACTAAAAAACCACAGGCTTTCGTCTTCTATTTCTTCCTTTTTTTCAGGGTCGGGACTGCTACTTCCTCCTAGTTGTTGCTGGAGATAGTCCAGTTGTTTTAAGAACTGTTTGAGTTCGAGTTTGGCGAGAAGAGGTTTGAGTTTTACAAGGTTAATTCCTTTCAGTTGTAACTCATCAAAGTCAATTTCTAAAGGAATATCATCTTTAATTGTCGCCAGATAACGGGAATGTTCTGCATTCTCTTTTCCTGTGATTAATCGCTTTTGGACTGCGCCTTTAATTTCATCAATCTGGTCATAAATATTTTCTAGTGTTCCATACTGCTGGAGAAGTTTAACTGCTGTTTTTTCCCCAATCCCATTCACCCCTGGAATATTATCTGATTTATCTCCACAAAGGGCTTTATAATCAATAACTTGCTGCGGTTGAATACCCAAGGTTTCTTCGACATCTGCACTGTTATATTCTCGAATGGTTTTTGACCCTTTTAAGACGGATTTATCCAAATAAAGAACACTAATTTGTTCGGTTTCATCAATCAGTTGAAATAAATCGCGATCGCCGCTTATAATTTTAGTAAAGTATCCTTGGCTCTTTCCTTGTCTTGCCAGCGTTCCCAAGACATCATCCGCTTCGTAGCCTTCTGCGGTCACGACTTGTAAATTCAACGCTACCAGAATTTCTTGTAAATTAGCTAAATCAGGAATAAAGTCATCTGGTGTTTCAGCGCGATCGGCTTTATAGGTTTCATCTGCGTCATGGCGAAAGGTGGGTAAGCCTAAATCAAACGCGATCGCGCAGGCTTGTGGTTTTTCGGCTTCTAACACTAGCAATAAAGACTTGAGGAAGCCAAAACAGATACTTGTCGGCGTTCCATCTGAGGCTTTTAACCCCCCATCTCGACTTTTCGCAAAGGCGTAATAGGCCCGAAACGCCAGCGAATGACCATCAACTAACAATAAGACAGGGGAGGAATCAGACATTTTTGTTCTTGGTTTTCTGGATAACTGATGACTGGTTACGGGGAGACGTTTCTTGGAACGGTCACTGCTTCGGTTTTAACCAAACCAGATGACGCTGATTGGGTTTGATTTGATTGGTTTGTTGCTGCATAATAATCTCGCTTTGATTGGGATCAAAATTGCGGGTAAATTCTTGATTCAATTCATCAACACGGGCTTGGGTTTGTTGAACTTCTTGTTGAACTTCTTCTAAACGTAAACGTTGAGTTTGATAGTTAGGAACAAGTTTATTAATTGCAGCGATCGCTGCGGTAGCAAGGACAGCATTGACCACAATTTTTGCACCGATTTCAAGGGTTAATCCAGTATGAGGTGGTAACTGACGGCGATTACTTTTTTTACGGCGAGAACGAGTCTTTTTCCGACGGGGAGGCGTGACTTGTGCAGGAGACATAATCAGAAAACATAGAGACATTAATGGATTAACCTCATGCTATCGGTTTTCTGCGGTCTGTCATAGGAACTACAATACAAACAATCCGCCCACAGAACAAGTCTGTAGGCGTGATCAGTCAGTGAGCTAAGGATAACCTTACTTGTAAAGTTCTGTTGCTAACCGAAAGGCGAGAACGCCAGGAACTAAAGCAACGACTAAAGCAATTAAGATTTGGGTATCAGATAATGGCATAATTTATAGTCTCCTCTCAACAGACAATATTCTCTTACTACTTTGCAGTATGTTGAGTCAGAAACGATATGAATTGTTACAAAATGCTATAAAAATTCTCTAGGATTTCCGATCCAATCAAATCAGAAAAACCCCGATCGCGCGATCGGGGCTTGAGGATTAATCTAGACTAAGCAAGAGCCAATTAGTCAGTTCCTTCAGTCCAGGAGTTCATGTACTTGACTTGTGCTTCGCTGAGGTCGTCAATTTTAACGCCCATTGCATTCAGTTTCAGACGAGCGATTTCACGGTCAACTTCCCGAGGAATGGAGTGAATACCAGGCTCAAGTTTGCCTTTGTTGAGTGCGAGGTATTCAGATCCTTTAGCTTGGTTGGCAAAGCTCATATCCATTACCGCGCTGGGGTGACCTTCTGCGGAAGCGAGGTTAATGAGACGACCTTCTCCTAAAACAATCACAGACTTACCGTTGGGGAGAATGTATTGTTCAGTGAACGGACGAACTTCTTTGACTTCGCTTGCTTTCTCACGGAGAGATTTCAGGTCAAGCTCAATATCAAAGTGACCTGCGTTGCAGACGATCGCGCCATCTTTCATGTTGTCGAAGTGATGACCTGCGACCACGTGCTTGTTACCCGTGAGAGTCACAATCACATCACCGATTTTTGCTGCTTCATCCATGGGCATCACACGGAAGCCATCCATTGCAGCTTCAAGAGCGCGGATGTGGTCAATTTCAGTCACAACCACGTTTGCACCCATACCAGCAGCACGCATGGCGACCCCTTTAGAGCACCAGCCATAACCACCAACAACAACGGTTTTACCTGCGAGAAGGATGTTAGTTGCACGAAGAATCCCGTCAATGGTGGATTGTCCAGTACCATAGCGGTTATCGAAGAAGTGCTTGGTATCCGCATCGTTAACGTTCATCGCGGGGAAAGTGAGCACCCCATCGTTGTACATCGCACGGAGGCGGTTGATACCCGTGGTGGTTTCTTCGGTTGTCCCGATGATTTCTTTGATTTGGTCTTTACGATTTTGAATTAATCCAGCGGTGACATCACTACCGTCGTCGATGATGATATTCGGGCGATGATCGAGGGCGATATTGATGTGACGATTGTAAGTTTCGTTGTCTTCACCTTTAATCGCGAAAACGGGAATGCCGTAGTCAGCAACTAAACTCGCTGCGGTGTCGTCTTGAGTGGAAAGGGGGTTGCTGGCGATTAAAACTGCATCTGCACCACCTGCTTTCAGCGCGATCGCGAGGTTAGCGGTTTCAGTGGTGACGTGGCAGCAAGCGACCATGCGAATCCCTTCTAAGGGCTTTTCTTTCGCAAACTGGTCACGAATTTGTCTTAATACGGGCATCTCACGACTTGCCCATTCAATCCGTTGTTTCCCTAGTGTGGCGTAACTAAGGTCTTTTACTTCGTGTTTTACTTGTGTTGCTGTCATTTAACTTTACGAGTTGTTATTTCACATTGCGATCTCTACTAGGTTACTGCATATTGATCAGATGTCAAAATTTTTGGGATAGTTTAACTCAACCTTCTTTTCTGATTCCTTACGATTTATGAAGCGCAAATATATTTGGTTGGGGAGTTTGATGGCGCTTTTGCTCGTATTACTCCCGTTTAAGCAGTCTGCACAAGCACAATTCCCACTTTTGCCTAATTTTTCTGGAAATTCGTCTATTTTTATGTCTCCAGCAACAGAAAAAGTGATTTCGGGATGTATTCATTTAGACGGACGCTGTGTGCTGGAGGTGGGGGCTAATGAATCGGATTTATCCGCTCGCATCACCGAAATTGAGCAGCGACTGGAAAACATTACGGGTTACTATCTGCAAAATCCCTCTGCAGACGTAGATGTTCGTCAAGAAGCAGTGGGACAACTGGTTGATATTTATGTTGCTGTTGACCAACGGGAAATTCGTTTGTTGAGTGTCACCAGTCAAGATGCGAATCTGAAAGGGATGACGATTCAGCGTCGGGCTGAGCAAGTGATCCTTGAGATTAAAAATGCGCTACAACAAGCTAAACGAGAGCGAGAACAGGAGTATTTGATTGCTCAGGCAAAAAAGGGCGCGATCGCGCTACTCTTCCTGGTTGCACTAACAATTGCTCTCTATGCTTTGGAAAGGCGATTTCATCAAGAAAAAAAATCTCTCCAGACCACTCTTGATAGTAGCTCCGAGCAAGCAATTTCTACACAACTGACCCAAAACCAACGCCAACAATTAGCAGAAATTAAATATCGCTTAATCCAAATCTTCCGCTTTGCGGTTTGGTTAGGGGGGAGTCTTTATTTAGTCGGTTTATTTCCTTACACGCGATTTTTGCAAGGGCTAATTATTAATATCTTTCGCGTTCCTTTTCGCTTGTTCATTGTCGGATTAGGAACGTATTTTTTGACTCGTTTCTCATTTATTTTAATTGATAAATTTAATGGTGCTCTTGCTAACAACTATCTCCTCACCCCAGAAGCCAATCTGCGCTTACAACTGCGAATTTCAACCATTTCTAGTGTCGCAAAAAGCATTATTGCTGTCAGTTGGACAGTTGTTGGCGTTTTAGTCGGTCTTTCTGTTATTGGGATTAATATCGGTCCGTTACTGGCGGGTGCGGGTTTAATTGGGGTTGCCATTTCTCTAGCCTCTCAAAACTTAATTCGGGATGCAATTAATGGCTTTTTTATTATTCTGGAAGACCAGTATGCTGTGGGCGATGTGGTTGGAATTGCTGATGCAACAGGTTTTGTGGAAGCGATTAATTTAAGAATTACGCAGTTGCGAGATACGGAAGGACGGTTAATTACGATTCCCAATAGTGAAATTCGGACAGTAACTAACTACACCAGTAATTGGTCACAAGTGGATTTAAAGATTCCCATTGCTTATCATGCAGATGTGGAAAAAGCGATGCGAATTATTGAAGAAATTAGTGATAGTATGATGCGCGATCGCGCTTGGAAAAAAGAAATTTTAGAAGCCCCCGTCTTACTCGGTGTTGACGAGTTTAGTCATCAAGGAATAATGATTCGCGTCTGGATTAAAACCAAACCCTTACAACAGTGGCCCATTGGTCGAGAATATCGCCGTCGCCTGAAAATAGCCCTTGATCAAGCAGGAATTGATCTCGCCCTTCCTCATCAAAAAATTTGGCTTTCTCAAGAGAGCAGCCCATCAGATGATCAGTGAACAATGAACCAAGAACAATAATAATTAACGTAATTCTTGATTAATCGCTGCTTGGGTATCACAACCGACAATACCATCTACTCCTAGATCATGATCCCGTTGAAACTCAGCAACCGCTCCTTCCGTACCTGGACCATAGAGGCCATCCTTTTCTCCTTGATAATACCCTAACTGTTCTAATTGCTCTTGTAATAGCCTGACTGCTTCTTTCGAGCTTCCTCGTTGTAAAGGGCGGATGCAAGCACTCAACGGCTGCATATTCACAGTACGCTGGCTGTTGCTAGTTTCCTGCAGTCCTTCCCGATTCCCTGAAACCTGAGACTCTGAATTAGTTTCTGAAGCCTCTTCTGGTTTTGCTTCTGAATCAGGTGTACCAGAAACCCCTTGTTGGACTAAGTTTCCCGCAACCAAAAACCCCAAACAGAAAAAGCCCACGACCACTGTTGTCACTCCCGCTAGTTTTACCCCACATCCGAAAGGAAGCGAAGAAGAAGTGTTTGCTGCGGTTGCTTTTTGGGTTTGTGGAGGAAAAAATTGACCCGTTTTTGTTTTGCCCAAAGTTTTCGGGTCATTGACCATAATATGCCCTTTTTTCTTGAGCTTATAAAACCAATACCATTCTCGCAGCGCAAGTGTTTTATCATCACTATCGGGGAGTAATTCTAAAACAATAATTTTGGCTTTATTGGTATCCAGAATAATGCGCGATCGACAGGAAGAACTCTCTAAATGCTGTTTCACTCGGAGTTGAATATTATCGGATAATCCAACATAACTAACACTACCTGTGGTAATTTGATAAATTCCCCGCTGTCTCGGTAGTGTTTTCCAATTGATCATCTTTCCAATTTCGTTATTGGTTCTTCGTTAACTCGACACTTCATCAAAGCACTTGTGCGCGTAGCCAAGCAATGGGGAGATAGAGAAACTTCTCTGCTTTGGGAACATAAGCTCGTTGACTAAATACATCATACTCATTGCGCTCGATAACGTCTAAAATTCCTTGATAGAGCATTAGAGCCGTCCAAACGGGCCATCGGGAATCTCGACTAAGATCACAGATTCCTTTTTCCGCTTGGGTGTAAAATCCTCGTGCTCGTTCAATTTGAAATTGCATCAATTGTCGCCAATTTTCATTAATCACCCCTTGGAATAAATCTTCCTCACGATAATTAAACCGTTCTAAATCTTCTAGAGGGAGATAAATGCGTCCCCGTTCCGCATCTTCTCCCACATCTCTTAAAATGTTTGTCAGTTGGTTAGCAATGCCAAGAGCAACCGCTTCTTCTGTGGGGATATGAGTTTTTTGTTGTTTACGCCAAGGCGGTGTCCCCCCCTCAGATTCTACCCCTAAGACGGCATTAGACATGAGTCCGACTGTTCCCGCGACTCGATAACAGTAGAGATAGAGGTCTTCAAAGGTTTCATACCGATCGCGCTTGAGATCCATCCGTTGTCCGGCAATCATATCGCGGAAGGGCTGAATCTCTAGGGGAAACTTTTCTAAGGTATCCACCAGCGCGGTATCAGGATTTTCTACCGGATGACCCGCAAAAATGGATTCTAAGGTGGCTTCCCACTGATCGAGAGTATCGAGAGTGGTAAACTCGGCTTCAGGCCCATCGACCAGTTGATCGGTGCGCCGACACCAGACGTAAATTGCCCAAATGGCTTTCCGTTTCTCTTTGGGCATGAGAAGCGTTCCGAGATAGAACGTCTTGGAGTATTCCGCAGTCACTTGACGGCAGAACTCATAAGCGGATTCGACGGAGGGGTGGGAACAAGTCTGTTCAGGGTTTGGCAGTTGCAGCATTCACCGCAGGCGAGTAGGGTTCACGTTAAGACACAAAAATTGTCCCATTAATCGGTAGATAGGAACACAGAAGATCATTTTGCCACAGAAACGGGCTTTTTCTCCGATTTTTCCACAGAACTTACATCAGATTCAGTTTTAGTAATCGCTTGAGCCGTTAATTTTCCAGATAAGACCGCCCCTTCCATGCTGGCTAAATATTTTTGCATGGTGTAATCTCCTGTGAGATAAAAGTTGGAAATCGGGGTTTCTTGGGAGGGGCGATGGGCTTGTCTTCCTGCTGTGGCTTTATAAACTGACCGTGGGGTTTTCACCACATGAGATTTGAGCAACTGTGCGCGATCGTCCCCTGTAAAATATTTGGGGAAGAGTTGTTTTAATTCTTCCATGGTTGCTTCCACAATCTCTTCATCGGATTTACCAATCCAGTCTTTCGCCGGGGCAAGCACTAACTCTAACATGGATTTATCGGGGTCTTCATAACCGCGACAAGTATTACTCATATCAGCATAAACACTGAGTAAATCGGAACGGGAGAATAAGAGGTGATCAATATCCGTGAGTTTGCGATCAAACCAGAGATGCAGGTTAATCACAGGAACGCCTTCTAAGCCGTCTAATTGCTTGAAGAAGTCCATTTGTTTCCAGGGTTGGGGTAACATTAGCTTAAACGGATCAACTGGCATTGCAGAGACATAGGCATCGGCTGTGATCACTTCATCTTCTGCACCGTTTAATCCGCGAATGAGATAGCCACGGACACTGTTGTCTTCATTAAGTAAAATTTCTTTCAAGGGCGCGTTGAGACGGACTTCGCCACCACGTTCCGTAATATAATCCACCATGGGCTGACACAAGCGTTCTGTGGGTGAACCATCTAAAAACGCCATTTTTGACCCTGTTTTTTCTTGCAAGAAACGATTCAGTGCAGTGAGGAGAATCGTCGCAGAAATTTCATTGGGGTTAATGAAGTTTAAAGCCTTAGACATGGCAATAAAGACTTCTTTTTCCACCCGTTTGGGCATATTTTGCCGTTCCATCCACTCTGACCAAGTGTAGCGATCCATCGCTTCTACATAGCCTTGTCCGCGCAACATCGCTGGAATTAAGCCAATACCAAAGCGGATTTTTTCTGGCCAAGAGAGCATATCATTATTGCGTAAAATGGCAATCACCCCATTAATCGGTGCAGGAAGATCAGGAAAATCGAAGCGAGAATAAGTTCCTGGTTTTTCAGGGCGATTGAAGATCATCGTGTGTTCTTTCCATTGCAAGCGATCTTCAATATCCAATTCTTTGAAAAGTTGCAGCATATTGGGATATGCTCCAAAAAAGATGTGTAACCCTGTTTCGTACCAGTCGCCATCTTCATCTTGCCAGGCTGCGACTTTTCCGCCTAAGACATCGCGACGTTCAAGGACAATGGGGGTATGTCCCGCATCCACTAGATATTTGGCGCAGGAAAGCCCTGCTAACCCTGCTCCTGCAATTATGACCCGCATGGTTGTTTTACTGACTTTAAGTTTTCGTTCTCATTATACTTTGCATTTCGTTACATTTTAGCTCACCTGATAGCTTTAGCGGTTTCGTGAAGCGCGATCGCGCGAAGG
Organism: Halothece sp. PCC 7418; assembly: GCF_000317635.1. Lineage (GTDB taxonomy): Bacteria > Cyanobacteriota > Cyanobacteriia > Cyanobacteriales > Rubidibacteraceae > Halothece. The sequence continues at coordinate 3,973,690 of NC_019779.1, read as the reverse complement.
TACTATTAGAGGCGATCGCGCTACAATCAAATCAAAAATGGCAAATCAAGACGCGATCGACCATGATCGGTTATTCAAAGAATTAATATCAACCTTTTTTCTCGAATTCCTAGAACTTTTCTTTCCGCAAGTTTTAGACTATCTCGAACCTGAATCCGTCACCTTTCAGGATAAAGAAGTCTTTACCGATGTCACAAGGGGAGAACGGTATGAAACTGATTTATTAGCAGAAGTTCGGTTTCGGGGGGAAAACTCTTATTTTCTCATTCATCTGGAAAATCAAGCCTCCTCCGAAAGTAACTTTAATCAAAGAATGTTCCGCTACTTTGCGCGGTTGCATGAAAAATTCAACTTACCGATTTATCCCATCGTCATTTTTTCTTATGACCAACCGCAAAAACAAGCGATTAATTATTACCAAGTTGAATTTCCTGATTTCCAAGTCTTACAATTTAATTATCGGGTGATTCAGTTGAACCGCTTAAACTGGCGAGATTTCCTGAATCAAGCCAACCCAGTCGCTTGTGCGTTAATGTCAAAAATGAACATAGCCCCTGCGGAACGTCCACGAGTCAAGCTGGAATGTCTGCGCTTATTAGCCACTTTACGCTTAGACCCCGCCCGAATGCAATTGATTTCTGGGTTTGTTGATACTTATCTGCGTTTAACCGCCAGGGAATTAGAAGTATTTAATCAAGAGTTTGAACAAATCGAATCAACAACAGTTAAGGAGGAAATTATGGAAATTACAACTAGCTGGAAAGAAGAAGGAAAACGGGAATTAATCCTTAACTTACTAACTTATCGCCTAGGAGAGTTATCCTCCCAAATACAAAGGGAAATTATGAGTTTAAATAGTTCTCAGTTAGATGAACTCGGTTTAGCATCATATAATTTAGAAAATGAGCAGGATTTAAGGGGTTGGTTGGCGAACTGTTTAGGAAATAATTAACAAGATGTTTTCACAGAGCGCGATCGCGCTACAATCCAATCAAAAATGGCAAACCAAGGCGCGATCGACCATGATCGGTTATTCAAAGAATTAATATCAACCTTTTTTCTCGAATTCCTAGAACTTTTCTTTCCGCAAGTTTTAGACTATCTCGAACCTGAATCCGTCACCTTTCAGGATAAAGAAGTCTTTACCGATGTCACAAGGGGAGAACGCTATGAAACTGATTTATTAGCAGAAGTTCGGTTTCGGGGGGAAAACTCTTATTTTCTCATTCATCTGGAAAATCAAGCCTCCTCCGAAAGTAACTTTAATCAAAGAATGTTCCGCTACTTTGCGCGGTTGCATGAAAAATTCAACTTACCGATTTATCCCATCGTCATTTTTTCTTATGACCAACCGCAAAAACAAGCGATTAATTATTACCAAGTTGAATTTCCTGATTTCCAAGTCTTACAATTTAATTATCGGGTGATTCAGTTGAACCGCTTAAACTGGCGAGATTTCCTGAATCAAGCCAACCCAGTCGCTTGTGCGTTAATGTCAAAAATGAACATAGCCCCTGCGGAACGTCCGCGAGTCAAGCTGGAATGTCTGCGCTTATTAGCCACTTTACGGCTAGACCCCGCCCGAATGCAATTGATTTCTGGGTTTGTGGATACTTATCTGCGTTTAACCGTCAGGGAATTAGAAGTATTTAATCAAGAGTTTGAACAAATCGAATCAACAACAGTTAAGGAGGAAATTATGGAAATTACAACTAGCTGGAAAGAAGAAGGAAAACGGGAAGGAAAACGGGAATTAATCCTTAACTTACTAACTTATCGCCTAGGAGAGTTATCCTCCCAAATACAAAGGGAAATTATGAGTTTAAATAGTTCTCAGTTAGATGAACTCGGTTTAGCATCATATAATTTAGAAAATGAGCAGGATTTAAGGGGTTGGTTGGCGAACTGTTTAGGAAATAATTAACAAGATTTTCGATGTTTTCTCTAACTTAATGGTAAGCCTTTCTTAAGGTTGGAGAAATACGTTAGGAGCAAAGTGCTTTCTCTTTCTCGTTATTGGCTGTTATGTACCAAAGCGATCCCCCCAAATCGCCAAAAGAAACACTTCCTACGATGTCTGATCTCCCGAGTGAGTTTCCAGAGTTAGGGATTGATCCTAATACGAATTAGCTTGGGCGAGTTGCCAGACCGTTTGCGCGATCGCGCGATCTTCATTAGTATGCAAGACAAACACTCTCACCGATGAATCTGGTGTGGCGATATCCTCATTTTGAGGAGAATTCTGATTTTTCTCAGGATCAATTTCAACCCCAAGATACCCGAGACGCTCACAGGCTGCTTGACGAACAATTGCTGAATTTTCCCCGACACCTGCAGTAAAAACCAGCACATCTAACCCTTGTAAACTGGCGACCATTGCTCCGATTTGGCGACAGAGATGATGGATATAAGTATCAAAGGCAAGTTGAGCGCGTTCATTTTCTCCCATGGCTTCAGTCACGGTTCGCATATCTCCAGACAGCCCCGAAAGCCCTTTTAATCCTGATTCTTTATTCAGGGTTTGATCAATTTCATCCGCACTTAGCCCTTTTTCTCGCAATAAATGGATAATAATTCCTGGATCAATGGAACCGCAGCGCGTTCCCATCATTAACCCTTCTAGAGGCGTAAAGCCCATTGTGGTGTCAATACTGTGTCCATTTTTCACCGCAGCGAGAGACGCACCGTTTCCGAGGTGACAGGTGACTAATTTTAAGTTAGATAAGGGTTGATCTAAGAGTTGGGCTGTTTTTTGAGCGCAATATTCATGACTAATCCCATGGAACCCATAACGGCGGATTCCTTCTTCGTACCATTGATAAGGTAGGGGATAAATTGCCGATGTTGTGGGAATTCGACTATGAAACGCGGTGTCAAAAACCGCCACTTGTCCAGCGTTGGGAAGCAGTGTTTCCATCATCTCAATTCCTTGCAAGTTAGATGGATTATGATTAGGCGCAAGAGAAATCAGTTGCGCGATCGCGCTTTTGACCTCTTCGGTTACCCAAGTCGGTTGTTGATATTCACTTCCCCCATGCACCACCCGATGACCAATATAATCAATTTCTTGCCAAGACTCTAAAACCGCCGTATCCCCTTCACATAGCATCTTAAAGAGGGCTTCCATTGCCACTAACCGATCTTCGGTTTCCTGCTTGTCTTCCCAAACTACGCCATTACTTTCGACTTTCAGCTTGGCAACCCCTTGCTGTTGGCTAAAATCAATACTTCCTGACCAGAGTAAGGTGATCACCTCTTGAGAACGTTCATCATTGGGGATATAGTAAAGAGAACTTTTTTGACTGCTAGAACCAGCGTTTAAAACGAGAATCTTCATATTATATTATTGCTCAGACCAATGGCTTGTTTTCAGGGTAAGGTCATGATCGCGCGATCGCGCTGAAATTAAACCTGTTTTAAGAGTCATTTCTCTAAAAAGATGGTCTTGCCAGTTTCTGCTGCAACTCGCGCTGCATCGGCAACTCGGGTTGCATAATAACTGGATTCAACAGGGAGATAAAGGGGTTGGTTGGCGGTGAGATAATCTAAAACAAAAGCTGTATCTTTCGCAAATAAACCGCGCCGACTTCCGACCTCAATGGGAGTTTCTTCCTCGCCTCGGACTAATTTTCCTTCACTCCCGACAAAAATCAATGTTCCTTGATCCCCATGGAGTTCAAAATCACGATTCGGTTGCCAAAATACTTCTCCTTTCCCGTAAATAACATCCGCCAGTAAGCCCGTTTCAAACTGTAATTGGGCATGATTCAAGCAAGCCAAATATTGATCCCGGTTTTCTCTTTCCCAATAGCGGGTATAACAGTTAACGGTGTTGACCTTGCCAAATAAGTCTGTAAAGCGATGAAACCGCGATAGCGCACCACTAAACGGGAAACCAAATAATTGTTTGTGATACGTCCATTTGTCTGGGGCGGGACGTTGCGGGTTAATGGTACTATATCGCGCATAAAAAACATTACCAATTTTAGGCAACCATTCACGAATCGCATTGTGTAGCCCACCGAGTAATTCAATATGCTCCACATGAAGCAATTTGTTTTTTTGCTTTGCTAAGGTGATTAAATATTGGGCTTGTTCGGGGTTGAGGGAAAGGGGATATTCAACAACAACGTGCTTGTCTGCTTCGAGGGCTGCTTGGGCGAGATTCCCATGTTCCGCATTGATGTTGCAAATGACAACCAGATCAAGATCAGGATTGGCAATGAGCTCCTGTGGCGAGTCATATCCCTTGATAGAATAGGTTTGACAGAATGTGTCTCGGCTTTCTGGGCGATGCCCTGCAACTGCAATTACTTCAGCGCGATCGTCTTCTGCAAATGCTTCTGCTCGTCGTTGGGCTGCGAAGCCAGTTCCGATAATACCAATCCGAATCAATTTTGTCATCAGTTCTCGGGGTTAACTCCTAGTAGGTAAATTATTGTACATTTTTTGACTTAGCTTTACTTTTTAGTGGAAAGGGAAATGGCTAAGACCCCTTTCCCTTTCCTAAACGGCTTGCTTTCGCCAATCTGATTTCTCAGTAAAGTGTGCCTCGACAAACTTCTAATCGCTTTTTACATCTGTAACACGACCTTATAAAGCATCGGTACTTAGTTTAATTACAGACCACAGTAGCTAACGGCTGGCGTTCACCGAAAGGTGTGATCACGAAAAGAAGGTAGGTAGCCTTGTATTTTAGGACTTATACCTGAGTCTGCACGCTCGTACCTTTCTAGGTCAACAAAAATCGAACTATGTCAATTAATGTCTAGCTTTTAACGAGCGGATTGAATTGTTATGATAAAGGGGATTAAGAAAGCAATGAGAGTAAACTTAAGAAGTTAAAGATGTCCGCTACTGCTTTACCTCCCAAACTAGACAAAATTGTACAACGTTTCAAACGTCGGAGCGATCCAAAACAGAAATATCAACAGTTGCTTTGGTATGCCAAGAAATTAGAACCGATACCAGAAGAAGCCAAAAATCCCGATAATAAAGTTTCGGGTTGTGTTTCTCAAGTTTATATTACGGCAAGTTTGCAAGATGGTAAAGTCCATTATTTAGGAGATTCTGATGCCCAATTAGTGAAAGGATTAGTTGCCCTTTTAATTGATGGCTTAAATGATTTGCCCCCAGAAGAAATTTTAGAGGTTTCTCCCGACTTTATTGAAGAAACGGGATTAAAAGTTAGCCTCACTCCTTCACGGGCAAATGGCTTTTATAATATCTTCCAAACCATGAAGAAAAAAGCATTAGGATTTAATATGGCGCAATCGAACTAAGCATTTCGATCTATGCTGATCGAGATATGCAGAAAAAAGAGTTGTCTTGTAAAATGTGCTGGACTTCGTTGTTTATTTTGACTACTCAGGTAGATGATTACTGTGTTCAGCACAACCAATCTCAATCATTTTTTTCCATCTTTCCACAGTTTTTTAGAAGCAGATTCTTCTTCTCTGGAAGCTGCGGAATCGATGCTGGAATTACTCGATCAAGTGGATCGATTGACTTCTGGTGAACCCCTAGCGATTGACCCGCTTTATCTGATTTTAGGGGTTCTAGCTCTAGTTTTAATCACGATTATTTTCGTTCTTCCCAAAATTTTGAGTTTTTTGGTTTCTCGTTTTCTTCCTGCTGAATTACGAGAAGCCTATCAACAAATTTTTGCTCCCTATCAAAGATGGATTGTTCTCTCTTTCTTTCTGTCCGTTGGGGATATTGTTTTATTATTAACCCCCGATAAACCCACTTGGTTATATATTAGTGAGTTTTTCTTAGGGGGCGCGATCGCGCTGAATATTTGCTTTTTAGCCTTTACTCTCTTTGACCAATTTTTTGGCGGTTATTTGCTTGATTTAGCCCTGAGAAGTCGCAATAACGTCAACAGTGAACTGTTAGCTTTTATCAAATTTGTTGCGAATGCCCTCATTGTTCTCATTGTTATCTTTATCTTTGCGGAATCCCACCGCTTAAGCATTACTGGGTTAATTGCTAGTATTGGGGTTGGTGGTTTAGCGATCGCGTTTGCCTCCCAAAAAGTTCTCGAACAAGTCTTATGGACGATTCTTCTCTATGTAGATCGTCCGTTTGTCGTCGATGACTATATTCACCTGCAAGATGGCACATTCGGCAGAGTGGAAGCGATCGGCTGGCGTTCCAGTAAAATCCGTCTTTCAGGGAAAGGAACATTAGTGGTTATTCCCAATAGTATGCTCACTCAGATGTCCATTGAGAATCTCTCAGGGGCGCAAAAAATTATTACCCTCCTCAATATTTTCTTCGAGCGCAGCATTCCTGAACAAGAAAAAGCACTGGTTCGCCAGATTATTCTTGACAGTACCAAAGATATTTACGGGATCGACCATCGTTTAACGGAAGTGAACTTCCAAGATACAGGTAACCCCAATAACGGTAAGTCGGGACAAGTGCAAGCACAGGTCACATTCTTTATTCTCGGCGCAGGGTCAATGGCGTTGGAAATTCGGACGCAACTGTTAGATGCTGCGCGACGGAACATTAGTAAACGCCTGAAAGATTACGGAATTGGTTTCCAAATTGATAAGAAACCGATTAATGTTGATTCTCCGATGAATATCTAGTCCACATTTGATGAGTATTGAAGCGTGATGAGTGTCCTTGCTTTTAATCCCTTAGAACGATTATCAGAGGGTTGGAATGTTTCCCAACTCTTTCAATTTGAACCGCCCAGCCAAGATTTTCTCATTATCTTAGGCGTTCGTTTAGCGGGGTTATTAATCTGTATTATCCTTGCCATTCTGGTGAGTCGGGTAACGCCTTCGATTTTACTTTGGTTTACCGCGCGATCGCTGCCTGAAGAAAAATATAAGGAATATAAAAACTTCACCGATCCCTTTCATGATGCCTTTGTCAGAACCCTAACCCTAATTCTGATTGATTTCAGCCTCAATTTTCTCAACGTTTACGAGCAGTTTTACAACATTATTAACTTTGTTGCTGATTTTGCGGTGATGGTGAGTTCAGCTTGGCTGGTGTCGAGAGTGGCAAAACAAGCGATCCGCATTTATGGGGTTAGTCTTCTCAAACGAGTGAGTCAAGAAGTTAACGATCTCATTCTAATTTTTGAAAATACCGTGAATGTAATTATTGGCTTTCTTGCGGTTTTAATTTTTGCTCAAAGTAAAGATTTTAATCTGATTGCCCTCTTAACCGGTTTAGGCATTGGCGGGATCGCGATCGCGTTTGCAGCCCAAGAAGCCCTCTCCCAAATTCTTGCCACCATTGTCATCTATTTAGATCGTCCTTACCTCCCTGGGGAATACGTCCGCATTAACTTCGTTGTCACCCAAGAAGACGTTTATGGACGCATTGAATCCATCGGTTTACGTTCGACTAAACTGCGGATTTCTGTCACCAATACCCTCCTAGTTGTTCCCAACTCCCTCATGGTGACCAAAGACATCGAAAACATCTCTCGGGGAACAAAAGTGATGGTGCTGTTTTACCTCGATTTTGATGAGGTTTTAGAGGAATCAGAACGGGCTTTAGTCGATAAAACGGTTCAAGAAAGTGTCAAAAAAGAACTATTTGGACTGGATCCTGGCAGTACCCAAGTTGCCCTCTTTGAACCTGAAGATAAACCTGGAACTCGCGCTCGCGTTAGCTTGTTTGTCATGGGGTCAAACGAAGAATCCATGATGATTCGGAAACGCTTAGTGGAAATTGCCAATAAATCAATCAGCGATCAATTACAAAAAGAAGGTTTGAAGTTTCAATTTGCAGAACCGACGATTTATGTCGATTCACCTGTCACCCTCTAGATGATTTGAAAAATGGATATTCTAGAAAATTTGCAACAAGCCTTAGCCATTGATGCTGATTGGCAAGGAGAACTCTTAATCTTTGGCACGCGCTTGGGATGGTTTATCTTATTAACCTTACTTGCCGTATTAATCGGACGAACCTTACCTTATTTTCTGCGCTCCTGTTTTCATCGTTTTGCGCCTTCTCCTTGGTATGAACCTTATGAACGTCTCACCACCCCGTTGCGACCGTTACTGATTCGGACGGGAATTCTTGCGGTTACGGCTCATAATATTAATCTCTTTCGCCTTTATCCAGGCTTATATAATTTTTTAAGTTTAGTGGTTTATCTCCCGCTAACCCTTACCCTCGCTTGGTTTTTATCCCGCTTAGTCCGACAGTTAACCCGCTTGTATGGGGTAAAACTCATTCAACGTCTCAATCGGGAAGCCGATGATTTTCTCATTGTTGGGGAAACCGTTGCTAATATTCTTATTGGCTTTTTTGCAGTTTTGTTCTTTGCGAATAGTCAAAGTATTAATCTGATGAGTCTCTTAACTGGGGTTGGGATTGGCGGGGTTGCGGTTGCGTTTGCTGCAAAAGAAGTCTTATCACAAATTGTCGGCAGTATTATTCTTTACTTAGATCGTCCTTTTGTTCCTGGAGAATATGTCCGCGCTAACTTTAATCCCCGAGATGAAGATATTTATGGGCGTGTGGAGTCCATCGGGATTCGTTCCACCAAAATTCGGCTTGCTGCGAAAAATACCCTTTTAATCGCACCTAATTCCCTGATGGTGAGTATGGATGTGGAAAATGTTTCCCGAGCGATGAAAGTGATGATTCTGTTTTACCTTGACTTTTCTAAAGTTTTGAACGCATCAGAATATGCTTTGGTTTATCAGGTCGTGGAGGAGACGTTTCAGCAAGAATTATCTAACCTTGACTCAGGAGGAACACAAATTGCCTTGTTTGAACCTGAAGATCAACCTGGAACTCGCGCCCGCATTAACTTATTTATCAGAGGGGCAAATGAAAAGTCTCTTGATATTCGTAAACGATTAGTTGAAATTGCTAATCAAGCCATTACGGAACAATTACAAGGTGAGGACTTGTACTTTCAATTTGCAGAACCCATGGTTTATGTCGATTCACCTGTCACCCTTTAATATTTGATTAATTATTAGTTAAAAAAATGGATATTGCAGAAATTTTTCAAAGAATCTTTGCTATTGATGAAAACTTTCAAGGGGCACTGATCAACTTTGCTCAGAATCTAGGATGGTTTGTTTTGTTCACCCTACTCGCTATCTTAGCGGGGCGGTTGCTGCCGTCATTTTTCCAGTGGATTATTGATCGCTTTACCCCGAAAGTAATGGCTCAACCGTATGATAAGGTGGTCGCACCGTTACGCGGTTTGATCGTTCGTACTGGTATTTTAATCATTACTGCAATTAATATTAATTGGTTTCAAGAGTATCCAGGATTATATGACTTGTTACAGTTAGTGGTTTATTTTGCCTTAACTGTTAGTGCAGCTTGGCTTTTATCCCGATTGGTACGACAAGTCATTCGGGTTTATGGGGTTACTCTCATTCAAAGCCTCAACAAAGAAGTGGATGATTTTCTGATTGTTGGGGAAACGGTTGCCAATGTTATCATCGGTTTTTTTGCAGTGATTGTCTTTGCTAATAGTCAAAATCTGAACCTAGCCAGTGTTCTGACGGGGGTTGGGATTGGCGGGATTGCAGTTGCTTTTGCTGCTCAAGAAGTTTTATCCCAGATTGTGGGAACAGTTGTGCTGTATTTAGATCGTCCCTATGTTCCGGGTGAATATGTCCGTGCTAACTTTAATCCTGCTGCTGAGGATATTTATGGGCGTGTAGAATCCATTGGCATTCGTTCCACTAAAATTCGACTCGCTGCAACTAATACCCTCTTAATTGTCCCCAATTCACTGATGGCGAGTATGGATGTGGAAAATATTTCTCGGGGAACAAAAGTCATGGCACTCCTCTATTTAGATTTTCCGAAGGTATTGGATGATACAGAACGCGCCTTAGTGGCTCAGGTGTTGGATGCTAGTCTGAATAAGTTATTTGGTGTGGAACCTGGTAGTATTCGCATTGCCACTTTTGAACCTGAAGATCAATCGGGAACTCGCGCACGGGTGAGCTTTTTCTTGCTCAGTTCCAGTAGTAGTTCCTTGAGCCTTCGTAAGCGATTAGTGGAAGTGGCGAACCAAGAAATCCGCAAGCAGTTATCAAACAACCAACTCCAATTTTCCATGGAAGAACCCATGATTTATGTTGATTCGCCTGTGACCAAGTAGGGTTTGCTGAAAACGTTCATCTTGGTTGTGACCAGTAATCAGTGACCAGTGACCAGTAATCAGTGACCAGTAATCAGTGACCAGTGACCAGTGACCAGTAATCAGTGACCAAAGAACTAATGACTAATGACTAATGACTAATGACTAATGACTAATGACTAATGACCAGTGACTAATGACTAATGACCAATGACTAATGACCAATGACTAATGACCAGTGACTAATGACTAATGACCAATGACTAATTATCTTCTTGAGAAGATTCACTTTCAGCAATTTCTTGCTCAATTTCTTCAATTCCCTCGTCAGAATGACTTTCGGAAATAGCGCGAGTACAAACCCAGTTACTCGGTAAAGCTGAGGGCCATCCCATGCGAATGGCTTCGGGACAGATCGTCATAATTGTTAACTGACAATCGATTAGTTGTAAGCCTTCTTTTTCGGCTTGCTTGAGGCTTTGTTTCAAAATTGAGTCATTATTAAATTCAATGGTGCGGTTACATTGAATACAGACGATGTGATGGTGATGATGCGGGTGCGGACGGTTCAGTTCATAATGTTTGTGTCCTTCTGCTAATTCTAATTCTCGCAGAATCCCCATGCGAGTCATGAGTTTTACACTGCGATAAATCGTGGATAAACTGATTTCTTCCCCTCGTTTTTGTAGGAGATGGAAGAGTTCTTCTGCACTGAGATGATGTCCGCGAGGGAGGTTTTGAAAGACATGAAGAATTGTTTCTCGTTGGGGGGTGAGTCGCCAACCGCGAGAGTTGAGTTCTGCTTTCAATGAGGATGAAGTATAGGGTTGCCTGACCATCGTTTTTTGTAGCAATAATTACTATATATTGACAATCATAGTCGTTAATTGGGTTAGTTGCAACAAGTTTTAATTATTGATAACTTACCCACCAATTTGGGACATGGTACGGTTGTAAGTGCCTGTTAGTGTCCCGTTTTCCCGTTCTTTGAAGTTAATTTCTGGTTTGAGTGCGATCAGTTGTGCGACTTGTTCTCGCATTTGCCTAAAATTAGGAGACTGACGTAAATGAGTTTTGAGATCCATTTGTCCAGTTTCGTTGAGTAAACAAGGGCGCAGCCAACCGTCAGCAGATAAACGCATTCGATTGCAGCGATCGCAGAAACATTCCGACATTTGAGAAATAAAGCCCAGTGTGCCTTTTGCTTCTGGAATCTGGAAGACATCTGCTGGACCATTTCCTTTAACAGATGAGGCTTCTAACCCCCATTTTTGGCGAATCTGTTGGCGCAATTCTTCGGAGGGAATCCAAGCGCGATCGTGAAACCAGTCTGAGTTACCAATGGGCATAAATTCAATAAATCGGACGTGCCAATTGCGATCTCGGGTTAATGCAGCTAAATCTAATACTTCTTGATCATTAACGCCTGGAATCACGACAACATTCAGTTTTAAGGGGTTAAAACCAACGCTATGGGCTGCTAAAATTCCCTTCCAAGTTTGTTGCCAACGACTGCGCCCATTATTACCAATAATACTATCAAAGTTTTCTGGGTTGAGAGAGTCTAAACTGATATTAATCCGTCTTAACCCTGCATCATAAAGGGGCTTTGCTAACTTTTCTAAGAGAAAGGCATTGGTACTGAGGGCTAAATCTTGGGTTTCGGGAAGGGCGGTAATTGCTTCTACAATTTCCACCAGATCAGGACGTAAGAGGGGTTCGCCTCCAGTTAAGCGAAATTTATTGAAACCAAGGGGAATAAAGACTTTTTGCAGAAGGGTAATAATTTCTTCTTTTGTCAGGAGATTTTCTTGCAGTAGATAAGTCAGTTCGTCTTCGCTGGGCATACAATACTGACAGCGAAAGTTGCAGCGATCGATTAAACTAATGCGAAGATAATCAATAGTTTGCATAAGGAATTGATATGTTTTGAGCTTCTACCCAATCGGAGCAAGATTGAGGATAAAGTTAAATAAAACCTCTTCTCCGAAAAGGCTTTTTGGTGAGTTTAACACTTCTTTTATGAATCAGTGGGTGCTATTTGCCAATGCAACCCTAGGTCTTGGTTTATTTTTGGAAGATCGGCGCGATCGCGAAATGCCTCGTTTACTCACGCCTTTGAATGATATTCTTTCGGAACAGCCCTTCCTCACTGGCTCAGAATTAACAGTTGCTGATGTTGCTGTTGCGTCTTACCTGTATTTTGCCAAACTGTTATTACCCATTGATTTCAGTGACTATCCTGCTGTTGAGAGTTATCTAGAACGGTTGTCTCAACGTCCTGCTTTTAGAAAAACTCTCGGTCAAAGGTAACATCAAATGGGCTCGTGTTATTGAGCAGAGTTTACTCTAAACATTGATTAGCGGGACGCATGACCGCATTTTCCCGCAGTTGATTGAGATATTGTTCTAAGAGTAAAAGTTGCTCTGGATTGAGGGAATAATAAACCCAACGTCCTTGTTGGCGCGATCGCGCTAACTTGGCTTCTCTTAAAATCCTCAGGTGAAACGATAACTTCGATTGTGAAATCTTAATCTTTTCCCTTATTTCACACACGCATAATTCTTGTTCTTGCAATAAGTCTAAAATCTGCAAACGGATCGGCTCAGATAAGGCTTGAAAGCCAGCCGTAATTAACTTAAAATCAGTTTCTGACTGGGTTAACATTTTTACTAACTAATCCTAAAAATAACTTGATCTGATCATCGCCAGAATTGAGTTTGCTGATATATATTCACTCCAATTTCTAGCATCTCTTTATACAATTTAGCATATAGCAATCCTAAATCAGTTATAAATTTTTAGTTGGAATCCCCCCTTTAATTCCCCCCCTTAGTAAGGGGGGTGGGGTGGGATCGTAATGTTGAGCTAGTTTTTACAAATGAGATCATATTGCTATAGGGACTTGTAGCCAGAGGAGACTCTTGGCTGATTAAGGTCGTTAGCTGCTCTTCTAATTTCCCTAAAAAAGAACGTTGTTTTGACTGGGAAAGTTCATATTTTATTAAAACAAATTCAGTTTAATTTCAGAAAGAATTGCCTGCAACCAGCCCCCATACGCCCCAATAATTAACCCATAAACTCCGAGAAAAAAGGCACTAGAAACTAATAAGCCAAAACTTTTAGACCGCAGTTTTTCTCCTTGATAAATTTCGCTTAAAAAGGCTTCTCGCTGTTGTAAAAATGACATCACGACAGAGAAGTAATTCATAAACTGTCTTCCTCCTTTTGATTGATTTCACTAGCATAAAGGCAAATGGTTACTAATTGGTTAAGAACCGCAAGCAAGCTGTAAACTATTGATACAAAGATGTATTGGAACTCAAACCCGTGAATTTAGACGTTTGGCCAGGAAAACCAAGCCCTTTAGGGGCAACATGGGATGGAGAAGGTGTTAACTTTGCCATCTTTTCGGAAAATGCAACTGAAATTGAACTTTGTTTATTCACTGGACAAGATCATGAAATTCGTCTTCCCTTAAAAGAAGTTCATAATTATGTTTGGCATGGTTATATCCCAGGTTTGCAACCTGGACAACGTTATAATTACCGAGTTCACGGCGACTATCGCCCAAAACAAGGACATCGTTTTAATCGCAAAAAACTATTGCTTGACCCTTATGCTCATGGGATTATGGGAGATATTGGTTATGGTGAAGAAATCTTTGCTTATCCTTGGGATGCAGAAGAAAAAGACTTAGCTTGTTCCAATACCGATGATAGTCATCTGATTCCGAAATGTATTGTTACTAATAACTTTTTTGATTGGGAAGGAGATCAACTTTTACAAACCCCTTGGCACGAAACTATTATCTATGAAGTTCATGTGAAAGGGTTCACCCAACAACACCCTAAAATTCCCCAACATCTGCGGGGGACTTATGCAGGGTTAGCTCATCCCACTGCCATTAATCATCTTAAGTCTTTAGGGATTACAGCAGTGGAATTACTTCCTGTCCATCACTTTTTAGCCTCTCCTGGACATTTAGTGAATAAAGGACTCCGCAACTATTGGGGATATGATTCTGTGGGCTATTTTGCCCCTTATTCAGGTTATAGCGCATCAGGAAGCGGAGGAGAACAGGTAAAAGAGTTTAAGGGGATGGTGAAAGCCCTTCATCAAGCGGGAATTGAAGTAATTCTGGATGTGGTTTATAACCATACGGGAGAAGGGAATCATTTTGGACCGACGGTTTGTTTTCGAGGAATTGATAATTCCGCTTATTATCGGTTAGTGGATGATGACCCGCGCTATTATATGGATTTTACGGGTTGTGGAAATTCCTTGAATGTCCGTCATCCGCAAATTTTAAAGCTCATTATGGATAGTTTACGCTATTGGGTGCAAGAGATGCACGTAGATGGCTTTCGCTTTGATTTAGCCTCTGCGTTGGCGCGAGAATTGTATGAAGTGAATAGTTTGGCTGCTTTCTTTGATATTATTCATCAAGATCCGATTCTTTCCAATGTGAAACTGATTGCAGAACCTTGGGATGTGGGGGAAGGAGGCTATCAGGTGGGAAACTTCCCCTTGTTGTGGTCAGAATGGAATGGGAAATATCGGGATACGGTGCGAGACTTTTGGCGCGGTGAAGAACATACCTTAACTGAGTTTGCGTATCGTTTTACAGGAAGTTCAGACTTATATCAGGCGAATGGAAAACTTCCTCACGCCAGTATTAATTTTATTACCGCCCATGATGGTTTCACGCTGAGGGATTTAGTCAGTTATAACGAAAAGCATAACCATGCTAATGGGGAAAATAACCATGATGGGGAAGATTATAATCGCTCTTGGAATTGGGGGGCGGAAGGCGAAACCGATGATCCTGAAATTCTCCAGCAGCGATCGCGCCAACAAAGAAATTTGATCACCACTCTCATGCTATCCCAAGGGGTTCCCATGCTCCTCGGCGGAGATGAAATGGGACGAACCCAACAGGGAAATAATAACGCCTATTGCCAAGATAATGAACTAACATGGTTTAACTGGGAATTATCCCCAGAAAA
The DNA here is from genome assembly GCF_000317635.1 of Halothece sp. PCC 7418. Taxonomy (GTDB): domain Bacteria; phylum Cyanobacteriota; class Cyanobacteriia; order Cyanobacteriales; family Rubidibacteraceae; genus Halothece. The sequence goes on along the minus strand of NC_019779.1, from coordinate 3,958,587 downwards.
TGAAGAATTACTTGCCTTTACGAAAGAAATCATTGCCTTCCGCCACCAACATCCCGTTTTTCATCGTCGCAATTGGTTTCAAGGTCGTGCCATTCACGGGTCACAAGTCAGTGACTTAGGATGGTATCATCCCGATGGGAGTTTTGTAACCGAACAACAGTGGCTGGAGAATCAACTAACGAAAGCGATTACCGTATTTTTGAATGGACAAGAATTATCGGCACCGAATCCCCGTGGAAAACGCCTCGTGGATGATAGTTTTCTATTATTCTTTAATAGCGATGATCAACAAAGAGTCTTTATCCTTCCTCAAGCCCTGCAAAAATGGGTTTGGCAAGTGGTGATTGACACCAATCAACCGCAATTATTATCGGGAGAAATCGCTTATACAGGAGAAGAAGAAATTCCCCTCAACCCCTTTTCCTTGCTGGTCTTAAAGTCCCATCAATTTCAGGAATCAATACAATCAATACAATAAAAAGCGAAGTCGCATTTTTGGAAACGAATGGACTATCAAGACATTCAGTCCGTCTTAGAGACAATCATAAGTCGTTGTGAGCAAGGGAAAACTCCCCTTTCCCAACAACAAGCTGAAATTTTGCAACAAGTGCTGATGGAGACATTGACTTCCTCAACCGAGGAACTTCCTAATGATAACAATCCCCTAGACGAACTCACTTCAGACCAACGGGAGGCGCTTTTGGCGTTTATTGTGGAACAGGGAGAACGTCCTTGGAAAGCACGGATTCTCAATGATTGGTTACAAGGGCGTGATTCGGGTAATGTGCAATTTTTACGGGAGGATTATGGTCCGCAATGGCTGAATCGGGTGCAACCTTATCATGTGGCTCAATATTTAGAATACAGCGATCGCGCTGAAAACGTACAATTAAAAGTCGGCGATCGCGTTGAAGTGTCAAACTTACTTTGGGAGTGGGTCCAAGATGATGATCCCGAAAACCAAGACTGGTATCCTTGCACAGTGGTCAGTCTTTCTCAAGGAGAATACAACGGTCATCGCTATCAAAACTGTACCATCCGCTTCGATAATGGTGCAGAATGGGAAATTCCAGGAATCTATCAATGGAATCGCTACTACTGGCGTTTAGCCCAAAGCAGCTATTGACCGCGATTCAATGTAAAAAACTCTTGCAGTCACGCCAACAATCGTCCCTTTTAATCCGATAATTTGAGATGGAGATTGAATAAGGAGACTCAACAATGATGATGAAAGCGCAGGACATTATGACCGAAGATGTCGTCAAAATCAAAGGCTCTGCGCCGATCGTAGAAGCGGTTCAACTGATGAGAGAGAAACAAATTCGTTGTTTAATTGTTGACCGCCGTCGGGAGGGGGATGCTTATGGCATTATTACTGAAACGGATGTTGTCAATAAGGTAACCGCTTATGGGAAAGACCCGAAAAAGGTTAGAGTTTATGAGGTGATGACCAAGCCGTGTATTGTCATTAATCCAGATTTAGGTGTGGAATATGTAGCTCGCTTATTTGCACAAACTCATATTCATCATGCGCCTGTTATTCGCGGTGAATTGTTAGGCTTAGTTTCCACTTCTGATATTCTCCATAAAGGAGATTTTGTTGAAAATCCGAAAGAGAACTTCTTAGAAAAAGAAATCGAAGAAGCCATTGCTCAAGCTCGTCAAGTCTGTGCGGAAAAAGGAGCAACCTCTAAAGAGTGTGCTGTGGCTTGGGATATTGTTGAAGAGTTGCAAGCAGAAGCAGCGCACCAAAAAGCAGAGAAACCCCCAAAAACGGCGTTTGAAGAATATCTGGAAGAAAACCCCGAAGCAGCAGAAGCCAGAATGTACGAGTTGTAATCGTTATCGCACAACGCGCTAGGTAACAGGTAACAGGCTTGCTTGCAACTGGCTTTTGTGGGAAAAGGGGGAGGGTGAGAAAAGCAAGGAATTAACCCTCCCCCTCTCCCCGATTAATAGCAGGAAACCTTACCAGTTGGATGTTAAGACTCCCCAGAAAATAAAACCGCCAAAAATGAAGCGATACCCAACAAAAACCCAAGTATTTTGTTGTTGTAGATAACGTACTAATCCCACCACAGACAGATAAGAGAAAATAAATGTAGTGGCAGTTCCGATGAGAATCGGGACGGTTTGAGCATGATTCCAGCCTTGTTCTAAGACATCAATGAGTTCAACTCCTCCTGCTAAGATAATGGTGGGAATGCCCATGAGTAAAGCAAAACGGGCTGCTGTGGGACGATCTAAGCCCATAAATAAACCCGCAGTAATCGTAATTCCCGATCGCGAGGTGCCTGGAATTAAAGCCAGTGCTTGTGCAAGCCCCATCAGAATCGCATCTAGGGGTTTGAGGTCTTTTTCAGCGCGATCGCGCTTCCCCATCCAATCGCCGATTCCTAATAATAAGCCAATTCCCACCGATGTCATCCCAATGGTAGTCATACTCCGCAAGGGAGAGTCATCCGTTACAAACAGTTTCCAAAACACGCCACAGACCAAAATGGGAATTGTCCCTAATAAAATTCCCACAGTGAGACGCAAATTAGCATTATGATAATCCTTGTCTTGTATTCCTTGCCAACTCCCTTGTAACAGTTGCTGCAACTCTTGACGGAAATACCAAATAATCGCAGCAATACTCCCTAAATGAATCACCGCAGAAAAAGTAATGCCAGGATCTCCCCAACCTAACGCCACGGGAACCACTTTCAGGTGCGCACTACTACTAATCGGCAAAAATTCCGTAATCCCTTGTACAATCCCTAAAATCACCGCCTGAAACCAATTTAGGCTTGTTTCCTTAGCCCCCTCAGTGGTTTGTGCTGAGGCTGTGGGAATCATAAGCCAGAAAACGAATCCGCAGAAAAAAAGAAACGATCGAGAAAATAACTGACGAGAGAAAGTGCGCATTTTGAACAAAATAGGAAAGAAATCAATAAAAATGTACTCTTGCTTTCTTAATTACTTTACCTAAAGATCCTTTAGCTTTCATAAAAATGCTAACTGTCCACTCTCTTCAATTTTTACCCGATAACCTTCATGGGAAGGAGTCTCCAAGTTTAATCCTAGGATTAATTCTTTTGCAACTGCTTGAATCATGGGAATCGGAACAGAATTACCCCCCTGTTTACGAATTTGTGAATGAGGAACAACAATCGGATAATTATCTGGAAACCCTTGTAGTCTTAGGTTTTCTCTAGAGGTTAAACGCCGAACACCATTCACTAAAAGATAATTATAAGATGCTCCCGCTCGTAAAGCGCAACTATAAGGTAAGACAGAAATATTTCCTGATTTATTTTCATGCCAAACTGATGGGAAAAACGGTTCAGATTTCAGACGACTCCAGACACTTTTGACAACTTTTTCAGAAGCATAATGTTTCGGATCGACTTCTTTATCATCTTCTAAAAAATCTTTGAGATTTGCTCTTTCTTTTTGAACTTCAGGAAAGCGAAAAGAGTAGTTTCCTAAAAAACCAATAATAATAATCCGTTCTCGTTTTTGAGGCAACCCGAAATCAAGAGCATTCAAAACTTTACTATAAACGGTATATCCTAAACTTTCTAAAGAGGTTTTAATAACAGAGAACGTCCTCCCTTGATCATGGCTCACTAGATTTTTAACATTTTCGAGTAAAAAGGCTTTTGGTCTTTTGACTTTTAAGATTCGTTCTATATCAAAAAAAAGTGTACCTCTCGTGTCGGTAAAGCCTTTGCGATCGCCAAGGATGCTAAATGTTTGACAAGGAAAACCAGCCGTTAAAATATCATGATCAGGAATCTTTTCTGCGTCAATCTGTGTAATATCACCGTGAGGTGTTTCTAAAAAATAGGCTTGATATGACTTTTGAGCGTAACGATCCCACTCGGAACTAAAGACACATTTTCCTCCGATATTTTCAAACGCAATTCTAATTCCTCCAATTCCTGCAAATAAATCAACAAATGTGAAAGTTGTCATAGCTTGTAAAAATGATTCTGAGTTACTTCACCATAATATATCTAGAATATATTGGGTTATTATTTTGATCCTTAGTCATGATGAGTCTTCCGTTGTACAATTCCAATAAACGCATCTTCTAACGAAAAGGGAATTAAGCGGTGACTGTGAAGAGTTAAATTCGCTTCCTCTAAACGCTGTTTCACTTGCGACCACTTTTCCTCTACATTGTCTAAAACTAGGTGAACGCGATCGCCGAAAATTGCAACGCGCCAACTGTCAAAATTGGCTTTCAAAGTGTTAGCTGTAGCTTCCACATTATTGGTTTTAATTTCCACTAATTGACCTGGTTGTTCGGCTTTAATTTGAGTCGGTGAACCTTGGGTGACGACTTCTCCCGCGACCATGAAGCCCATGCGATTACAGTTTTCTGCTTCTTCAAGATAGTGCGTTGTTACTAGAATTGCGGTTCCCTGTTGGGCGAAATCGCGGATTAAGCGCCAGAATTGTCGCCTGGCTAGCGGATCAACGCCAGATGTCGGTTCATCCAAAAATAAAATTTCAGGTTCGTGCATCACTGACGCACCAAAGGCGACTCGTTGTTTCCATCCCCCTGGGAGTCTTCCTGTGAGGGTGTTTTCTTGACCTTCTAAACCACAGGTTTTCAGTACCCAGTTAATTTTCTCTGAGCGAAGTTTTGCGGGTACGCCGTAAACCCCACAGTAGAAGCGCAGGTTTTGGAGGATGGTCAGATCGTCGTAGAGAGTGAATTTCTGACTCATGTAGCCAATGCGCGATCGCGTTTCACTACTATAAATATTTTCCCGTTGTCCCGCTAGCATCATGTCACCCCCACTCGCAGGTAACAAGCCACACAACATTTTAATGGTCGTGGTTTTTCCAGCGCCATTCGCACCGAGTAAGCCATATATTTCCCCATATTTCACTTCTAGATCAATTCCTTTCACCGCTTGGAAGTCACCAAAGGTTTTTTGCAGGTGATACGCAGCGATCGCGATGTCAGCCTCTATTTTTCCATTGCGATCGCGCGGGAAGGGAATAAACGGCGGATCAGACTGGGAAGCGCGGAGGTTACTAACAAAGACGTTTTCTAAGGTGGGTTCGTTGGTTTCAATGCGATGGACGGTAATCTGATTGGCTGCGAGGATGGCTTGAGTTTCATCGGTTCCTGCGTTGCTATCACGGGTTAAAATGTCCACGCGATCGCCGAAAGATTGCACATCAGCGAGAGTATTTTCTTTCTGGGATATGGCTTCTTGTAAGACGGTTTCTGCTTGAAACACATCATTACACCGCACTTCTAACCGAACTAAACCTAAACTCTCTCGTAACTGGGATACCGTTCCCATTTGTTGAATTTCCCCATTATAGATTAACGCAATGCGATGACAACGTTCCGCTTCGTCTAGGTAAGGCGTTGCTGCGACAATAGTGACTCCTTCTGTTGCGACAGAGGCGAGTAAATCCCAAAATTCGCGACGGGATACGGGATCGACTCCCGTTGTTGGTTCATCCAATAATAAAACTTCGGGATTGGACACTAACGCACAACAGAGGGCGAGTTTTTGTTTCATTCCCCCAGAAAGTTGTCCCGCAAGACGATCGCGAAAAGAATCTAAACTCACACGCTGTAATAACGCTTGGGCGCGAGATTGAAACTGGCTTTCGGGAACTCTCCGCACACGGGCATTATAAGCGATATTTTCTGCAACACTTAAATCGGAATAGAGAGAAAACGTTTGGGTGAGATAGCCCGTTTTTAAGCGTACCTCTCGGGGGAGATTTCCTAAAACTTCCACGGTTCCACTGGTTGCTTCCATGACACCCGCAAGAATGTTAAATGTCGTGGTTTTTCCCGCACCATCCGGTCCAATTAAACCAAAAATCTCTCCTTTCCCCACAGTAAAGTTGATTCCTTTCACCGCAGGAACATTTCCGTACTGTTTCCATAATCCTTCCACACGGATAACAAAGGAAGATTCTTTATCCCCTCTCTCAGATTTTAAGTAAAAGTCCAAGTTTTTCAACTCTCTGTGTCTCTATCGAGTATAATTTCAGCATCGGCTGGCATGCCAGGTTTTGCAAAGCCTTGGGGATTGTCAATGCTGAGTTTTAAGCCAAAGACTTGTTGCACGCGATCGCGCTTAAAATAGATATTCTCAGGGGTGAAGGAGGCTTCACTGTCAATGGAACTAACGGTAGCGTCTAAGGGCGTATTGGGATCGGAATCGAGATAGACGTTCGCAGTTTGACCCACTCGAATATTACCAATTTCACCTTCAGGAACATATCCCCGCAGATAGACCTCATTTAAGTCGAGAACCGTAACAATGATTTTTCCTGCACTCAAGACTTCTCCGGGTTCTGCGATGCGATCTAAGACAACACCCGCAATGGGGCTGGTAATATTGAGATCATCTAACTGGGCTTTAATTTCTTCCAAGTTGGCTTCTGCATTTGCAACATTCGCTTGGGTGGCTTCTCGGCGCGATCGCGCTTGAGCCAGTTGTTGTTGTAATCCTTGCAATCGTTCCGTAAAAATTTCGGGGTCAAGGCTACTCGTTTTCGCTTGTCTTAACGTTCCTCGCGCCACCTTGACTTGACGTTGGGCTGCATTTACCGCCGATTGACGGGCTGCGAGGGTCGCTTGTCGGCTTTCCCATTCCGTTTGCGCTTGATCATAGCGTTGCTTGGGAACCACCCCTTGTTCCCATAAAGTTTGAAACCGATCGCGATCGGCTTTGGCTAATTGTAACTGAGATTGGGCTTCTACTTCATTGGCTTCGGCTTGATCAAGTTGCGCGATCGCTGCGTCTAAATTTCCTTGGGCTTCTTCAATTCTTCCTTCAGCGTTATCTTGGGCTTGTTGACGACTTAAACGAGTTTCTCGGATATTGCTTTGAATGACTTCAATCTGCAATCGCGCTTGTTGGACTTCTTGTTGGGTGCTTTTGAGTCTGGCTTGGCTTGCTTTATATCGCGCTTGCAGTTCATCATCATCCAGTTTGGCAATGATTTGGTCATTTGTCACGCGATCGCCTTCTCGAACCGTTATTGCTTCCACTCGACCCGAAACCGTTGTTCCAATATCCGTTTCATAGCCTTCAATCCGTCCACTAAGTTCAATCGCTGTCTCTTTGGTTAGCGAGAAGAAATAGTATCTCACCCCCACTCCCACACCTGCTAAGACTAACGCGAGAGGAATTAAAAATTTTAGTTTGCGCGATCGTGATTTAGAAGATTGATCCGTTCCTGAATCCTCAAATTGAGACGCAGAGGTTGTTTTTTGTACCATACCATACTGTACAGTTTGACCCTAATTGCACTATATCGTATAGTATAAAAATAAGCAAACTCTCTACAGAAAGATAATTTTTCCTTCATGGTGAATCTTCTCCAATCTTCAAAACGTCAGCAAATCATTCAAGGTGCGATTTCTGTTTTTTTAGAACAAGGCTATGAAGGAACGAGTATGGATCGTATTGCTGCGGTGGCGGGCGTTTCCAAAAATACAATTTATAATCATTTTCAAGATAAGAAAGGGTTATTTGTTTTTCTGATGGAACAAGTAACAACGGAACGATTTGAAAGAGTGTTTGGATCAGTTTCCTTGTCTGGCGATCCAGCAATGGTATTGCGTCAAATTGCAGACAAACTTCTCAATACAATTAGAACTGATCAAGACTATATTGCGTTTATTCGTTTGATTATTGGTGAGTCGGGAAGATTTCCTGAACTCGCCCAATTATTGGTGAAAGCGTTACCAGAGAAAGTCATTCAAACCTTAACTAACTATTTAGACTCTCATCCCGAATTAAATTTAGAAAATACAGAAGCAACGGTGCGTATTTTTATCGGTTCGCTAATGGGATATATTCTCACGCAAGAAGTCTTACATGGCAAAGAAATTATCCCTTTAGAACAAGAAGTGCTCATTAATAGTTTAGTCAAATTAATCATCGGTTAAGTTTTGAGAAGAATTTCAAGTAAGATGAAATACCTTGAACTCCCCTGATAATATCTTGATTTTGAAAGGCTACTTTTTAGCGCGATCGCGCTCCACTCTCCTTCCCAAACACTGATCGCGCCCTATCTACTCTTCCTAAACAGCGATTATGCTTTCAACTAATTAGTTTTGTCTGAATTTTCTATGAGTTCCTGTAATTTTTTCTTCTCTTCAGATAGAGTAAGATTAGCATCAAAATAAATGGCATTTGGACGGGGACGACTGGTAAATTCTTTCCAAGCCTCCTCATCATTTCTATTAGCCAAGACATAAGACCTTAATTCAGAAAGGCTCATTTGAGTGAAATTAGGTTTCTGCGACATCGTACCTCCATTGTCCTGTTTCAAAAATTGTAAGTTCGATAGTTCCTTGTTCGCCAGCAATCAAAAATATTTCTCTTCTTTCTTGATCATAACGAAATAATTGAATCGGTCGGTAGCAGTTGGACAAGACTTGGCAAAGTGCTATACATTTTAGCATTTGTGACTCGGTTGGCATTACTGTCATTAAAATACTTTGTGCTAGTCTGTTGCTTATCCTATTTCTAAATCTCTCACTCGCCTTCACCTCCTCTTCAAAAAACGCGATCGCGCCTCCTTCTCTTCCCCAAAGCGCGATCGCCTAACTTGGTGCTTGCATCTAAATGATAAGATATCATAGTTTTTATGATCTAAGGATAAAATTCATGAGAAACAAGTTGTCAGCCGAAGAAATTTACAACCTTTTACTAGAAGATAGAATTACCAATCAAACTGGAGAGTTTCGGATTAATTTTGCAGGAATTAATACAAAAGTTAGCCAGAAAAGTGGTATTGGCGATCTGTTTCAAGAGTGGTTTAGTGCATGGTTAGATTATAAAAATATTTGGTATAGAACTAAAAGCAATACTCAAGAGTTCCCTGATTTTTTACTGGATGAATCTGATCAAAAGAATTTGTTAGAAGTAAAAGTATTTAATAATGACGCATCTCCTAACTTCGATGTTGCTAACTTTCTTGCTTATATTAATTCATTAACGACTCATGCTTATCGCTTAGATGCTAAATATTTAATTTTTGGATATACACTTAATAACGATGGAGATTTTCAAATTAAAAATATTTGGCTGAAAGAAATAGAGGAAATTACAGGCAAATCACAAAGGTATCCTATCAAATGTCAAGTTAAAAGTAATGTTATTGTTAACATTCGACCGATTACTTGGTTTTCACAACAAGGTCAAAAGCCCTTTCATTCCAAACGAGAGTTTGTAGAAGCACTAAAACAAACGATTGACCAATACAATCACACAAAGGATTTAGAAAAATATAGAGGATGGTTTCCTCAAGTCAAGGAAAAGTATTATGAGCAGACAGGTAAAGAGCTTTGAATGTCTCTATTATTCAAGTGTGCTAAAGCTGTCGTTAGCAGTCTTAGAGAAACAGACTTAATCACAGGTACAACAACTGTATTTCCCAAAAGATCGTAGGCTTGATCTGGCTTTAAATTGATTTGGTAACTTTCAGGAAAGCCAAATAATCTCAATCCTTCTCTGATCGTCAGCTTTCTAATTCCTTCACCATCGACAACTGCTAATTTTGCCATATCTGTTGCTACTAATGCTGGTGTTACAGTGTTAGGATCAAGGATTTTTGAAATGGGAAAACTTAATTTTCCTGTTACAATATTATATCCCTTCGGTAAATCTTCTCGCGGTACTCTTTTTTTGATCATTTTTCCTTTCTCTTCTACTGCTACTTCATCCCTTGGGTGTTCTAATTTTAAATATCCTTTTTCGACTAAATTATCTAAACTTTTCTTTAAGTTTTTGGGACAAAGATATGATTTATTTTCTGCGTAGAACATTTCTATTTCTTCTAAGGTTAATGGCATTCCATCCATCCATTTAATTCCTTTGAGTTGGGCAAATTTTTTATATCTTCTAATCTTGAGTAAAGTATTTAATATTTCTTTTTGTTCTGTCGTAATATTTCCTTTTAGGCAAAGTTCCCAACTATGAATATTATTCTTGCCACCGCGTTTATCCTTAATGGCTTTGCCCACTAATTCTTGAGGAGAAAAAGCAGCTGTTAGTTTTATAGAAAAATCATCGGTTAAGGTAGGCTGATTAGTTTCTAGAATATCGTTTAATCGGACTTCTTTTTGAGCATTCATTAAGAAATGCAATTCGGTTAAGGAAACTTTTTCTTGCTTTAATCCAGTAATATAAATTCTTTTTCTTTCTTGGGCAACTCCAAAATACTTGGAATTAAAAACACCCCAAGAAATTTGATATCCTAATAAAGACAAGTTGTTTTCTATGGTCTTTAAAGTTTTGCCTTGGTCATGATTAACCAAATTATCGACATTTTCTAAAAGAAAGCCTTGTGGTTGATGATGTTTTAATATCTTCTCAATTTCAAAGAATAATGTTCCTCTTGTATCTAAAAAGCCTTGTCGTTTTCCCGCCGTGCTGAATGCTTGACAAGGGAAACCAGCCAGTAAAAAGTCAAAATTTGGGATGGCATTTAAATTAATTTCAGTGATGTCACCCTCCACTTGAGAATTAAAATTTTTCTCGTAGGTTAAAATAGCAGTTTTTTTGACTTCTGAAGAAAATACACAATTTGGAGTTAAACCTAATTCATGACAAGCTGATTCAAACCCTAATCTCATTCCCCCTATTCCTGCAAAGAGATCAATAAAATTTACTGTTGTCATTTTAGTTCTCAGTCCTTCCTTGTTGAGCGATGTATCTGTCTAATTCTTCTCGTTTAATACGCCACCTTAAACTCTTTCCTAATTTGATTCCTGAAAGAGTCCCTTCACGTAGCCAACGACGCACTGTTTCTGAATGCACTTTCAGAATTTTTGCGACTTCATCAGGGGTTAAAAGTTCATCTTTTTTCATGGCTAAGATCAACACTTTGATTTTGCCCGTTAATGCAACATTATACAATTTAATACCATATTAGACAACATTGATGCTGTGTAAACCTGTAACCCTCGGTATAAGCTAATTCCGATAAGGCTTAATCGGTCTCTGTTAAGCTATAAACTACTGTAAGAGTGAACGATCGCGCCTTCTCTCCTTCCCAAAGCGCGATCGCCAAGTATAAAGTAGTTTATTATGCAGTATTTTAAGGTAAAATACGTAGCTAACGAGTCTTCTTCTTCTGAATTGATTTAGTAAAATTGTGAATCAAGAGCAGTTATGGGAAATTGAAAAGTATGTAAATCAAGAGGGAATTTGTCCTTTTGATGAATGGTTTGAAACCTTATACTCTCAATTTCAAGCTCGAATTGATGCTCGTTTTGACCGCATCAGTTTGGGCAATTTTGGCGATAATAAAAACTTAGGTGGGGGAATCTATGAATTACGGTTTTCTTTTGGTGCAGGCTACCGAGTTTATTATGGAATTAGAGGGAGACGAGTAATCCTTTTGCTGACAGGTGGCTCGAAAAACAGTCAAAATAAAGATATTAGACTTGCGAAAGAGCTTTGGAATGCTTACAAAAAAGAAAGCCGAGGAGAGTAATCTAATGCCCATAAAAAGTTACAGAAACGATTTGCTAGTAAGACTAAGTAATCCAGAGTATTCATCACAATATCTCAAAGCTGCTCTTGATGAAACTTTAGAGGATGGAAATATGGAGGCTTTTTTCTTGGCTCTAAATAATGTTATTGAAGCTAGAGAAGAAACTTTAGACTTTGCCAAAGAAGCGAATATTTCTAGAGAGGAATTAAAGCGTATCGTTAGTAAAAAAGAAAGTCCTAATTTGATGACACTTACTTCTCTTCTTAAAGCAGTTGGTTTAACAATTGACTTTAAACCATCAGTATCTGTTAATCAAGACTAAACGCGATCGCGCCTCTCTCCTTCCCAAAAACAGCGATCGCGCTTCCCTCTCCTTCCCAACAGCGATGTGGCTCCGCCTATGCTTCGCTTTCCGCGCCTCTCTACTCTCCACACAGCGATAGTAACTCGCACCAAAATAAAGGAGAGCCAAATGCAGGATTCTATATTATCTTAGGTAACGAGGGCTTTAGCTGTAGGAGTATCAGAACTTGCCCAAAAAAATCCGTGAACTCAAAGCCATGCTCAAAAAAGCTGGTTTTTCTGAGCATTCTGGTAAAGGAAGTCATACCAAGTAGCTTCACAGTCTTTACCCTGGTCGAGTAACTTTGTCTGGTAAGGATGGGGATGATGCTAAACCTTATCAAGAGAAAGAGGTCAAAGAAGCGATCAAACTTATTAAACAACAGTCTGGAGAGGACAAATGAATAATCTTAGATATCAAATGCTCATTGTTTGGTCAGAAGAAGACAACTGTTATCTTGTTCATCTTCCCGATTTTCCTGAACAAACTTATCGAACTCACGGAAACAGCTACCAAGAAGCCGCTAGAAATGGTCAAGAAGTGTTAGAGCTTCTACTTGAGGAAGATGGTTTGCCCTTACCGACACCTGATTCAACTGCTGCTTAAAAAACAAACCCTAATTATTAACCTGATCGCGCTCCCCTTCTCCAAAACAGCGATCGCGCTTCCTCCTCTTCCCAATAACAGCGAGGCTCTACGGCTCGGTCTGGAGACCTACGCGCTTCTGTCCCTTCCACACAAACAGCGATCGCGCTCCCCTCTCCTTCATCAAACAGCGAGGCTCTACGGCTCGGTCTTCGACCTACGCGCCTTCTCTACTCTTCTCAAACAGCGATCGCGTCTTATCTAGACGACGAAAGGAGACTAATGTTACATAACGTTGACTGGATACGCACGGACTGCTGTATCTACTGTCGCAATGGTCAAACCGTTTTGTAATGCTTGGCAGATCAACATCCTGTCAAATGGATCGCGATGTAATGTTGGCAGTTTAGCCAGTTGAAGCACACTACTTTCATTAAGGTCAAGACTGGTAATTTGATGCAGATCGCGCTGTTTGGGTAAATAAGTTTCGGGATGCTCCGGCAAAGGTAGCTTGCCCAACTGGTACTTGACAATTGCTTCCCAGACTGAAATTGCGCTCAGGTAAACCTCATTATCTGGATCGCGAATTGCATCCCGAACATCTTTCGACAACCGGGCATCGCCACTGATAAACCATAGAAAGATGTGTGTATCTAGCAGAATCCTCATTTACCCTCGAATGCATCGAGAAGATCTTCTGGCAATGGAGAATCAAAATCATCTGGCACGGTAAACTCCCCTGCACATAATCCAAACGGTCGTAATGGCTTATTCGTATTGATTGGTCTCAGTTCAGCGATCACTTTATCTGCTCGAACAATCACAATGGTTTCACCTGCCTCCACTTGGCGCAGATACTTTGAAGGATCGAGCTGAATTTCATCAATTGTCACACTTAGCATAAAAAAGCCTCAGTTATAAGCTCAAGGGATAATCCTCCTCCTGATTCAATTGTAAATTATGAGTGATTGGGAAGAGACTCGCAATGGTCAACAAGCCACTGTGGATTGGCAATTTTTTGTGGTCGATGCTCGGGTGAAACTAGAACGACTTCGACTCCCAGCCTGTCATAATCATCTTGGTTGAGTACTAGGATACGTTGGGTTATCCTTCCAGAGTTTATAATTCTTCCGTGCCGTCTTTTTGACTCTCTCTGGCAATTGAGCAAAACGTTGGACGAAATCATTAGTTAGTTCGGAATTCATATTTCATCAAAGCCCATCTCCTTAGTTTTCCCCTCGAAAGAATCATTTAAGGCTTGACGGGCTAATTCATCTAGAGAAGAATTTTGAGGTTGAGATAACGTCTTTTGCCATTGAAGCTCGCTTTTAATATCTTCAATCATTTGTTTAGCTAGTTCATCTTGAAGATGTTCTGGTAAATTTTGAGCTTTATTGAAGGCTTGTGTTAATAAATTAGTCATGTTCTCGCTTCCATAAAAAATATCTCTTGTTTTTCTTGATCATATCGCGCTTCCCTCTCCTTCCCAATAACAGCGATCGCGCTCCCCTTCCCTTCCTAAACAAACAGCGATCACGCCTTCTCTCCTTTCTCAAAACAACGATCGCGCTTCCTCCTCTTCCCACAAACAGCGATCGCGCCTCCCTCCCCTTCCCAAAAACACGCGATCGCGCTTCCCTCCCCTTCCCAAAACCGCGATCGCGCTCCCTTCGTAAGTTATAATTAATTTATATTCATTTTAAATTATTTTTATAATGGCTTCTGATCAACAGCTTTCTCCAAGTCTTTATGGTTTAAAGCATACCAATAAAGATTTCTCTTTAAAAGAATCATGGGGAAAAAATCAATTTAACACTGCATTTCCTACGGCTTTGGGGTGTTATATGCACCAAAAAGAAATTGATCCCATTTATTTAGTATTAAATTCTGACTTGGAAGTTGAAAAGAAAACGATAAAAGTTAATAGTATTTACGGAATTAATCCTTTAGCTAACGAGACCTTTTACGCATTTGAAAATCAATACAATTGTTATCAACATTTAGTTAATAATGGTTTACCAAGAATAGATTTGGTAATTAATCGTATTCAAAATAAGCAATTAAGTCCACTTCGAGGAATTGAAATTAAATTAACAGCTTTACCTGATCATACGACCTTTTCTGAATCAGACGAAAATTATGGCTGTGAGATTGTGATTCGTCCTGATACAATTGTGTATCTTGCTTTAAGCATTGCCTTAAAATTTCAAGAAGAAGCAAACGCACTAAAAGATTTAATCTCACCACACCTAGAAGATATTCGGGAGAATAATTGGTATGATCCTGACGTAATGCGACAGAATTCTGATAAAATTATTAGCGCGATCGATGCTGTGCTATTGAGTCGATTAAGTCAGCAAGAGCCTTTTCTCTTACAACCAATCTGGAAAACAGAAGGGAAAACACTAATTCTACATGAAAACTGTTTGGACATATTTGTTTGGAGTGATTATGCTTTAACTCGCTTATTCATAGATGTCTGTAAATCTTCTTCTAACCGACAAAAAATTACTCGACATTATCGAACAGCAATCTGGCTAGCAAAGATGCTCGTTGATTTTTCAAAAAAAGGAAAAATAGATCAAAGAGGAGTCATTGATAATCTTACTTATGATACTAAAAATGATAAAGCCTTTGCTGTTTCTGGTAAAATCACGAGACGGTATATGAAGTGTGATCAAATAACATCTCCACGTATTAAAAGAAATGAAATTAAAAATATTATTCTTAATGAAGGTGAGAGAATGTTAAGTCCAGAAAGGAGATTTGATGCTGCTATTCTAGGGACAAGTGAAATTTTTGGATAACATGAGTAAAGTAGCTTCTAAAAGAGTCGTTGATTTATTTGCTGGCTGTGGCGGCTTAACATTAGGATTTCAAAATCAAGGCTTTCAACTAGTCGTAGCAGCAGATAATTGGAAAACGGCAATAGACATCTATAAAAATAATTTCTCACATGACATTTTTCCGATTGATTTAAGTGATATTGAAAGTAGTATCGAGGTACTCAAGGATTTTGAACCTGACATAATTATTGGCGGACCGCCTTGTCAAGATTTTTCTCAAGCTGGTAAAAGAGATGAAAATCTTGGTAGGGGAAATTTGACTTATTCTTTTGCGAGAATTATTGAACAAGTCAAGCCTCAATATTTTGTTATGGAGAATGTTGATCAACTGGTTAAAAAAGATGTTTACAAAGAATCGATTAAATTATTAAAATCTAGAAGTTATGGGATTACAGTACAATTACTTGATGCCAGTTTATGTGGTGTCCCACAAAAGCGAAAACGTTACTTTGTTATTGGGGAATTTAATGGAGAAGATAACTTTTTAGATGATTTCTTATTGAATAATTTAGCTTCTAAGCCAATGACGGTTCGTGATTATTTGGGAACAACATTAGGAACAGAATATTATTATCGACATCCTCGAAGTTATGCACGTCGAGGAATTTATAGTATTGATGAACCGAGTGCTACGATACGGAGTGTTAATCGACCCATTCCAAAAGGATATCCAGGTCATCATTTAGATGCAACCTCTAATTTAGAATTAGTCAGACCATTAACGACTAAAGAGCGCAGTCTGATACAAACATTTCCTGAAAGTTTTAAATGGGTTAATGGTAGTAAAACAAATATTGAACTGGCGATTGCTAATGCAGTTCCTGTCAAATTAGCGGAATATGTTGCTTCTGCGCTTAGACAACATATTGAGGGGAATACTACACAATATAAACAAATGTCTTTATTTTCTATGACTACTTTTTAATGAGATGGTATTACACCATATCCCATCATGTTGTCTCTGTTAAGCTATAAACTACTGCAAGGATAAACGATCGCGCTCCAATTGCCGTTACAATAACCGTTATGGTTCATGTTAAGCGTTTAGAATTATCACGGTTTAAGTCGTTTGGTCAGACGACACAGATTCCCTTGCTAACGGGGTTTACAGTGGTTTCGGGTCCCAATGGATCAGGAAAGTCGAACATTCTCGATGCGCTGCTGTTTGCGTTGGGTTTAGCCAGTTCGCGGGGAATGCGTGCCGAACGATTGCCTGATCTGGTTAATAATCAGAATAATGGCAAAGGACGGGCGGAGACAACGGTTAAGGTCACCTTTGAATTGGATGATGAGACGGAATGGTCGGTGGCGCGTCGGCTGCGGGTGACGAAGGAGGGAAGTTATGCTTCCACGTTCTATATTAATGATGAAACCTGTACACAAAGCCAACTCCATGAACAACTGCGGGCGTTAAGAATTTATCCCGAAGGCTATAACGTGGTGTTACAGGGTGATGTCACGCGCATTATTAGCATGAATGGGCGCGAACGACGGGAAATTATTGATGAGTTGGCGGGGGTGGCGGAGTTTGACCGCAAAATTGCCAAGGCGAAGGAAACCCTGGAGACGGTAAAAGAAAAAGAGGAACGCTGTGAGATTCTCCAGCAAGAATTGATTAAAACGCGCGATCGCGCTGCCAGTGAACGCAACAAAGCGGAGAAATATCGTCAACTGAAGGCGGAAATTCAAGAGAAACAACAATGGGAAGCGGTTTTGGAGTGGAAAGCCCTAAAACAGCAAATTGATACGTTACAGGGGGAAATTACGGGGAATGAGCAAACTTTAACCCAACTCCAGCAGACGATTCAAACCACAGAAACCCAAATCCAACAAGCCAGTCAAACGCTGGATGACTTGAACGCCCAAGTGAAAGCCTTGGGAGAAGATGAACAGTTAGAAGCCACCTCGAAACTGGCGACACAAAAAGCCCAACAAGAACAACTGCAACAACGGGAAGCAGAGTTAAATCAAACGCTGGAAGAAACTGCAACTGCACAGGAACAGACGCGCACGCAACTGCAAGAACAGCAGACGCGCTTACAAACCTTACAGCAGGAATTAGCAGACCTAAGTGAGAAACAGCTTCAAGAGTTACAGCAAGCCCAGCATACTGCTCAAACTAAATTAGCAGAAAGTCGAGAACAAGCCAACGCGATCGCGTCAGCATCAGAAGAATGGATTCAGCAACAAACTCAACTCAGTCAACAAATTAATCAACTGCAAAATAGTCTCAACCCCCAGCGCACAGAACAAGCGCAACTGCAAGAACGAGAAACGCAACTCCAGCAGAAAATTGAAGAACAACAAACCACCCTTGCTTCCCTCACACCTGAACTAGAAGTGAAACAACAGACGCTTCAAGAACTTGAACAAACCGTTAACCAACTGCAAGCACAGGTTCAAACTCTCGCCCAACAACTGAGTCACGCGGAAGAAGAAAAGAAACTGCAACAAGCAACCCAAACTCGTCTCTTACAAGAACAACGAGACAAAC
Organism: Halothece sp. PCC 7418; assembly: GCF_000317635.1. Lineage (GTDB taxonomy): Bacteria > Cyanobacteriota > Cyanobacteriia > Cyanobacteriales > Rubidibacteraceae > Halothece. The sequence goes on along the minus strand of NC_019779.1, from coordinate 3,940,832 downwards.
AACGCAAGTTAGACAAACTGGAAGCCACTAAAGAAGCGGAAGAAAAAGCCCAAGGAACATACGCCACCCAAATCATTTTACAGAGCCCCATAACGGGAGTGTGCGGATTAGTCGCCCAACTGGGACAAGTAGAACCCCGCTATCAACTCGCCTTAGAAACCGCAGCCGGGGGAAGACTGGCGCAAATTGTGGTTGAAAATGACCAAGTGGGCGCAAAAGCCATTGAACTCCTGAAAGAAAAACGCGGTGGGCGAGCAACTTTTCTCCCGTTAAATAAAATTCAACCCCCGCGTCAAAATATGACCGCTGCGTTACGCTATGCCAATGGCTTCGTGGATTATGCAGCAAACTTAATCGAGTGTGAACCGCGCTATCAGGTCATTTTTGCTTATGTTTTTGGCAATACTGCGGTGTTTACCACTTTAGAAAAAGCCCGTCCCCATCTGGGGAAAACCCGCATCGTGACGTTAGAGGGAGAAATTTTAGAAAGCAGTGGTGCGATGAGTGGGGGAAGTCGCAGCACCCGTTCTAGTCTTCATTTTGGCACAGCGACGGAAACGGAATCCGATGAAATTCAACAGTTAAAAGCCCGTTTAGCGGAAATTGAGGAAATTTTAGCGGTTTGTGACCCCAAAATTGAACAAGCAACCACTGAAAGCCAACGACTGACAGAACAACTCAACGAAACTCGCCAGCAGCATCAAGAACAACAATGGCAGTATAAACAAACCCAGCAGGAAATTGAACGTCTCAGCCAACAGCAACAGCAAGTTAGTGAACAACTGAGTCAAAATGAAAATGAGTTGATGCAACTGCAAGGGCGTTTAGAACTCCTCGCCAATAGTATCCCCCAACAAGAAACCGAGTTAGTGCAACTGCAAGCGGAACTGGCGGAGTTAGAAGCTAGTCACAGCAACACCCAATGGCAAGAAATTCAGCAGGTGATTAAACAGCAGGAAGCGGAGTTAAAGCAAGCAGAAACCGCCCTCAATGAAGCGAAACAGCAACAACAGCAGTTAGAAACGGAACAATTACGATTACAGGAAAAAATCTCTACTTCTGAACAACGGTTAACGGAATATGAACAGCGGGTGGTAGAAACAAACCAACAGAAAGCAACCGTTGAACAGCAAAAGCAAGACATTGCAGCGAAAATTGCCGAAACCGACACTGTAATTGCCCAATTACAAGAGAAACTGGGTAAACTGAAAGAAGAGCGCGATCGCGCAGACAAAACCCTCCGTTCCCATCAACGTCAACAAGACAAGCAAACTTGGAAGCAGCAAAAACTGCAAGAAACCCTCAGCGAACAACAAGAAAAACTCGCCACGCTACAAAGTCAGTATGAGGAGAAAGGAAATTCCCTTGCGCAACCGCTTCCCGAAATCCCCGAATTAGTGCAAGAAACCCCCAGCGAAACGATTACCTTCGCCAACTACAGCGAACAACTCACCCACTTACAAGAGGAACTGCGCCAGATGCAAAAACGCCTCCAAGACATGGAACCCGTTAATATGCTGGCGTTAGAAGAATACGAAAAAACCCAAGCCCGTCTCGATGAACTGACGGAAAAACTCACCACCCTCCAAGAAGAACGCAATGAACTGCTTCTCCGCATTGAAACCTTTACCACCCGCAGAATTGAAGCCTTTAACGAAGCCTTTAACGCCGTTAACGAAAACTTCCAAACCATCTTCGCCACCCTCTCCGATGGCGATGGCTACCTCCAACTGGATAAACCTGACGACATCAGCAACGCCAACCTGAATCTTATCGCGCACCCGAAAGGAAAACCCGTCCAACGGTTACATTCTATGTCTGGGGGAGAAAAATCCTTAACGGCGCTGAGTTTTATTTTCGCACTCCAACGCTATCGCCCATCCCCCTTCTACGCCTTTGATGAAGTGGATATGTTTTTAGATGGTGCGAACGTCCAACGCCTAGCGAATATGATTCAACAGCAAGCGCAAGAAGCGCAGTTTATTGTGGTGAGTTTACGTCGCCCCATGATTGAAGCCTCCATGCGAACCATTGGGGTTACCCAAGCCAGAGGCGCTTATACGCAAGTCTTAGGAATTAAACTTTAAGTCTCATTTTCCTCTAATTAAAGTAGAACTTACGCATTGACAATAATACAAAAATATGCATTAGCCAATTGAGTCGATTTCGATGCACTTATTCTTCTCCTTGACAGTGATCGCGCTGTAAGACGATTACGGCACCACAATAAACTAAGCTGTATCCAATCTTTATTTTGGTAATAAGTGACGAACAGACCTTACACTTTTACCAAAAAGAAACTTATACAAAGGTTCAGGCATTAAGTCAGGAAGAAAACTCATTATTTCTGTTACTTTTCTTGTCAAATTTAAAATCAAGTTTTCAACATCTTCCCAAAATGTAGGATCACGATTTTCTATCATTTTCAAAATTTCGTCTAATTCTAACTGAACTTTCTTTCTATGGGATGTATAAAGTTGTTTTTCGGGATATGTTAACTGTTGCTGTTCTTCCCAATTATTTACATCATCTCCTATTTTTTCTGTAAATGACTGAATTTGTGTAAAGTCTTGTAGGAGATGTTCAGTTTCAAATTTATGCACATCAAAAATTCCAAACTTTTTTCGCTTCTGTCCTATCTTCTCTCGAAGGCGTACAAGTTTACGATAAACAGGCGCAAATTTATTTTCAAAGTCTTTCTCTGAAATTATTGTGAAAACTCTATTCAATAGCGAGGGTTTTTCATTCATAATTGAAAATCCAAAAATACATAAATTCTATAAAAAGTATCATAAATTAATCACAGATCACGTGAAATTTAAAGCAAACTTAAGAATGTAGGTTCTAGTAGAGCATAGCAAAACCCAACTTTTTAATCATATCCCTACTCTTTTAAATTGCGCGATCGCGCCTTTAATACATCTCAAACTAACTGCGCGTTTGCGCGAAAAGCGAAGCACAGGCGTAGCCTAATCGCAGCTGCAAAAGTTAGAATAGAACTGTTCAAGCGATCCAACGAAAAAGTGATCCGAAACTTTAAAGATAAAGAAACTGAAAAAATCTTTGAACGTACTCGATCGCGGAAACTTCCTTCAGAAATTCAGCAAGTAGCCCTGCGAAAGTTACGAATGTTAAACCGCGCAGAAACCCTCCAAGACCTTAGAGTTCCAACAGCGAATCGTTTAGAACGTTTGACTGGTGACAGAGAAGGACAATACAGCATTCGAGTTAACAACCAATGGCGGATTTGCTTTAAATGGGAAGAAGGTAATGCTATAGATGTCGAGATTGTTGATTATCATTGAGGTGAGCCAATGAAAGAAGATAAATTAAATCCCATTCACCCAGGAGAGGTACTGTTAGAAGAATTTATTAAACCAATGAATCTTGAGATCAATCAAATTGCTTCGTCTTTAAAAGTACCAACCCAACAGATCCATGACCTTATTAATGGCAAAAAAGCAATCACCGCAGATTTGGCTCTACGTTTAGCTTATTTCTTCAAGATGTCGCCACATTTTTGGCTAGGATTGCAGATGGATTATGATTTAGATACTGTCAAAGATCAGGTAGGAAAAAAGTTGAAAGAAGAAATTACAGTTTTTGAAAATTAAAACTCGAAAAAGTTTTCTCTTTCTTGGATAAAATCCTCAAATCTTTTCACAGCTATATCACAATAATCACGTCTGATCTCAAACCCTAAGAAAATCCTTCCTAATCCCACTGCTGCGATCCCAGTTGAACCCGATCCCGCAAATGGGTCTAACACTAACTCTATTAGCAATAACAAAGCAACACCTAACTTTTTAATCAAGCGACTACTTTTTAAAGTTGCGCGATCGTCGCTACACAAGCTATAACTGTTGTAAGCTGAAACTTCAATCCACTCATATTTGATAAACCGCTTTCGCCACTCTTTCTCAGGGGGATGGTCATCTCCAACTGGATAAACCCGACGACTTTTTGATGGGAGTGTCAAAAAGGACATTGAAAGCCAGTCTCTCTAGATGCTTTTTGATCAAAAGTTAGAAGAATCTCATATCCATGTTTTTCGCCAATTTGCTGAATTAGATAATCAGAAAAATCAGCTTTTCCTTTCTCATACCGTCTCAAAGCCTTCAGACAACAATCCAGTTGCTCAATTTCAAAGACAGGAACAGACAGGACTTTTTGCAATGTTGCGACTCTTTCAGGCTTAGAAATCTTATAAGCTGTTTTAAGTACCCAATTCAATTCACATAAGACAATACAAGAGATAAACCCTTGTTTCTCTGTTGTTAGCTGTTCAATTGCTTCTGTTGCCTTTTGTGCTTGTTCGGGATCATCTTCGATAATATACCGAATCAGAACATTAGTATCAATCGCATACATTACAAATTGGTTCTTGCTTCTTGTTCAATTGCAGCATTCATCTCTTCTAGGGTTTTTGGAGTTCCCTGATAATTGACACAGCCTTTGAGAGATTTTACATCTGTTGTTCGTGGCTTAATGACATACGTTCCATCTTCTAGTGGTTCAAACAAAACTTTGTCTCCTGTTTTCAGGTGCATGGCATCCCGTAAGGCTTTCGGTAGAGTAATTTGCCCTTTAACCGTTATTCTTGCTTCCATTTTCCTTACTTTAATCTTATTTTCTTACTTTATAGTAAGGTGACAGCGAATAATTTGTCAATTAGGTCAAACAAACGCCGTCAACAAAAACTTCCAAACCATCTTCGCCACCCTCTTCAATGGCGATCGCTACCTCCTCAACCATTCCAAAGGAAACCCGTCCAACGCCTAGCCAGATTCAACAGCAAGCCCAAGAAGCGCAGTTTATTGTGGTGAGTTTACGTCGCCCCATGATTGAAGCCTCCATGCGTACTATTGGGGTTACCCAAGCCAGAGGTGCTTATACGCAAGTCTTAGGAATTAAACTTTAAGTCTCAATTTCAAAATATACCTGCATTGTTAGATCACTATGAAAAATCAGTCTAAACGGTCAAACCTTGTCAGAACTTAAGATTTAATTTAGCCGAACTCATTAAAAGACTGTGATAAGATTCAGGATAAATCAGGTGTTGATGGTTGTCTTAGGGATGAGATAAAACCTCTCTGCTGAAGCAAGGGGCGAATCTTGATCGGAAGTTAAGACAGTATTGATGTTATGGCTGAATCCCCTAATTTCTCTGCTTATGGTTATGAGATTATTAAACCTCTAGGTGTCAATCGTCATGGTGCTAGAGTTACATATCAAGCTGTTCAGATAACATCCCAAGAACCCGTAGTTATTAAACAGTTTAAGTTTGTTTCTACTCAAAGCAATTGGTCAGATTATCAAGCTGTAGAACGGGAACTGGAATTCCTGAAACAACTTCATCACCCTGGAATTCCAAAATATTTAGATTATTTTGAATCTGAGGAAGGATTCTGTTTTGTACAGGAATATAAAGATGCTTCTAATCTGAGTGAGTTTCACTCTTTTGAACTCAGGGAAATTAAGCAGATTGCTTCTTCAGTTCTGGAAATTTTACAGTATTTACAAAAGCAAACCCCCTCAGTCGTTCACCGTGATCTTAAACCAGAAAACATTCTAGTTGATGAAGATTTCAGGGTTTACTTAGTTGATTTCGGTTTCGCCAAAGCACTCTCAGATGAATTGACATCGAGTAGCACGGTATCAGGAACAATGGGCTTTATTCCACCTGAAGAGCTTTTCAACCATTCCCTCTCAAAATCTTCGGATTTATACAGTCTTGGCGTTACCCTGATTGCTCTGATTTCAGGGAAAAAATCTAGCCAAGTCGGTGAATTGATTGATAGCCAGTTTCAAGTGGACTTAAGCGCGATCGCGCAACAAATAACACCAGAATTCTACAATTGGCTGGAAACTCTAACCAAACCTAGTGTAGATGAACGCTATCCTGATGCGGAAACGGCTCTAAAAAAACTACAACCTCTTGCAATTGAAGCGCGATCGGAAATTAACTTAAGTCATTGCGCTATCAACTTAACAGCGAATCAGATTGGGGAAACAATTAAACAAGCCATTCCCATCAATAACCTAATTTCTGAAACAAAGATAAAAGGAAAATGGGAAGTTGCACCTCACACTTCCGATCCGCCTCATACTCCTAATAGACACAGTTGGATCGCGTTTGAACCCGCAAACTTTTCCCATAAAGATGATGAAGAAATGATTTGTCATCTTAAAGTTGATACCAGTCAACTCAAAGCTGATCAGGAGTATCAGAGAACGCTCCTTCTTCATAACCAATCTGAATCAAAAACTTACGCCATTCCCATTCGAGTCAAAACAGCCCCCATCCCCCTATCGTTTTCTCCTTTCCCAAATTATGGTTTTTTAATCTTTTTATGTCTGGTCGGAATAGCGACAGCTTTGATCTCTAATTTTGGCTCTCTGGCGTTACCTTTTCTCAATCAAGTGCTGCAACAAATTGCTTTGGTAACTAGCGATCCTCACTATAACTGGATCACTAACTTAGGAGCGTTTCTAGGAAGTTTTGTCGGGATATCTCTTGGCTTGTCTTTTTGGAGTAAATCGGAAAGCGAGATTGATTTAATCACCTTTATCTTCTGGGTTCCCCTTATTGTTTTCTTCTATAGCGCGATCGTTGCTATCATCGCAACTTTGATAGAAATCGGTTGGACAAAATGGATTTTATCTGAAAACATTCCTCCTTCCGAATATCTTTTTAATTTGGCAAGTCTTAATTTTTATGTCATCAGCGATCTTACTGTCTTATTTGCTGGAATTGCATTTGCTTTAGGGAGTTTTTATCACTTCTATGTTTCATTACTAGAAGCAGGAATCAACCCAGTTTTTGCAATTTTCTTTATCTTGGCTAGCCTGGGTTTATCCGCTACAGGTGCGTTAGCAATTATTAACCAGTTTTCAGGATTGCTTTCTTTAGTAATTGCTGGTCTTAGTACAACTTACTTACTCTGCGTTTATGCTTATTTACCTTGGGCGAAACATCGAGCTAAAAAACAGTTTAAGCAAAAAGAAGCTCACTTAATCTCTCCGTAAAACCATTGAATTTATCATGATCAAAAGCAATTCTAAAATTCTACTTCGCTTATTTATCTTTCCGTTAATAGGAGTTCTTCCCTCCGCTTGTACATTCTTATTTTATACTCCCCCTAATGAAATACAACCTCAAACTTCGACTCCGAAAGAAGATATAGTTACTGCTGGGGAGGAAACAGGAACGACGCAGACTTCTCTACCAAATACTAAGGATAAGGAGGAAGCAACAAATACTCAGCACTCGCCAGAAACATCAAAATCTGAGGTAAATGAGTCAGAAAAAGAAGATTTTGGAGAAGAAACTAAAGACAGTGGAGAAGTTAAAGCTGACCTTTTTGTTTCTCCTAGCGGTTCCGATCAGAACAAGCAAATTAATTTTGCGACTTCTGTGCAATTAAAAGAAGCTGATTCTATTATTTTTGTCTCGCCTTATGGGAGTAATAAGAATATTGGTTCTCAGGAAGAACCTTTTCGGAGTTTGACAAGGGCGATAAAAGAAGCCCAAAAAAGACAAGCTGAAAATCCAGAAGAAGAGATTACCATTAAATTAGATAAAGGAACGTATTCGGAAAGAAGTGGAGAAAATCAATCAATTGAGATTACTTCAGGGATTCATATTGTTGGGAGTGGAGACTCTACAATCTTATTAGCAGATATCAAGTTATTTTCCGATACTTTTTTAAAGAGTTTTCAGGTTAAAGACCATAATATAAAAATTGGTAACTCCGAAAACAATAACCAGCCAGATTCTACAATGTTAGAAGAGCTTTGGATTAATAATGGGCGGGTAGTAATTGATTCATCAAATACCCGTTTAACTGATATCGAGTTAAGCAATTATAATAGTGGGTCTCATAGTTTAATTATCTTCTCGGGAAGTCCAACTTTGAATCAAATAAAAATCTTAAACAATAGTTATGAGAGGGCTTCATCTTATAGAAGATATCATGGAAGTTTAGAAATTAGCAATGATGCTTCTCCTCAAATAAAAGAAATAACTATTGAAAATAGTATTTTAGGGATTAACAATCAAGGAAATACAACAATCCAAAACTTAAAACTTATAGGAAATAGAGCAGGAATATTAAATCAAGGTGAAATGACGATTAAAAATCTTAGCTTATCTAATGCAAAACAATCACACTTTGGAATTTGTAATTATGATCAAGGAACTATATTGATTGAAATGGCTAATTTTAATAAAAACTCACTTGTTAAATCAGAAAAATGCTCAAGTCGTATAGATCAATCCTATCCAGATTCTATTCCTAATGTTGCAGGAAATTATGATGATGTAGTAATTGAAAACCATGAATAACTGTCAAATGAAGCAAAAACTATCTTCTCTTTTTGAAGCTGCTAATTCATACATCAACACCGATCCGAATGCAAGTATTTTGAAAATCGGCATTTTCGGAGAAGTTTTAACGGTAATGATTGCTCAAGAAAAGGGAATCGATCTCTCCCAAGAGTTCGATCAACGTCGGCGACTCATTCGATTAGTGGAAAAATCAGCGATCGCGCCAGAAACAGCTTTCTATCTCCATCGGATTCGACAGTCCCGAAATCAAGCAATTCATGTTGATATTGACGGTAATTTTACCACTGACTCAAAAAGTGCAGAAGAGGCGATTAACAATGCTAAATCTTTAATCCGTTTATATCCAGCATTTCTAGCAAAAGAAGCAGTGAAATTTGAAAAAAGTGCTGTCCGTGAAGCGAAAGCACCTCCACAAGTTCAGGATAAATTTAGAACCGAGTGTATCATTACTAAAAATAATCAGAAACAAAAATCCCAGCAGAAACCGAATGGTCACGAGAACCAAAGTAACAGTTTTTATTATTCCTTTGAAGAATACAGCAAAGCCATTGAGTTGTTAGAAGAATTAAAGAAGAGAGACGATTTATCTTTTCAGAGTCTTTCCCCACAAAAATACCTGCAGATTTGCGATTTAGGAGAATTTTTTGATGGCTGGAAAAAGGGATTTAGTAGCGAACTAGAAGCAGCGATCGAGTATTTAAGATTTATGGGAGAAGACGATTTAATTTAGCAGCGCGATCGCGATTATTGAAATAGCAAAAACTAACGAAAAAGAAGCAATCAAACAAGCGAATACAATGATCAAAGCAATGCTGAACTATTAGCTTTCACTAAACTCTATCAAATAGCGCGGAAAGCGAAGCATAGGCGTAGCCTAATCGCAACGACACAAGCTAGACTAGAATAGAACTATTTAAGCGCTCAAAGAAATAAAGATGAATCAAAACTTCACTCAGCTTTTTGAATTATCCACTGCTGAAAAAATACAACTGGTAGAAGACTTGTGGGATGATATTGCTCAATCTCCAGAACAAATCCCTGTCTTAGATTGGCAAAAAGAAGAACTTAGAAAGAGAAAAGAAAGCTATTTCAAGAATCCAGATTCAGGTGCTTCATGGGAAGTCGTAAAAGAAAGAATTCGTAGTAACTCTAATGGCAAATAAAAGTCTGGTTATTTTACCAGAAGCAGAACACGATCTAACTCAGACTTATACTTGGTATGAAGAACAAGAGATTGGCTTAGGTGAAGAGTTTCTCCGTTGCGTTGATGCTTGTCTGCAATTAATTCAACGTCAACCAAGGATGGTTCAAATTATCCATGAAAACTATCGAAGGGCAATTGTTCGTCGTTTTCCTTATGTTATTTTTTATGAAGATTTAGAGACAGAAATCCTAATATATGCAGTTTTTCACCCTACCATTTACTTCTCTTTACTTTGAAGGAGATTAGTTAACTAGAAACCCAACTTTTAGCTACTCTTTTAAATTGCGCGATCGCGCAGAATTAGACATTTACCCACGAATAGCAATAGCATCTTTAATATCATTAACTAACTCATCAATTCTCGCTTTCGTTGTATCCCAAGCACAGACAAAACGAACTCCACCAACCCCAATAAACGTATAAAAATGCCAAGATTTTTCCCGTAAAGATTGAATTACTCGTTCTGGCATCTTTACAAAAACACTATTCACTTCTCTCGGAAACATAAACTCAATCTCAGGAATGACCGATAATCTTTCCTCTAAATATTCAGCGCATTCATTAGCGTGTTGAGCATTTTTTCGCCAAGCCCCAGTTTCTAATAATCCCAAAAAAGGAGCAGCAATAAAGCGCATTTTAGAAGCCAATTGCCCAGCTTGTTTACAGCGATAGGCAAAATCTTCTGCTAACGATTTATTAAAGAAAATAATTGCTTCCCCTACAGCCATCCCATTTTTAGTCCCACAAAAACACAAGACATCAACCCCACATTTCCAACTAAGGTCGGCTGGTGTTTGATTCATGGCAACAATTGCATTGGCAAATCTTGCCCCATCCATATGAATTTTTAATCCGTATTGTTGGGCAACGTCCTGAATTGCCATTAATTCTTCAATACTATATAACGTCCCCACTTCTGTCGGTTGAGTGATACTAATTGCCCTCGGTTTAGGATAGTGAATATCCACTCGTTTATTGACAATTTCCGCAATAGATTCTGGGGTGAGTTTGCCATTTTCCCCTCGACCTAATAATAATTTAGAACCATGAGAAGCGAGTTCTGGTGCGCCACATTCATCGGTTTCAATATGAGCAACTTCGTGGCAAATAACACTATGATAGGATTGGCAAAGCGTCGCTAAAGATAAAGAATTCGCTGCTGTCCCATTAAAGACGAAAAAAACATCACAATCGGTTTCAAATAAAGTGCGGAAATAATCAGCAGCTTTCTGTGTCCATTCATCGTTACCATAAGCCACAGCATTACCCTGATTAGCGCGATTCATATACGCCATCACTTCTGGACAAATACCAGAATAATTATCACTAGCAAATTGTTCTAACATTAATTTATTGAAAGAGAGTTACTAACCCTGATTGACTGGCAAAAGATTCAAAACGTAGGTTGGGCCCTTGGTAACGAAACCCAACACCAGTAAGAGTCTTGTTGGGTTACACGATCGCGCTTCCCCACCTACGATCAAATAGGGCTTTCAGAAGTTTTGTCAGTCAACTAGGTGACTAACCTTTATCTTAAATGAAAAAGTTATCTTCTGTTGTAAAATTAGTAGCAATTTATGTAATCAGAAACTTTCAAACACTGAAACAAAAAATCAAAATATCAGAATTACTAATAAAAATTCTAGACCGATAAGGAGCTAGAAAAAGTAACTTTCAACCCTGACTTCGGATGTAAAGTTGGAATCGGTTCGAGCGTTAAATCTTGATCCGGTAAGATGTCCCACTGACAATAACGTAAGAGTAAAGACGCGAAAATTTTCATTTCCATTTGTGCAAAAGCATAGCCCAGACAAAAGCGCGGTCCCCCACCAAAACCAACTAAACTATATTCTTTCTTTTTATGTTCTGCTCGTTCAGGGCTAAACCGATCTGGATCAAAGGTTTTAGGATTTGAGAAAATTTGACTATCTTGATGGGAAGAAGTAATCCGATAGCTAACAATCCAACCCTTGGGAACATAGTATCCCTTAAATGTAAACGATTTCACGACACCACGAAATCCACCAGCAACTGGAGGATAAAGACGTTCAACCTCCTTAAGAATCTGATCAAGATACGTCATTTGTTTTAGTTTTTCTAAGGTTAACTCACCTTCAATTCCTAAGTCTTCTTGTTCTTTTCTCGCTTTCGCTAATAAGTTAGGATTTTGTGCTAAACTCATACACAATGAGGTTAACATTGATGTTGTTGTTTCATGCCCCGCAAATAACATTAACAAAGCCTGTACTTTAATTTCTTCTCGGGTCAGATAATCACCATTTTCATCACTGGTTTGCAACATCAACCCTAAGGTATCTTTTCCAGGATTTGATTTTCTGCGTTCTATTTCTTCGTCAAGATAATCTAAAAGCCGATCGCGCGCTGCAATTGCTTTACCATATTTTGTCCAAGAGGCTTCAATCGGAAAGATAGCAAATAAACCATTAGTCAGGTCAGTAAACCATTGCGATAATCGTTCAGTTTGTTCCCCAGGCGTTGTTCCCAGTAAGAGGACACTCGCAATTTCAAATGTCATTTGTTTCAGTTCAGTAAACCAAGCAAAATTTTCTTGACTATGCCACTTTTTAAAATACTTCTGAATAATTTCCTCCATCGTTTGGGTATAATTAACCAAGGCTTGACCATGAAAAGCTGGCATCAGTAATTTACGGTTGCGTCGATGCTCTTCCCCATCTTGGAGAAATAAAGATTCACCGAGAAGTTTCCTGAAATTCTCTGGCCATCCTTGACCCCAAGAAAAATGATCCATATGACTGGAAAGGATAAACTTATTCGCTTCTGCACCCGTCATAAAAATTGTTTTTCGACCTAATATATTAGTCTTATAGATCGATCCAAACTCTTGTTCTCGCTTATATGCAAAATTGCGGTCCAGTAAGAAAGAGAGGGTTTCACCAATAATCGGTAAACCAAGAGAACCAGGCGGTAAAGGTTTTGAAACTTCTGACATCAATTAAACGACTCCACTTGCTTGATCGCCTAATTTAATTTTAAGTGGTCTAATTTTCATTGACTCTCTTTTCCTTACCACTCCAAGGTTGGGCTAGATGAGTCGGAAACGAAAGGATAACAAGATAATTCCTCAAGATTCAGCACAGCTACAAATGCGAGTAGATAGAAGAAATTCCGAATCATTCGTTACAATAGTTGAATAGCCAGCGCGATCGCGCATCGTCAATCAACTCTCCACCACAACTATAGACACAGAAGTTTTCTCAATGTAACCCCAAGTCTTAACATCAAGTACGATAAGATGAGTAGGCAAGGCGCGGTCAACCCGCTCTGACCCTAAAAGTTATAAATTAGCTAACTATTATTGACTGATACAAGCTGCGAGATCAAGGACTAGCAGAACAAAACAATGACAACTGAATTCAATCGTTTACGCTCTGAAGTTATCAATACCCAAGTTATCACCCGCAACAGTGGAAAACGCTTAGGCGTTGTGAAAGAAATGCTCGTCGATATTGACCGGCGGGAAGTGGTAGCCTTGGGGTTACGCGACAACTTGATCTCCGTTGCAGGGATGCCACGCTATATGTATCTAGAAGACATTTCTCAAAGTGGAGATGTCATTCTAGTGGAAGATGAAGAAGTGATTGAAGATGTTGATATTGAAGCCCTCAGCGCTTTGATCAACTGTGAAGTCATCACCGAAGACGGAGAAATGTTAGGGCGGGTTCGCGACTTTCAATTCAATATGGATGATGGTAAAGTCTCTTCCCTTATTGTCGCCTCTTGGGGATATCCACAAATTCCCGATCAAGTGATCAGTACCTACGAACTTCCTATTGAAGAAATTGTCAGTAGCGGTCCCAATCGAATTATTGTTTTTGAAGGAGCAGAAGAACGCCTCACTCAGCTAACTGTGGGACTTCTGGAACGCATGGGAATTGGCAGAGCACCTTGGGAAAAAGACGACGACGATCTTTACTATACCCCACCAACAGCACGTCCAGAAAATCAACTGGGAACAGGCTTACCAGAACGTCCCCCTGTACGCCAAGAACCAGTTGAAACTCGTGAACCCATCCGCGAACCCGCTTATGAAGAAGAAGAAGAACGGGTTTATGAACAAGCATGGACAGAAGAAGAATGGGATGAACCCGAACCCCTTCCCCGTCAGGAAGAGTCTATCCGTTATCAAGAAGCAGTGTTAGAAGAAGATAACTGGGGAGATGCAAACGCTCCCTATGATGAACCAGAATACGAACCAGAACCGCTCAATCGGTTTGAGGATGAAGAGATTGAAGAAGATGTCTGGAGAGATGAGGATGAGACCTATGTTCCACCAAAAGTAAATCTTCCTGAAAAACCAAAAGCGAAAGAAAAAGAAACCGAAAAAGAACCAGAATACGAAGAAGAAACCAATTATTAGAGATTAGGTTAGAGCTTGCAACAGAAAACGAAATCTTAAGCATTCCTTTGCTAATATACATTAAGGTACGCTAACCTCTCTTGGGGTCTGACGTGCCTTGAAAAAAAAGATTATTCTTGATTTGAATGAAGCCTACCCTATTTCAACGATGGACGGGGAATTTAATTTTTCTCCGCGCATTCGTTGATACACCTTGGTTGAGAGAAGATCTCAATTTATGTGTTATTAGCAAACCTTAGCATAAATGTATCGGATATAATTCTATGACAAGCGAAAATCCAGGCGGAAAAGAAGAACTACTCACCGTTGAAGAAACTGACGATTTACTCAACGGAGAAGCCAGTGCAACTCACGTCGAAGTCATTGAAACTGTGATTTCCAGCCTTGACCAAAATGACACGGCAATGGTGAGCCACCGCGATGGCGGTCATCTGTGGAAATTTCAGTATGGCAGTGTGGAAGTTTTTGTTCAACTGACTGGCGAAAGCGATGAAGATACCCTTGCGGTTTGGTCATCCGTGCTGAAACTTCCGGTTAATGATGAAGCTAGGTTAATGCGGAAGTTACTAGAAATGAACTGGTCGGAAACTTATGAAACCGCATTTGCCCTTTATAATCAAGAAGTGGTCGTTTTAACCCATCGTACCGTCGCGGATTTATCCCCTGTGGAAATTTCTCGCGCCATTACTTTGGTGGCTTCGATCGCGGATGATAATGACGAAACCCTACAAGCAGAATTTGGAAATCAGTAAAGTTTGGCGCTATCTTCCTCTGATTCCCGCATCAGGGAAACTCCAAATGGCAATTGATCGGTGGTTGTTGCATCAATGTCAACATCAGCAACATCCGCCGACTTTGCGCTTCTACACTTGGCATCCCGCAGCGATTTCCCTTGGCTATCATCAAAAACGATATCCAGAGCAATGGCAACAATTCGCAGCCCAAGAAACCCTAGATTTAGTGCGTCGCCCCACAGGGGGAAGGGCTGTCTTACATCAGGGAGACTTAACCTATGCCGTTGTCTGGTCAGGGATCTCAGGGAAACGCCTTGCCGTGTATGAAGCAATTTGTGAGTTTTTAATTTCGGGTTGGAAAAACCTTGGCATTCCCTTATTTTATGGACATCAAGGACGCGGGTATCGAGAAGTTGCCAACTGTTTTCAGATGGCTACTGGGGCTGATTTAGTAACCGCTCAGGGAGAAAAATTGATTGGGAGTGCCCAACTGAGACGGGGAGAAACCGTGTTACAGCATGGTTCAATGCAACTGCACCCTGATCCTGAGTTATTCCAAGCAGTATTTAATCAAACACCCAGGGTGATCCCCTTCCAAGTAACACAGGAAGAGATTATTGCTCATCTCAAACTAGCTGCACAACGCTCCTTCCAGATGCAATTAGTAACTCAACCTTTAACCTCACAAGAGTGGGACCAGATTAGAGCTTTCATCTAGCGATCTATGATCTCTTGAGGCACAAAGCGAGTCGGTGGATGGTGTTGGTTAATTACTGTAACTGGTCTTCTGTTTTAAGCCCAACAACGAAGAACCAACAACAAAGAACAAAAATTGAGAATGTACCTCAAGAAGCGTGAAAACTGCTATCACTAATTTTCTGATGAGGTTTCTTTTTGTGCGGTGGGTAGAATGCAGCAGTTGACATCATCTAAGCAAACTTTTCCCCACTGCAAAGCCCAACGGACTAACGCCACTCGGTTTTCAGTGGAAGTTTTCGTCAAAATATTACTAATATGATTGTCAACGGTGCGCTTGCTAATTTCTAGCTTTTGAGCGATTTCTTGATTGGTTAAACCAGCTGCGACTAACTCAATAATTTCCATTTCTCGTCCTGAGATGGCAATGGGGGTATTTAAGTTGCTATCCGTCATAAATTTTTCTCCGTTAGGGTAACTAAAAAGATGGCTGCTTAAGTTAGATTAACGTCCCCAAGCAAATTTACTCATGTTCTTAATTTTATTGTAACGATAGATGATTCTCTGTTTACCAATTTTGATGTTTTTGCGGTTGCCAAGTACCATGAAAACTATGGGGGATCACTTTTGGCAGTTGAAGACGGCAGATGGGATCAACCGTTAATTGATCCCGTTGATAAATCCAAACTTCACTTTGATCTTGGTTTGCATCGTAAACAACTGTTAGTAACCATCCTGACCCTTCTGGATCATCCGCATAAATTGGCTCGCTGGGGTAACGATTCAATCCCGCTTCCGCAACGGTTAAGGTCTGAGTAGGATGATGATAACACGCGATCGCGCCATATAATTCTTGTTGCGGATCAACCCCTTCTTGATGGACAGACAAATAGGTTTCTTGCTGTGATTGTCCCACGGTTTGCGGGGCAACAACAGGAAACTCACAATCTTGTTCTAATAAGGGTTCATTACTCAGCACTTTCCCTGTTTTTGGATCAAACCGCAATTGCCAAAAGTTTCCTTGAGCATTGGTTTTCGGTTCTCCTGTGGGAATTGATTTTAGGTATTCATTGGTTTTAAAATCGGGATAACGGATGAATTGAGCGACAACTGTTCCATCTTGTTCCTCATAGCCGTTAGCAAAATGCCATTGATACCAAGCCTCAGTGCGTGATCGGTTGACAACAGAAAGACTCGCGCGATCAATCACAATAATTTCTGTGCCTAACTCTGGTTTCCACTGCATCCCATCACTAAAACTTTTCAAGCCGAGTAAAACAGGAAGTAGAGAAACCCGCACAGGAGGAACGAAAAAGACTAAATATTGTCCCGCTAAAACAAAATCATGAATCAGGGGTAACCCATCTAGTTTGACACTTTCAGTTTTAACAACTTTCCCCTGAGCCGTACTCTTATACACTTGTAAGCGAGTTTTTGTCCCTGGAACAACTCCAAAATTATAAATTTCTCCTGTTTTCGGATCGATTTTGGGATGGGCGGAAAAGGGCGAATTTGGTGATAACCCCTCTAACAAATCGGTTCCCCATGTTTTTAAATCAGTCGGATCAAGAGCATAAGGAAGTCCCCCTTCCCATAACGCTAAAACCCTGTCTTCTAGAGCCAAAACCGAGGTGTTAGCACTATTTTTAACATCTTTCCCCCAACGCTTCCACAACGGGCCAGGAACCGTCATTCCGTAATTGGGATATAAGTATTGGTTGGCTGCAACTTCGGCTTGGTAGCCTGCGGTTTGGACATAGCGATAAACCGCTTTCGCCCCTTCCGAGGTGAAATGAACCGCCAACACTGCGCCATCCCCATCAAACCAATGTCCCACTTTTTGTCCACCGCGTTCTAAACAACCCGGACCATTGCGATAAAGCGTTCCCTGTAAACGAGAGGGAAGTTGTCCAGATATGAGAGGAAGCGGGGTCAGTGGAAATTCCTGAGCGGGTTTTTGGATGGCTTGAAACCAAGGATTTTGTGGCATAAAAGCAAATTTATTTCAGATGAGGCGATTTAGGAATCGTCAACACAGGCATGAACAACGATTAATCAGTAATGTTAAAATCAGTCAGTCTGACTAATATGTGGTATTTTTATCTCTTCATCAATATGGTAATGTTATTTTCTAAATTTCGCTCGGTTAGCATTAGCGCGCTTTTATTATTACCGTTTTTGTTTTCTCAACAGCCCTTACAGGCTCAACCGTCACCAGAGTCTGAAGCTAGTCCTGAAGAAACTCCCGAGATCTCCCGTCCCGATACCTTACTCAGTTTACAGGGTGGGGAAAAGCTCATGACTGAAGCCAGTGCTGCGATTGATGAAGAGAATTATGATCTCGCCAAAGAAAAATTGCAATCAGCGCGACGGGTGTTTAACCAACTCTCGAACTTTTATCAACAACTGGCGGGAAGTTTTCAAGGGATTAGTAATCGCATTTCTGAAGAACAACGTCAACAAGCCTTACAAGCAGCAGAAATGCGCGATCGCGCTACCTATCAACTGGCTTTAGTTCATCGCGCCCAACAACAAACCGCTTTAGCCGTTCCCCTCTTCATCCAAGTCATTCGTTCGCAAAATCCCACCTCAGAGTTAGGGAAAAAATCATATCAACAACTGCGCGAGTTAGGATTTGTCCAGTCTCCCTTTCCTGGTACAAATTAACTAGAATGCGTTATCAATAGAATAGCTCTCGCCCCTTTTCCCTAATAACTTCTTAGCAGACACAAACCCATCTAAAATTATGTTTGGTACTTTTCAACAGAGTCATGTACGCATCGAAGTCAATGCTTCAGCGCAGGCGATTAAAGAAGGTCTATTGCAACCAGAAAAACTTAGACAATGGTTGTTTCCCCAGCAACTCTCTCCTGGTTTACCCAATGAACTACAAAGCGGATTAACGTTTACTACCCGCACTGGGTTAATTACGATTAAACATGAAATTGAGACCCTAACTGACACTTGTCTGTGTTTACTGCTTAGCGAAGGAGTTGATGGCTATCATGAATGGTGCTGGGATGAGGGCTGGGTGCAATCCCGTTTAGAAGGAATTTCTGTTCTCCCTTTGAATCTAGCACAAACCGCCAATTTACTCAGATTTCGTCAGTTTGTTGAATCAACTTCTAATAATTCGTAATTCTCTCAACTCCTTATGTTAAGGTGGGCAATGCCCACCCTACTATAGCTAATTCTTATGTAAAAAGATCTCTTATTGTGAAACAATTTGCTTCTATTGCACCATTTACTTTTATTGATTTATTTGCAGGAATCGGTGGCTTTCGGTTGGCAATGGAAAATTTA
Organism: Halothece sp. PCC 7418; assembly: GCF_000317635.1. Taxonomy (GTDB): domain Bacteria; phylum Cyanobacteriota; class Cyanobacteriia; order Cyanobacteriales; family Rubidibacteraceae; genus Halothece. Next base: position 3,922,146 of record NC_019779.1, on the reverse strand, counting down.
GGCGGTCAATGCTTATTTTCTAGTGAGTGGGATAAATATTGCCAAAAAACTTACCAAGAAAATTTTTGTGAAATCCCTTATGGTGATCTTACCAGTCAGGAAGTGAAAAACTCTATTCCAGAGAATTTTGATATTTTGTGTGCAGGTTTTCCCTGTCAAGCCTTTTCCATTGCAGGTAGGAAGCTAGGGTTTGAGGATGCTAGAGGGACTTTATTTTTTGAACTAGCACTGATCTTAAAAAAACATCGACCTTTAGGATTCATTTTAGAAAATGTAAAGGGACTTGCTCATCATGATAAAGGCAAAACACTTAAAGTGATTTTAAATACTTTAAGAGAAGATTTAGGATACGATGTTCCACACCCGAAAATAATTAATGCCAAAAATTTTGGTCTGCCACAAAATAGAGAACGAATCTTTATTGTTGGCTTTAGAAAAGATTTAAATGTTTCTTATTTTGAATATCCTAGTCCGATTAGTGAAGAAAAACAAATAACAATCCAAGATATATTAGAAGAAAAAGAAGTTTCCGTTAAATACTATTTATCAACGCAATACATCAAAGTATTAGAAAATCATAAAAACTATCATCAATCAAAAGGTAATGGTTTTGGATATAATATCCTCTCACCTGACGATATTGCAGGGGCTTTAGTTTTAGGTGGTATGGGAAGAGAACGGAATCTTATTATAGACAAGCGCTTAACTAATTTTACACCTGTAACTAGAATAAAAGGTGAAGTTAATAAACAAGGAATAAGGAGATTAACTCCTCGGGAATATGCCAGATTACAAGGCTTTCCTGATGACTTCAAAATAGTTGTTTCAGATACTCAAGCCTATAAACAATTTGCTAATTCTGTCCCAGTGCCAGTTGTTGAAGCGGTTGGCAACAAAGTTATACAAAAATTAAGTAGAACAAAAGTGGTTGCCTAAAATGCCATTATCAGGAAATCGAGGAGAATGGTCTGAAGTTCATTCAATTTCAATGAGGGTCATGAGCTTTTCTTGCACTGTAAAAAAGTCATCCCAGGGATAGTAAAAGTGATCTGCTGCGTCTAAATAACGAGCTAAACGATCGCGCGCAAAACTAATATTGGCATTTAAAGCAATATTTAAATCAGTAATGGAATCGCCAATGGAAATACTATTTTGAGCCGGATATTGTTTCATCACTTCCACTTTTGCGACTAATTCTGTTCCCCCTTCATAATCAGAAATTGCCCGTAAATAATCGTTACTGGTATCAATGGCAACTGCATTAATCGAAGCCACTTGCTCTAATAATGGACGATTGCCCAAGGTTTGCTGAGTTAACACCCGTTTCACCATATCTTTTAAGCCACCAGAAACCACATGAAACGGAATATGATGACTAATCGCAAATTTAACGAGTTCCACAAAGCCTGGACGCAAGGGAATCTCATCTACATAGTCAATCATTTGTGAATAAGACTGTGAGGGAATAGACTCAATAATGCGTTTTACCCCTTCTCGCAGGGTTAACTTTTGGGCATAAATGTCGGGTAAATATTCATCGCATAAATGAGGCGCGACTGCTTTTAACATTCCCGTGAACGTATCTTCGGCGGTAATCGTGCCATCAAAATCACAGAAAATTGCGTATTTAGGAAAATTAGTCTCTCTCATTGGGCTCATGACGGTTACTTACACGATAAGGAAGGGGATCGGTTAATCCTAATTCTTGAAACGCTTTTAATCTTAACTGACAAGAATCGCACACGCCACAGGCTTCGGTTTCTCCTTGATAACAAGACCAGGTTTTTTCCCAAGGGACATGAAGTTGATTTCCCAGTTGAATAATATCCGTTTTTTTGAGATCAATGAGTGGAGTTTGAATGGTAATGGGGTTTCCTTCTCGTCCTTGTTTGGTTCCTAATTGAAACACCTGTTGCATTGCTTGGATGTAATCGGGACGACAATCGGGATAGCCAGAATAATCTAAAGCATTGACACCAATATAAACGCATTCTGCGGAGAGGGCTTCAGCGTAGGCTAAAGCAAAACTGAGAAAAATCGTATTGCGTGCGGGAACATAAGTAATGGGAATATTGTCAGCCATTTCTTGAGGAGCGCGATCGCGCGGAACATCAATCGTCTGATCCGTTAATGCTGATCCGCCCCACAAGCCCAAATCAAAACTTACCACCTGATGCTGTTTAACTCCCGCAGCTTCTGCAATTTGTTGAGCAGCCTCTAATTCCCGTTGGTGACGTTGTTGATAATCAAAGGAAAGAGCATAACACTCATAGCCATCCGCTTGGGCTTGATAGAGGACGGTAGAAGAGTCTAAACCGCCAGAAAGTAAAACCACTGCTTTTTGTGTCATTTGTTCAAGGAGTTTTCTTTCAATGTTAAAACGAGTCTTAATCCCATCTGCATTCTTGGTATCTCCCTTACTCATCGCAGACAATACCTTTGCCAACTCTAAGCTACTGTCTCAGCCCCCAAGCCCCCAAGCTGTGATTGCTCAAAACAGTTTGAGTGAAAGGACAACAGAAAAACCTCGCATTGCCGTCCTCGACTTCGATTTTAGCAGTGTTGGCAATCCCAGTTTACTCTCTCTGATTAATGGTGGCGCTGATGGCGTAGGCGATCTCCTAGTTAATGCCTTAGTGGAAGGGGGACAATATACCGTTGTTGAACGCAGTAGAATTCAAAGTATTCTTGCAGAACAAAATTTAGGGGCTTCTGGACGCATTGATGCTTCCACTGCTGCCGAAATTGGTAAAATCTTGGGGGTGAGAGCGGTCATGATTGGTTCTGTGACACAATTTGATTTGCAAAAACAAAATGCAGGGGGTGGTATTTTTGGTGTGGGCGCAAGCACCCAAGATACAGACGCAGAAGTGGCGATTAATGTTCGCCTGGTGGATACCAACACCGCAGAAATTCTTTACACCACCCAAGGGAAAGGTAATAAAAGTCAGTCTGATACGCAACTCAGAGCATTTGGAGTGAGGGCGGGTGCGTCCACCAGCAATGATGGGAAATTACTGACCTTAGCCACTGAAGAAGCGATTCAAACCATTACTCAAAATATGAACACACAAGTGGACACAATTGCTGCCCTTCAACAGTCGATTCCAGATGTGGAAGCCCTTGTGGCAAGTGTTTCTGGGAATACCATTATTCTAAATAAAGGGAAAAAGGAAGGCTATCGGGAGGGGATGGTTGTTTCCATTGAACGAGTCACCCAAGAAGTGAAAGATCCCGAAACTGGAGAAGTGATTCGGACATTAACAACAAAACTGGGAGAAGTGAAATTGACGGATGTGGATGCCAAATCCAGTTTAGGACAATGGATTTCAGGAACCGCAACTCCGCAAGTGGGTGATTTAGCTAAGCCAATGAGGCAAAATTAGATTGATCATTCGCGACGGAGACGACTCATTTATGTCCACTTCTGAGAGTAACCAAAATCTAAAAGTATTAGGGCTAGCAGCAACTCAAGGGCGGTGGCTGCTGATTCCTTTAGGAATGACTGTTCTCCTCTGTTTAGGAACGGTTTATTCTTGGAGTATTTTTAGAAATCCCCTAGAAACAGAATTAGCCCTCAGTGCAACAGAAAGTTTGCTCCCTTATACGGTTGCCTTAGTGTTTTACGCGACGTTTATGCCCATTGCAGGGTTTTTAATGCCTCGGGTGGGAACAGTTCGCATGACTGCGATTGGGGGGCTAACCGTGGGCTTAGGCTATGTTCTCTCTAGTTTTGCACAAAATATCATTTTCTTAACCTTGACTTATGGGGTGATTGTCGGAATGGGTGTTGGTATTACTTACGGTGTCCCGATGGCAGTGGTTGCCCGTTGGTTTCCTGATAAAAAAGGCTTAGCCGTGGGGTTGACCATTGTTGGCTTTGGCTTGTCGCCTTTGATTACCGCCCCTCTCGCCAAGAGTCTGATTGATCGCTATCAAGCACGACCGACTTTATTGATTTTAGGGATTGTCTTTACCTTCATTATCCTCGCGATCGCGCTAACTTTAAAATTACCTCCGAAAAATTGGCAACAACCGAGATCGGTGGCGGAAACAACTGCGGTTCCCAAGCCTGTGAATTATCCCCCTCACTTACTCAAAAGTCCCTCTTTTTACGGGTTATGGATCTGCTATACCATCGGAACCTTTGTCGGCTTAAGCGCGATCGGCATTTCTAGCCCAGTGGGGGAAGAAATGATTGAAATTAATGCTGATGTTGCTGCAACTAGTGTTTCTCTGTTTGCTTTGTTTAATGGGCTCAGTCGTCCTCTCTTTGGCTGGCTGAGTGACCGTTTTCCCCCGAAGTTTGTCGCGATCGGCTCTTACACCCTGATTTTAATTGCTTGTATCATGATGGCAAATGCTCAACCTGGACAAGTGGCTACATATCTGATTGCGTTTTGCTTATTTTGGTTCTGTTTAGGAGGATGGCTTGCCCTTGCGCCCACAGCGACGTTACGCTTATTTAACCCTGATGACTATGCCCAAAATTATGGGATTGTCTTTACTGCTTATGGGGTTGGGGCTTTAATTGGTACGCTCGTTGCAGGACAAATTCGAGACTGGTTTGGCAGTTATACCTATGCCTTTTATCCCATGGGAGGTTTAGCCATTGTGGGCATTATTATTGCTAGTTTGATGTTAAAGCGGGATGTTCGCGCGGGTGAAATCAGTAATCTATCCTAAGCTCAGCCCACTCATTGTCACTCCTGTTCGTTTAATGGGAGAATGAAGATTGCTCCTCATTTTTATTGATTAGCTCATGTCCAAAACTGTTGCCGATGTAATGACAGCGAATCCTGCTGTTGTTCAACCTGACACTCCACTGAAAGAAGCGATCAAAGTGTTGGTGGAAAAGAAAATTAGCGGTTTACCCGTGGTCAATAAAGACGGGAAATTAGTTGGGGTGTTGTCAGAAGCAGATTTGATGTGGCAAGAAACAGGGGTGAATCCCCCGCCCTATTTCATGTTTCTGGATAGTGTGATTTACTTGGAAAATCCTGCACGGTATGAAAAAGAACTCCACAAAGCACTGGGACAAACCGTAGAAGAAGTCATGACCGATCGCGCGATCTCCATTACAGGTGACCGCCCGTTAAAAGAAGCAGCCCACCTCATGCACAAGCGAGAAGTCCGTCGTTTACCCGTTTTGGATGACGAGGGAAAAGTGGTGGGAATTATCACTAGAGGAGATATTGTCCGCACAATGGCAACTGAATAATCCTCATATCAATTAAATCCATCTCACACCAATCAGGAGTTAAGTTTATGCCACGCACCCCAGATGAGTATGCCGTTTATTTATTTTTAGCGGGTGGTCATCGCGAAGAAGTTCGTTTTCCCACCATTCAGGATTTTCAAAAATGGTACAAAGGGGAATTAAAGCCCAATGGGGACTCTAATGATTTTATTAGTGTTCCCATTAAAAATATTCAAGGGGAATACATGGTGGTGCGTCCTTCTAGCATTCTAGCGATTCGCGTTGAACCGTTGTTTGCGGGGAGTGTGGAACGATTTTAATGATGAAATCTTTACTGGTGAGTCTGTCTGTGGGGTTGGGGGTGGCTTGGTCTGCTTTACCCGCCCTGAGTTTCCCGTTAGAACAAGTCTCGTCCCAACAGCTTCCCTCAGATTTAAATTTAGAGGCAAAATGGGAAGATAAAGCGGGTCTTTTGAGAGCCATTAACCAGAGTTTGCGCTATCTCGATACCCCTAGCGCCAGAGAGGCTTATGCTGACTATCCTGTTGAGGGAATCACGCGCGATCGCGCTTATCGGTCTTTGGTTCGCTTTCGACAACTTCTCCGCACTTCACCCACCCCAGAAGCCTTTGCAGCAGCGATTCAACAAGAATTTGCCTTGTATCAAGCCGTAGGACACGATCAACAGGGAACCGTTCATTTTACTGGGTATTTTGAGCCCGTTTATGCAGCCAGTCGCATTCCCACCTCTGAATATCGTTATCCCATTTATCGCTTACCCAAGAACTTTAAACAGTGGTCATCTCCTCATCCCACTCGCAGACAACTAGAAGGGAGGCACGGAGAAGGCAAAAATAGCCCCTTAGCAGGCTTAGAAATTGCTTGGTTGCGCGATCGGTTAGAAGCCTTTTTAATCCACGTTCAAGGGTCAGCACGGCTAAAATTACAAGATGGTCGTCTTCTCTCGGTTGGCTACGCTGGAAAAACCGACCATCCTTACACCAGCATCGGTGGTGAATTAGTCCGAGATGGCATTTTCCAACGGGATGAACTGTCTCTTCCCCGTTTAATCGCTTATTTTCAGCAACACCCTGAACAACTCAACACTTATCTCCCTCGCAACCAAAGTTTTGTTTTCTTCCGAGAAACTCAAGGCGCACCTGCTACAGGGAGTTTAGGTGTTCCCGTCACCGCAGAACGGAGTATTGCTACAGATAAATCTCTGATGCCACCAGGGGCGTTAGCACTACTACACACACAATTCCCTGAAATGACACCAGAGAATAAAATTCAAACCCCACGGGTCAGTCATTACGTTTTAGATCAAGATACGGGTAGCGCGATCCAAGGGGCGGGACGAGTGGATATTTTTATGGGAACAGGGAAAAACGCTGGACGAAAAGCTGGCATTGTGGACTGGACAGGACAACTGTATTATCTATTTTTGAAAGAGTAAGCTGTTACGCATTTAAATCAAAACATCAGGAATTACAAAACCATTGCAGTGCGACCATCTTGGTCGCTGAATCATCCCAAGTTAAATGTACATGAGCTTAATCAGGCTTCACCTAGGCAATAGGCATTGACGCTCTCCCGTTAAATCAAAGATTATAACGGGAGATTCTTGCTTCTACTCCACTTAACTAGACAGTCTCAAAAATGAAACCATCCCCGTCAGACCGAATCCACAAGCATTTTAGTTTTACTTCCACGAGCCGTCCGACCGCAGAAGGATTTGAATCTTTATGTTTGTTGTGATGACCTTGCACTTCACAGCTTCAAGTTGGTCGAGACCCGTCACCATTACATTTTCAAGGGTGATATTTGTCGCGAGGTACTCTCTTGGGGAGGTCAGTCCCTGAATATCTTACGCGCACTACCGCTTCTTCCATGCTATCACAATTTAACACAATTAAGGATGTCAAACACAGACTTTTTTTTGTTGGGCGCGATTCATGAGGGGCTGTGGGGCGAATCGCATTCGCCCCCTTGAAAGCCCCGTCTACCCGTTAAATCTCTTGGGAGATTATAACGGGAGTCCTCTCGCGCCATTTAAGATAGAAAGTTCGTAACTGGTCACTGATCACTGGTCACTGATTCCCCCTCCCCAGCATTTCTACTTATCGAAAAATCCGTTAAGATAGCAGGGCATTGATCACCCAAGTTATCCACCGAGTTGGGATGACTTGCTTACAATCGAATTAGCGAGCAAGGAGTTTTGATTTTGACCCAAATCGTTTATTCACCATCCACCCAGCAAACTAAAATTGAATTACCCCCGTTACCAAAACAGCGTCCCTTGTTGTTGATCGGTCATGGCACAAAAGACGAACAAGGGCGACAAACTTTTATTGATTTCGCTGATGCTTACCAGCAGTTAGATCAGTCTCGTCCTGTCATTCCTTGTTTCTTGGAATTAACAACCCCCACCATCGCCGAAGGAGTCGAACAAGCCGTAAAACAGGGCTACACTGACTTTTCTGCATTACCAATTTTGTTATTCGCAGCTAGACATAACAAATTTGATGTCACCAATGAATTAGACCGCGCCCGAGAAAATCATCCTGGTATTACTTTTAATTATGGGCGACACTTTGGCATTACGCCGAGTATTTTAGACCTGTGGCGCGATCGGCTTGCGGAATTAGATTTACCCGAAAATAATCCTCACAATATCCCTCGTTCTGAAACCGTTTTACTCTTTGTGGGACGGGGTTCGAGTGACCCTGATGCCAATGGCGATGTTTGCAAACTCGCCCGCATGGTGTGGGAAGGAAGTGGTTATAAAACAGTAGAAACCTGTTTCATTGGCATTACCCATCCCCGCCTCGAAGAAGGATTTAATCGCGCTCGTTTTTATCAGCCAAAACGGATTATTGTCTTGCCTTATTTCTTGTTTACTGGCGTTTTAGTGAAGAAAATCTTTGATATTACCGCCCAGCAACAAGAACAATATCCTGATATTTCCATGACTTGTTTACCCGAAATGGGAATTCATCCCAATCTCTTACAAGTCTTGAGAGAACGGGAAATTGAAACCCAAACTGGGGAAGTTAAAATGAATTGTGAAATGTGTAAGTTCCGTCTTGCAGCAGGGAATGGAAACGCAGGTCACGGACACAGCCATGATCATGGACATCACCACCACCATCATCACGACCATGACCATAACCATGAACCTGTTGATCCCTATGCAGATGTGGAACAATATCATAATAAAATTTGGCAAGCCCCCTAGGGAACAGTAACTTGTACCGATCCCCCCAACCCCCCTTACCAAGGGGGGCGAACGGGGGATTATCGGGATGAAAAAGAACGAAGGACTAATGACCAATGACCAATGACCAAACATTACATCAAAACAGACTATTGCTGGTGTTGGGTTTCGTTACCTCAACCCAACCTACGTTTTCTACAGTAATGACTAAGGACGAATGACCAATGACAACTGACAAAACCTTTTCTGTCGGTGATAAAGTTAAATTGATAGATTCACCACCCTATATCAAAACAGCGGAACCGATGCCCATGTTGCGCCCGCCAAATGTGGTAAAAGTGGGAGAAGAAGGAACGATTTTAGACCGTCGTCCAGGAGATTATTGGGCTGTTCGGTTTAATAAAGGAGCATTTTTATTAGAAAGTCGTTACTTACAATCTGTAAACACAGATGAAAGTGCTTCTCATGTTGAGTCTCATCTGGATACTGATTGATTATTTTCCCGTCGCCACCACGCCCGCACGAGTTTAATTTGTTCGTAACTGTATTCTTCTCCGAGTGCTTCTCGAATCGTTTTTAACGAATCATCCCCCACTTGATTAATCACTTGCCAAATCACTTTTTGATCCGATTCGGGAACAAATTGTTCTAATTTTACAGGCTGATTCATTTCAATGAGTTCACATAAATGATCATTAATGGTGCTGGTTCTCATTCCTCTCGTTTCAGCAATATCTTCGATACTATATCCTTGTTGGGCGAGACGAAGCGTTTTCATTTTGGTTTGCGAAGGAACAGGAATCGGTAAGCGTTTTTCTTGTAAAAAAGATCGAATTTCCGAAATAAACGCCTCTCCATATTGATGCAGTTTATGTTCTGTTACTCCAGAAAAATCAGCTAGTTGATCCAAATGTTTGGGTTTAATTTGTGCCATTTCTCTTAAGGCTTGATCAGAAAAGATCATATAGGGGGCGGTGCTTTGTGTATCGGCAAGCCACTTCCGTTTCTTACGCAGTCGGATCAGTAATTGCTGCGTTTCAATATCGAGAGTATTATGACTTTTTCTCTTTTGGGAAGAGGGAAGAACGGCAATATAAACGGTGCGTTTTTGGCGTAAAATTTCCCAACTGCGCTGATTTAATTTCAAAACGCGATAACCATCTGTAGTTTCAGCGAGGAAACCTTGATGCAGCAGCGATCGCGCTAAGTTTCGCCATTCTTCTACGGTTTTATCTTTGCCAATGCCATAAGTTGAGAGTAAATGGTGTCCGTTTTGCTCAATTTTTTTATTCTTAGAACCTCGTAAAATATCAATAATATGACTCATGCCAAATCGTTCTCGACAACGGGCAACACAAGATAAAAATTTCTGGGCTTCAATCGTCCAATCTTCAATGGGTTTCGGGTTTAAACAATTATCACAGTTCCCACAATTTCCTGCAAAATGTTCGCCAAAATAACTGAGTTGAATGGTGCGCCGACAGTCTGTTCCTTCTGCATAATCAATGACTTTTCGCAGTTGTTGTCTGGCTAGACGTTGGGATTTTTCATCTTCTTTTTGGGAGATAAAATATTCAATGGTATGGATATCTTTTGCCCCAAATAAAAGCAAACATTGGGCGGGTTCACTATCTCTCCCAGCGCGTCCCGCTTCTTGATAGTAATTCTCTAAATTTCGCGGTAAATCATAATGAACCACAAAGCGAATATCAGGTTTATCAATACCCATGCCAAAGGCAATGGTTGCTACCATCACTTGCACATCATCTCTTAAGAAACGGGTTTGATAATCACTGCGATTGCCATCACTCATTCCCGCATGATAAGGGAGTGCAGAAATCCCATCTTTTTTCAGACGAAAGGCAACTTCTTCCACGCGACGACGGCTAAGACAATAGACAATTCCAGACCCCGTTTGATGACGAATAAATTTGAAGAGTTGATTATAATGTTGTCGTTGTTTCGGTTGGACTTCGTAATATAAATTGGGGCGATCAAAGCTGGTAATTTGAACTTTCGGTTGATCTAAAGTAAGCTGATGAATAATGTCACTGCGAACACGCTCAGTTGCGGTTGCCGTTAGCGCGATCATCGGGATTTTTGGAAAGAGAGATCGTAAGGTTTTTAACTGGCGATATTCGGGTCGGAAATCATGTCCCCATTCGGAAATACAGTGGGCTTCATCGATGGCAAAAAGGGATAATCCATGCTTTTCTTGAACCGCTTGTAGGAAGGTTTTACTTGCTGGACTCACTAATTTTTCAGGGGCAAGATAGAGGAGTTTCATTTCTCCATTTAGAATAGAAAGACGGCGCGATCGCGCTTCCTCTGCGGTTAAACTACTATTTAAAAAGGTCGCAGCAATGCCATTTTTTTGTAAGGTTTCCACTTGATCCTGCATCAGCGCAATCAACGGCGAAACCACCACCGCTAACCCAGGTTTCAGCAAAGCAGGAAGCTGATAACACAAGGATTTCCCGCCACCTGTGGGCATCACCGCTAACACATCTCGTTGCTGATAAACTGCTTCAATAATCGCCTTTTGTCCAGGGCGAAATGTTTCATAACCAAAGTATTGTTTTAAGGCAGTTTCCAATTCAGACATGACAGTTAGCAGTTAGTAGTGACCAGTAATCAGTGACCAAAGAACAAAGAACGAATGACTAATGTAAAACAGTTTTCCATTGCATTTTTCCTTGACAAGATGGACATTCCATTAGTTTTTTCTCCTCCGAATTTAAAAAATAGTGCTTACCTTGTCGGGTTTGCCATGCCCACCCTACGACTACTGTAACTTTACTTTTCCAAAATGGTATTATGATCACAATCGAGTTTTCTAGGAGCTTATTGTTATGATCAATAGCATAAAATGTCAGAGGTAGCGCGATCGCGAGAGAAGAAAATGCAAGTAATACACAACAAATCTAAACACTGGACGACTGCCGATCTTGAAGCATTAGATTATGATGAATGGCTGCGCTATGAGATTATTAATGGAGAATTATTTGTGACCAGAGCGCCCCATTGGAATCATCAGAAAACTTGTACTAATCTTGTATTTGCGCTCAAAAGCTGGTCTAACACAAGTGGCTTAGGCGAAGTTGTCACTAGTCCTGGTATTATTTTCTCTGATGCTGATAATGTGATTCCTGATGTGGTTTGGGCGAGTACAGAAACCTTGGAAAACTATCTCGATGAAAAAGGTCATCTTGTCTCTGCACCTGAATTAATTATCGAAGTTCTTTCTGAAGGGAAAAGTAATGAAAAACGAGATAACAAAATTAAATTAGACTTGTATTCTGAGCGGGGAGTTCGTGAATATTGGATTTGCGACTGGCGCGATCGAGCAATTACAATTTATCGACAAGAAGAAAATATACTCAAACCCGTGAAAACTTTATCAGAACAAGACACCTTAACCAGCCCATTATTACCAAGTTTTAGTGCAAATGTATCAGAGTTATTAGCAAGATATAGCGTTTCTTAGTCTGTTGAGGTACAAGGCAAGTCGGTGGACGTTCATGGTTCATGGTTCATGGTTCATTGATTAACAACCAACAAATAACAAATAACGAAGAACAAAGAATCAAAATTTAGAATGTACCTCAAGAAGCGTAACAACTGCTATATATCCTTTGAAGACTTAATGATGACTCAACTCTTGCTTCAAGCGATAAATGATCGTATCTCCATCGACTTGCGAGAGAATATCTTTAATGACCGTACTCGGACCTAATGGGCCCCAACTACAGCCCTGTTTCAAGTATTCTTGTGCTGCTTGTCCGACGGTATAAGCCCCGTAACCCGCGATCGCGCCCTGAGTGGCTGCTAACCCCGCATAAGATAAAATTGCACTAGGACTGCCCCAACTAGCTCCAATTAAAGCACTGCTTTTCCCTAAACCAAATAAGGCACTGGTGCCAATTTCACCAAATAATAAGGTTCCGGAACTAATCAAAATCCTCCGCCACAGTTTCCCCGCTTCATAGCTGGTCATGGGTAAGCCATAAAGTCTCGCTAAGCCCCGAATTAACGCCAAATCAGCAAATGTTCCGCCGATGAGGTCAAAAATGGCAATAGGATTAACCGCAACCGCGATCGCCTTATATCTGGCGTAATCCCAAATCAAGGTTTCTGCTTCTTCTTGACGCAAGCAGATGGTTTCTTCCGCGAGATGAGTCTCAGCCGTTTGCGCTTGTAGGAGGGCATTTAAAGCCAGCAGCGATCGTCCTTCTCGGTTTAAGATATCTAAAATGGCTTCCTTGAGGGCTTCCACTTGCGGGGGCTGTTCTTCCCGTTCGTAGCTAATTTCCCCATTGGCTTGCTCTACCCGCACATACATCGGTGCAGGTTCCGCCGAAACCATGACAATTTCTCTGGGGGATAACAGTTGTTCTAAGGCTTCCTCTTCTTTCCCCGTTCCCAGTTCCCGCAGTTGTTCGTAAATCACTTGTCGATCTTTATCAGGATAGAGATCTACTTTGTTAAAAACTAATAAAATGGGCTTTTTCGCTTGTCTTAATTCACAGAGGGCTTGATACTCCGTGCGGGTGATATCTCCAGCGACGACAAACAGAATTAAATCCGCTTGTTGCGCGATCGTTTGCGCCATTTGGGCCCGTTCTTCCCCTTCTACCTCATCTAAACCAGGGGTGTCGATTAATTCAATTTGGACTTTCCCACTGGAGGGAGTCCAACGAATGGTTTGGGGCCACCGGGTTACGCCATGAACCGGGCCTGTGGTCATCACTTTTTTACCCACTAGCGCATTGATGACCGCTGACTTTCCTCGACTCACTAAGCCAAAAGTAGCAATGCGAATTATAGTTTCATCGAGCTTATCATAAGCTGCTTTGATACTCTGTAAGTCTTCTTTGACGGCTGCTTGCAGTTCACTATTGGGAGGAGACGAACCATGACGACGGGCGTTCCCATACCACGATAGTGCTTGGGAGAGACTGGCTCGGGCTTGGTTAAGATGGGTTTGCTGGGAAGAAGAATTTGCTGTCATTACAACAACTAAGAGGGTTGGGGATAACCAATCACAATTCTATAATAAGCTGTTGATTTTTCTTGCAGGATCAACCAGTTGGGACACATTGATGCCTACAATTGATCAAGGAAAACGAATCCTTGTTTTACAAAAGTAATGTCACAACCTACGATTGAATCGATCTTAGAAGAAAAACGTTTGTTTTCTCCCTCTCAGGAATTTGCAGAACAAGCGCATATCAAAAGTCAAGCGGAATACGAAGAACTCTATGCAGCAGCAAAGGAAAATCCAGAGCAATTCTGGGCTGATTTAGCTGAACAAGAACTGGATTGGTTTGAAAAGTGGAATCAAGTCCTCGATTGGCAACCCCCTTTTGCGAAATGGTTTGTCGGTGGGAAACTGAATATTTCCTACAACTGTTTAGATCGCCACCTCAGCACTTGGCGCAAAAATAAAGCAGCTTTAATCTGGGAAGGAGAACCAGGAGACTCGCGTACCTATACCTATGCCCAATTGCATCGTGAAGTTTGTCTGATGGCAAATGTTTTGAAGCAGTTGGGAGTGCAAAAAGGCGATCGCGTGGCGATTTATTTACCCATGATTCCTGAAGCCGCGATCGCGATGTTAGCCTGTGCCAGAATTGGTGCACCTCACAGTGTCGTCTTTGGTGGCTTTAGTGCCGAAGCCCTCAAAACTCGTCTGGTGGATGCAGAAGCAAAGTTGGTCATCACTGCTGATGGCGGTTTCCGCAAAGATAAAGTCGTCTCCCTGAAACCAGAAGTGGATAAAGCCATTGCCAATAATGGTGCGCCCAGTGTGGAAAATGTCCTCGTTGTGCAACGTACCGAAGAAAAAGTCCAGATGGAACCAGGGCGCGATCACTGGTGGCACGATCTCAAAGCAGGGGTTTCCGCCAATTGTCCGGCGGAAGTGATGGATAGTGAAGATCTGCTCTTCATTCTCTACACTTCTGGCACAACAGGCAAACCGAAAGGGGTTGTTCACACCACAGCTGGATATAATCTCTATACCCATACCACTTTGAAATTTGCCTTTGACCTGAAAGACACGGATGTCTATTGGTGTACTGCCGATGTTGGCTGGATTACTGGACACAGCTACATTGTCTATGGCCCCCTCTCTAATGGGGCAACTACAGTCATGTATGAAGGCGCACCTCGTCCGTCTAATCCTGGTTGTATGTGGGATATTGTAGAAAAATATGGCGTGACCATTTTCTATACCGCCCCCACGGCAATTCGCGCGTTTATCAAACAGGGAGAACATTATCCCAACGCTCGCGATTTATCTTCCTTGCGATTATTAGGAACAGTGGGCGAACCGATTAACCCTGAAGCCTGGATGTGGTATCACCGCATTATTGGTAAGGAAAAATGCCCCATTGTCGATACGTGGTGGCAAACGGAAACTGGGGGCTTTATGATTACACCGCTTCCTGGTGCAATTCCCACTAAACCTGGTTCGGCAACCTTACCTTTTCCTGGCATTCTCGCGGATGTTGTTGATTTAGATGGCAATCCCATCAAAGCCAATGAAGGGGGATATCTCGTGGTTAAACATCCTTGGCCTGGCATGATGCGGACGGTTTATAAAGATCCTGATCGCTTCCGTCGCACCTATTGGGAACATATTGCGCCCAAAGATGGACAATATTTCTACTTTGCTGGTGATGGCGCACGGAAAGATGATGATGGTTATTTCTGGGTCATGGGTCGTGTTGATGATGTCATTAATGTCGCGGGACACCGCCTCGGAACAATGGAAGTGGAATCAGCGCTTGTTTCTCATCCCGCCGTTGCAGAAGCTGCTGTTGTCGGACGTAAAGATGAGGTGAAAGGTGAAGAAGTCTTTGCATTTGTCACCCTTGAAAGTGATTATGAAGGGAGTGATGCTTTGACCCAAGAATTAAAACAGCACGTTGCCAACGAAATTGGCGCGATCGCGCGTCCAGGAGAAATTCGCTTTACCGATGCTATGCCTAAAACCCGCTCTGGCAAAATCATGCGCCGTCTTTTACGAAATTTAGCTTCTGGCGAAGAGGTCGCTGGGGATACCTCCACCTTAGAAGATCGCGGTGTTCTAGATAAACTCCGTGGCGGTTAAAGGATGATTGAACTCTCCACGGATTAAAATCGCGTGGATTCCAAACGTTGCTTCGCATGATAGACGGGGCTTTCAGGGTGCTGAAATGAATTCAGCACACAGCCCCTCCTAAAGCCATAATGCTTCGCGTTTTTCGTTTGGAGTTCCAAAGATAAAATCTCTGGGGCAGGTTCAAAGCTGCTCTACAGACCTTGGCTAGGACTAATCCTAGCTGTATCTCTACTTTTCGGAGGATGTTTGCTGCTGCGTTTGCATCGGCATTTACAATTCTTCCTTTTGAATCTTGATAGCACCCTCTGGTCACTCTTTGTCCTGATGGTTGCCACCTTTCGGGTTTTTCACCAAAAGTCGGTAGCAAATCACGGTCTAAGAACGAGGCTTTTGAGGTATAAGACTCTTCAGTTTCTACAAACTCAATACCGTGTTCCTCTGCTAACTGCTGAATCCGATTTTTTAACTTAGCTGTGGGAATTTGTACAAAGTTTTGATTATTCTTTCGTCCGATATTGACTCCTTGACGTTGACCTTTATTCCAACCGAAAACGATGATTCCTATATCTTTATTAAGGCAATAGTTAATCACCATTTTCGCTGCTTTATTAACAGCATCTCGGATTTGACGGTTTCGTTTTTCGGTGATTCTAGCTAACTCAAAGTCCCAATAACCTTGAGGTTTTCCCTCCTTAAGAGAAGACACTCGACGGTTATAGTTCTGATTGAGAGATTTAAGTTTTCTCCCATCAATGATAAAAGACTCTCCAATGGTGGAAACGCAAGTTAACCAGTTATCAATACCAGAATCAATACCAAGAGCTTCTTTGGAATTAATATTTACTTCTGGTTCAAGTCTTTCATACACCCATTCGATATAAAACTCTCGGTTTCTAGGAAGGATTCTTAACTCTTTAATGCTTTCCCATTCAAGATTAGAAGGAAAAGGAACAAAAAATTCTGAGAGACCGAACCATGTCTTAATCGTCTTCCCTAAAGGAACTCTAACTTGACCGCTTTTTAACTTCAGAGCTTGTTTTGGGTAGGAAGTAACCGCCATTCCTCCTTTATCTCTATAGGTTGGGAGCTTAGGGTGGTCACTAATTTCTCCTTTGAAAAACGCTTTCCTTAGACCTTGAAAAGACTTAAATGATTCAACGACACTCCTTAACACTTGTTGAGCGCACTGAGAGTGCAAAGCCTTAAAGTTGACTTGTTGTTTCAACGCTTTTTCTAGATCATATTTACCAACAATTTTTTTCTGTTCAAACCATTGTTGACGAGCTAAATAGATTCCACAATTGGTTAGATTGTTGGCAGTGGAGCAGATATGTTCAAGGACAGGTATTATCTCTGAATTAAATTTAACTCGATTCTGTTGGCATCCGTACATGGTATATCATTTAATCGGTTATAATAATTATAACATAAATGAATCCAGTGGGTGACAATGCAAAAACAAAGACTGAGTATGCGAGTAGAAGTCTCTAGAATCGAAAAACTACGACTATACGCAAGGTATAAACGAAAAACTATGACCCAACTAGTTGAAGACTGGATTGATACACGCTTTGCTTCCACAATCAAAAGAGGACACAGAGAGCTAAAGCTCCAATGTGTCATTCATGAGGGGCTGTGTGCGGAGGTTTCCTCCGCACCTTGAAAGCCCCGTCCCTCGATTTGAAATCAAGGGCTTTCTGACTGAACTTCTGTAATAACGCACATCTGCTTGCATCAGGTGTGCGCTTCTGTTATTGCTTCCCAGCAATCAACCCCTTAATTTCTCGCCAAATTTGGGATTGACCCGAACCTAGTCTATTGGGATGGGTCAAAATCCCATGAGTGGGACTAAACAGAAACGCCAGCATAAAACAGCCAAATGCTACCATCACAATCGCCGGTCCCGACGGAAGATTAAAGTAGTAACTTAAATACATTCCACTAATACTTGCGATTACGCCAATCACTGACCCGAAAATCATCATCTGCTGTAAGCGTTTCACCAGTAAATAAGCCGTCGCACCAGGAGTGATTAACATGGCTACCACTAAGGCTAAACCCACCGTCGTCAGACTCGCCACAATGGTCAGAGACATTAAAATAATTAAGCCTAAGTCAAGAAGATGAATCGGTAATCCTGCTGCTTGTGCGCCTTCGGGATCAAAGGTATAAAAGAGCAATTCTTTGTAAAAGAGGACGATTACGGTTAAAACAAGGACGGTAATAACCGCAGTATTCACCACATCTCTGGTTGTAACTCCTAAAATATTTCCGAAGAGAAAGTGGAGGAGATCAACCTTATTATTTTTCTGGACAATAGAAATCAGTGTAATCCCCAAGGAGAAGAAAGCGGAATAGATAATTCCCATTGCAGCATCTTCTTTGATCGGCGATCGCGTCCTCACCCAAGCAATCATCACCGCAGAGATCACCCCAGCGATAAACGCCCCAACAAAAATATCAATCCCTAAAATAAACGCGATCGCCAGCCCCGGTAAAACAGAATGACTGACAGCTTCTCCCAGTAACGCCAGTCGCTGTACCATCAAATACGTTCCGACAGAAGCACAAATAATCCCGACTAAAATCGCCGTCAGCAGCGATCGCTGCATGAAGCTATATTGTAAAGGTTCAATTAGTATATCCATTGGTCATTAGTCACGCTGCTTGTTGCGAGAAAAACGCCACCTGAGCGCCATAAGCCCGTTGCAGATTATCCCGATTTAAAACCTGTTGACGAGTCCCATGAGCGACTAATTCCCGATTGAGCAAAATTAAATCATCAAAATTAAGAATGGATTCTCCTAAATCATGATGAACGACTAAAACAATTTTTCCCGCTTCCGCCAGTTCATGGAGGAGATCAAAAATAATCTGCTCGGTTTTTTGATCAATTCCTGCAAAAGGCTCATCAAAACAAAAAATATGGGCTTCTTCCGCTAAGGCTCTCGCAATAAATACCCGTTGTTGCTGTCCTCCTGAAAGTTGACCGATCGCGCGATCGCGAAATTCACTCATTCCCACCCGTTCCAAAGCCTCTACTGCTAACCGTTTCGAGACACTAGAAAAGCGGTTAAACCAGCCCGTTTTCCGCACCCGACCCATCATGACAACATCCCAAACCGTCGCCGGATACGTCCAATCAATTTTCGAGCGTTGGGGTAAATAAGCAACCGTTTCTAGTTGTTCCTTTAGGGGAGTTTCTCGAAAATAAACTGTTCCCCGAATCGGATTCACTAACCCTAGCATTGCTTTCATGAGGGTACTTTTTCCCGCCCCATTCGGACCAATCATTCCTGTGACTCGTCCAGGGCTCACTTGACAACTCACATCCGTTAAAGCCAGTACCCGTCGATACTGAACTTCTAAATTGCAAATTTGAATCCGTTCCCTCGGATGACGCGGAAAACTAATACTGGTCATTGCTGCTGTCTCCTCCCCAAATGGACGCTCCCTTGAAAAATGAAAAAAATATGAAAATATCTATCGCTATGGTAGCATGAACTTCCTTCAAAAATGAAAAAATAATGAGAAACATTCATTCACTGAGGAAAAAAGCATGATCACTGGTTTATTTCACAAACCTTGGCTAGCAATGGTTGGTGTTATCACAGCACTTGTTCTGAGTAGCTGTAGTGACTCTCCTCCCCCCCGTAGCCGTGAAAAACCCAGCGTTGTTACCACCAGCACCATGATTACCGACTGGACAAAACAAGTGGGGGGAGATGAAATCAAAGTGATAGGGATTCTTGAACCTGGGGCTGATCCGCACGTTTATGAACCTGTCCCTGCTGACAGTCGGGCGATGGAACAAGCGGATCTCATTTTTTATAACGGTTACAACTTAGAACCAGAATTAATTAAGCTGATGCAGGGAACTGGGATCAGTGAAGAGAAAACATTTGCTGTTGCAGAAGTGATAACTCCCTTTGATTACGACTATGACGGTCAGCGAGTCCCTGATCCTCATGTTTGGGGGGATGCTGAAAACGCGATCGTGATGGTTAATGCCATCCGCGATCAACTGATTGAACTGTCCCCAGAAGATGAAGCAGAGTTTAGAGAAAACGCAGCAGAATACACAAAACAATTAGAAGAACTCGACAGTTGGATGATCCAACAAATCCAAACCATTCCTGCGGATCAGCGTCAACTGGTCACGACTCATGATGCGTTTCAATATTATGCTCGCGCCTACGGATTAGACGTGACTGGAACGTTAATTGGAATTAGCACAGAGGAACAACCGAGCGCGCAAACCGTAAAAAACTTATCCGATGCCGTTCAAAACATTAATGTGCCTGCGATTTTTGCCGAAACCACCATTAATCCTGCTTTAATTAAAACCGTCGCGAATGAAGCGGGGGTCACCCTAGCTCAACAAGAACTCTACTCTGACTCCATTGGCGCACCCAATGGCGAAGCTAACTCCTATTTAGGAATGTTGATCGTCAATACCCGCACGATTGTTCAAAACCTGGAAGGCAGTTACACCCCCTTTGCCAACAGTATCAACGAGGATTGACCCCCTAATCTTAACAATTCTTTACATTATTTTCCTTTATTTTGTAACATTAGATACAGAATGCTGTGCTATAGTGGTTACATAACCAAAAAAACAGATTAAATTTCTTAATCGAAAGAAGAGGAGGTTCGCCATGTCTGCAGAACAACAAGCTCGCGCTTTAATGATGCGTCATCATAAAATGATTAAAAATCGTCAACAATCAATGTTAGGACGGGCTGCCTCTGAAATTGGCATGGATGTTGATAGTGCACAATATTGGGGTCACATCCAAGGAAAACCCCATCCCAGTTTCCGCGATTCTTATGATCGCAGCCATTCTGCCTCTAGCTAAGCTAGAAGTCAAATCATCTCTTTTTCGCCCTTTCCCTTCCCGTTAATCCTTCGGATTGAACGGGAAATGTTTGCTATGTAGGCTCTGCTGAAAAAGTCTATTGGTCGCTGTGGTTGGGGAGTCGGGAGTCGAGGGAGATCTTCTATCTATGAAACGTCTCTAGCGATCAGTTGTTCAGAAAGTGCAAGGTTTTCTGTCTTTTTCGTTCAATTCCCTTGCACTTTGTCCAAGAATTAAGAACCTTAAAAGCTAATTGAGTCGCAGATTACACCTTCTGTCACGGAAGGGGCACTCTGCGACCGTTGGTCAGGGTTTCAGTTTGATTCAGCAAGCCCTAGTTAATTGATGCCACTTCCCAACACAAACAAACTGAGTAACGTTCCGCTATTCCATAAACTGTGAACCACCATGGAAGCGAGAATATTGCGCGATCGCGTGTAAACCACTCCTAAGACTAACCCTAACGCGGTTAATGGTAACACTTCTGATAAGCTCAAATGCGCGATGGAAAATAACAAACTACTCAACACAATTGCACTCCAAACGGGAATATAGCGGGTGAGAGAGGGGAGGAGAAAGCCTCGAAAAATAATCTCTTCAAATATGGGTGCAGCGATCGCGGCAGTGCTAAAAAAGATTAATAACGCAACTGGATCTTGCGCTTGTACCGCCAAAAATAATAAGGGATTACTCCCTCCTTGTCCTTGCCAAATTTGTTGGTTCAAAATCGAAACAATGACGACGATGGGAATCGCGACCAAATAACCACCTATTCCCCAGACAATCCAGTTATTTCCTTTTAATTGAAACCAGCCTTCAGGCAACGGAAAATAATCCCGAATCGAGAAATAAAGTACCCCTAAACCGCCAGCACTCATCAAAATATAAGTTACCAAAACAAAGATAGCCTTCCCTTTAATCCCCCAGCCAGTGGGACTAATGCCAGCAATTCCGATTACTAAGGGCAGTAAAATTTGACCAATAAAGAAGAAACCAACAATTAAAACTTGCCATGTAATTTCCCAATTCCAAGGGGTTTCCCATTTCAGATCAGCATTGGTGGCTAAAACAGACTCTTTCCCCTTGATTAACCATTGCGTTAAAAAGAACAGTAATAAACCAAAGCCAATTAGCCCCCCAATTAATGGTAAGCCTGTTACGATGGCTAACTTAAATAGGGCTTGTTCTGCTTTTTCAGATCGCGCGGATTGTAAATTAGTTAACGCCGTTTGATTTTCTTCTAACGTATAAAGTCGGCTTAACGCTTCATCTTGAAACCAGCCATCAAGACTACTTTTGATTTCAGTTTCTGCACTCTCAGCAATGGTCGGGGGAGTTTGCCAGAGCCCTGATAAAATACTGGCTGTACGGGGTATGTCTTGGAAGCGAGAGGTTTCAGAAAACTCTTGTTGTATCCCTTGCCATGTTTCTAAAGCCGTAGCAACTTGATTCTGTTTGGCTTGTAACATCCCAATCTTTAGCTCTAATTCGGCAATAAATCCATTAATTTCTTGAATGGCAGCACTTAACTGTTGTTGTTGCGGAGAAAGATCAGGAACTTGTGCCAAACTCGTCCCAGAGGCATCACTGAGGAAACCCTCGTCTGATAAGGTTTTTAACTGTGCTTTGAGATCCCTGCGTCGGGTTTTTGCAAACTCTAAGGTTTCCTTGTATTTCTTTTCTGCATCTGCGTAAGGGGTTTCTCCCAGTAAGGCTTCAGAAGACAGTTGGCTATTTTCAGCATCCGTGTCTAAAGCCGTGACATTGAGCGATAAGTTAACTTGGTATAATTCTAATCGTGCTTGGATTTGGGGCTGGGAAAGACTACTCCCCAAAGATAAAACAATCTTCCCCACTGCAAATAGCGTCAGCAGAATTAAAAAAAAGCGTTTCAGGGTCATAGAATGATTTCGGCAAGGGACTTGCCACTGATTGTAACTGATAGTGAAGCTCTTATGATTGACCAAAAATCAAAGCACTGTGAACCCGCCCTTGATTTTCGCAATGTGAATGCCCTCTGGAGTTCGATTCTCGTGGAAACTCTCAGGCGTTTGGGGGTGATGACGGCGGTGGTTTGTCCAGGGTCTCGGTCTAGTCCTCTCACGGTCGCGTTTGCCAAACATCCTGACCTAGAAGCGATTCCAATTTTGGATGAACGTTCAGCAGCTTTTTTTGCCTTGGGGAGGGGAAAAATGACAGGAATCCCCGTTGCTTTGGTGTGTACGTCAGGAACGGCGGGGGCAAATTTTTATCCAGCTATTATTGAAGCCCGAGAAAGTGGGATTCCTTTACTGGTTTTGAGTGCCGATCGTCCACCCGAAATGCGTCATTGTCATAGTGGACAAACCATTGACCAACAGCGACTATATGGGAATTATCCCACTTGGCAAGTTGAGTTAGCCTTACCCAGTGCAGAAATGGAGGGGTTACGGTATCTGCGACAAACTCTGATTCACGCTACCGCGCGATCGCGCTTTCCGATACCAGGGGCGGTTCATCTCAATTGTCCTTTCCGTGACCCACTCGCACCGATTAAACAAGATTCTCTCCAGTTGACCGTTTCCGACTTTGACGGATTTTTCTCTCATCTGAAACCACCAGCATCCCCTCGTTTAGAGCAACCTTTACCTTGGGAAACATGGCAAAGTTCTCACCGTGGCATCATTATTGCAGGAGTGGATCAGCCCTTGTCTCCTGAACAGTATGCCCGCGCGATCGCGCAATTATCTAACTGTTTGGGCTGGGTGGTTTTAGCAGAAGGACTTTCTCCTGTTAGAAATTATGCTCATCTCGTTCCCAATCTAATTTCCACCTATGACTTCATTTTGCGCGATCGCGGTGTTGCGGAGTCTCTGATTCCAGAAATGGTCATTCAAATTGGGGCATTTCCCACCAGTAAAACCCTCCGCCAGTGGTTCAATCAACTCTCGGCTCAATGTTGGCTGTTTGATGATCGAGGAGAAAATCTTGATCCAATTCACCAAAAAACGATTCCCCTCCAGACTAAAATTACTGATATTTCTTCCTTTCCCCTCGCTCCTCCAGTTTCATCCAGTTATCAAAAACAATGGTTATTCTTTGAGGAAGAAAAGCGCGATCAAATTGATCACACCTGCCATCAAACATCGGAACTCATTGAACCGAAAATTGCTTGGTTATTATCCCAAACTCTCCCTCAAAATACACCGCTATTCATTGCGAATAGTCTCCCTGTACGCGATGTGGAGTGGTTCTGGGCTCCCAATCAACGCCAAATTTATCCTTTATTTAATCGCGGAGCTAATGGAATTGACGGCACACTTTCTACAGCGTTGGGAATCGCACATTCTCAGAAAAGTACCGTTTGTTTAACAGGAGATTTAGCCCTCCTTCATGATACCAATGGCTTTTTATCCCATGATAAATTTCAAGGTCATCTCACAATTATTTTGGTCAATAATAACGGCGGTGGAATTTTTGAAATGTTACCGATTGCTCAATTTCCAGATGTCTTTGAAGATTATTTTGCTACTCCTCAAAACATAGACTTTGCGACTCTTGCCAAAACTTATGGTCTTGAATATCAACTGATTAAAAACTGGGAACAATTACGAACTTTATTAAATCCCTTGCCACAGCAAGGAATACGACTTTTAGAAATACAAACGGATCGTCGTCAAAGTAAACAATGGCGAGAGAATGATTACAGTATTTCTTAATCAGGTAAACTACGTCTCGCCGCTTACGCGCTCGCGAGACGCTTTCTGTAGCCCTGAGTTGTCAAATAAGCTAAGCTGAACATATTCCCTGTTCAGACTTAACCGACAAGACAATCCCGTGCCTCTAGGCTGGTTTACAACAGCCCCCAATGCTTCTATATTCTTTGCGCCGTTTAGGTCAGCGTCCATCTTATTTTTGCAGTGCTCACAGGAAAACCGCTTTCCTTTTCTCTCCCCAATATGGAGGCATTGGGAACAAGTCTTGGAGGTATAAGCTGGGTTAACAAAGACCAGCTTTACCCCTTTTAAGGCACACTTGTAAGAGATGAACTGTCTTAACTGGTAAAACGCCCAATTATTCCCAAGTCGCTTATCTTTCTTGCTTCTTGGGTTTTTATTGGTACGCTTTCTAATTCCAGTTAAATCTTCTAACGCAATGACTAAGTTGTTGGTTACAGCATTATCAACCAACAACCGACTAATATTATGGTTTACCCACTTCTGAAAGCGTTTCTCTCTACCTGACAACCGTTTCTGAAGTTGGCGACATCTTCGCCGAGAACTTCTTGTGCCTTTCACAGCTTTCCTTTGGAGAACTGCTCTCATTTGGTGGTAATGGTTTCGCTTATCCGTAATCTGTTTCCCAGACCAGGATTCCCCTTGTGATGTTGTTGCAATATCCGTTCTACCTAAATCCACCCCTAAAACCTGATCAGTTTCGGTCGGGTCGGGGGTGTCTCGGTCAATCTGAATATGGACGTAATAAGTCCCATCTTTTCGCTTAACCAAAGTCGCCGAAGTAGGCTTACTCCCTTTTAACAAATGTCGTTGGTAGTTTCCAATTAACAACTCTAAGCGAGGGCGACTATTTATGAGCTTGATCGAGACTGTCCAATCTTTCTCTCTAAAACTGAAGATTCTTGCGTCATAACTCGCTGAAGTAGGGGAGAATGCTTTAACTGGCTTATTCTTTTGTTTAGCAGTTTTTCGGTTAGCGCAAACTCTCCGAATCGCCTGAATAGCTAAGTTGGCTGACAACCCAAACCGAGTTCGCACCTCTTGATAGACCAATGACTGCATTGCTGTCTTGTTAGTCATTTTCGGAGGAGTGTTCTGATTTACCCAATCGCAAGCAGAACTAAAGGCAAGCAAAGTATCGTCAATCTCTTTGGCGACACCATAATCAACCTTTAGCTTACAAGCTACTGTTATGGTTTGGACTTCAGACATATTAGTCTTCAAAAGGTGAATGTTTTTAATTATAACGGGTTTGGTAATTTTCGACCATCGAGGTCTCAAATTACCCGCTATCCCTCCCTACGCCGCTTACGCTGAGCGTAGGGACTCCCGCGATTTTGTTGACATCAGTTTAATTACAGCCTAAACTGTCTCGGGTCGCCACGCCTGTTTTTGGGTTCACTCCTTCTGCTCTTTCACACAATAACTTCACCTGATAGCGATTCAAAATTGCATCCGTAAAATCAGCACCTTCAATTTTTGTTCCTTCCAAGGTGCTACGAGTTAAGAATGTTCCCTGTAAAACCGCATTTCTTAAATCCGCTCCATCTAAACTAACCCGATCCATTAATGCTCCACTTAAATTAGTATTGGATAAATCAGCATTAATTAAAGTGCCTTTGGTGAACATGGCATTTTCTAAATTAGAACCACTAAAATTGGTTTTACGCATTTCTGCTGCTGCAAAAACCGCCCCGACTAAATCCTTATTTGAGAAATCTCTCTCAGATACAATCGTATAAGTGTAATTGACACTATTATCTTGCGCCATCACTGGTTTAGCATCGAGTAAAATCCAAATGCCTGCTAAGAGTAAAGCAATCACTAAATATAAAATTCGCTTGAGCATCTTCTTAATCATCTTGTTTTCAGTCATATCTTCTCTCCCCATCTCACTTATTATCCACTAAAATCAATGGAGACTCAACGTAACATCATCACCAAACAATGACGACTTCAATAATTCCTGTAATTCTTGCTGGCGGTAAAGGAGAACGCTTTTGGCCCGTTAGTCGCCAAGACCATCCTAAACAATTTTTATCTCTTGATGGTAGCGGACAAACCCTTCTGCAAGCGACAGCCCACCGACTTCTTGATCTCGCTTCGGGTTGGGAGAAAATATGGGTAATCACCTCGGAGAGGTTAGCTTCAGGTGTCCAAAAACAATTGCCACAACTCCCACCAGAAAATTGTTTAGTGGAACCGCAAGGGAGGGATACTGCGCCAGCGGTTGCTTGGGCGAGTCTAGAAATTGCCAAGCGTTATAGTGAAGATGCAGTGATTGGCTTTTTTCCTGCGGATCATTGGGTGGGAGATCTGAATAAGTTTCAAAATACGATCACCGCAGGAGTAGAATTAGCTGAGGCTGAAAACGCGATTGTTACTCTCGGAATGCAACCCACCTATCCTTCAACAGGTTATGGTTATATCGAACAGGGAAAAGCTGTCGGGGATTATCAAGGATTGTCCGCTTACGAAGTTACCCGCTTTACAGAAAAGCCTGATCGTGAAACTGCCGAGTCTTTTATTGCCAGTCAACGCTTTAGCTGGAATAGTGGAATGTTTATTTTCCGCGCTGGGGTTGTTTTACAAGAGTTAGCCCAACACGCCCCAGAAATTTTAACCCCCTTGCAGGAAAAAGGAAAAGCAGCTTATTCAGATCTTCCGAAAAATAGCATTGATTACGCTTTAATGGAAAAAACCCAACTGGCGTATGTTCTCCCCAGTGAATTTAGTTGGGATGATTTAGGAGATTGGAATGCCCTCGAACGGCTGTTTAAAGGGGATCAAGATAATGTGGAAGTGGGGACTCATGTGGGGTTAGATACGAAAGGAAATATTATCTATAACTCTGATCCTGAGGAAGTTGTTGTCACTTTAGGTTTAGAAGATGTGGTTATTGTGCGCGATCGCGGGGTCACTTTTGTTGTGAAAAAAGATCGCACCCAAGATATTAAAAAACTCCTTAAACAACTGCAAACCGACAACCGCTTTGACAAACTGTTATAACGCTCTCTCTTAGTGATTTTTGAAACTCAACTTTGCCTCTCGATGATGCGGTTGCCAGAGAGAGTCCGTTTCTGGACCAGAGGGAATAATTCCCCCAGGATTAAGTGGAAATAAATTGCCGTAGTAGTCTCGTTTGACAGCCTCAATATCGCAGGTTTCGGAAACACCAGGCAGTTGATAAATATCGCGCAGGTAGCCATTTAAATTCGGATAGTCACGGATGCGGTGACGGTTACATTTAAATAATCCGAAATAAGCAGCATCAAAGCGGAAGAGGGTTGTAAACAAACGGACATCTGCTAAGGTAACGCGATCGCCGCTAAGATAGCGGTTGTTTTCTAAAGTGGATTCAATTTCCTCAAGGGTCGAAAAGAGTTCCTCACAGGCGTGATCGTAGGCTTGTTGGGTTTGGGCAAAACCGCAGCGATACACGCCATTATTCACCGCAGGATAAATTTTGGCATTCCACTGATCAATCTGAGATTGCAATGCTTCTGGATAGAGATCCAGTTCTGGGCGACCCGCAAACTCGTTGAATTGATCATTCAGCATGACAATAATTTCTGCACTTTCATTATTGACAATGGCTTCAGTTTTACTATCCCATAACATGGGAACGGTAGAACGTCCTTCATAACCGGGCTGCGCTTTTTGGTAAAATTCTGCTAAGCTCTGACAGCTTGCTTCGGGTTCAGTAAAGACCCAACCCCCTTCTGTTGGTGAAGGATAGACAACAGTTACAGGAATTGCCTCTTGCAAGCCTTTTAACGCTCTCACAACGAGGGTGCGATGCGCCCAAGGACAACTCATCCCTACGTAGAGACGATAACGCCCTGATTCCGGTGGAAATCTCTGATCGCCAATGCTGTCCCGAAATTCGCTGCTGGGGCGGATATAAGAGCCAGCGCGATCGCGCGGGGCAAGATTCGACATCATAATTTTCCACATTGTTGTCCAAACCCATTGACCAGCACGAATCACAAATTTAGGGGGAAGAGCTTTAGCCATCATTGCTCCCATGTCTCGATTACCGCTCATCAACATTTTAACTCTTCGACAGCAGTCACCTGATATTGTTTCACCACTGCTTCATGAGGAGGAGAGCCTGATTCACCTGCAGTAGTTAATTCTTTGGTACTTTCAATTGTTGCTTCATAAATGCCCTGATCTGTCTCATCAGGAGAGGAATAATGAATGCGAACTTTTGCCCATTCTTTATGGGTTTGATCCACTTGTAGCACTTCTCCCCTTTTTAAGTAATGAAACCAGTCCCAACCGTGATTTAACCACACTTCTTGCTCAGCAATTTGTGTCCATTGGTCTAATCCTGTCCAACCGCGATAATACAATTTCAAGTCGCTCAAATTGCCTTCCTGTTTCGTGATGAAATTCAGGGCTTCTGGCGTTAAACGTCCCCAGTAACGTCCATCGGGAAGACTAATCGCAGTAGGGGCAAAACGATGTCCGCCAAAATGACTACAGCGCCACACTCTGACTCTGGAATTGGCTTGTTGTCGCCAATTTTTATAGAGAGGATAGCCATAACGAGAACAAGCTGCATCAACATTCCCATGGGTGCAGACGAGTAGATCATGCTGGTGCTTATTATCTTGCTTGTAGTCACTGAAGTGAGGAAGTTTTTCTGGTTCTAAGAGGAGTGCAGAGGCTAAGTTTCCTAATTCAAAATTGGGAATCAGATATTCTTCTCGGGTGTAATGAGCAAATAACTCAGTTGGACGACGATAGAAGAGAACTCTTGTATATCCCGCTTGAGAATAGTCTGAATCGGGCGCGATCGCGAGGGGACGCAGTTTGATTCCTTTTTCATAAACCAGTGATTTAATCGCGGGTAAATAGGGTTTTAACGCTTCGTTTTGATCAAGAGCAATTTCTGACCAGGGTTGCGGTAGCTCTACCAATAACCAGTAATCATAATGTCCTGCGGTACCAATAGAGGCTTCTCCCACCGCTTGGGAAATATCAGAACAGAATTGGCATTGTGCAAGATGCTGGGGTAAAGATGACATAATTATTTTTTCTCCTCTAACAGATAAGTCGATAGATCCGCCAAAACTTTGTTAGCAGCAATGGGACCGCGACCAATCCAATATCCAGGCACTGGATAAACGTTTCCCGCTTGTACGGCTTCTAATTTTGACCAGAGAGGGTCATCTTGCAGGCGTTTATAGGCAGTTTCAGCGTCGTTCCCTAAACTCCAAACAAAGATGATATCCCCATCGGCTGCGTCGAATCGTTCCCGAGAAATATTAATCCATAAATTATCTTTATCCTGACTCGGTGGACGAGATAAACCGACATCTTGGAGGATACCGCCGACAAAGGTATCCTTTTGATAAAGGCGTAACCCATCGGGAAACACACGCACCACAGAAACTTCGATTTCGGACGGGTTTTCAAGGCGCGACCCGAGGTCTTTGGCTCGTTGATTATACTGATCGAGCAAGGCTTGTCCTTCTTCAGGTTTTCCTACTGCTTCGGCGGTGAGAAGGAGTTTCTGTTTCCAAGCACTGGTTCCACTTTTTCCTAATAAAATCGTGGGTGCAATCTGATTGAGTTGGTTATATACCGCTTCGACATTTTTTCCGCCGATAATTAAGTCAGGATTGAGTTTGGTAATCGTTTCTAGGTTTTGTTGGTTGGGAGAGAGTTTTCTTGTCCTCTCAGTAATTTGATCGCGCAGATGAACGGGAAATTGCCCTGTATTTTCATTCATTAATGCAGCAATCGGTTTCACATCCAAGGCGAGAACACTGTCTAAGGCAATATTATCTAAAGCAATAACTCGCTCAGGATGGGTAGGAACCGCCGTTTCTCCTTTGGCATGAGTCACCATCCGCGCTGGATTAGGAAGGGGTCGGTTGAGGGTTTGGTTATTTTGGCATCCCGTGAGACTCAATAGTCCCAGCAGGAAAAGGGATACAGTCCAAGGTCGAAGCATGATTTACCAGTTGAGTTGATATTGCAGACTAATGGTGCGTCCTAAAGCAGCAGCATATTCTTGATTTCTGCTTTGAGTTTGGGAGTCAACGGGGAAGTATTGGTTATCTAAAAGGTTTTGCACGGCTAGGGTTAAAGTGCCATCTCCAAGTTGTAAACTGCTAATCCAGTCGAGAGTGGTGTAACTTTCGATGGGGAAGGGATCAATGGGATCGCCGTCAATGTCTTCTTCAAACGCGCGATCGCGCGACCCGACAATTAATAATTGCAAGCGATTCGACCAAGTGGGCGTTGTTTGATTTTGCACATACAACCCGATTTTAATCGGCTGAATCTCCTCTGTACTCAAAGGAACAAAGTCATCCACGCCATCAGGGCTGCTGTCTCCTTCCACCCAAGTGAAATTCCCGCCTAACTGCCATTGATCATTCACTTGATAATCCGCTGTCGCTTCAATCCCATAAGTGCGCGTCGGTTCACGATTCGAGGTTAAAAACGAGCCATCCTCACTTGGTCGTTCATTTTGTCCCAATTCTGAGTAAGTAAAGAAGCCCGCTAAGGAAAACTGCACCTGTTCCCAATTCCCTCGAACCCCAATTTCGTAATTATCAACAATGATGGGCTGAGTAACATCAATACTTTCATCTACAACCACGGGTCGGGCATTTACAGAAAACGGTAGGAAGCGCAGAAAACGCCGAAAATCTGGTGCAGAAAAGCCTTGAGCGAAATTCGCAAAGACACTAATTTCCTCAGTGACATCATAAATCGCTCCCACATTAAAGACCACATCATCAAAACTGACTTGACCGCCTGTGACTTCATCGGGAAGCGCTTCGCCAGCAAAGTCAATATCGCCCAAGACATTAAAATCATCCACTGACATATTGAATCGTTCAAACCGTAATCCCCCACTGAGGGCAAGTTTTTCTGTTGCTTGCCAATCGAGTTGACCAAACGCACCAAAGGTTTCTAAATCGTAAGGGGGAGAGAAAAATTCCTCATCCACTTGTATAAATTCATTGCCACCACTGCTATCAAAGACGCTCGCATCAAAAATATCTAAGGGTTGTTCAATGGATTCATCCGCGTAATCGACACCCCAAAGTAAATCTAAGTTATTGCTTAAAGGCGTTTCAATATCTAGGCGAGCACCAATTTTTTCAGATTCGGTTACGGTGCGCGAAACCGATTGAAAGATTGTCTCTCGGTTATCCACGGGAATGGTAAGGGTTGTGGAGTCTTTGTAAAAGGCTTGTAAATCAAGTTGACTCCCCCAAAGGTCATCATGGGAGTAATTGAGGCTCAGGGTTAAGTCCTCACGACCGGGTAAATCTTCTAGTTCTAATTCTCCCGAGGTTTCTAAAGGTCGGGCTTTGGTGCGTTCATCCAGATTATCCACACTGGGATCGGAAACGGTCGGCGGATCTTGCTTGTCATCAAAATAATTAACAGTTAACTGCAAGCGCTGGTTTGGAGTGAAATCAACACCGGCTTTAGCAAGAATATTAAACGTTTCTAGGTTATCTAATCCTTGGGAGCGACCGACAGGAATAATATCTCCCTCCGCATCAAAGCTGTTCCCACTTTCTTCATAAGATGCAGCAAGCAGATAGTCAAACTTTCCAATTTCACCCGAGAAAAATTGTTCGACCCCTGCACCAAAACTCTGCTCAACATTCGAGAGAGAGAGGCGAGGACCAATCGAGACCTTAGTCCGAGCCGTAAACACTTCTTGTGGTTGACGAGTAATAATGTTAATGATGCCACCACTGGCTTCTGCGCCATAAATGGAACTGGGACCCCGCACCACTTCCACTCGTTCCACGGCATCGGGGGCAATACTGCGTAAATCCTGGAAGACACTGAGGTTACTATCCACTGGCACGCCGTCAATTAAGACAGACGGTTCCCGACCACGCAGAGATTGAGCGCGATTCGATGCACTTTGACTCGGAGGACCTAATCCAGGAACAGTATTTCCTAGAATATCAGGAAGATTGTTAGATAGTTGCGACTGTTGTTCAATTTCTTCTCGGCCGACAACGGTTGTGGAACGGGGAATGTCGCTTGCATCTTCTTCCGTTCGTGTCGCGGTCACCACCAGTTCAATCACGCCATCTTCAGTCCCACTTTCTTCGGGTACAGCAGGCGTTGGTGCTGCTTCTGGGGTTGGTGAAGGAGTGGTTTGGGCTAGACTACCCTGTTCAGGGAGATTAACTGCTAGTCCTTGGGGAGTTGATTCAATATTCACTTCTGGAAGGGTGTTTGCCCCACGGATCATGACGCGAATACTGTTGGGATATTTCTGAATCACCTTAATTTCAGCAATTTCAACCGATGGATCTAAAATTTGAGCGCTGTCTCCTTCGGCTAACTGTAATTGCGTATCAATAATATCGATGAAAAGGGTATCTTCTCCCACTGGCGTTTGGAAGGTTTGTAGGGGTTCTGGCGTAATTAATAAAAGTTGAAGGGTATTCTCACCTATGCTATTGACTTGAATGTCAGTAACGGGAGAAGGCGCAGCATGAACAACGCTAGTTACTAATATGGGTGTGATTGGGATTAAAGTATAGCTCAGAAGCTGTTTATATATAGAATTCACTGTTTTATTAATTACAAAAACTGACACTGGGTAATGGTAGATTATGCGAAATAGATCAATAATCATCCCTGCTCACGTGAGAGAGGAGTAATGTTGAACTTGATCTTGAAGTGATTAACGGCTTATTAGGAGAGATGAGAAGATTGCAGCTTAGAGATGACCGCCCGAACTAGAGCGATCATCTTGCTAGCCCATCAATGAATGATGAATTGTAGAACTTATGCGACAGGGGGAGTGCCAAAAACGAGATTGTCGCTCACGCTTAACCCACTTGCACCGCTAAAGATGGCGACGGCTTGGTCATCAACCAGTAAGGTTTCGTTTTCAAAGCTGACTTGCTCGGCTGTGATACCGCCACCGATACCAATGACATCACCCGCACTGGGATCGAAGTCAGTAATGGTATTCGGCACATCAGGAAGTTTTGTTGAAGTGAGTACCCAGAACTGTTCCGCACCTGCACCGCCAGTAACGAGGTTGTCTCCCCCTTGCATGAGGAAGATGTCATCTCCATTACCACCAAAAGCGCGATCGCTGCTGCCGAGGCTAAAGATATCATCTCCATCACCGGCATAGGCGCGGTTTCCTGCTCCACTCAGAGAGAGTTCAAGGAAATCGTTTCCAGTCCCTGCAAACAAGCGATTGTTATTCGCACCAGCAAGGACTTCTAACTCGTCGCTACTGCTACCACCATAGAGACGGTTTCCATCAGCAGCAGTGGAGAGTAAGTCTTCGCCATCACCGCTAAAGACCACCTCAGAGGCTTCCGCACCTACGTTTTCCAGATCATCATCATCGATGCTGCCAAAATTCAGCGTAGGTTGACTGGCTTCATCTTCTTCGCCACCATCAGCTGGATTAATGGTTACGGACGCGGAATTCTCACTAGGATCAACGCCGTAGTTTTCACCATCAAGGAGGTTAAAGGTAAAGGTTTCAGAGCCTTCACCGCCTTCAGAGCCTTCACCGCCAAAATCACCAGCAATGGGTAGAGTAATCGAGCCTTCTGTTTCTAGCAGATTAGCAAAGAAGCCACTGTCATCGGCATCCCCTTCAATTCCCAATCCAATCCCTTGAATATCTGTAATGACGGGATTATCATTTTCATCAAACTGTAAGATATTGCTGAGAGTACGGATGGATTGACTATCCACAGCGACGGGTAAGCCACCGTCAGGGAGGTCTCCGTTAACACTGAAGTTGAGAGTGACTTCTTCGCCCGATTCAATTTCGGATTGATCAGCGCTAAAACTGACAACGGGAGTATCAATGTTTTCTACGCCGTCACTGATGGTAAAGCTATCTTCGCTGGCTTGAGGGTTAAGTGTGAAGTCAATGGTTCCTTCACCGCCTTCGCCTCCTTCAGAGCTTTCTCCTCCTTCAGCACCTTCACCGCCAGCTTCAGTGATGCTAAAGGTGTAGGATTGTTCACCTTCCCACACAATGTCATCGTTGACAGGTAAAGTAATCGAGGAATTGGCTTCATTTAGTGTAATTTGAACATCTTCGGTTTCCCCCGCGATCGCGTAACGAATAAAATCAGCACGGAGTCCAGGGAAGGGATCATCTCCTTCACCGCCTTCGGAGCCTTCAGCACCTTCACCGCCAGCTTCACCACCAGCTTCACCACCTTCGGAGCCTTCTCCTCCTTCACCGCCAGGGCGTAAGATGTCTAAACCTTCGGCTTCGGCTTCTCCTAAATCAAATTGGTTATCGAGAACTGCATCTAAAACACCATTCAGATTCAGAGTAATTCCCTCCTCGGGAACGTCTCCATCTACGGTGAAGTTTAAGGATAGGTCTCCACCATCATCTTCGTTTAGACTATCAGGAACGATGTCAAAACCGACCGTTGTTGCTTCAGCTTCACCGCCTTCAGAGCCTTCACCGCCTTCAGAACCTTCGCCCCCTTCAGAGCCTTCACCACCGTCATCAATAGGAGGTTCTGGTGTTTCGCCTTCACCGCCTTCACCACCGTCATCAGTGGCTTCATCTTGAATAGTTAGAGTGGTTGAGCCAGCATTTTGAAGAATATTATAGTCTTCACTCTCTCTGATGGCAAAAGTGACTTCATCTGTCCCTTCATCAAACTCATCGTTACCAACAACCAAGTTGATTTTGGCAGTTGGCTCAGTTACTAAAAGGGTAAAACTATTCAGAGTGTCAGTTTTGGGAATACCTTGTAGGGTTGCGCCTTCAAAGGTGAAGTTGTTGAGATTAAATTGGGCAAGGGGTTTTTCCGCACCACTATCAATACTGACATCAAAGGGGACAAGAAGACCACCTTCTGGGGGCGGTTCACTTAGCTGAAGCGTCAGTGTTGTTGAGGTTTGTTCTGTTTCAATGAGAAGCGTTGGCGATCCCGTTAGACTCACGTCAACCATGATTAATTTTACTCCTGCTGATCAAGGGATAAATAATTGCAAGTTAATTTCAAATACGTTTGATGATATTATCATTAACATCTATACTTGACAATCACTAATTGAGTAAATTTCTTTACTATTTTGGATTGCCTTTGCTTAAATACTGATTTATTCTAGGCTTGTGACAATTCATTAACTCATTTTTACTCTTGAATCCAAACCAGCTTTACGGTTTTATTGCATAAGTCTGTCAAAAATAACTGATAGTCTCAACAAGAAGCCTTATTTTAAGTTAAAAGATTTATCAATAAAGGATGCAGTTTTCAACCCCCCCGAACAACTGGCGCACGTTTATCATCATCTGGAGTGGTCAAATGGCTTCCACCATTGGGAGTTACATGACTCGGTTCGCTTTAACGATTTGGTTATGGAACTTAACTGGAGAAGCTACACCGATCGCGCTGTTGGCAGTGTTTACAGAACTGCCTGCTTTAGTGATTTCACCTCTTGCTGGCGCGATCGCGGATCGATTTTCTCGTAAAACGTTGATGCTGGTGGGAGATACGGTGGCGGGTTTATCAACCATCATCATATTGTTGCTCTATTTAACTGGAAATTTAGCCCTTTGGCATTTGTATGCAACAGGCGCACTAAATGGGGCATTTTCCCGTTTACAAAAACTGGCTTACACGGCTTCGATTACCATGCTCGTCCCCCAAGAGGGTTATACTCGGGCAAGTGGCATGGGATCAGTGTTGCATTATGGTTCGGTGATTATTGCCCCAGCGGTTGCGGGTGCTTTATATCCTATTGTTGATTTGTTGGGAATTTTATGCGTTGATTTAATTACTTTCGCGATCGCGCTGACAATGGTTCTTTTCGTTGCGATTCCGAATCCAAGCACTATTGTCAAAGCTAAAAAGCACAAATCTCGCCCATCCCTTTGGCAAGAGATTAAATTCGCTTTTGACTATCTTCTCACCCGTCCTAGTTTACTCACTTTAGTGCTCATTGCCACCCTTTTCCAATTTTCCCACGATATCGGTAAAGCCCTCTACTCACCGATGATTTTGGCGCGGACTGGTAATGATGCCCAAGTTTTAGGGATAATCAGTGCTGCTGCAGGAATCGGTGGAATTTTGGGTTCGATCATGGTTAGTGTTTGGCGAATGAAAGGGCGCAAAATCAATTGGTTTTTAGGTGGGATGATGGGTGCTGGCGTTGCAAAAACCCTATTTGGGATCGGACAAAGTGTCTTCATTTGGTTTCCGTCTCAATTTCTCTCCTCCATCAATTTTCCAATCATGGGCAGTGCGAAACAAGGAATCATTCTGACAAAAGTTGAAGCAGATTTGCAAGGGCGAGTAATTGCCATGAGTTCTACTTTTGTTGGCGTTGCCTCTCCACTTGCTAAGTTAATGGC
Source organism: Halothece sp. PCC 7418 (assembly GCF_000317635.1). Classification (GTDB taxonomy): domain Bacteria; phylum Cyanobacteriota; class Cyanobacteriia; order Cyanobacteriales; family Rubidibacteraceae; genus Halothece. The sequence continues at coordinate 3,885,682 of NC_019779.1, read as the reverse complement.
GGGCCCTTTAGCGGATCAAGTATTTACCCCTGCTATGGCAGAAGGAGGGTTACTAACAGGCGTTTTCGGTAGATTATTTGGTGTTGGTGAAGGGAGTGGAATTGCTCTTTTATATACGCTGTCTTCAATCGGGTTAATTGCGGTTGGAGTTCTCGGTTACAGATTGTCTCATTGACGATTTGCGGAAAATTAAATTTTAATAAAAAATCTTTCTCAACTATTTCGGTTATACGGTAAACTGTCTTCAATATCAATTGAATATCTTTTGCAATAAAATAAGGAGGTTTCATGGTGAATTCCGATCAGCCGTGGTGGGCGGGAAACGCTCGTCTCACCAACCTTTCCCAAAAGTTACTAGGTGCTCATGTTGCCCATGGGGGCTTAATCGTCTTTTGGGCAGGGGCAATGACCCTCTTTGAACTGGGTCAATTTAACCCCGATCAACCTATGTACGAACAAGGTTTGATTTTAATCCCCCATCTGGCGACTCAAGGCTGGGGCATAGGTGATGGGGGAGAAATCATCAGCACTTATCCCTTTTTCGTCATTGGGGCATTACACCTGATTTCCTCGGCATTTTTGGGCTTTGGCGGTATTTTCCACGTCCGTTCTGAACAAGATGTGCTGGAGAAAAAGAAATTCCCGTTTTTCAGTTACGACTGGGAAGACCAAAACAAAATGACCACCATTCTGGGGATTCATTTAGTGTTACTGGGAGGGGGCGCACTCCTGCTGGTTGCAAAAGCCATGTTTTTCGGTGGGTTGTATGACCCAAACTTAGAAACTGTGCGTGCTGTCAGTAACCCGACTCTTTCTCCCGCGACCATCTTTGGCTATCTCTTCGGGGCAGAAGGCAAACACTGGTTAGCTGCGGTAGATAACTTAGAAGATGTGGTGGGCGGTCATATTTGGATCGCACTGTTACTGATTGGTGGCGGTATTTTCCATATTTTCACCCGCCCCTATGCTTGGACGCAATCCCTGTTTGTTTGGTCGGGGGAAGCCTATCTTTCTTACAGTTTAGGCGCGTTAGCCCTCATGGGGTTTATTGCCACCTACTTTATTTCCGTCAATACAACGGTTTATCCAGAAGTCTTCTATGGACCCGCCCTAGAGATTCGGCTGAATATTTTCCCCTACTTCTCTTCGGTTGATCCCAACTTAGTTTCCTCTCGCACTTGGCTGGCGAATGCTCATTTCTGGCTTGCCTTCTTTTTCCTACAAGGACACATTTGGCACGCCCTGCGCGCTGCTGGCTTTGATTTCCAACGGGGTCGGGTGACAGAGGAAAGTGCTTCTTCCCTGACTTAGTTTTTTTCTGAAATAAATGCAAATATTTCGCAAGGAGAATGAAAAATGACGGCTGTTGTTGCAAATAGTCCGAATAAAGAACAAATCCCCAGCGTGGGGTGGTGGGCTGGTAATGCTCGCTTTATCAACTTATCGGGTAAATTACTCGGTGCTCACATTGCTCATGCAGGGTTAATTACCTTTTGGGCAGGGGCAATGACGCTCTTTGAGTTATCTCGCTATGTTCCCAGTGAACCGATGTATAAACAGGGATTGATTTTACTCCCCCACTTAACGACCTTGGGCTTTGGCGTTGGTAGTGGAGGAGAGGTCATTAGCACCTATCCCTATTTTGTCATTGCTGTGTTGCATTTGATCTCTTCTGCGGTTTTAGGCGCAGGTGGGGTTTATCATGCGCTCATTGGTCCAGAAGTGTTACCGCAGGATAAACAACGGTTTGCTGGCTTTTTTGGCTACGACTGGCAAGATAAAGATAAAATGACCACGATTTTGGGGATTCACTTGATTTTCCTCGGAATTGGTGCGTTTCTCCTCGTTTCCAAAGCGATGTTTTGGGGCGGTATTTTTGACCCCTGGGCGGGTAGTGATGGCGCTGTGCGTGTCGTCAGTAACCCCACACTCAATCCCCTAACCATCTTTGGTTATCTCTGGGGTCAACACGGCTGGGAAGGTCTCGCTGCGGTAGATAACTTAGAAGATGTGGTCGGCGGTCATCTTTGGATCAGCATAATTCTCATTGCTGGTGGTGTGTTCCATATTTTGACCACTCCCTTTGCTTGGGCGCGACGGGTGCTGTTTTATTCGGGAGAAGCATATCTTTGTTACAGTCTCGGCGCGATCGCGTATATGGGAATTTTAGCAGGGTACTTCGTCAGCGTGAATGACACCGTTTATCCCGAAGTCTTTTTCGGCGTTGCGGGTAACTGGGAAACCACCAGTGGGGTTGTTTCTGCACGGGGTTGGTTAGCCAGCTTCCACTATGCTTTAGGTGTCTTATTTTTACTAGGTCACCTTTGGCACGCCATTCGCGTCCGTGGTGCATTTGCGGGGTTTGATTTCAAGCAAGGTGATGTTATTCGTGCCTCTCAAGAAATCGCAGAAGGTAACTTAGCGACTCCCGTTAATGCCAATGATATTACCCTCAAATTTGTTGCGAATCTCCCCATTTATCGAGATGGTTTATCTCCTTTAATGCGGGGATTAGAAATTGGCATGGCACACGGTTACTGGTTAATTGGTCCCTTTGCTGTTTTAGGACCTTTACGTAATAGCGAGTTTGGTTTATTAGCAGCTTTAATCAGTGCTTGTGCGTTAATTGTTTTGCTGACAGTTTGCCTTTCTTTATATGGCACAGTTTCTTTGGAAAAACGTTTAGAAACCTCTCCTCGTCCTAACTTTTCGCGAACCGTTCCCAATGTTCCTGCTGGCATTAAAACTAGCGAAGGTTGGAGTTTATTTAGTGGTGGATTTCTTGTTGGTGGCGTTGGTGGTGCAATTTTTGCTTACCTCCTCCTCGACAAATTTGTTAGTTTAGTTTTCTAAATTCCTACTAGTAAACAGTCATTTTCCTTGTCTTCTTTTTCTCAGGGGACAAGGATATTGCTCTGTCAATTTTTAAGCAGAAAAAACAATAAAAATAGTTGACAAAATATAGCAATTAGCTTTAACTTAAAAAAAAGAAAGCAATCACGTCTGTACATTATTGATCCAAAATGAATACTTGTCTTTGCTGTCGAGGGCAACTTTTACATCAAGTGAGTTCCAGTCGAAGGTATTGGTTTTGCCCGAATTGTCGGCAAGAAATGCCAAGGCAAATGGAACGGAAATCATTAATTACAAAATAGTGAGTTAAGGAGAGAAATACATGGCAAAAATTGGATTATTTTTCGGTTCGACAACTGGCAATACTCAGGATATTGCAGAACGAATTCAAGCTGAGTTTGGTGGTGACGATGTGGTAACACTTCATGAAATCTCGGAAGTAGAAGAAGATGAGTTTGCTGATTATGAAAATATCATCATTGCTTCTCCCACTTGGGATATTGGTCAGTTACAGAGTGATTGGGAAGGATTCTATCCTGACTTAGACGAAATTGATTTTAGTGGAAAAAAAGTTGCTTACTTCGGCGCTGGTGACCAAGAAGGATATGCGGATAACTTTCAAGATGCGATGGGCATTTTAGAAAGTAAAATCTCAGAATTAGGCGGAAAAACTGTTGGTTACTGGTCAACAGATGGCTATGATTTTAATGAATCGCAAGCCTTGAGAAATGGCAAGTTTGTTGGTTTAGCACTAGATGAAGATAATCAAGCTGATTTAACTGATGAAAGAATTAGTGCTTGGGTTAAGCAATTAAAAGGCGAGTTTGATCTTTAAAGCTGCATTGTAGGGTGGGCATTGCCCACCCTACCAATATTTCTTGACCAACGGTCAAAGTAATCCAACAAGACCCTTGCTGGTGTTGGGTTTCGTAACCTTAACCCAACCTACGTTTTGAATCTTTTGTCAGCCTTTCACTACCTTTAATTGAGTCGATCGCGCAAGGATTGAAAAGAGAGACTATGGTTTTACAAATAATTTGCTTCTGCTTGACTTGGGGCTTCATTTTGTTATCAGTGTGGAGTGCTTGTCGAATCGCTATTAAAGGAAAAAATAATCTCAAGACTTTACACCAAATTCCTTGTAGCCGTTGTGCATTTTTTACTAATGACTATCGCTTAAAATGTACAGTTAATCCCTATCAAGCGGGAACTGAGTCAGCAATTGGCTGCCGAGACTTTGAACCGAAATCAGAAAGCAAAGCATCTTGTTTAAGTTGTTCCAAAAACAACTTTTATCAGGCAAATATCTAACACATATCTAGGAAAAATAATTAATGATGTTACAAGAACCAATTGCCGTTTGGCTCACGCCTAATCCGATGTTTCATCCCTTTCATTCTCCTTTATTAAATTCTCTTTCTCAATTGGGATCAATTGCCCATTGGGAATATTTACAAAACCAAGATGAGGGGTCTTGTTTAGAGAATGCTTTCGAGTCTCTACAGGACTATTTAGAAACTGTATCCCAACCGATTCATCTGATTGGACATGGCTTAGGAGGTTGGTTAGGATTACTCTATAGTCGTCGCTTTCCTGCAAAAGTTCAATCTTTAACCTTATTAAGTGTCGGGGTTGACCCTGCTTTAGATTGGCAGGCGTATTACTACAGTTTATATAAACACTTACGCTGTCCCAAGCATATTATTTTAGAGCAGATGGTCTATAACTTATTTGGAGACCAAAATAAAACCATGACTCGTTATTTATTAGAAGTGTTACGACGAGATTTATTGTCGTCTCCTTCTCCTCATTCTCTCTATCAACAAATTAATGGTGAAAAAGGTGGGGTTGATGTTCCGTTATTCGTGTGTGGGAGTGAAGATGATTTAGTCGTGTCACCGACTGCGATTAAAAGCTGGAATTGCTACTTTCAGTCAGGACAAGATCAGGTCTGGTTAATCCCCTATGGACATCATTTTTTCCATTATTTTTATCCCTCTGTTGTTGCGCCACAAATCCTAAAATTTTGGCAATCAAACGAGAAAACGTCTAAAACTTATGCTTCATCATTTTTGCTAGAACAGACGAACTAAAATCTTGATCAAACCACTCTCAAAACTCTCAAAGCAGACAATCACGCTGACAAACTGTTATAAGTGGGAGAGTAACATCGTTTGTATTGTACGAGAGAGAACCTGTGGTCTTCCTTACCCAAAACACCAGTCGCCAACGAGAAATTTTAGAAGTTGTTTTCCGCAACGGTTGGGACTATATGCGTCGCTTGCTTACAGTTGGGAAAGCAGAAGCCCCTGAACTCCCAACGCCAACTGTTCTTCGCAACATTCTAGTCGATTTAGGACCGGTTTATGTCAAATTTGGACAGCTACTGAGCACTCGTCCCGATATTATCCCCCCTGATTATATTGAAGCCCTCACGGCTCTACAAGCAAACGTTCCCCCTGTTCCTTGGGTGAATATCGAAACCCTGTTACGGGAACAATTAAAAGCCCCAGTGGATCAAATTTTTTCTGAGTTTAACAAAGAACCGGTTGCTGCTGGCTCGATCGCGCAAACTCATCGGGCGACCCTCGCTAATGGACAGGAAGTTGCAGTTAAAGTTCAACGCCCAGGCATTGATACGGTTGTCGAACAAGATATTTCTCTGATTAAAGGAATTGCAGAATTAGTCGCCCGTACCGATTTTGGGGAAGACTATGATGTAGTTGCCTTAGCGGAAGAATTTACAAACGCTCTGCGTGCTGAACTTGATTTTACCAAAGAAGCGGGCTATACCGATCAACTGCGCCGTAACCTAGAAAATAGCACTTGGTTTGATGCGAAACAAGTGGTTGTTCCCGCAATTAATTGGGACATTACCACCGAAAAATTAATGGTGATGGAGTGGCTTGATGGTGCTCCCATTTTAAAGGCTGAATTGCCAAAAGTACAGGAAGAAAAACGTCGTCAAGAAATAACAACACTTCTCTTTCGAGTCTTTTTCCAACAGATTTATATTGATGGTTTCTTTCACGCTGATCCCCATCCTGGAAATGTTTTCTACCTTGATGATGGACGACTCGCGTTAATTGATTGTGGGATGATTGGTAGATTAGATCCACGGACACAACAAATTTTAACAGAGATGTTGTTGGCGATTGTGGATATTGATGCCCAACGCTGTAGCCAACTCACTCTCGAATTATCAGAAACTGCTAATTCTGTCCAGTTAATCAACCTCGAAAATGACTATGATCGGATGCTGCGAAAATATTATAATCTCAGTATTTCCCAAATTAATTTTAGTGAAGTGTTCTATGAAATTTTAGAAGTTTCTCGAAATAATAATGTTAAACTTCCCAGTAACATGGGGTTGTATGCGAAAAGTTTAGCGAACTTAGAAGGGGTCGCCAGAGGCTTTAATCCTGATGTGAATTTACTTTATGAAGTCCGACCGTTAATGACGGATTTATTTCGTAATCAAATCTTAGGAAATAATCCGATTCCGACGCTTTTAAGAACAACCCTAGACTTAAAAAGTTTATCCCTACAGGGACCGCGCCAACTCGAATTATTATTAGATCGCGTCACCTCAGAAACTCTCAGTTGGAATTTCAAAATTAAAGAATTAGATCCCTTACGGAGAAGTTTAGATGACTCAGCGAATCGTCTATCATTTAGTATTATTGTTGGCTCTTTGATTATGGGGGCTGCAATTATTTCTTCTAATGCCCAAACCCCTCAACTTTCTCTGATTAGCAATATTTTGTTTGCTGCTGCCAGTTTTATTGGCTTTTGGCTGTTAATCAGTATTTGGCGATCGGGACGGCTGAAGTAAAATGATGGGGGTGCTGAATCTATTGATATAGCAGTTTTCACTCTCATGAGGTACATCTAAATTTTTGTTCTTCGTTCTTTGTTCTTTGGTAACTGGTCACTGATAACCAATCACTCGTGTACCGATACATTTATGCTGACAATTGCTAACAATAGCCCGCAACACATAAGTAGTAGGGTGGGCAATGCCCACCCTACCCCCAGTTTTCTAATGACAAATGACCAATAACGAATGACTAAATCAACGGGACTGACGGGATTCGAACCCGCAACTTCTGCCGTGACAGGGCAGTGCTCTAACCGGTTGAACTACAGTCCCTTGCTGTAGAAATCCTATGATTGATTTAATGAGGCGCTGTTGTCCTAAAAAAGACGCGCTTTTCGCTCTCGGAAGTCTCCCTTCATAGGAAAAAGAAGACCTGAATGTCAAGAGCGGGACTGACGGGATTCGAACCCGCAACTTCTGCCGTGACAGGGCAGTGCTCTAACCGGTTGAACTACAGTCCCCTACAGCGCGAATACTATAGTAGCGATTATTTTTGGCTTTGTCAAACATTTGAGCACAAATTTTTCTAATTTCTGCAAAACAGAGATAATGGAAGAGAAACAGCAAGGGAACAAATGCAGATGAACATTAGAGTGGGCAACGGTTACGACATTCATCAACTGGGAGAAGGTCGTCCTTTAATGATCGGTGGTGTGAAGATTGACCATCACCTTGGCTTAGTGGGACATAGTGATGCGGATGTGCTGACTCATGCGATCATGGATGCAATGTTAGGGGCATTAAGTTTAGGAGACATTGGTCATTATTTTCCGCCCTCTGACCCAAAATGGGCGAATGCAGATAGTATTGAACTGTTGAAGGAGGTAAAAGGGGTAATGAGAGATCAAGGCTGGTCAGTGGGCAATATTGATGCGGTTGTGGTTGCCGAGAAACCCAAATTGAAACCCCATTTAAAAGCCATGCGCGATCGCGTGGCGCAAACTTTAGAAATTAATTTAGACCAAGTGAGCATCAAAGCAACCACCAATGAAAAAATGGACGCAGTAGGACGAGAAGAAGCGATTTCTAGTTATGCCGTGGTTTTATTAATGAGCAATCCATGACAGCCTCTCGTCAGTGATAGAATAATCACAGTTCAACCTGCTCTTTCTATGGCTACTCTCCACTCAACAACGATCCGCCGTTTACTGAAACTCCCTCAAAGTAATGCTGTTTGGGAGGGAGATCGGAGAAACTTACATCCATTTCACGGCGAAGAAGAAGACGCAAGAGAACATCATAAAGACTGCGTGATTTGGGTAGATAGTGCAGAAGGAATGGTGCGGGGGATGGAAATGGTGTCTCCGCAAGCAGGAATGGAAGCTGTGGTTCGCACCCTGTTACGGGCGATGGAAGTCCCCCAAGGCTATGGGAAAGCCTGTCGTCCGCAAAAAGTGGTGGTGCGCGATCGCGAGATCCAATTTTTCCTCAGAGGAGTCCTACAAGAATTAAACATTAAAATTGAGTACGCATCTGATCTGCCCCTGATTGAAGCTCTGTTTCAAGGTTTAGCAGAAACCAGTGATGATCGTCCGCCACTACTACCAGAGGAGTATGCCCAACCCTTGCTCAAAACGGCTCAAGAAATCTGGAATAATCCACCTTGGGACGTTTTAGATGATAGTGAAATTATCACGGTTGAATTTCCAGATTGGGACATCGACCCCCTTTATCTTTCTGTGATGGGAATGTTGGGGGCTGAGTATGGAATTTTACTCTATCGCTCCTTTGAATCTCTGAAAACCTTTCGCTCCCAAATGTTTGAAGGGGAATCAATGGAAGACCTGGAAACCGCTTTCTTGCAACAAGATTGTTGGTTTCTCAACTACGACCTCCCTGAAGAAGCAGAAGACACAGACGATCTCAGTAACATCCAACCCGAGCCTCATTTTGGTAGTGTTAACCCCTATGAAGGTTTACGTCCTTACTTCGGAGAAGATGAAGCAGCAGTGGTCTATGTTGCTTTGAAAGCCTTGCAACGGTTTATCCAAACCAACCAATCCCAACTCGAAAATGAGTTTGAACGGGAAATTGAAAATCACTACCAAATTCAACTACCAAAAACGATCAAAAAGCCCACATCCGTTGCGGTGACAGTTGCAACCAGCCCAGAGCTCGAAACTGAATTGATTGATTTATTGGAGTTGGAGGAAGGAGAAGCCTTAAACGACCTTGAAGAATTGGAATTTTCATCTCCCATTAAAGAAGATTTAGTGCCCCAAGACTCGTTTCTGAGTATTGGTATGATGTCCTGGGAGATGATTACAGAAATGCGAAACAACGAGAAACAGCTTTATCAGTCTTTGGGGGTTTCTGAAAAAGGGGAAGGAATGCCGATCATTTTGATTCAAACCTCTCGTCCGAAAGCGAAGGAAATGATTGAGCACATTCAGCACTCTGGCGGACTTCATGGGATTGGTTTTAATACAGGAGAAGACCCCATTACCGATACCCTGTATGATTTGGGAATTGTCCAAACGGGTAATGGTGAACTCTACTTATTTGGAGAATTTGATGAGGATGATCCCACGCATCTCAAGGCGCGACAACAGTGGGAAAAACGCTGTCAACAGACGCAAGGATATTGTGGGTTACTCATTGCCAGAGGTTTCAAGGGAGCTTCTCGGGGACAACCGCAACTGCGAGATATGATGGCACTTTTTGAAGCGAAAGCCCTCTCCCCAGAAGAACTAGGATTAGGCGTTTTACAGTTAATGGAGTAAGCGTTCCACAGAAATAACTACGTCGGGAAAGGAAACAGGATTAATTGTTCCTGTGGTTAAAGTTATCTCAACCGTATAATCCGCAGCGATCGGTTCGCGAAATACTTTTAACGTTTCTTGTTTTAAATCTCTGACCCAATATTCTTGAATACCAGCAGCAGCATAAGTTTTCCGTTTGACGGTGAGGTCTTTTTCTAAGCTGCTGTTAGAAAACTCGATCAACCAAAAGATATTTTCAGGATAGGGATGATGTTGTAGATATTCTCGCCCTAAAGGTTCAACAATCGCTAAATCGGGTTCAGGTTGAGAATCACTACTGGGAATGGTAATCGGTGCAGCTTCTCGGATCACTGCTTGACCTCTCAAGGGGTGGGTTAAATAATCTTTGGTTGCAGTGCAATAATAGGCATGAGGTTTTCCCTCTGGGGACATTTCAACAATTTCTCCATTTAGAAGTTCAACTCGGCGATCATCAAGTAAGCCCACTTCAATCATCCGTTCATAATCATCAATTGTCCACTTCGCGATCGTTAAACTCATCTCCATTTCCTCCTAGATTTCGGATCGATTTTTCTCATCGAAAAAATGAGACTTAAATCTTTAATCAAATAAGCGTTCCACAGAAATAACCACGTCGGGAAAGGAAACAGGATTAATTGTTCCTGTGGTTAAAGTTATCTCAACCGTATAATCCGCAGCGATCGGTTCGCGAAATACTTTTAACGTTTCTTGTTTTAAATCTCTGACCCAATATTCTTGAATACCAGCAGCAGCGTAAGTTTTCCGTTTGACGGTGAGGTCTTTTTCTAAGCTGCTGTTAGAAAACTCAATCAACCAAAAGATATTTTCAGGATAGGGATGATGTTGTAGATATTCTCGCCCTAAAGGTTCAACAATCGCTAAATCGGGTTCAGGTTGAGAATCACTACTGGGAATGGTAATCGGTTTTGCTTCTCGAATAGTTGCTTGATTTCCTAAAAGTCGAGTTAAGTAATCTTTCGTTTCCATTCGGTAATACGCATGAGGTTCACCTTCTGGGGACATTTCAACAATTTCTCCATTTAGAAGTTCAACTCGGCGATCATCGAGTAAGCCCACTTCAATCATCCGTTGATAATCATCAATTGTCCACTTCGCGATCGTTAAACTCATCCCAGTTTCCCCCTAGATTTCGGATCGACTGTTTCTATCTTAAAATTCTAAAAGGGATCTTAAGAATAAGGAAAAATTAACGAACGAATGATCAATCATCAGGTAGAACCAGCGTTATTGGTATTAGAAGACGGAACCGTGTTTCGAGGGAAATCTTTTGGTGCAAAAGGAACTACAGTCGGGGAAGTGGTATTTAATACGGGAATGACAGGCTATCAGGAAGTTTTAACCGATCCCAGCTATCGCGGACAAATTATTACCTTTACCTATCCCGAACTCGGAAACACAGGGGTCAATCCTGAGGATGAAGAGTCGGATTCCCCACAAGTGCGAGGAGTAATTGCGCGAAATGTCTGTTATTTTCCCAGTAATTGGCGATCGCGCACCTCTGTTCCCAACTATCTCACCGAACATAACATCCCTGGTATTTATGGTATCGACACCCGCGCCCTCACCCGCATTTTACGCTCCTCTGGCGCAATGAATGGCGCAATTTCCAGTGAAATTCTCGATGAACAAGAACTTTTAGCCCAAGTGAAAGCAGCCCCCTCGATGTTGGGTTTAAACCTGGTTAATGAAGTAACCACGAAAGATGTTTATGAATGGTCTGATCCCACTGTGGAAAGTTGGGAATTTCGCCCTGTCATGCAAGCAGAGGATTCCACCCCTTTAACGGTGGTCGCCATTGATTTTGGCATTAAACGGAACATTTTGCGCCGTCTGGCGAGTTATGGCTGTCGTGTGATTGTTGTTCCTGCAAATACTCCCCCAGAAACGATCGAGCAGTATCATCCTGATGGGATTTTCCTCTCCAATGGTCCTGGAGACCCCGCAACGGTAACAGAAGGAATCGAAACCACTAAAGCCCTCCTCAAAGGCGGAAAACCCATGTTTGGGATTTGTATGGGACATCAAATTCTTGGACTGTCTCTGGGTGCAGAAACCTTTAAACTGAAGTTTGGACATCGCGGACTCAACCAACCTGCAGGCTTACAGCAAAAGGTAGAAATTACTAGCCAAAATCATGGTTTTGCGGTAACTGAGGAGTCATTACAAGCCGATGTTGAAATTACCCATCTCAATTTGAATGACCGCACGGTTGCTGGGTTACGCCATAAAACCTTACCCATTTTTTCCGTCCAATATCATCCTGAAGCCAGTCCAGGTCCTCATGATGCGGATTATTTATTTGCTCAATTTGTCGCCTCCATGCGGGAACATCGGAAAAAGTAGCCTCTTTCTAAAAAACGCTAGGGTGAGAGGATTAAACGGGAAAAATATGCTAATATACACTATCTGTTAAAGGTTAGTTCTGAGAGCTAACTTTTCCTGTATATTGTCGTTATCGCTCATTATTTGTTAAGCACAAAGGAGGGTATTATTCCTGAACCACTCAACTTAACCGTTAGTTTGCGCGGAACGCGGGAAATTCAAGACAATTGCCAGATTTTTCGTTTAACTGGCTTGCTTGATGCGTTTTCCGAACCAACATTTGCGAAAGTCATTGGGAAGTATATTGAAGAAGGGCCGAAAAATATTATTTTGGTGCTCTCCCAGATTGATTTTGTCGATAGTTCTGGCTTGGGCGCGTTAGTCCAACTTGTCAAAAAAGCTCAAAATGAAGGAGGAGGTTTACAAATTGTAACCAATGCACGGGTGACGCAAACGGTGAAACTCGTCCGTTTAGAAAAATTCCTTTCTTTACAACCGAGTCTAGAGGCTGCTTTGGAGTCTTTAAAGTAAGTTAGTTAACTTTGCATTCCTTGTCATTTTAGAAAAATTCCTTTCTTTACAACCGAGTCTAGAGGCTGCTTTGGAGTCTTTAAAGTAAGTTAGTTAACTTTGCATTCCTTGTCATTCATTTAACCTCAGGACAAATTTGACACCGCAAACTCATCAAACCAATTATTTTGATTCCGAAGTGGAATTCTTTTCCGTAGTGGGGGGACTGCACAATCTACCCCCGCTTGAACAGATTTCACCAGCAGGATTGGCTTATATTGGTGATGCTGTTTATGAGCTTTATGTTCGTTTATATTATTTATTGCCACAAAAAAATATTTCTGACTATCATCAATTGGTAGTTTCCGAAGTACGAGCCGAAAATCAAGCGCAACAATTAGAGGCTTTACTCCCTAATTTAACGGAATCCGAACTTCAAATTGTCAAGCGAGGACGGAATGCAGCGACCAAACGTCCCCGTCGGCTCTCTGCTAAGATTTATCAACAAGCAACCAGTTTAGAAACCCTGATCGGATATCTTTTTCTGCGCGATCGCGATCGTTTGCAATCCCTCCTGTTATCGTTACAAGAGAGGCAATCTTCTGATAACAGTTAATCAGCTACAACCTATCATCATCCCATCATATTGATATGAGTGAAAAACCTCGGAAAGGAAAACCAAAACCGAAGGGGAAAAAGCCTTTCCCTGTTTCTCGTCGTCCTAAAATTAAACAACCGACAACGCCTCAACCCGAAGAAAAAACAACGGAAAATACGGAAAATGATGATTTGATTTATGGTCGTCATACTGTCCAAGCTGCATTAGAAGGTCATCGTCAACTGAATCGGATTTGGATTACACCCAGACTGCGTTATAATTCAACGTTTAACCCTTTGTTACAAACGGCAAAGAAACAAGGCAGTATTATTGATGAAGTGGGGGTTGAACGTTTAAATCAGATTACCCATGGCGCAAATCATCAAGGCGTTGCAGCCCAAGTCGCGCCTTATCCCTATTGGGAATTAGCAGAGTTGATCGAAAAAGCCCAAGCAGTGACCGATAAACCGATCATCATCGCAGCAGAAGGGATTACTGATCCCCATAACTTAGGGTCAATTATTCGCAGTGCTGAAGCTCTGGGCGCACAGGGAATTGTGATTCCACAACGGCGAGCAGCAGGGATTACCTCCACGGTGATGAAAGTGGCTGCGGGGGCGTTAGAATATCTCCCTGTGGCGCGAGTGGTGAACTTTTCTCGGGGGTTGGAAGAATTAAAAAAAGCTGGGTTTTGGGTCTATGGGACGGTTGCAGAAGAGGGTCAATTGATTTCTCAAGTGAGTTTTGATCACTCGGTGGTTTTGGTTGTCGGTGGAGAAGCCCAAGGATTAAATCTGTTAACGCAACGTCACTGTGATGAGTTGGTGACAATTCCGTTATTCGGAAAAACTGAAAGTTTGAATGCTCATATTGCTAGCGCGATCGCGCTGTATGAAGTGTCTCATCGTCGCCAGAAAAAAACCTTAAATCTTTCTGAGGGGTCTAGTAAAAATTAATAGAAACTCCCAAGATTAAATACGGTAGAATTATTTGAGACCGACTCAATCGCGTCATAAACATGGAAGAATTCATCCTATCAATCCTAGATTTTTTGGGTCAAGCCTGGTGGGTCGAGATTAAAACCGAATCTCCCAAATGCACTTACTATTTTGGCCCCTTTGTGAGAAAACGAGAAGCAGAAGCCGAAAAGTCGGGCTATATTGAGGATTTGCAGGGAGAGGGGGCAAAAATTGTCTCTCTGGAGGTGAAACGCTGCAAGCCCACCATCCTCACCGATGATCAGGAAACCGAGGAAGCAGAGGATGATGACGCAACTGGGGAGCGATTTCCGAGTTTAAGTGGACATGGATTTAAGTCTTTTCACGAGTAATAGTGACTGTGATTTTCCCGCCAAAGTTAGGAATGGGAGGGGCGGGTTTCGAGAGTTCCACACACACCTGTTGCACTAAATCCAATTGTAAAATGGCTTGCGCGATCGCGTGGGCGAGTTTTTCAATTAAAGCAAATTTTTCCGTTTCAATAATTTGTTTGACTTGCGCGATCGCGCTTCGGTAATCTAAAGTGTGCCTAATCTCGTCACTGTCTCCCGCAAGAGATAAATCAACCCCGAGCGTTAAACTCACCTCAAACCATTGTCCTAACACTTGTTCTTCGGGCAAAAAACCAGTATAACCATAGCAACGGATATTCTCAATTTTGATCGTGTCCATAAATGTTTAACATCTAACAATCAACCTGTATTTTAATATATAGCGTTTCCTAGTTGGTTGAGGTACGTAATGCGAGTCGGTGGATGTTCATGGTTCATGGTTCGTGGTTCATTGATTAACAACCAACAAAGAACGAAGAACAAAGAACAAAGAACCAAAATTTAGAATGTACCTCATGAGATTGGGAAGTGCTATAGTTATGTCCCTGTTTATGAAAATATTATTAATTTCCATTCTTAGTTTCTTATTTTAAGATGAATAACAAATAACGAATTATAATGAGTATCGCCCGAACCATCTGTCTTGGTTTTATCGCCGTTATTTTAATCGGAACATTATTATTAATCTTACCTTTTACGACTGCGGATGGCAGTTGGAATGATCCCATTACTGCATTATTTACAGCGACCTCTGCCGTTTGTGTAACGGGTTTAGCCGTCGTGGATACGGGAACTTATTTTTCCTTTTGGGGACAACTGACCATTCTATTATTAATTCAAGTGGGAGGATTAGGGTATATGACCACCAATACCTTCCTCTTATTTTTGATTCGTAAAAAGTTCGATTTTCGTCAAAAAGTTGCCATTCAAGAATCCTTTGATCGTCCCTTTCTCCAAGGAAGTACAAACCTCCTCATTTCTATTGTGGCAACCACCCTCCTTTTTGAACTTACTGGCTTCTTTTTCTTACTTCCCTTATTTTCTGATCAACCCAATCCCACTTGGTTAGCTCTCTTTCATAGTATCAGCGCTTGGAATAATGCTGGCTTTAGTTTATTTAGCAATAGCTTAATGGACTATCAATCTTCAATTTCCATGAATATTATCATTCCATTTTTAGTAATTTTTGGGGGCTTAGGATATCAGGCAATTTTTGAAATCTTTCTCTGGATTAGACAACAATTTAATCAGCTTATCCTACGAAAAAATGCAGAAGCATTTGATTTCTCTCTCAACTCTAAAATTGTTATAGATACCACCATTATTCTCCTCATTTTAGGAACGATTGCGTTTTTCTTTACTGATTTTAGTAATAATAATATTTTTGGTTATTTTTCTTTCAAAGACCGTTTACTGGGAGCATGGTTTCAATCAGTAACAACGCGCACAGCAGGGTTTAACACCGTTCCCCTTGAAACAATGACCGATGCAGGATTATTTATTACCATTGCCTTTATGGTCATTGGCGCAAGCCCCAGTGGAACGGGTGGCGGATTAAAAACAACCACCCTACGGATTTTAATTAATGGGACGATTTCCACATTACAAGGAAAAACCGATGTCATTATTTATAAACGCCGTGTCCCTGTTAACTTAATTCTAAAAGCATTAGGGGTCTTATGTGCTTCAGTGACATTACTCAGCTTAGTGACAGCATTAATCGCCATTACTGACCCCGCATTGAGCTTTATTCAAATTTTCTTTGAAGTGTGTTCTGCTTTTGCCACTGTTGGACTTTCAACAGGAATTACCAGTAGTTTATCTCCTTTAGGAAAACTGATTATTGTGGTCACGATGTATATTGGTAGAGTCGGTGTTTTAATTGTTATTAATACGTTAGTCCGAGAATCTCGACCCAGTGCAATTCAGTATCCAGAAGAAAACTTGTTAGTGGGATAATTTAAGATCGGGAAGAGAGGGAGAGGGGGAGAACAAAGAACAAATAACTAATAATGTAAAGACGTTCCATGGAACGTCTCAACAAATAACAAAGAACGAATCACAAAACCGTGGATATTAAAGCATCATTAAAAATATTCAATCAACTTCGCCATCAACCGCAAGAATTTGCTGTAATCGGGTTAGGGCGGTTTGGTCAAGCTGTTTGTCGAGAACTGCGAAAATTAGGCTGTGAGGTTTTAGGCAGCGATCGCGATGAAAAATTAGTCAATCAGGCTTTAACTGATAAAATTGTCTCTCATGCCATTGAGTTAGATTCAACAGAACCAGCAGCCCTGAAAGAAGCAGGAATCTTTGAATTTGATGTCGTGATTATTGCCATTGGCGATTATGTGCAAGAAAGCATTATCACCACTCTCAACGTCAAAGAAAATGGGGTGAAGTATGTGGTGGCAAAAGCGTCTTCTCATATTCATGGTAAACTTTTGAAGCGAGTTGGTGCTGATCGCGTTGTCTTTCCAGAAAGAGATGCGGGATATGAACTCGCCCACGCCCTCGCCCAACCAGCGATTTTAGAGAAATTTGAGCTCGATCCCGAACACAGTATTGTTGATATCCAAATTCCCGCAGCCTTTGACGGACGCACTTTAGCCGAGTTGGAATTAAGAAATCGCTACGGCTTAAATGTCATCGCTGTGAAATATGGGGAAAAATTTGAAATTAATCCCACTCCCAACTATAGGCTAGTGAAAGGATCGCAAATGATCGTTGTCGGATCAAATCAGGATATTAAACGTTTACCCACCGACTCTAACCAGCAGCACATCCAATCGGACGAAGCAGGGGAATTAGAGCAAGGCGTTTGACACTCCAACGGCTTAAAGCGCGTTGGATTCTTGGTTCTGCGACGATGCTTGCTTTGACAGGACAAGTCCTACCAAAGTAGAGGCTTCATCTCCCCAAGCGTAAGTTCCCTCGTGCCCCGAGGTACGTAATCCCTTCTTTAAGATGTTGATAGCTGCGTTTTCATCCCTATCTAGTTGACACCCACATTTACAGGTGTGAGTGCGGGTTGATAGAGATTTCTTAACCACACGCCCACAGCTAGAACATTCCTGACTGGTATAGTGAGGCGGGACGGCTACCGTCACCTTCCCGAACTTCTGAGCGAAATACTCTAACCCGACTCGGAACTGATACCAACCAACATCAGATATGGATTTAGCAAGGTTATGATTTTTGACCAAGTTCTTAACCTGCAAGTCTTCGTAGGCGATGAAGTCGTTAGACAACACGACGCAACGCGCAATTCTCCTTGCGTGTTCTCGGCGTTGCCTACTTATTCTCAGGTGTTTCTTGGCTAGTTTCTGTCTTGCTTTTTTGCGATTAGATGAGCCTTTTTGTTTTCGAGATAGACGACGCTGAGAGCGTTTCAACTCCTCCTCTCCTTTACGGAAGAAGCGAGGATTGGGTTGTTTATGCCCTTTGCTGTCTGTGTAGAAGTCGGTTAACCCCATGTCAAGTCCAATGGCTTGCTGAGTTGGCTCAACATCTTCAGTTACATTAACGTTAATGCAGAACTGACAGTAGTAGCCGTCAGCCCGTCTAACTAACCGCACTCGTCTAATCTGCTGTTTCGAGTAGAAATAGATATCCCGACTCCCGATTAATTTAACTCGACCAATACCATTACCATCAGTGAACGTGATGTGCTTTTTGGTGTTAGGGTCGAGCTTCCAACCAGTTGTTTTGTATTCAACGGATCGGTTATTTTTTTGGTATTTGGGATATCCTTTCTTCCCAGTTACTTTCTTCTTGCAATTGTCAAAGAAGCGACTAATTGCTGACCATGCTCTTTCTGCAGCAGACTGCCTTGCTTGAGAGTTGAGCCTTTTCGCCCATTCAAACTCTTCAGCGAGGAGTTTGCACTGCTTATTCAGATCATATTTAGTCGCACCATGATTGTCTTCCCAGTAACGAAGGGCTTTGTTTCGGATGAACTGAGTTGTCCGAATTGCTTCGTCAATGGCAATATATTGAGTTTTCTTGGCTTTGACCTTGTACTCAATGACAATCATGGTTTAAGCTGGTTGAATTAGCTGAAATTAATGTAGCACAAATAGGTCTAGTATGTCAAGCTCAAGGTATCGAACCCTTTCGCTTGACTCGCCTTATATCCAAGGGCTAAAGCGGATTGGTTTTACGGCGACTTCTATAATGATTATTAGTTATTAGTTATTGGAATCTTCATGATCACCAGAGGTTAACCCTCTTCTCCCAACTGCCTCTCCATCTTTAGAATGATTAGGATAAAAATCAAACAAAATATCGGTTGTCAACCCCTGTCAAGAACCTCTCAGAAACGTTAACATAAATTAATATACCGAGCAGATAATAATGGCGCGTTCATATTCCCCATCCATAATAAGGAAATAGAGTCGCACCTCGTATCGTGTCAACCTTGGAGGTTAAGCGTGAATAACAAAAATAATAATAAAAAATGGCGCAATGCTGGGCTTTATGCACTACTGGCGATTGTAGTGATTGCTCTGGCGACTGCGTTCTTAGATCAAGAGCCACAAACGCAAGCTACGTGGCGTTATAGTGAATTTGTTAATCGGGTGGAAAACGGTAATGTGGAAAGTGTTCGCCTCAACAGCGATCGCTCGAAAGCCATCGCAACCGCACAAGATGGTCAACAAGTCCAAGTTACTTTACCCAACGACCCACAATTAATTGATATTCTCACGGAGAATAACGTTGATATTTCCGTGCAACCCGAAAGTGATGACGGTTTCTTATTCCGCGCTCTCAGCAGCCTCTTCTTCCCCATTCTCTTGTTAGTGGGATTATTCTTCTTACTGCGTCGGGCGCAAGGCGGTCCCGGTTCGCAAGCGATGAACTTTGGGAAATCCAAAGCGAAAGTGCAAATGGAACCCCAAACCAACGTCACCTTTAACGATGTCGCGGGAATTGAACAAGCCAAGTTAGAGTTAACTGAGCTTGTAGATTTTCTGAAAAATGCAGAACGCTTCACTGATGTCGGTGCAAAAATTCCAAAAGGTGCATTACTAGTGGGCCCACCTGGAACAGGTAAAACGCTCTTAGCCCGTGCTGTGGCTGGGGAAGCAGGTGTTCCTTTCTTCTCCATCTCTGGTTCTGAATTTGTGGAAATGTTCGTCGGGGTTGGCGCATCTCGCGTCCGTGACCTATTTGAACAAGCCAAATCGAACGCGCCTTGCATCATCTTCATTGATGAAATTGATGCTGTTGGTCGTCAGCGCGGTGCTGGCTTAGGTGGTGGTAACGATGAACGGGAACAAACCCTCAACCAGTTACTCACCGAAATGGATGGCTTTGAAAGCAATACTGGCATTATCATTATTGCTGCGACAAACCGTCCTGATGTCTTAGACCAAGCGTTAATGCGTCCAGGTCGTTTCGACCGTCAAATTGTGGTGGATCGCCCCGATTATGCAGGACGTTTAGAAATCATGCAGGTTCACGCTCGTGGTAAAACCTTAGCCAAAGATGTGGACTTAGAAAAAATTGCCCGTCGGACTCCTGGCTTTACTGGTGCTGACTTAGAAAACTTACTCAACGAAGCAGCGATTTTAGCAGCCCGTCGCAGCCTCACTGAAATCTCCATGGATGAGGTCAATGATGCCATTGATCGCGTTCTCGCTGGTCCTGAGAAGAAAGATCGCGTCATGAGCGAAAAACGCAAAGCATTAGTGGCTTATCACGAAGCGGGTCACGCTTTAGTGGGTGCGTTAATGCCCGACTATGATCCAGTCCAGAAAATCAGCATTATTCCCCGTGGCGCTGCGGGTGGTTTAACTTGGTTTACCCCCAGTGAAGAACGCTTAGACTCTGGACTCTATTCTCGTTCTTATCTGCAAAACCAAATGGCTGTCGCGCTAGGTGGTCGTATTGCGGAAGAAATTATCTTTGGTGATGATGAAGTGACCACAGGGGCTTCTAATGACCTGCAGCAAGTGGCGCGAGTTGCCCGTCAAATGGTGACTAGCTTAGGAATGAGTGATCGTTTGGGTCCGGTGGCGTTAGGTCGTCAAAATGGTAACGTATTTATGGGACGTGATATTGCCTCGGATCGCGATTTCTCTGATGAAACCGCAGCAGCGATTGATGAGGAAGTTCGTAACTTAGTGGAACAAGCCTATCGTCGTTGTAAAGATGTGCTGGTGTCTAACCGTCATATCTTAGATGAGTTAGCCCAAGCGTTGATTGAGCGTGAAACTGTTGATGCGGAAGAATTACAACGGATGCTCAATGAAAATGAAGTGAAAATGGCAGCGATCGCGTAATTTTCTCTGACATTAAACACGAAAGCGGTCATCGTAACAGGTGACCGCTTTTTTAATATCCTCATGATGAGGTTGTAGGGTGGTTGACATACTCACCGCCCTAGAAGGACGGTGATTCTTCGGTCTTCACAGATTCCGAATTACTGGTTCAGCGACACCACTTACTGATTTAAGTTTCCCTGAATCAACAGAGGTGGGAGTCTCCCCAGTCGTTTCCTATGCACGAGGCAGTTCCCCAAGGCAATTGGGTACTTTTAGACAATCAAAACTTATTGTTGATTGGTTTAATCTCGGCGAGAGATCAAGGTTTTTAGACTGGTTGAATACCTTTCCAGCGTTTTCCTATATTAACACAAGAACTCCCTAAAGGGAGGGGCTTTAAACCCGTGATTTAATGGTAATGCCTACCCTACAAAGCGGTATAACATCACCGAACAGACAAAAAACAGATTAAACAGACACTTTCAAGCTACTGGGTTGTCCCCAGTTTCCTTCCACTTTTACCCCCCGTCCATTGCTATGGAGATGGCGAATAATTTTATAGATCACTTCCACTTTTTCCTCAGCATTGACTTTTTCAGCAATTTCAGACAAAGACAGTGACCCGCTTTCTGCTTGTAACACCGCAACGACATCACGCTGTAGATCTAAAACAGAGGCTGCTGCTTTTTTCCCAGCTTCTACCCCTGGTTGGTGGTAAGCGTTGATATTAACCAGAGAAGCATATAATCCCACAGCGCGTTCATACAAGGCAATTAATGCGCCAATGGTACGCGGTGTGACCTCATCAACTGTAATCGTAATGGAATCCCGATGATTTTCATACAAAGCGAGGCGTGTTCCTTGCAGTAACCCAGAGAGAAAATCACCTGCGGTTGCGCCCGCTTCCACTTCTGGGGATGTTCCCTCACGGTCTTTCAAGACTTCAATAAACGTGGCAAAAAAGTTGGGGACTCCTTCTCGTAACTGTTGCACATAAGCGTGTTGGTCGGTACTGCCTTTATTCCCATAAACCGCAATTCCTTGATAAACGGTATTGCCATCTAAGTCTTTCTCTTTCCCTAGCGACTCCATCACTAACTGCTGCAAGTAGCGAGAAAAGAGACTGAGGCTATCCTTATAAGGAAGGACAACCATATCTTTTTCTCCCTTCCCGTTACCCACGGCATACCAGGCTAAACTTAATAGTGCTGCTGGGTTTGTTTTGAGTTCTGGCTTGCGAGTGAGGGTATCCATTGCTTTTGCCCCTTCCAGCATGGCATCGATATCAATCCCTTGTAATGCTGCTGGGACTAACCCCACAGCAGACATTTCCGAGGTGCGTCCCCCCACCCAGTCGTGCATCGGAAAGGTTGTGATCCAACCTTCTGTTGTTGCCATTTGTTCCAGTTTTGACCCTTTTCCCGTAATGGCGACAGCATGAGACCCAAAATCAAGGTTTTGCGCTTGGTAAGCTGCTTTCACTTCCACCATCCCATTGCGAGTTTCTGGTGTTCCCCCAGACTTGGAAATGACAAGAACAAGGGTTGTTGCAAGCCGATCGCGCATTTGGTCTAAAAGATGATCAATCCCAGCCGGATCCGTGTTATCAATAAAATGTAAGTTTAAGGTAGCCTCCAATGGCGCAAGGGCTTGAGATACAAACTGCGGTCCCAATGCTGATCCACCAATGCCAACGGAAATGACATCTGTAAAGCGGGTTTCTTGGGGGGGATGGATATAACCACTGTGAACCTGTGCGGAAAAGGTTTTAATTTTTTCTAGGGTCTCGGTAATTTCCGCTTTCAATTCTGCATTGGGGGCGAGATCGGGGTTGCGTAGCCAATAGTGACCCACCATGCGGTCTTCATCTGGATTCGCGATCGCGCCCGCTTCTAAATCTGCCAGATCCTGAAAGGCTTTTTGAAACTGGGGTTGCATCTCCTCCACCAACTGATCCGAGAAGCGCATCCGACTAATATCTAGATAAAAGTTTAAGTCTGGGTCGTAATAGAGCCAGTCTTGATAGCGTTGCCAAAGTTGGGCGTTCTCCATAAGTCCTCTTCTATATTTATCTGCATTCGCTCATACTCGTTAGTTTATGACAATCCCTAGAAAAACTGATAATGCTGTTTTTCCTCTGGCGGTCAACTGGAAACGCCAATTGTCCAAAGGCAGGGAGTTTTTGCCGATTTGCGCGATCGGACTGGTGCTGTTTTCGTGAGCCATGTTTCGATCCAGTTCCTTGTTGATCGGTTAATCTCATCCTAATTAGCCCCCTTGCCAAAATCTGATCACTGTACACTTTCACTCACTAGATTGAGAAGAAAGCCACATCAAAAACCTTACTGTTATTGTCGTGAAAGCAAGCTACGGCAAGGGGTAAGCAACCCCAATGATCCTGCAGAACAGCCATTAATTGAAATGGCAACAGGCTATTAAAATCCCTTAAATTCTCTCAATGAAATTTAGAGGCTGACTTGAAAAAAACTTATTAATTATCTTGCTCAAAAACGAGACAGTCAAGGCATACAGATCCTAGAATGTGTGGAGACTTTACATTCCATAATAATATTAAGGACACTGTTACATGACCGCTGCTGAGCTAGATCCCCCATCCCAACTCTCATCAGAGACAACTCTCGAAAAAGAACTCCTAGCTGTCCCAAACTACAATCAGGATACGATAAGCCACTTAGAAAATGAGAATGAGCTTAACGAAACGTTACAAAATCCACCTGATGTCGTGATCAGCAGTTGGCGGGTGAAACTACAAATTGGTTTTGCTTTTCTCAGTTTCATTCTGATTGGGGCGAATGATGCTGTTATCGGCATTTTGCTTCCTCGTTGGGGCAATTATTACCAAGTAGATAAAACCACCCTTAGCTGTGCCTTTCTCGCGGGTTCGGTCGGTTATCTGATTGCTGCTTTAAACAGTAGCTTTCTTTCCCGAAAATTAGGGAACGTCAAGTTTCTCTTGCTCGGGAAAATGAGCTTTCTCTGTGGTATCTTAATCTTTTGCTGTCAACCTCCACTTTATATTCTCCTTGGTGTTCCTTTGTTACTGGGCTTTGGGGCTGCGATTCTCGAAGCTGCTTTAAATGCTCATTTAGCCAAGCTACCGAATAAAACCGCCCTTCTCAACTATCTTCATGCTTTCTATGGCGTGGGAGCTTTACTCAGCCCTTTTCTGGCTTCACAACTGTTAGCTGCTGATTGGAGTTGGAATGTCATCTATTGGGTATTAGGTAGCGTTAGTCTAGCACTATTAATCAGTATTCGAGGCATCTTTACTCAAGCCGATCAAGAACAAGTTGAAACTGAAACTTGTGCAGAAAATACCTCACCAGAAAGCCCCTTAAAATTTCGTTTGGTTTGGCTATTTGCATTCTTTTTACTCTTCTATGCCGGTACAGAAATTAGTCTCGGTCATTGGAGTTATAGTTTTCTCACTGAGTATCGCCAGGAAAATACTGAGTTAGCGGGTTGGCTAGTCAGTGGTTATTGGTTAGGATTGACCGTCGGACGAGTGGCGATTGCACCCCTAGCCAATAAATTAGGCAGTAAAGGAATTATCAATACGTGCTTAATTGGTGTTGTCTGCGGGCTATTTATCTTTCACTTGATTACTTTAAGTCTAACCAGTGGCTTTGGTTTGCTCTTAACTGGATTTTGCTTGGGCCCCATTTTACCCACTGGCTTTGCATTTCTCTCCAATGTTGTTCCTGCTCATCTGCTGATGGGATCAATTAGCTTTATCGCCAGTTTAAGCAGTTTAGGAAAAGCCCTTTTCCCTTGGCTCGCTGGTAATGTTGCGGAAGGATTTGGACTAGAAATGTTCTTACCTTATGTCATCATTCTTGCTGTCGCTATGGTTGCTTGTTGGGTCGTGGTGCTTACCCGATCTCAAGGACAAACAACAGTTCAAACAGCAACTGATTCAGTGCCTTAAAAAATAATGTTGATCTCTAATTAAAAATCCCCACACCCTCAGAGTGGAAAGGGGATTTTTTAAGTTCATATTACAGATCATTCAAAAATCTTGTAGCACTTGAAAGATAACTGGACATTAAGGGTAGCTTGTTGTTAAATAGAAGCAATTGAGCATTGATGAGCTCAAATAATTCATGATTTCCGTTAAGGAGAATAAGGAATGCCAGAGCAAGAGGTAAATGACGCTAGGGAAAATGATCTAAAACTGAGCAAGCATGATGATCATGATGTTATTTACACCATCAGAACAGTCTGTCAAAATCAAACCCAACTGATCATGCTAGCCGACCAGAAAGCTAATATTTTAATTGGAATTATTTCGGTTGTTTTTACGATTTTCTTTACTCGTGTTCATTTTATTACTGGATTGAATCAATGGTTAACCATTCCTCTTGCTGGTTTTGTCATTGTCGAAACCGTCGCTGCTTTTCTTGCTTTACTGGTCATTTTCCCAAGACAAACGAAGCGTCCCAAAACTCAGTCAGTTGAAGAGTTAGCTAATCCTCTTTTTTTTGGTAACTTTAGCCAATTTAAACGACAAGATATCGTTGATTTTTTAGTGGAAAATATGGATGATAATTACTCCGCAAGGTCAATTCTAATTACTGATTTATACCAAGCAGGTATGGTGCTAAAAGATAAGTACACTCTTTTGAGATACGCTTATTTGTGTACGATTTTCGGTGTTGTTTTAATGGCTTTGACTCTACTCATATCGTTATTTGTGTAATTTTAAAATCGAATATATAGCAATCTGCTCTGGTTTTTGATCCACAACTTCCCTCTTCCCCCCTATCCCCCAGGGTCGTTTCATTCTTTTGAAATCAACTCGCCTGTGGGGAGATCGGGAGATGTCACTTAATCAAGTTTTTACGAATGAGAACGGCTATAGCGTTTCCTAGTTGGTTGAGGTACGTAATGCGAGTCGGCGGATGTTCATGGTTCATGGTTCATTGATTAACAACCAACAAAGAACGAAGAACAAAGAACAAAGAACCAAAATTTAGAATGTACCTCATGAGATTGGGAAGTGCTATAGATAATTAATTATTAGGTTTCAAAAATTCCCCCATTAAGTGACCGAAGGAATTAACCCCATTTTTTCCTGGATGATAACCATGGGTTTGATTATCAGAATGATAAGCCATCGCCATCATTTCATAATCATTATTCTTATTCGGAATTTCAATAACAGTTGTTAAATGACCATCGCGAGCGGCTCTAACATCATTATACGGTAGTCCTCCCGCAGGTCCAGCGACATTGCCACCCCCTTCTTCTTTCATCCACCAAACTGTATATAAACCATGGGGAACTAAACCCGTTGCTTCAACTTTGATCGTATAAGAGTCATTATTCACATTGGTTACCATTGCATTCCCACTGGCTTGCATCCATTCCTGTTTACTAAAGCCATTGGGAAGACCACTCATATCAATTGCCTTTAGTTGAGTGGAAGAGTTGGCTTGCGCGATCGTTTGTTCTTCGCGACTGGAGAAAGTGCTGTGTGCTTCTGAAGCAAAGCCAAGGCTAAGTCCACTCACGCTGACCGTTGCCAAAAGGACAAGTAAAGATTTTTTCAGGTTAGAATTTTGTTGAGTCATTATAATTGCTAAGTCAATTTCGGTTTCATGTCGTCACTCATTAGCGTGTCCCAGTTAACTGAGAAAAAGCTGAGTTCGATCTGAAAATAGATTAAACTTTGCTGATTAATTATTCAGATCAGACTGATGGAAGCCTTCTATAGCCAATTTTTATGGTGTGGAAACAATCCTGATTTGGGCAAGGATAAAGATTTTAAGTGACTCATTCTGCTTTTCGATTTAATCAAACATACTACCTTAATCTATTTCTTTCGTATCAGATGATATTCCGTTTTTTTGTTTTATTATTTGTCTTAATGAGTTTAACGGCTTGCAGTAACTCTTCCCAAGTGCAAGCACAAGACCGACTTTTTCCTGAAATTTCAGTTGACTTCTTAGATGCCTATGAATTGCCTCAAAAAACATTTCAGAAAACAGCAGTGGGTGGCTTATCTGGAATGACGTATGATCAGAAACAAAACTTATTTTATGCAGTTTCGGATGATCGTAGCCAAAAAGCCCCAGCACGATTTTATACCCTGGATATTGATTTAAAGCTCCAAGGAACAACACCACAAATTGCAGATGTTAATCTCAAAGATGTGACGTTTCTCCAGACAGAAGCAGGAAAAAGTTTCCCAAATGGTGACATTGATGCCGAAGGAATTGCTTTAGCCCCTGGGAATACAGTTTTTATTTCTAGTGAAGGGAATACGAAACAAGGAATTAATCCCTTTGTCCGTCGCTTTGATCTCAACAGTGGGAAACAGAAACAAACTCTTCCTTTACCGCAGCGTTTTTTATTACCAGAAACGGAAGAAGATGCACCAAGAGGAGTCAGAAATAATCTGGGTTTTGAATCTTTAACTCTTAATCCCAGTGGTGTGATGAGTCCAGAAGGCGATCCCTTTCGAGTCTTTACCGCCACTGAATCATCTCTTAGTCAAGATCAATTACCGGAAGATTCCGAAGAACAAACCCGAGTTCGCTTTTTACATTATGTGGTTAATCCCATCGGACAACCGCTTCCCATTGCAGAACATTTATATTTGTTAGATGAACCCCCATTGGGAACAGTTGGGAATGGTTTAACTGAAGTGTTAGCGATTCAACCTGAAGGATATTTTTTAACCCTTGAACGCTCTTATGGCTTATCAGGATATGGGGCGAAACTCTTTCTGATGACGATTGGGAATGCGACGGATACTTCAGGAGTGGATTCATTTAATGTTGATCTCGGCGGATTACAACCAGTGCGAAAAAAATTACTGTTTGATTTCTCAGCTCTCGATTTTGATATTTATAACTTGGAAGGCTTAGCAGTCGGTCCGACATTACCGGATGGGAGTCCCAGTTTATTTGTCATCAGTGATGATAATTTCAATGATAAGGAAGTTACCCAAATTTTATTATTTCGTCTCCGAACCTAGCTCATTAAAATGGATCAATGTTTACTAATATGAACTGCTAAGCCGTGACCCCTGACTAATGTAGAGACGTTCCATGGAACATCTCTAGCTAACAACTAACAACAAATGAATCAATTATGTCCCATTGGCAAATTCTTCCCCAACTTGAAATTCCAGACTGGTTTTTTACAGCAGTGGAAACGTATTGTCCCCAATATCCTCAATATGTTGCTCAATTACTATGGCAACGGGGAATTGATAATTTAGAGCGTTTACAACAATTTCTTGATCTAGAAACATATACGCCAACGTCTGGCTTTGCTGGCTTTGGACAACAAATGGATGTCGCGGTTAAACGCTGCCAACAGGCATGGGAAAATCAAGAAAAAGTAGTAATTTGGGGAGATTTTGATGCGGATGGTGTGACAGCAACCAGTGTACTTTGGGAAGGCTTACAACCTTTTTTTACGACTTCTGAAAGCCTGTCTTACTATATTCCCAATCGTCTGACTGAATCTCATGGTTTAAACGAAATGGGATTAAGAAAACTAGCAGGAGAGGGTGTGGAATTAGTGATTACTTGCGATACAGGAAGCACTAATTTAGCAGAAATGGAAGTTGCTAAAACTTTGGGGATTGATATTATTGTGACGGATCATCATACGTTACCCGAAGACGATCCGAATGTAGTTGCTATTCTCAATCCCAAATATTTAGCCCAATCTCATCCGCTCTATCATCTCTCTGGAGTGGCGGTTGCTTATAAATTAATTGAAGCGTTATCTGAAACGTTTCCTGAAATACCAGAAAAGCCAGCAGAAACATTATTAGATTTAGTCGCCATTGGACTGATTGCAGATTTAGTGGAATTACAGGGAGATTGTCGCTATTTAGCCCAGAAAGGGATTCAACAATTAGCGCAACAATTAAATCACCCCACACGCCCTGGGATTGCTCAACTTTTAAGGTTATGCCAAAGAAATGGTGATCGTCCCATGGATATTGCGTTTGGCATTGGCCCCCGAATTAATGCCATTAGTCGGATTCAAGGGGATGCTACATTTGCGGTGGAATTACTAACTAGTGAAGATGAGACAGTTTGTCAAAAACTTGCTCAAAAAACCGAAATTGCGAATACTCGCCGTAAAGAGTTACAAAAAGATGTGGAAAGTGCTGTTAAACGGCGAATTGAAGAATTGGATTTATCCACAACGAGTGTGATTGTTCTTGCTGATTCACAATGGCAACCTGGGGTTTTAGGATTAGTGGCGGGACAAATTGCTCAAGAATATGCGCGTCCTACAATTCTTCTCAATTTAGATCAATCTAGTGACGAAAACATTAGTTTGGCTCGCGGTTCTGCACGTTCAGTGGAAAAAATTGATCTTTATCAATTGCTGCGATCGCAGCAACATTTATTACATCGTTTTGGTGGACATCCCTTTGCTGCTGGACTCAGCATGAAAGCAGAAAATCTATCTATTTTTAGAGAAGCCATTAATCAACAATTCCGCCAGCGATATGGGAATACAACACCAGAACCCAGTTTAAACATTGATTTAACGGTAACGGTAGAAGAGTTAGGACAAGATCTCTTTCAATCTCTAAAGTTACTCGAACCTTATGGCATGGGAAATCCTCTCCCTCGCTTACTGATTCAAAATTGCTGGTTTAAAAACGTTTGGAATAACAATATTAAAGATTATACGGGAAATAAAATTAGATACATCCGCACAACATTTAAAGTCTGTGACGAAACAAACCCAGAAGGGTTTCCTGGAATGTGGTGGGGACACTATAAGGATGAGTTGCCAGAAAATAAATATTTTGATGCAGTGGTAGAGTTAGATTTCAATGCTTATGAAAAAGAGTACGAAGTGCGGATTGTTGAAGTGAAAGCAGTACAGCAGCAAGACAGTTATTCTGTGCTCGAACCTGAAACTCCCTTACTGTTAGATTATCGCGGAGAAAATGCCTCTATTGCAGACCCTCAAGACTCGGTTTTGACCTTAGACTATTGTCCTCGCAGTTGGGAAGAAATGAGTCAAGGGTTACAAGAGGGAATCAAAAATAATTGCGCGATCGCGCTGACTTATTCTCCTCCCAATCCTCTCCCCGCCGAAGAAATTTGGAAACAGTTTCTCGGCATTGCTAAGTATCTCAGTCGGACTCAACAAACCGTGAGTCGAGACCAACTACAAAATAAACTCAGATTAAGCCAAAGAACAATCGAATTGGGATTAAACACTTTAGATCATCTTGGTTTTCAAATCGAAGGAGAAGACAGGATTCAAATCGTCGGAAGTGCAACAATTGATCGGCTGAATACAGAAGCGGTTCAAGTCTTTTTAGCTGCAATCCAAGAAGAACAATTTCGCTGTCAGTATTTTACAGAAGTCCCCCTTGAAATGATTCGAGAAGAAGGCTTAAGTCATTAATTTGATGCTCCATTTTCATCATTGGATGATTGAATCATCATCACTAAAGCTGGGATTGATCCCACATCCAGTAACGGCGGAAACCAACACCAAAACCAAGGCTGAGGAAGGGGAGAAGCTAAAACACCAACTATGCCAAAAATACCGCCCAAAAATAAAGTTAAGGAAGTTGTTCCTTTTTGTTGTCTCGCTTGATAAAGACTAATGGCATTACTGAGTGCAATAAGTAGCCATAGACCCATCAATAATCCAGGTAAAATCCATCTTGTGATTAGTAAAGTCGCCATGAACTTAATAAAAACTCACTTACTTTTGTCATATCAATATCATGAATAATTTGAATTTTGTCTTCTCTTTAAAAAATGGTGAGTAAGTTTCTCTGCTGTAAATTGTAATATTCCTTAACATTAAACGATTTTGCGTTGTTTCAGCCGTTCCGTCTTGTCCAGTAACTTTTTCTCTGATAAGATAACAGAGTATGGGTTGTAACTCTGCTTCAAAATCAAATGATTTACCTCAAGCCTTGTTATTTCGTTACCTGATCTCCGAGTTGATTCTATTTTCCGTCAACGCATTGAACTTCTTGATTTGTAACAGGAAATTTACAAATTTGACAAAATAGTTGTTTTGATGTATGCGTTTTTATTGCCACCCCCAGAAAAAACGCCCTCCTAAAAAGAGAATCATTCCCCCAATGGCTAACCAGTCTCTTCCCCGTAAGCGTAAATAATGCCATTGCACATTATGTTCATTGGGACTGGTAAAGCCTCGCACTTCCATCGCCACAGCAATTTGTTCCGCTCTCATTAATAAGTTTTCTAATAACTTTTCGGCAATCATAAACCACAGGGTCAGGCTTTTACGAATCCCTAGCTTTTTCCAATTAATTGCCCGGGTACTGACAGAACGAACAAGATTTTGAATTTCTTCTAAAACAAGGGGAATGAATCGTAGGGATAAGGTTAGCGTGAGTAAGATTTCAGTGACGGGAACCCCAAAGCGTCGTAAAGGCTTGAAAAAGGTTTCTAAGCCTGCGGTAATTTCTTCTGGGGCAGTGGTTAAAAGATAGAGGTTGGTACTATAAATCAGCGTAAAAATGAGGGTACTGACGCGAATGGCAAGGTCAAGAGAGCGACGAGTAACCGTTAGCCAGGCTTCGTTAATTAAGACATATTGATAGTCTGTGGGTTGGGGAAGATCGAGATCGCTGCTGGGGATTCTGGGCTGGTGAGCAAGGGCAAGTCCATCATCAAAAATACAGGTCAAAATAAAGACTAATATGCAGAGAGTCAGTAACCATCCCATCTGTTGTCGCCAGACACGAAGCGGAATTCTCGCCAAGAAAGTAATGAGAATTAACGCAAAAACTAAACCAATTCGCCAGAGGGGATGAGCGAGAATTGGGGTGAGGAGAAACCCCATCAACCAGGCAAGTTTAATTCTTGGATCGAGATGATGCAGCCAAGTATCAGGTTTTTCTAGATATAAGCCAATGGGCAGCGATCGCAGTAAGTCCATATTTGTTATTGGTTGTTTGTTATTGGTTGTTTGTTATTTGTTCCTCGCCACAATCAACAAATAACAATAAACAACTTAGAGCATAGCCCGTGCGAAGCATAAATAATATTTACTTTTCTCGTTTGTTGATCAACCGATTAAAAGACATCATTTAAACTCTTGTTGCACGATTGAGTTTATTTTCTTCCACATCGCGGGGACGTTTTCCGCGCCAAATTAGACGTAAGGGAGTGCCAGTAAAGCCTAATTGTTCTCGGAATTGACGGTCAATATAGCGACGATAGGTGTCATTAAATCGCTTGGGATCATTGACAAATAAAGCAATGGTTGGGGGTTGGGTACTGACCTGTGTTCCATAATAAATTCTCCCTTGTTTTCCTTGACGGGTGGTCGGTGGAGAATACCAAGTAATGGCTTCTTGAATGACTTCATTAATGACGGCGGTACTGACGCGACGGCGATGTTCTTGGACAGCGGTTTGAATGGAATCAAAAATACTTTTTACTCGTTGTCCAGTGAGAGCACTGACAAATAAGATTTCTGACCAGTACATAAAATAAACGCGATCGCGCAGCATTTTCTCATATTTATAAATGGTCTTAGAATCTTTTTCTAACGCATCCCATTTATTGACGATAATAATTGCAGCTTTCCCTTCTTCTTCAATGCGCCCTGCGAGTTTCATATCTTGATCGGTAATGCTATCTAAGGCATCAATCACCAGTAAAGAAACATCAGATCGGCGAATGGCTTTAAAGGCGCGATTAATACTAAAAAATTCCGCACCATAGCGAATATTTTTCTTCTTGCGAATGCCAGCCGTATCAATGAGACGATAGGTTTGTCCTTGATGTTCAATTTGTAAATCGATCGCGTCCCGAGTTGTTCCTGAAACGGGACTAACAATCGAACGACTTGCGCCTGTTAAGGCATTCAGTAAACTCGATTTCCCAACATTCGGGCGACCAATAATGGCAACATTAATTTCATTGTCTTCTTCAGGTAATTCCTCATAAGGAGGAAAGGTTGAGATGACTGCGTCTAATAAATCTCCTGTTCCACTGCCATGTATCCCAGAAACGGGATAAGGTTCTCCTAATCCTAATTCCCAAAATTGTGCAGCTTGCATTAACCCTTGTTCTGGTGCTTCACACTTATTGACAGCTAAATAAACGGGAACACTTTGTTGGCGTAACCAATCTGCAATTTCTTCATCCCCAGAAGTGGGTCCAGTTTGTCCATCAACAACAAAAATCGCAGCCACGGCTTCTGATAAAGCCATCATCGCTTGTTGTCGAATTTCGGGTAAAAATTCGCTATCATCATCAAACACAATCCCACCCGTGTCAACCACAATAAAATCGCGATCGCGCCAAAAACTCGGCTGATATAAACGATCGCGCGTAATTCCAGGTTCATCGTGAACGATTGCATGGCGACTTCCTGTAAAACGATTCACTAAGGTCGATTTCCCCACATTCGGGCGACCAATAATAGCAACAATTGGTAATTTTTTCATTTTTTGTTTGTTCTTTGTTCTTTGTTGGTTGTTCTTTGTTCTTTGTTCTTTGTTCTTTGTTCT
Source organism: Halothece sp. PCC 7418 (assembly GCF_000317635.1). Lineage (GTDB taxonomy): Bacteria > Cyanobacteriota > Cyanobacteriia > Cyanobacteriales > Rubidibacteraceae > Halothece. The sequence goes on along the minus strand of NC_019779.1, from coordinate 3,852,635 downwards.
TTGTTCTTTGTTGGTTGTTCTTTGTTCTTTGTTCTTTGTTCTTTGTTCTTTGTTGGTTGTTATTTGTTGGTTGTTAATCAATGAAACACGAACTATGTAGGGCGTAGCCCGCGCGAATCACCGCGAACCATGAACTATGAACCATGAACATCTATCGACTCGCATTACGTACCTCAACAGACTAAGAAAGGCTATATGAACCAATAACATCTACCAACTCACTTTCTCACGTAACTAGAAAAGAAACGCTTTGAGAATCATTTAGAATGGAATATCATCGAGGTTTTTTTCTTCATCCTGATTTTCGCTTTGAGTGTCAGGTTGCGAAGCGGGAAACTGGACTAAATTATCAGAACTTTTGTTTTCAGAAGAAGGCTCAGGAGATGTTCCTTTCCCCATGGGATGAATGCGAGATAAAGTAAACTCAGCGCGTTTTTCCTTAAACCCTTCTTGACGTTCAATGATATTCATTCGCAGACGACCTTCTAAGATCACCTGATCCCCAGCGTGATAATTTTGAGAGACTTCATTGGCTAAATTATCTCCCCAAGCAACAACTTTTAAACTACTGGGTGGATCATTATCCCGTAACCCAGAAAATTCAACCATCATTTCGGTTAGAGGAGTTTGATTTTCTTGAGTATAACGGAGTTGAGGCTGGCTGGTAATTTGTGCCATTAAAATGCAGCTATTCATGAATTCTCTCCTCGGTTCAATTCTAATCAGGTTTGATCGGGACTCACTACTCTTTATTTTATCAGCTATATCTAGCACTACGCGCTGGGAAAAGAAGGGAAAAATCGATTGCCCTCAAAATGCTTTCAGGACTGATCCATTCATTTAAGGGGGAGAATGAAACAGCCCTAGCTTCCCAAGAGGGGCTAGGGGGATGAATTGACAATTGAAGCAGTTTTCCTTCTCACTCAGAATTAAGTGTTAAATATCAATTGGGTCAAGCCAACGTATAACTTCTTTTTTAAGTTGAGTAATATCGCGATAAAATTGTTGTTTCACCCATTGACCCAAGGCATCTATGGGGGAAAAATTGGTTCCTGGATTCCAATTCCATTCTTTAGGATTAACAGGAGTGAGATGATTACCAGAGAGTTGAAGATAAGAGACTAAACTCGGAAAACGTTGTTCCAAAATTGGCTTTAAATCTTCGGTTTGATCAATGGTATCGTTCTGGAAACGAACTAAAAGCGTTCGTGTTTTTTGGTAGTTGTTTTGCACAATATCAAAAGTGCGTTCTGGGGAGGGGGTAAACTCTAAATCAAACGCTGCTAAATGATTCAGTTGTTCCACAAAAGGAACTGCTTCCCGCGCTGGATAATTGTTATAAGAAATCAGTAAATTTCCCGCCCGTTTCACTTCATATAAACTATTAATGAGCAAGTGTAATTTACAGCCCATGCTATGTCCAATTCCGTAAATGGGGAGATAGCGTTGAAATAATCCTAATCGTTGATAAGCGGTTTCAAAGCGATTTAAGGCCCGTTGCGCGATCGCGCTATGATTGAGGTCGTTTAAAAATGGCGTAGCAATCACCCCATACCCCTCTTCTGCTAGGGATTCCAACAGCCAACTATAAGTCACTTGGGGAACTGTTGCCACAAAAGCCCCCCCCAAAAAATGAATTAACCCTTTCGGTTGTGGCGGTAATAAAACTGAATTGCCCGCAACCTCTTCCCAATTCGTCATATTTCAAAAAATAACTCACACAATCGCCTTATTAATGTTAACTTTTATGAAAGCAACGTCACAGCGAATGCACTATGTTAGAACTTTATCAATTTGAACTCTCCCAATATAGCGAAAAAGTCCGTTTTCTTCTCGATTACAAAGGCTTAGAATACCGTAAAATTGAAGTGACTCCGGGGGTTGGACAAGTGGAAGTCTATCAAATGTCTGGACAGCGACAAGTTCCCGTTCTCAAAGATGGGGAAACCGTTGTCGCCGACTCCACTGAAATCGCCATGTATTTGGAACGCACCTATCCTGAACGTCCCCTGATTCCCACCGCAGCGAAAGAAAAGGGATTAACCTTATTAATGGAAGAATGGGCGGATGAATCCATTGGCTTAAAAAGTAGAAAAGCCTTTATGGGGGCGCTAAACCGCAATGAAGCCCTACGCGCTGCGGTCTTACCGCCAGAAACCCCAGATTTTGTCAGAAGCATTGTCAGTGCGATTCCTTCTGATTTCTTAGACGTTTTAGGAACAGGTGTCGGCATTGGGGGAGATGCCCTAAAAGCGATTGAAGGTAGCCTCAAGCAAGATTTAGAGGCGCTGTGTTTAATTTTAGAAGAACAACCCTATCTCACGGGTGCAGTTCCCACCTTGGCTGATTTTACTGTGGCAAGTCTGAGTTTATTATTAAAATTCCCAGAAGAATCCTATATGGATATTCCCAGTCAACTGGCGGGGAAAGCCCTCCCTGGTCTTGGAGATAACCCTGCGTTTGAACCTTTCTTTACGTGGCGCGATCGTCTCTATCGAGAATATCGTCAACCCACTGTTCCCAGCAGCCGTAGCGACACCAGCACCTCTGCACCCAGTTCTATTGAAATTGAGTAACTTAATTTAGTTATTGGTTATTGGTTATTCGTTGTTTGTTTTCTCACAAGCATCAATGGGAAGCAAACCCGATTCGCCAATAACTCATTCTGAATCAATCACTTTCTCCAGTGAGATTAACCAAGAACAAGTATTGTACTATGTCATGGACAAGCCTTAGGCTATGACTACAGTAAAACAGTCAGAGAGCCATCGGTTTGAAACCGATGGACGGGGCTTACAAGCGTCGTCACCCTCGTTCCGACGACAGCCCCTCATGAATGGCGAATGAGGACTTTAGTCCTCTGTATCATTTTCCTCTTTGATTGTCAATATACATCTTAATTGTTTCTGAACTGACATTTCCTGCTGTACTTACAAAATAACTGGGACTCCATAAAGTGGGAAGTTTTTTCAATTCGGGAAACTCCCTCCTCAAATAATGAGAAGCCCGTCCTTTAATTTTTTTAACCACCACACTTGGGGCATAAGTAGGATCGGTATTCAAAAAGAGATGGACATGGTCTTGCCTAATTTCGCAAGCAATCAGCCTCCAATTATTCTCTTTACAAAGTCCAAATATAATTTCTTGGAGACGGTGTTCAATTTCTCCAACTAAAACCTTTTTTCTTCTTTTTGGACAGAAAACAAAGTGGTAGTTAAGGAGAGTCACTGAATGTGGATTTCTTCTGTATTCGTCAGGCTGATTTTTCCTTGATAGTACGTTGATAATACAAGTATAATATACTTAATTTAACAACTAATCCCATGTTATATCAAACAACTAAGCTCCTTTTGACAAATCAGATTACTGACCAAACTAGGGATGTATTTGTTCTCCTTTGCCATGAAGCTAATAATCTTTGGAACACGGTGGTCTATCAGATTAGGCAAGCTCACTTTGCCACTTGTGAATTCCGAGAGTTTTTTAATAAAAATGACTGCTTTCGTCGTCAATTCAAAGATAAAAAGTAAAAGTTAGTTATCCTCAACTTTGCAAAGACTTTAAGGAGAATCCTCACTATCAATGGTTAGGCGCACAACAAGGTCAGCAACTGCTAAAGTCAGTTGAGGAAGCCTTTAAGTCTTATAACGAACTGCTAGAAATGTGGTTTGATGGAGAAATAGACCATAAACCTAAACTCCCCGGTTATAGGACAAAAGGAGGTCTATGTAGTTTTACCTTTCCCTCTGATGGGCTTCGTTTTAACCATGAAGAAGGTTACTGGCTCTTACCAATGAGTCGAGTCATTAAAAAATATTGGGAAGGAGGAGAAGAAGAGGAATTCTCTATTCCCTCGGTTAGTTATATCAATGATAATAACATCGCAGAAATCAGAATCCTTCCTCAACACGGAAAACTTTGGGCGGAACTTGTTTACAAGGTAGAAGAAAAAGTGGAGACCGATTTAGATTATTCTCAGGCTTTGGGGTGTGACCCCGGGGTAAATAATCTCCTGACTTGTGTCTCCACTCTCGGAAAAAGTTTCATCGTTGATGGACACAAAGTTAAAGGTGTAAATGCCAACTATAACAAGAAGGTCGCCAAATACAAGCAAGGGAAGTCAGATTTTTACTGGGATGAATACTTAAACGGATTAACCCATAAACGCTCCTGTTTTATGCGTGACGCTGTAAATAAGACAGCACGGTTTCTCATTAATTATTGTCTTAACCACCGTCTCGGTAACATTGTTTTTGGTTGGGGACAAGGGGTTAAAACAAATTGCAATCTGGGCTCAAAGAATAACCAAAACTTTGTACAAATCCCTACTGCTAGACTCAAGAACCGAATTAAAGAGTTAGCAGAATCAGTAGGAATTCAATTTACCGAAACCGAGGAAAGTTACACCTCCCGTAGCTCGTACTTGGATAATGATTACTTACCAGTGTTCGGCGGTGAAAAACCTGCCAACTGGAAAGCATCAGGAAAGAGAGTGAAAAGAGGTTTGTATCAAGCTCGTAACGGTAAGTTAATTAATGCTGACTGTAATGGCGCAGCGAACATCTTAAGAAAGGTAAGTACACAGTTAGGCTTAGGTCTAACCGAGGTATGTCGGGAATGTTTGAGTGTTCCCAAGCGTTATGATATTTTCAGTTCGATGAAGAAATCATATCGCAGACGCTTCGATTGCGAGATTTAATCTCGCTTCGTAGCAACGTCTAGAATCCATGTTTTTCAAAACATGGAGAACTCAATATGAACAAGGAACAAATAACCAATCAACGACAAACCCCTCATAGTGGTTACCATTGGGCGGGAGAAGAAACTCGCTTCTTTGAAGGCTGGTATTATCGCGTCACCCTCCCCGAGATTAATCAAACCTTTGCTTTTATGTACTCCATTGATGATCCTGCTGGTGGAATGTCCTATAGTGGCGGTGCAGCACAAATTTTAGGACCCGATGATGAATACTTTTGGCGCACGTTTCCGAACGTTAAGGGCTTCTGGGCAGATTATACCCGTTTAGGCTTAGGACATTGGGGGAAACGTCCTCTAGGGAGTTTTCCGCGAGAATTAACCCCACATCAATTTAATCAACAAATCAAAGAAGGGTATCAAGCGACAGCAACTCTCAATCAAGGAAAACTTTATGATCCAGCCACTGGGGAAGCTGCAATTTGGGAATATCAGATTAAGCCCATTTATGGCTGGGGAGACTCTCACCGTCCGCAGAAAGCCACCGCAGGCTGGTTATCCTTTCTTCCCCTATTTGAACCAGGTTGGCAAATTTTAATGGCGCAGGGACTCGCCACGGGATATATTCAATGGCAAGGGAAAACCTATAAATTTACCAATGCACCAGCTTATAGCGAAAAAAATTGGGGTCGGGCGTTTCCTGCAAAGTGGTTTTGGTTGAATTGTAATGCGTTTAGCGAGGAAACGGATTTAGCTTTAACCGCAGGGGGAGGAAGACGAGAAGTTTTAGGGATTGGGGAAGAAGTGGCGTTGATTTGTTTCCACCATCAAGGGAAATTCTACGAATTTGTGCCTTGGAATTCGGATGTTTTTTGGGAAATTCAGCCTTGGGGAGAATGGAAAATGAGGGCTGTTGGTGCAGAATTAGCAGTGGAAATTGTTGGTAAAACTGACAAACAGGGGACACTTTTACGTGCGCCAACGGAACAAGGATTACAATTTTGCTGTCGAGATACAATGCAAGGCGATCTGCATTTGAAATTATTGGATCGTCGTGGAAATTTAATCTGCCAGGCTTCTAGTACCAACTGTGGTTTAGAAGTCGGAGGTATCCCTTGGTCGAGCCCTTGGATCAATGAATAATTAACAATGCAATAATTAATAATGAGGTGACCAGTTACCCAATCAACTAAGTCATAGCCAATGTTAAGGCGTTCCTGTTGCTAAGTGGATTGAGTGAGCCTCGCCTAACTCCTCACCGAACTCTTTTCGACTTATAGGACTCCTATATCAATAAACAAGAAATAAGAAATAATCAGTAAAACAATGACACCAAAAAAACGACCTTGGCTGTCTTTCTTTTTAGTGCTAACAACGGCTACTTTTATGGGAAGTTGTTCTCAATTAAGAAACTTACAGCCTTCTCCTCAACCTTCTGAACCTTCCCCAGATTCAGAACAATCCTCTCCTCAGGAAGATCTTTTTTCTGACAAGGATCGTCCTTTAGAACGAACCCCAGAAGATACCAACTTTGTCACGACTGTTGTGGATGAGATGAGTCCTGCGGTGGTGCGGGTAAATGTGAAACGGGTGGTAGAAACCAATGTTCCTGATGTGTTTAATAATCCCTTTTTTGAGCGGTTTTTTGGAGATTCAATTCCCATTCCTCCTCAGCAACGAGTGCAGCAAGGTTTAGGATCGGGGTTTATTGTTAGTAGTGATGGACAAATTCTCACGAACGCTCATGTCGTTAATAAAGCAGATGAAGTGGTTGTGGCGTTACGAGATGGGCGCACATTTGATGGAACGGTTGTGGGAGAAGATCCGTTAACTGATATTGCGGTAATTCAAATTGATGCGGAAGACTTACCCACTGTTCCTTTAGGCAATTCTGATACCGTTAAGCCAGGACAATGGGCGATCGCGATCGGAAATCCTTTAGGATTAAATGAAACGGTTACAGTTGGGGTCATTAGTGCCACAGGACGACCCAGTTCCGCGATCGGTGTCTCCGATAAACGAGTAGAATTTATCCAAACGGATGCAGCGATTAATCCAGGAAATTCAGGGGGTCCCCTGTTAAATGCGCGAGGAGAAGTGATTGCAATCAATACTGCGATTATTGGTCAAGCGGAAGGCTTAGGCTTTGCTGTTCCCATTAATACCGCGAAACGAGTGGCTAAAGAAATTCTGGAAACGGGAGAAGTTCAATATCCCTATATTGGCATTCGCATGGTCACGTTAAGCCCAGAAATTAAGCAACAATTGGAACAACTCCCTCGGCAAAATCTTGACATTACTGCAGAAGCTGGGGTCTTAATCGTAGAAACGGTTCAGGGATCGCCAGCCAGTCAAGCAGGATTACAATCAGGGGATGTGATTCGAGAAATGAATGGGGACACAGTGGAAACCTCAGAACAAGTGCAACGGATTGTGGAACAACAAAGTGTTGGCGATCGCGTTACCCTTTTAGTGGAACGCAATGGACAAACCCAAGAAATTACCGTCGAACTTGAACGGCTTCCGGTTGATAGTAATCGTTAAGTCATTCGTTCTTTGTTCTTTGTTCTTTGTTGGTTGTTAATCTAATGAACCACGAACTATGAACCATGAACCATGAACATCCACCGACTCGGTTTGTACCTCAACAGACTAAGAAACGCTATCGTCATTCGTTATTGGTTCTTTGGTTACTCATCTCAGGGCTGATAACCGTGAAAGCCTGTAATAATGCGGGTGCCATCTTTAAGGATATGAACTTCAATTTGATCACTCGCCCAATCGAGTTGGTTTTCTAAGCTGGGATTAAACACACGCACTCGTTGATTGCGGGAGGAAACCAGAGAATTCGCTTCATTAATCGCCTGTGAGGGCTGATAAGGGCCATCAACTAGGATATCCAGTTCTTTCAGGAGATCCGATGCACCTGCGGGTGCTTGCGGAGATTGTAATTCTTGTAAGGTGAAGCCACTAAATGACATGATATTTAAGCCTTCGCCTTTGAGTCGTCTTGCTAGTTGTGTCAGCGCGATCGCCTGCCAAAACGGTTCACCCCCCGAAAACGTGACCCCTTGATTACGAGGTTGACTCAGGATTTGTTCGGCTAACGCTTCAACTGATATGAGTTGGTTAATTTCAAATGACCAAGATTGGGGATTAAAACAATTGTCACAATGGCGATCGCAGCCTTGAAGCCAAACCACAGCCCGAACACCGGGTCCATTGACTTCCGATTCATCCACGTAGCCCATGATATTCAAATATCCAGCAGGGATAGAAACTTGTTGCGGGGAAACCGTTTGCTGATTCATAACGAATTGAGTCCACACGATCATTTATAGCAGTAACCAGTGACCAGTTATCAAATCCACTTCTATTGACACTCCCCCTCCTAGAAGGAGGGGGATTCTTGGTTCACCGAACCTTGTTCGGCAGACGACCCCCCTTGCTTTGACAAACAGCCACTGCCATCAGCCAAAGTAGAGGGGGGATCTCCCCAAGCGTTTATGGAGTCGGACTCCAAGCCTTCCGTATGCCCTACGGTAGCTAATCCTCTCTTAAGAATGTTGATTGCTGCGTTTTGGTCGCGACAGAGAACACTCCCGCATTCACATTCATGGGTTCTTTGAGAAAGAGTCTTCTTGACTACTCTTCCACAGTTGGAACATTCTTGCGAAGTATAGTGGGGAGGAACAGCAACCGTTATCTTTCCATACTTGTTACCAAAATATTCTAGCCAGCCTCGGAAAGACGACCAAGCAGCATCATTAATACTCTTAGCTAGTTTCCCATTTCGCACCAACCCTGCTACATTTAAGTCTTCATAGGCGACCACATCTGTCGATTGGATAACGCGCAATGCAGTTCTCTCCACAAAGCCTCTACGTTGCCTACTTACTCTTAAATGCTTCCGTGCGTAACGATTCCTAGCCTTGAGATAGTTGTTAGTTTGCTTTTGACCTTTACGGAACTTGCGAGACTTGCGACGGTTCAAGCGGTTGAGTTGCTTTTCCGACTTACGGTAGTATTGGGGAATCTGAACTTGATTGCCGTCGGAATCAACATAGAAGTATATGAGTCCCACGTCCAAACCAACATTATGTTGAGTCGGTTCTAATTCTGTTGGGACAATATTGCTCAAGTCTTCTTTGATGACGAATTGAACATAATATCCATCAGCCCGACGAACTAAATGGACTCGCTTTATCTGTTCCTGTTGAATCCGATGCAAGTCCCAACCACCCTTCATCTTCAAAGAACCAATTCCCTTCTTGTCGGTAAACTTAATCCGCTTACGGTCTTCAGATAACTTCCAACCTGACGTTTTATAAGTGACAGAGCGACAGTTCTTTTTGAACTTAGGATATCCTTTCTTTCCCTTAATCTGTTTTTTACAGTTGTCGTAAAAACGAGCAATGGCTGACCAAGCCCGTTCTACTGCTGTTTGGCAAGCATGAGAATTAAGTGCTTTAACAAAGGGGAACTCTTCTCTAAGTTGAGTATTGTACCGATAAAGGTCTTTCTGTCCAACGTCATAGTTATCCATCCAATGACGAATGATCTTGTTTCGCACAAACTGACTTGTGCGAATTGCCTCATCAATGGCTTGATATTGAGTTTTATTGCCTTTTAACTTGAACTCTTGAATAAACATTTGACGTTGGACTTCTCTACATCAAATTATAACACACGCACTAATAAAACCGTCCTAGAAGGACGGGGCTTGTATCCTGCTATTATCAGTCAAACTGTCCATTGATTAAACTGTTAGACACCTAAACTGCTACGACTATAGTTTCTATCATGAGCGAAAACCAAGGGAGTGTCGGGAATTCTCAAAGAAAATTTAAAATTGAGATGGTCTGATTAAAATATGAGTCATAACCCAATGAATTAAAAATGAGAACGACAATTTATCTCCCTGACCACTTAGCGAAACGTTTGCAAGCGAAGCTCGATGAGGAAGGAAAGCAAAATCTCTCTCAATTTATCCAAAAAGCGGTTGAAAAAGAATTAGCCCAAAAGGATATCTCTCATTTTTTGGCTTTTACAGGTGCGGTGAAATCAGCCCCCAAACACGCTGATCAGGAAGCAGAAGACTTTTGAAATCCAGTTGGGACGCTTGATTATCGAGACTGATCGCGGTTTTACCAACTGCAATTTTGGACACCGAAAACAAGCTAAGATTCGACTTGTGTCCCGACTAAACAAGTTTTACCTAAATTTGCTCCTTTGAAATTCACGCGATCGACTTCTGCACATAAGAGGTTCGCTGACTCTAAATTGGCTCCCGCTAAGTTTGCCCCTCGTAAGTCTGCTTCTTCTAAGTTTGCCCCTGCTAAGTTTGCCCCTTGTAATTCTGCATCGGCTAGATTTGCCCCTTTCAGGTTTGCCCCTTGCAAGTTAACGCCTCGGAGATCACTCCCACGTAAGTCTCCCCCTTGCAGATTGGCTTCACTGAGATTTGCGCCACTGAGAAACGCACCTGCTAAACTAATCCGAGATAAGGTTGCTCCCATTAAATTTGCTCCACGGAGATTACTTCCTCGCAGATCTGCCCCTTCTAAGTTAGCTTGAGTTAAGTTAACACCGATGAGACTGGCTCTGAGATCAGCCTTAACAAGGTTACTTCCCAGTAAGTTCGCCCCATTGAGATAAGCAGATTGTAAATTGCTATGAGATAAATCAACTCCCACTAGATTCGCGCCGTTGAGGTTCGCTTTTTCTAATTGCGCTTGGGCTAAGTTTTCATCTTCGAGATCTGCCCCTGCGAGGTCTTGAATTTTGCCACTGCGAATTGCTTCAATATCCATCATTTATTTGTTCTTTGTTATTGGTTCTTGGTTATTTGGAGGATAGAGAATGATTAATTCTTCATTGTTAACTAATTAGTTGTTCATTATCCAACAGCCACATTCCTGCTGAAATTTTCGGTTGAGCCGTTTCTAAGCTCATCCCTTGTTGCAATCCCATTACAAGTAAACCGAGGGCTTCGACTAATTTGGGATCGAAGATGGTGTTTGCTCTTTCTTTACATTCTTCGTAGGCTTGGTTGAGAGTTGCTTCGCGGGTATCAGTTTTGCCTTGCATGCGTAAATCATTGACGCGATATTGGAAGTAACTTGTCAGGGCGATGATTCTCGATTCTAGGGGAATGTCATCATGGGCAAGTTGTCCTGGAATGCCTGTGCCATCCCAATGTTCTCTCTGATGGGTAATAATCCGCGCGATCGCGCTCATTCTTGGCATAGCTCGTAAGGCTTCTATACTCGGAATTAACTCACAAGAAAGGACTTCTTTGGGGTGTTCTTCAGGTTTCGGGGTTGCGCCTAAAGAGGGAACCAGCCGATGTAACAAACTTGCCAACCGCAGTCGTTTTTGTTGCCAAGCGGGGAGATCTAAGACTTGTCCCATGGTTTCGGCTAATGCAGCCACTTCTGAGGCTGCCATGGGGTTATTAATATCCGCTTGATCAATCAGTTGCGCCATCCGTAAGAAGGCTTGCATCTCATTAGAGAGAAGATTATCGTCTAAGTTTTGCGCTTGCGGTAAATAGGAGGCTTCGCGATCAGCACTTGCTTGTTGACGGTTGAGAAGTTCCGCTTGGGAATTTTGTAAATAATCTACCACTTGCGAGACGACAACCCCAGTGTCTTCTTTTTCCACCGTGCCAAAGGCAGAAGTAATGTTCAGAAACTGTTGTTCTAATTCTGCTGAGAGAGAGGGGTTATATTTGGCAATGTGCGCGATCGCGATTTCTACGGTTTCTAACACTAAATCGGGTTCAAACGTCCAAAACCCGTAAAACTTTCGTTCTAAATCATGTTCGGGTTGTCCTGTTTTCCCATAATCCGCATCCGATAACTCCTGACACAGTACCATTGCAGTATAACTCGGAGAACAAATCATCAAATGCCATTCTTGCGCCACTGGATCACTGTCAGGATCTAAACTCACTAAATCAACATTATCTCGTTGACTGGTGGGATGTTCCTCAAAACCCGCTCCAGGGGAAGCCATAATCGCAATTTTTCGCGCTTTTCCCGCAAGATCCCCATAGCGATCGGCTTCTTCCATGTACCATTTCCCTTGCTGAAAGGCAGTAATGACTAAGGGTTCGCTTTTACTGTCGAGGATAAAATCTTCTAGGGCATGACACAGCGCAACCAGCGTATTTTTATAATAGACTCCCAAAGTTAACGGGTGGTCTGTATTTTGGTGAGCCGTATGGAGTTTTTGTAATATAGAACCTTCTAACATAATTAAAAATTAAAATTAACAATTCATAATTGGGGGAGAGAAGATTTAAATCAAGTTCTCTCTCACCCCTTTACCTCTACTAGCGAACAGAAGTCAGTTGCTGTTGGGAGGTTTCTTTCATTGGTGCATTTAGTGCTTCTTCAAGATCAGCGCGACCAAAGCGTTGTTCTAAAATTGCCATTACTTCGCGCCCAAAATCGTTGGGGTTATTTTCCCAAGCCTGCAAACAAACTTCCCCAAATAAACTTCCCAATGGTTCAGGATTCCATAACAGCTTTTTCGCTGTCCAAGGCATCAAACTCATCGGGTTATAATCTGCGTCAAGAATATTATTTTCTAGTGCATATTCTTCCAGATGAGTATGAGGTTGCAAGCCAATAAAGAAAATCGCGGGTTCAACTTTATCTTCCCCAAAAATTTCTTCTAGGGCGCGATGATAAGCAATGGTTTGACGAATGGTTTCAATGCGTTCATCTAAGACATTAAAAGAGTAATTCACCGAAACTAAATCGTTATAACCCGCAGCTTTTAAGTCGCGACAGTTTTGGAGAACCACCCGCAGATTATAGCCCATCCGCATTTTACGGACTAACTCTTGAGATCCGCTACTAATGCCAATCTCAAAATAATTCATTCCCGTCTTCACCATCAGGTCACAGAGTTCTGGCGTTAAATTATCCGCACGAATATAAGCAGCCCAATGGATATCATTCATTCCTGAATCATAGATTTTTTGTAAGAGTTCTATCACTTCAGGAATATATTTTTTTGCAGGGATAAACTGAGCATCCGTAAACCAGAAATTGCGAATCCCTCGGTCATACAGTTGACGCATTTCTGCAACCACTTCATCAGCAGGGTTAACGCGCACTTGTTTCCCTTCCACAACGGTATAAATGCAGTAATAACAGTTGTGAGGACAACCGCGTTTCGTTTGCACGCCAATATAAAAGTCGTTGTCTTGCAGATAGTATTTAAACTCTGGCCACATCTGCTCAATATAATCATAGTCGCAGGCGGTTTTTTCCAGAGGGGTTGGGGCTTCGTGAATCATCTGGTCGCGGGGTTTGCTTTCTCCCACCACATAGCAGCGCTCATCTTGGAAGTTTTGTCCCCGTAATAATTTTTCTAAAAGGAGTTCTCCTTCTCCCACAGAAACAATTGTTCCCTTGGGTAGTTTATTCTCTAGCTGCTCATAAAAGACACTCACTGCACCTCCACCGATAATGGTTCGGGCTTCGGGATTATATTGTTTAGCCCGCTTTAAGCCCCGTTTAATCAAGCCAAGATTGCGCCACAGTTCTCCATAATAAGCAGCAGTAACGCGCAGCCCACCTAATGCGCCATGAATTCTTTTCAGGGGGTTTTTGGCATAGTAGAATTCAAAGGCGTATTGTAGGGGATTTCCGCCTCTTCCCCCAACAGGGGCATAAATTTGAATATCTCGCCAAGAGAAAACTAACAGCGTCGGTTGGTACTCATCAATACAGGCTTCGAGAGAACGCCCAAAATCAAGGGGCGCGACGGTTCCCATGTCAAAAATACGCTGCTCTATCTCTGGAAATAGCTTGTGTATGTGATCTGCTAAATAGACGACACCAATGGGGAAAATCGGGTTGCAAGGAAGTCGGACGTAAAGGATTTTTTGGGTCATGGTCTTTTTCAGAAATTGCTAAATGTCGAACGCAAGCACAGAAAAATATTTTTTTGGGGAAATGTTATGGTATATTGACTTTTGCGGTTTTTAATCTTCTTTTAAGAAAGTAAACCAAATTAGCCCACAGAATGCTCTCATTATTTTCATATATCTTAACGTAGCGTTCCAACAATTGCTGATATGACTGCTGGAGGGGATCAAACAGAAAAGCTGGGATCAGACAAATAACAAAGGGAGAAAATCTCCTAAGCACTCTCTTGAGAGGGTTAAACTTCTTCTAAGAAATTGGAAGAAGATAGAACAATTTGGAAATTTGTATTAGGCTTAACAGCGATTCGGGATCAGCTAGTGCTAGTTTAGAAATGTAACGTTTAGTAAAAATATATAGATCTCTGTCATGGCTCAAATCCTTGATCCCGTTCCTAACACTCCTTCCAAGCACATTCTCTGCTGCTATTTTAATGCCACCAGTTCCATTCAAGTAGTACGGATTTCAAATATTGAAAACTGGTACTTTGAGCGAGTTGTATTCCCTGGACAACGTCTTGTATTTGAATCGTTACCAGAAGCAATGTTAGAAATTCATACAGGAATGATGGCGAGTGCAATTTTATCTGACCAAATTCCTTGTTCTCGTTTAGCAGTGAAAGAAGAGAATCAAGCAAATGTCGTTGTAGAAGAGGAAGCAGAAAACGAGATTGCAGCAGCAGCGTAGGTATTCTAAGGTCTGGTTTAAAAAATTAAAGTTTAGAATTCAGGGATTGTCTTTTGGGCAATCCTGATTGTTTTTTTGGGATGATCTGAAAATCTCAAGGTTATAGCGCGAAGTGCGTAGCAATAATATTGCGGAGGGGGGCTTCTCAATTTTGGTAAAAGTTACTATAATTAAACCAAGACTTAGAACCCACCCCAATGTCATGTCACAACCTGCTCTAATCCATGATCATCCTCAGACCCCGTTCGGGGAAGCCCGAATGACGATCTCTCCCGAAGACTACAGCTTCCTCACTGATCTGTATGAGTTGACGATGGGAGCTTGTTATGTGGGAGAAGGAATCGCTGACAAACCCGCCAGTTTTGAACTGTTTGCTCGGCGTTTACCCCCTTGCTATGGCTATCTCATCGCGATGGGGCTAGCGCAAGCCCTAGAATATCTGCAAGCGTTGTCTTTTTCTCCTGAGCAAATTCAACAGTTGCAACAACTTGGAATTTTTGACCATGCTCCTGAGGAATTTTGGTCGGTTTTATCTGGAAAAGTGTTTACGGGCGATGTTTGGGCAGTTCCTGAAGGAACGGCTGTTTTTGCCAATGAACCATTATTGCGCGTGGAAGCCCCCCTCTGGCAAGCCCAACTTGCAGAAACGTATCTCCTCAATACTCTCAACTACCAAACGCTGATTGCAACCCGAGCAGCCCGAATGCGAGATGTGGCGGGGGAAAGTGCAAAGTTGCTGGAATTTGGAACTCGCCGTGCGTTTAGCCCTCAAGCCTCCCTCTGGGCAGCACGAGCAGCGTTAGCAGCAGGATTTAATGCGACCTCTAATGTTGCAGCAGCACTGCAGTTAGGGGAAGTTCCCAGTGGCACGATGGCGCATTCTTTAGTTATGGCGATCGCTGCATTAGAAGGGTCAGAAGATCAAGCCTTTACTGCGTTTAGTCGCTATTTCCCCCAAGCCCCTTTGTTAATCGATACTTATGATACCGTTGCAGCAGCTAAACGTCTCGCCCAGGAAGTGGAAGCAGGGGAACGGAAAGTGAGTGG
The DNA here is from genome assembly GCF_000317635.1 of Halothece sp. PCC 7418. GTDB lineage: Bacteria > Cyanobacteriota > Cyanobacteriia > Cyanobacteriales > Rubidibacteraceae > Halothece. Next base: position 3,837,261 of record NC_019779.1, on the reverse strand, counting down.
TGTTCGCATTGATTCGGGAGATGTGGCGCAACTGTCTAAGGAAGTCCGATCGCTGCTCCCCCAGACGGCAATTTTTGCCAGTGGTGACTTAGATGAATATGAAATTGAAGGGTTATTAGGGAATGGGGCGGTGATTGATGGCTATGGAATCGGCACAAAGTTAGTCACAGGAACACCGGTGAATGGGGTGTATAAACTGGTGGAAATCGATGGGATCGGAACGCAGAAAGCCTCCACAAGTAAGGAAACCTATCCAGGGCGAAAACAGATTTTCCGACGCTGGGAACAAGGAAAAATTCAGCGCGATCGGTTAGGGTTAATGTCAGAATCACCTGAAGCGGGCGAAACGCCGTTGCTTACGTTAGTAATGAAAGATGGAGAAGTTCAGATGGCTGTGGACGCTTTAGATACCTTGCGCGATCGCGCTCGCCAATCTGTTCTGACACTTCCAGACTCAATTCGTCAGCTACACAATCCTACGCCTTTAACTGTAGAACTTTCCTCGCCACTGCAACAACTAACCACTCAGAAAAAATAACTGAAATTATAATGCAAAAACCGAAACAGATTGCTTTATTTGGGACGAGTGCTGATCCCCCAACTCAAGGACATAAAAAGATTTTAGAGTGGTTATCCTACCATTATGACCAAGTAATGGTTTGGGCAGCAGATAATCCCTTAAAGTCAGATCAAACGCCGTTAGAACACCGCATGACAATGTTGGCGTTGATGATTGATTCTTTAGCAACCCCCCAAAATAATGTTGTCTTGAATAGTGATTTAAGCAGTCCAAGAAGTCTAGAAACCGTACAAAAAGCGGAAGCCTTATGGGGAAAAGAGGTTGATTTTACCTTTGTTATTGGTTCTGATTTAATTCCTCAAATTCCTCGCTGGTATGCTAGTGAAGAATTATTACAACGGGTCAATTTATTAATTGTTCCTCGTCCTGGTTATCCCCCTCATGAAGACGATTTAAAGACACTTTCTGCGATGGGGGGAAACTATACAGTTGCTGATTTAGATGCACCCCCTGTTTCTTCCACAGCTTATCGTCAAAATGGTCATTCTGATGTGGTTGATTCTTCTGTCAAACAGTATATTCAAAGACAACAGTTATATTCTTGACTATTATTGCTATAGCGTTTCCTAGTTGGTTGAGGTACGTAATGCGAGTCGGTGGATGTTCATGGTTCATTGATTAACAACCAACAAATAACAAAGAACGAAGAACAAAGAACAAAGAACCAAAATTTAGAATGTACCTCATGAGATTGGGAAGTGCTATATATTTGTTCCTTGTCATCAAGAAATCAGTTAATCACCAATGACAAAAAATATAATGGAAAACCCGAAGCCATCTTCCGTGAAATCCCCTCTTGCTGAGTTTAAAGTTGGTGTTGATAATGTTATTTTTTCAGTGGATACCCAATCCAATCGGCTTTTAATTTTATTGGTGCAAAGAAAGAATGAACCCTTCGCTCATTACTACAGTTTACCTGGAACATTAGTACGGGTGGGTGAGTCTTTGGAAGCTGCTGCTTATCGCACTTTATCTGAAAAAATAGCCGTTGAAAATCTTTATTTAGAACAACTTTATACCTTTGGCGAACCGGGACGCGACCCCAGAGAAGCTGAAGATTCTTATAATCAACGGTATTTGTCTGTCAGTTATTTTGCTTTAGTACGCTATGAAGATACTCAATTAATTAATAATGATCAGCAAAAAGCAGTTTGGTATCTCTTAAAAGAAACCCCTGAACTTGCTTTTGATCATAATCGAATTTTAGACTATGGTTATCAACGCCTGAAAAATAAGTTAGAATATAGCCCGATCGCGTTTAAGGTTTTACCAGAAGCGTTTACTTTAAACGATTTATATCAGTTTTACACAACTGTTTTAGGAGAAAATTTTTCCGATTATTCTAACTTCCGAGCGCGTCTTCTAAAATTAGGGTTTTTAACCGATACGGGGCTAAAAGTTTCACGAGGCGCAGGACGACCCGCAACATTATATCGTTTTGATGAAGATGCGTTTGCTTTACTAAAAGATAAACCGTTAGTTTTTATTTAAGTGAAAATATTATTATGAAAATCGCGATCGCGCAACTAAATCCCACCATTGGCGACTTAATAGGAAATGCTCAAAAGATCTTTGATGCTGCTGAAAAAGCAGTAGAAGAGGGAGCACAATTATTATTAACACCAGAACTCTCCCTTTGTGGTTATCCGCCTCGGGATCATCTCCTTAATCCTGGTTTTATTAGCAAAATGTCGGAACAACTAGAAACGTTAGCGCAACAACTTCCTCAGCAGTTAACGGTTTTAGTGGGACTGGCGACTCTCAATCCTCATGCAGAAGAAAAAGGGGAAAAACCATTACATAATAGTATGGCGTTAATTGAAGAAGGAAGCATCGTCACTTATTTTCATAAACGCTTACTTCCCACTTATGATGTCTTTGATGAAGTCCGCTATTTTGAACCAGGAAAACAAAGTAATTGTTTTGTGATTAAGGAAGAACAAGGGAAGGGAATTTTATCTCCGATTACCATTGGTGTAACCATTTGCGAAGATCTTTGGAATGATGAAAAGTTCTGGGGAAAACGAAATTATGCTGAGAATCCCCTCGAAGATTTAGCCAATAATGGGGCTGATATTATTATTAATTTATCCGCTTCTCCTTATCGTGTCGGAAAACAAAAATTAAGAGAAGCTATGCTGCGCCATAGTGCTTGTCATTATGGGATTCCGATCGTTTATGCGAATCAAGTGGGAGCTAATGACGATCTTATTTTTGATGGGACGAGTATCGCTTTAAACCGCCAAGGAAAATTAGTGTCTCGCGCTCATCCTTTTGAAGATGATTTAATGATCGCTGAGTTTTCAACCCGCCAACAAAATTTAATTCCCACCGCAATCACTCCCGCTTTAGAAAATGAAGAAGAAGAAATGTGGAAGGCGCTGGTGTTAGGGGTTAAAGATTATGCTCGCAAATGTGGCTTTCAGCAAGTGGTGATTGGCTTGAGTGGGGGGATTGATTCTTCCCTTGTCGCAGCGATCGCGCGATCGGCGTTTGGCGCAGAAAATGTTCTGGGGGTTTTGATGCCTTCTCCATATAGTTCTCCAGGTTCGATTAGTGATGCCGAAGCCCTTGTCAAAAACTTAGGAATTCGTAACATTACTTTACCTATCAAGTCAGCAATGACAGCTTACGATGAAATTCTAGAACCCCTGTTTGCGGGAACAGAATTTGGAGTTGCCGAAGAAAACTTACAATCAAGAATTCGTGGTAACCTTTTAATGGCAATTGCAAATAAATTTAATTATTTGTTACTTTCCACGGGAAATAAATCAGAAATGGCAGTGGGATACTGTACCCTTTATGGTGATATGAACGGAGGATTAGCCGTGATTTCTGATGTGCCGAAAACCCGTGTTTATGCTTTGTGTCGATGGCTCAATCAAGAGCAAGAAATTATCCCTGAAACTATCATTAATAAAGCTCCGAGTGCGGAATTGAAACCCGATCAACAAGATCAAGATTCCCTTCCCCCTTATGACATTCTCGATGAAATTTTGCACCGTTTTATTCATGAACATCAATCTCCAAACCAAATTGTTCGTGCTGGATTTTCATCAGAAACAGTGCAAAAAGTCACTCAATTAGTGCGTAGAGCAGAGTTTAAACGTCGTCAAGCTCCTCCTGGCTTAAAAGTGACTGATCGCGCTTTTGGAACAGGATGGAGAATGCCAATTGCGAGCCGAATTATTCACAATTAAAGAGATGATTGATGCAGTTACGCTTGTTCTATCTTGAGAAAGAAATTGTTGAATATTAAGTGATTTCCTCATGTTTTTTTGAAAGGAAATTCATTAAACTGAAAGAAATAAAAAACTTGCCTGTTAAACGACATTTATTTTTAGCAAACTCTGACTTGAAAACGGATGTCAACCGTGAAACGCAAATCAAAGTTAGAAGCAAGGCTTCCAGAACATGAGTTACTGACTCTGACTGAAAGCTGAATTAAAATTGCGGTTGCCAAATTGAAGAGGCTTTATTGGAGATGAAAAGGAGTATGATCAAAGAGGGAGAGCATCTGTATAATCAAACAAGGAAGAGTGTTTCCTCGGTCAAGCCAGTTGTTACCGAGAAATCTCCCCACTTACCGCAACCACCCACATCGACAGTACAGTCTCAGCATAAAATGGCATCATCTCAACCCACTCATTCTGGCGATAAAGGCGAAAACGTTCAGAACACTCCACCGTCTGAAACCTCATCGGATAATCAAACGCCGATGATTACCTTGACCTTACTCCATCCTCAGCATTCTGTTGCGGTTCAAACTTGGCGCTTTGAACCCAAGTCTGTCATTAGAATTGGACGTTCCAGAAACAACGAAGTCACTCTCTACAGTGCTGTTGTTTCTCGTCACCATGTTGAGATTCGGCGGAGAGGCAAAGACTGGGAAGTGGTTAACACGGGCTCTAATGGAACGTTCTGTCAAGGGAAACGCATTAGCCGTGCTGCAGTTAAAAATGGGATGGTCATTCGTTTAGCGAGTTCCGGACCGCAACTGCAAATTTGGACGGATGTTCTCACCTCTGAGAATAAACCAAAAGCCCCCGTCTCCAAAAAAGATATGGAAAAAGCCCAAGGAACATTCCCAGGGACAAAACGCCCTCGCAAACTCTCTCAAGATGAACTAGAGCAAGCGAAGGCAACCCAAATTGATGATTAGTGGGATGAAGAACGAGAATTAAGTTCTTGAACCGCAGTTTTGGTGAGGGCTTCCACAAAACTTTCATCCGCTGTTTCTTGGGCAGTGGGTTGGTTTTCAGTTGCCAACCAGAGCAGATATTCAATATTCCCAGCAGGGCCTCGAATCGGTGACCAAGTTAAGCCTTGGGGATGCCAACCGATATGCTGGGCTGCTGTCATAACTTCCATAATGCCCCACTGATGATCTTTCGGGTTGCGGACGACTCCTTTTTCTCCAACGCGATCGCGCCCCACTTCAAACTGAGGTTTCACTAAAAGCACCACTTCCCGAGGGGGAATCAACAAATCCCAAAGCGGTTGTAAGACTTTCGTTAAAGAAATAAAGGATAAATCCAGCACTGCTAAGTCTGGACGGGGTGCATCGCCATATAAGTCTTCTGGTTTCAGATAACGTAGATTGGTGCGTTCTTTCAGGATGACCCGTTGATCTTGACGCAGTTGCCAAGCCACTTGTCCATAACCCACATCCACCCCATAAACTTGTTTCGCCCCCGCTTGTAGCAAGCAATCGGTAAAGCCTCCAGTGGAAATCCCCCCATCTAAGCAAATACGCCCTGCAACAGGAATGGAAAATGCTGCTAGAGCCTTCGCTAACTTCTCTCCTCCTCGCGACACATAAGGAGGGGGTTGCACCACTTGCAAGCGGGCTTCCGAATGAACCACAGTTCCTGGTTTATCAATCACTTCATCGTTAACTTTCACCTCACCTGCGCGAATCAGCCGTTGTGCTTTTTGCCGAGATTCACACAGGTGACGACTGACCAGTAAAGTATCTAAACGTTGTTTTGCCATCTGACGAATAAGCTAAAAAAAGCCCCCACCGTTACAGTGGAGGCAGAAAGTGAATCGGTAATACAATTAATAGCGGATACCGTCGGGCTTGTAAACGATAAAGCTAACCATTTGGCACTGACGAATATTATCAAACCCTACCACACGGATGTAGCAGTTGGAATATTCAGAGCGACATTCCCGAACTTCATTGAGAACATCCTGAGGAGAAGTTGCATCAAATAAAGGCAGTTTCCACAGTGTCCAGTGGTGATCTTCAGGACTGGGAGACTCTTCAAACTCAACCGCTGGAATGAAGTCTTGATCCAGCATATATTGAATTTGCTTGGCAATTTGTTGGTCAGTTAAAGGAGGTAAGTAAGAGAGAGTTTCGTAATGAGCCTGTTTTGGTGTTGTTTTCATGGTTTCAATTCAGATAGTTACAACGGAATTATTCAGTGGGATGAGAATCATCAGGATCGTCCGACTCTTCCCCTTGGGTTTGGGTCAGCCGTTCTAAAATCTGGCAACGATAGCGTAAGTTGGATTCTTCAATCCCTGAGCGTACCATCTCTGGTAAAAAATCTAAGACTCGCTCCGCTAAATCTTCTCGCACGGTCATAATCCGCATCACTAAGTCTTTCCGCTCTGACATCAAAGCCTCTAGAAAAGCGGAACTATTCTGCAAACTATGCTGTTGAGAAAACTGTCGCAGCCAGATCGCTTGGGTGGGATTGGTTTCTGATAACTGGTCAAGAATCGTCCGCACTGCTTGATAAGTCAGATAATCTTGCAGCACTTGTGCGGTTTCTTGAGCCACTCGTTTTGAGTTCATAATACTTAACCTTTCCCGACCCAAATCACAACGGAGAAAGCCGTCATTAGAGAGTATCCACTGCTTCGTACTCGAATTTAATTTCTTTCCAGAGTTCGGAAGCCACTTTCAGTTCTGGAGACCAGCGTGCTGCTTCTTTAATGATTTCGCTGCCTTCACGAGCAAGGTTACGACCTTCGTTCCGAGCTTGAACACAGGCTTCAAGGGCAACACGGTTTGCCGTTGCACCAGGCGCGTTCCCCCAAGGGTGTCCGAGCGTACCGCCACCGAACTGTAAGCAGGAGTCATCGCCAAAGATATCGACCAGGGCTGGCATATGCCAGATGTGAATCCCACCAGAAGCAACAGGCATGACACCCCCCATGGAAGCCCAGTCTTGGGTAAAGAAGTTACCGCGAGAGCGATCTTCTTCCACGTGGTCTTCCCGCATTTGGTCAACAAAACCAAGAGTGATCGCCCGTTCCCCTTCTAACTTACCAACAACGGTACCAGAGTGGAGGTGGTCACCACCAGACATCCGTAAGCATTTCGCTAAGACACGGAAGTGGATACCATGATTTTTCTGACGGTCGATTACTGCGTGCATTGCACGGTGAATGTGCATGAGAACGCCATTAGCGCGACACCATTTGGAGAGAGTCGTGTTTGCCGTGAAACCACCCGTGAGGTAGTCGTGCATGAGAATAGGCATATCCAGTTCTTTGACGAACTCGGCACGCTCTAACATTTGCTCGCAAGTGGGAGCAGTCACGTTGAGATAGTGTCCTTTGATTTCGTTGGTTTCGGCTTGTGCTTTGTGTACCGCTTCCGCAACGAAGAGGAAACGATCGCGCCAACGCATGAAAGGCTGAGAGTTAATGTTTTCGTCGTCTTTGGTGAAGTCTAAACCACCACGGAGACATTCATAAACCGCCCGACCGTAGTTTTTCGCGGATAAACCGAGTTTGGGCTTAATGGTGCAACCGAGTAAAGGACGACCATATTTGTTGAGGAGGTCACGTTCTACGGTAATCCCGTGTGGAGGCCCCTGGAAGGTTTTGAGATAAGCAACGGGAATCCGCATATCTTCTAAACGCAGCGCACGGAGAGCCTTAAATCCAAATACGTTACCCACGATGGAGGTGAGCATATTGGTGACAGACCCTTCTTCAAATAAGTCGAGGGGATACGCCACAAACATGAAGTATTGGTTATCTTCCCCGGGGACGGCTTCGATTTCGTAGCAACGTCCTTTATACCGATCTAAGTCGGTGAGGTTGTCTGTCCATACTGTTGTCCAAGTTCCCGTGGAGGATTCAGCAGCTACCGCAGCCCCTGCTTCTTCAGGAGGAACTCCAGGCTGCGGAGTTACTCGGAATGCTGCTAAAACATCAGTGTCTTTGGGGGTGTAGTCGGGGGTGTAGTAGGTTAGGGCGTAATCTTGTACCCCAGCCTTAAATCCGCTAGATTGTTGTGCTTGTACCATTTCTTTCTCCTGAGTTTTGAGGTCTTGAGATCACCAGTTTTTAATACTGTGCCGAAAAGTCCTCGTTTTTAATTATAGATAGATTCTTTTCGGGTTTTGCTATAGATTAGCCTCACTTAGTTTTTTACTTTAACATGAGTTGGTTGCATTTTAGCTATTAATATTAATTTTTGCCAAAATAGTTTTTGCTTATTCTTTTCTCAAGCCTAATTCTTTTCTCGATGGCTACAAATTCCGAGAATAATATTAAAAACAACAGCAATTAACCCGCTCCTCCTCTTAGTTTCGACATTATGCTTGCCCTAACTAGAGAACGGGTTTTACTGTTTCTAAAAAGTTTACTTTTCTTTACAATTGCTGTTCAGTTCTTACAGATTTGTCGAAAAACATTGCAAAAATCTCAACTGATTCTTATCGCTTTTCTGAGTTACTTGAGAGACCAAGTAAGTCGGTTAATGTTACTCGTTATTTGGAAAGTCATCAAATAACAAAGAACCAAGAACCAAAAACCAATCATTCGTCTTCTTTTTAAATTTCTCCTTATGCGGAAATAGAGTAACCATCAAACGCTCAATGTGGGTTTGACCATAAATCGTGGTATTGCTGGGGGGCGGTTGCTCAGAATCGGAGGGAGGAGGATGATCGTTATCACTTGTCGGTGCAGGGGATTCTGTCCCTTCCACAGGCTGATCATTCACTTCATGACCATTATTTTCCGCTTCCTCGGGTGTTGTTTCTAATGGAGGACTCTTCGGTTGGTAAGGAGATTGATGACCATTGTTTTCCGATTGGGCGGTGGTTGCTTCCCAGGGAGAAGGCTCTGGTGGCGAATGACTACCATTACTTTCTGGTTCACTGTGACTGGTTGGCGATGGGGTTTCTGGACGGGATGTATCTCCGAGGAGACTCCCTGGCGCAACACATTCTCTGCTTTCAACTGAGGTATCAATGAGGGTGCTTGCTGTACCAATACAAGCGCGATCGCTGATTTTGCCAGACCCGACTATTAACACCCCTGCGCCTAAAATCGCACCTTCGCCAATTTCAATCGTTCCCTGATTTGCCGTTAAAACGACTCCCATTCCGATGCAAGCCCCTGCTTTAATGATGATTTTGCCGTTCCCGGTTGCTTGCAGAATCACGCCAGGCGCGATCGCTGCGGTTTCATCAATCATCACATCACCACTGACATAAATTTGGGTGTGACTTATTGTCGGCAGGGAAAGCACAGACATGGCTCTCAGCCACTAAATGGCTTCCAATAAGGTTTACAAAAGTTGGATTCAAGAATCAGGAGTGTGCTAAGAACCAAGCCTTATCGAGACTCCTGATCATGAATCAGTTTAAGCGGGTTGCTGAATCGTTGTTTCCAAGACTCGGCGTTTCGCTTTCGGATCAATGCCCACTAAACGGACATATTTTCCGCGATGATCGGCTAAAAATCCTTCTAAGGCGGATAGAACTTCCGATTCACGGCTGCTGTCAATGGAAGCTCCTTTTTGCCAAGAATTACGGCTAAAGCGTCGTTTGTCAGCGTGTTCGGTGCTGATTTGATACCCTTGGTGTAGTAGGCTTCGCACTTGGTCAACCGTCTCTGGATCTAAGTTGCTGCTTGCGCCATTCCCGTTAGATTGGCTATAGCTTTGACGACCATTGCTCTGATAGCTAACAGGAGTTTGACTTCCTTGCTTCGCGGTTGTTCCCTGTTGTCCAGGTTGCTGAATCAAGGTTTCTAAAACTCTTCGTTTCGCTTTCGGATCAATTCCCACTAAACGAACATAGTCTTTGGGATGTTCCGCCAAACACCCATTGAGTGCGGATAAAACTTGATTCGCATTTCCTTCCAATTGTCCAGCATTTTGCCAAGAGTTACGACGGAAACGACGTTGATCCGCATATTCCAAACCAATGGTGTAGCCTTGGTTAACTAAGGAGCGCACTTGTTCAGCAATATCACCGCCCACTTGCTGTGATCCGCCTTGAGGGGCGGAACTCCCTTGATAAGAAGCGCCTTGTTTTTGGACAGTTCCATTCTGTCCAGGTTCTTGAATCAGTTGTTCTAAAACTCTTCGCTTGGCTTTGGGGTCAATCCCGATCAAGCGGACATATTCGCCACTGTATTCAGCTAAACAAGACTCTAACTCCGCGATCGCGCCAGAGACTTGACGACTTTGGATCGGTGCGCCATTTTGCCAAGAATTCCGACTAAAGCGACGCTTATCGGCGTGTTCCACACCAATTTGATAGCCTTGATTGAGCAGCGATCGCACTTGTTCCCCGACATCTTGACCCAATCCCCCTGTGCTTTGACTTGCACTCGGGTAGCTTTGACGGCGACTCGGTTGATAACTCCCATTACTGGTGCTGTAACTTGAGCTTGCGCTGGGTTCATCGCTTGGCGTTTGAATCACCAGTTCTGAAACTCGACGTTTGGCTTTAGGATCAATCCCAAATAAGCGGACATATTCCCCAGCATGATCCACTAAACAGGCTTCTAGAGCTTGGATAACGTTCCGTTCATGAGTGTCTTGAATTGGCGAACAATTTTGCCAAGAGTTGCGACTAAAGCGACGCTTATCTGCGTGTTCTGTTCCAATTTGATAGCCTTGTCGCAGCAGCGATCGCACTTGTTCTATTGCTTCTGGTTTCAAGGTGCTTCCCCCCTGTGATTGCTTGCTTCTGCTGGGCTCATTGAAAGATTGAGCGCGATTATAACCATTGACCTTCGCCCCATTACTAGCTTGTTCTGGGCGACTAGATTCATTTCTGACTTGGATGATACAGTTTGCATCCCGAGCGCACCGATATCCTTCTCTTAGTGCCTCGTTAATTTCAACAACATGATGGGCAAATTCTCGATCTGACTCTTGCACATCGGGTAAGCGGTCTGCTTGTTGTTGATTGGTAATCACTGCTCCCGAAGGAACATACTTACCCTGGGGAATTTCCACATCTTGAATCAGGGCGTGCATCATCACAATGCAATCATCACCAACCCGAGCATTAAAGACAGTGGATCGGAAACCAATAAAGCAATTATTACCGACATAACAGGGCCCATGAATGAGAGCCATGTGAGTAATACAGGTATCTTCTCCAATCCAAACCGAATAATGCTGACGGTCTTCCCCAACCACACGCCCTTCTTCTAAACCATGAATGACCACTCCATCTTGGATGTTCGTCCCTTCTCCAATGGCGAAGGGTGAGCCTTCATCAGCCCGAATGGATGTTCCAGGTGCTACCAGAACATTCGGTCCGACCCAGACATCACCAATAATATTGGAAAAGGAATGGACATAAGCACTTTCGTCTATTTGGGGTTCGGCGAGGGCTTTTGACCAAGGAGTCGGTGGAGCCGCTTCACTGCGGACTACCATTGTTTTTTCCTCCTAAAATGTAAACGCTTCGTATGATTCAAGAGCGATTCAATCTCAAATTCTTAAAGTATTCTGAAATTTTCTCGCCCTTTCTCCTGAGTTTGCTAAGGTTGCGGTTAGTCCTATTTATTTACTGATGGCGTTTTCTTGTTTAACAGAGATCACTCTCGGGGTTACCACCAGTCCTGCGATACTAAAATTAGGTTTTATTTTATTCACCGTATAGTCGGCGATTATTCACAGTAACGGTATCAATAATGGCAACAACCATTGCATCAAGGGGACGGTTTTGATGGTATTCAGTCTGGCGAGCAGCACTACCACGATTAACCAAGACCCATTCCCCTAGTCCCGCACCGACGGGGTCAGCAGCGACTTCATATTTTGGGAGCAGTTCACCGTTAGCATCAATAAACTGCAATAAAAGGAGTTTGACCCCTGTCATACTGGGCAGTTTTTGAGTACCAACCACTGTTCCGCAAACTTTTGCCATTTGCATAGTTTAAGTTACTGGCGAGTGATGTTGCGAGGTGTACCCACCCCTTCTCGGAATTGTTCCACTTCTTCGGTATAACGAATGGGTAAGACATATTCTAAGTTCTCATGAGGACGAGCAATAATATGGGTGGATAAAACCTGTCCGCCATTTACTCGTTTCACCGACTCAGTTCCCGCACTAACCGAAGCCTGAACTTCCGAAACATCACCACGGACAATCACCGTAACGCGACCAGTGCCAATTTTTTCATAACCCACTAAGGTGACGCGGGCTGCTTTCACCATTGCATCGGCTGCTTCTACAACGGCGGGAAACCCTAGGGTTTCGATCATTCCTACTGCAACTGCCATTTGTTTGCTTTCCTCCTCGGAGTTTTAAAGATGAATCGGATTCATCTTGGATTATTTATTCACTAAAGTAAGATGGCGGGGACATCTCAACCGATATTGATGCAAAATCACGAGATCAGGTGGGATGCTTGAAATGCCCCCTCTCAATTATCGGAACTGTTCTACGGCTTCGGTGTAGCGAATCGGTAGGACGTATTCTAAGTTTTCGTGCGGACGAGCAATAATGTGCGTTGATAACACTTCCCCGCCATTGACTCGGTTTGCAGAGTCAACTCCAGCACTGACTGAAGCCTGGACTTCGGAAACGTCACCACGAACAATCACGGTAACACGACCCGTTCCAATTTTTTCATAGCCCACTAAGGTCACACGGGCTGCTTTGACCATCGCATCGGCTGCTTCCACGACGGCGGGAAAGCCTAGCGTTTCTATCATTCCAACCGCAATTGGCATTGTTGTTTTCCTCGATTGTCAAGCTAGAGATTTATTTATGCAAGAGGGTCAAATTTGGCACTATTCAGCGAGTATCTGCCCTTCTGTTCGGCAACTGAGGGGCGTTTCTCTTACAAAAACTGAAAGTACGCATTTTTGACCAGTAGGTTGTTTTCCCTACCAAAAAAAAGCATAAGTTACATTGTCGCTTTTGACAATATAAAATATCATAATATTTTCAAATTAGTCTGTTTAATATTTTTTAATATTGATGATTGGTTATGATCCCCAAGCAGGAAGATGCTTCTGTCTATCGAGAAGGGAGACACTGTTTTATAATCGTTGAAGATCTGAGAACTCCCTTGGGAGAATCAGAGCAGGAGGTTTAAAATTTCTGATAATGACGTTAAGAAAAACAGAATCTCTCAATTTTGATTGACAACGGGGATCAGATCGCCATGAAGCCAAGGCTTTTCGTGGTCGGACGATCGCGCACCATAAAAAGGGATTTTTGTCTAGGTCATTGTTCGGATTGAGGACGATAAGTTTTGATAATTGATATCATAAGCACTAGCAAAAATTCTCTTTATTTAATAAAAAATGAGCAAAAAAAGCAAATAGACTGCCATAAAAAGCAAGACAAAATAAAGCAAATAGACTGACACTTAACTAATAAAAATTACACCAGTCTGCTGACAAATAGAGCAGCTTGGTAGAAGAGAGCAACTCATTTAATTTAAAATTAATATTGTTAGTTACGGAAAAACTTTTTTATATGGATGATTTATTAGTACAAGGCACGGTGTTGATTCCCTTCTATGGGCTGATAGGAGCGGTGTTGACCCTTCCTTGGTCAATGAGATTAATTCGTCGCACAGGGCCAAGACCTGCTGCTTATATAAACTTATTGATGAGCTTGATCGCCTTCATTCATGGGTCAGTGGTGTTTGTTCTGACTTGGGAAAAACCCCCCCAAGAATTCATCTTTCATTGGTTAGAAGTTGCGGATCTAGACTTGACTTTAGCCATTGAAATTTCCCCAGTCAGTATTGGGGCTTTAGAGTTAGTAACTGGCATTACTGTTGTTACCCTAATTTATGGTTTGGGGTATATGGAAAAGGACTGGTCACTGGCGCGATTTTATGGCTTGATGGGCTTTTTTGAAGCTGCTTTATCAGGGATTGCCATTAGTGATTCGTTGCTTTTAAGCTATGGTTTATTAGAGCTATTAACGCTCTCAACTTATCTCTTGGTGGGCTTTTGGTACGCACAACCTTTAGTGGTTACTGCAGCCAGAGATGCGTTTTTAACGAAGCGCGTGGGCGACATTATTTTATTAATGGGAGTCGTGGCGTTATCGAGTTATGGGGTTGGCTTGACTTTCACCGAGATTGAAGCATGGACGGTGACCGCCGATTTAGCCCCGTTAAGCGCCACGTTATTGGGGTTAGCCCTGATTGCGGGTCCAGTTGGGAAATGCGCCCAATTCCCTCTAAACTTGTGGTTAGATGAAGCGATGGAAGCCCCGAGTCCAGCGTCTCTGATGCGGAATTCGATCGTGGTGACAGCAGGGGCGTATGTGTTGATTAAGTTGCACCCGATTTTTGAGTTATCGCCGATTGTGAGAGAAGTTTTAATTGCAGTGGGGCTGGTGACGGCGGTTGGTGCATCTTTTGTCGCGATCGCGCAGATTGACTTGAAACGAACCCTCTCTCACTCCACCAGCGTCTATTTAGGCTTAGTTTTCGTTGCTGTTGGCTTTGGACGCTTAGATATTGCCTTATTGCTTTTACTGATTCACGCGATCGCGAAAACCCTCATGTTTATGACCGTAGGGTCTATTATTCTCACGACCAACGATCAAAATATTACGCAGATGGGGGGGTTATGGTCAAAAATGCCTGTTACCACCCTTTCTTTCTTAGTGGGGGCTTCGGGTTTAGTGGTCTTACTTCCCCTCGGTAACTTTTGGGTCATGGGACAATGGATCGAGAGTTTTAAGACGCTTCCACAGTGGCTTTTACCCTTCATCATGCTGGTTAATACTCTCAGTGCCATTAATTTAACGCGAGTCTTCCGTTTGGTCTTCTTGGGTAAACCACAACCCAAAACCCGACGCGCTCCCGAAGTCAATTGGCCGATGGCATTTCCGATGGTAAGTTTAATTATTGTTGCCCTGCTTGCCCCTTTAATTCCCCAACGATGGCAACTGTGGTTTGCAGAAACGGGGTCGATTGCCAGTACCGCTACAGTTTTAGACCAACCCGAAATGTTGCTTTTAGTGTTATCAGGTGCAGTGGGTGTGATTTTAGGCGCGACCATTGCCCTTCCTCGGACATGGATGCGACCAGTTCGCACCAGTTCCCGCTTTCTCCAAGATTTTCTTGCCTATGATTTTTATTTAGAACGGGTGTATCGCTGGACGGTTGTGTTAGCGGTGGAATTAGCGTCTAAATTTAGTGCTTGGCTCGATCGTTATGTGATTGATGGCGTTGTCAACTTAATTGGCTTTGGAACTCTCTTTAGCGGTCAGAGTTTGAAATATAGCGCCTCTGGACAATCTCAGTTTTACCTACTCACGATTTTGATTAGTGGGGCGTTATTGTTGATGCTTTTGATTAATTGGTCGTTTTAACAGTGACCAAAGAACAAAGAACAAAGAACAAAGAACAAAGAACAAAGAACAAAGAACAAAGAACAAAGAACAAAGAACAAAGAACAAAGAACAAAGAACAAAGAACAAAGAACAAAGAACGAAGAACAAAGAACAAAGAACGAAGAACAAAGAACAAAGAACAAATAATGCTCAGTAGTTTAATTTGGATTCCAGTTATCGGTGGGATTATTATCGGTTTTTTGCCAGAGAAGCAAGCCGATCAATCTCGTCCCTTCGCCTTAATCATCGCCAGTCTTCTGCTGGTGTTAACCGTAGCCGTTGGCTTACAATTTGATCCCAGTCAAGAAGGCTTATTTCTCTCCGAGTCTTTCCCGTGGCTGGAACAACTGGGACTGACCTATTATCTGGGGGTAGATGGGTTAGCCTTACCGCTAATTTTCATTAATAGCTTTCTCACCTTAATAGCGATTTATGCCAGTCCTGCCAAAATTGCGCGATCGCGCTTTTATTATGCCCTCTTACTTTTCCTCAGTGCAGGAACAGCAGGAGCATTTTTAGCGCAAAATGTGCTGTTATTCTTCCTGTTTTACGAAATTGAACTGATTCCCCTTTATTTCCTCATTGCCATTTGGGGCGGAGAAAATCGAGGATATGCAGCCACCAAATTCTTACTCTATACCGCTATTTCTGGGGCATTAGTGTTAGCCTCATTCCTCGGGATTGTCTGGCTAAGTGATGCCTCCAGTTTCGATTATGAACCCTTACAAGCGCAGATTCTCCCCCTAGGAAGTCAAATCATTCTCTTGTTGATTCTTCTGGCGGGCTTTGGCATTAAAATTCCCATTTTCCCCTTCCACACTTGGCTTCCTGATGCTCACGTCGAAGCCTCTACGCCCATTTCTATTCTCTTAGCGGGTGTTCTTCTCAAATTGGGAACCTATGGCATTTTACGGTTTGGAATTGGCTTATTTCCTGATGCGTGGTCAGTGCTCGCCCCTTATCTTGCCATTTGGGCTGCCATTAGTGCCTTATTCGGGGCGTTAGCTGCCATTTCCCAGAAAGATATGAAGCGCGTCGTTGCTTATTCTTCTATCGCACACATGGCATACATTTTACTGGCAGCAGCAGCAGCCACTCCCTTAAGTTTAGTTGCTGCAATGGGGCAAATGATTAGTCATGGTCTAATTTCTGCACTATTATTCCTTTTAGTGGGAACAGTGGGAAAGAAAACGGGAACTCGCGATGTCGATACCTTAAGAGGCTTACTGAACCCCGAACGAGGCTTACCCATCATTGGCAGTTTAATGATTGTAGGCGTGATGGCAAGTGCAGGGATTCCTGGAATGGTTGGATTTATCACCGAATTTTTAGTTTTTCGGGGAACATTCTCTGCTTTTCCGATTGCAACTTTGCTTTGTTTAGTTGGAACTGGGTTAACGGCGGTTTACTTCTTATTAATGATTAACCGTGTCTTTTTTGGACGCTTACCCCAAGCCTTTAGCAATCTCCCTGCTGTTCCTTGGTCAGACCGTATTCCAGCCGTAGTTTTAGCCGTTTTGATTGTCGTCTTAGGTTTACAACCGAGTTGGCTTGTTCGCTGGAGTGAAACCGAAACCGCTGCTCTCAGTAATCAGTTACCAGTTACCAGTGAGCAGTTAGCAGTAATCAGTGACCAGTTACCAGTGACCAGTGAGCAGTAATCAGTTAGCAGTGAGCAGTGAGCAGTTACCAGTTACCAATAACAAATAACAAATAACAAATTATGGTTATTACACAGTTTGAACCGTCTCAACATCGCCTTGCTGAGGATATTTATCGCTTAGAAGCAGGAGAAGCCCTCTTAAAAGATTCTCCGACTAACTTAATTGAAGTGGTGGGAATTTTGAAAAGTTATGGCGTGGTTTTAGATGCTTATGCGAAAAATCTGAAATACATTGCAGAAGACCAATTTTTAATCTTTTTCAACTTTTTCAAATACTTCAATGGTGAAGTCACTCCCCAAAAATTATTCCGTCATTGGTGGCATGATCGCATTAACTATGAATATGCTGAATATACCATGCGAGCGATGATGTGGCATGGAGGCGGAGGGTTGGATGCTTATTTAGATACCCCTGAATTTCGAGACGCTGCGGAGAAAGTAATTCAAGCCAAATTTAAGTTTAATCCTTTAATGAAGGGCTTTCATGCTATTTTCAATGACTTCTTACCCGAACATTTGCGTCAGATGTCTTATTACAAAGGGTTGGGTGAGTTTTGGACAATTATGAGTAAGATTTTCTTAGAACTCAGCGATCGTTATTTAAATGGAGAAATTCATTCGATTCCTGATGTCGTAGAACAAATCAAAAATGGCTTAGTTGCTGATGCAAATACGCCCATTACTTACAGCGTTACAATTCGTGGGGAAGTCTATGATTTAATTCCCAAATCAGCAGGATTAACGTTTCTTCCTGACACAGCCATTCCTTATGTTGAGTCCATTTTCTTCCGTGGAGCGCCGTTTCCTGGTTTAGTATCATTCAACGCCCAAGCGCACCAAATTCCAGTTGAACAAGAAGAGTTTGCTTATGGTGCTCTAAATGCAGATGTTATCACGACGGGAACGGCTGGTGTTCCGCCAACCTTATTAATGCAGGATATGAGGCATTATCTCCCAGACTATCTGCAACAATTTTATCAACAGTCTGGACGCGGTGAAGGAGACTTATTAGTCAAAATTTGTGACAGTTTCCAGAAGTCAATGTTTTGTGTGACAACCGCAGCGATAAAAGGGCTTGCGCCTCATCCGTTTGATACCACAAATCTTACAGAAAAACGAGAAAATCGACAGTATTTGGAAGGATGGATGGATAAAATGCTTAATACTCGTTTGCAAATAGCTAATTCTCATTAGAACTAAACTAAGAGCCCTCCATGATCAAGTCTCTGGAGGGCTCAGAAACAAGTGCAGATTCTTTTTTCTTCTCAGAATAAATCTTGATGGCTTCTTCTACCTGTTGACAAACAATTGGTTTCTGCAAAGAGCTAGTTGCCCCTGCTAGTTTAGCACGAACTTTATCAATCAATTTTCCTGAGAGAATAATAATCGGCACATTACTCAATGCTTCTACTTTTCGTATTTTGCGACATAATTCATAGCCATTGAAAACGGGCATAATCAGATCAAGAAAAATTAAATCAGGCTTGGTTTCAATGAGTTGTGGTAAAGCGGTCATCGGGTTACTAATTCCTGTAAAGTCATTTCCCCCATTCTTGACAATTCCTTCCAGAATACGTAAAGTTTGTCGGTTGTCATCAATAGCAATGATTTTTAATTTACTATGAGCCTGCTTAGTAGTCGTTTTTGGGGAAGACTTTTCGGGAAGAGATTGTAGGATAATTGTTCCCTCTTTAATTAAGGGAGCTAAGGGTGTAATAATACTAAGTACATCTTGTTTCGTTTGAACGGCAATCTCTCGAAGAGTATATTTTTTATTTAAAAGTGATACTAATTTTTCATAAGTTTTGGGATTTGTTTTGTCTGATAATCGTTTATGGTGTTGAATAACAGGCACTTGATTAGGAGAACAATTAGGGATTTCTAAAGCAATCCACTTTTGGTAAAATTCTCTAGTGTGTTGAAGAACGAGATCGAAAGCACATAACCAAGTGTGAGGAATCAAACTCGAACGAGAAGGTCGTTCTCCTAGATAAACGTTAATTTGCCAGTCCTGTCTCTGAGTTCTATTGTGTTCTAGTTGAGAAATTAGATCAAATAACAGTTCTTGGCAATAATTACTAATTAAGGTTTGAATTTGTTTTTTGGTTAATAAACCATCTTTAATTAAAGTCACTAAAGTATTATATTCTTCTGCAACAAAACTACCCTCTTCCTCACAATTTAAGGATTGTGTTTGCTTTTCCTGATAGAGAATGGCGACAGCAATTTCAGAAGATATTCCTAATTTGATGAGGTGTCTAGTAGAGCGTCGGTAGGATTTAATCCCATCGGTTCCCCATGCTAAGAATCCAAGGTTAAAGTAAAATGCAGTTTTGTGTTGATCACCAATTTCGATCTCAATTTTTCCAGTAAAGCCTTTTTGTGCATAGGATAAGATTTGTTCTAATATGTGGTTTGCTGTGCTTACTTGAAAGTGATGATTCATTTTTCTTTGCTACTCAAAATATTGATTGCAATCTATTTAACTGACAAAAAAGATGATAATCTGTATTAGTGAATACATATAATTTGATTTAACTCCTGTGATCATTAATATGTCAGACAACCTTGATTAAAGATCAAGTAGTAAGCCTTTATTTGTGAAATGACTGAAGTTATGTCTGTGCGGATGTCACGGTCTGTAACCTACAAGCGACACGCTTGGTTTTGAAAAAATTTTCAGCCTCATACTTAAGGAAAACTTAAAAAACGGAATCCGTAACGAATTTTACATTTTGTGATATAAACTGCCCCTGTTTTCGGTTACGTTTAAAGTATCAGGGGTTATAGAAGGAGGTTGCTATGTTCTTAAAACATAAACCGACAGGTGATTTGGTCGAAGTCCTCACGCTATCGGAAATGTACAATCCTTGTCAAAATATGATTCAAGGACGGTTTCACGCGGGAGAAGAAATGCAAGATCCTGAAGATTTTCCGAAAGAAGACTTAATGTTTCCATCTGGGGAAAGTTTACCCCAATGCTGGTTAGATCCAGCTTACTTGCAACATTTACCTTCGCCAAGTGCTATGCGGGGAAGCAGTCGCCCTTCGGGAATCGCGATGCTTTAGTTACGATTAAAAGTTTTGTTAATTCGAGTCAGTGACGATTAGTGATTAAGGATGATCGGTTGGTTGGGCTAACGGATTATCCTTTTTCTTCGGGGGTGTTTAATTGTTCAACTTCCTCCATGGTTTTTATGGGATCGGTTTCTTCTGATTTTTTAATGTAATTAATTTTGACTTCTTCTAAAAGTTCTCCTAATAACGTTTCAATTTCAGCAAGTGTTTCTTTATGTTTTAACTCTTCTTTCAATGCTGCTTTAAAGTCTGTAGATAGTTTATCAAATAAGGCTTGTCCTTCGGCATCTTCATAAGAAGAAACTAATACCTTAACCGAAGATTTTGCGAGTTGATTCGATAAGTTTTCTAGCCATTCATCGGGTAAGTTTTCGATTCCGGGCACCTGTTGTAAATTCTGATAAAAATCAGATTCTAAAAATGCACCGCGTAGGGCATAATGTAAAAGTGCTTCCACATCAGGTTGCACTTGCGGTAAGACTTTATAAATGGTAAGTGCTAATAATCGATCTGTTAGAATCTCAACTTTATTGGCATCACTAACTTTGAGATAAGGTTGAGGATTCAGTAAAAAGTTAGCAGCTTCTCCTTCAACAACAGAATTTCTCGCTTGATTAATAATTCGCACTAATAAATATTGAGAAACCCGATCTGATAAGTAGGCAGCAGGTTCATAAGTGATTTGACTTAAAATTCGTTCAAAATCAATTACTTTTGAGGTATGAAGGCGAGTTAAAACAGGAATAATCCTTAACCAACGCCAGAAAGGTAGAAGTAAGAACCAATCATACCACCGTCGCAACAAAGCATCAAACCAATTAATCCCTTGTGTGCGATAAGTTATAATGGTGGTTCGGGTTGCTAATTCCAAGGCAAAAAAAACAATAAAAATTAAATCGATACGCCAAAAATCATCAATAAAGCGTCCATAATCATCCACTTCCCGATAATAATTAGTAGATAAAAGAGGAGCAATTTTCTCTTGGAAATAATTGAGTTCAGCTTTTCCATTGGTTTGAAAGTTTTCTGGACTCCAAAATTGTCGTAATCCTTCTTTAGCAGTCACTTCTCCTGTATGTTCTCGGATCAGACGTTTAATTCGTGCAAATGTCCCGAATTTTCCCGCGATTAAAAAGGGATTATTCTCGATCATTTCTTCACTTTTCTTGGACAGTGTGTTTAATAACGGCTGAGTTTTACCACCGAAGTCTGGTTGTTCAGAGAGTTCATGATCAAGCTGATCAACCGTTTCTAAATAATCTTTGGTAAAGGGATGAGGCGTGATCCCTTTTAAGGGATCATAATGTTCGACAATGGCTGGAAAATAATGCAAGTAAACATCTCGCATGGGGACATAAGTCAAGTTAAAAAAGGAGATAAGTAAACTAAAAAGAGCAAAAATTGCAGTTGCTTTTTCCCACCAAGCGGTAGTACGTTCCATAGCTGTTAGAGATACTTTGTTATGAGTGTGTTGTTCAAAAAAACGCTATAGTATGATTCGATTAGTTTAAATTTAAGGAAATATGGCTTTCTCTCAGGTTACCGTGCAAGTTCCCGCAACCACTGCTAACCTCGGACCGGGGTTTGATTGTTTGGGTGTCGCTTTAACGCTTCAGAATCAGTTTCAGTTGACTCGACAGCCGACGGGGACTGCATCTGTAGAAATTGTCGTTCAGGGGGAAGAAGCAGCGAGTGTTAGCAATAATCCAGATAATTTAATCTATCAGGCGTTTCGTCAGTTTTACGAAGATTTTGGTGAAACCGCCCCACCCGTTAAAATTGAGATTAAGTTAGGCGTTCCCCTTTCCCGAGGTTTGGGAAGTTCAGCAACAGCAATTGTTGGGGGGTTACTCGCAGCCAATGCTTTAGCAGGATCGCCTGTGGAAGATGAAGATTTATTACAACGCGCGATCGCGCTGGAAGGTCATCCCGATAATATTGTCCCTGCGTTTCTCGGCGGTTGTCGGTTAGCGGTTCCCACTGGTAAGGCTTGGGAAATTGCAGAAATTCCTTGGTCGGAACAACTGATTCCCGTGGTGGCGATTCCTAACTTTGAACTCTCGACAAAGGAAGCGCGATCCGTCTTACCCTCACAGGTTTCTCGTGATGTTGCCATTTTTAATGCCTCTCACTTAGGACTATTGATCCGCGCGATCGAAACGGGACGCGGAGACTGGTTACGGACTGGAATGCAAGACCAACTCCACCAACCCTATCGTCAACAACTGATTTCAGGCTATTCTGAAGTAGAAACAGCAGCCTTGTGCGCGGGGGCTTATGGAGTCGCGATTAGTGGTGCAGGTCCGACACTCCTTGCGATTACCAGTATGGGTCAGGCTGCAACCGTGGCGCAAGAAATGCAGACCGCTTGGAAGAAAGCAGGGGTGATAGCAAAAGCCCAAGTTTTACAAGTCAACACCACAGGCGCAACTTTTCAACGACAGTGACCAGTGGATAGTAAAGAAGAAGAAAAACTACCCACTAACAAATAACTAATGACCAATGACCAATGACCAGTGACCAGTGACTAATCTAAAACCGTCGTTAAAAACGCCATTTGATCCGCGACTTCTTCAATGCGTTTGCTGGTGGGTTTTCCAGCGCCGTGTCCTGCTTTAGTTTCAATGCGAATGAAAACAGGATTATTCCCAGCGTGACTGGCTTGTAATGCAGCAGCAAATTTAAAGCTATGGGCGGGAACAACGCGATCATCGTGATCCGCAGTGGTGATTAAGGTTGAGGGATACACGGTTCCTGATTGAAGATTATGTAGGGGAGAATAGCCATAGAGGGTTTCAAATTCTTCTGGGTGATCAGGAGAACCATAATCAGAACACCACGCCCAACCGATGGTAAATTTATGGAAGCGTAACATATCCATTACCCCCACGGCAGGTAATGCTGCGCCAAATAAGTCGGGACGTTGGGTCATACAAGCCCCCACCAGTAACCCCCCGTTACTTCCTCCTGAAATAGCAAGTTTTTGGGGAGAGGTATAGCGGTGTTCGATTAACCATTCCGCAGCAGCGATAAAGTCATCAAAGACATTTTGTTTATCGAGTTTGGTTCCTGCTTGATGCCATTCTTCTCCGTATTCGCCACCACCGCGCAAGTTGGGAACGGCATAAACGCCCCCCATTTCCATCCAAACCAGACGACTCACGGAAAAACTTGGGGTCAAAGAAATGTTAAACCCGCCATAGCCATACAAAAGAGTGGGGTTATTTCCATCGAGAAATAAGCCTTTTTTGTGGGTAATAAACATCGGAACTTGTGTTCCATCTTTACTGCGATAAAAGACTTGGCGAGTTTCGTAATTATCAGGATTAAAACTGACTGTGGGTTGTCGGAAAAGGGTACTTTCCCCTGTTTCTAGGTTATAGCGATAGATGGTGGTGGGGGTAGTGAAACTGGTGTAAGCGTAAAAGGTTTCGGTGTCTTCTCGTTTACCATTAAAACCACCCACTGACCCAATTCCAGGGAGTTCAATATCTTTAAGATATGTACCATCTAAAGCATGAATTTGCAAGCGCGATCGCGCATCTTGTAAGTAATCAACAATAAACTGATTATTTAAGATATTAATTCCTTCTAAGGTATTCTCCGTTTCAGCAATAATTTCTTGCCAACTGTCGGGGTCAGGTTGCTTAATATCAATGCCAATCAAACGTCCTTTCGGGGCTTTATAATCAGTCCGAAACCAAAAGAGAGAGCCTTCATATTCAATGAAGTTAAAACTGCTAATAAAATCAGAAATTAATTCTTTGACTTCTGCGTTCGGATCTTGTAAATCTTGATAGAAAACTAAGTTTTTCGGATCAGTTCCTTTGCTCACCGAAATAATGAGATAATCTCCATCTTCTGTCACATCTGCATCAAACATCCATTCTTTTTGATCAGGACGTTGATAGATGAGAATATCTTCGCTTTGTTCTGTTCCTAAACGGTGATAATATAACTTTTGATAATAGTTTGCTTCTTCCAGTTTTTTGCCTTCTTCTGGGGCATCATACCGACTATAGAAAAAGCCTTCATTATCTTTGGTCCAGGTTGCACCCGAAAATTTAATCCACTGGAGATGATCGGAAAAATCTTCTCTGGTTTCAACGTTTCGGACTTGCCATTCTTGCCAATCTGAACCTGATTTAGAAATCCCGTAGGCTAAAAATTGACCATTATCACTAATCGCCATTCCAGACAGCGCGATCGTTCCATCTTCAGAAAATTGATTGGGATCGAGTAAAACTTGCGGTTCTTCGTCTAATTCCTTTAAAGTATAGAGAACACTTTGATTTTGTAAACCATCATTTTTGAAATAAAAATAACGTTCTCCTTTTTTAATGGGAATTCCATATTTTTCGTAATCCCATAATTGGGTTAAGCGTTCTCTGATGGTTTCTCGTTCTGGAATGTTTTCTAAAAAGCTAAAGGTGACTTTATTTTGGGCTTCTACCCACTCTTTCGTTGCTTCAGAATCGGGATCTTCTAACCAGCGATAGGGGTCTGTAACAGCGACACCATGATAGTGATCGAGTTGTTCAACTTGTGGAGTTTTAGGATAATTAAAAGACATCATTGATAATTCTTAGTTTACAAATTTGTATTGATTTTCATTACTTTCACAACGGAGATTGCGTAAAAAGGCTTTAACCGCTTGTGGTTGTTCTTGGGGTTAACTCCTAGTAGGTAAATTATTGTACATTTCTTGACTTAGCTTTACTTTCATGGTGGAGAGGGAAATGGTCTTAGCATCTCCCTCTCCTAAACGGCTTGCTTTCGCCAATCTGATTTCTCAGTAAAGTGTGCCTCGACAAACTTCAAAGGGCTTTTTACGTCTGCAACACGACCTTATAAAGCATCGGTACTTAGTTTAATTACAGACCACAGAGCCAAGTGCTGGCGTTTACACTTGGGTGTGATGACCCTCTCAAGGTAGCCTACCTTTTTACAGGATTTATGGCTGAGTCTGCACGCTCGTCCCTTTCTAGGTCAACAAAAATCGAACTATGTCAATTAATGTCTAGCTTCTAACGAGCGGAGAAATATATCGTTGTTCTTCACCAGAAGCAATTTGAGTGGGAGGTATCCTCATGATTTCGCTCTCTTATGGCTAATTAATATTCATTTTATCCTAGGGATACTATTTCTGTTCTGAGTGTTAGTGCTGCTTTGGAACTTGTTTGGAAATTGATAAAATAATCTTTGTTGGGGATTAATCTAGTTTTCTTCTGTTGTTTTGTCATTAAAAAATCCCCTTCTCCGAATTGGAAAAGAGGAAATAGAATCTTCAGAGATATTTTTAGTGGACAACACCGCGCTGGGCTTGTGCATCAACTGCTTTTTGCAGATACAGATTTAAGAATTGCCAGCCGTTGGAGACGTAATGAGGTAACTTGCGGAAGAATTTAACTACTCGCGGTGCTTCAGAATTTGCGATCGCGCTTAGCTTTTCATTATTTTTCACGCAAACTTCTAAACGGTTGAAGAAGTTCGGATTCTCTACATCTAAAATGGTTGGGAAGACCCGTCCTGCGGTTTCATTCGTTTTCTGGATGACATATTGGTCATAGTCCCGTGCATCTAAGCCTAATGCTTCGTAGAAACCTGACCGTTGCACATCGTTAAGATACATGGTGGCGAATACGGCTAGCAGGAAGAAACGACACCACAAGCGAGAAATGAACCCAGTAATAACATAAGGTTGCGCCTGCATAATGGCATCAAAGAAATCACCGTGACGGTTTTCATCTTGACACCAGTTTTCAAAGAAGCGGAAGAGGGGATAAATGCGGTGTTCAGGATTTTGTTCTAAATGGCGATAGATGGTGATATAACGCCAGTAACCAATTTTTTCCGAGAGATAGGTGGCGTAAAAGATATATTTGGGCTTAAAGAAAGTGTATTTCCGACTCTTGGTAAGAAAGCCTAAGTCAAGGGAGAGGTTAAAGTCAGACATGGCTTTGTTGAGAAAACCAGCATGGCGGGCTTCATCACGAGACATCAAGGTGAAGCACTCCGCCAAGAGAGGGTTAGAATCTTTTAAGCGTCTTCCTAATTCTTTATAGAGGAGAAAGCCAGAAAATTCAGCCGTGCAAGACCGTTCCAGAAATTCTACAAAGAGGCGACGGGTTTCTGGATCGAGATGTTCCCAAGACTGGTTAAACTCTTCATCCCGAACAAAGTGTTTTTGATTATAATCAGCGCGGAATTCTTCTAAAATGGCGCGGAGTTCGTCTTCGTTGATGGAAATATCCATCTGCGCCATTTCATCAAAGTCTGTGGTGTAAAAACGAGGCGTTAAAAGGGTTTCTTTTGCCGGTTGTTTAATGCCCGGACGTAATTCTTGTTGGTCTTTATTGGCAGTGTTAACCATATTTTATTGCTTGGGTTTCTTTCTCTTAAAAGATGGGGATTGGATTAATGAGTGCAGTTTTGCTTTTCAGTTTATCAACGGGTCAGGGCGCGATCGCGCTGACTTGTTAACGATTGCAACAAAAATCTATATGCACTGGTGGGTTTTGTTAAAGTTTGTAACACTTTAGTTTCGCACGGCTTCCAAAATGCGCGAATAATAAAAGTTGGTGCTGGTCATCCCTGTCCGTTTAATTTCAAAGCCGTTGTCCTCTAGGATTTTAACGATTTCTGCTTCCGAATGTTGGTAAGCGCGAGTGGTTTTACTCGGTCCTGGGAAGAATTCGCCAATTTTCTTTAAAAGGCTGAGGAGAAAGGTTTTGGGCGCAAAACTAATAATAAACCGAGATTGTGCACAATTGGCTAAATGTTTAACCATGGTGGGGATGTCTTGGTCAGGATAGTGAATGAGAACATCTAAACAAATAACGGTGTCATAACTTCCTGTAATGGCTTCTAAGTCACTCACGGAGAAGTGAATCTTATGATTGTCTCCTAAAGCTGATTTCGCTTGAGTTTCCGCTTCTCCCACCATCTTTTCTGAAATATCACTCGCATAGACTGTTGCGCCTTCCTGTGCTAAGGGAATGCTAAGACTACCTGTTCCACAGCCCGCATCACAAATGCTTACCTGAGAAAGATTACCGTCTTCTTTCAACCAGCCCATAACGGTATCAATGGTTTGTTGATGTCCAATGCGGATGTTTTTTTGGACTTTATTCACTTCGCCATCACCGTAGATATTCCGCCAGCGTTCAAAGCCAACGGCATTAAAATAGTCTTTGACAATTGTTTTATCGTCAGTGCTTTTCATAATAAGTTTCGCTCTTTATTTACTATTACCAAAATTTATACTTTAGCACGTTTATCGGCATAATGTATAAGAAATGAGAATATAGCAGTTTTCACGCTTCTTGAGGTACATCTAAATTTTTGTTCTTTGTTCTTTGTTCTTCGTTCTTTGGTAACTGGTCACTGATAACCAATCACTCGTGTACCTCAACAGATTAGGAAATGCTATAAACTCTATTGGAAAAAAGGGAAACTAAAAATTAAATATTAATCCTTCAAAGTTAGAAAAAAACAACTGCAAGCATCCCCGAAAATCATCATGACAGGTACTTTCTGTAAGCAATGCCGTCATCCAGTGCAGGGATATCCACAAACTTTATCTGATTATCCTCTCTGCTGGCGTGAATTGGAAGAAATCACTCCTTGGCATCCTCCTGAAAATAGGATGATCCGAATTTGTACACAATGCAACACCTTATGGCTTATTCAATGGGATGTCAGAGAATTTATATTAGATGCTTTTCCTTTTCCTAGTCAGTGTCGAGACTTATTTTATCCTACTGCTACCCCTGAACTATTTTTAGATGTCATTCAATCTTATTCTGGCACAGGCTTGATTGAAAGCTGTCTAATTACAATGGCAGAAAAGCGATTCAAGTATGATAATCTATCTCAAAATGGAGAGTTACTCCTCAATTTTTTATCCGATCAAACCTTAACGCTTCCCACTGCACAAATTGCAGTTCAACTTTTAAAATCGCTTTGTTTTGCAGGGTATGACCAAGCTAATTCTGAAAGTATGGACATTGGTTCGCCAGCGCGAGACAAATTAATAAAAAAAATCCATATTAAGGCTAATAATTATGACAATATCGTTGATGTCGCAAAAGCAGCTTATGAGGAATGGAAAAGAGAAAAAACTGTTCAGCCTCTTCCTCCTTTGCGGAATTGGGATCTAACCCCTCTAGACAACTGGCTACCATTACGTCCTCTAGAACAATATCTTGGTCAAGTGGCTACCTTCCGCCAACAAATTCGAGAACTTTTGATGCTGATGGCAAATTATGCGACTCAAAAACCTCCTCTTTTAAAAGTAACACCAAACTCACTAGATATTATTAATCTTTATCGCGATCGCGCACAGCTTTATCAATTAACAATCGAAAAATTACATAATCAAGTTCAACTTCTTCCTAACTGGGATGAAATTAATTTAATGGATACGATCAACCAACTGCATCAATTCTTATGGGTTACAAGTGATGGAATTGATCCTGAAGTTGCCTTAGCACTCGCCACTTTAGGAAAAACCTTAAAAGCCCAATCTCCGACACCTCACCAGCTGATTTTGCAGAAAATTGATCAAATTTTGCAATCGATTACTCATTTAGATAACTATCCGACACCTGTCAAACAATATGTTCTTTGGCATTTAAAGAAAACAGATTATTGTTAATATAGAAATCCTAAATCAGTTGTAAATTCCTGCCCTTACTAAGGGGGGTTAGGGGAGAGGCTCTACGGCTCGGCTTGCAGCCTACGTAAGTTAAGCTACTTTTTACAAATGAGACCATATTGCCATAATCATGAAAGAGTGCATTTTCTAGAAATACTTCAATTGAGCGTTAAAACAGTCGTTCCCAACTTAAAGATTGTGTTGTTTCATCCCAATGCCAACGCAATAAATTAGCTGGTTGTCCGACACTTAAACCGTCTTTTCCTAGGGCTTCTCTGGGGCTTTCTGTTGCTAGCGCGATCGCGCTGGCAATGTCACAAATTCCCCACTGCACCAAATTCGTTACGCCTGATAAGAGGGAAAGGGTGGTTCCTGCTAATGTTCCATCTTCTAGTCTGGCTGTTCCCTCACTAACCCTAATTTCTCGACTATCCCACGGATAAACCCCATCTCCGAGTCCTAAGGGCGCAAGGGCATCACTGACTAAAAACAGCCGTTTCTCTCTTTCTCCCATCCGCAATAATAGTTCGAGCATGGTGGGAGAAATATGTTGTCCATCGGCAATGAAACTACATTTCACCCCAGAATGAACCAAGGCTGCACCGAGTAATCCTGCTTCTCGATGATGTAAAGAAGGCATCGCGTTAAAAGCGTGTGTCACTAGGGATGCGCCTTGTCGAAAAGCGGTTTCTGCTTCTGTTGCTGTGGCGAGGGAATGTCCGAGACTGAATAAAATATTGGGGTAGCGCGATCGGAGTTCTGCAATTATTCTTTCGTCAGAACTTATTTCTGGCGCACAGGTAACGACCCTAACCTGTTTACTATATTTTCCGATCAACCGATTAAAGTTGTCAAGGGTCAAGTCTAATAAATATTTTTCGGGGTGTGCTCCGCGTTTTTTCGGGTTAAGAAAGGGGCCTTCTAAATGGACACCAAGAATTTTTGCATAAGGGAAATCTGGCGTTTGATACTGTTGGATATATTCAGAAATTGTTCGCAGCGATCGCGCAATTTTTTCAGAAGAAGTGGTGACAACAGTCGGGAGAAACCCATCAACGCCCTGTTCCCATAAAAACTTAGAAATTGTAAAAAGTTTATCTAAATGGTCGGTTTCTAAATCTGGAAAAGGTAAGCCTAACGCGCCATTAATTTGTAAATCAATCCCACCGAGAGAAAGCCAATCTCCCTTCAAATCGATCACGGAGTCATCCCTCTTTTCAGATAAAAGACAAGTTTGCTGTTGAATACTTTTAATATATCCCGCTTCAAGATCAATTTTATAATACTGATGATCAGGATTGGGGAGACGAGCATTAACTATAGAATATGGGAATTGCTTAAAATCTGAGTAATTAAGTTGCATCTTTAATACAAATATTATCGGTATAGTTTTTGGCAAAATTTAGTTAGATTCGTTATATCTAATTCCGAATCTTTTTGTAATCTATATTAAAAAGATTATTGCAGTTACTAAATTAAACATAAAAGCTACGTCTAGAAATACAGTGAGTAACGCAAATAACATTTCCGTGACCAATCCTGCTGGACAAACTAATTTTTCAGTTGTGATTTCTAAGAGTAATCGAACTTTAAATAACTGGTTACGCTATTTCCTCAACGAGCTATAATTTATTTTGAGTTAGCAATAAAAATACAATACCTACATTTAACAAAAAACTTGCACCCAAAGAAATTGTAACCAATCCTAAAAATAAAATTAGACCAATTGCAGTCGGACCAGTTGTATCTTCCTTTTGAGCCGTCTGCATCACTATTCGCCACAAGAGAATAATCATTAGTAACGAAGTGATGAATTGTCCAAGAAGACCCCACACTAACCCTTTCCGACCTTTTTCATGAAATAGAGCATATTGAATTATGCCAAAAAATAAGGAAATAACAGGGACTGCAACTAAAATATAAGGCAGTACAATTTCCATATTTAATCAAATCGTTAAAAAGTTATTATTGTGTCTCATATACTCCTGTAAAAACTTTTGTCGCGGGTCCTGTCATATAAACATGATTGTCACTTTCTGACCATTCAATCTCTAAACAGCCCCCAGGCAGTTCGACCGTGGAAGCGCGATCGCAATTATTAGTCAAAACCCCAGCAACAACAGAAGCACAAGCCCCTGTTCCACAGGCTAAAGTAATACCAGCCCCCCGTTCCCAGACGCGCATTTTAATATAATCACGACGAACAACTTCAATAAATTCGGTATTAATTCGTTTCGGAAAAACAGAATGATTTTCAAACTGAGAACCAATTTTTTCTAGATCAATGGCATCCGCATGATCAACAAACGTAATGCAATGAGGATTTCCCATACTGACACAAGTGACTTGCCAAGTTTGTTCAGCAACCGTCAACGATTGATTAATCACTTTTTCTTGTGCAGATCCTAAAGTGGTTGGGATTTCTTCTGCTAGTAAATAGGGTTCACCCATATTCACTGTGACCTTATCGCCGTCCTGTAATTGCGGGCGAATCATCCCTGCTAAGGTATGAATTTTATAAACTTCATTACTCTCCGTTTTACCATCTAACTCTGCAACAAAACGAGCTAAACAACGAATTCCATTGCCACACATTTCGGGTTCTGAGCCATCAGAATTATAAATACGCATGGTGTAATTACTGTCGCCTTGGGGAGGAAGGGCAAAAATTACCCCATCAGCCCCAATTCCAAAATGGCGATCGCAGAGTTTGATCGCTTGTTCGGAAGTCAGACAAGGGGTATCGTCATGACGGTTGTCAATCAAAATAAAATCATTGCCAAGTCCATGATATTTGGTAAAGTTAATTTTCATAGTGCATTAAATGAGGATTACGATGACAGAATTTGACACGGGTTTACCGAGTACCCGCATGGTACAAAATTTAATTAAAGAAGAGAAGGATGTGGAAATCAAACTCCTCAGTGAAGATTTAATTGTCGGTAGAGTGCTTTGGCAAGACCAACATTGTTTATGTTTAGTGGATCATTATGACCAATCTACCCTAGTTTGGCGACAATCAGTTGCTTATCTTAAGCCAAAATCATAATATAGTAGTTTTCACGCTTCTTGAGGTACATCTAAATTTTTGTTCTTCGTTCTTGGTTCTTCGTTCTTTGTTGGTTGTTAATCAATGAACCACGAACCATGAACCATGAACGTCCACCGACTTGCTTTGTACCTCAACAGACTAAGAAACGCTATATCGCAATTCTTTGATCATCTATAGTGTAAGCATAATATTGATTTTTAGTGAGGAGAATTTTCATCATGGGTTGGCAAATTAAGGGGTATGGGCTTTTACTTGGTTTGTTCACACTCGCGCTTCCTGCTGAGGCGCTGGAAGTCAAAATTAATCCTGATAATCCTCAATTGGGAGATACGGTTTCTGTGACCATGGAAACGGACCCGAATGAGGTCAAACCGCAAGTGACTTGGGGGGATGAAAGTTATCCTGTCTTTGCGGTGGGAAATAATCTATATCGGACTTTGATTCCCACAACCCCTTTAGATGACTCGGGGAAAGTTCCTTTAACCATTCGTGGCGAACAGACAACCAGAAATTTTTTAGTTTGGTTGCGCGATCGCGCTTTTCCAACACAACGGATCTGGTTATCAGGAAGTAATAATAGACCAGCAACAGAATTAGAATTGAATCGGGTTGCACAATTCAAAAAACTGGTGACTCCCCAACAATACTGGACTGGAACTTTTGTCCGTCCTAACCGAGGGCGAGTTTCCACTGTTTTTGGGGTTCGTCGCTACTATAACGGAGAGTTTGCAGAAAACTACTATCACAAAGGCGTAGATTACGCAGCAGGAACTGGATCACCAGTGGTTGCGCCTGCGAATGGAAGGATTGCTTTAGTGGGGAAAGAAAGTGAAGGCTTTCATGTTCATGGGAACACGATTGGGATTGATCATGGTCAAGGAGTTCTGAGTATTTTTCTTCATTTAAATGATATTAATGTCCAAGAAGGAGAGCGCGTGATCGCTGGACAAAAAATTGGTACAGTAGGCTCAACAGGAGCTTCCACTGGTCCTCATCTCCATTGGGGATTATATGTCAATGGTCGAGCCATTGATCCAGCGCCATGGCGCTTTCAAGAAATTCAGTAACCAAAACGCTATCAGAGAATGGAAATTAAAACAATTGTTGCTCAAGCTCTAAATGACGGATATCTCACTCCTGTTATGGAAGGAGAAATTAGTCGGATTTGTGAAACAACAACCGAACTTTCTCCTGACGAATATAGTGCTTTAGATGAGCTCATGTCAGCACTACTCAACGGTAAAGTCGTCGCTAGCCATCGCAAAAAGTGTATTAATGTGATGGAGGAATTAGTATTAACTGAAGCGATAACAATCGTTGCTGAAATTGAAGTCACCAGTGACCAATCTATAGATTTGAGTGATATTACGGCTTACGCTTTAAATCGTTTACCGCCGTTGTATGCGACAACTGAAGAAGGTGCAAACTATCAAAAACAACGGGCGCAAAATGAATTACAAGAACTCATTAATCAACGAGTGCAAGAAGCGATTACCCATCATCTGAAGAGTGATAAAGTTTTAGGAGCACGAAAAGCTCTCGGAAAAGATACGGAAACAGAAGTCGCTCAACAAATTAGTAGCCTTTTACAAACTTATGCTGAGGAATACGAAAATTAATCAAAAAGATCTAAGAAAGACGATAGTTTAAAAAAACTTCTTGATCAATCGTTTCTACTGCCAGTAATTTTAAGTTTTGCGCGTTTTCTGCATCCCAGCCTATTCCTTCAATCGGGGTGGGTGCGGTTTTTCCGCCTAATAAAACAGGACAAACCGTTAACCATAATTCATCGAGAAGTTGCTCAGAAAATAGCGCAGCAACCAGTTCTCCTCCTCCTAAAATGGCTAAGTTTTCAATTCCTTTTTCCCTGAACGTTTTGAGTACGCCTTGCCAGTTAATTTCACCGTCAGTGGTTGGAGAAGTAATGATTTCTTCAAAATACTCAGTGGATTGGCTCTGCCAAGATTGAGCCCCCTCTTGACTAGTTAAGAGCCAACGGGGAATCTTTTGCTGGAAAAAGCGAATCTCGGTGGAAATGCTACCCGATCGCGTGCAGACAATTTGAATCGGTTGATCAGGCTTTTGTTGCTGACGACGCTGAGCAATTAAATCAGAATTACGCAGGGACATGGCACTCCCGTGAGCGCGGAGTGTCCCTGCACCGAATAAAATTGCGTCCGCTTTTGCCACTTGTCGTTCTAAATGAGCGCGATCGATGTGAGAGGAAAACTCTGCTGCTGATCGCGCGGTATCAGCGATTTTGCCATCAGCACTCATGGCGAGGACAACAGTGGTGTAAGGACGATTCATGATTGAGTTAATTGTTGATAAGCAGATTGGGCTGCAGCTTGTTGGGCTGCTTTTTTCGAGCGTCCCTTCCCTTGACCCAAGTAACGCTCTTGTAACCAGACATAAGCCGTGAACCGTTCGGGATCATCATAGCCATGTCCAGTTTCTTCGACTTGGTAGTGAGGGAGAACTTTATAATGGGCTTGCGTCCATTCTTGGAGTGCGTCTTTATAGTTTTGACGGGCGGGATCTTGGCGAATTTGATCCGCTTTTTCCTTGAGAATGGGATCAAGCCAAGGACGGATTAATTTCATGGAGTGGGTACTGAGATAAAGCGCACCTAAGACTGCTTCAAAGGTGTCGGCTAAGCGCGATCGCGCTCCTGCTTTATTTTTCGCTGCACTTCCTGCCATCAATAAAAACCCATCCATGCCATAACTTTCAGCAAATTCTGCTAAGACGCGATCGCTGACTAAAATCGAACGAATCGCAGCAAAATCCCCCACTGGTGCTTCGGGATAGGTTTCTAAGAGTAACTCTGATGCTGCGAGACGGACAACAGCATCGCCCACAAATTCTAGTTGCTGATAATTCGCTACACTAGACGCACTGGGATGAGTTAAGGCTAAATCCAATAATTTCCAATCAACGGGGGTGGTGTCTGCTAATCCTAACCGTTCTACCAGTTTTTCTAATTCCCGACCTCGGCGCGATCGCCCCTGTCGATTTCCAGAGCGGGGTGCTTTTGACTCTGTTTTCGAGTGACGACCATCGGTTGCTAATTCAGAAGAGCGATTTGCCCTCATTTTCTTCCTACGAGAGTTATTAAATGACCATGTGCTTACAGAAGAATTGTTTTTTCAAGTCGAAAAAACCGAAATAGAAAGAGAGTTGGACATAAGCCGGGTTCTGTTCTCAAGATACACTTGAGGGTAGTTATCTATCTGGGACTTTTGTTACCAAAAGCCTCAAGCGGTACTCCCTTACATCGGAAGCTGGTAAAAGACCAACCATAGCTTCCCTCGACCTTGCTTCCAACTGGGGTTTACCGAGCCAGCACCTCTCGATGCTGCTGGTGCGCTCTTACCGCACCTTTGCACCCTTACCGCAGAAGATTGATCTTCTACGGCGGTATTTTTCTGTGGCACTTTCCTCACGGTCACCCGCACTGGGCGTTACCCAGCAGTTTGGTCTTTGGAAGCCCGGACTTTCCTCAATTCAAGGTGACAAGACACCAAGAACTGCAACTACCTCGCCAACTCTCCTTCTATCTTTTAGTGTAACTGGAATGATCCCGTTGCTCAAATGTTCCCGACGTTTGATTTTCTTGTTTGTTATTAGTTATTTGTTGTTTGCTTTGTAACAGACACTTTTACCGAAATATCACGGGTTTAAAGCCCCGCCCTTAAGGGCGTTCTGTGTTAATATAGGGAAATACTGGAAAGGTATTCAACCAGTCTAAAAACCTTGATCTCTCGTCGAGATTAAAGCAATCAACAAGAAATTTGGTTGTCTAATCTAAATAGTACCCAATTGCCTTGGGAAACTAGAGGGAAACCTCAAACGACTGAGGAGACTTCCGCCTCTGCTGATGAAGGGAAACCTGAATCAGTAAGTGGTGTCGCTGAATCAGTAATTCGGAATCTGTGAAGACCGAAGAATCACCGTCCTTCTAGGGCGGTGAGTATGTCAACGAAATAACCAATAGCCAACAACGAAGGTTTCATTTTAAAATCCCCTTCCCAAAACCAGGAAGGGGAAAGTCGGTTTAATTTGAGAAGGCGATCAACTAGGGTTTGTGGAACTTGAGAATTCCCCAAGCCATGTAACCACTTTTACCTGCATTAATCCAGTGATTTAAGCCAACCTTCATGCGGTCTAAATATTCTTGCGAGCATTCAGGTTGCAATTGATCAT
This sequence comes from Halothece sp. PCC 7418, assembly GCF_000317635.1. Lineage (GTDB taxonomy): Bacteria > Cyanobacteriota > Cyanobacteriia > Cyanobacteriales > Rubidibacteraceae > Halothece. The sequence continues at coordinate 3,801,432 of NC_019779.1, read as the reverse complement.
AATGGGCTTCCAGTTCTTGCAGCACTCGACTATAGTGGTTAACTAACTGGTGAGTTTGTTCATCAAATTCAACAAATTCCCAACCGAGTTCTTCCGCCACTTGTCGATAGAAACCAACTGAACCCAAACTATCTAAATGAATCCGAGCTAAGACTGGCTCTAAGACCCCTTCTGGACAATTATCGGTTTGCATGGGATCAGTAAAAACAAAATCGCCTCCAGACTTGAGGACGCGATCGGCTTCTTCCATGACTTTCCGACGATTCCCGCTATGGAGGATAGAATCTTGTGACCAGAGAACATCGTAACTCTTATTTTCAAAGGGTAACTCTTCAAAACTGCCGTCAAAAACACGAATTTTATCAGCGAGTCCCTGTTCTTGGTTCATCTGGCGATTGCGCTCGTTTTGTACCAAACTGATATTCAAACAATCCACATCAAAGCCGTGATGCTTTGCCATATAACGAGCGGAGCCACCATAACCTGCGCCAAGGTCAAGCACCTTGGTTCCTGCTGGCCAATTTTTAATTTTGTCACAAATGCGACTGACAGTGCGGACACTTGCATCATAAATTGGTTCATCAGGGGTGTTATAAATCCCGATGTGGAGATCTTCTCCCCCCCAAATCCGATAGTAGAAGCCGTCGGCACTACCACTGTCGTAGTAATCTTGTGCTTGTTTGGCGACTGCGTCTGCTTTAGTCATACAATATTACTTCACCTCGTTACGTTCTTAAGGCTTTTCCCAGCCCAACAAGAGAGGGTCTAGGAAATGATTAACCTGACAGTTGTTCACTGACAAGGTTCAATGTTCCAAGCTGGATTTTACCCTGTTTGGGAGCGTTAACCCAACGGCATTTTCAGTCAGGTTTAGTCTTTTTTCGCAACGTGAATATAAAAGTCGGGATCATCTTGATGATAGGTTTCTTGGAAATCACCATAAGTCGTGATATCTTGAAAGCCCACTTCATGAAGCAGACGACGAACATAATCTTTCCGCAATGGGAACATATTGAGGTGATAAACACTCTGATCAGGGAATTCGTAACGGAAACGCGCTAACCCATCATCAACATATTCGGGTTCTGCTTTGACATTATCGCCACAGTAGTAGTAGGTATGCTTGCTCTTAAACCCTTCATCCAGAATCAAGTCATAATTCCGTTGGTCTAAAATTAAAATTCCGTCATGTTTTAAGACGGAATAGAACTCAGCGAGGGTTTTGCGACGATCTTCTTCTGAGAAGAGGTGAGTAAAGGAGTTTCCTAGACAAATCACTGCATCAAACCGTTCCTGAATATGCCGAGTCACTTGTCGCCAGTCAGAGTGAACGGTTCTGAGGATTTGGTCTTTACGAGTGGCGTTTTCAAATGCTTTGACCAGCATTTCCACACTACCATCGACGCTTGCGACATCAAAGCCAGCTTCAATGAGACGAATGGAGTGGAATCCAGTTCCAGTTGCAGCATCGAGGACACGCTTTGCACCGTGTTCTTTGAGGGTTTTAATAAAAAATTCCCCTTCGCTGCTAGAACGGGCGTGCCAGTTAATCAGTTCATCCCACTTTTCAACAAAGCCTTCGATGTACTCATTTTGGTAGTGGTCACTATCGCGAACTTCAATGGGATTCTCGCCGTAGTCTTGAACTTGTTTTTCTTTGATAGCCATAATTTACTTTTATTCGTTTGTGGAGTTATTGGTTTTGAGTCTTACTTCACAGTTTCCTTGAAAATACTCACAACCCAACTGAGTCAACCTTTGTCTTAATTTTTGACATTTTTTGGGGAAATTTTGGCATCATTAGCATCAAATTAATTGATTTTGCTTCCATGTTTTGTCCTCATTTCAGGAATTGGAACACTGTTAAGTAAGTCCTAGATTTCCCTTCTGGTCAGGTTTTGGGTTTACTTTGAGTTAGGTTCTCGTGAGCAATTTTCTTGATTTAAATACACTTCCCCAAAATACAAATGTCATTTTAGAATTTGGCTACTTTAGCAACCCCTTACATTGAATCGTTTATTTGGATTTCTGTCTAGGGGGGAGGGCAAAAAAAACATAATCTTAATAAAAATTAATATTGTAAGAAAATGATCAAACTAAAGATAGATGAAAAAAAACAGACGATTTGGGTTCATCAAAGAAGTCAGCACAAGTGGAAATCGCGACTGATTCGTTCGGTTCTACGGCTACGGGAGTAAGGGTGGGGATGGTTATGATCAAGGCTAGTCGGTGAGAGTTTATTTATGAAAAAGGGGGCAAGTGGTGAGTGTTCAACAGTTGCCAGCATTAAGTCAAATGATGGAAAGACAACAGTCCTCGGGAAAAACGGATCAATTGCAAGGATGGCGGGAATGGTACAGCGCGATCGCGTCACTAGAATCATTACTCAAACCGATCGCGCAAGGATTGATTTTGTCCAGTCCCGCACCCGTTACCAACCCCAATCAAAGTTTGACAACTGTTGTTTTTACCCCTGAAATCACGTTAGCGGGGGTGAGTTCTTCACGCCTACTGACTTTTGCACCCGTTCGCGGAGAAGAAACAGCCCACCATTCCTCACCGATCCAAGCAATCCCGCTATCAGCAGATGATCCCCTACAAGATGAGCAGTTTTGCTTAGTTTTTACCTCAGAATTTTCTCTGTTACTGATGCTAACGGTTGACTCAGAAGGAAACTCCCATTTTGATTTTTCCTTTGATCCTGAAGTGACTCAACGGGCTTGGCTAAGGCTGCGATCGCGCTTACAAAGAAATTCCCCAGAACACCTGACCTCGATTGAAGAAAAACGAGAACAGTTTCCCCTGTGTCCTCCTCATTATCGTCTGGTCAGCGATTTCACTCGACAACTATTAACTCATTTACCAGCCGAGAAACCCGTCAGCGAACATCACAATCTTGATCAAGCCCAAACTCCTGATGTGGAACTGTTGCAAGCTCTCACCCATGAAGTGAGAACGCCCTTAACTACAATTCGGATGCTAACGCGGTTACTTCTAAAACGGAAAGATTTAGGATCAGATGTTTTGAAACGGTTGCGCGTGATTGATCAAGAGTGTACCGAACAAATTAACCGCATGGAATTAATTTTCCAAGCGACAGAATTAGAAGGAAAAACCAAACAAGGCGTGCAGTTAACTCCCATTCCCTTAGAAGATTTATTCGCCAAAAGTATTCCTTACTGGAAAAAACAAGCCAAACGGCGGAATGTGGAATTAGATGTCATTCTTCCCAAACAGTTACCCACCGTCATTAGTAGTCCAGAGTTACTGACACAAGTGTTAACGGGATTAATGGAAAACTTTACATCTCGTTTACCCAGTGGCGGCAAAATGAAAATCCAAGTGACTACAGCAGGAAGTCAAATTAAGCTGCAATTATTATCTCAAACTTCCAACGCGCAAAGCATCGGTCAAAATCGGGTTCAGTCTCCAGGAAAGTCCATTGGTCAACTGCTAACCCTACAACCCGAAACAGGAAGTCTGAGTTTAAATTTAAGTGTCACGAAAAACCTATTTGAAGCCCTTGGGGGTAAATTAACGGTTCGTCAACGTGCAGAAATGGGAGAAGTTTTAACCGTATTCCTCCCAGCAAGCATTATTAATCAGTGACCAGTGACCAGTAACCAGTGACCAGTGACTAATGACCAGTGACCAATGACTAATGACCAATGACTAATGACTAATGACCAATGACTAATGACTAATGACTAATGACCAATGACTAATGACTAATGACTAATGACCAATGACTAATGACCAATGACTAATGACCAATGACCAATGACTAATGACTAATAACTCATTAAATAATTTGCTAATTCACAAAAGCCTTTTCCTTCTGCTGCTGCTGTGATGTACTGAGGGGTGTGTGTGAGTTGCTGAGTGTAATGTTGAATATTCGCCACGCCGACTGAAAGCGGGAATAAATCAGGATTAAATAAAGACTCATCATTAGGACTATCACCAATGGTTAAAATTTCTTCTGGCTTTAAATCAGAGAAATATTTGCTGAGAACTGTTTTTAAGCCTGTTGCTTTATCTTGCGCTTGCGGTTTGATATGACATTGGACGCTGCTATAAGTGAAGCTATATCCTTCTTGCTGAGATTGCTGTTGGAGTTGCGTTAAATCAGACTCTGATAATCCTGCAACATCAAATGTCCAATCCGTAAAGCGAAAGGGATTATCGGTTGCTTCTTGCAGATGAGGGAAAGTAACCTGCAATTTTTGGAAGACTTGGGCAAGATTTTGGCGATGTTGCGTGAGAGACGGGATAGAGACAAGGATATCAGGGGGCGTATCGGGTTGAGAATTGTATAATCCTCCATTTTCCGCGATCGCGCCTGCAACAGGTAAATAATGGCGCAATCCATTCACCCAACCCGCAGACCGACCCGTAACAATGACAACTGCGATGCCAAATTGCTGTAATCTTGCGAGTGCTTGTATTGCAGAGGCAGTTAACTGCCCATTTTCTGTCACTGTACCATCAAAATCAGTGGCAATTAAACGAACCGTTTTACAATCTTGACGGGTCAAATTCGCGAGAGACTTCATAAAATAATACTGGTTATTTGTAATATTATACGTTTGTGCAACTGATTTAAATTTATGCAACAAAATTCGTGAAATCGGAGATAATAGAGAGCAAGAGTCAATAGAAACAACTCTGGTTGTAGAAAATTGTTGCTTCTACAGACCGAAAAATAGTTTCTGCAATTGCCGACAACTCAAAACAAAACCCATGACTGGAAAAGTAATTGACAGTGGTGCAACTGGCTTTTTAGTTCTTATTATCCCGATCGCGCTTGTTGCAGTGGTGGTTGCAACCGCTTGGCCGGTTTTGCTGGGGTTGCTCTTAATCATTATTGTCTGGCAAGTGGTTCAACAATGGCAATGGCAACGATTTGTTGGTAAAGTCAATCCTGCATTTAATCAACTGATTCGAGAAAACAATGGATGTGTTACCCCAGTTGATCTTGCCATGAAAGCCAATATTGAAGGCAAAAAAGCCAGTAAATTTCTAGATTATAAGGCAACTGAATTTAGTGCGAAACGGCGCGAGTTAGAAAATCAAGGCAGTGTTTACTATTTCTTAACTGCGAGTGCGGTGGAGAACTTTTTTGAAGAACCAGATTCTCTAGAAGCCTTAGAAGCGCAAGAAGAACCGAATCAATCAATTGCTATGGCTTCCACTTCTAATGGAACTGAAGTTTCCACTGTTCCTTCTGAAGCTGAAAATGAAACGGAAAATAGTGCGGTTGCTACGGCAACAATGCAATCGGTAACAGCAGAAGATGATTTATCTCTGATTCAAGCCGAACTTGCCAAACGCCTTGGCGTTCATTCCAGCACCCTTGGTCGTCGAAAATCTGACCCTGATTTTGCGGAGTGGTCACAAAAGCGCGATCCCGAAAACATTCGCTGGCAATACTCTGATGAAACTAAACTTTTTTATCCGTTAGATCAGTGATTTTCTTCTTCTTGTTCTCCATGCAGATCCCCTTCATCTTCCTGAGGGGGTTATTTTTTTCTGATAGCACTTTTCAATTATTGTTATAGCGTTTACTAGTTGGTTGAGGTACAAAGCAAGTCGGTGGACGTTCATGGTTCATGGTTCGTGGTTCATTGATTCACAACCAACAAAGAACAAAGAACAAAGAACCAAAATTTAGAATGTACCTCAAGAAGTGTGAAAACTGCTATCGATTGATTATTAAGAAAAATATGTCAGGAATCCTTTATTTAGTAGGAACTCCCATTGGTAACTTAGAAGATATGACCTTCAGGGCGATTAATACGCTGAAAACGGTTGATTTAATTGCTGCTGAAGATACTCGCCACACGGGGAAATTGTTACAGTATTATGACATTGTAACGCCACAGATTAGCTATCACGACCATAATCGCAAGCAACGAGAACCAGAAATTATTGAACGATTGCAACAAGGAAAAACGATCGCGCTGGTGACAGATGCGGGAATGCCTTGTATTTCCGATCCAGGATATGATTTAGTGAGAGCCTGTGTGGAAGCAAAGATTTCTGTTGTTCCTATTCCAGGGGTGACGGCTGCGATTACTGCCCTTGCTGTCTCTGGGCTACCTACGAATCGCTTTGTTTTTGAGGGGTTTTTACCCGTTAAAGGAAAGTCGAGAAAAGAGCGTTTACAACTCCTGCAGCAGGAAACACGAACGATTATTTTATACGAATCGCCTCATAAATTAAAACAAACGTTGCAAGATTTAGGAGAGTCTTTAGGGCGCGATCGCGCGGTGATGTTAGGACGAGAGTTAACGAAATATTATGAAGACTTTCATTATGCAACTTTAGAAGAAGCAATTTTATTCTACAATCAGCAAACACCAAAAGGAGAATACACACTTGTGATTGCAGGGAAAGCAGAAACAGAAGAAATGGATCTGTCTGTCGAAGAAATTAAAACAGAACTGAAACAACTTTTAGCCCAAGGAGTCACGCGATCGCAAGCCAGTCGTCAGTTAGCTACAATGACATCTTTATCCCGTCAAGAAATCTATCAGCTTTCCCTTGACCTATCGGACTAATGATTTTTGATATCCTGAAAAGTAGTCTTTTGCCATAAAACATGAATAAAACAAAGTGTGACGTTAGCGCGTTTTGGGATGAATCTGCTCAAGTTTGGACAGCAGAGAGTGAAACTGTTCCTGGTTTAGCAACAGAAGCTGAAACTTTAGAAGGATTGACACAAAAGCTAAGAACATTAGTTCCTGAATTATTGCAGTTGAATCGTATGATTGAAGATGTTTCTGTCAACGAAATCGAAATTCAAATAACGAGTCACCGACAGGAAACCATTCAAATCGCAAGATAAGTGCCAAAATCTTTTACTCCTGAACTAAAAAAGTTAAGTAGGTTGGGTTGAAAATAATGAAACCCAACACTAACAAAATTTCGTTGGGTTACACAGTGGCTAACCCAACCTAAAATAGGCTGAGGCAGTTATTATCAAATCCAAAAGACACGATAACTTATCTGTCTTCTCTGGAGTGGTTGTTTTAACGACTACCAGCTTGATTTAACAACGCCTGGTAAATACCCTTTATGCGCCCATTCCCGGAAAACGTTACGAGAGAGTCCAAAATCACGATAATAACCGCGAGGACGACCTGTTACATTACAACGATTGTGGAGACGAGTGCGGGAACTGTTGCGGGGAAGACGCTGCAGTTCTCGTTGCAGTTGGAAGCGTTCTCTGGGAGAGGTGGAGGTTCTAATTTGTTCTTTTAATTCTGCTCGTTTGTCAGCGTATTTATCAACTAGTTTTTGGCGCTTTTTCTCGCGCTCAATCATTCCTTTTTTTGCCATCAGAAATTTATGCTTTAAAAATACTGCTTCACTATCTTATCGAATTTAAGGACTATTGGCACTGGGAAAGGGACAAAGGTCAGCCAGAGAACAACTTTCACATAACGGTTGTCTTGCCTTACAAACCGCGCGACCATGATAAATTAAGCGAATTGACCAATTTTCCCAGTCGGGTTGGGGTAATAGTGCCATTAAGTCTTTCTCGATGCGTTTGGGATCGCTGTGTTCCGTTAATCCTAACCGTGAAGAAAGCCGTTTAACATGAGTATCAACGGTAACCCCGGCATTGATACCATAAACATGGGCTAAGACGACATTTCCCGTTTTTCTGGCGACCCCTGGCAGTTTCAGAATCTCCTGCATGGTATCTGGGACTTTCCCGTCAAACTCAGAGACAATCATTTCACAGGCTGCTTGGATATTTTTCGCCTTATTGCGATAGAAACCTGTAGAACGGATCAGAGATTCAATTTCACTGCGGGGGGCTTGCGCGATCGCGCTTGCATTAGGAAAACGGGCAAATAACTCAGGGGTCACTTTATTCACCCGTTCATCAGTACACTGTGCAGAAAGAATCGTCGCCACCAGCAACTGCACCGGGGTTTCATAATCAAGGGTACAAGTCGCATCAGGATACAACTGTTTGAGACGGGCGAGAAGTGCTAACGCCCGTTCTTGCTGCGATTCGCTCATTATTGGAAAAATTCCTGAACCACAGCTAAGTTTGCGGTATCACGAATAACGAGGAAAATCGCTAAACCGAGTAAAACCACAACTCCCGTTTGCATAATCCCATCTTGCACTTTACTGGGTAAGGGTTTGCCACGAACGCCTTCTAAAAGCAAGAAGACCAGTTGACCGCCATCTAAGACGGGTAAGGGCAGAATATTAATAATCCCTAAGTTAATACTGATTAACGCTGCAAATTGATATAGGCTGCTGGCATCAGAACTGGCAATATCTGCACCAACAGCAACAATCGCGACGGGGCCTGCGACTTGTTCGGCTGATTCTTGGAAGTTACTGACTAATTGTCCTAAGCCTTGGAAGGTGAGGGTAAAAATCCGTTGATATTCTTGTGCGCCTCGGGTAAACGGTTCAATGAAACCATCAGGACGTTTGCGAATAACTTCTCCGTTGGGAGAGAGTAAAACCCCAATTTTTCCTTTCCCATCATCTCCTGCTTGAGGGGTGACAGAGAGGTTTAGAGTTTCTGCTTCCCGTTTAACGGTTAAACTTAAAGGTTCATTGACCGAATTTTGGATTTCGGTTTGTAAGGTTTGGATTGCAGGTTGACCTTCGCCGAGAGATTGTGAATCGACTGCGAGAATGACATCACCTGCTTTTAAGCCAGCTTCTCTGGCGGGAGAGTCTTCTTGATTGACAATTTCGGGAACTTTAATGCCTGGTTCAAATTGCGGTTCGGGAATCCCTACTACTGCTGATTGGGTGACAAGAAGGAAATAGGCAAAAATAAAGTTTGCAATCACCCCAGCACTAATCACAATGGCGCGATCGCCGAGGGGACGATTTTTCAGTAAATTCGGATCATCTTGGGGAATTTCGCTGTCGGGATCATCATCAGGAAAGCCTACAAATCCACCTAACGGAAACGCACGAATCCCATATTCCACCTCTGGTCCTTGATATTTCCATAAAATGGGACCAAACCCAATGGAAAATCGGTTAACATGGATTCCTTGGACTCGGGCTGCCGTGAAATGTCCCAATTCGTGGACGATAATTAAAACCGCCAAAACCGCGATCGCTGCCAAAACTGACATAATTTTTAACCAACTATACTAAACTAAACACTTATCCATCTATTTTAATATTAGTGCGAGTTCACTCTTCTTCGGTTTGCCACTGCTGAAGCAACTGAAAGGGGTTAAACCCCCGATATTGGAGAAAGTTAAACACTTTGCGCTTCGTTTTCGGATCAAGATCGCAAAACTGCGTGAGTTTATATTTCCGCATCACCTTGTCTTTCAAGTGAGATAAATCTTCTCTCTCTCGCTGATCCGCCAATTGTTCCCACATTTGTTCAAACAAATCATCACTGATCCCCTTTTCTCGGGATTTTTGTTTGATTTTTCGTTTTCCATACTTTCCCAGATATCCCAAAATTAAACTTTCAGCAACATCAGCATCGGATTGAACGTTAATTTCCTGTAAATACTGCAATGTTTCTATAATTTCTGTTTCTTCAAATCCTTGCGCGATCGCTTTTTTTCGCAGTTCTTCTTGGCTATAATCGCGACGAGAAAGCAGTTGCAATAAATAAGTTTGACAATTCATAAGGTTTTAAATTATTGTAGTGCTTTTCATCTTGCTTGGGAGAAGCTGAGTCACTCTCATGGCTTGAGATTCTGTAACCTGTCATTGCGGTTGCCATGCTTGATAATGTTCAAAAATACTTAAACAGTTCAGTATTATTGACGTTTATTTCAACTCATTAAATTCTTCTTCTGTTATTCCTAATTGCTCAAGAATTTCTTGGAATAACTAACCCCCAATTTCAGCATTTCCATGAATCGGAATCGTGGTAGAACGACCATCTGGATGTTTCCAACGAGCATGGCTTCTTCTTTGGCGAACTTTCTGAAAGCCTAATTTCTTCGCTACTTTTTCCAAGACTCTTGCTTTAGCTGGCATTACAAATAGTTATTTCAACATCCTTGGGTAAGGGTTTTCCAGCTTCTAAATATTCTTCCCGAATCATTGCAAAAACATGATTTAATTCTGAGTGAGCTTCTTCAGGGGTTTCTCCCCAAGCATGACATCCTTTAATCGCGGGAACATAAGCAACATAAGTTCCATTATCATCAGGACGCAAGATGATTTGATAGTCGGTTAAAGTTTTCATAATTGTTCCTGCTTTGACACTTCTTTATTCAAATTATCCCAGAGTCTAACGATCGCGCTTTCCTTCTTTCTTTTCCCCCTTAGAAAAGGGTGGCTAGGGGGGATCACCTTTTGTGTTTTTAGCCGTTTCCTATCCTTTGATCTAAAATCAAAAATGAACCTTCGAGTGAGCCAAAATGGTAGAAGCAGCCTCGTTGAGCTTGCAAGAATTTCTGCAACAGCCAGAAACGAAACCAGCCAGTGAGTATATTGATGGGGAAATTATTCAAAAGCCAATGCCGAAGGGACGACACAGTCGCTTACAGGGAAAGCTCTGTGCGATCATTAATCAGGTTGCAGAAGACGCAAACATTGCTTATGCTTTCCCAGAGTTGAGATGCAGCTTTGGACAGCGATCGATTGTCCCTGATGTGTCAGTTTTTCGGTGGGAGCGCATCCCGTTTACAGCAGAGGGGAATGTTCCCGATCATTTTAACCAGCCTCCCGATTGGACGATTGAAATTCTATCTCCAGAACAGCGAACGAATCGAGTGTTAGGAAATATTCTCTACTGTTTAGAGCATGGCAGCGATCTCGGTTGGCTCATCGATCCCGATGATATCAGCATTTTAGTGTTACAACAACAGCAACAGCCTGCACTGTACCAAGGCGATCGCGCTCTTCCAGTTTTGCAAGATTTAGAATTAACGCTGAGTGTCAATCAGGTGTTGGGCTGGTTAAAAATGAACAGCAGCAACAGATCTTAACTCGGAAGCAGCGATCGCGCTGGGGCTTCGTATTATTGCGTAACAGCTTAGTTGCTACATAAGACTGGTCTAACAATCCCCCCAACCCCCTTCCCAAGGAGGATTTCAGATAACTTTACATTCCCGCAGCAAACACCTGTTCTGCGGTGAGATTTAACTCAGGAAAGGTTGGAGAGATAACGCGATCGCTACCTCGAAACTGTTGTCCTTGATACTCCCCATCCACTAGCTGATAAACAGAAAACGTTGGTTGTTTGGGCGATCCAATGTAGCGTCTTCCCCCTAACCCCAAATAATCAACAATCCAATATTCTGGAATCCCCAAGGCTTCATAGTCCATGAGTTTGTGTCCATAGTCATCTCGCCAGTTGGTACTAACCACCTCAATCGCAACCCGTATGGATTTTCCGAAAGTAATGGTTGATCGCTTTTTCCAGAACGGTTCATCTTCTAGCGCGGTTTGATCCAAAACAGTCACATCAGGATTATAGGCAGATTTATCTGTATTAATGGGTTTAATTAGGGCTTCTAGGGGAATAATATAGGGCAACTGTAACCGCTTAATTTCAACTACCAACTCAGCCGACAAAAACCCACCAACTTGCCCATGTGTTCCTGTTGGTTGCATTTCAATTGGTACTCCATTTCTCAGTTCATAGCGACCATAGCCATCAGGATACCAATCCCAAAACTCCTCTAAAGTCATCAGTTGCGAAACTGCTTCCACCATTATCCTTAGCCTCCTATCGCGTTGATCGCTGCCAACTTTAGCTTAACAAGAGCGCGATCGCGCTTCTTTCGGCTTTCAATTTTCAGTTGTTACTCAGAATCATTTGTTAACGTAATTAAAGAAAATAGGGTAGGCATTGCCCACCCTACAACGTAGTGCTTGTTGGTTAGAAGTGGTGTAACATAACCGAACGGACAAAAAATAGAATGAAACGACCCTATCTTGGTAAGGGAGGTTTAAAAAAATATCTGATTGGCTGGGTCAATTGTTAATGAAATGACTGATCAATTTCAGAAAGAACCACTTTAAACTCTTGGCGTAAACTATTCAATTGTTGCATATGTTCCTGATTTTGACCAATGTTTTGATAGTGAGCTTCTCGCATTTGTTCAATTTTTTCTGCTGTCTCATCGTAGATTTGTTGTTCCACTTCTCGCCCTATACTTTCAAATTGGGTTTGTAATTGTTGAGCCATATCTTGAAAGTCACTGTTAATTTCTTTACGAGCTTGAGATAATTCTTCACTTTGTTTTTCTTCTTCATTACTGTTCATTATATCCAATACGAATGCACCAATCGCTAAAACAGGTCCAGCAGCTTTAGCAACATTACCCGCATTCTTAGCCAAGTTAACTGCACCCCAAGGTTTGAAATTAACCCCTAACAATTTTCCGATTTGGTAAACTCCCTGATGAAGACCACTACCAGCGACGTTACTAGCTTTAAGAAAACCATTCGCACCCACTAATGGTGTTGCATTTTTTGCAGCATTTGATAATGTACCACTGACAAAATCACCCAATTGCAGAAGTTTGTTAAGTTTGCTTTTCCATTGCGAACTATTCTGGTCAGCTTGTTTAGCTGCTACTTGATCATTATTTTCTAGGCGTTGAATTAAGGTTTGTGCTAAGTTACCTTGTAAAATATCTTCCAGAGATTCCATAAGAGAAACCTGTGCTTGATTAGCCACTTTCTCTAATTTTTCCTGTGCTGATTGACAGTGTTTTTCTATATTCTGATCTGCTTTACGACTTAACTGATTCCATTCTTGTTCACTTTCAATATTCCCTAGGCTATCCAGTAAAGGGTTAGCTTCTTGTCTCACTTCTGAGTAGAGGTCAAGCGCAATTTTTTCTATATCAGTGCGAAAACGAGTTCTTTCTTTTTCTACTTTAATTGCACAACGATTAACCAACTCTAAATAAGCACTATCTTCATCATCATCGCGTTGTATTGCTGATTCAGTTTTATTCAAACTCGAAAGTGCAATGCGAACAGGTGTATCGAGACGAGCCATGATTTCTCGTTGCTTAATGAAATCGTTTAATTGTTCAATAAATTCAGGAAAGCGACTAACTTCAACTAAAAATTCTTCGTTTTCATCAATTCCTTCACAGTAATCTTTTGCATCAATAAACAAGAGTGGAAACGCATCGAGAGAATAAGGGGCTAAACCTTTAGCGAGGCTATCCTTATAATTCGTAATTAACTCCTGTTCGTCTCCTGAAGCCTGGGACATTTTGTTAATCACTAACATCATTTTCCAAGCATAGCCTTGATCATAGGCAAGTTTTTTGAAATTATCGGCTGTGATATTGTCAAGCAGCATACTGGTTAAACAGAATATCAGTAAATCTGCTTTTTCAATTGCATCGTAAGTGATTTGATCATGATCGGTTCGATCTGTATAAAGTCCAGGGGTGTCAATGATTTTAATGCCATTCCAATCATAGGAAGTAGTAGTATCAGTGGCGATATCTGCGTCGATGTAAATGTCTCGTCTTCCAGTTAAAGCAGAAATAATGGTAGATTTTCCTGCGCTATATTGTCCGATAAAGGCAATGGTCAGAATTCCATTTTCATAGTATTGATCTAAATTTTGACGTAACTCTTGTTGAATAGCTTTGATTTGCTCATTGTCTTGACTAGATAGAAATTGTTCAAATTGATTCAGGTTAGCTTGAAACAGTTGGCTGATTTTGTTAGCTGTAACTTCAGAATTTTGATTAGGATGAGTATTCATGGCTTTATTTTTATAATTGGTAATATTTTCTCGAAAAGCTAGTTGCTAAAGTTTTTATAGTAATCTTTGAAATCACGAAATTCCGTATTTATGCAAGAGGTTTAATTGAATCTAGTTCCTCTTGAGAGCGAGTAATAGTCAACTGATTTTTAACTTCAATCATAATCTTTTTACCAATGTCTCGTTTCACGCTCACTACTTCACGATTAATTTCATCTTGAGTGAGAGGTTCGTAACGTTTTTGACTCCAATCAATGATGCGTTTTCCATAAGCCAAGTTTAGTAAATTAACTGATGCTTCTAAATTCTGTTCAGATGTCTTGATCTCTTTAGAAATAGCATCTAAACCAGATATGAGTTGATGAAGATAGGTTGTAATTTCTGTCTTAACTTGGTTACAGTTTTTGCGAAATTCTGCGGTTACTTGATTTGTAACTTGTGATTCCTGTTGATTAATTTGCTGTTTTAATGACTGACTAATTTTTTGAACTGCTTTACGTCTTTTATCTGCTTTTGATTCAAACAAGTTAGCCACAAGATTCATGACTAATCCTGCAATTCCTATAATTTGCACACCAGGTACAGGTATAAGAAGACCAATAGCTAAAAAACCGCCACCAAATCGAAACAAGTTTTTATTATCTGATGTATCTTGCTGATTGAGCTTAAATCCCGATATTCCGCCTAGCTTTGCAGAAAACTGTAAATCTTTTCCAATCTCTTCTAGTAATTGCTGTACTTTTTTAGTAAAGTTATTCCATTGTTTTTCACTAAAGTTATTTAATTTCTCTTCATACTTTCCTTGTTTCAGTTTGCTTTTCCATGCTCGGTTAAGTGTTTCTTCTGAACTATTCCAATGAAATTCAGCAAATTGAGAGACACTATTCTTAAGTTCTTTGAATACTTTGGCAATTTCATTTTTTAAGTTTTTCTCAACCTCTTGCATTGCTCGATCAATCTCTCGATCAACTTTACTGGGCTTTTCTCTAATTGCTTGAGCGAGTTTGTGATAAAAAGTTGCTTGCTTTTGCGCCCACAAGGAAGCATCTTTAATTGGTTTAGCTGTACTTCCCAGTAAGTTTTGAGAACGGCGAATTGTTCCTTGTTCGACAATAGATAAGCGAATTTGCTCTAAAAAATTCTCAATTCGACTGGCTTCCCAAAGTTGGTCTTTATGTTGCTGATGTTGCTCTTGATAAGAGAGTTGTGCAGCTAAGAACATAACAGGAATAATAGAGAAATAATCATTTCCATAATATTTTTGAGCATAACCTTGAATGCGGTTAAAATGACCCTGCATTTCTTGATCATTAAATAGCTTTTCAGGATTTTTCAGAAACCGCTTTAATTCAAAGTCTCCTCGACACGGATCATTAAAGTTCTTCAAAACGTTGATTAAAATACAAAGTGGTTTGGCTTTCTCTCTTAAGAGTTTCAGTTTCTCAAACTCAATTTCTTGTTGGCTGTCGTTAGTGACAACAAAAACAATCAGATCGGCTTCGTTAATAATACTTTCCGCAGTTTCTTCATCGCTTTTTCCGTCTGGCGCACCAATTCCAGGCGTATCAATAATGCGGATGTTATTCCATGTATAGAAGCGATTGGAGCGAGTCGTGCGTTGTTTCCCAACACCAATGCTATCCCATCCTTGTCCAGCTAAAATTGAATGTAGCGTACTTTTTCCAGCTTTGGTTTTTCCCATGAATGCAATCGTAAAGTAATCCAAACTACTCTTTTTTGCTTCCAATGCTTCGTGAACAGTTTTAATTTGTGTTTTAATTTTTTGGTCTAAATCTTGTTTAGTTTCCTCTAATTGGGTAGTAACTTCTTTAGCTGTTTCTGCTTTCGCTTTTCCCTGAGTTGTTGCTTTAATATTTGCTATTTCTTGGCTGAGTTTACTCTCTAGCTCATTGAGATTAGACTTTGTTGTTTCCAGTGCTTCTTTCGTAAACGGGTAATCTTCCTGAGAAATTTGTCTGATTTGTTTAATTGCTTTTTGATATTTAGGATCATTCCATAAGCGATTTACTAGTCGTGTTGTTTGATGTGAAGTGTCGTTGTGTTGATTGTTATTAGAGGACATTGTGTTCTTACTCCTAGTTGATGATAGATTGATTAGAAAAATTTAATGGACACCATAGCCAAAGCGAAGGGTTAATAATAAAATAGTCAGCGCGATCGCGCAGATTGCATAGACGCTGACTTTGATAATTTCTAAGAAGGTTTCGAGAAGTGTGGGCTTTTTCGGTTCAGATCCTTGCGGATGATCTCGACGAAGATACTCACTTGCTGCGAATAAAGAGGCTTGCTTTCCCCATTTCCATAGTTTGTGACGACGAGACGGTTGATCTAGCTTATCGTGTTTGTCTTGAGGGGTTTCCGATATGTTGAGATCTAACGTTTTCTCTGTATCTTGAGGGGTTTCAGGCTGTTGTTGCTTCTGTTGGAAATACTGATTTGCTGCGAATAAAGACGCTTTTCCCGCCCATTTCGCTGCTTTTTGACGGCGGGAAGAATTCTGACTCATGGGTTTTTCTCCAAAGGTTGAGTGGATGAGGCACCCAGCCAATCGACTGTTATTTTGTGAGTAAAGGCATTTTTTTCCTTGACTTTCACTATAGCAGAAAATGACTGAATGATGCTTTAGCTTTTATGTGAATTGTAGCGTCTCACTTTAATCTCACTTATCACCCCTAAAAAACAAAATATTCTACATAGAGGGAACTTTGACAATTGTGGCTACCTCCTCGCCCAATCGAGTAAAGTCTTTTGGATTCAAGGTAATTAAACAATCCGCTTGTACCTTCAAAGCAGCTTGAGCAATGAGCGCATCAAAGATTCCACCACCTGTTAGTTGAAACTTTACCATCCTTGCAATGACACTCTGATATTCCTCGGATAATAATGATACAGGGGTCAGGTATTGTATTAAGTTTGTGATCAGTGCTTGTGCTTCCTCTGGTAAAACTTTCAGTGGTTGAGGCAACCGTGTCATCACTGCTTGACGCTCCAACGTCTTAAAGACGCTTGGTTTTACGGCGACATCTATAAAGTTCTGCTAAAGTGTGAGTTGAAAGATATCCTTGTACTTCTCCCCGTTTTGCTAACTCTAATTCAGGAAAAGCACGATCGTGGTTGGGATGTTCCACTAATAAGGCAGCGACTAGAACAGATGTATCGTACAAAACCCTCACAAATTAAGGTCTCCTATCTGCTTTTGAATCCGTTCTTCTCTGACTTTGTTAACTAATTCTGTGATCTCCAATGGAGTTGAAGCCCCAGTTTTAATCACCAAAATACCTTGCTTGCGATGCAACCGTTGTGAACACTTCGAGCCTTCTGAGTCATCTTGAGTTTTGTTTGCTTCTGACGACGATTGTTGTAACTCTTGAAACCTTTCCCAGAGTAGAGAAACCAATTCATCTGAGGATTGCTGAATCGCCTGAATTAACTCTTCTTTTCTTGTCATCACAATTAAGACTCTATACCCAACTTAGTTGATCCTATCATTACCACCTAATCCTTATAAATCTAAATGAGAGCAGCCCCTCAATCATAAAAATGCTCAGCTAGTTCGGAAAAGGTTACACTTAAAGAAGGTTGAGCCACTAAACCAAACTCAGCAGGATTTTCCCCCTCCAAATGAAGACTCACTGCTTCTATTAAGTTATGTGAGATTTCGTCAATTTTGATGACCTCAGAACCTGATAATCGCCTGTATGTTTTAAAGCTGATTCAGGTCTAAAGATAACTCAAACCCTGGCAAGATATCCTCTCCTGAAAGAATAGCGGGCATTGATCGCGCCTCCACTTGTTCGGTTCGCGATCGATAAATTTCAACTTGTCCGTCGTTCGCATTGATTAACCACCCTAACCGCAGTCCAGAGGCTAAGTATTCTTGCATTTTTTCTCGGAGGGGTTTTAGGCGATCGCTGCGGGATCTCAACTCGATAATGAAATCTGGACAAAGGGGCGGAAATCCTTCTCTTGCTTCCTGAGTTAAGTTTTCCCAGCGTTGTTTTTCTACCCAAGCCACATCAGGAGCGCGGTCGCCTCCACCTGGCAAGCTAAATATCGTCTGAGAACTGAACACCACTCCTAACTGAGTTTGTTCGTTCCACATCCCAACCTTAGCGATTAAATAGGCTTCTCGACGACCTCCTTCTCCTCCGATTGGGGACATGGTAATTAATTCTCCTTTTGGCGATCGCTCCATCAAAACATCAGGATTAGCCAAACACAGTTGATAAAATTTCTCTCGGGTGAGATTAACAATGGGTTCTAGATTTAAGACGGTTTCCATGTTTTAGGTTTAAGAGTTCATCCCTAACTGATTTGATTCTAGCCTAGGATCGTCACCGACTCCCGCCTCAATCTCACTTTTCTACTCCGTGACATGATAAAGTGAGACTAAAATGAGTCAAATTGTAGAACTGTAAGTTATGGTTGTTCCCCCAGAATTTTTGAAGTCTTTGACCAAGCGGTTAGGTGTATCAGAGGGTGAGTTACAAGTGTTGCTGGATACCTTAGAAGGAGAAGACCTAAGCGCGATCGCGCAACGATTAGGCGTACAGCGTAACGCCCTCCAGAAACGCTTGGGTGAGGTTTATAAGAAGTTTCAGATTGAAGGTGCAGGACCTGGTAAATTTGCCAAACTGCAAAAAATCATTCTCGAAGAATATCAAAAACAGATCAATGACCTGCAAAAAGAGGCAGAAAAGCAGACAACTGATCATCTTGACTGGGGAGATGCCCCTGTGGTGGGAACGTTTTGCGGGCGCACAATGCAGTTGACAACTTTAGAAAACGATCTCATCAAAGAGAGATGTCCGTTAGTGGGGCTATTGGGGATGGCTGGAATTGGCAAAAGCGCGATCGCGGTGCGTCTTATTGAAAGTGTTGCTGATAATTATGATTATGTGATTTGGCGCAATTTATCTTTGCGAGGAGTTCCCCATTTAGACAATCTCCTCAGGGATCTCATGGCTTGTTTTCGTCATTCGCAAGAAATAGAAACGAATGATAATCATCCCCCTCTCATTGCAGACTTAATCGAAGAATTTCGAGCATCTCGTTGTTTAGTCATTCTAGATAACTTTGAAAGTGTCTTTCAAGCGAACAACCTAGCCAGTTATTATCAAGGGGGATATGAAAATTATGGAGACCTCTTAAAACAAGTGGCTCAAACCCGTCATCAAAGTAGTATTTTACTCCTAAGCCGAGAAACACCCTTAGAATTAATAACGCTAGCCGGCGATCAATTACCCACTCGTTTCATGACTCTCAACGGCTTAACAGTCGAGACAGTAAAAGAAATTCTTGCGAAAAAAGGCATTAATATTGCTGATAAAAACTTACTTTCTCGATTGACACAAGACTATTCCGGTCATCCCATCGCGATTAATGAATTGGTGACAACAGCCCAAACCCTATTTGATGGTAATTTTGATGAGTTACTAGACTCAAATCCCCTCTTTATCGGTGAAATATTATCTCGTTATTTTTCCGAACAATTCCAACGTTTATCACCCTTAGAAAAACAGGTAATGACTCATCTAGCAGCATCTAATTCAGGATTAACCTTAAAAGAAATACAACACAATCTTTCTGATATCAACGATTTATCTTATGTCATGACAGCACTTAGCTCCTTAAACCGCCGTTGCTTACTGCAAAAGCAAACCAATCAAAAAATCACCCGCTTTACCTTAATCCCCACCTTGAAAAAATATGTCAGTTCACAAGGGTAAGATTGCTGAGTTGCTTAATTTTAGCAATTAAACTTTTTGATATAAGCCAATTAAATTAACGCTCTCCAAAATATGATTTTCCATTGCTGCTTCTAAATCTAATTTCGTTGCTTTTCTTGATAAGTTTAAATCACAGTCAAGCGCGTAAAGTTTGAAAAAATAGCGATGAGTCCCATTAGGAGGACACGGTCCCCCATAATGATTATTGCCCCAACTATTTTTCCCTTGTTCTCCCAAAGCAGAGTTTTCTGGAATTTCTGCAACAGGTTTTATATTCCACATTACCCAGTGATCCCAAGTTTTCATTGGTGCATCTGGATCATCAATAATCAACGCTAAAGAAACAGTCCCATTAGGGATATTACGAATCATCAAAGGCGGATTAATGTTATTCCCCTGACAAGTATATTTTTGAGGAATTATCCCATTATTTTCAAAGACAGGGCTAGTGAGTTTCATTAGACCTCCTTTCCTTTACAGAATCAGTTTTTGACATCGAGCAATCTGACAAATGATTGGATATTGCAATAACTCAATATTATTTGTTTCTGAGTGATTTTAGGGATGATTGAAAGCTCGTTCAAAAAGAACAAAGCCAGCGATTAACATTGCTGTAATTAGAGTAAATTCAACAATTAGAGCTAAACGAAAACTGAACGCACCTAGAAAATAGGTTAAGCTAGAGATACTAATCACCAGTAGGGCGATCATCAGCAGAATTTCACACAGTTGTAATCCCTTCATGACCGAATCCCCTCCTTTGAAATGCAGTTAAAGCGTTAGAAACTTTTCTTTTAGGGGATCAATGACACTTGAATTGTTTCTAGTTTTATTATCTCTCTTTTAGTTCATCAGTCAGGTCATTCTTTAAAAGATGTTAATTTGAAATCAAGAACTTTTTCTGATCATTGGTAAGACTCATTTCACCTTCAACTCAACAAACGTGATTATCATTTGTCCAGGCTTTCATCCTCCCCAACTGACTCAAAACTTCATCAGCGCGATCGGTTTGTCTCACCCGTCTGATCCAAAATGCTTGGTTATTCCCACAAATATTGCTCCGTATAATGGGATCGAGATTTACCACTGGCTGTCTCAACAACTGAATCCCTCTCCTCCTGCTTTATCTTTTGTTGGTTTTAGTGCAGGTGTTGTTGGCGCGATCGCGACAGCATGGATTTGGCAACAGCAAGGGGGAACTGTCAACAGTTTAATTGCTGTTGATGGTTGGGGCGTGCCTTTAATCGGGTCATTTCCTATTTATCGGGTCAGTCATGATCCCTTCACTCACCTCACCTCGGGGTTACTCGGATTCGGACAAGAAAACTTTTATTGTCTTCCAGAAGTGTCCCATTTGCAGTTGTGGCAATCTCCAGATAGGGCTTGGGGCTGGTGGGAAATTAAATCGGGTTGTCGGGTGCGCTGTTCTGCTGCAAAAATGATGAGAGATGTTCTAGTAACAACTAATCAAAGCTCAGACTAGAAGATGATCTGTAAGTGAGAAAAACATAAATAAACTGGGAATTTTCATTAAAAAAGTTGTAGCATAAATAACAACCAGTATATTTCGACTTTAAAGTTAAGTAGTGAGTTTAAACGTTTAAGCTGTGGGTTATCCAAATCAGTCACAACAAATTGCAACGCCGTCTCAAACCAAAACCCCTGAGGTTCCCCAAAAATGCACAGGTGCATTTGCCTTAATGGATAGTCTAAAACGACACGGGGTAACCCATATTTTTGGTTATCCGGGTGGCGCGATTTTACCGATTTATGACGAACTCCATCGCTCAGAAGCGAGAGGAGACGTTAAACATATTTTAGTTCGACACGAACAAGCTGCTGCTCATGCTGCGGATGGCTATGCGCGAGCAACTGGGAAAGTGGGAGTCTGTTTTGCGACTTCTGGACCTGGTGCAACGAATCTGGTCACAGGGTTAGCAACGGCTCACATGGACTCCATCCCAATGGTGGCGATTACAGGACAGGTTGCTAGACCAGCTATTGGTACGGATGCTTTTCAAGAAACAGACATTTTTGGGATTACACTCCCGATTGTGAAGCACTCCTATGTTGTCCGTCGAGCAAGCGACATGGCAAGAATTGTTGCCGAAGCCTTTCATATCGCTAGCAGTGGACGACCTGGACCTGTTTTAATTGATATTCCCAAAGATGTTGGGTTTGAAGAGTGTGATTATGTTCCTGTCCTCCCCAACCAAGTTAATCTTCCAGGTTTCCGACCAACACAAAAAGGGAATCCTCGTAAGGTACTAGAGGCGATTCGATATATTGAATCGGCAGAGCGTCCTTTACTTTATGTGGGGGGCGGTGCGATTACCTCTGGGGCCCATGAAGAAATACAGCAGCTTGCTGAACACTTCCAAATTCCTGTAACAACGACGTTAATGGGTCTGGGTTCGTTTGATGAAAATCATCCCTTATCCGTTTCTATGTTGGGAATGCACGGGACGGCTTACGCTAACTATGCCGTGAGTGAATGTGATTTGCTGATTGCAGTGGGCGCAAGATTTGACGATCGCGTGACAGGAAAACTGGATGAGTTTGCTTCAAAAGCAAAAGTGATTCACATTGATATCGATCCTGCTGAAGTTGGAAAAAACCGCGCTCCGAATGTGCCAATTGTGGGCGATGTCCGCACTTGTTTACAACAGATCCTCGACCGTGTGCGAGAGTTAGATATCCCTGCTCAATCTGGTCGTACCCAACCTTGGCTGAAGAAAATTCAACGCTGGCGTGAAATCTATCCCCTCGTTGTGCCCCATTATGAAGACTTGCTCTCTCCCCAAGAAGTAATTGTCGAAGTGGGACAACAAGCCCCCTATGCGTATTACACAACGGATGTGGGACAACATCAAATGTGGGCAGCCCAATTTATTCAATATGGCCCCCGCCGTTGGATTTCGAGTTCAGGCTTAGGGACAATGGGCTATGGTTTACCCGCAGCGATGGGCGTGAAAGCGGGTGTTGGTGATGAGCAAGTGATTTGCATTAGTGGTGATGCCAGTTTCCAAATGAATTTACAGGAACTGGGAACGCTAGCACAATACGGTATTAATGTCAAGACTGTTTTGATTAATAACGGTTGGCAAGGGATGGTACGGCAATGGCAACAAACCTTTTTCCAAGAGCGGTATTCGGCTTCAAATATGCAGGTGGGAATGCCTGATTTTGAGAAATTGTGTGAAGCCTACGGGATTAAAGGGATGCTGTTGCGCGATCGCGCTGACTTATCCACAGCCATCACCGAAATGCTGAACCATGACGGTCCCGTCTTACTAGATGCCCAAGTGAAAAAAGACGAAAACTGCTATCCCATGGTAGCCCCTGGCAAAAGCAATGCCGAAATGTTAGGATTGCCTGAACTTAAACAGTTAGACCAAGCAGTCGAAATCATGTATTGCAGCAACTGTCGGGCTAAAAATCCCGCCACTAATAAATTCTGCCCTGAGTGTGGCACGAAACTTTAACTGATATTCTCTCCATGTTTTTCATTTCCTCCAAACAAGAGTTTTGGGGGAATTTTTATTGCAATTGATATAACTCTCCAACGGAGAGGGAGGGATTCGAACCCTCGAGGAGCTTGCACTCCTAGCGGTTTTCGAGACCGCCGCAATCAACCACTCTGCCACCTCTCCAGACTGTAATATTCTAACCTTAGCAAGCACAGACCTTCAACCAAAGTCAACAATTGATCTAACACTTAGCCTGGGAAAGGGACAAGTTTAAAGGGGAAAGGGGAAAGGAACAAGGAATGTTAGAGTTACCTTTTCCCCAATTTATCAATTAGAGTGTCACCTTTACCGAGAAATATTTAGACAAAAGCAAAATCACTATCGCTGAGAGCAGTGCTGTCAACACCAATGAGAACCGCTAAATCATCCCCATCAAAGCCAATCAGAGCCTGATCGCCATCTTGATCCAGTTCTAAATCAGCAATTTCAGTCGCACCGACTCCAGCAACACCCAAGACATCCTCTCCAGAAGTAAAGTCAGTAATCGTATTTGCAGCACCAGGAAGACCTGCCGTTGCAATCCAGAATTGATCCTCACCTGGTCCGCCAGTTACAGTGTTATCACCACCGCCTTCAACTTCGCCTTCTGTAAGGAAGAAGCGATCATTCCCTGCACCAGCAACAATCCGATCTTCGTAACCTGCAGTAATGGTATCGTTACCTGCACCTGTATAAATGCGATTTTCACGACCTAACACAGAGTCAACAAGATCATCCCCTGCACCAGTGAAGACACGATTATTGCTTCCTAAGAAAAGTTCATCGTTATCACCACCAGTGTATAGGCGGTTACCACTGCTCACTGTAGAAACATCAACAGTATCATCACCGCCACCAGAGAAAACAAGATTATTTTCACCGAAGAAGTCAACGCCAGCATTCAGTTCATTTGCTTCTAAGCTACCGAAAACAGGAGTACCAGGAGTAGGAGCAGCAGCAGCAGCAGCATCTTCCGGTTCAACGCCAAAGAGAGTCCGATACATGATGCGGTAAATATCAGTGTTATCGGCAGTAGCAGGGAGAGTGTCAGAATTCATCCCGAAGGCTTTGGCAACGATTGAACCTTCTAAGTCCGCTAAGCCAGCCGAAACCACCCCAAATTGGAAAGTATCGCCATCGGCATCTGGTGCGCCAGTAACAAAAGGAGCAGTATCGGAGCCAGTTTGACCATCATAGGGAACAACGATTCCGTCCTCCTCTTCTTCTCGGACTTGAACATCATAGAAGCCAACTGTTTCAGCATCACTGTCAATATCATCGACTTCAACCCCATCAGCATCACTGTCAGCAGCCGTAACCAGTAAGGTGTTGGGATCTTGATTGCGGATGAAGTCTTGAGCAACCCCAATCGCTTCATCAGCGCGAATCATGGCTTCAATTCCACCACCAGCATTATCATTGTTATTCATGTTGTCCGTTGCTTCTTCTTCAGCAACGAGCATGAAGCCATCTTCATCTTGAGACAGAATTGCTAAAGCAGCCTCGGTCATTTCTGCAATCGTGGGAGGATTGGGATTATTATCCGGTTCCCCGGGTTGACCGTAGTAAATTAAATCGCCATCTTCCTCTTCAAACCCTTGGGCGCGGAGATCGTCTTCAAAAGTATCGTTGTAGGTATCGCGAGCTGCAAAAATTCCTAAGAGTTTCTCGGTTTCAGGATTATCAACCGCGTCTTGGAGTTGTTCACGAGTGTAAACAACGGTGTAACCCATTTCTTCTGCTTCTTCAATCAGGTTACGACCATCTTCGCGAGTTCCTTCCCGTCCAAAGAATCCAGTTTCTCCTTCAGGGAGATAGTCGGTTTCGCCACCGCCAAGGATGACATCAGCACCAGATTCAATAATCTCCGCGGTAATCAGTTCAGTTTGACCACGATTTTCAACATCAGCTAAGAACACCCCAGAACCGGGTTCAGCGATGAAACCAGAGTTTACAATCCCGATCGCTTTCCCAGCAGCTTGGGCTTCTTCTAAGATGGTTGTTCCTTCTTTTCCAGATAAAGAAGTGTAAGGGTTACCGTTTTCATCTAAGCCATAGCTACCCGAGAAGGACTTGATGCCATAAGCGTGAACCACAGCCCCACCATTGGAGGTGCCAACGACGCGATCGTCCATGTGACCCAGATAGACTCCAGCATCGGTCATGTTATCCCAGTTGAGACGACCATCGGTTCCCACAGTGGCAAAACGGGCAGCAGCGTAGTGAGAGGGGCTGGTTCCATCGGGGTGAATAAAGATCACGTTACCAGTGGATTCAGTGGGCGCAGGGGGTTCTTCTACCGCAAAGTCATCAGGAACACCTTCAGGTGGATCAAGTTCCACATCAAACAGGGTTTCATACATAATGCGATAAACCGCGGTGTTGTCGATGGTGGATGAGAGTTGATCCGCATTTAAGCCGTAAGCCTTGGTGACGATGCTGCCAGGAACATCACTGAAGGTCGCCCAAGCAGCGCCAAATTCAAAGGTGTCACCATCTCGATCTGGTGCGCCGGTGACAAAGGGTTCGGTATCGTTACCAGTTTGACCATCTAAAGGCACTGGATAGGCAAAAACCTGTTGACCATTGCGCTCAAACCCTTCAACTGCAATATTCCCCTCTAGATCGTCAAAGGAAGATTGACGGATGTTGCTGCCAACCGTGTCACCAGATTTGTCATCAACTTGTAAACCTCCCGCAGCACTATCTGCAGCAGTGATGACTAAGGTGTTAGGGTTAACGTTATCAACAAAGTCGAGGGCAGAACCGATCATGGCATCCGCTCTTAAAATGGCATCTAAAACCCCAGCAGCATTGTTGTCGTTTCCGAAGTTGTCGGTCGCTTCTTCTTCAGCAACGATAAAGAATCCATCTTCAGCTTGAGTGAACTTGTCTAAGCCGAGAGTGAACTCCATCATTTCCCCAACTGTCACTGGGTCTGGATTATTTTGATTGGGTTGACCGTAGGTGATCAGTTGTTCGCTGGGAGGTAAACTTTCGTCAACTAAGCCCGCATCTTTTAATTCTTGCTCGGTTAAGTCGTTGTAGGTGTCTTCAGCAGCAAAGATCCCTAATACTCTTTCGGTATCGGGAGGAAGGGCTTCCAGTTGTTCCCGGGTGTAAACCACTTCATAGCCTAATGCTTCGGCTTCTGTAATCAGGTTTCGACCGTCGGTACGAGTTCCTTCAACACCAAAGAATCCAGTTTCTCCTTCAGGGAGATAGTCCACTTCTCCCGCGCCGAGAATAACATCAACCCCTGACTCGACAATTTGGGCGGTGATGCCTTCTCTATCCCCTCGGCTCTCGGCATCGGCTAAGAAAACACCCGTTCCGGGTTCAGCGATAAAGCCAGACTGGATAACTGCAGTCGGTTTTCCCGCCGCGATCGCTTCTTCCATAATGGTCGAACCCGATTCAGCGCCGTTTTGCAGTTGTCCTTGTAACTCAGAAAGGGGTAAATATTCCTCGCCGTTTTCATCAAAACCATAACTCGGCGCAACTGGTTTAATTCCGTAAGCGTGAGCAACCGCCCCAGCATTGGAAGTTGCACCAATTTGATCATCCATGTGACCAAGATAAACACTTGCGTCCGTCATCCGATCCCAATTGAGACGACCATCGGGACCAACCGTTGCGAGACGACCAAAAGCGTAATGAGCAGGGCCTGCTCCATCAGGGTGAATAAAGATAACGCTATTGCCAGCCATTGTTATTAATGTGAATTCACAACATTCTTATTTTTATTTAAAAAGGTTAATAGTTTTTTATAATAAAGTTGTAATCGGGTTAAGACAAAAAAATACATCAATAAATTTTGATTTAATAAATTTTCTTCTATGATATCAATACGAAAAGCTAGCGCAATGACACAATCCTTTCTAATGGGGGGATTAAGCTAAAGCTACTCTCTTTTCTTCATTCCTAAGAGAGATGTCATTTTCGTTATTAAGAAATACTTGTTTTTTGAAATAAAGATCAGTCGTCAATTCAGTTATTTAAAAGTTATGATCGAAGTTATTACAACTTACCGTCAATAAGTTGTTGGCCTGGCTGGCGCACCAGTCAGGTTTTCCTTGGTTCTTAGAGGCTCGTAATCTGGAATCCATTTATGGTTGCTATAGCGTTTCCTAGTTGGTTGAGGTACGTATTTTCGCATCATTTGTTTTACTCTCCTTTTAAGCCAAGACTAATGAGTAAAAGTTTAATCTCTTTTAGGTTTAATAAACCTATTTTTAATAAGCAAATAACTCTTTCTTAACGTCTTAATGTCAGACTAAATAATTGGCAGAGTTTTTTTTAGGAAGAAATATTAGCTATTAAACTTCTAAAATTCTGCAACAAAAACAACTTTTGAGTTGTTAAAAGGCAATTTATTGACGGTTTAAAAATTATGGTAAGTATTGGCGAGACCACAGCACTGATCCCCCAGGCGGGCAGTTCCACCAAACCCGAACATTTACAAGACGGAGGGAGTGGCGACACAGATTTCCCATACGGCAATTTCAAAGCTCTAGGGACAGTGGGCGAGGAAGATCCCGAAAATGGTCATGTCCTAACTGGGTATCCCGATGGTCAAGCAGCGTGGCTTTTAGATGACGACACCGTGCGCGTGGCTTACCAGTCCGAGTCTTACGCCACCATGTCCAATGAAACATACCCTTGGGAAATGGAAAGTGGTGTTACTTTCACGGGTTCTCATATTCACGCGATCGACTACGATCGCGCAGCCTTTGCAGATTTCTTAAATAACGACACCCCTGCTAGTGAAATGGTCGAGGGTGCGGGACATTTGTTTAACACCGTTTACAACGTATTTGGTGAAGTTGTAGATGGTAAAAACGACGATCCTAACGACCTCAGCGCCAAGTGGGGAAACCAAGTTTCAGCAGATGGGACGCTCTTAGAGTTCCGCGAAGAACAACAGTTAACCCAAGGCGACTTCTTCTTCCACTCTTTCTGCGGAGCTTGGTATGAGCCAGCGAACAAATACGGTGATGGCATTGGCTTTGAAGACGATGTCTGGTTAATGGGGGAAGAATGGAATATCGGTAATGGTATGTATCCCGACCCTGATGGGGAGGATGGTCCTCTCACTGGCAATGATTTCTTCGTTGACAATACAATGGGTCTCGCCTCAATGGTGGTTGATCTCGAAAATGAGACGGCTTACACGGCTCCCGCACTAGGTCAGGCGGGCTATGAGAAACTCCTGCCGATGAACCCAGGCAGCGAAGACTACGTTGTGATCGTAGCTGCAGGCTATAACCTTGAAGTTGAACCCGCCCCCTTAACGGTTTACATCGGTAAGAAAGGTGTTGATGCCAATGGTGATCCTCTCACTGAAGACGCAAGCGCACGGGATTCCTTCTTGGGCGAAAATGGTCTGCTGTATGGTCAGTTATACGGAATGTCTCTCGATGGAGAAACGTTCGAGAATTTAGGGATTGAGGATGTTGATGCCGATGTCAAGATGATGGATGCCTATGCTCAAAATCCTGACGCTCCTGACACATTCAGCGCCCGTTACTATCCCACTAGCTATCAGTGGGATGGCTTCGATAGTCCTGAAAATGCTGGTGACACAGAAGTGTTCAAGTGGCTGGAAGATGGCGATGACGGCGAACCGAACGAACAACCCGAAGGCGGTGTTGCTGCGGGTGGCTATAACTATTTCAATGGTGACAGCAAGACTGAACACCCCGCGGTTGACCCCGACCCCACCAACTATCGCTATATCCAAAACCTGACTGTGCCTAGTGCTCAATTGGGAATTGAGTTTACCGATCTTGTCAATGAGCTTGAGAATAATGATGCTGATGGTAACGGTTTGCCAGATTACTTGTCGGCGGATGTCACACGGATCTTAGCAGGTGTCGATGGCGAACTCACTCTCGAAACGGGTGGTAAAGGAGCAGCTCACATCGGTGAAGAGAACCCCAATGGTACTAAAACCCATGCCACCCATGTCGAAATTGGTGAGGCGCGGATGAATCAACCCGATGGATTACAGTGGGTTAAAGCAGCCGACGGTGACTACCTGATTGTGGATGAAGATTCGGGTAACGATTATGGCGAACGGAAATATGTTCTCCCGATCGACTCTGAGACGATGCAGTTGAAAGAAGAAGGCAAGGGCTATTTCTTAGCCTCAGCTGGTGGGGCTCTTAATCCCCGCGCGATCGCGGAAGTTGCTGCTATTCCCGATACATTTTCCTCGGCAACAAGTTCCGAGTTTTCCGGTTCTTGGAATGTGACACACCTAGTAGAAACGAAGGAAGACGGCAGCTTCTACACCCAAGAAGAGATTGCCGGTACTGGGGCAAAAGAAATCATCAGCAGTGTGCCTCTAGATGAGCAGACCTTGATTGGTGTGGTACAGCACAAAGGGGAACAAAGCGGTATTATCGAAGAACGTTTAGCAGACCAAGGCGGTCAGATCTTCCAATTCAATATCGACCTAGAAGCCCAAGAAGAAGAAGGAGAAGGAGATACTCCTACTGGCGGTCAACCTGCGTTTGGTAGTTTAGAAGGGAATGAACTCAATGCTGGCGTTGACTTCTTCGGTGAAAATAATCTTGTTTTCTCTGGTGGCGGTGATGATACTGTTGATGTTTCTACAGTTGACAGTGGCAATCGTATTTATACAGGTAGCGCAAGTGATGAAGTCTTTTTAGGAAGCAATAATCGTGTCTTCACTGGTGCAGGGGATGATCTTGTTGACTCTGTATTAGGTCGTGAAAATCGCATTTATACAGGTGCAGGTAACGATACCATTACTGCAGGTTACGAAGATCGGATTGTTGCTGGTGCAGGGAATGATCGCTTCTTCCTTACAGAAGGCGAAGTTGAAGGCGGTGGTGATAACACTGTAACTGGCGGACCAGGTGAGGATCAATTCTGGATTGCAACGGCAGGTCTTCCTGGTGCTGCAAATACGATTACTGACTTTACTTCTGGAGAGGATGTCTTGGGTGTTGCTGGAGTCGGTGCGACTGAAATTGCTGATTTAGAACTGGATCAAGATGGCGATCAGGCTCTGATTGGCTTTGATGGGGATGATTTAGCGGTTCTCATTGGTGTTGACAGTACTGCTCTCAGCGATAGTGATTTTGCATTTGTTTAAAAGGAGTGAGTTGGATGGGGTGGAGTGTTCTGCCCCATTTGGTTATGATTTTCAATCTTGATGGCGGAGTTGAGAATTGGTTGTGCTAGAAAAGCGCGATCGCGCTCCTTGCCTTTTTCTCTGCGATCCTGTAAAAATAAACTCAACTGTGGATGTGGTGATGAGGAAAAAGTGAGCAAAAAGCGGAAAAAACTTTGGTTTGGACTGGTCTTGATGCTGGCAATTGCAAGTTGGGTTGGGTATAAGCAGTTACGCAGTTGGTTGATGCGTCCAGAAGCGATCTTGGTGTTGGGTGGGGCCGAAGAAAGGGAAAGGTATGCAGCAAAATTTGCCAAAAGACACCCTAGTTTACCGATTTGGGTGTCTTCTGGTAGCCCTCGTTGGTATGTGGAACAACTCTTTGAACAAGAAGGAATTGCACGCGATCGCGTTCTTTTAGATTATCGAGCGCAAGATACTGTCACTAATTTTACCACCTTAGTGGATGATTTAAAAGCGCAAAGGATTGATAGTGTTTATTTAGTGACTTCAGAAAATCATATGCCACGAGCCCGAGTCATCGGCGAAATTGTCTTTGGTAGTCGAGGAATTACCCTGAAACCAGTAGCAGTGCCAACGAATTCTCCTTCAGAATCGTGGCAAAAATCTCTCCGTGATGGCTGTCGGGCAGTGCTATGGGTCACCACTGGGCGCACTGGGGCTAGTCTGCGGGATCCGAATCGGTGGCTGCGTCAGTGGAATCTACCGGAAGTTCTTGCACCAGAACATAAGGCTGAACGATCAAAGTATTAAAGGCTTTTGTCGGCTGGGCATTCCATAAGGAGAGTTGATTCGCCGAAGGTTTCTTTAATAGCTCTTGTTGAATCCACTGTTGCACAGATTCAATCTCATCATGCGCGATCGCGCTGCCCACTTCCACAAGATCTAAACTGGGAGAAACAATAATCAAAGCATCTCGTTTGGCGTGGGGTTGTAGTGCATCCCAATTGGCAGGTTCTAAACTTTCTGCAAGTGCAGTTTTAATATCTCGGGTCATGATGATTAATAATGATACGCTATTTATTATTGTCTAGCAGACCTTTATCAATCACAAGCTGTCATCAGTCTAATGACCCCGTCACATTCTTTACCAAGTATCAGTGGGTTGCTCTTTTAGGGCCTTGACCCAATGGGTTTCCCACCACAGACGAATTAAAAAAACGCTGATCAGTAATGCCCCGAAATGAGTACGAACACTTTGGCGGAATAACTTTCGGAAACGTTCCTCTTTTTGTTTGGTTGCTCGTTCTTGAACTTGTTGTTTCTGTGCTTCTATTTCTTGAATTAAAGCTCTTTTTATATTTTCAGAATTAGGATTTTCTTGAAGACCAAGAGCTTCCCCTACTCGTTGCAGTTGGTTGGGATCAATCTGTTGTGTCCTCACCGCATTTTCTAGACGATCCAGTTGTTGTTGTCGCTCTATTTTTTCGCTAGAAATTTCAGCAAATGTATCAGTATTAATGCGGTAGGTATTGATCACTCCTAAAGGAATCAGCAAAATATAGAAAATTCCCAAACAGAGGGTAAGTGATCTTAAGAAAATTAAAAAATTGACTTCTAAGCGACGGATATAGATACGGGTTGGTAAAAACACAAGAATCAATCCCAGTAAAAAAAACCAGGAATTACTAACCAAACTTTTAATGGCTTGCAATTCCCACTCGGGATTAGTCAATTTCGGTGGGTAAATAATGAGAAAATAATCAAGGGCAGAAGCTAAAACTAAAATATATCCTAACCAGTTCAGGAGAATAAAAAACCCTTGGCGATCTTCAATCAGAAAAAAAAGATTGGCAAAAGGTTGACTCAGAGAAGGAAGTTTCAACTCTAGAGGAGGAAGCTCTGGAAGCCTAAATCTTGGCAGTTCTAGAGGACGAAGTTCTGGAAGCCTAATGCGTGGTAAATTGAGGGAAGGGAAACGATGCCAAAACAGCCGACGGCGAGGCTGATTCGATTTACCTTTAGTTTGAGCGGGCAAGAGGTTACGAAAAAAACGGTTAATCTTCATCATTAAATCACGGGTCTGAAACCCCGTCGTTTACAACGTTAGTTTTTGGAAATAACACTACTCCTTCCCTATGGGGAGCGTCAACTTTTAACGAGGGCGCAACAGTCCCTCATCTCAGCATAAGCCAATTGCACGTAGTTGATCCGATTATTCCTAGCTGGTCACGGATAGCTGATGATCGGCTTCGAGGTAGTCTAAAAATGTTCGAGCGACAACAGAAGGTTGTTTTCCTGCAGGATAGATAGCATACCAATTGCGTTGAATCGGTAAATGTTCCACATCTAAAATGGCAAATAAGCCCGTATCTTTTTCGAGGGTGAGGGTATGTTGGGATAACACAGAAATCCCTAATCCCCCTAAAATCGCTTGCTTAATCGCTTCGTTACTCCCTAATTCTAAGCGCACTTTCAACTCCAGATCGTGTTTGTGAAAAAGTTCTTCGAGGGCTTGGCGGGTTCCAGAACCCGGTTCACGCATGATAAAGGGCTCTTCGGCGAGACGTTCAAAGGGAATCTTGCTTTCTTTGGCGAGGGGATGATTGGCAGGCGCGATCGCGACCAGAGGATTTTCTAAGATACGATGGGCAGTCACATCAACGGTGGAAGGAAGCTGACTGAGAATATAAAAATCATCTTGATTATCGGTGAGATATTGTAGAATACGTTCATGGTTGGTGAAGCGTAACGAGAGTTCAACGCCTGGATACTTTTGGCAAAACGGGCCAATAATGCGCGGTAAAAAGTATTTGGTGGTGGAAACGGCGCTAAGATTGAGTTGTCCTTGTTTCAACCCTTTCATGTTCGCGATCGCGCTTTCAAATTCCCCTAACTCGCTAAAAATGCGCTGACAACTCTCATACAAAATTTCTCCCGCTTGGGTTAAATACAACCGTTTCCCAATCTGTTCAAATAAAGGCAGTCCGACGGCTTTCGTCAGTTGCTTCATCTGCATCGACACGGTCGGTTGCGTCAAAAATAACTCTTCTGCAGCTTTTGTAAAACTCAAGTGTTTGGCTGCAACCACAAAGACGCGGAGTTGATGGAGAGTCGCGTTTTTCATTATAGAATTATTGCTATCATTTACATTCTAATTATCAATTTTACATTATATTTTATTTCACCTAGTATAATCGTAAAATCGGTTATGATAGCAGTTTTTAAAAAATGAGTAATGTTCTCAATACGATCTGGTTGATTCCTTGCTATCCCTTACTTGGCATGGGATTAAGCATTTTTTGGTCTCC
Source organism: Halothece sp. PCC 7418 (assembly GCF_000317635.1). Taxonomy (GTDB): domain Bacteria; phylum Cyanobacteriota; class Cyanobacteriia; order Cyanobacteriales; family Rubidibacteraceae; genus Halothece. Next base: position 3,768,049 of record NC_019779.1, on the reverse strand, counting down.
AGGCCTTTCCCGCCGAACAGGACCGAGACCTGCGGGATATCTCAACGCCTTTATGACTTTCTTGGCGTTATTACATAGTATCTTGGCGTTTGCAGCAATTCAAAATCAGTCCCCTGAATACTTTAGTGTCAGTTGGCTAGATGCTGCAAGTTTACAAATTGACTTTGAATGGTCAGTTTCCTTGACCAAAACCGTCGCCCTGATTGTGGTTACAGGTTTAAACCTCTTTGCCCAAATTTATGCCGTCGCCTACTTAGAAATGGATTGGGGATGGGCGCGGTTTTATTCCTTGCTTGCTCTGTTTGAAGCGGGAATTTGTACGCTGATCCTCACCAATTCTCTATTTTTCAGCTACGTAATGCTGGAAATCCTCACCTTAGGCACTTATCTGATTATTGGTTATTGGTTTAACCAATCTTTGGTGGTTACAGGGGCGCGAGATGCCTTCCTGACGAAGCGGGTGGGTGACTTATTCCTATTGATGGGAGTGGTTGCGTTATATCCCCTTGCAGGAACCTGGAATTATCAAGAGTTGACGATTTGGGCAGAAACTGCGGATTTAAGCCCAACCGCAGCAACCTTACTGAGTTTAGCACTGGTTGCCGGTCCTGTGGGGAAGTGTGCTCAATTTCCCCTGCATTTATGGCTCGATGAAGCCATGGAAGGGCCCCTACCAGCGACAATTTTACGGAATGCAGTGGTTGTTTGTACGGGAGCATGGCTTTTAATTCTGGTACAGCCGATTATTGCTATTTCTCCCATTGGAGTCACCACAACCATTACCATTGGTGCGATTACGGCGATTGGTGGCAGTTTAATCGCGATCGCGCAAACCGATATTAAACGCATTTTATCCTATGCCGTTAGTGCGTATCTCGGCTTAGTCTTTATTGCAGTGGGGGTGGGAGAAACTCAAATCGCATTAACTTTGCTTCTCACTTACTCCATCGCAATGGCGTTATTAGTGATGGCAATTGGTAATATTGTCCTTAGTAACGTCACTCAAGATGTAACCCTTCTTGGGGGGTTATGGTCTCGTCGCCCGATTACAGGGTTATCTTATTTAGTTGGTGTGGCTGCGTTTACGGCTGTCCCTCCTCTCGGTAGCTTTTGGACGCTATTTTCCCTAACCGATCATTTATGGACAACGCAACCTTGGTTAGCGGGTGTGGTGTTAACCGTTAATGGCTTAACTGCCTTTAGTTTATTACGACTCTTCTGTTTAGTTTTTGCAGGAGAAACCAAACCGATGACCGTGCGCTCTCCTGAAGAGTTATGGTTAATGGTTTTACCGACAACTGTTGGAGCGGGTTTTGCCTTACATTTACCCCTATTTATGGCAAATTGGGAACTGCTTCCGCAAACAGATAATATTAATTCCATTCCTGTTTTTGCGTTAATGGCTTCTAGTTTAGTGGGCATTGTTAGCGCAGTTTTAGTCTATGGCAATAATCGACCAAAACTGGCGTTTATTCCCCAAGCCATTAAAGATTTCTTTGCTTATGATTGCTACACGGTGAAAGCCTATCAAGTCACGATTGTTTTTGTGGTAAATATTGTTTCCAGAATTATTGCTTGGTTTGATAAATATATTGTGGATGGGTTTGTTAATTTAATTGGCATCGTCACCATGTTGAGCGGTCAGGGATTAAAGTATAATAATTCTGGTGTTGCTCAGTTTTATATGCTTTCCATTATTGCGGGTGTGGCATTGTTTGGAATTATTTTGTGTTTTCCCTTTTTGGTTTAGGGTTACGGTTTGATTTTTTTGAACCAGAGAGAGTTTTAGGAGAAAGTAATGCTGAGTGCTTTATTGATTATTCCGATTGTCGGAGTTTTAATCATTAGTTTATTACCAAGGAAGATAACGGGTGATCGCTTGCGTCAAGTTGCCTTAGCGATCGCGCTTGTGCCTTTTGTTTGGACAATTTATTTATTTTTGCAGTTTGATCTCAATACAGGTGGCTTTCAGTTTTCTGAGTTTTTGCCTTGGTTAGAAACAATCGGTTTGAATTATCATCTTAGTATAGATGGAATTTCGCTACCGTTGGTTTGTCTTAATAGTTTCTTAAGCGCGATCGCGATTTTTAGTACGAGTTCTCAAATTGAACGTCCTCGTCTTTATTACAGTCTTGTGTTGTTAGTGAACTTTGGCGTTGCTGGGGCGTTAATGGCACAGAATTTACTGCTATTTTTCCTCTTTTACGAAGTGGAGTTAATTCCGTTTTATCTCTTGATTAGTATTTGGGGCGGTGAAAAACGAGGCTATGCAGCGACCAAGTTTATTCTCTATACAGCAGTGTCTGGTTTACTAATTGTGGCTGCGTTTTTAGGATTAGCATTTCTCAATCAAACGGGTAATTTTGAATACGAAAATATTACAACATCGGGTTTATCCATTAAAACGCAACTTGTCTTACTGACGTTAATTTTAGTGGGATTTGCGATGAAAACGCCCTTAGTTCCCCTCCATACTTGGCAACCCGATGCCTATGTGGAAGCCTCCCCGCCCATTGCGATTTTATTAGGAGGAATTCTCGCGAAATTAGGGACTTATGGCATTATTCGCTTTGGCTTACAACTATTCCCAGAAACTTGGAATTTAACGGCCCCTGGGTTAGCAATTATTGGGGTAATTAGTGTCATTTATGGAGCTCTAACCGCGATCGCGCAAGCAGATATTAAACGGATGGTTGCTTATAGTTCTATTGGTCACATGGGCTATATTTTAGTCGCCTCTGCTGCGGGCACGTCTTTGAGTGTGTTAGGTGCAGTAGCGCAAATGGTCAGTCACGGTTTAATTCTTGCCCTCTTATTCCAACTCATTGGTACGGTTGAACAAAAAGTGGGAACGCGCGATCGCGCAGTTTTAAATGGTTTAATGAACCCAATTCGCGGTTTACCCCTCACCAGTGGCTTACTGATTGCAGCAGGAATGGCAAGTGCAGGAATTCCTGGATTAGTGGGATTTGTTGCGGAATATATTGTATTTCAAGGTAGTTTTTCCCGCTTCCCAATCGAAACAATTTTGTGCATTATTGCTTCGGGATTAACAGCAGTTTATTTTGTCATTCTTTTGAATCGGACTTGCTTCGGAAAATTGGATAATAATATATCTTATTATCCGAGAGTCTTATGGTCAGAACGATTGCCTGCCCTAATTTTAACCGCAGTTATTTTTGCATTTGGGATTCAACCAAACTGGTTAGTCCATTGGATTGAACCAACAACAACGGATGTGGTTTCTTTACTGTCTCCTCAGATTCCAGATACTTATTCCAGCGCGATCGCATCTTCTGAAAATTCTCAACAACAAACCTTTTACAGTGACCAGTAACCAATAACAAAAGACAAATCACCATGACAACTGAAACGCAAACAAAACTGCCTCCCTCTCAACACGAATTTGCAGATATTATTCACCGCCTCGAAGCAGGTGGCGCAATGCTTCCTGATACCCCCGAAAACTTAATGCAAATTATCGGGATTTATAAGGCTTATGCTGTCCCCATGGACTTCTATTGGCGGGACTTACTCTATATTGCAGAACGAGTTTTTCTTAATCCCATTCCAGCTTTTAAATACTTCCTTCCTCAAGACTATCTCGATCTAGAAAATCATTATGCTGGCGATAATGCTGACTTAAGAGTTTGGCGCGGAAGAGGAACCGCCCATCCCGAACTTTTAGAATTTATGGAGAAGGGAGAAACGAAAAATATTCCCCGTCTCTTTCATCATTTATGGCACGATCGCGTCAATATGGAATTTGCGGAAGCCTGCATGAAAGCCATGTTTTGGCATGGTCGCGATATGGGCTTAGGGAAGTTTGATCAGTATCTTGACAGCGAAGAATATCGGAATAATGCCGATCGCGCGATCAAAGCCTACTTTAAAAACAATCCTTTGATGTTGGGCTTATATAAACTCTTCCCTGAAATGTTCCTCGAAAAAGTGCGAGAAAAGTCTTATTACGCCAATCTCGGACTCTTTTGGGAAGTCATGGCACCTGTTTTCTTTGAAATGTCGGATCGCTATGATGAAGGCACGATCAGCACGGTTCCTGAAGCGATGAACTTCTTAGTGAATGGCATTTTTGCCATTGCAGGTCGCCCCATCTATCATCACGTTTATATTGATGGGGAAATGTATGAAATCATCCCCAAAAGTAAAGGCTTTACTTGGCTCTATGAAGCAGCGTTACCCTATGTGGAAGCGGTTTTTTATCGCACTGCGCCTTTCCGAGGGACAAAATCTTATAACGCCCAAGCCCATGAAGTCCCCGAAAATCAAAAAGACTTCCATTATGGGATTCTTTACGCCGATGTCTTCCCTGTGGGAACGGCTGGCATTCCGCCAACACTGCTGATGCAAGATATGTTGCATTTCCTTCCCGACTATTTGCAAGACTATTATCGTCAACATTGTCGCGGGGAAGAAGATATGTTGATTCAGTTGGGGATTACTTTCCAACGGTCGATGTATTGTGTGACTTCTGCGGTGATTCAAGCGTTACGTCAAGCGTTGCTATATCCTCTTGATGATCCCAACCCGAAACATCTACAAGCCAACCGCCAATTTTTTGAATCGCAGCTTGATCGCTTCAAACGTCCAGAAGCCCGACTGCGAGATATTCAGCGTCAAGATTATCGCTAAAGGGGAGAGAGCTATTTCCTGATACAACTATTAATTGACATTAGTCGTAGGGTGGGCATTGCCCACCCGACAATGCAGTCCTTATTTGGGGCGCAATCTGCCTAAGCCATTCGTTAAGGAGTAGCTAAAACTGAGTCCTTTCAGCCACAGCGCAGGAAATCGCTTTTCCAGCCAAGATTGATTTTTTTCCAGCCATTGCGGAAACCAACCTCGGAATAAGAAACCAACGATCGCGTCAAGGGTAAAGCTGAGATAGCTTCCCACCCAACGGAAAAAGTCTTTTGCCCCTGCTTGTTCCCAAATCCAACGGATTAAAGCGGGATTCATCCAAGCTGCTTTTAAGGCGAGACGATTGAATAAAAGCCAACCTGCGCGATCTTTAATAAAGGTATCTGCGACTGCTGGGGGTTCATTGGCGAGTAAGCCAAAAAAAGTATTCAACATGGCGTTAATGCGCTGGGGAGGAAGGGTTTTCCCTGTAGGGACCATCATTCCTTTAGAAAAGAGCCAAGTTACAGCAACATTGCTTTGATAAGCCCGAACTTGGTTCAGGTGTTTGGCTTCTAATAAATCATGTTTGAGAGCCGTTTCTAGCAAGGTGGTCAGTCGATCTAAGTTTCGCACCAGTGAACCAAACCCAGTAAAAACAAGAGGCGATTGTAACGAGGCTGCATCTCCGAGGGCGAGAAGACGGTCAAAAGCAACCGCGCGATCGCGATCGCCAACGCTAAAATGACCTGGAATATAACCAAAGGTTGCCTTTTTCCATTGCAGTTGTTCCATGTCGCAGCGACGATATTCAGGCAAAATTGTAAAGAAATCTTCATACATTTCTAATAAAGAGCCAGGATTATCAGGATGCACTTGATGATAATGGAAGAGATAAATGGTCAGTTCTTCTTCCGCAGCTGGGAATAACTCCCAAATCAGTTGTCGTCCGCGAGAAATATCCCCATGAGAGTTTAAAACATCCCCATAATCAGAATCCCAAACCCCTTCAGGAAAACCGCTTTTTACGGTTGCGCCTACAGTCGGACAAACACTATCAAACGCCCGCTTCCCATTCAGTTGCCATGCAATCGGAGACGCTGATCCCATCGCATCAATTAATAACCGTCCTACCGCTTTTTTAGGCTTTGCACTGGGTAAATGCTGACAATGAACCGTTACGGCGGTGTTACTCACTTCTGCTTCCACAAACTCGGTTTCATCCCAAATTTCACCCCCAGCAGCGATAAACTTTTCGCCACACATCGCTAACAGTTTTTCTGAGTCGAGGGCAATATTTAAAACCGTTGGCGTGTATAAAACATCCCCTTTCAGATGCGGGGGATTATTACCATCAAAAAACTTATTAAACCCGTCTTTGTATTCTCTGGCAATGAGGCTTTCAAACTCATCACCCGTGAATAGTCCTAAATCAATCAACGCTTGAAACTCTTGGCGTGAAATGTTCCACTCGCGGTTCATGCGTCCAAAGGGGAGACGTTCGAGTAGTAACACCCGATATCCCCGTTGCGCCATGAGTGTAGCACTGATCACCCCTAATGCTCCGCCCACATAGATTAAATCATAATCAGGTGAGTTTTCTGTCTCATTCGTTGTTCGTTTAACGACAGTTTTCGGTTGTTGCGGATTACGAGCTTCTAACCGCCACCGTTGTTCCCACCAATAAGCGCGAGTGAGTGCCGATTCACCATTGGGTATTTTTTGGAAAAAATGGACAGTTTTTGGATATTGTTCAGCAAGTGCGGAAAAAATTGACTCTTGAGAGAGGTCAATCTTAGGGGGTTCGGGATAGGCGGGGGGAAATGCTTTTTGGAGAGCGTTTTTTAAGTTCTGCCCTAAACGGCGAGCAAACGCTGGCGGAAAGTTCCCCCAACGAAAGGCTTTGAGATAAGTAGTGTTTTGCACTGACCAGAGAAAAACAGACAATTCTCCAGATGTGTTCGGGAACTGTAGCCTTAAGCCTTGAGTTGTAGTTTTTTTGCAACTCGTATCAACTTGCCAATTTTTTTGCAACCAATGATAGACGAGGGCGGGATTGCTGACAGGGACTTCGATATAGAGGATTTCTTCCATAATTGTTCGTTACTAACCGTAAATGTGTGCCAAGTTGACAGTCAATAGTGGAGAAAGTACGCTAAACTTTCAGATACTAAAAATTAAAAACGCTTAACAAAAGTTAACTTTCTTATTATTCTTTAAGAAAACACTGTGTATTGTAAACCAGCCATGAATTATCCCATCCCAGCGACCATAGAAGAAATAGAAGCACTGAAAGGAAACCCCGTTGATGAAGAACTGATTGCTGCTGCGATCGCGGGAGTTGTCCAAATTGCGAAGGCACAAGGGCAAACCTTAGACGAACTAACCGCAGAAGTCCTTGCGGATGACCATTGGTTAGATGCGTCTCAAAGACGATGGCTTAGTGATATTGTGGCGCAAGCGTGGAAAAGTCTCTGTCATAATGATCGATAAATTCTATTTTTAGATATCTATGTCAGCAACAGTTAGCTTAATTTCTGCATCTTCCTACGAATCTCCAGCATTAGAAGAGTCGATTCGGCAAGTTTTAGCCCCTCTCGGCGGAATTGAAGCCTTTGTGCAACCAGGGGCAAAGGTTTTACTAAAGCCCAATTTTCTCACTGCCTCTCGTCCCACCAAAGAATGTATCACTCGCCCTGAAGTAACGGCTGCTGCGGCAAAATTGGTAAAAGCTGCGGGAGGAAAGCCTTTTATTGGCGATAGTCCAGCGTTTGGCAGTGCTTATGGGGTGGCGAAAGCAAACGGTTATTTACCCCTTTTAGAAGCATTAGAAATTCCAATCGTTGAATTTCATGGCAAACGCTACGAAACCGCAAGCGAAACCTTTAATCATCTACGCTTATCGAAAGAAGCCATGTCAGCAGATGTGGTGATTAATTTGCCAAAAGTGAAATCTCATAGTCAATTAACTTTGACTTTAGGGGTGAAAAATTTATTTGGTTGTGTGCCAGGAAAAATGAAGGCTTGGTGGCACATGGAAGCAGGGAAAGATAGTCATCGCTTCGGGGAGATGTTGGTAGAAACCGCCAGCGCGATCGCGCCCAATTTAACCCTGATTGATGGCATTATTGGACATGAAGGGAATGGCCCCAGTGCAGGAGAACCCCGCTTCTTGGGCTTGCTCGGGGCTTCTACAGACGTTTTTGCCTTAGACCGCGCCCTCGTTGAAATTCTGAGGGTCAATCCGCAACAAGTGCCGACCCTTACTGCATCTATGCGCCAAGGGGTTTGTCCTGAAATCAATGAAATCAACTTCCCTCTAGAAACAGCAACGGCTTTACAAGTTCAAGATTGGAAACTTTCTGATCAGCTTTATGCCATTGATTTTGGCGCACCGCGAGTCCTACGTTCTCTATTTAAGCATCTCTACATCCGTTGGATTAAAGAACCGATGCAAGCCTATTCTTCTCGTTAGTTATTTGTTCTTGGTTCTTGGTTCTTTGGTAACTGATAACTGATAACTGATAACTGGTAACTGGTAACTGGTAACTGATAACTGGTAACTGGTAACTGGTAACTGGTAACTGGTAACTGGTAACTGGTAACTGGTAACTGGTCACTGATAACTGATAACTGGTAACTGATAACTGGTAACTGGTAACTGGTCACCCTTTCCCCTTCTCGTAACAAACGTTTACCTAATTCATTGCAGTTTGTTCTTTACGACACAATGGTTTCAGGGGGAATGATTAAAATAGAAACTGAGGAACAGTTGCACGGCATCATTCCTCTTTCTCATATTGTTTCATTACCAATTATTTATTTCCGTATGGATTCCAGTAGTTTGCCTGGCAGGTCTGCTCAATCGAAAAATTATAGATGGGCGAGTTTACTCGGGAGCGCGATCGCGCTTCTGACCCTGACCATCCCTCCCGCGATCATCACCTACTATTCAGCCAATAACGCGATCGATACATTTTCTCCCATGCCCTCTTTTACTGAACCCCAAACAGACTCAGCAGTGGAAGAACGCTATTAATCAACTCACGACCATTGCATAACCGTTTTTCCAATGACAGGAACATCGGCTGTATTGCTCTGTTGAGTAAACTTCATCTCCATGGAAAAGATTGGCTTACCCTGACTAGAGTAGGCAACAACAGGGTATTCTGCAACACCATTGGTAAAAGAAACCTGAAATTGGAATTGACCTTCAGCATTGGCTTGAACCTGTTTTTCGCCAACGACAACCGTTGAATTGGGTTCTGTTTTCCCTGAAACCATTAATTCCGCCTCTCCAACCAAAGCCACCTGTGGAGTCATTTCTGCTTCAGCAGTGGTTAGAGTCTCCTGATCGGTTCGATGAGGGACAGCCCACAACCCTGCCCCCGAAGGAAAAACAAAAGAACTAGTGGTGGATCGTGGTGGCATGGAACTGTAAAATGATCCCGCCAGTCTTTCCCCCTCTAAAGGGTCAGACATTTCAAAGATTTCTTCGTAAATTTGCCAGTTGCGGTCTTCTAAGCGTTGTCTTCTTGAGTTTGAACCGTTGGACTCGGGTAAGGCTAACTCTTGTTCTGGAATCGCTTCAAGATGTTCTTCCCAATCCACTTCGATAAAGTGGTCTTCAATCCAATCCGAGGGATAAACAGGAGGCGTGTGAACAGATGCCGATCGCGCTAACATCAACCATGCTCCGTCTGGACAGCGATAGCCAATTTCACAGAAATAATCGCGATCGCTAGTGGGAATGGGAACATACCATTCTCTGGCCAGTTCATCGATTGGATACTCTTGGACACTGTAGGGAGATTGTGCATCCAAATCTAGGTTAGTCACATCATAGAGACGCAATACTAATTGTTGACCTCCCTGACGGCGTAATTCTTCTTTATGCTCATTCGGAACATCCCAATAGACATAACTCCATTCTGGATCCCGAGGCATCATAACAATCCTACTTTTGCCGTAACCCCCTGGCAACTCAGGAAGCCCTTCATCCACTGAGGTTAAATCGTCACTGCTCATCATATTATCGCTAGTTCCCAATTCAAATTTTGCTGCCTCCATCACCTCTTGCGTTTCTGATGCGTGGACGGGTGAAGGAGATTGTTTCGTTTGCTTTTCAATCGTCTTAATTGCTTCGAGTAACTGCGCTTTACGCATTCGACTGTAACGAGAGATATTGTACTCACTCGCTACTTTTCGCAGTTGGCGCAATGTCATTTCTTCTAGGGGAGGACGTGCTTTTGCCATTAGCTTTGGTGTTGGAGGACGACAGGATAATTGAGCGGGTTGTGGGGATCGCTGTACTTACTGTTTTAGCAGATGATCACTGGTTGAGGTCAAGAGGCAACACTACTTTTTTTCAAGGTTTGACGACTGGATGCCTCATTTGGGGATCATTATGTCATAGAATCCTGACATTAGCGATCCCTAGTCGGGGTAAAGGTTGGTGAGAGATTGATCCCAAGATTGGAACAGAGAGGAGGGGTAAGCCGTTATACCATTTCGATAAACTGGTGCTACATACCGATCCCCCCAACCCCCTTATTAAGGGGGGCGAAGGGGGGATCAACTGTAACTTGACTTTTTAGAAATGGTATTACCAATGATGTAGAAACATTCCATGGAACGTCTCTACCCAAGAACCAAGAACAAAAAAGTTGGGTGTTTTTTTATCCACCCAACCCCATGATTAATAATTTTTGATTGCAGTATCAGCGACTAAGACTCAGCAAAAATACGAGCAGCTGCTGCAACGCCAGCCCCAGGAGTCATGGTTTCATGTCCCAGTTCTCGCAAAGTTGCTTCCAGAGAACCGACAACCGTTAAAACATCCCGTTCACTGATAAAGCCTAAGTGACCAATGCGGAAAATTTTTCCTTTTAGTTGATTTTGTCCGCCAGCAAGAGCAATATTAAATTGTTTTTTCATGACCGAACGGACTTTTTCCGCTTCCACCGTTGTTGGTGCAACTGCTGTCACCGCACGGCTAGCTGCATTATTCGGCGCAAATAAGGGCAAACCAAGGGCTTCCATCGCTGCTCGCGTGGCTAAAGTGTTGCGTTCGTGACGGGCAAAAATGTTTTCTAACCCTTCGTTTCGCATCATTTGGAGAGCCGTTTGTAACCCATACATGAGATTGATCGGCGGGGTGAAAGGGGTACTATTTTTAGCAGTTGATTTACGATACGCTCCCAAATCAAAATAGAACTTGGGGATTTTAGCAGTTTCGTAGGCTTTCCATGCTTTCTCACTGACCGCAATAAAACCTAATCCTGGTGGAACCATATAGCCTTTTTGCGAACCCGAGCCAACTACATCTAAGCCCCACTCATCAATGGGAATATTCACAGCACCAAGGCTGGTTACAGCATCAACCATAATCAAGGCTTCCCCATGATTTTTGACGTGACGGTTGATGGTTTCTAAGTCGTTTAAAACCCCAGTAGAAGTTTCGGAATGAGTGAGAATAACGGCTTTAATCTCTTTGCTGGTATCCGCCTCTAATTTTTCGCGGATGACTTCTGGATCAACTGCGTCACCCCATTCTGCGGTAATGCGTTCGGTTTGTAAGCCAAAAGCATCAGTAATTTCTGCCCAGCGTTCCCCAAATTTACCATTAGAAGCAACAATCACGCGATCGCCAGGGCTAAGAAAGTTAATAATTCCCGCTTCCATGGCACCGGTTCCACTGGCGGTAACGGTTAAAACATCCTGTTGCGTCTGATGCAGCCATTTTAAGTTTTCATTAATTTCAGCAATGATTTCGCTAAAGTCTGGACTACGATGACCGATGGGGTGTTTGGCTTGGGCGAGTAGGACGTTTTCTGGTACCGGCGTGGGCCCAGGAATCATGAGTAAATCTTTATTTTCCATAGCATCTCCTTTGTATCTAGTAATCGGTGCAAAGTCCCCTCCCATTATCTTTCAAAGCAACTGTTTCCACCTTAGATATTTTCGGTTTCTCTGAGGCTTCGTTAACTGTTGATGACAACACGATGTCTGCGACAGTAGCTTTCGCTACGCGCAAGGCGGTCGGAGTTAGCGGGTTATATTATCTCACCTTACTGCTCAGAGCTAAAAGATTCCACTCGTTGCGGATCTCGATTCAATGACCAACGGTAATCCACAGGATAATTGCTTTGCTCACATAGAGCTTCAATTTGTTTTTGTTGGGCGAGTGCTTTGCGTAAGGTGATAATCAGTTGTCGCGTTTGTTCTCGTAAAGTCGGGTTGGTGTAAGTTGCAGTGATGGTTTGTCGTTCGAGGAGTTGCAAGAGTAACTCGTAATGGACGTGGGAGGGAAGAGGTAACGGTTCCATAAATATTTGCGAGGAGGTGCGCCAACAGGGAATTAACCGATGAAGGGCATTTAAATCATTGTGCTACCTATTATACAAAGATTCGATCGCGCGTTTGGGATCTGGTTGCACTAAGAGTGATTCTCCAATTAAGACCGCATTTGCTCCAGCTTCTTGTACCACTTTCAGATCCGCAGGCGTATGCAATCCCGACTCACTGACTATGGTAATCTCTTTTTGATCGAATTGTTCTTGGCGTTGAGCGATTAAATCGGCTGTTGTTTGGACATTCACAGAGAAATCCTCTAAGTTACGGTTATTAATCCCAATGAGACGAATGCCATCAATATTGAGAGCGCGATCGAGTTCTTCTAAAGTATGCACTTCTACTAAAGGAGTCATGCCCAAACTATTAACAATCTTGACAAAATAGTTTAAATCCTGATCATTTAAGATCGCAACAATTAATAGAATCGCATCCGCACCCACTAACCGCGCTTGATAAATTTGATAAGGATAAATAATAAATTCCTTACATAAAAGGGGAAGATTAACTGCATTTCTAGCTAACCCTAAATTTTCAAAACTGCCCTGAAAAAACTCCACATCGGTTAAAACAGATAAGCAGCTTGCCCCTGCTTCTTCATAAGTTTTCGCCAGGGCAACTGGATCAAAATCTTCTCGGATCACCCCTTTACTGGGAGAGGCTTTTTTGACTTCTGCAATTAATGCTGGATTCAGTTTTCCATTGTGCAAAGCCCCTAAAAAATCCCGTATTGGGGGAGCATTATCTTTCACTTGTTTTCCTAACTGAAGAAATGGCAACTTTTCCCGTTGGCGATCCACTTCTTTCTCTTTTTGCCAAACAATTTTTTCTAAAATATTTTGCGGTTCATCATTGGGAAACGCCACTTGATAGCGCACCGTATCAACATTAACAGCAGGATTAGGAGGTCGTCTTCTAATTTTCATGGTCAATCAAAATTTTTCAGAATTAAAAAATTAATTAGAATTAGTAATTAATTAAGTTAAATATAGAGAAACACCGCAGTTATTAGCAGCTTGAGCTAACTTCCGATCAAGGGTTGCCAAAGGCAGTCCTTCACGAATTGCAAGTTCTAAATAAGAAGCATCATACGTAGAAAGAGATTGCATTCTCCCAAGAGAAAGAATATGTCCCATTGCACGTATTACAGTTTGATCATCAATCACAATTGGGAGAGATTCTAATAAGGCGACTGCTCGTTCCGTTTGTGCAAAAGTTTGACGAGAACGACGTTCTCCTACTAAAAGAACATTAGTCACTTCTAATGTCCATAACTGAGGGACAATGGCACTGGTTTCTAGTAAAGAGTCAAGTACGCGCTCAGCATAGGGATCACTTTCATCTTCAAAACACCAACTGATTGCAACTGAACAATCTAAAATAAACCCTGTCAAAACCGTCTCCCTTCTTCAATCATTTCTCGTACTGATAATCCTCCCAAACTCATTTCCTGACGCAAAGCCCGTAAAGCCTGAATGGTACTAGAAACATCAGCAGATTTCTTGTTAGGAAGAGGCGTTAACATTGCTATAGGATGTCCATGTTTTGTAATTGTGATTTGTTCTCCCGCAGCAACTTCATCTAATAGCTTTGGCAAATGAGTTTTTGCCTCATAAGCACCAATTGTTTTCATAATTGTGTTTAGCTCAAAATTAGGCTAGTCTAAGACTAGACTAGCATGAGTTTCTGCGAAAAAAGAACCACCAATCATTAAGCCTTAACTTCTGCCCGTTTGAAGGCTTCATCTAACACTTCAGATAAGGTGGGATGGGTATGGACATTAAAGGCTAAATTTTGTACCGGTTGACCTTGCGCGATCGCGTTGGCTGCTTCTTGAATCAGATCAGAAGCGTGCATTCCGATAATATGCGCTCCTAATAATTCTCCCGTATCTTGACGATAAATAATTTTTGCCACGCCATCTTCTTCCCCTTCCGCGAGGGCTTTAGAATTCGCTTTGAAATAGGTACGAACCGATTTCACTTTAAACCCTTCTTCCTTTCCAAGTTCTTTGGCTGCATCTTCAGTTAAGCCAACATAACTAATTTCGGGATGGGTAAAGGCTGCTGCTGGAATCGCGCGGTAATTCACGACATGGTCATCGCCACAGATATTTTCTACCGCCGAAATCCCTTGTGCGGAAGCGGTATGAGCTAACATCATTTTACCCGTCGCATCGCCAATCGCCCATAAGTTAGGAATGGGGTCACCGTTGACAGTGACTTGTAAATGATCATTCGTGGGAATAAAACCACGGCGATCGGTTTCTACGCCAATATTATCTAACCCAATGTTTTTTGTGGCGGGAATGCGCCCTGTCGCAACTAACGCTGCATCCACTTCTAAAACCTCTTTCACTTCTTTTGTTTTCGCATCTGCGAGTTCAATCACTACAGGAGAACCGGGTTTGACGCTTTTGGCGAGAGTAGCCGTGTGAGTTTCAATATCGCGGGGTTTGATTAAAACTCGTTCTGCAATTTTAGCAATATCGCGATCAAAACCAGGCATGAGATTATCTAACGCTTCAATCATGGTAATCTCAGACCCAAGGGCGGAATAAATATCGGAAAATTCTAAACCAATGTAACCGCTACCAATAATCGCGATCCAATCGGGAATCCAGTTTAATTTCAGCGCGTCATCACTCGTGTAAACCGTTTTGCCATCAATTTGAATGCCAGGGGGAACAAATGGCGTAGAACCAGGAGAGAGGATGATATTCTCGCCAGTGATGGTTTTTTCCCCTTCTTCTGTCAGAATGCTCACTTTTTGTGGCGCGACCACTTTTCCCCAACCGTTAATTGTATCCACCTTGAGGCGATCAAGGCTGTTACTCATATCGCCCCGGATCTTTTCCACAAGGTTTTGGGCATGATTAGCAATCGTCGCGCGATCGAAGTTGACGTTCCCAACATTAATCCCTAAACTTTCTAAGTGATGGGAATCTTGTAATTCTCGGACTCGTCCTGATGCTGCGAGTAACGCTTTAGAAGGAACACAACCGCGATTGACACAAGTTCCGCCCATATCTTTGGCTTCAATAATTGCAGTTTTGAGTCCACGTTTGACGGCATGAAGGGCTGCGCCATGTCCGCCGACTCCTGCACCGAGAATAATTAGATCATAATCAAATTCAGCCACTACGTCTTGCTCCTTGTCTGTCTAGTCGAATTCTTATCTTAACGGATTCTTAGACAATCCCAAACCACAGATCCCACCGAATCACTTTGAACCTCAACCGCATCAGAAACGCTATATTAATTGCTAATTAACAAACCCCCCCCCATTAATCTGTAGCAAACCTTTCTCAATTTAATCTAAGATGGCATCTAAAGCAGATAAAGTCGAACAAACCCTTAGCCAACTCCAAACGTTTCTAGAAAAAGCGGGCTTAAATGAGCAGCTAGACAGTCTGGTTAAAGAGTTAACTCAGATTCAACAAGATCTGAGTCAGAAACAAGTGAGCCTGCAAATTGTGAGCCAAGATTCGATTTTAGCGGAACTGTTATATAACATCATTAGTAGTAATCAAACCTTGACTGGGGCTTGTCAAATTAACTATAGCCATTTGCCAGATGTCCCGCAGCGCATTGAATCTGAACATAAAGGTTATTTAAGTTTACGTCAATATTTGACAGAAGGGGGAACAGAAAGTTGGCGACGGTATGAATTATTTCCGAATCAAGATTATCACATTGGCAGAGATGAAACTTGCGCGATCGCGCTGCCAGCTAGCCATTACCGAGGCATTTCTCAGCAACACGCAACCATCCGCTTTGTTGGCGAAAAAGATGGGGATGGCATCTGGGAATTATGTGACTTAAATAGTCGCAATGGTACATTTATTAATGGTCAACAAATCAAAGGTTCTCAACAAGTTGATTCTGGAGATAAAATTCACTTAGGCTTCCCAGAATCCAAGCCTCAAATCGCAGAATTTTCCTTTGATAGTTATTTTGAAGTTCCTGACTACAGTTCCTCTCCCCTTTACTGGGACTGTATCAACTGTGATTTTTTAGTCATGGTGGTTAATTCTCGTCAACCCCTCACCTCAGAGGAAGAGAATTTTCTGCAAAAACTGGATAGTACCCTCATTCACAAACAACTAATTGTTGCTGATATTCCCTCACCAGATGATCCAGAAACAGAAAAATTATCCTCTGACTACTTAAACAAATTACAAGATTGGCTGGACAAACAGACCTTACAGAAAGACTTTGACCTGATTACTGTTTGTCTGCAAGTTTTGACCGATCAAGACCTCCCCGATCTGGATCAGTTACCTAAATCCTTAAAAAAGATACAAACTAATTTTTTTAAGTCCTTAGAAAATCTCGTTAAACGCCAACCCGAAAATATCCTTGCTGAGCGTTTATCAAGACTAACACTTCCTTTATTAGACCCCATTGATGAAGCCCTTTCTCAGGAAGAAGAACAACTAGAAAACCAGCTAAACCAAGCACAATCTAACTTAGAATCAATCGGTCCTATTAACTTAAAAGAAACTGCGAAAAAAGTCTTTGCTGAAGTCAACGAAGATAAAGATCGCTTCTTTAAGCAAGTCAAAGTTGATTTTACACGCTCCAAAGAACAGTTACTCTTCCTTCCTCATAAAGACAGTGTGAGTTACCAGCTTCACACCATGGTGCAATCCCTCGATTCGATTGTTTTGAAGAAAGAAGGAATGTGCTATATCCAACTCAGCACTCCCGAATCAGCAGACAGTCGAGACATTAACCAGAAATTACTGAAATTTATTTGTCGCGAGCTAAGAAATTGGGCTTATGCGGAATGGGAAAAAAATCCTCAACAACTACGGAAATGGCGGATTAAAAGGATTACATCATCGCTCCCATCACAAACTCAACCTTGTCCCCAATCTCTTACCAGAATCTCCCTTTCCATCTCCTCCCGCCATTGATATTGAAAATATTTTGATGGGATCGTTTATGCAGCATGAGTGTGACAGCCACTATAATCAAGTTTCGTTCGCAAGTTACATCATGAAACAACTCAGAAGTAACTTGATGCAAATCATGATGATGCTAACCATGGGATTAGCCTTCATGAATCTAACAGCAGGACGAAAACAGATTTTTGCCTTCATTGCCAATTACTTTGCTGCTTTCCCGCCCTTGTTTGGAATTGTGATTGCTGCGGTTTATTTATTTTTCTTTAATCAGTATAACCGAGAGCAGAAACTCAAAATTGAAGAAACAACCGATAAACTTAAGGAAAAGTTAGCTGGTTATTATCAATCGTTGCTGAAAAGCCTTTTAGATAAAATTTTCCAAGAGTTGAGCTTGGAGTTAGAAGAAGAAGAACGATCTTTCCGAGATGCGTTAAAGGCGGTCAACGAGATCTACGAGGAAAAAACTCTAGATCAAGAAAATCAGCAAACTCAATATAAAGCTCAAGTTGACAAATTGCGAGCTCAGCAGAGTGAGCTCAAAAAACAAAAGGAACTATATCTCAAGTTAACCAAAGCCCTTCATTCCTAATTTTGCCTGTTTGTTTTTGTTACTCTCCCCTTTTCCAAAGAGGTGCAGCTTTAGTGTGAATTGGCTGTGATACAGTCTGTGCAGCCCAAGCAGATCAGGACAAGAACTGATCACCAAAAAAAGTTTCACTAAATTTTTGAGAAAAGTGCATACTCCCTCTGCAAAGAGACCAATAATTAGATAACAGCATTGAGAGGAACAAATAACATGGCTGAAAGTATTGACGTTTTAATTGACCAATGTGACCAACAATCCCAAGCCCTGCTCTTAGACGGGACCAATGCACTGGATGAAGTTGATCAAATTGTCGAGTTTACCAATAACTTGGTGGAAACCCTCAGTAACGCCGGTCAAGAAGCCCATGAGAACTGGGAAGCAATTTTAGAAGAACTGGAAACGGCTGAGGAAGAATTTGAAGCTGAGTTAGAACAATCGAATAGTGGTCTAGAGGAGTTTCAGCAACGAATCGAAGACATTAGTAGCAAAGTTGAAGAAGAACTGAATAATTTCAAAACTAAACTTCAAAATGTGCGCGATCGTAAAGAGGAAATTCAAGGTGAGTTAGATGAGCAAGCAGAGTCCACCCGCTCTGACTTTGATCAATATTCCCAACATCTTGAAGAAACAGGCGAAGAGATGGACAATCATCGGGAAACAGCAAAAAGCAATCTCGATAACTTCAAAAGTGGCGTTGATTCTCTTTCTGAGAGCTTTTCCGAGAAAAAAGACAACCTCTTAGAGCAGTTCACCGCTCTCGAAGAAGAGTTGAAAGAAAAAATGGAGAGCTTATCGGACGACTTCTCAACCGTTTCTGATGAAAGCAAGAATCAGCAACAAGTCCTTGAAACGAACGCTGACAACTCAACCAATGAAATTATTACTGCTTTGACCAGTAAGTTTGCTGAAGATTTCATTGAGCAACTCACCAGTTCTTCCGACGGGGTTAGCGAAGCCTTAGATGTTGTCGATCGCGCAGGAGGCGAATCCTCAGAATTACTCGACGGGGAAATTGGTGAGATTGTTGACAGTGTAGGGGAAGTCACAGATCTCATTGAAGAAGTGAAACCTGTCCTTGAGGCAATTGATAAAGTTCTCTAATTTTTCAGTTCACCAAATAACACAATAGGAGCAAAAAATCATGGCAGACGTTGCAGAATTAGGAATGAATGTTGAAGAGGCAACTGAGAAATTAGTGACTCTTCAAGGCAACTTAAATGTTGCTGCTGAAACAATGGCTGGTCTTCAACAACAATTAGGTAGCACCGGTGACCAACTCGAACAAGCACAACAAGAAGTCGAAACCGAATTAGAAGAAACCGCTCAACTCTTAGAAACGACAAGAAATGAGTTTGAAGGGTCGCGCACCGAAACCATTGAGGCTATGCAAGCCCTACAGGAAGCTCTAGAAGAACTGCAAGGGAAGCTCGATGAAGCAGATCAATCCATTGAAGACTCAGAAACCAACTTTGAGTCCGAAGCTGATTCCCGTCAGTCTGATTTAGACAGTACCTATGAGGAGTTAACTCAGACCTTTAGTGAACTCACAGAAGCCATTTCCACCTTAGAAGATAACTTATCGGATACCCGCGAAGAAACTGAGAATTCTTTCTCCAATTATGAGGAAAAAGTTGGCAACCACCAACAAAATATGGAAAGTGCTCAGTCGGATTCAGAAAACGACTTTGATGAGACTTCCAATGAAATTGGCGATAGCCTCAAAGCGACTTTAGAATCCTTACTCTCTGATTTTAGTTCTGATTTGACGGATAACAAATTAAGTGAGATTACTTCTACCTTTGAAGAAACCGTCACTAACTTTGAAGACAGCATGAACTCCTTTGGCGATGATACTTCCGATCTCGGAGACCAACTCAAGGATCGCTTAACTGAAATCCTCGAAAATACTCAAAACTATACCCGTGATGAAGTCACTGAACAAATGAAAGAGACTTTTCAAGAAGCCATTGATGATGTTGTGAAGAGTATGGCAACTGAAGTTACAGAAAATATTACCTTAATGACCACTGGCACCAGCGTCACTGGCGCAATTTCGCCGATTCTCCCGCAATTGGCAGCAGCAAAAGCCCTCATTACTGCCATGAATGAACTGTTAGAGTTCGTTGGTTTCTAAATCTAACCTCTAACCCACACTGAACACCCATAATCACATTAATATTAGGAGAAAAACAATGCCTGGTTTAGCAGATGCTTTAGATAGACTCTCGATGATGGTAACTGAGTTTCCCACTCGCCTAGAAACAATTATTACTGAATCCGAAGCGGTGGAACAACAAGCGCAAACCTTAATGGATAATGCAAAAGGCAAACAAGAGCAAGTAACGGAAATCTTAGAACAGGTGCAAAACGCACTCAACGAAATGCGGGAGGAAACCTCAACCCGTCAATCCGATTTAGAATCGGGAATTGCTGAATTTGAAGACAGTGCTTCTAACTTAACGACATTTCTCGAAGAAGCTCAAGATAAATTGGGCTCTCAGGTGGAAGATACTCAATCTCGGTTTAGTCAGTTGCAAGGCAAAATCCAAGATGGTCGGAGCAAGACAGATTCTGCTGAAGAGGAAACCCGTAACACTTTTGAGAACGCTCGTGAGTCTCTAGACTCTAATCAAGAAAAACTGACATCCGCCATGGAGGGAACGCTAGAAAAAATTGACGCGCTTCGCGAAAAACTGGACTCTGCCAAAAATACGATGGGCGAAGAAGTTGATAACTTCAGCAATGAAGTGAATAACAATCAACAGGAAGTTGCAAGTAAAGTTGAGACGATGGCATCTGAGTTTCGCAATATTTCCGAAAACTTCACCAATAATTTAGATGCAGTCTTAGGGTCGATGTATGGCGGTGTGAACGGCATGATGGATGAAGCTCAAGCCAAAATTGAGCAAGAATTGCAAGAAGTCATTGATGATGGGCTTAAACAAGTGACTGATTCCGTTGATGAAATGACCGCTACCATTACTGACTCCAAAGAAGAATCCTCAGGGACTCGCCAGCTTGTTGAACCTCTCATTGACGAGTTATGGGAGTATGTCGATCCGATTCAGGAAGGAATTCAAGCTGTTGAAGAGCAAGCCTCCAAACTAGGACTCGCTTAGTCTTAACAAGATCTCTGCGAGAATCCGTTTCTAAAACTTGATCATAACGCACACTCATCGTAAATATTAATCATTAGAGGACAAAACCATGGCAATCGATTTTGAAAGTACCGCGCTCGAAACTGCTGATCAACTGGAAGCCTTAATGAATCGCGCAACGGAAACCGAAACCAATTTAATTTCAGCCCGGGAACAGTTAGTGGAAGTTGCAGAGCAATTTGATTCTTATTGGGGTGATTTAGAAACGAAAGCACAAGCCCTTTTAGATCGCGTCAATTCTGCTAAAGAACAAGTGCAATCAGAAGGAGAAGCCTTACGAAATGGTATTGCAACCCTTAAAGATACAACCGAGCAATTGCAATCCGAAGCTGAGGAGGAACTAGAAAATACCACCTCTGAGTTAGAATCTCTCGCTGAAGACTCCGATACGAAGGGAACGGATTTAGAAGAACTGTTCGATAACATTGAAGAAGGTTTGGAAACCCTCCGCAGTAAAGTTGACGAGGTTAGTGAAGAGTTAGAGGAGGAGGCGACCGAAACGGAAAATCGTCTCAACGAAGATATTTCCCAAGAGCTACAAAGCCATGAAGAGGAAATTCAAGAAAATTCCGATCGCGTGCAAAGCAGTATTTCTGAGGAAGCGATTTCTGAACTCACAGAACGGATTTCTGAACTAAATAGCGAAATTGATGAAGTGATTGAAACCTCTCAAGCCAAAGTGGAAGAAAAGGCAAATGAAACCCGCGACAAATCCGAAGAATTGGTCGCTGATGCTCGAAAACAAGAAGAAGAAAAATTTGAGGAGTTAATTAGTAAGGCGCAGGAATTACGGGATACTTTAAGCACAATTGGAGAAACCGTTGTTGACTTAGGTAATACCGTTGACACCACCAAAGACACATTAGTCACTGGTATGAACACCACAAATGTTGGTCTTGAATCGGCAATTGGCGTGTTCACGGAAGCGAAAGAACTGCTGGGAAGATTTATGTAAGTCTAGTTAACCTTGGTGTTATCAATTCGCTGTTCTATCTTATTCTAAAGTTAGGACAGCATCTTTTTTTAGCTGTGCTCACTAACATCGTCAGTTCTACATTAAATTAAAGTAATGTCTAATCATGAGCCAATTCTTCAAAAGTTTTCCAGTTTCATTTATCTGAGAATTAACTCAACTACCAATCGTATTGTTCCCATCTACTACTCTCATCCCATTTTGCAAGAGTTAATAGCAGATGTTTTTAGTGGTAGTGAAAACGATTCTGAAGCCCACTGGACTAACTCTTTTCTGCAAACCCTTCGCTCGTTTGAAGAAAACACTTATCCCTTAAAACAAGAGAAGGGAGTTCCTTACTGGACTTATTCAATTTTAGGGAGTAGTTATTGTCAACATTTCCTATTTTGTTACTTACAAAATCCGAGTTGGCGTGCAGCGAAGAAAGTTCATTATCAACTGAGCCAATCGTTTAATATTGATTTGCAGTATCCCCTAGAAGAGTGTTTTGTTTTAGCTTTAGAACAAGCTCTGTATCCAAAGAAACTTCTGAAAAGTTTTGATATTAACGCAGGCGGTTCCGCCCAGTCTTATGCTTACACGGCTTTATGTCGTTTGGTTAAACATCAGATTGCCAAAGAATTAAAATCTAAATCTCTGAAACTTTCAGGATATGGCTTTCTGAAATCAGTGACAGCAACTCAACTGGAAAAGGGATTACGGCGGTGGGGGATTTCTGGTGATGAGTTAATTCGGTATCGTTTAGTTTGGCAATCTTTTAAAGATGTCTTAGACGAAATTTCTGTTAAGAATGGTCAAAAGGGTTGTTCTTCTATTCAATCCCTGAATCAGGAACAACTGACTAGGTTGAAAAGTATTTATCAAGACTATGCAAAAGCATTTAAATTAAAAGCGAAATCTTTAAATCGGCAAGAGATTGAAGAGGTTTTAGACACTTGCTTAAAAGCAACCCAAGAAGGAGACAGAAAAAAGGCAATTTCTTTGGATGCACTGCAAGTTGCTCCTTCAGTCAACGAGGAATCTTCTCCGTTAGTTGAAAATCCTTGGCAGGTTGCATTTCAACAAGAAGAAAAAGAGCAGTTGAATGCTTATCGAGAGTTAATTTTAGAAGCACTCAATGGGATTGACCCCATTGGCTCTCTTTCTTTATTATTATGGTTGGGATTAGATATTAACCAAAAAGATTTTCTCGCTTCCTTTGGGGTTCAAAAACAGTATCAGGTTGCGCGTCAATTTCAACGCTACCAAAAAGATATCTTAACCTTGATTGCTCAGGCTTATCTAGCGAAGCAATCCAATCCTAAAAAGACTAAATCTTTCAAGTCTGAATTTTGTTCTAAAGAGAAACTCGCTTACTTAAAAAGCTATTTAGAGTTTTACAGTAAATCCTTTTTTACCCAAATTCTGGAGGAGGTAATTTTTTATCACCTTAGTTCTGAAGAAAGACAACAAATTTTAGAAGAAATTGAACAGCCTGTTTCAGAAACAAATGAATTAGAAAAAATTCGGGAACTATTTGTGGTCGAAATTGAAAAAAGACTAGGAATTAAACTAACCAGTTATGAGTCCTATTTTCAGAAAATAGAGAACTTTCTCAAAGACTGGCTTGCTCGAAATAAAGCCACCCTTTCTGCAAAACTATAAGGAGAAATTGATGTCTTTAATGTTAGATGATGTCGCTTTACTGTATCCCGACCAACTGGTCTTAGAATTTAGTCCTCAGCAGCGCGATCGCGCTTGGAAAGAAACCGCAAACTTTAAATACCAAGATGCAAGCAGTCGTTGGCGAGCCTTTCTCAATGCGTTGTGTCTTGAGACAATGATAAATTATTTACAAAATGATTCCACTTTCCAAAATGCTGAATTAAAAACGTATCCCGATGCCGATGAATTTCCTTATCTCTGGCAACTAATCAATGGTCTTGCCATTACTCTCAATCAAACCCGATTAATTATTATCCCCAGCGAAGACATCGCAGCAGAGGAATTACGAGTTGATCAAGAATGGGTTGATCTTCCCGAATGGGTGGGAAATTACTATTTAGCAGCCCATATTGATGTCGAAAATTGTTTCTTAAGAATCTCAGGGTTTGCCTCCCATGAACAATTATCCAAACAAGGACATTTTGATCCCCTTGATAAAACCTACTCCCTTGAAATGAGTGCCTTAACTGAAGATTTATCCGCAATGTGGGTGATGTGGGAACTCTCTGAAGAGATGCCTCCGCAAGTGGATTCCTTACCCCAAGTTTCTGCTAATGAAGTAGCACATTTTATTCATAACATTCAGTATGAAAGGGCAAATATATTAAGACTAGCGATGCCATTCCAGCATTGGGGAAACCTTTTCATCAATCAAACGTGGCGTTATTTACTATATAGTTATCCAGAAAAAAACAGGAGTTAGAACATTTATTAGCCACTGCACCGAAGCAACCCCAAATTACTCATCTGGCACAATGGTTTCAACAGGTTTTTGAAGCAGGATGGCAGTCTCTAGAAGAGTTAGTAGAAGCTCAATCAACTCCCAATCTTGCCTATAGTTTTAGAAAAATTGATTCTCTTGAAGCAGAAATGGTTCAGGGCATCAAACTGTTAGACTTAGGAGAAGATTCTAAAAATCAAGTTGCACTGATTGTCAGCATTCGTCCTAAAAGTGAAGACAAAGTTGGAATCCGCATTCAACTGCAGTCCATCAATGAGCAACGATATTTACCAACAAATATCAAACTAGGATTATTATCTCGGTTTAGTCAAATGCTTCAAGAGGTACAAGCCAGAAATAACGATTCCATGATTCAACTGAAGCAATTCACCTGTAAAAAAGGCGGGATTATTCAAGTGCAAGTGACCCGAGGAGACTTAATCTTAACCGAGTCTTTGAAAGTGGCAATTCCCTAACTAGCGGTAAGGGATAGCCACCTAGAATGTCTTATGAGTAAATTAGCCATCTTAAACTTAGGTACAGGAAACTTACATCAGGGATTTCCTTTTGTTAGCGTTAGCTCGCAATCGGGAAACTACTTGATGCAAGTAACGGGGCATTTACCCCCCATACCAGAACTACTTGATTATTATCAACGTTGGCAATCCATTTACCATCTACTGTATCAGTCACGTTCTTTAGGCAGTCGCGAATTACCCAATCTGAATCGGCAAGAAGATAGTAGCATTTTCATTCATGATACTGATCTGACTCATGCTTCAGAAGAAGATTTATTAACCGTTGCGACACAATTCAAACAGTGTCTTGATCAGTGGTTGAATTCTGATGGCTTTCAACAAATAGAGCGTAACTTGCGCCAAGAATTTAATTTTCATGATCAAATTCGTTTTATTATTCAAACCTCAGATCAAGAATTGAGAAAAATTCCTTGGTCAATTTGGCAATTTTTCCAAGACTATCCTTATGCAGAAGTTGCCCTTAGTGCCCTCGAATTTAAATCAGTAAGACGAGTCATTAACCCTGCTAAACAAGTCCGAATTTTAGCAATTTTAGGAAATAGTTTAGGGATTGATGTTGAAACCGATCGCGCTTTACTAGAAAATTTACAAGGCGCAAACGTCGTTTTTTTAGTCGAGCCCTCTCGTCAAGAATTAAATGAATACTTGTGGCATCAAGCAGGATGGGATCTTCTCTTTTTTGCGGGACATAGTCGTAGTGAAGCCGATGGTGAAACAGGAGAAATTTATATTAATCCCACAGAAAAAATCACCATTACTCAGCTTAAAAATGCTCTCAATCGGGCGCTCAAAAGCGGATTACAGTTAGCGATTTTTAACTCTTGTCAAGGACTGGGGTTAGCTAATCAGTTAAGTGATTTACACTTTCCGCAAATGATTTTAATGCGAGAGCCCGTGCCCGATCGCGTTGCTCAGATTTTTCTAAAACATTTTTTATTTGCTTTTTCCCGAGGACAATCCCTCTACCTATCATTCAGAGAAGCCCGAGAAAGACTAGAAGGTATTGAAGGAGAGTTTCCAGGGGCAAGTTGGTTACCCCTGATTTTTCAAAACCCTGCTGAAATGCCTCCAACTTGGAACGAATTATCACTAGGAGAAACCACAATTATGTCCAATGCAAGTTCTAATCTTGTTGCTACTTTAACTTTATATCCTTCCTCCTCATCCCAAAATGAATCAAAAACTCAACAATATTTTCTCTCCTCAGAAGAGGTAACCGTCATTGGGCGATCGCCAGAATGCCAAATTGCTCTTAATCCCATGGAATATGTCACGGTTTCCCGCCGTCACGCGGAAATTAAGTACATCAAAAAAGGGCAAGAAGCTGGTTGGCAAATTCGAGATACGGGGACAACCAATGGAACACTGGTCAATGACGAGCGGATTGAAGGTTGGTATTCCCTTAAATCTGGCGATCGCGTCACTCTTGGTTATAAAGGACCCGAACTAATTTTTGAGCATTCCGCCTTACCGACAACCGTTTTTATCCCCGTTTCGACTCCTGAAGAAGAAAAATCCGACTCTCAACCTCCAGTAGAGGAAAAAGCCGATCCTGCTGTGGAACAAAAAGAGCACCAACCTGCTAAACAGGAGACAGCCAAAAAAGAAGAAAAATCAGATCCTGTGGGAGAACAGCAGCAACAAGAGAAAGACAACAAGGCTGTTGAACCGAAAAAAGCAGAAGCACCATCCGCTGAGGTTTCCGCAACAGAGCAGCCATCAACAGCAGAAGAAAAAAACGCAACCCCCACTTCGCAACCCAGCACAGAAGCCGTAGAACAACCAAAAGAATCCGTTCCCTCTCCTTCTCCCGAAACCAAACAAGCAACCACAAAAACTGAGGAGAAAGCAAAGACTCCAACACCAGTTTCCTCAACATCTCAAGAAACAGTTGCTTCCTCCGCTTTATGGGGAATGATTTCTCAACAGGAAATCTCTCACCTCCCTTGCTCTGAAACCATTAATGCCCTTGCTTTTTCCCCAGATGGCAGCCTGCTAGCTGTTGCTAGTGACGATAAAACCATTAAACTCTGGAACGTGGAAACGGGAGAAGAACAACTCGCCATTACCGCGCACAAACTTGCCATCAACGCCCTGAGCTTTTCTCCAGACGGTCAAATCATTGCCAGTGCCAGTGGCGATAAAACCATCAAACTCTGGAACGTAGAAACGGGAGAAGAACAACTCGCCATTACCGCGCACAAACTTGCCATCAACGCCCTGAGCTTTTCTCCAGACGGTCAAATCATTGCCAGTGCCAGTGGCGATAAAACCATTAAACTCTGGAACGTAGAAACGGGAGAAGAACAACTCGCCATTACCGCGCACAAACTTGCCATCAACGCCCTGAGCTTTTCTCCAGACGGTCAAATCATTGCTAGTACCAGTGGCGATAAAACCATCAAACTCTGGAACGTGCAAACGGGAGAAGAACAAAGCACGATTAGCACTCAAAAATCAATTGTTTCTGCTCTCACCTTTAGCCCCGATCAGCAATTGTTAGCCAGTATTAATGACCAACAATGGATTAAACTCTGGTCACTTACCACCGCCGAAGAAGTCTTATCAATGGCAATCCCAACCGCTTACCGAGGCGTGACAGCATTGCACCCCAATGGTCAAACCCTTGCTAGTGTTGTGGAAGGAGAAAAGATTGCCATTTGGAAGATCTAAAAAAATTTCCAGTTGGTTACCCACAACCATGACTATTCAAAACCAACTCTTAGCCTCTCGCTATCGCATCCTCAAAAATATTGGGTCAGGTGCATTTGGTGTCACCTTTCTCGCTGAGGATGAAAATATTCCCACACAGCCCAAATGTGTCGTCAAGCAGTTACAACCCTTAGTCAAAGACCCCAACCATTTTGCCCAAGCCAAGAAACTCTTTGAGAAAGAAGCAGCCACTCTGGCGAAAGTGGGAACTCATAATCAAATTCCTTACCTCAAAGATTACTTTGAAGAGAAGGTAGACTTTTATCTGGTGCAAGACTTCATTGACGGCCCCCCTTAGATCAAGAATTGAGTGCTGGTCAACAGTGGTCGGAACAAGCCGTGATTGCCCTTCTCCAAGACTGCCTTCCCTTATTAGACTTTATTCATTCCCAAAGCCCTCCCATTATCCATCGTGATATCAAACCCGCCAATTTAATCCGACGCGGTGAAGATGGGAAAATTGTGCTGGTGGATTTTGGTGCGGTCAAAGAATCGTTTCAAACCAAGCTAGTACAATCAACGGTCGCCATTGGGACTCGGGGATATATGCCCACCGAGCAAATCCGAGGGAAACCGCGCCCATCTAGCGATATCTTTGCACTGGGTATGGTTGCGATTCAGGCGATAACAGGAGTTAACCCCATTGATTTACCCGAAGACGAAAATGGGAAAGTGGTTTGGCAACAGATAGAAAACGAAGCGGGCGAGCTTCAACCCAGAGTGACGGTTAGTTCTGGCTTGGCAAATGTTTTATCAAAAATGATTCATCATGACTTTAAAGACCGCTACCAAAGTGCGCGGGAAGTCATAGAAGCCTTAGAGAAATTAACCACAAACTCCCATGCTGAGGAAACCTCAGTGATTATGTCGGAAGCCTTGAATGGGATTACTCCTACCCCAGGATCTGTTGAGAAATCGCAATCAGAAACGGTTTCTCCCCAGGCGACAACCTCTCCACCAGAACAAGAAACCCTTAAACAAAACTCAACAATTGCAGAACAAGAGACACTTCAGCAACAACCTGTGGCTCAAGATCAGTCTTCATCAACCCCCTCTCAAGAATCATCCTCTATGGATCAGCAGTCATCCCCCAAAACTAAAGCCAACAATAATTCCATGGTGACTTGGTTACAATCTCCTCTTGCTAAAAATTTGGGCATTGCTTCGGTGATTCTGATTCTTGCCAGTGTGGGAATGTATAGCCTAGATCGTCATCAGACTGCTCAGCAGAAACAACAAACTCAAGAGCAAGTTGCAACCTTCCAAAATGAAGTCACCTCCTTATTCGAGGCAAAAGAATACCAAGACTGTCTCGACAAAGTTGACAGTGATTCTGGCAATGACATCCAACGCATTCAAGAGTTGAAAGTAGAGTTTTATGGCAAATGCTCTCTTGCTTTAGCCGAATCTTTCGCCCGTGCTGAACAATATTCAGAAGCCCTGAAACTGACTGAAGACATTGAACCCGAAAGTGGTGTTTATGAGCAAGCACAAACCCAGATTCAAGATTGGTCAAATCAACTGGTAGAACAAGGAGTGAGTGACTATCAGAAAAATGGAAATTTAGAGAACTTTGACAACGTGGTGGCTGCTCTTGCTCCTTCTAACCCAGTTCGAGAAAGCGCGATCGCGCAAAAACAACAACTGAAACAACTCCATGAAAACAACCAAAACTTACTCTCTACGGCGCAAATTGCCTTAGATAATGAACAATGGCAACAGGCCAAAGAAAAAGCCCAACAATTACAACAAGTTGGGAAAGGTTATCCCTATTGGCAAGAACAAGCCCGATTAGTGCTCAAAGATGTGGAAGACGGTCTAGCTAATGCTCGCAGTCGTTCTCAACCCGTAGCTACTCCTCCTTCTTCTGCTAAAACAGGAACACCAAAGCCACCTTCTCCACGGGAAACCACTCCTTCACCGTCACCTTCTTCAACCCCAAAAAACACGCCCTCTCAACCTCAAGAAAAAGAGGTCGTTGATCTGTGCCAAGATGAATATGCTGTGGAGGCTGGATTTTGTCCTCAGTAATACCAAGCACTTGCTCGATTCGATAGCAACTTAACAGACTAAACACACTAATATTTAAAGATTGTTTAAAGAAAGGAGATTCCTGATCAATGATCAATCGCCTGATTAGCCCCCTTATAATTGCAACCACACTTTTATCTAGTTTTTTGATCAGTTCAACTTCTTCTGTCGCTCAATCCAATCGTTATAACTGTGTTTCTAAAGAGGGTGAGTTAGTAACCACTTTTCAAGGCAAAAATCAAGCCATCGAACTGATTAATTGGCAAGAGGTCGAATCCTTAATTGATGGTGACGATATTGCTAAAGCGTGTCTAGAATTTTCTTCTCGCTTGCAACGTTTAATGAGTAATAATAATCTGGGGTTTATTGCTCTTGGCACGCTGAATAATCAATATTTTCTATGTACTGCCAATCAATCGGGAAACTGTACAGGTAATAACTTTGGTTTTCTCATTATGTTAAAAAATAAAATTAATACCGAAGACGTATTAAAGCATTTTTTTGATAATTCATTAATCGAAAATAGTCAGGGCAACTCTCAAAAGAAAGTTGTAAATCTCAACCAACCAAGCGGAACAAATCCATCCCAATCCTCCCCTAATCACGACAGTGAATCTCCCTCCAATACAACAGCAACCCAACCTCAACCATCAATCCAATACTTCTGCTTAAATGAACGTGGAGACAAACCAGTTACGGTCGTTGATACGAAACGGGGGAGAATCGAACTCATTATTTGGAAAAGTGAGTTTTTCTCGGGAACGGGTTATACACCGCAACGACGTTGTGATCAAGTAACGGCACGCTTTCAGCAACATTCTGATGCGAAAACTCTCCGCTATATCTCAACGGGAACTATGAATCGGCAACCCGTAATTTGTGTTGCAAAAAATGATGCAGGTGATTGCAGAAATGATGGTCTTTTAATCACATTACAACCTCAAGATAATCCGAATCAAGTGTTAAGAGAACTTTTTAATCTCCGAGAACGGGCAGATAGCGGAGGCATTTATCGAAGTTTTGGGAATGAGGAATTGAAAGAAGTGATTATTTGGGATGACTTTTTAGAAAGAAGACTCAATCACGGTCAACCCTAATGTTTCGTAGTACAATTGGTTTCACTGGTGAGATGTTATGTGGGGTGGAAATGCTCGATTTAAAGTTATGGGAAAGCTACATTTCATTTCCATTGGTATAGCAATGATCGGTTCATTGTCAGCCTTTAGTATTGGGCATGAACAGTCGTTGTTTGCTCAAACCGAATTGAGAGAAGGCAGTGAACTTCTGTCACATCCGCGCGATCGCGCGGATAATCGTCGGCGTGTAGCTTTAGTGATTGGCAATGCTGATTACACAGTTGGAAGCCCTTTGCAAAATCCAGTCAATGATGCGACAGACATCACAGCCATGTTGCAAGAGTTAGGATTTGACAAAGTCATTACAGTCACAGACGCTGATTTAAGGAAAATGGAATCCGCTGTCAATAATTTTACGAACGAGTTGCAATCGGGCAGTGTTGGACTCTTTTATTATGCTGGGCATGGGATGCAAACTCAAGGAGAAAACTATTTAATTCCAATTGATGCTGAGATCCAATCAGAGTCAGATATTCGCTACGAAAGTCTTCCCCTAGGCAAAGTCCTCGGACGCATGGAAGATGCGGGAAATGGAGTCAATATTGTCATTCTTGATGCTTGTCGCAATAATCCCTTTAGTCGGGGTTGGCGTTCCTCAGGTTCTCAAGGCTTAGCTGAGGTAAGAGCAGAAGGAATGTTAATTGCTTATGCCACTGCACCTGGGGATGTTGCTTCTGATGGTAAAGGTCGTAACGGAACATTTACGGGTGCTTTACTCAAAGGGATGAGCACACCTGGTCAAGATATCGTACTGATGATGAGAGATGTCCGACGCATGGTGAAGCAAGAAACTGGAGGCAAACAAATACCTTGGGTTTCCACGTCTCTCGATAATAATTTTGCTTTCGTTCCAAGTGCTCCCGAACCTCCAGAGTTAGTCTCCAATAATGCTTCTAATAACTCCTCAACTAGTCCTGCTGATAATTCCGAACCTCCAGAGTTAGCTGCCAATAATGCTTCTAATAACTCCTCAACTAGTCCTGCTAATAATTCCGAACCTCCAGAGTTAGTCTCCAATAATGCTTCTAATAACTCCTCAACTAGTCCTGCTGATAATTCCGAGCCTCCAGAGTTAGCTGCCAATAATGCTTCTAATAATTCCTCAACTAGTTCTGATAATAATTCCGAGCCTCCAGAGTTAGCTGCCAATAATGCTTCTAATAATTCCTCAACTAGTCCTGCTGATAATTCCGAACCTCCAGAGTTAGCTGCCAATAATGCTTCTAATAACTCCTCAACTAGTCCTGCTAATAATTCCGAACCTCCAGAGTTAGTCTCCAATAATGCTTCTAATAATTCCTCAACTAGTCCTGCTAATAATTCCGAACCTCCAGAGTTAGCTGCCAATAATGCTTCTAATAATTCCTCAACTAGTTCTGATAATACCAACCAACAACCGAACCAGAGAGCAACATTTAAAGAGTCACCCCATGTACTTCGCGCTCGTACAACCCGAAATGGCATAGGAGCACGAGGCGCTAAACATTACTTCACCTTTTCACTCCCAGCCAACGCTGGACAAGGCTTACAAGCCGTACAAATCAAACAACATCGCTCCACTGAGAGTATCAGGTATCAACTTGAAGACACAATCGCCTTTACAGGAGAAAACCGCAACTCAGGACAAAAACTTGCTATCCAAGAGACATCCCTTGATGAAGAAACACAGACAGTTACCATCACCTTTACAGAGCCTTTAATGCCAGGAACAACCTTCACCGTGGGCTTAATCCCTAAAAAAAATCCTAATTCAAGCGGTGTGTATTTATTTGGCTTAACAGCAATTCCAGAAGGCGATAAACCAATTACATTAAATCTTGGTGTTGTTCGCTTTCATTTCCGAGATATCGATATCTTTTAAAAAGTAATAAAAACCTCCCTCAAACAGAAAGAGAGGCTTTGAGATTAAAAATTCAGTCAGTCTAAACTTTTAGAAAAAGAAGCTAGTGCGGAGAACGCCCACATAAACGGTGTCGTTATCTTGATCACGGTTAGGATTAAAAACCGCAAAGAAACCTGGGGTAAGGAAAACATTATTATTAACTGGGAAGTCGTAGGAAACTTCCGCAATGTAAGTGCGATCTTCTTGCAAAGTCACATCGGGAGCACCTGAAATTTCAGCATCTTCAAACTGACCACGACTGGCAAAAGCAATCCCTAACTTAGAACCTTCCTTGCCAATATCAAAAAATGCAAGGTTAGCACCAAATGACCAGCCATCGGTATCAAGCTCAGTATCAGTTGCTGTATCTTCAAAGCCTAAGTCAATATATTCAACGAACCCGCCAATTTCTGTACGAGAACCGAGACGAAGCGCACCCCGAGCACCAACAGAATTTTGAGTGACTTCGTTGAAGGAAGCAGCAGTGTCAGCACCAAGAGCGTTGTCAATGAAGCTCGATACGATTGTATTATCACCTACGGTTTCCGTGTAGTTATAGGCAAGACCGATATCAAAGTTGTCACCGCTATAGTTGAGACCAGCAGCAGCACTGTAATCTTGGAAGAGACCAATATCAGGATTAGTGGCATTGGAGTCGTTTGTAGTGTAGCCAATCCCAAAGGAGAGGCGGTCGCTTAAGGCAATATTAGTGCTGATTCCAACACCATCTTCTGCACCAGTACCATCAGTGATTGCTTCTTCACCATCAAGGATGAAATCATTGAGTTCACCGCCACGCCCGTAGTTGTAGTCAAAAGTGGAATCAGGGTCAAAGTCATTAGCACCAATTGCCACTTGAATATTGTCACCAAGAGGAAAACTATAAATTAAATCTTCTAGAACAAAACTCCCTCCAGTAGCCTCACAGTTATCAAGAACAGTATCCAATGTTCCTGAGCCAGTCACCTCAAAGCATGGAGGAGTCGTAGGATCTCCGTCGTCAAAATTAGATGCTTGGAGGCTCACTTTTAATTCATCTCGACCAGTAAAACTGGATTCTAAGTCAAGAACAGTATCATAAAGGAAACCAATGTTGCTATCAATATCGTCACCATTAGGTTTTTCATCACCTAAAACAATACTATTTACGAAAACAACTGCACCGCTTAACTTGGTAGTTGTAGAAAACTGATTATCTTCTAAGAAACCAACACGACCTTCTAAGTTATCAACCCGAGTGCCGAGAGTAGCCAGTTCTGCTTCAAATTCTTGAGTTAAACGTTGTAGGGTCGCTAAGTCTTCACGGGTGACTTCACCGCCCCGATTGGCAGTAATGAGACGCTCAATTTGTTGTAAACAAGCATTTAATCCTGCTGCAAATTCATAACGAGTGAGACTACGATTACCGCGATAAGTTCCATCAGGATAACCAGCAATACAACCGTAACGTTCCACTAAGTTGCGGAGTGCTTCAAAAGCCCAATCACTAGGGGAAACATCACGAAGCTGAAATACACTATTAACTTGATTTAAAGAATTACTATTGCCTTGGGTGTTATAGGTATCAATTTGCTCTAAAAGCTCTTGTTCAGAAATTTCAGCCGTTTGAGCAAATGCAGGTTCTACTTGTCCAGCGATGAAAGCTGCACTGAAAAGGATCGGAGCAGCCTTAAATAAGTTAGTAAAATTCATACTAGTACGTATCATTTCTCACACCATTTTTTTTTATTAACGAATTTAAGCAATTATAATAAATTTAGTGATGAATATCAATAATCTCTATTTCTAGATAGATGCTCAGTGATCTTAATCTATCCAATTGGAAAAATAGTGGGGATTTAACGAAGTTTAAGCAAGCATGGGCTCGCTTATAAAAGTTCATAAAATCGTCAATATGTTTTTTAGTAAAAATTTTTCTTGGTCAGTGTAATGTTACGTCTATTACCTTATTACCTAAACCTTAGTTTTTCAGATTCACTTACTCTCTACTCAGAACCATGACTATTC
Organism: Halothece sp. PCC 7418; assembly: GCF_000317635.1. Lineage (GTDB taxonomy): Bacteria > Cyanobacteriota > Cyanobacteriia > Cyanobacteriales > Rubidibacteraceae > Halothece. The sequence continues at coordinate 3,733,694 of NC_019779.1, read as the reverse complement.
AAAACCAACTCTTAGCCTCTCGCTATCGCATCCTCAAAAATATTGGGTCAGGTGCATTTGGTGTCACCTTTCTCGCTGAGGATGAAAATATTCCCACACAGCCCAAATGTGTCGTCAAGCAGTTACAACCCTTAGTCAAAGACCCCAACCATTTTGCCCAAGCCAAGAAACTCTTTGAGAAAGAAGCAGCCACTCTGGCGAAAGTGGGAACTCATAATCAAATTCCTTACCTCAAAGATTACTTTGAAGAAGAAGGAGACTTTTATCTGGTGCAAGACTTCATTGACGGCCCCCCCTTAGATCAAGAATTGAGTGCTGGTCAACAGTGGTCGGAACAAGCCGTGATTGCCCTTCTCCAAGACTGCCTTCCCTTATTAGACTTTATTCATTCCCAAAGCCCTCCCATTATCCATCGTGATATCAAACCCGCCAATTTAATCCGACGCGGTGAAGATGGGAAAATTGTGCTGGTGGATTTTGGTGCGGTCAAAGAATCGTTTCAAACCAAGCTAGTACAATCGACGGTCGCCATTGGGACTCGGGGATATATGCCCACCGAGCAAATCCGAGGGAAACCGCGCCCATCTAGCGATATCTTTGCACTGGGTATGGTTGCGATTCAGGCTCTAATCGCAGTCAATCCCATTGATTTACCCGAAGACGAGAATGGAGAACTGGTTTGGCAACAGATGGAAAACGAAGCAGGTGAGCTTCAATCAAGAGTGACGGTTAGTGCAGGCTTAGCGAGAATTCTCTCAAAAATGATTCATCATGACTTTAAAGACCGCTACCAAAGTGCACAGGAAGTCATAGAAGCCTTAGAGAAATTAACCACAAACTCCCATGCTGAGGAAACCTCAGTCATCTTACCAGAAGAATTCAAGGATGCAACTTCATCAGAGTTGAATCATGAGGAAATGATCCCTCAAACTGAAGCAGCAACCGTTAAACAACCCTCAAAAATTGCAGAACAAGAGACACTTCAGCAACAATCTGTGGCTCAAGATCAGTCTTCATCCATGTCATCTGATGAAGCCTCCTCTGTGAACAAGGCATCTCCAGCATCCGAAGCCACTCCATCTGCCAAAACTAAAGCCAACAATAATTCCATGGTGAGTTGGTTACAATCTCCTCTTGCTAAAAATTTGGGCATTGCTTCGGTGATTCTGATTATTGCCAGTGCGGGAATGTATAGCCTAGATCGTCATCGCACCGCTCAGCAGAAACAACAAACTCAAGAGCAAGTTGCAACCTTCCAAAATGAAGTCACCTCCTTATTCGAGGCAAAAGAATACCAAGACTGTCTCGACAAAGTTGACAGTGATTCTGGCAATGACATCCAACGCATTCAAGAGTTGAAAGTAGAGTTTTATGGCAAATGCTCTCTTGCTTTAGCCGAATCTTTCGCCCGTGCTGAACAATATTCAGAAGCCCTGAAACTGACTGAAGACATTGAACCCGAAAGTGGTGTTTATGAGCAAGCACAAACCCAGATTCAAGATTGGTCAAATCAACTGGTAGAACAAGGAGTGAGTGACTATCAGAAAAATGGAAATTTAGAGAACTTTGACAACGTGGTGGCTGCTCTTGCTCCTTCTAACCCAGTTCGAGAAAGCGCGATCGCGCAAAAACAACAACTGAAACAACTCCATGAAAACAACCAAAACTTACTCTCTACGGCGCAAATTGCCTTAGATAATGAACAATGGCAACAGGCCAAAGAAAAAGCCCAACAATTACAACAATCGGGAAGTGGCTATGACTACTGGCAAGAACAAGCCCGATTAGTGCTCAAAGATGTGGAAGACGGTCTAGCTGCTGCTCGTAGTCGTTCTCAACCTGCAGCCACTCCCACTCCTCCCACTCCTCCCACTCCTCCTCCTGCTGCAACCGCAAGAACAACCCAGACGGCTACATCAGGAACAACTCAGCCCTCTTCTCCTTCTAAACCTGTAGTCAGTTCTGATCCAAGTCCTACGGTAACTCAACCGAAAGAGGAAACAACTGCTGATTCGGAATGGGATCCCTGTGCCGAACCATCAATGTTTTGCACCCGATAAACTCACCAATCTTTAATTATTTGACAGTCATCACCATGAAATACCGATTTTTTACGTCTTTACTCCTACTGTCAGCCACTGCTTTTTCTACATTTGCTCTCATCAAACCCTCTCCCGCACAACCTTCTCAACAAGGAGTTCGCTACACTTGTACCAATTGGAACTATCAAGGGGAAATGGTTCCGACAACCATGGCGGATACACCAAGAGGAAGGATTGCGATGATTGTCTGGAAGAGTGATTTCTTCTCTGGTAGCGGTTGGACACCAGAACGTCGCTGCCAGTCTATAACTCGGCGCTTTCAAGCGTTTCACAATGCTCTTTCTTATTACAATAAAGACTTCATCCTTGGATTAGGGACAGTGAATCGGCAACCCGTTATTTGTGCGATGAAAGGGAAGCAAGAAGGTCAAAAAGAATGTTATCAAAATGGTGCATTGATTACATTAGAACCCAGTGATAATGCTCTGGCTGTTTTTAAGGGTTTAGTGAAAGTTGCATCTTATGCCGATTCGGGTCCTTTAGTCCGAGGGACTAATGATGTGATCAACGTTGACGAGTGGCTCAGTAATGCAAGCCCCATTGATGATTAACATGGGCGGTACACCTGAAACGACTCCTCGATCAATTGGATACTATGTCCAACTGCGACGGATGAGAAAATATCGCTTTCTTAATTCTCGCCAGAAGGGATGGTTCTGATAATACCAATTGTCCCATTGTCGGACGGCCTTTGAGATTAATTCAGCAATACTAGGTGAAGGAAAAGACACAGTTTTAAGTTCTTTGATCTTCATTTTTCTAGTAATTGCCATGGTCATTATACTGACTAAGGTTTCCGCATTTTTCCCGAAACTATGTCCCCCTAAAATCTGACCCTTTTCATGGATAATAATCTTTAAAACACCTGTCATTTCTGATTGGACAATCGTCAAAAGATTGTCTTTAAAATACTCTTGAATGACCACAACTTTTTCTCCATAACGTCGTCTGGCTTGGGTTTCTGTCAGACCGACTCGGGCGAAAGCAGGATGAGTGGATATTAAACAAGGAATCATCTTATAATTCACCGTATGGCGAGGGAAAAATAAAATATTTTTCAGGGCAATTTCTGCTTCATACTGACCTAAATTAAGGAAAGAATAGCCACCAATAACGCTTCCACAAGCATAAATACTTGGATTAGTAGTTTGTAGTTTCCCATTGAGAGTTAAACCTTTTTGGGTTTGACTTACTTGGACTCCTTCTAAGTTTAATTTGTCTAAATTAGGAGCGGTTTTAGGAATGATCATTAATTCTTCTGTCGCGATCGCGCTTTTCCCGAGTTGTAACCATTTTTCTTGACCAAGTTGTTGAACATGAGAAAGAGGACTGGACTTTAACAGCGTAATCCCATCCGCTTCCAGTTGCGATTGTAATAAATCACTCATTGCTCGATCTTCAGTGGGAAAAAGACGAGACTGCGTGATCGCTAAGGTAATATTTTTATTGAGTCTAGCCAGATTTTGAGCAAGGCTAATTGCAGTCGGGCTTTCCCCAATAATGGTTAAGTTATTCGGTAACGTTTCTAAGGTTAGTTTTTCTCTTAAATCGCTGAGAGTAAGATAACCAACTTCTGATAAATTAGGAACATTGGGAATAATAGATGTGGTTTCTGTTGCAATTAAATAACCACGGGCTTTTAAGGTTTCTTGTTTGGCGACAAAGCCTTGTTGCGGTAAGCGACAAAATTCTCCTTTTCCCTCAATAACATCAACCCCTCGCGCTGCTAATTTTAATAAGCCTGTTTCTTCTTTAATAATCTCGATCACTTCTTCTGTCCACTGTTGATAAATAGCGGTTGGTTGAGACTCTAAAGGCTGAAGACTTCCGCATTTTTCTGTAATATCAGTGAGTTGAGAGAGAGTAAAATTATAAAGCCAGTTTGCTTCTGCGGAGAAGGAAATCTCTTGTGTTACAAGGGCGACTCGCGCTTCCCACAAAACTGCTGTTAGTGCTGCATACCTCCCCACTGGTGTATTACCAATAATAATTACGTCATAGTTCATTTAGTCATTAGTCATTTGTTCTTGGTTCGTTGTTCGTTGTTCGTTGTTCGTTGTTCTTGGTTCGTTGTTCTTGGTTCTTGGTTCGTTGTTCTTTGGTTACTGATCACTGGTCACTGATCACTGATCACTGATCACTGATCACTGGTCACTGGTCACTAATCACTGGTCACTGCAAAAAGGGCTTGATAAAGTTTTCGGTTTTCTTCGGGATGACGGATCGCAATGCGGAAATAGTCTTCGCCTAATTCGGGAAAACTGAGACAATCACGGATGAGAATTTGCGATTGTTTGAGGAGTTGCGCTTGGAGTTGGGAAGCGGGAATTTTTGTGGCGACAAGAAAGAAGTTAGCTGCGGTGGGAAGTGGAGATAAGTGGGGAATCCTTTTTAAGTCTTGAGCAAAGCGCGATCGCGCCGTTTCTAACCAAGTCCAAGTTTTTTCTTGAAACGCAGTATCTTCAATAACGGCTAAGGCTGCATCTTCCGCTAAACTATTGACCGACCAAGGATCACGCCAGTTTTGCCACTGTTGTAGCCGTTGCGGGTGTGCTACCGCGTAACCAATGCGGAGTCCAGGAAGACTATAAAATTTAGTCAGCGATCGCAGCACCACCAGATTCGGATAGTTAACGACATCTGCAATTAGACTTTCTTGGTCTTGTGGGCGTAAAAAGTCCATAAACGCCTCATCAATCACGACTAAGGCAAACTGGTCTAAATAGGGCAAAATTTCGGCGCGAGAGAACAATTGACCAGTGGGGTTATGGGGGTTATTTAAAAGCAACCCACAATTTTGACTGGCTGGGAGGTCTAATCCTAAAGATTGCTTCTGCGTAGGATTTTCCAGCATTCCTGCTACATCAAGAGGACAAGAGGTAATTTTTGCCCCAAACGCTTCCAAAGCCCGTTTATAATCCCGAAACCCTGGTTTGAGGACATAAACCGTATCTAACTCTGCTAATTCTCGTCCCACCCAAGTGAGTAATTCTGCTGCCCCATTCCCTGCTAAAATCCAATCGGGTGCTAAATCATGCCATGCGCCAATTGTTGCTCGCAGTTGAGAATAATTGGGGTCAGGGTAGTGTTTTAAGCGAGAAAGCCCCCTTTGAATCGCACTGATAGCACTTTCAGGAGGACCAAGGGGGTTAATACTAGCGGAAAAATCCAATATCACAGAGGGGGAACACCCCGCTAACTGGGCTGCCCAATTTAAGTTCCCTCCGTGTATTGGTCGTGTCATGGTAATTTCGTTGGTCAGTGGTTACTACTTTTGATCTTCAGGCGCAACTCGTTCTTTAAACAGTTTCCCTGCGGAAAAAGCAGGAACAGACGTTGCAGGAATTTCCATTTTATCCCCTGTTTTGGGATTTCGACCTTCCCGCGCTTTCCGTTCCCGACGTTCAAAAGAACCAAAACCGACTAAAGTGACTTTTTCCCCTTCCGATACCGCTTCCATAATGGTTTCTAGGGCTGCGGTGAGAACCGCATCAGCCTGCTTTTTGGTTACAGTGGCGCGATCAGCGATTTTATCAACTAAATCACCTTTATTCATGGGTTTTTCTCCTAATTTACGACTGTTTCTCTACGATAACGACAGATTCCTTGCACTCAGCAAGTTTTCTTCGCATTTACTAACATAGACGTTTAACGAGGCAATGGATAAAAGCCTAGAATACTTATATGTTCTATGTTTCACTGCATCATTCTAAACTGTGATCGCCGATTGTGCATCGTCAAAACCATTAAATTAGCTACATTTCGGGATTTTTTTACGTTTTGAAACTTAATTTGTGACTTATATTACAAAAAATTGACAATTGAAGCCGAAACCTTGACAATTCAGCGATTAATGATTAAAGAGTATTGTTAAATTAAGTGAATGACTGTTCTTTTACCTGCTATTGTCCCCGTTGCGTTAATTATTTTCATTGGCGCGATCGCGCAACGTTATCTTTCCCTTGATCGATCCACTCTTTCGCAACTTTCTCTTTATGTTCTTATTCCCGCCCTAGTCGGCGATAAGCTGTATCGGACAACTGTTTCTCCTCAAGGCGCGATCGGTTTAATCATCGGGTTTGTCCTTACGTCGGCTTTGTTATACTCCATAGTGTTAGGAATTAATTATTGGGGAAAACTTCCTTCTACAGTCGGGAAAACTCTGTTAGCAACGACAATCTTTGGTAATGTGGGAAATTTAGGACTCCCGCTAAATAGTTTTGCTTTTGGCGATGAGGGCTTAGAACGAGCGATTATTTGTTTAATTACCTCTGCGATTCTTTTATTTGGAGTTGCTCCTGCTTTAATTAAAGGAGAGGGGTTACGCTACGGAATCAGAATGACCCTCAAACTGCCTTTATTTTGGGCGATGATTGTCGGGATTACCTTTCACCTACTGCAAGTGGAGTTTCCTTATCGCCTCGATGCTGGAATTGAACAGTTGGGACGATCATCAATTCCCATTGCATTAATTATTTTAGGAATGCAGTTAGCTAGTACCCGCTTCACTTTAGGGAAATATGAACTCTTCGCCTCTGGATTACGGTTATTAGTTGCACCCGCGATCGCGCTGGCGGTAGGATTTGCCTTAAACTTAACAGGACTTGATCTAAATGTCTTAGTAATGCAAACTGCCATGCCTGCTGCGGTCAATAATGTTTTAATGGTGGGAGAATTTGGCGGTGAACCTGATCGCGCTGCAAGAACTGTCGTCGTTTCTACCATTCTAAGTTTTGCCACCGTTCCCCTATTTTTGTGGATTTTAACGGATGTTGTGAGTTAGCGACTTGCTTTTTTTTGGGATATTAATAGTAGATAGTAGGGTGGGCATTGCCCACCCTACCTAACAAATCTTGTGAGTTAACCAATAAGGATAAGCTGCTGCATCTGCTGGTGTGAATCTTTCAGGACAAGTTTGACTCACTGCTTGTGCAATCTCAGATAAACTTTCTGCATCTCCTGTACTTTCTAAACCGAATGTCCACCAGTTTTGATCTTTCACCTTCAGTTGCGTTAATTCTACGTTACAAAACGCATCTGCAGAGAGTTCCCACTGACGCTGCGATCGCGCTTTCTCCACTGCAACCCAAGCCGAATCTTGGGGACAAAAATCTTGCAAACTCTCTGCTTCACACAGCCATTTCACCCACTGTTCGATGATTCCTTCTCCTTGTGAGTCTAAATCAACAGTTGTCAATTGTTTTTCTCGCCACTTCACTTCAATTCGTCCTTGGCGAAACTTAATATTAAGATCATCACAGGGCGCGATCGGTTGTAAATACCAATCGGTGCGGGTTTCTGCTTCTCCTAAAACTTCTCCAGGACACCCTTGCTTGAACCATTGATTCATGACGGCTGGAATCTCTCCCCGCTTAAACCACCGCATTTCTACTGTTCTCAACATCTCCTTCACCTCTAATCTTTCTACTTCTTCTGAAACAGTGACCAATGATTAAACAACAAAGAACGAATAACAAATAACCAAGAACAAATCAAAAACATTAAGGAATCGTAACAATTTTCGATCAGGGGTTGTCTCAACTCCCCTCCCATCTGCTATCCTGTATCTCATTCCCTTATTGAAATTAAATTGCAATAAATAAAACAAAGCGTTCATCATGTCACAACAAGCCCTTTGGATTAGCGTTAGCCCCACCCTCAAACGATTCCATCGTCCCTTACAAACTTATCTCTCTCGTCAGCTTATCGTCCAAGAATGGGCATATCAGCAAGAGGAAGATGAACCTTGTACCTTAGACATTCCCGTTACTTTATTGCATGATTATCTCAAATGTTCAACTCAACCAGTTCATCTCGTTGGACACAGTACAGGAGGCGTAGTTGCCTTTCTTTATGCCCTCCATTATCCTGAACGAGTGAAATCTTTAACCCTCTTAGGGGTGGGTGTGAATCCCTTAATTGACTGGCACGCCCATTATTATACCTATCGCCAACTCTTATCCGCTTGTAGTCAAAATATTGTTTTAGCGCAAATGGTACGGGCGTTATTTGGATCGCAAGATCAAAACCGCACCAAAGGCTTTGTTAAACTCCTCGCGGGAGACTTACAAACCACCCCTTCCCCCCATTCTCTGATGTCTCGCAGCCGTCTGCAAGCGCAAACCGTTTCCTCTCCCCTATTCGTCTGTGGAAGTCAAGATGATGTGATTGTTGATCCGAATGCACTCCACGGGTGGAAGAATTATTTTAAGCCAGAAGATCGCAGTTGGGAATGTGCTTCTGGACATCACTTTTTCCATTATTATCATCCGCAACCTGTGGGAAATGCCATTTTGAATTTCTGGGAGAGTTTGGAATCGAAAAAGCGCGTGATGGAAGAAACGGTTAAAATTGACCAACGGTCGCAGCAGCCACCTTCCGTTGAGGAAGGGGTAATCTTTGACAACTAATGGGGAGTCCTTAATAATAAACAGATAGCGCGATCGTACTCATCCATCAGCTATTAACATGAAAATTGCCACTTGGAATGTCAATTCAATTCGGACTCGGAAAGACCAAGTTTTAAACTGGTTAAAAGAACATGAAGTTGATGTTCTCTGTTTACAAGAAACCAAAGTCATTGATGATGATTTTCCAAGAAAACCGTTTGAAGAATTGGGATATTCTGTTTGTGTTTCTGGACAAAAAGCCTATAACGGTGTTGCCATTTTTAGTCAGCAACCCTTAGACAATATTTCTGCTGGTTTTAGTCCCGTGGTGGGAGAAGATATTGCGGGAACTTATGATGAACAAAAACGGGTTATTAGTGGGGTTATTGATGGGATTCGGATTGTTAATCTTTATATTCCGAATGGGGGGAGTATTGGGAGTGAAAAATATGAGTATAAATTGGGTTGGTTTGAGGTTTTAAAACAATATCTTCAGCAATTAATGATCAAAAGTGAAATCTGTGTTTGTGGTGATTTTAATGTTGCGCCCGAAGACCGAGATATTTATGATCCGAAAGGAAAAGAAAATCATATTATGTCTTCTCCCCCTGAACGAAAAGCCCTAGAAACCATTAAATCTTTAGGGTTCTATGATGCCTTTCGGAAGTTTAATGAAGAGACAGGATATTATAGTTGGTGGGATTATCGCACCCGTGGTTTTTCTCGCAATCGAGGCTGGCGCATTGATCATCACTTTTTAACAGAAAAACTCTATGAAAAAGCAACTCATTGTTGGATTGATATTGTTCCTCGCGGACTGGAAAAACCCAGCGATCATACGCCTGTAATTTTAGAAATTTGATTGAAAATCGTTATTTTTGGACTAGCGAGACACATGATCAATTTTTGTTCGTCGTTCTTCGTTATTTGTTGTTTGGTAAAGCAGTTACAGTGAACAACAATCAACAAGGAACCATCAACAAAGAACAAAAAAGGATAAGGTTGATTACTGAACTTAAATTTCTCAGAATCAACCTTTTGATTGTTGAAGTTTAATCAGGAGTTAAAGTACCCTCTGCATAATAGAAGTACACTTAAACAGTTACAATAGGGAATAATCATGTTTCTAGTTACTGGCGCAACTGGACAAATTGGACGGCGAATTGTCCGTTTATTGCGAGACGAAGAACAACCTGTGCGGGGGTTCGTCCGCTTAGAGTCTAACTATAGCGAACTTGAACAACGGGGTGCAGAAATTTTTATTGGTGAATTAACTGAAGAAAAAGATCTTGTTAAAGCCTGTCAAGGGGTTAAATATGTTATTAGTGCTCATGGATCAGGGGGAAATGCACAAGCCTTGGATTATCGGGCGAATATTGACCTGATTGATCAAGCTAAAGCCCAAGGGGTGGAACACTTTGTTTTCATTTCTGTTTTAGGCGCGCAACGAGGCTATGAAGACTCACCCACATTTAAGGCGAAGCGGGAAGTGGAAAAGTATCTGCAAAATAGCGGACTCAACTATACAATTTTACAGCCTTCTGGCATCGCTTCTAATTTACTTCCTCTCGCCGAACGGTTTCGAGATACGGGCTTCTATTTGATTATTGGCGATCCCAAAAATCGCACCTCCATTGTCAGCACCGATGATTTAGCGAAAATCGCCATTGATGCGGTGCGCGTAGAAGCAGCGAAAAATAAAACCTTCCCAGTTGGTGGACCCGAAATTTTAAAGCGGGAAGAGATCCCAGAAATCTTGAGTCGCGTTTTTAACCGTGACCCTTTAACCGTTAACGTTCCCTTGTTTGTGTTTGACACTCTGCGCGATGGGGTGGGAGTGTTTGATCCTGAGACGAAAAAGTCTTTGGGAACGCTGCGTACCTTATCTGCTAACGAATTTTTCTGTACCGAAGATGAGATTAATGAACTCGAAAGCACGTTTAACATAAAAATGGAGTCTCTAGAAAGTTTTATGACACGCTATCTCGGGACTTAGAATAAACAAGCAGACAGAGAATTTTTAACAAAAACAATGGATAGCAACAATTGGATTAAACAATTACTAATGGTGGGGGTCGGAACGACATCCCTCGTTGCAGAAAAATTGCGGGAAGTGAGCGAACAGTGGGTGAGAGACGGTAAAATTAACCCTGAGCAAGCACAGGAGTTTGTTAATGACTTAATGAAGCAAATTCAAACCGAACAGGGGAATTTTGAGGAACAGATGGAACGTCAAATGCGTAATGCGTTGCAAGATCTGGGTGTTCCTCGTCAAAGTGAATTGGATGAGTTACGAGGACGGATTGATCGGATTGAACGTCAAATCAGGGAATTGGAAAATCGATCCTGGCGTTAACTATATCAGGTAGGAGGCAATTTAATGCGAGAAATTTTAGTCAGTTTTGGCGTTCTAGTGGTTTGTGTTTTGGTGCTGATTGGCGCACAAATTGTGGATCAAGGGAGACAAAATAGCGCGATCGCGTCCCCGATGTCGGCTTCGGAGTCGGGAACGTTAGTCGCCCTCAGTTTAGAAGATGTAGCGGAAAAAGAAGATGTCAAAAGCACAGAGTCTGGACTGCGTTACGTTGATATTGAAGAAGGAGATGGCGCAACCCCTAAAGAAGGACAAACCGTTGTTGTTCATTACACAGGGAGTCTAGCGGATGGAACAAAATTTGATAGTTCGCGCGATCGCGATCGTCCTTTTTCTTTCAAATTAGGGGAAGGACAAGTGATTAAAGGTTGGGAAGAAGGAATTTCAACGATGCAAGTGGGGGGTCGTCGCCAACTGATTATTCCCCCAGAATTGGGTTATGGTCAACGGGGTGCGGGTGGTGTTATTCCTCCCAATGCAACGTTGATTTTTGATGTGGAATTATTGAAAATCTCATCCTAAATCACTCATTTTGTAGAGGCGTTCTCCCTGAATGTCTCTACTCATCTGTCCGTTTTGAAATGATGGGTTGAGATGGGATTAGGGAAACGGGATGGGAGGTGTTTTTGCACAAACGAAATGATCCAGTTTTGGTGATTGTGGCTTCTCATCGCGACCAAATCCATTTTGCATTTCCGTCCTCTCAGATGGCACTTCTCATCGGTCTATTTGCTTTGGCTGCGGGATTAGCCCTTTTCTTCCAGGGGGGAGAGTTGCAAGAGAAAAGTATGCTCTCTTACTGGTTTTTGTGGTTTTTAGAAATTGCCTTTTTGTGGGGAACAATTTTTTCTCTAACTATGAAATCCTCTTTGCACATTGATCGATCCCAAGAAAAAGTCTGCTATGTTCTCTCAAGTCTCTTCCGCAAAAAACAATGGGAAAAACCGTTTTGTGATTTTCAAGAAGTGAGAATCTTTCGACCAAGAACTGGTGATGGACGGGCTGCTATGCTAAAAATTTTATTGGTGATGCAAGACGGAGAAGAAATTCCTTTAGGGACAAGTTTATTTGGAATTTGTCAGAAACGAAACGCGCGATCGTTAGCCCAAAAAGTGGCTGAGATGATTTCCCTGAAAGTGATTGAAGAATACTCACTCGATAAAAAAACATAATTAAAAAAGATTTACACGATGGTAAAAATTATCAAGCGTCAATCCCTCGGAAGACAAAATGTTTATGATATTGGTGTCGAAACCGATCATAATTTTGTTTTAGCTAACGGTTGTGTTGCGTCCAATTGTTTCAATAAATCTCACTCTACTGCTTATGCTTATGTGACCTATCAAACGGCTTACTTAAAAGCAAATTACCCTGTTGAATATATGGCTGCACTCCTCACAGCCAGCAGTAATAATACAGACAAGATTGAAAAATATATTGATACTTGTCGGCGGATGAATATTGATGTGGAACCGCCAGATATTAATCGTTCTCAAATTGATTTTACCCCCGATAATGAAAAGATTCTGTTTGGTTTATCTGCGGTGAGAAATTTAGGACAAGGGGCAATTGAAAATATTTTAGCAGCCCGAGAAGAAGCGGGAGGAACGTTTACATCTTTAGCCGATCTTTGTGCCAGAATTGATTTACATACGGTGAACCGTCGGGCTTTAGAAGCGTTAATTTATTGTGGAGCATTTGATAAAATTAATTCTAATCGGAATCAATTGTTGCATGATTTAGAACCCGTTCTCAGTTGGGCGCAAAGTCGAGCAAAAGACAAAGCCAGTGGACAAACGAATCTTTTTGAAGCTCTTAATAGTAGTCAAGAAGAGGATCATAATAGATCCGACTATAAAGATGTTCCTACGGCTTCTCCTGTGGAAGATTTTAGTGCCACTGACAAACTGAAACATGAAAAAGATTTATTAGGCTTTTATGTGTCCGATCATCCCTTAAAAACAACGAAACCCGCGAGTGCAATGCTGTCGGCGGTGATGCTAGGAGATCAAGAACATATTCCCAAGAAAAAGCCGATTAGTGCCATTATTTTACTCACAGAGGTGAAGAAAATTATGACGCGCAATAATGAACCGATGGCATTTGTGCAAATGGAAGATATCTCTGGACAAATGGAAGGGGTGATTTTTCCGAGTTCCTATGAACGGATAAGTCCGTATTTAGAAGAAGATGCACGGTTAATTGTTTGGGGAAAAATTGACGAAAAAGATGATCGGTTACAGATGATTATTGATGATGCCGAACCGATTGAACAAGTGAAAATGGTAATGGTTGATTTTAGTTTCGACCAAGCGCGCGATCGCGCTCATCAACAAAAATTACAACAAACTTTAAAACAATTTGTCGCGAAAAAGAATGAAGCGAAAGTTCCAGTCATCGGCAGAATCAAAGTGGGAAACCAACAGCAACTGATTCGCTTTGGACAACAATATTGGGTGAAAGATGCCAACTTGGCCTCTCAGGAATTAAAAGCCCAAGGCTTTCAAGCAGAAGCCAACGCCCTAGTTGCAACTGCCTGATGTAGTAGAATCGTTAAGCAGTGACCAGTGACCAGTCAACTCATAAGGTTAGGAGAGAAAGGAGTTTCAATTTCCTCCCTCTTAACCTTGATCTTTATAGCGTTTCCTAGTTGGTTGAGGTACCAAGCGAGTCGGTGGATGTTCATGGTTCATTGATTAACAACCAACAAATAACAAATAACAAAGAACAAATATTATGTATTCTTTACTTGAACAACTGCGACAATCTTTTTCTCAAGCCCTTGTTAACGCCTTTGGTGAAGACTACGCTGAGACTGATCCGTTAGTCGTTCCCGCAGCAAAACCAGAATTTGGCGATTATCAATCGAATGTTGCTCTTTCTCTGGCGAAACAATTAAAACAAAAGCCGAGAGATACCGCCCAGCAAATTATTGATCATCTCGATATTTCTGAATTATGCGACCCCCCCGAAATTGCCGGACCCGGTTTTATTAATTTAAGACTCAAACCCACCGCCTTACAGAATCTTCTGCAAACGATCGCGCAAGATAGCCAACTCGGTGCGGAAAAAGCAGAAACCCCCCAACGGGTCATTGTTGATTTTTCCAGTCCCAATATCGCCAAAGAAATGCACGTGGGACATTTGCGTTCTACTATTATCGGAGATTGTATCGCTCGGATTTTAGAGTTTCGCGGTCATGATGTTTTACGCCTCAATCATGTTGGTGACTGGGGAACGCAGTTTGGAATGTTGATTGCATATTTACGAGAAGCCTATCCCGAAGCCTTGACGAAAGCAGATGTGCTAGCAATCGGAGACTTAGTGTCTCTGTATCGAGATGCCAAAAAGCGGTTTGATGAGGATGAACAGTTCCAGAAAACAGCGCGGGAAGAAGTGGTGAAACTGCAACGAGGAGAAGAAACCAGCGTTCAAGCATGGAAATTGCTTTGTGAACAATCAAGACGAGAATTTCAGGTCATTTATGATTTGTTGGATGTCGAATTAACCGAACGCGGTGAGTCGTTTTATAATCCCTTTTTATCCGATGTGGTGCAAGAATTGGAAAAAACGGGGTTATTAGAAGAAGACCAATCCGCAAAATGTGTCTTTCTAGAGGGCTTTAGTAACAAATCGGGAGAACGTTTACCCTTGATTGTCCAGAAAAGTGACGGCGGTTATAACTACGCGACAACTGATTTAGCTGCCATTCGCTATCGCATTCGGGAAGATGGGGCGCAACGCATTATTTATGTGACGGATGCTGGGCAGTCTAATCACTTCGCACAGGTGTTTCAAGTGGCAAAACGGGCGGGCTGGGTTCCCGAAACTGTGGAATTGGTTCATGTTCCCTTTGGCTTAGTACAGGGGGAAGATGGGAAAAAACTGAAAACGCGATCAGGGGAAACGGTACGGTTGCGAGATTTATTGGATGAAGCGATCGCGCGATCGCGCCAAGATTTAGAAAAACGCTTTGCCCAAGAAGGGCGGAGTGAAAGCGAAGAATTCATTCAAAAAACCGCCCGTGTTGTTGGCATCAGCGCCGTTAAATATGCTGATCTCAGTCGTAACCGCACCAGCAACTATGTGTTCAGTTATGACAAAATGTTAGCCCTCCAAGGAAATACCGCCCCTTATCTGCTTTATGCTTATGTGCGTGTGCAAGGAATTAGCCGTAAAGGGAATATTGATTTCACCACCCTCGCGAATCAAAGCCTTTCCTTAGAAGATGACAGCGAATTTGTTTTAGCCAAACATATCCTGCAACTTAGCGATATTCTCAAAGAAGTGGAAAAAGACTTGCTTCCCAACCGCTTGTGTCAATATCTCTTTGAACTCTCCCAAAAATTCAATCAATTCTATGATCGCTGTCCCGTTCTACAAGCCGAAGAACCGAAACGTACTTCTCGTTTAATGCTAGCGGACTTAACCGCCCGTACTCTCAAACTCGGCTTATCCTTACTGGGAATTGAGGTTTTAGAACGGATGTAAAAACAGGAGATAATTTAGGCTTTTTGAGAGATCGCCCTCTGAGACTGAAAGGACTCGTTTGGTGGAAATTGTAAGCTGTCTCGATGAATTAAGAATCCAACGTACTTGCCGTTGGAGCGTCAATTTTAGAAGTCATCTCGTTCTGGACTGGGTACAAAGCCACCATTGCCATTATTACGGAAGAACTTACCAGCCGAATCATTCTGATAAACACAATTAACTTCAGGGGAATCCTCTAGTTTCCCCGTAAAGGCAAAGGTATTCATCCGATTTTTACAGTCTCGGACTTGTTCTCTGCTGACTAAATTTTGATCTTCTAAAATTGACCAGTTGGTTCGACGCATCACACAACCAGGAACCATTTTCGGCTGCGTTACATAGACACTAAAGGGACTTAAACTCATATAGACGCGCATATCAGTCACCACCGCACTTGCGCCATATTGTGCACAAAACTCAGGGTTAGGAACACTGCGATCAATAGCGACGGTAGAAGTAACGTTTTCAGTATTGAGATTGGTTGCAGAACTGAAGGTCATCCCCAAACCAATGCCAATAATCAATACTGCGCCAATAATTGCCCAATAAGTCGCATTGAAGGGCGATTGAGAAGACCCTGAACTGCGAGGAGACTCGTCATAGTAGCGACTGGAGGTTGTTGTGCTTCTGCGTGTTTTTCGCGCCATATTTGTTGTTAGTCTGGATAAATGAGGTGTGAGAAATGTTATTTCCATTTTAATAATAGTGGCGACAAGATTGGTTGCCTCTACTGACCAACGGTCATCCGCAGGCTTCGTCATCTCACAGCAGAGTACGGATGACTGACGAAGTCTGATAGAATAAATCCGCACCGACTCTCGTTTCCTCTGGTCATTCTTTATGCCTCCCATTCAAAGCCCTTCTCATTTGTCGTTACAAGACTTTTTAAACTATCCAGAAATTCAACCCGCACGGGAATATATTGCGGGAAAACTTTACCAAAAGCCTCGCCTGAAAGGAAAACAAGAAAGGGTTTTAAATCGTCTGTTGGATCAGATTAATCAAACGGGAAAGCGACAAAAAACAGCAGTTGCTTTTACGGATTTACGCTGTACGTTTGAAAATTATTCCATTGTTCCAGATATTAGTGTGTTTAATTGGAATAATTTGCCAGTTGATGAGAAGGGGAACTTGGTGCGAAACCGTGCTTTAATTCCCAATTGGATTATTGAATTTGCCTCACCCGAAGACAATTCAACCCGCATCATGAATAATATTTTACTCTGCTTAAAAAGAGGATCACAAATGGGATGGTTGGTTGATGTTCACGAACAAAAAGTCATGACCTTTCCGAAAGAGGAACAACCCGATCTCAAAGAAAACGATGATTCCCTACCGATTCCAGCAGGTTTAAGAACCCTGAGTCTGTCTGTGTCTGATGTATTCCATCATAATTCTCTGTCTCGTCGGGAATAGTTTTAAATCAGCCATTTGATGTGTTGTTTCAAGAAAGAAATATAACCTTTAAGATCGGTAATACCTTTTATCGTCCCGCCACTGTAGTGGTCAGAGATTTAGGCGTTCTCGCTGCAACGGTTCAACGACAACAAACGGGTCGCTTGCGGGTGTTGGATGCCATGTCAGGATGTGGCATCAGAGCCTTACGTTACCTCTTAGAAGCAGGTTCAGACTGGGTTTGGGCAAATGAAGCCAACCATGAGGTTGCGCCGATTCTCAAGGCAAATTTAGAGCAGTACCTTAAGCCCTCACAATATCAAATTACCCATACGGATGCGAATCGGATCTTCTTTGATTGCTATTACCGTTCTGATTTTTATGATCTCATTGATCTTGATGCCTTTGGTGCGTTGACTCCCTATCTTTCTACAATCTTGTGGGGAACTAAGCTGGGAGGCTTGGTCTATCTCACTAGTACCGACGGACGCTCGGTGACAGGTAATGCTCCAGAAAACAGTTTAAAGTATTATGGGGCTTATGCTCGATCTCATCCTGCTGCCCATGAACAAGGGTTACGGATGATTATGGGTCGTCTTCAGCAGCAAGCAGCGAGTCAAGGGCGAGGGGTCAAGCCTGTTTTTGCTTACTTTACTGGAGAAACCTATCGGGTGATGATGCGGTTTGTGTCAAAACCTCAACTCACGACAGAAAATTATGGTTGGCTGGGCTATTGTCATCACTGTGGACATTATCAAACTGTGCGCTGGCGACAGTTAGGGAAAGCCTTGTGTCCCCAAGATAGCCAACGATTAGTCGTTAGTGGCCCTCTATGGTTGGGCGCACTCCACGATCGCGCTACTCTAAAATCAATGATCTCGCTTGCGGATGCTTGGAGATGGACGCAACGGGTGAGTTTACTCGAAATCATGCAACAGGAAGCAGATGTCGTCCCCTACTTTTATTCCCTCCAAAAGATTGGGCAAGTGGGACAATTAGATTTGCCTCCGCGCGATCGGCTTATTGCAACCCTACAACAGCAAGGCTATCGCGCCTGTGCCACTCATATCAATCAGCAAGCTCTAAAAACAGATGCAGATTTTAGCACCTGCGTTGCACTTGCCAAGAATATCAGCCATTAGTCAAGTCTAACTCATATCTCAGGAAAAACTCATCTCCTCCCGATTTAATATAATTGTCATTAGTTCTTCGTTCTTCGTTCTTTGGTCACTGGTCACTGTCCTCAACCAACTAGGAAACGCTATATACTGATTAAATATAAGGAGATAAAATTGGTCACAGCTAATCTCAAAAATAATAATCTTATTACCCCCTTTGCAGAAAAAATTGAGAGCCCTCTTACTAAAAATAAAATTCAGGTTTTACAAATCAATTTAGGACGAAAATGTAACTTAGCTTGTACACATTGTCATGTGGAAGCTAGTCCGAAACGAACTGAAGAACTCTCCCCAGAAGTCTGTGATCAAATCATCGAAATAATCAATCGCTTTCCTCAAATTGAAACTGTTGATTTGACGGGTGGCGCACCAGAAATGAACTATGGTTTTCGTCCCCTTGTCGAAGCAGCAAGAGCACAAAATAAAGAAGTGATTGTGCGTTCTAATCTAACCATTTATTTTGAACAAGGCTATGAAGACATTCCGAAATATTGCGCCAATTATCAAACTCGAATTGTTGCCTCTTTGCCCTGTTATTTAGAAGATAATGTCGATCAACAACGGGGGGCTGGGGTTTATAATAATTCCGTTAAAGCATTGCAATGGCTCAATCAACTCGGTTACGGTCAAGATCCTAATTTAATCCTTGATTTAGTTTATAATCCTCCTGTGCCGATTAGCGAAAAACAATTTAGTTTACCTCCACAACAAGAGAAACTAGAACAAGATTACAAGCATTATTTATACGAGCATTTCGGGATTCAATTTAATAACTTATTTACGATTACCAATCTCCCGATTGGACGCATTAAAGACTTTTTGCACCGTTATCAATTACATCAATCTTATCTCAAATTTTTAGAAGACAACTATAATCCTGAAACTGTTCCGAGTGTCATGTGTCGGAATGAACTATCTGTCGATTATCTGGGAAAGATTTATGATTGCGATTTTAACCAGATGGAAAATGTTCCTGCCAAAACAGTAACTGGGGAAAATATAACCCTTAAAACACTATTGGACTTGAATGATCTCGATATTATTAAAACCATTCAAACTCGCCCTTACTGTTATGGTTGCACAGCAGGAAGCGGTTCGAGTTGTGGGGGCGCGTTACTAGCTTAATGTGTCTAATCTAGGGAGTTACCATGAACTCAAAACTGAAATATATAGGAATTGCTGTGATTATTGCTGCTTTAGTTGCTTCCACTCGCTTTATTAATTTCCAAGACATTTTAACCAGTGCTTTAGAGTGGATTAATCGCCTTGGTCCTGCTGCTGCTATTGTCTTTATTGCCATTTATGTTGTTGCTGCGGTTTTGTTTTTCCCAGCTTCAATTTTAACCCTTGGGGCTGGAGTCGTTTTTGGTGTTGTTCAAGGATCAATTTTCGTTTTTATTGGGGCGACCATTGGTGCAACGTTAGCCTTTTTAGTGGGAAGATATCTGGCAAGGGGCTGGGTTGAAAAACGAATTGAAGGGAATCCTAAATTCAAAGCCATTGACCAAGCGGTTGCAGAAGAAGGAATGAAAATTGTTCTTTTAACACGCTTATCTCCTATTTTTCCATTTAATTTACTCAACTATGCCTATGGCTTAACGAAAGTAACCTTGAGAGATTATGTGATTGGAACGTTGGGAATTTTGCCCGGAACAATTATGTATGTTTATGTGGGTTCGTTAGCGAAGAATTTGGCAACGTTAGCATCAGAAAATGTCGAAACTCCTTCAGCAGTAGAATGGGCAATTCGGATTTTAGTCTTGATTACCATTGTTGGCGTGACTTTTTATATTACGAAAATTGCACGAAAAGCCTTAAACCAAAAAGTAGAAACTGAAACTAATCCTTGATCTTATCTTAATGCAACGAGAAGACCCCCGTTATACCAGAGGTTAACGGCAGGGTCGTTTCATTCTCCTGAAATCACCTTCAGGTGGGGAGATGGGGAGACAAAATCCCCCTCCAGCTTCTGTAAATTTTTTTTACAGGAATCACCGTAAAATTTCATGGGGGGTCAAACTAGGGTATCTACTCAAACTTGCGGGGTTATCAGTCACAATCATATAATGATTTTTACCGTTGTGTGATCACTCTGACTGAATTTCTCCAGTGCGATTGTTGTGTGAGGTTTTAAATTTATGCGTGCTTTCCCATCTAAAATAGATTTGGTGTTACGTCAAACGAGTCTCAGCTTACTGCTGTTGATCATTGCCCCCTTTTTTGGCATTGTCTCCACAAAAGATGCTAAAGCACAGAGGATTATTCCTGCTGAGGATGGTACAGGTACAGAAATACAAGATCCCATCGCAACACCAGATGGACGACAGCAGATTAATATTGATGGCGGAACAGTCTCTGGTGAAAATTTATTTCATAGTTTTGAACAATTTGGACTCGATGCGTCTGAAATTGCCAATTTTCTTTCTGATCCAGCTATTGCCAATATTCTCTCCCGAGTCACTAGCGGAGACCCCTCAATTATTAATGGCTTATTGCGGGTTTCTGGAGGAAATTCCAATTTATTCCTCATGAATCCTGCAGGAATTATCTTTGGACCCAACGCTCAACTCGATTTGACTGGGAGTTTTGCAGCAACAACGGCAACAGGAATTGAATTTGAAAATGGGATATTTGGCGCAGTTGGTGCGAATGAGTACAGTGCTTTGATTGGAAACCCGACAGCATTTCGGTTTGAGCAGGATCTAGCCAGTCCGATTATTAATGCTGGTGATCTAGCAGTGATAGAAGGAGAAACCCTGTCTTTAACCGGAGGAAGTGTTGTTAATACGGGGTCTTTGACTGCACCAGGAGGAAATATTTCGATTGCAGTTGTGCCCGGAGAAAGTCGCGTCAGAATTACGCAAGAAGGGCGGATTCTCAGTTTAGAAGTACCGATTCCCCAAGGAGGAAACGGTGAACCTATTGCCATACAACCTTTAGACTTGCCTCAATTACTGACTGTTGGAGAAGGAATTGAAACTGGTCTCAATATCAATGATGGCTCTGTCGAAACTGAATCTGGTGTAGTTATTCCACAAGACGAAAGTGCTATTGTCCCAGGTGAGCTAAACGCAACTTCTGGTCAAGCCAATCTCTTGGCTGATAGCAATCTCTTCATCAATACTGAAGTGATTATTGATGGAGATCTGACCCTCAACAGCCAAGAAAATGTCTTGATTGGGGCAAATATCATCAGCCAAGCCGATAATGAAACAACCTTAGAGGTACAAGCAAATCGCAACATTTCTGTCTTTGGTGATGCTATCGAATCACAGTCTTCTCCTTTCAATGTGATTCTGAATTCTGATCGCGATGGGAATAATAGCGGTGGTATTGTTATTAATCCTGGTTCTCAGATTAACTCTAATGGCGGTGAAATTGTCTTAGGCGGAGGAACCACTCCTCGTGAAACGCCTGCGGTAGGGAGTGAAGAGTTAATTAATGGCGTTCAAATGCAAGGAACACTCAAGTCTGGCGGTGGCGATATCACGATCAGAGGAACAGGGTTTGCAGGTGCTGATAATCAAGAGAGTTCGCCGATTGGTGTTGATATTCAAAATGGAGACCCAGAAAATCCCGCTCAAATCTTAGCAGAGGGGGGTAATCTCACCGTTATGGGTCGTGGTGGAGAGGGTATCGGTTCTAATCTTCGTGGGGTCAATATTGAAGAAGGCTCGGTTATCTCCAGTATAGATGATGGGACGATTATTATCGAAGGAACCGGTGGCAATGGTAGTGATGGTAATACAGGTCTCTTTTTAGGTAATGCCTCTGAAATTACAACCGAAAATGGTGATATTGAACTCCTTGGACAAGGAAGTCTTAGTGCAACTAGCTCTGATAATCGTGGGCTTAATATTCAAGGGGAGTCCCAGATTACTGCTTCTGGAATAGGTAACGTTATTTTAGAGGGTACGGGTGGTAATGGAATCAATAATAATATTGGTATTTTTCTTGATAACGCTACTATTCAAACAGAAACTGGTGATATTCAAGGCATTGGAAAAGGTGGTTTAGAGGCGACTGGAAACGGCAACGACGGGATTTTCATTTTCCAAGAGTCTCAACTGATCTCTTCAGAAGGTGAAGTAAGATTGGAAGCACGGGGAGGAACAAATAATAGCGACAGTATCGAGGTAATTAGTGCTTTATTTGATGCTCCTTTAACTCTACAAACAGCAAATGGCGCGATTAATGGCACGATTGAGGGAGAGAATGAAATTACGCTCAATGCTCTTGATGAAGAGGGTATCATTGAACTCAGTGCTGATATTTCGACCTCCTCTGGTGCAATTACCATCAATGATGCGATTGTCCTCTCTGATGATCAGACCTTAACTGGTGACGGAATTACTTTTAAGGAAACCGTTGATAGTGATAGCCTTGAATCTCCTCGAAGTTTAACTCTCGATACAACTGATAACGGCTCAACCACATTTGAAGAAAGTGTTGGTGGTGAAATACCACTGAACAACTTAGAAACCAATGCTGATGGTCAAACCAATCTCAATGGGGGAGAGGTCAACACAACTAACAACCAGATCTATAATGATCCAGTGATATTAGGGGCTGATACCACACTCAATGGTAACAATATTACCTTGAATGACACAGTTGATAGCAATGAAAATACCCAGCAAGACTTAACCGTTGAAAGCTCGGGAACAACTACATTTGGAGACCGAGTTGGCAGTAAGACACCACTGGATCAGTTAGTAACAGATGCTAATGGTGAAACGAATCTTAATGGGCGAGAAGTCAACACAATTAATAACCAAACTTATAATGACCCAGTGACGTTAGGGGAAAATACCTCAATCAAGGGCAGCAATATTACTTTCGATGCTGATATTGATACTAACGATGAGGGTATCGGGTTAAGAATTGATGCTGAACAAAGTCTCATTACTGAGAAGATTGAAACCAATGGCGGTGATGTTAGCTTAAATGCAGATACAGAAATTCTTACAGGAGCAATTGTAACTAATGGGGGCAATGTCAGGCTTGCCAATACTGAGACTATTTCTGATGCTCGCCAAGAAACCCCTCGCAACCCAGAAGATAATAATGATATTGAAGTCACTTACATCGATACTGAAGGAGGAGATGTAACCGTCATCACTGAGCGATTCTTCCGCGTTACAGAAACGATTGATGGCAATGTTAGTATTTCCAGCGTTGGAGGCGGTAGCGTTACGATTAATCATGGTGGAGATACCAATAACCCCTTTATTGTTGGTGAACCTGATTTGAACAATGGAACTGTTGGGGACATTACCAACCTTGATTTTACGATTGAAGAAGGGGTTTTCCCTTTCACCGAGCTTGAGGGTAATATTGGTCTCATTTCAACCAGAGAGTCCGACCCAGATATAACAAATCCAGATATAACAAATCCAGAAACAAATCCAAAAAGTAATATCGACGGTGAGACGGCTGTTAACTCAGATCCAACTCAACTGACACCAGTGAGCTTAACAGCAAGTCGGACAATTCTTAGCAATATCGAAAAAGAAAGTGGGGTCAAAGCAGCGGTTATTTATGTGCGTTTTACCTCTGTTGTCGAACCGATTGGGAATGGGGAAACTCTTGAAAGCGAACCCTCTGGCAGTCTAGCAGCAGAGTTAGCAGCCAATAGCCAAACCAATACTGTTCCAGAAGAAGAAGCGAGTTCATTATTTGAGGAGTTAGAAGCTGAGAGCTTAACTCCTTATGCCAACTACTATCCTGGCATCAAGGCTTCACCTTCTGTAGTTTCTGCGCCACAATCAACGGATCAAATGGAAATTGTTATTGTGACGGCAGATAACGAGGTGACTCGTACCATTGTGCCCAATATTAAGCGTGAAGCATTTAAGGAAGTCGGCTTGAAACTGCGAGAAGAAGTCCTTCTCAATCAATATCCTGGAATAGTACGCTTACAGAAAATGCGGAACAAGACTCACCTTGAGCCAGCACAAATCCTCTACAACTGGATGATTAAACCCGTTGAAAATCAGTTAGAAGCACAAGAGATTGAAAATCTGGTTTTTGTCTTACCCAGCGAGTTTCGACTGATTCCCTTAGCAACTCTCCATGATGGGGAACAATATCTGGTGCAAAAAGGGTACAGTGTTGGCTTAGCCCCTGCACTCAGCATGATTAATGGACAATATAAGAAAGTCCAACAAGCTGAACTGCTGGCGATGGGAACGTCTGAATTTCCAGAAATTGAAGGAGCTATCCTTGAAAATGAGTTACCGGCAGTTCCCATTGAATTAGAGGAAGTAGTTGACGATTGGGGTGGTGTGAAGTTTGAGGGGGATCAGTTTAGTATCAATCAATTTAATGCGGTTCGTCGGCGCAATCCTTACGGAATTATCCATCTCGCAACTCACGCCAACTTTACAGAATTTAGTCCAGGTTCAAGTTATATTCGCTTCTACGATGATGTTCTTAAGTTAGATCAGATTAATCAACTGAACTTGAAAGATGTTGAGTTATTAACTTTAAGTGCTTGTCGGACAGTGTTTGGGGATCAAAATTCTGAGTTGGGCTTTGCGGGGCTAGCGTATCGAGCAGGGGTGAAGTCGGTTCTTGGGTCTCTCTGGCAAATTGATGATGCTGGAACCCTTGCTTTTATGACTCAGTTTTATGACCAGTTGGATGATGAAAATGTCGCGATTAAAGCGGAAGCTGTTCGTCAAACACAAGTGCAGATGATTGAGGGACGGATTCGCATTGAAGGTCAGCAAATTATTACAGAAACTGAGATGATTAACTTGCCTCCTGAATCCGCCCCAGTCCAGATAGATCTGAGTCATCCCTATTTTTGGTCAGGGTTCACAATTGTGGGTAGTCCTTGGTAAAAGGCTTTATCCTGCTGGTGTATCTATTTCGATTTCCATTTTTCAATTTTATTCTTTCACAAAGGTAATTAGCTTATGCAGTGGTGTTTGAAGAGTGTCCTTTCTAGTGGTCTTTATTTGGTGATTGTGAATAGTGTGGGTAGCGCGATCGCTGCTCCTGAATTGACGGGTTTCGATAATAGTAATCGGGATTCAATTCTCTTAACCCAATCATCCGATCCGAATCCCAATCGCGATCGATTTATTCCATCTGATTCAGAAGATCAGCCTCCAGAAACAGTTGACCCCTCCGAGATTTCAGAACCCAGTGTTCGTCCGATTTCTCCTGAGAATTTAAACCTTGACCCCAAGCAACCGATTACTGTCAATACAATCGAAGTTGAATCCAGTCGAGTCTTTGACCAAGCACAGCTAGAAGCGATTGTTCAAGACCTAGAAGGCACAACCGTTCCTCTAGCAGAGATTGTTAGGGCAGTTAATGAAATTACAGGTCTTTATGTCAGCCAAGGCTATATTACCTCTTATGCTCAGTTAAACCGTCAATCCCTTGCCGAAGGCAATGGCAATCTGGTTATTGAAATTATTGAGGGTTCAGTCACTGTTGAAGTGGAAGAAACAGATCGCTTAAATCCGAGTTATGTGAGGTCTCGTGTTGAACTGGGAACCGATCAACCGTTAAATGTAAATAAATTAGAAGATCAACTGCGTCTGTTAGAAGCCAATCCCTTAATTGATAATGTCGAAGCAACCCTGAAACCAAAAGAAGAAGGCGTAGTGGGTGAAAGCATTCTAGCAATTAAAGTCACAGAAACCGAGCCCTTTTTCGGTAATGCTTATATTGATAACTATTCTCCTCCCAGTGTGGGCGGGGAACGCATTGGCGCAAAGCTCAGTTTTGCCAATTTAACTGGAGTCGGAGACACAATCAGCGCTGAATATTATCAAACATTTAACGGGGGGTCGCAAACCGCCGATTTTCTCTATCGAATTCCAGTTAATGCTAAAAATGGCACAATCCAATTACGGGCAGTCCTGAATGATAACGAAATTACTGAAGATCCGTTTGACGAGTTAGATATTGAAGGGGATTCTGAGCGTTACGAACTGAGTTATCGGCAGCCTCTTTATCGAACCTTTCAGGAAGAATTTGCGCTGTCTGCAGGATTTGCCTTTCGCGATGGGCAAAGTTTTGTTGCGGGTGTTCCTTTCTCCTTTCAAGATGGTCCTCAAGAGGGGACGAGTCGGACTAGTGTACTTAAACTCGGTCAAGACTATGTTCGTCGTCAAGCCTCGGGCGCATGGGCAATTCGTTCACAGTTTAATATTGGTCTGGATATATTTGATGCAACCAATAATGAAGGATCAACCCCAGATAGCCAATTTGTGAGTTGGTTACTGCAAGCCCAGCGCGTACAAGTGTTGAGTCCCAACAATTTTTTAGTGGTGCAAGCAGACTTGCAATTAACGCCAGATAGCCTGCTTCCCTCCGAACAATTCATTATTGGTGGCGGTCAATCCGTGCGCGGTTTTCGTCAAAATGTGCGGGGAGGCGACAATGGATTTCGACTCTCAGTGGAAGATCGCATCACTTTAGAACGAGATGAAGCAGGAAATCCCACCTTGCAGGTTTCTCCGTTTGTAGAAATGGGATCCGTTTGGAATTCTGACGATAACCCGAATTCTCTACCCGATCAAACCTTTATTATTGGTATCGGCAGTGGTGTCTTGTGGCAACCGATTTCTAATCTCGAAGTGCGAGTTGATTATGGCTTACCCTTAGTCGATTTAGACGATCGCGGTGACGATATTCAAGATGACGGAATTTATTTTAGTACCAATTATTCGTTTTAATTCGTCTCTATTGATTCAGAAAAGAAACCCTCGATTGACTTTATAATTATTCTTCTTAAGGAGTGAAAAATGGCAGTAGAATTTTTGGACCTTCCCTATGACTTTACGGTTGATGAAAATAGTGCTGTTGATACAGAAGTAGATATCGTAGTAGCATCCAGTGACTTAGGTTCTAGTCTTGTTACCTTGGTTGATGTTCCCGATACAAATAATAACGGCATCCCTTCCTTTTATATAGAACAGGGTACTGGTGGGGATGGGGAAGTTCCTATTCTTGTTCGAGACCCCGAAGAGCTAGATCGTGAAGAAAATCCTACATTCGAGTTCATTGCAAAGGCAACTGAAACTGATGTGTCAGATCCAGATATTGTAGAAGCTACAGTTACTGTGACTCTTAACAATATCGACGAATTACCAGTCGCTATAGATGATAGCTTCACTACTGATGAAGATACCCCAATTCCTATTAACTTTCTGGCAAATGACATTGATAGTGATCCAGAGGGGAATAACTCCGTTTTTGTCTCTGCTATAGATGATAGCGGTACTCTAGGTGAAGTGATTTTAGAAAATGATGGCAGTTATACCTATGATCCTAACGGTGCTTTTGACAACTTGAATGAAGGAGAAATTGACACCGATGCTTTTACTTATGAAATCTCCACTGTATTTGATGGCATTCAATCTGTTATCGGTACAGCTATCGTTACCATCAACGTCGAAGCTGTTCCCGACCCGACAGTAGAGGTTCAAGTCGAGCCCAACCCCGTTGAAGAAGGAGGAACCGCGACGGTCACGGTAACGACCACTGATATTGCCGATGGAGAAACGGTTGATTACGAACTTAGCGGTGAGGACATTGAGGCAGCAGATTTCGGGGTAGATCTCACGGGAACTATTGAAATCAATAACAACACTGGTAGCCTCGATATTCCGATTGAGGAGGATGATCTCCCAGAAGGAGAGGAAATCTTCAATACCGCGATCTTCTTTCCTGGGGGAGAGCCTGGAGTTGATCAACCCATTGAGGACAATGTGGAGACAGTCATCGTTGAGAAGCCGACAGTAGAGGTTCAGGTCGAGCCCAACCCCGTTGAAGAAGGGGGAAGTGCGACGGTAACGGTAACAACCACCAATATTGCAGATGGGGAACTCGTTGATTACGAACTTAGCGGTGAGGGCATTGAGGCAGAAGATTTCGGGGTAGATCTCACGGGAACTATTGAAATCAATGACAACACTGGTAGCCTCGACATTCCGATTGAGGAGGATGATCTCCCAGAAGGAGAGGAAATCTTCAATACCGCGATCTTCTTTCCTGGGGGAGAGCCTGGAGTTGATCAACCCATTGAGGACAATGTGGAGACGGTCATCGTTGAGAAGCCGACAGTAGAGGTTCAGGTTGAGCCCAACCCCGTTGAAGAAGGGGGAAGTGCGACGGTAACGGTAACAACCACCAATATTGCAGATGGAGAACTCGTTGATTACGAACTTAGCGGTGAGGGCATTGAGGCAGAAGATTTCGGGGTAGATCTCACGGGAACTATTGAAATCAATGACAACACTGGTAGCCTCGACATTCCGATTGAGGAGGATGATCTCCCAGAAGGAGAGGAAATCTTCAATACCGCGATCTTCTTTGCTGGGGGAGAGCCTGGAGTTGATCAACCCATTGAGGACAATGTGGAGACGGTCATCGTTGAGAAGCCGACAGTAGAGGTTCAAGTCGAGCCCAACCCCGTTGAAGAAGGGGGAAGTGCGACGGTAACGGTAACAACCACCAATATTGCAGATGGAGAACTCGTTGATTACGAACTTAGCGGTGAGGGCATTGAGGCAGCAGATTTCGGGGTAGATCTCACGGGAACTATTGAAATCAATGACAACACTGGTAGCCTCGACATTCCGATTGAGGAGGATGATCTCCCAGAAGGAGAGGAAATCTTCAATACGACTATCTCTTTCTCTTTTCTTGAAGGAGCAGAGGATGCCATCGACGAGACGGAGACGGTCATTATTGATGGGAATCTGCCTCCAGTAGCAGTGGATGATGAAGTCAGCACCGATGAAGAGACCTTACTCAATGGCGATGTCTTCGCTGAAAATCCCGATGAAGAAGATAGCGATCCCGATGGAGATGACGATGACCTAATTGTTACCGCAGTTAATGAGAATGAATCTGATGTGGAAAGACAGATTGATTTGGATTCGGGAGCTTTATTAACTCTCAATGAGGATGGGACATTTGACTATGACCCCAACGGAGAGTTTGATTTTCTAGCCGTCGGAGAAACAGCAATAGACAGCTTTACCTACACCATCTCTGATGGTAATGAAACCGATACTGCCCAAGTGACAGTGAGTATAGAAGGAGTCAATGATTCCCCAGAAATAGAAAATCCACTTCCCGATCTGGAAGTAGAGGAAGATGAGACGATTACTCCCATTCCCTTAGTTGACTTCTTTGAAGATGTGGAGACTCCTGATTCGGAGTTAACTTTCGAGGAGACTAGTAGCGATCAAGAATTAGTCACTACCAGCGTTGATCCAAACACAGGAGAACTCACCCTCACTTTAGAAGAAAATGCCAATGGTGATGCTGAGATTACTGTTGTAGCTATCGATTCCTCGGAAGCGTCGGTTCAACAGACATTTCAGGTTGAAGTTGAACCCGTTAATGATCCACCAGAAATAGAAAATCCACTTCCCGATCTGGAAGTAGAGGAAGATGAGACGATTACTCCCATTCCCTTAGTTGACTTCTTTGAAGATGTGGAGACTCCTGATTCGGAGTTAACTTTCACGGCGACTAGTAGCGATCAAGAATTAGTCACTACCAGCGTTGACCCAAACACAGGAGAACTCACCCTCACTTTAGAAGAAAATGCCAATGGTGATGCTGAGATTACTGTTGTAGCTATTGATTCCTCGGAAGCGTCGGTTCAACAGACATTTCAGGTTGAAGTTGAACCCGTTAATGATCCACCAGAAGTAAGAAATGACACCAATCGTACCAATGAAGACACTCCTCTTACTGTCACAATAGAAAATAGCATTCTGAATAATGATTTTGATCTCGAAAGTGGTCAACCGAGCGAAGTTAGTGCAGTGGAAGGCAATGCAGACAATGTTGGCACACCAATTTCCCTTGGTGGTGGGTCACTCACTGTCAATCTAGATGGCAGTTATGAATTTGATCCTAATGGCGCGTTTGATGATTTAGCATTAGGAGAACGGCAACCCGTTACATTTACTTATCGTGCTAGCGATGGGGAATTGGAAAGTGAACCAGCTACCGTTTCTATTATTATTCAAGGTACTAATGATGCCCCAGAGGTGGAAGAGCAAACGCCTGTTCCTGCCAATGATGAACAAGCTCCAGCACTAGCCGATGCGAATCTTGATCTTGATCCTACTACATCTCAACTTGCGACAGTAACGGAGTTGTTTGATGAGGAATTTTATCTGAATAATAATCCTGATGTAGCAGAAGCGGTTGACACGGGTCTATTTGAGACGGGAGTGGAACATTTTCTAGAATTTGGCATAGAAGAAGAGCGTGCCCCAAGCCTTATTTTGTCCTTGTTTACAGAAGACAGCTACTTGGAAAATAATCCTGATGTTGAAGATGCGGTGATAGCTGGAGACTTTGTTAATGGCTTAGACCATTTCCTCATTTTTGGAATGAATGAAGGGCGTAATGGGACTGGATATGAATTTTTTGAAGCTCAGGAATACTTAAATGTCAATCCTGATGTTGCAACCGCAGTTGACAATGGTCAGTTGAGTTCAGCTTTAGAGCATTTCATCTACTTCGGCTTTGGTGAAAATCGTAGTGGAGTCGATATTCAGGTAGAAGAATTAGATCTTGTCTAGAACAGGCTTTAAACCTTAGCTAGTAGGTTTCACCGTCCTTGAGCCAAGTGGAGGACGGTTTCATCTGTCGGAGTGCTAGATTTTGATCGTTATCGAATGCTTCTGTTGCTACCATTACAATGATCTTAGAAGACTATGATCGGTGAAATAGCATAGATACACGATAGGAGAACTCACGATAAAATGTTAGAAACGTATCGGCAACACGCAGCAGAAAGAGCCAAACAAGGGATTCCTCCCCTCCCCCTCAACGCCGAACAAACCTCTGAGTTATGTGAATTATTAAAACAGCCTCCAGAAGGAACAGAAGAAGAGTTATTATATCTTTTGCGCGATCGCGTTCCTCCTGGTGTTGATGAAGCAGCTTATGTCAAAGCAGGGTTTCTCACCGCCGTTGGGAAAGGAGAAGTCAACTGTCCCCTGATTACCGCAGAAGAAGCCGTGGAACTCCTCGGAACCATGGTCGGTGGTTATAATGTGCAATCTCTGATTGAATTTCTCAAATCCTCTGATAGCAACCTCGCGCAAAAAGCAGCCACAGCCTTGAGTCGAACCATTCTCGCGTTTGATGCGTTTAACGATGTTTTTGAACTCGCCCAAGACAATCAATATGCGAAACAAGTGATTGATGAGTGGGCGGAAGGAACTTGGTTTACCAACAAGCCAGAAGTCCCCGAACAAATCCAAGTTACCATCTTTAAAGTCCCTGGAGAAACCAACACCGATGATCTATCTCCAGCGCCTCACGCCACAACACGCCCCGATATTCCCCTTCATGCCCTCGCCATGCTAGAGTCGCGGATGCCAGAAGGCTTAGAACAACTGGCGCAACTGAAAGCAAAAGGCTTACCCGTTGCTTACGTCGGGGATGTTGTCGGAACAGGATCATCGAGAAAATCCGCGATTAACTCCCTGTTGTGGCACATCGGAGATGATATTCCTAATGTTCCCAACAAACGCGCTGGTGGCTACATTCTCGGCGGGAAAATTGCTCCTATTTTCTTCAATACCGCAGAAGATTCTGGTGCATTTCCCATCGAGTGCGATGTCACCCAGATGAACACAGGCGATGTCATCACCATCTATCCCTACGAAGGAAAAATCACCAACGAAGCAGGAGAAACCTTAACCACCTTCACCGCCAAACCCAACACCATCCTAGATGAAGTCCGCGCCGGTGGACGCATTCCACTAATGATTGGACGGGCTTTAACCGATAAAACCCGAGAAGCATTAGGCTTAGAAGTGACCTCTCTGTTCACTCGTCCCGAAGTTCCCGCAGAAAATAATAAAGGCTTTACTCTCGCCCAAAAAATAGTGGGACGGGCTTGTGGCGTTGACGGGATTCGTCCAGGAACATCCTGTGAACCCATTATGACCACCGTTGGTTCTCAAGATACCACAGGACCCATGACTCGCGATGAGTTAAAAGAGTTGGCTTGTCTTGGGTTTAATGCTGATTTTGTCTTACAAAGTTTCTGTCATACCGCAGCCTATCCCAAACCCGTTGACGTGAAAACCCATCAACAACTCCCCGACTTCTTCGCAGACAGAGGTGGCGTTTCCTTAAAACCTGGTGACGGTATTATCCACTCTTGGTTAAACCGAATGTTACTCCCTGATACTGTGGGAACTGGCGGTGATTCTCATACCCGTTTCCCTCTTGGTATTTCCTTCCCCGCAGGGTCGGGTTTAGTGGCGTTTGCTGCTGCATTGGGTGCAATGCCTCTAGATATGCCAGAATCAGTTTTAGTGCGCTTTACTGGCGAATTACAGCCTGGTGTAACCCTTCGTGATATCGTTAACGCCATTCCTTATGTCGCCATGCAGCAAGGAAAGTTAACCGTCGGAACTGAAGTCAAAGAAAACGTCTTCTCGGGTCGCATCATGGAGATGGAAGGTTTACCCGACTTGAAAGTTGAACAGGCGTTTGAGTTAACGGATGCCACTGCTGAACGCTCTTGTTCTGGCTGTACGATTAAGTTAGGGAAAGAAACCATTGCAGAGTATCTCAACTCTAACATTGCCCTAATTAAAAACATGGTCGCGCGAGGCTATCAAGACTCCCGCACGCTGTTACGTCGCGCTGCAAAAATGCAGGAATGGCTGGATAACCCAGAGTTATTAGAAGCGGATGATGATGCGGAATATGTGGACACGGTTGAAGTCAACTTAAACGAGATTAAAGAACCCATTGTCGCTGCACCGAATGACCCAGATAATGTGAAGTTAATGTCAGAATGTGCGGGCGATAAAATTGATGAGGTCTTCATCGGGTCTTGCATGACTAATATTGGTCACTATCGCGCTGCTGCGAAGATTTTAGAAAATGCAGGAACTGCAAAAGTTCGCCTCTGGATTTGTCCGCCGACTCGCATGGATGAGAAACAACTCCGCGAAGAAGGGGTTTATGGCGTTTTTGCTGCTGCTGGCGCACGGACAGAAATGCCTGGTTGTTCCCTGTGTATGGGAAACCAAGCGCGAGTAGAAGATGAAGCAACAGTCTTTTCTACCTCGACTCGTAATTTTAATAATCGCATGGGGAAAGGTGCGCGAGTTTATCTCGGTTCTGCGGAGTTAGCTGCGGTTTGTGCGTTGTTGGGTTATATTCCCACTGTGGATGAATATCTCGCGATCGTGCAGGAGAAAATTAATCCCTTTGCTGATGATTTATATCGTTATCTCAACTTTGATCAAATTGAGAATTTTGAGGAAGAAGGTCGCGTGATTCCGTTAGAAGAAATGCCCAAAATTGAGGACATTTTAGGAATGCCAACAGGTGCTAAGTAATCCCCCCTAACCCCCCTTTGAAAGGGGGGAACGGTTAATCAACTTGTTACATAAGATTTAGAACTGCTATATGTTTTAACATTTTATTCTCCTGAACATCGTAAGTTTACTGAAAAGCGCGATCGCGTGAAAAAATTAAGGTCTAAAGACAATGGTTACTTCTCCTCAATCGACTTACCTATCTCCAGAAGACTATCTAAACCAAGAAGAAAAAAGTCAA
The DNA here is from genome assembly GCF_000317635.1 of Halothece sp. PCC 7418. Taxonomy (GTDB): domain Bacteria; phylum Cyanobacteriota; class Cyanobacteriia; order Cyanobacteriales; family Rubidibacteraceae; genus Halothece. Next base: position 3,700,141 of record NC_019779.1, on the reverse strand, counting down.
GTCAAACATGAATATATTAATGGTAAAATTTATCCGATGGCAGGTGCAACTGATACTCATGTGACGATCGCGCTGAATGTAGCTAGTGCCTTAAAAAGTCAGCTACGTGGTTCACAATGTCGGGTGTATTTATCAGATATGAAACTACAAATTCCGTCTCTTAAGCGATTTTATTATCCTGATATTTTAGTTACCTGTAACCCAAATGATCGAGACACATCACTTTATAAACAGTTTCCTTGCTTGATTGTTGAAGTTTTATCAGACTCCACAGAAGCGTTTGATCGTGGGGATAAATTTATAGATTACCAGACAATAGAAACTTTAAAAGAATATTTACTGATTAGCACCAAACAAAAGCGCATCGATTATTTTCAGCGTACCTCAGAAGGAAATTGGTTACTCAAATTTTATCGGTCTGATGATGAATCTCTGAACTTACAAACAATCAATTCTCAAATCAGCGTCAGTACCACTTATGAAGATGTTAACTTCTCCTGAACATCGCAAGTTTACTGACTGCGCGATCGCGTAAATAGCCTAACAATTTTTTGAAATCTCATAAAACAGTGCGATTAAGTCTGGGATACGCAGACTTTGATGAGAGAAAAATAATGAGAGCGCGATCGCGTTCAATTAGAGATTAATAAAGCTCTCAATAGATTCAAGGAGTTGAATTGCTGCTAACCGATATTTTTTTTAGAAAGTGCATTCCCGATTTCTAATAGGATTGCTTGAGTAGTGACTAAGCGAGTTTGATTTTTTTCAAGTTGGTTAGCAATTTGAACAGCTTTAAGATGATTTTTATCGCTCACTGAAGACAAAGCAATGGCAAAAGAAGTGTCAAGAAAAACTTCAATCATTCTGATTCAGTATCTTGTGAATATAAATATTTATCAAGATTTTCCGACCAATCTGGATTCCCTTCTAGATTCAGAGATTTAGCAGTTTGCAGAAAAGTTTTCGGTTGATCTTCTGTGCTAGATTCTACACTCTCAACGATAATACGGACTCGTGTTCCTGGCTTTAAGGTTAAGGGAATCATAGGTTGAAGACTTGTACCATCAAAGATTGCTTCTAATTTTTGACTCATGGTTAATTGAGTGAATTACTACTCTCAACTCTAGTTTAGCGGAGGAGTTTCGTTATAATATAGTAAAATTAAAATATGTCAGCTAAAGATAGGATTCATGATGCGGTTAAAAACGCTCTAATCAAAGATGGTTGGGACATTGTTGCTGACCCTTATCCAATTCAATATAAAGAGGTTAGGCTACTGGCTGATCTTGCTGGAGAAAAGGCGATCGCTGCAACAAAAGAAGAGCAAAAAGTTGTGATTGAGGTCAAGAGTTTTGTTGGTCGTTCTCCAATGCGGGAATTCCAAACGGCTTTGGGTCAATACCTAATTTATAGAACTTTTATTGAGCAGACGCACGCTGATTATAAAATTTATTTAGCGGTCAATCAAGATATTTACGATCAATTTTTTCAACAAATTGCGATTCAGTTGATTTTGAAAACTTATCAAGTTTTATTATTAGTTGTTGATTTAAATACAGACGAAGTTAGACAATGGATCAATTAAATCATTACCAAACAATCATCAAGAAAATCTTAACGGAATATCATAAAATTTTCTTACCAGTCTCTGACCCTGATGTCGATGAAGTATTGATTTTTGATGATGAACGAGGTCACTATATTTGGTTAAATATTGGTTGGAAAAATGGAGAAAAAGTCAATGCTATGTCGGTTTATGTTCGTCTTAAAAATAATAAAATTTACATTGAGGAAGATTGGACAGAAGAAGGAATTGCAAATGAATTAATCAGAGAAGGGATTGCTAAAGAGGAGATTGTGTTAGCTTTTTATTCTCCTGAACATCGTAAGTTTACTGACTGCGCGATCGCGTGAAAGCGTGAAAAAATTAAGGTCTAATCAGGTCTAAAGACAATGCTTACTTCTCCCCAATCGACTGACTTATCTCCAGACGACTATCTAAAACAAGGGGATTGATCCTAACGAATGTCACTGGTCACTGGTCTCGGATACGCAGACTTTGACGAGATAAAAATAATGAGAGCGCGATCGGTGACGGCTTGCACAGATAATTCCAATCTTTCTATTGGGTAGAATAAGAATGAAACTCAACATTTTCTACTCCCATTCAGTTCTGTAATTGAACTGATCGAAAATAGATGAAATTTCGATATGATAAATTACTTGAGATTAACGATTTCTCTATTTTTACTCTTATCCTTATCCAGTTGTACGACAAGAACACAACTTCATCAACTTTCTGATCCGACTGAAAACCAGCAACTTCTCCTCAGAAAACGGCGGGTTGCTAAACCCACTTATGGCTTGTTGATTATGGGAAAAGGGTATATTGATGGTGAAGCGAGGATTGCTTTAGTATTAGATGGAAAGGTTTATAAAACACAAGTCGTTGCAGGAAATGTGAAGTTTCAATGGCGAGAAAATTGGCGCGATCATCGTGCTATGATTCGCTATCAACCTCGTTCTGTCACTGACGGAAATTTAAGATTTAGTGTCACTTTTATGGATTGAAACCGATGAAACTTTTAAAATTAATTGCGCGATCGCTGCTGCTGTCATTGACAATTATTCTCACTCTTCTTTTCTCTAGTCAAACCTCTGTTATCGCTGAACAGGAAACGGTTACTGTTGATTTTTACTATAGCAAAACTTGTCCTCACTGTGCAGAACAAAAACCCCTCCTCAATTATATTGAAGAAAATAATGAAGGAGTGAGTGTTAACCGAGTTGAAGTCAGTGAACAACCTGAAGTTTGGCGCAATTATTTAGAAGAAAATAACATTCAAGCAACGGGTGTTCCGCGCACAGTCATTGGCGATAAAACCTTTGTTGGCTATACCAAAGCCCAAGGAGAACTAGAATATAATCCGAGTTATCAAGCCTATTTAGGTTATAAAAATCAAATGATCAAGGCGATTGAAGAAGAACTAAACGCGCCTCTGAATACCCCTGATCAGACAGAGAATGTAGAACAACAAAAATCAGAATCATCTTTACCCTGGTCTGTCTTCTTTTTACCGCTTTTATATGCGATTAGCTATCCACTGGTGAAAGGAAGATTATCGACAGCACAGCATCAACGCTATTGGATTGGTGGCTTATTAGCGATTACCTTATTAAGTCTTTTTTCCTTTATCGTGTTAACGCCAGATGCTGTGGTTCAAAACTTAGCAGAGGGACTACCGTTTCCTTTATTTGTCAGCGCGATCGCGTTTGCAGATGGGTTTAATCCGTGTGCTTTTACGGTTCTAATTATCCTCCTTTCTCTCCTCACTTATACTAAGAGTAAAACGGATATGACCATTGTCGGTTCAACCTTTATTTTGACCTCTGCTGTCATGTACTTTGGCTTTATTATGGCGATGGTTTTAGTGGGGTCATTCTTTTTAGAAAAATATGGTCAAATTGCCCTCATTATTTTAGGCGCGATCATCACAACTACAGGTATTATTAATATCAAAGACTATTTCTTTTTTAAGCAATCGGTTTCTCTTTCCCTCTCAGAAAAACAACAGTTAACGATTACCAAAAAAGCAGGAGGAATTGCCAGACAATTGAATCGGGCTAAAGTTGAATCTAAGCAATTTTGGTTGGCTTTAGGGGCAACAATTTTACTCGCCATTTTTGTCAATATTATTGAACTTGGCTGCACCGCAATTCTCCCTGTTGTTTACATGACAACCTTAGTCAATCATTGTACAACAAATGTTGGATTCTGTTACACGATTTGGACAGCATTATATGCTCTCATTTATATTTTGCCACTGTTAGCAATTTTACTGAGTTTTATTTATTCTTTCCAATCCTCTCGTTTAAGTGAAGACCAAGGACGAATCCTGAAATTATTTTCTGGTGTCTTTATGCTTTTATTTGGCTTGATTATGCTCATTAAACCTCAGCTTTTAATGCTTGGTTAGGGGTTAGCAATGATTTTAATTAGCCAATTTACCAAGACCATTAATAACAGATAAATGACCCTTCCAAAAAGCAGGTTGCCATCAAATAGATTTTTACCATCATTAAATTCTAGGGTTGCAAGTTAGATGCTTATTCAAGGGATGTTCAGCTTGAATTAATCAGTTTTTCTGCAAGAACAGCAGATAGGATAGAGAGTGAATCAATGTTCAATCAGCAGCATCGTCTAAACAATGTCAATTCTCAGACTCGAAAAAATTAGTAAAACTTATCCCACTGGAGAAGTCCTGAAAGATGTTAACTGGGAGGTCAAAGCCGGAGAACGTCTTGGACTCGTTGGGGTCAATGGTGCGGGAAAAACCACCCAACTGAAGATGATTATGGGGGAAACCGAACCGACAACAGGAGAAATTATTCGACCCGCAGCCTTGAAAATTAGTTGTTTAAGTCAAGAATTTGATATTGATCCAACATTAACGGTGAGACAAGAACTCTGGCGGGTGTTTGAACAAGCCAATGCTGTTCATAAAAATCTGGAAAAAGTGCAGAAAGATATGGAAAATGCCGATCCAGAGGAATTAGATAAATTAATTCGCAAGCTCGATCGGTATCAACAAGAATTTGAAGCCCATGACGGGTATCAATTAGATACAAAAATTAGTTGTTTATTACCTGAATTAGGGTTTACCCCTGAAGACGGCGATCGCGCTGTCACTAGCTTTAGTGGCGGTTGGCAAATGCGAATTTGTCTGGGTAAAGTAATGTTACAAGAACCCGATGTTCTCCTCTTAGACGAACCGACCAACCATCTGGATTTAGAAACCATTGAATGGCTCGAAAAATATCTCAAAAACTTAACAACACCGATGGTGATTGTTTCTCACGATCGCGAATTTTTAGACCGCCTTTGTACCCAAATTGTTGAGACCGAACGTGGCGTTTCTACCACTTATTTAGGGAATTATTCCAGTTATCTCGAACAAAAAGAATTTAACCGACAAGCACAAATGAGTGCTTATGAACGACAACAAAAAGAAATTGCCAAACAAGAACAATTTGTCGAGCGATTTCGCGCCAGTGCGACTCGCAGCACCCAAGCTAAAAGTCGGGAAAAGCAACTGGAAAAAATCGAAGAAATTGACGCACCAGACGCTAATGTAAAAACACTGAAGTTTCGCTTTCCCACCGCCCCTCGCAGTGGTCAAGAAGTGGTTAAAATTGAAGATTTAACCCATAGCTTTGACGATCAGATTTTATTTCTGGGAGCAAATTTATTAGTGGAGCGCGGCGATCGCGTTGCCTTTTTAGGGCCCAATGGCTCAGGAAAATCAACCATTCTCCGTCTAATTATGGGCTTAGAAACCCCAACTGAAGGAACAGTTGAACTGGGAAAACATAACGTTATTCCAGGTTATTTTGAGCAAAACCAAGCCGAAGCCCTCGATCTCACCTTAACCGTTGAAGAAACCATTCACAAAGCCGTTCCTGATTGGAAATATGAAGAAATCCGAGCGTTACTGGGTAAGTTCTTATTTAGTGGCGATACCGTCAAGAAAAAAGTAGCAACCCTTAGCGGAGGAGAAAAAGCAAGACTCGCCCTTGCAAAAATGCTCTTACAACCCGTTAATTTATTAATTCTAGATGAGCCAACCAATCACTTAGATATTCCCGCCAAAGAAACGATTGAATCGGCATTGCAAAATTATGATGGTTCGGCTTTAATTGTGTCTCATGATCGCTATTTTATTTCAAAAGTAGCGACAAAAATTGTCGAAATTAGCGAAGGGGAATTAGTGGTTTATAATGGCGACTATCACTATTATCTCCAGAAGAAAGAAGAAGCAGCCGAAGCGGTTCGTTTAGCGGAAGAAAAAGCACAAGCCGAAGCCAAACGAAAAGCCAAACAGGAGAAACAAAAACAAAAAGAAAAAGAACGTAAAGCAGCAAAAAAAGCAAAGAAAAAATGATGTATAGTAGTTTTCACGCTTCTTGAGGGACATTTTAAATTTTTGTTCTTTGTTATTCGTTCTTCGTTATTTGTTGGTTGTTAATCAATGAACCACGAACTATGAACTATGAACCATGAACAGATGACTAATCAATTCGTGTTGGATCACCCAGTTGTACAGCGACATTTTGATCAAAAGGAATTAAATCCCACTGCTGCTGTAAACTTTGCAGGAGTTGATCTTGTTGTTGGCGGAAAGTATCAAGATTGCCATTTTGGTTAATCATTGCAAAATAAACCCGTCCGTGCTGTTCAGTATTCATCACCCCTGCTAAAGCACTGACATTCCAGAGGCTTCCCGTTTTAACAGGAATTCCTTGAGGGATCGCGCGATCGCGCACCGTCCCCACGTCAATCCCACTGACAGGTAAAATCTCCCGAAGACTTCCCCCCTGAGCATTTAATTTTCCATCAATCATCCGCAACATTTTTGTTACCGCCCGTGGTGATAACCGATTCGTCACCCCTAACCCTGACCCATTAATCAGTTGGACTTCTTCTGGGGAAACACCTGTTGTTTCCCTGACAATAGCTTCCACTGTTTCGACACCACCCACTGATCGCGCAATGAGGTCAGCCAGTTTATTATTACTGTAAATATTCATTTGTTGCAGAATTTGGGTTAGGGGTAACGATTGCTGCTCAATCAGGGGAGTCACTTCAGGAAAATCACCCTGAGCCTTGACAATGACATTTCCTGAAATCCTCACTTGCGGGCGAGGAGTCTCATTTGGAAGAGTCTGATATTGCTGTTGGGCTTGCTTTGACCAGCGTTGAGAATTAAGCCCTTGAGCGAGAAGTTGAGCCGAGGTTTGGGAGTTTTGCTGGTAATTCATAAAAAAATCACCTGTGACGATTAAATTCCCCGTCACCGTTTGAATCCCTAATTCATTTAAGCGATTAGAGAGCGCGATCGCCTCCTCCCAGACAAAAAAGGGATCACCCCCTCCTTCCACAATTAAATCTCCTTGTAGCACACCCCCCGCAATGACTCCTGTGTGCTTCACCTTCGTGACAAACTGATAATCACTCCCATAGGTTTCTAAAGCAGCCAAACTGGTAGCAATTTTAGTGAGAGAAGCAGCCGACTGTGGAATCCTTCCCCGATGATCCGCAAACGTCCACCAATCAGAAGCCAACCAAACCCCTTGCGAATCTTGGTTAATCCCTAACTGCGATAAATTTTGTAAATAGTTTGCCACAGTCTTTTCAATCATTGGATCGGGATCATGAGGAAGAGAAAATAAAGCTAATTCCTCCCAAGCCAACGGTTGCACTGGTTTGAGAGGCGGTGGCTCTTGTCCCCATCCCGATAATATTCCGATCAACGCACTCCAACCCAGCAAATCCCACATAACACTCCAACACCATTAAACTGAAAAAATTTCCAATTACCTAGAAAACACTACTAGTCAGTTGTGCCAACAACCTGTAATCTATCTTAAAGAGACACAGGTTTATTGTTTTAACTTAAAATTTAACTGTTTACTTTTAAAAAGCTCCTCACGGGCTTGTTAAAATCCTTAACGCTTCTACTAATTTGATTTATGGGATCGACTCGCGCAAAAATTGCAGTTGACGCTATGGGAGGCGACCATGCTCCCGGCGAAATTATTACAGGGGCTATCCGAGCCACAGAAGAACTCGACGTAGATGTGCTTTTGGTTGGTGATCCTGAACAAATTCAGCCCCACCTTGAATCCGCAGGCAGTGTCAACAATCCTCATGTAGAGGTGATACCCTCGGAAGGGGTCATCGAAATGTCAGAAGAGCCAATGGCAGGGCTAAAGCGCAAACGCAAAGCCTCCATTAATGTTGCGATGGACATGGTAAAAGCTGAACGGGCTGAAGCCGTTGTTTCTGCGGGACATTCTGGAGCAGCCATGGCAGCAGCTTTGTTACGCTTAGGACGCTTAAAAGGCATTGACCGACCTGCGATTGGGGCGATTCTCCCGACGCTGATTGCGGGTAAATCCGTTATTATCCTCGATGCAGGGGCAATGGTGGATTGTCGTGCTAAGTATTTAGAGCAGTTTGGTCTGATGGGAACGGTTTATAGTAAATACGTTCTGGGCAATGCTGAACCGAAAGTGGGATTACTGAATATTGGGGAAGAACCTTCTAAAGGGAATGAAGCCTCGATTCGCGCTCACCAGTTAATGACGGCAAATCCACAAATTCCGTTTGTGGGAAATGCAGAAGGGCGCGATGTTCTCTCGGGTAACTTTGATGTCATTGTCTGTGATGGCTTTGTTGGCAATGTTATTCTTAAGTTTGCGGAAGCCATCGGTGAAGTCTTACTCAATATTCTGAAAGAAGAACTCCCTCAAGGCTTAAATGGTATGGTGGGAACCGCTTTACTCAAACCCAACCTGAAACGAATTAAACAACGGGTGGATCATGCTGAACATGGTGGCGCGTTGTTATTAGGGGTCGATGGGATCTGTATTATTAGTCATGGTAGTTCTCAAGCTCCTTCGATTTACAATGCGATTCGCTTGGCTAAAGATGCTGTGGATGAAAAAGTTTTAGCACGTCTTCGCTCTTACAGTGCAGGTCTAGAAGATCGGGAAGACTCATTACAGCAAACTTCCATCCCTGATTCAACACTGAGCGGTCAACCCCCCCGAGGAGAAGCATGAGGAACGAATTATATTCAGCAGGAATCGCAATTACAGGAAGTGGCTCGGGTATCCCTTCAGGTCGATTGACGAATCAAGATCTCGCGCAGATGGTGGAAACCTCCGATGAGTGGATTACTACGCGCACAGGGATTAAACAGCGTTGTTTGACGGCTTCAGGAGAGTCTTTAAAGACAATTGGAGCGCAAGCAGCCCATCAAGCCCTCGCTATGGCGCAAGTTGCTCCCGAAGAAATTGATTTGCTGATTTTAGCCACCTCCACCCCTGATGATTTGTTTGGGAGTGCAGTGAGTATTCAAACCGCGATTGGGGCGAATCATGCGGTGGCGTTTGACCTCACGGCTGCTTGTTCGGGCTTTGTGTTTGGCTTGGTGAATTCCGCTCAGTTTATCCGCACAGGGGCTTATCAGAAGGTGTTGTTGATTGGGGCGGATGTCTTATCCCGTTGGGTGGATTGGTCGGATCGCAGCACTTGTATTTTATTTGGGGATGGTGCAGGAGCAGTGGTGATTGAAGCCACTTCTGCAGAGCGCGATCGGCTTTTGGGGTTTGAGTTGTGTAGTGATGGTCAATTGAGCCATACTTTAAACCTTGGCTATCACGGTTCGGAGAAAACTATCGTCGATTCGATTGAGGTCAACCAAGGGCATTATCAGCCGATTACGATGAAAGGAAAAGAAGTCTATCGCTTTGCGGTGGAAAAAGTTCCTGAAGTCATTTCTAAGGCGTTATTTCATGCAGATTTAACCTCGGAAGACGTAGATTGGTTGTTGCTCCATCAAGCCAATCAACGGATTATGGATGCGGTTGCACAACGGTTAAGTCTTCCCCCAGAGCGGGTGATTAGTAATTTGGCAAACTTTGGCAATACTTCCGCAGGATCGATTCCTTTAGCCTTAGATGAGGCGCAACGGGCGGGAAAACTGCAGTCTGGAGATATTATCGCCATGTCGGGGTTTGGTGCTGGGTTAACTTGGGGCAGCGCGATCGTACAATGGCAAATTGAGCCTTAAAAACTGTATCGTAAATAACAAATTAGAATGACTAAACTTGCTTTTGTTTTTCCTGGACAAGGATCGCAAACCATTGGCATGGAAGCCGATTTAGTAGAAACCTCTCTTGGGAAAGAAAAATTTGAAAAAGCAGAAGAAATTTTAGGCTGGTCTGTCCTTGAGACCTGTCGTCAAGATGAAGCGAATCTTTCTCGTACCCTCTACACCCAACCCTGTCTCTATGTGGTCGAGTCCATCCTCATTGACCTTTTGCTTGATAAAGCGGGATATTTACCCCAATATGTCGCTGGTCATAGCTTAGGGGAATACAGCGCCTTATATGCAGCCCGTGTGTTTAGTTTTGAAGCAGGGTTGCGCTTAGTGCAACAACGGGCAAAACTGATGGATACTGCAGCCGGGGGCAAAATGGTCGCCCTGATGAAAATCGATCGCGCTCAATTAGACTCAGCACTTGACAAAAACAATGATGTTGTGCTAGCAAACGACAACAGCCCCCAACAAGTGGTTATTTCGGGAACGCCAGAAGCAGTGGATTCGATTCTCTCGGAAGTCAAAGCCAAACGAGCCGTCCCTTTAAATGTCTCTGGGGCGTTCCATTCTCCCCTCATGGCTAGTGTCGCTCAAGACTATAAACAACTTCTTGATGAGGTTTCTTTTGGTGAAGCGATTGTTCCCGTTTTATCCAACGTTAATCCGACCCCAACTATTGATGCAACGGAACTCAAAACCCGTCTCATGGAACAAATGACAGGAACAGTCCGTTGGCGAGAAACCCTCTTAAAACTTGCTGAGGAAGACGTTTCACAATTAATTGAAGTCGGACCGGGTAATGTCTTAACAGGCTTATGCAAGCGCACTTGTCCTGAGATGGAACTGCAAAATATTTCTCGGGCTGCAGAGTGCCAACTCTAGTTTCCCCGCTTGGGTTTGTTGCTTAATTCATCCTTTCGTTCCCTAGAAAAAATAGTGACGCTCGATAGTGTGGTGTCACTATTTTCTCGTTGGGATACTCCAATGGTTGCTACATAAGACTGGTTTAACGATCCCCCGTGAGTTCGGGCCGGAGCAAAGCGTGAGGATTGGGGGGATTGGTATGTAGCAGGCTTTTCTGTATTTCATCTAATACCCAAGAGGAGAAACCAGCTTCGTAGGGATAACAAGATTAAACGCCACAAGATAATCAATCTTACTCTTAATTTACTTGGTTCAAGTTAAATTATAAATTATGCTTTCATTTTTCTCTAATCGCGCTCAGGCAGCATCTTGATAACAAGGGGAAGGAACAGTTTGATAAACTTGCATGGCATGAAGGAAAATAACTTTTGTCTTATCTGCAATGTCTTCTTCTTCATAACTCTCTACGGGTAAACCCGTTTCTTCACTGTAGAGAAAATCATAAATTTTGCCATTAATCCGATCGCGCGTAGATTCTTTCTCATACCATTGATCTAATTGGCTGATTTCTTCTTTTAATAATTGCAACAAGTTACTCGCCACTTGTTTAATATGTTTAAGTTCTGATTGTTCGAGATTTGGCTTTTTCAGTAAATCAAAAATGGCAAGGGCTTCTTCGCTTAAGCCTTCACGAGTTGATCGCTGTTCTTCTTCGTTTAAGTCTTGGATAAAATTAAACAGTTCTTCAAAGGTTTGTTCAATCGTTAAACGGTCTTTTTCTTGGTTATAACGATCGATGATTTCTTCATAACGTCTTTGATAATCAATGCGGGAACTATTGCGATTAATCATCTGGCTGAGTCGGTTTTCAACCGCTTGTTTGAGATTTTGGACAGTAGTTCGCGGTTGAGAACTTTTGCGAAACTCTTCTTTAAGACGTTCAAAATTAATCTGACTGATATCATAAAGTTCGCCATCTTCTGTGTTGGTGTTCCTAACTTCAATGGTTTCGCCAACGGTTTGATACAGTTCCCTCAACACTTGATTAATGTCAGTAACTTGTTCGTCGGTTTCTAATTCCTTATCCAGTAATTTAATTGCATCATAGACTTTACGATAGTCATTAATTCCAGTAATATTCGTACTTGCGGTGAACTTCCGAAAGACGTGGCGACATAAAATTCTAAAGCGTTTACGAGTTTCGCTATCTTCATTAATCGCTTCTTTTGCCGTTATAATCGCAGCATTACGGGCAAAACCTGTTTCTTCTAGAATGGCATCTAAAGACGCATTTCGATCGCGCAAAAATTCCCTTACTTCATCGATCGCGCTTTGTAATTCCTCTAAAAGATGTTCCTGTGACTTTGCAGGATTCACTCTTTGATCCTCTTCTTCTCTTCCTTCATCTCCTGTTCCTGCAAATGTGGCGAGGGCTTCTCTTAAGTTTTGCAGAATCCCGCAATAATCAACAATTAAACCGTTATTTTTTCCTTCATAAACCCGATTCGCCCGTGCGATCGCTTGCATTAAAGTATGGGCTTTTAGCGGTTTATCGAGATAGAGTGTAGAAAGGCAGGGAACATCAAAACCAGTTAACCACATTGCACAAACGATCGCGATCCGAAAGGGATGATTAGCATCCTTAAACGCCGTTTCGAGACTAATTAGTTTTCCGTCTGTGAGTTCAAATCCGTTATTAATGCGGTTACGATGAAAGTTGAGTTCTTCTTCTAATCCCCACTCCCGAAACTTTTGCACTTCTCCCTGATCTTGACTGACGACAACAGAGGCGATGGTTTCTTCCATCCATTCGATTTGACGTTGTTTGTAAACTGCTTCTTGTTGGTCGGTGATGCTGTTTAATTGTTGTTGGAGTCGGTTAATTTCCTCTTGCCAATAATGGGTTATTTTCTCATACATCCGCACACAAGTTATTTTGTCGATGCAGACAAACATCGCTTTTCCCATTTCCCAACCGTTGGCGTAATGTCTCACAAAATCCTGCGCGATCGCGTCCAGTCTCGGTTCTGCTGTAATCACACCATAAGAACTCTTTAACGCTTGCTGAATGCGTCTCTCCACATCTCCCTCAACTTCTAATGCTTCGAGTTTTTCTGCGATGCGTTCATTAACATCATTAGTCGCAATTTCCAGTTTATCCCCTCGTGCGTCGTAATAAAGGGGAACAGTGGCGTTATCTTCCACCGCCCGTTGGAAGTCGTAAGTGGAGACATAATCCCCAAAATAACGGCTGGTGATTTCATCATTTTGGAAAAGAGGCGTTCCTGTAAACCCGATAAAGCTGGCGTTGGGTAAAGCGTTACGTTGATTTAATGCAAGGTTTCCATATTGGCTACGGTGTGCTTCATCACTGATAATAATGATGTCATCTCGTTCATTGTAGGGTTCATTGGGATCAACCGCTTGCTTAAACTTTTGGATCAGAGTGAAAATACAGGCTTTGCGTTCTTGCAGTAATTGTTTTAAATTATTGGAACTGGTAGCGCGACAAGGATCGCGATCGTTGTTTGCCAATCCACAGCCTGCAAAGGTATTATAAATTTGATTGTCGAGGTCTTCACGGTCAGTACAGACCACAAAACTAAAGTTTCCGCCTAACTTGCGCCGAACTTTCCGCACAAAAAAGACCATCGAATAACTTTTTCCAGAGCCTTGAGTATGCCAAAATACGCCTAGTTTGCGTTCTAGTGTTTGACGGTTTTTTACAGCTTTGATCGCGTTATTGACTCCCAAATACTGATGATTGCGAGCGATAATTTTAACCGTCTCTTGGGAAGAATCATCAAAGAGAATAAAGTTTTCAAACAGATCAAGAAGATTATTTTTCTGACAGACTCCTTTGAGTAAGGTTTCCATATTCACGACACCAGCATCGCTTTCTTGTAAGCGTTTCCAGTCTTGGAAATATTCAAAGCGAGAACCAATTGTTCCCATCTTTGCATCTTTACCATTTCCGAAAACAACAATGGCGTTGTAATAAAATAATTGAGGAATAGTGTCCAGATAATCTTTATAATTTTCCTCGTAAGCAGCGCGAAGGGAACGCCAAATGTTTTTTAATTCCATAAAAATTAGCGGAATCCCATTTACAAAACAAACGAGATCGGCTCTTCTCAGGTATAATTTCCCCTCAATCCAAAGTTCCCGCACTGCTAAAAAATGATTATTTGTGGGAGTCTCGAAATCAAAAACATTCAGAATTGGTTTAACGGTTTCCCCTTTTTCGTTGCGATAACTAACTTGTATTCCATCTCTGAGGAGGTTGTGTTTTTCTTGGTTAATCTTAAATAAACTTTGGCTAACGCTATAATCGGTTAAAGTGCGAATTGCTTCTTGATAGGCTTCGTCGGGATGATTGGGATTCAATTCTCGCAGTTTTCTTTCTAAGTAGCGAGTGAGGATAATTTGTTTGCGATTTTCCCGTCCGAGAAGGCTATTTTCGCCATAGTCTTCTTGATTATAAGCGTAGATCGATTCCCATTCGAGTTCATCATGTAAATAGTTGGCGGTGGTGGTTTGAACGAGGGTTTCTTCGCTATAACTCATACGGTTATTTCTCCATTCATTAGACGTGGTAAAAGTAAATCACGGGCTTGTGATAGTTTTTGATTTTGTAGGTATAAAGTTCTTATTTGCTTATCAATCTTTGTTACTTGATTGATAAATAACTGAATTAAATTTTCCGAAGGAGTTAACAACTCTACTTTCTTTAAGTCATCTTTTCTAATCGAAGCAAATATAGCACCACTTCCGATCATATCTTCTCTAAAAAAATAGTTTTTTAATTGATAAAATAAGAAATTTTGCTGATTACATTTTGATCTTATTGCAGCTAAACCACGACCAATAACAATTTTCTCTAAGCTAATATTTATTCGTCCAACAGGCGCACGAACACTAAACAAGATATCTCCTTCTTCTGCATATCTCGAACCTTTATTGCAATACTTACTTGTGCTAGGAAATCTTGTGCTGAAGTCAGACACTCCTTGATGGAAAGGTAAACCTAACCCCTCATTATTATAGTATTCAGATTTTGGGCTTTGTCCCATAGTAATGTCTGCGATATCTTCAATTTTTTTGAGTTCCCAACCTTCAGGAATACCATCAATAATAGGAGAGTGTTCGTGACCAGGGAAGCGCAGATGAACAAACCATTCCCGATACAGCAGACGCGCCGACTCCTCTAATAACTCAATGCGACGGCGATTATTTTCGATTAAATCATCATATTTTGATAGAATATCTGCGATTTTATTCTGAGTTTTAATATCTGGAACTGGAAATTTGATAGAGAGTAATTTTGACTGACTTAAATTATCTTGCGCTGCTCCTTGTGTAAATAACTTATATCTTTTCTTTAGTAACGCATCAAAAAGATATTTTATGAACTTAACGTTTGCTTTTTCAGGATCAGGAGTAAAACCTATAATACTATCAGGGAAACAAGCATCTATTCCTAAAATTCCAGTTTCAGCAATATTAGCAGCGATCGTAATACAAAGAGTTCCAGCTTTCCATAGTTTACTTTGTGCCAGTCCAGCTTCACTATATGTTTGAGAATACTGAGTAATATAGAGATTTGAATGCTTTACATCTCCTGTTTGAATAAAGGGATATTTTCCACCATAAAGATGTTCAGCATCACGAGGTCTATGTCTTGATCTACCACGACCAACAATTCCAAGTTCATCTAATCTCTTTTCAGACTGCTTCATATTCCCAACACCTCCCGATCATTCTTATTCCCCCTTCCGAAGGGGGGCTAGGGGGGATAAACCCCATAATCTCCTCACAAACCGCCTCAAACTCACGCAACACCTGATCATTCGTAAAGCGAACCACCCGCAAACCATACCCCTCTAAAACCTTCGTTCTTTCAGCATCATAAGCCATTCCATCTCGTGTAAAATGACCCTCACCATCAACCTCGATCACCAATTTTAATTTCGGACAATAAAAATCAACAATAAAATTATCAATGGGTTTTTGTCGCCACATTTTTAGAGGAAATGTTCTTAAAAATTGCCAGAGTTTTCGTTCTGCGGGTGTGGGATTTTTCCGCATTGCTTTGGCTTGTTCCGTTAGTTTTTCGTTGTATGGTAGAAAGTATTTACCTTGTTTGATGTTGGACATTGTTACTTTTCTTTGGGTGATTTATCCCCCCTAACCCCCCTTGGAAAGGGGGGGACTTGGGAAGGGGTTGTTTTATCCTTGCTAACTCTTGTTTGAAAGGGGTGGTTTATCCCCCCTATCCCCCCTTGGAAAGGGGGAATTTGAGAAAGTGCTGTTTTATCCTCGCTAATTCTTGTTTGAAAGGGGTGGTTTATCCCCCCTAACCCCCCTTGGAAAGGGGGGGATTTGAGAAAGTGCTGTTTTATCCTCGCTAATTCTTGTTTATAAGGGGGGACTTGGTGATAGTGTAAACCTTCGTTGGGAAGGGGGGACTTAAAAAGGGTAACTTGGATTTCAGAGGATATGAAATGCAGAAAACTCTGCTACACACCGATCCATGATAGCCCCCCTTACGAAGGGGGGTTGGGGGGATGAGATCGCCTCCCTTACAAAGGGGGGTTAGGGGGATGAGATCGCCCCCCTTAAGAAAGAGGTTTGGGGGGATGAGATCGCCCCCCTTACGAAGGGGGGTTGGGGGGATTATATCCCCAACTCCTCAAAATTCTTTTCAATTTCTTTTGCTAAATTAACCGCCTCCTCATTCAAATCTTTTAACTCAACATGAATGCTTCTTAACGCCTCCTCAAAATCAAAATCTTCTTCCTCCTCCTCTGGCGCAACGCCTACATAACGCCCAGGGGTTAAACTCCAGTCATTCGCTTTTAATTCCTCCAAATCAACCAGTTTTACCAACCCATCCACATCTTGTAATGTTCCTTCTGGAAACCGCACCATCAACCATTGTCCCTGTTGGAAGAAATAGCGAACTTGCTTTAATTGCTTCACAAATTCCTGACGGGAAGCATCAACATTTTTCAGAGAACTTTTAACCTTTTTTGTGTCCCAAACTTCGCTTTCTTTCGCCTTTAAGTTTTCCTCGCCATGTTCAACCACACGACCTGCTAATTTATAAACTAAATCCACTTGTTTAACTAAATCACGGCTGGTTTCCGCTAAGGCTTGCACTTGTTCAATAAAATTATTTAATGCAGTCGCTTCTGCTTCAGGTGGTGTTAAATAACTTAAGAATTTATCCGTGAACGCTTCACAATCACTTTTAAGCGTTTCGTATCCATTGCAAAATTCTATGTCCCCCCCTTTCAAAGGGGGGTTAGGGGGGATATTTTCCTCTTTCAAAGAAGAGTTAGGGGGGATATTTTCCTCTTCCAAAGAAGAGTTAGGGGGGATATTTTCCTCTTTCAAAGAAGAGTTAGGCACGATATTTTCCCCTTCTAGATGGGCATTATGGAGACTTAAAAATGGTTCAATTTGTGCTTGAAACTGAGAAATCGCTTCTTGGAAATTCAGGAAAACATCAGCACAAGTTTTTCCTTCCTGCAACATCTGCTTAAAATAGCCTTGAACTAACCCCAGAAAGCGATCGGATTCTCCCCGATAAAGCCGAACAATCGACACAAGATTCTTTAACTGTTCAGGGGAAAAATCGTAAATTCTTCGTGTGACTTGGCGGTAAACTTGACGCGCATCAATCATCAAGACTTTATCCTGCATTGCTTCAGGCTTGGCGCGATTCAAAAACCATAACTCACAGGGAACCGATCGCGAATAGAAAAAGCCTCCCCGAATGGCAATAATTAACTCCACAGCCCCCGTTTTAATTAGAGCTTCTCTAACCTTTGCTTCATCACCCCCCGCACTAGAAGCCTGAGACGACATGACAAAGCCAGCCCGTCCTTGTTCGTTCAAATAACTGTAAAAATAACTAATCCAGAGATAGTTTCCATTAGAAACCTTTTTGTTCTTATTGACTCCAGGAAGACCAAACTTTAAACGGGAATCATTTTCTACTTTTTCCGCATCTACTTCGTCAACATTAAACGGTGGATTAGCCATGACATAATCAGCTTTTCCCGCTAATTTCAAAGGATCATCATAATAAGTAATTGCCTGTTGAATATTTCCTTCTAATCCATGAACCGCCAGATTCATCTTTGCCAAACGGATGGTTGTCTGGTTCTTTTCCAATCCTCGAAACGTGATCTTGCCAAGACTTTTATTAGACTCTTCAACCAACTTCGCACTTTGAACAAACATTCCTCCCGACCCACAAGCAGGATCAAAAACAGTCCCTTCATCAGGTTCAATCACATTTACAATGAGAGAAACTAAAGAAAACGGCGTAAAGAACTCACCCCCATCATGGGCTTGCATATCAGCAAACTTCATCAAAAAATACTCGTAAATCCGTCCGAAAACGTCCCCTGAAACTTGCTTAGAACTTTCGGACTCTAACTGTTTTAACTCCTTTGGGTCTAGTAACCGCAAAAGCTGTCCTAGAACATCATCTTCAATATTTTGGTATTCAGACTTGGGCAAAATCCCGCTTAACGTCTCATAATCCTTTTCAATGGACTCCATCGCCTGAAAAATAGCATTTGCCCGTTCATTCCCATCAGGTAAGGACACCAAATAATCAAACTGTGCCTCTGGCTTGAGGAATATCGCCCCTTTCTGGGAAAAGTCTTCTTTCTTTAACGCCCTTGTTTTCCCGCCTCGTTTCGGTAAATCCTTCTCAATCTCTTTCTTTACCTGCAAAAAGCGACTGTAAGCATGACGCAGGAAAATCAGCCCCATCACAGGCAAAAAATATTCGTTACTCGCATAGTTAGAGTTCGATCGCAGTGTATCTGCTGCTGACCAGAGGTCTTTTTCAATTCCACTGATGTATTCAAATTGCGTCATGAGGAATCCCACTCAACTACAGTGAGTTTATTGTGCCATTTGATCAGGGTGTTTGTCTTGGTTTTCTTCCTGTATTGATTAAAGCTATACCGCTACCAATTCAGGTTAGGACATTAAAGAGAAGGCTAGCGATCGAGACGGTCGCACTCCCACCAAGATCAAACGTCCTAATATGAAATGCAAAAAAGTCTGCTACACTTACAGATCCATCTAAGCCCCCCTTTGAAAGGGGGGTTGGGGGGATTTTCAACTTCCAAAGGGGGGTTGGGGGGATTTTCAACTTTCAAAGGGGGGTTGGGGGGATTTTCAACCCGTTCATTTGTAGCAACCATTAGGGTATTTCATATAACATAAGGGCGTAGCACTATAGTTATGGGAATCAGACTCTTTTGTACAAGCGCCACAACAGTTCTTGATTAGATTATTAAAGAAAAACTTCCCAAATTAATTCAGGAAGTTTTTTAAATAACGATTCAAAATGAATTGTAAATTAATCCCCTCTAACCTCCTCACTAAAGCTCTGGCTTTGAAAGGGGGGTCGTTTCATTCTCCTGAAATCACCTTCAGGTGGGGAGATGGGGAGACCAAAGCCAGCGAGGAGACTCGAACTCCTGACCTACTGATTACAAGTCAGTTGCTCTACCAACTGAGCTACGCTGGCATTTTTGGCATTCCAGAAAATAATTGTAGCAACTTTTTCTGATTTCAGCAAGGCTGTTATGGTAATTTACAGTGAAATTTAAATTGAGGGGAAGCAATGTTGAGGTTATTGAGCGGATTTGGACTGGTCACGGGTGCAACTTATCCCTTCCGCGCGATCGCGCTGCTCTTACGAAAACCCAGTTTATGGCAATATTTAATCATCCCCATCTTTGTCAATCTGATCTTAGGCATTCTGCTTTATGGCAGTTCCTTATACTGGGGATGGCAAGGAGTAGAAGCCCTAACTACACAACTGTCCCAGAGTTTAGACCAATTGATTGCCGAGTTGCCCAACTGGTTGAGTTTCCTAGAATATATCATTCTCTTTTTCAGTTGGTTACTACGCACCCTGATCACCATTATTTTATTGATCCTCATTGGCTTTGTGCTTCTCCAGTTTGGGAGTGTGATCGGTTCTCCGTGGTATGGCAAATTATCGGAACAAGTGGAGAAACAGCGTCTGGGAAACGTCACCCTTATTGATGTCGGTATTTTTAAAGACATTGCGCGAGCCTTACTCTTTGAAATCAAAAAGCTACTACTCGCGCTGACAGTCGGAATTATCTTATTTTTAGCGGGATTTATTCCGGGAGTCGGTGGAATCCTAACCACCCTTGGTGGGCTTACCCTCACCGCCACTTTAGTTTGTCTAGACTGTTTTGATAGCACTCTAGAGCGACGACGTTTATTATTTCGGGATAAATTAAAAACCGTTTATCGGAATTTACCAGCAAGTGGAAGTTTCAGTTTACTCTGCTTAGTTCTAATTAGTGTCCCCCTGTTAAACTTAATCACGATTCCGCTCTGTATTATGGCAGGAACTCTATTTTTATGTGATCGGGTTTTTGCTCACTCTCGTTAAGAATACTGCTCTGCTAACTCTTGTAAACTACCAACATTAATTCCTTTTGCAACGACTTCCACTTGCCACTGCCCCTCATTATCCGGTTGACGATAAATTTCTGCTAAGATGATTCCCGTTTCAATACTGCAATAATGGTCACTGGATAGGTTATAACGAGCAATTTCCACCTCATGTTCTAAATCCACTAAGCGCACATAAGCATTTTCCACTTGCCCTAAATTTTGGCGACGAGCAGAAGGCTCATAAATATTTGCCACAATCACTAATTTTTTGACTCGTTTGGGAACTTGAGGGAGAGTCACTAAAATTTGTTCTTTATCTGTAATCTCTTCATCATCCTCCTCCTCTTCATGTTTTTCTGTCGCATTTGGAGTTGTATGTTCACCCGTTAGATTATCGCCTAAATGGCTAATTGCTCCAGAAGGATGAGTTAAGTTGCCATAGTACACAACATCGGTATTTTTTTGTAATTTGCCTTCTTCATTGAGACATAAAACAGAAATATCTAAATCAAAATCTGGTTTAAATAATTTTTTCAAACCTTTTCTTGGGGCTAACTCCCAACCTAAACCGCACAATAGTGCATTTAAGCCAGGGGCTTGTTTCTTTAAAGAAAAGCGTTGTCCAGTTGTTAGTTGAATTCCCATACTTCTAATTCCATCTCTTCACTTCTCATATCTCAAGTGTAATCACTGCTGTCATCATTCCTGAACCTCCCTCGGTCGTTTTTTGCAATTGTCCATTGTTCTATCAAATTGAAATAGCAAACAAACAACGAAGAACCAAGAACCAAGAACAAATAAGAATTTACTTACTTTTCTGAACAAAGGGCAGGTCATCACTTGCTGCTGCTTCCACAGCTTCTGCTGCTTCTTTCGCTTTGAATAAGCGCCATTGGGTTACTGTGGGGCCAAATAATTCAAAGACAACCGTTGTACTGACAATAATAGAAACCAGAAACTGACCTAAACCTGGGAAATGGGGTAAAGTTAACACCGCTAACCCTAAAGCAACCCCTGCTTGCGGAAATAAACTCCAACCAATATTTTCTTGAACAACGGGTTCGGCGTTTACCAAACGAGCAGCAATCCCACCGCCGATCACAAAGCCCAAACAACGCGCCAAGACATACAAAATACCAATTAAACCTAAACTAGCTAGAGCGGTGATATCCAGTTCACAGCCAGCCAGCAGGAAGAAAATGACGAGGAAAGGTTCGCTCACTTCTTCAATGGTGGTAAAGATATTTTGCTTCGGTTGAGCGCGGTTTTTCGCCACAGTCGCCCCTAAAACAATACAAGCCAGGAGATAAGACACCTCTAACTGATAAGCCAAACCAGCACAGAGTAACAGAAAGCCAGTAATTTCTAATAAACTCGGTTTTCCTTTTTTCAAGCGTCCCGCTAAACGAGCCATGGGCCAACCAATGGCTAAACCGAGAAGAAATGCGCCACCGATTTCCCAAGCTCCCGATATTACTTCAGCAGAAGGATCTCCAGCACCAGCAACAACTTCTGCAACAACTAATAAAATACTAAACAGGGTAATGCCGAGAATATTATCAACAGCAAGGACACGAATAATGGTATCGGTTAATGCTCCTTTAGACTTGGTTTCACTAATGACATCTAGAGTCGCTGCTGGGGCGGAAGCAGGGGCTAATCCTGCGAGTAATAATGCCAAAACCAAATCATCTTGGACAAGATAAGCAATCGTAAATACTAAAGAGGAAGCAACTATTGTCTTCCCTAAGGAAATTGTAAAAATCCTTGGACCGCTTTTGATCAAATCAAAGTTAATAAAGGTTTCCCCTAACCGAAAGGCAATCATCGAAAGGGCAATGTAAGACATGATTGGGAACAGTCCTACAATTTCATCAGGGACTAAATCCAGTACAGAGGGACCAATGATAATGCCTGAGATGACCAGTAAAGTAACACGAGGCAAACGCAGATAACGAGCAATGGCATAAGCCCGCCCCCCAAACATCAAAAATAAACCGACCACTAAAATATTTGGCAGTTCCGCAACTTCTATCGCTTCTGCTTCCATAATTAAGGAGTCCTCCTATAAAGTATCTTGGATTGGTTATAACATTTCTCAATGGTTACCCACGCCAAACAAGGATAGTTTGGGAAGTGTCTGTTATTTCGTCATTAGTCAT
Organism: Halothece sp. PCC 7418; assembly: GCF_000317635.1. Classification (GTDB taxonomy): domain Bacteria; phylum Cyanobacteriota; class Cyanobacteriia; order Cyanobacteriales; family Rubidibacteraceae; genus Halothece. The sequence continues at coordinate 3,677,979 of NC_019779.1, read as the reverse complement.
TGGTCATTAGTTATACCATTTCGATAAACTGGTGCTACATACCGATCCCCCCAATCCTCACGCTTTGCTCTGGCTCGAACTCGCGGGGGGCGAAGGGGAACCCCCCTGTGTCCCCCCTATTAGGGGGGATGTAAGGGGGGTTGACTTTTTAGAAATGGTATTATTAACTTCACTGCAACTTACAAAGGACAAGGGACAAAGGACGAATGACAAACGGATCTGCCTATGAAGTTACTTGGTATAATCTGGAGAGGTTTTTCTGTCTAGATTTTAAGGAACAGTATGGCATCAATCCGAGAGTTGCATCAACAATTGGTGAATAAGGAACGCTCTGCACTGGAGGTGACACGGGAAACGCTGACTCGGATCGAAGCAGTGGATGAAAAGGTGCATAGTTTTCTTCATCTGATGGCGCAAGATGCAGAAGCATCCGCGCAGAAAGTGGATGAAAAGATTGCTGCGGGGGAATCCATTGGTTTATTAGAGGGTATTCCCATTGGTGTGAAAGATAATCTCTGTATGGCGGGAGTGCCAACCACTTGCGGGTCTCGTATTTTAGAAAATTTTGTTCCCCCTTATGAATCAACAGTTACGAGTAAGTTAAAGGAAGCTGGATCGGTTTTAGTCGGGAAAACCAATCTCGATGAGTTTGCTATGGGCAGTTCTACGGAAAACTCGGCTTATACTCTAACGAATAATCCGTGGGATTTATCACGAGTACCAGGTGGATCGTCTGGGGGATCAGCAGCAGCCGTTGCAGCAGAAGAATGTGTTGTCGCACTCGGATCAGATACAGGTGGCTCGATTCGTCAACCTGCTTCTTTTTGTGGGGTGGTGGGCTTAAAACCCACTTATGGGTTAGTCTCTCGGTTTGGTCTGGTTGCTTTTGCCTCTTCTTTGGATCAAATTGGTCCCTTTGGGCGTACTGTGGAGGATACAGCGATTTTACTCGGCGCGATCGCGGGACATGATCCCGCCGACAGCACCAGCCTCGATATTGAAATTCCTGATTACACTCAGTATTTAACACCAGAATTGCCGAAAAGCCCGAAACTCAAAATTGGCGTGATTACAGAAACCTTTGGGGAAGGACTCTCGGAAGAAGTGAAAACGACTGTCCAAGCTGCGATTAACCAATTGGAAGCCATTGGTGCAGAAGTGATGGAAGTGTCTTGTCCCCGTTTCCGTTATGGTTTACCCGCTTATTACATTATTGCCCCTTCCGAAGCGTCTTCTAATTTAGCCCGTTATGATGCGGTGCGCTATGGAAAACGCAACGAAGATGCAGAAAACTTACTCTCGATGTACACTAAAACTCGCGCGGAAGGGTTTGGTGCAGAGGTGAAACGTCGCATTATGGTGGGGACTTATACCCTATCTGCAGGTTATTATGATGCCTATTATCTGAAAGCGCAAAAAGTACGAACGCTGATTAAACAGGATTTTGAAAAGGCGTTTGCAAGTGTTGATTTATTAGTGTGTCCCACTGTTCCCACCACGGCGTTTAAGGCTGGGGAGAAAACTGATGATCCCTTGAGTATGTATCTATCCGATTTAACAACAGTTCCCGTTAATTTAGCGGGTTTACCTGCGTTAAGTATTCCTTGTGGATTTGATTCTCAGGGCTTACCCATCGGGATGCAATTGATTGCTAATGTGTTACGAGAAGATCAATTGCTGCAAACGGCTTATGCTTATGAGCAAGCGACAGATTGGCACAAGCAGCATCCGAAACTGTCTTAAGTCTTTATGGTTCCTTGGCTCAGATATCTGATTTATTTCTTAGAAATCAGCGCGATCGCCTATATTTTGGCTGGCTTGGGTTTACTGTTGGCACAACGACGTATTGTTTTTGTCCCCTGTAAACCCATTGTCGCCACTCCCACCGATTATGGTTTACCTTACGAGTCAGTGACCATTCCCATCAATTCAGAAGAAAGCATTCATGGCTGGTGGGTTCCTGCTGAAGCCGAAAATGCACCTGTCTTACTCTATCTTCATGGTAATGGCGGAAATGTTAGCTCTAATCTTCCCCGTGTGCAACGTTACCGCGCAGTGGGGTTTTCTGTCTTTTTAATTGACTATCGGGGGTATGGGTTAAGTGAAGGGCGGTTTCCTAGTGAGAAACGGGTGTATGAAGATGCTGAAACCGCTTGGCGATATCTGGTGGAACAGAGGGAGATTGATCCCCAACAGTTGTATGTGTTTGGTCATTCTTTAGGGGGCGCGATCGCGCTGGAATTAGCCACTCGTCAACCGCAAATCCCAGGCTTAGTGGTGGAAGGAACGTTCACCTCCATCCGTGATATGGCAGTTGAGGAAAAGGGCTATGGTTGGCTTCCTGTCAACTGGCTTCTCACCCAACGGTTTAATTCTGTGAAAAAGGTTTCTTCTCTCCAAACTCCGATCTTTTTCATTCATGGCACAGATGATCGAGTGGTGCCTGCTTATATGAGTGAACGCCTGTATCGAGCAGCCTCTGGTCGCAAAGAATTGTGGTTAGTGGAAACGGCTCGTCATAATGATGTGGCTACGGTTGCGGGAACAGCCTATGAAAAGCGCATCTGGCAATTTTTGATCGAAGAAGATGATTAGTAACAAGGAAAGATAACTCTTCCCCTGTTACTCCAACTAACTTGATTTATACGCAACGCCTACAGGTGTTACTTCTGCGCTTGTTCTTGTGCTGCTTCACGAGCCGTAGAAACCCATTCGTCAAACTGATCTTGGTTTTCTTCTACCCAAGTTTCCGCATGAGTCATGATATCTTCAGGAGAATCTTCTCCATCGCGCATTTTTTGGTTTTGAGCACTGATATCAGGTCGGGGAACTTGAATCACTTCAAATAACTTCGCTGCAGCAGGATTTTGATCCACAAACTCTTGATTGGCTAAAATCCGCATTTGATCGACAGCAAATCCGAGATTAACATTTTCCCCATCAATTTCAGCAGTGGTTGTTTCTTCAGACGCTTCTCCTTGTGCTTCTGGGAGAGAAGTATAGGGAACTTCCATCCATTCAACATCTGTTCCCGCTTGCAATACACCACCAACCCATAAGGGAGTCCAAGTGTAGTATAAAATCGGTTCTCCTTGTTCGTAACGGGTGATCGTATCAGCCATCAGTGCAAAATATTGTCCCTGATCATGCTCCACGGTATCCCGTAAGCCATATTCATCCAGATGATGTTCAATCACTAATTCACAGCCCCAACCTGGGTTACAGCCTGTTAAATTCGCTTTACCATTACCATCGGTGTCAAATAACTTAGCAATTTCTGGATCTTTAAGCTGTTCTAAGTTGGTAATCCCATATTCGTCTGCAGTTGCTTTATCAACGGAGTAGCCCTGTAAAACATTATCCACAAAAACGCCCATCCGTTCTAATTTTTCATCACCGCCACTATTGGTGTAAAAGTCATTATGTAATTTTTCCCAATGAACCGTAGTAAATTGAATCCCACCATTGGCGATGTCGGTGTGCATCGTAGCATATTCTAATTCTTTAGCGTCTTGGACTTCGTAGCCCAATTCTGCTAAAGCCATATTGACAATCTCAGTTTGGAATTTTTCTTCCAATACACTATAAGCAGGGATGACTTCAACACCCGTTCCAGGCTGTTCTGTTGTTCCTTCTGTGGGTTGTTCCGCTTGTTGTTGACAACCGACTGCTCCTAATAAAAGGGCTGCACTTGCGGTTAAAGTCGTTAAACTTTTGCGATTTACTTTCATCATTAAGTACCAAATTACAAGGACAAAATTGTGATAGATATCAATTCAAAAATGATCAAATCAATGGTGATATCGACTATTTTAATTGAGCTATCTGTTTAGATATAGCACTTCCCAATCTCATGAGGTACATTCTAAATTTTGGTTCTTTGTTCTTTGTTCTTTGTTCTTCGTTCTTTGTTGGTTGTTAATCAATGAACCACGAACCATGAACCATGAACATCCACCGACTCGCATTACGTACCTCAACCAACTAGGAAACGCTATAGATATTTTAGTGGTCACTCAATCTCCGTTTGAAGAGATTAAAGTAATGAGTTGTTTGTTCTGCTCACTATATTAAACGGATTATCTCATCCTGAAAGGAATAATTAGCTTGTTTAATCAGTTCTGGACTTAACTTAGTTTTAACCTTATATCTATCGCAATCCTAAATCAATTGTCAATTATCCCCCCGTCGCCCCCCTTAGAAAGAAGCAGGGTCGTTTCATTCTCCTGAAATCACCTTCAGGTGGGGAGATGGGGAGACAAAATCCCCCCCAGCTTGGTTTTTGCTCATTCTAGCGTGATTCGTAAGCCAAGAAGACCCTTTAGGGGGAAGACACACTCAGTTCAGGTTCTGTTTTTTCTAAACCGTCTAAAAGTTCTAGAAACTCTCGTTCAAAGCCTACTTGCGCCCGATTGGTTTTTCCTCCTAAATAGACTGAATGATCGGTTTGTAACGCCCAAATTTGGGAATGAGACACATAACTCATCACAACTCCAACCATTAGTAAACCAAAACCTGTATAAACAATGGGAATACCTGGATCGGCTTTGATTTGCAATCCAGTCGAACCAATTAACTCTTTTACTTTGAGGGTGATTCCTTCTACTTCAACGCCCATTCCTGGACGAACCACTCCTGCTAATTTTCCCGCCGTATCATAGACAAGAAGTGTTCCTTTTAAGTCGCGAGTAAGCAGAGAAACTCCTTCACTTAAATCAGGTTTGATCGGAACCCATGTTCCCCATAAATTCCCTTCTCCTTCTTGATTCAGTTTCGCCATGGGGAGTTTAAAGATGGGACTATTATTAATTTGGACTTTGATCCCAGAAATTCCCCAGTCTGTTTGATAAAAGGTGACACCGTCGTAGCGGAGGGGTTTATTGACGTGAATCGTTTCTTGTTTCAGTTCATTTCCTTCGAGATCGACCACTGATAAGTCTGAATAAAACTGATCAATTTCTCCTTCCGTCGTATAGTCAATCCAGAACTCATTGACCCGCACCGCCCAATCTTGGGGAATTTGAGCTTGTGCAAGTTTCCCTGCTTCAAAAATATTTTTAACTTGAAAGGTTTCACCACTGGCGACCATTTCTTGCGCCATAAAGCCAGTAAATGCGCCCCAAATTGCCCCAAGGAGGATAATTAACATACTGGCATGAACGACAATGGGACCAATGCGTCCTATGAGTCCTTTACGGGCGTAAAGTTGGTTTCCGTCTTGAAAAACTTGGTAGCGATGTTTTTCCAATTCAGGAATGATTTGATCGAGGGTCTTGTTTTGTAATTGCGTGCTTAAAGCGAGTTTTTCAAATTGACTCGGGCGTTTATAATATTGCCAACGTCTTGCTAATTTTAAGGTGGGCAGTTGGCGGGTAAAGGTACAAGCGGTTAAACTGCTGCCAAACAGGACAAGGATGCTGACAAACCACCAAGTTGTATAAACATGGTCTAACCCGACAGCGACAATGACTTTCCAAGATAGAAAGCCCAAGACGGCGGGTGATTCAGGATAGTTATTTTGATAAAAAGAAACCGATTGTCCTTGTTCGATGATAGTGCCAGAAATACTAAACAGCGCGATCGCGAGCAGTAAAATAATGGCAAGGCGTAAATCAGCTAAGAGATTAATCAGTTTGCGTCCTGCTTGTGTCAGCCCAGACAGTCCAAGTTTTGGTTGTTGATGAGTCATTCGTGATGGAGTTAAATTAAAAGCGACCAATCGGTAAACGGAGTAATAAAGAAAATACACCAAACCCAAGGAGAAGTGCGCCACTAATGGGGGTGATCCAGTTTCCCCAACGGCGAAATTCGAGGAACTTTTTAATAGAAGCGGTAAACGTTCCAGCAATGACGAGGGGCATGACATAGCCTCCTGTATAGGATAACAATAACCCTGCCCCCAGCACTAAGTCTTGACTACTTGCCACCCAAGCTAATAGGCTAGCAAGAACGGGTGTGCTACAGGGAGAGGCAACTAAGCCAAAGGTTAAACCCAGTAAATAAGACCGAACAGACGGGGGAAAATCCTCTTTAATCCAGTCTGTCCCTCCGAGAGAGGGAAAACGCAAGGGGACAATTTCTAATAGGTTTAAGCCCATTAAAATCGCGATCGCGCTGACGAAAATGGGTAAACCCACTCCAATTTGTCCATACACTTGTCCAAACGCTGCTGCAAAAATTCCTAAACCTGCTAAAGTGGTGGCTAACCCCAAGGCAAACCAACTTGACTTCCACAACGCATCAGCGCGTCCTTCTGTATCAGAACTGCCAATATAACCAACTGTAATCGGTAACATGGAGAGCATACAAGGGGTCAGACTGGTGAGTAATCCCGCCAAAAAAATCAGACCCACACTGACTGGACTCAAATGATTTAATTGTTGAGAAACCAGTTGATCCGCAAATTGTTGCAGTTGATAGAAAAACAGTTCGATCGTTTCGAGCATCAGAGAACAAGCCTTAACTTTGCTTCTGCTTGCATCTTAGCTTAATTAACGGTTTAACTAGTAACCAATAAAGAACCAAAATTTAGAATGCCCCTCAAGAAGCGTGAAAACTGCTATGCTAAGTTTCTCTAACCTAAATGAGATTGACGAAAAGAAAATCCAGCGATAGGCTAAAGTCTAATTTCATCTGCAAAAAATCAACGATTAAAAACAATGATTGAAGGGCTGAGAAGAGCTTAACTAGAGACAAAACGATCTTTGGGGATCACAGTTGGGGATCAGAAGATTACTCTTTGCTTCAATAATTGACAATTCACGCTTCATCACTGACAATTGGGGAAAGATGATGAGGGGATGAGAGGAGTTGCAAGATGAAGATATAGCGTTTCCTAGTTGGTTGAGGTACGTAATGCGAGTCGGTGGATGTTCATGGTTCATGGTTCGTGGTTCATTGATTAACAACCAACAAATAACAAAGAACAAAGAACAAAGAACAACCAACAAAGAACGAAGAACAAAGAACGAAGAACAAAGAACAAAATTAATTTTTAATTGCTCGTTGTTGAATGTCTAATCCTATGACTGCTTTACCTGCGCGAGATCCTTCTTCAGAAAATAATGGCTTTGAAGCCAAACTAGCCCAGCCAGAAACCCCTGTTTCAACACTAAAAGAATTAGTGGCAAATTTGAGACGTGAACAAAATAAAGTTCAAAATCTTTTGAGTTCTCTGGGATTTGCACTTCGCAGTTTTAATAATCTCAATCAATTTTTAGAAATTATTCCCTTAATGGCAGCCCGGGTTTCTGATGCAGATGGCAGTGCAATTTTATTGTATAAAGGAGAAGGAAAAGTAAGCGTTGAACAAGTCCATTGTCAAGGGGGATTAGCTTGTAAAGACATTCGTTATCGCCTCTTGCAAGTAACACGCACCCTAGGGAAAAACATCACCGAAGCGGGGGGTGGAACGACGACTTTAGACCAAAAAATTGCAAAGGCGTTACCTGAAGATATTCAGTTATTTGGCACACCGATTTTAGTCCAAGGAAAAGAACGAGGTAAAGTTTATATTTTTACGCGCGATCGCGCTTATGATTGGACATTAAGCCGTCAAAAATTAGTACAATTGGTTGCGGATCAAGCAGCCGTTGCTATTGCCAATAATGATCTCGCGGTAGAAGTCCGACAAAAAGAAAAGCTCGATCGCGAGTTAGAAGTTGCCACAGACATTCAATGCCATCTCTTCCCCCGCAAATATCCCAAAATTAAAGGACTCGACATTGCTGCAGCTTGTCGTACCGCCAACCGAGTGGGCGGAGACTATTACGATTTTATCCCCGCCAACTACGACCAACCGCAAAGCGAAAGTGAAGCAGAAGACCAGACAGGAAGCACTGTTCCTTGGAGTATTGTCATTGGCGATGTCATGGGTAAAGGCGTTCCCGCAGGACTAATCATGACCATGACTAGGGGAATGTTACGGGCAGAAGTGCTCAACCATCACTCTCCAGCCCAAATTCTAGAACACCTGAATCGCGTCATGTACGACGACTTAGAAAGTTCCCATCGCTTTGTCACCCTGTTTTACTCCCAATATGACCCTAAAACCCGCTGCTTATCTTATAGTAACGCTGCCCATAATCCCCCCCTTTGGTGGCAAGCAAAAACCAACACCGTCCATCGTTTAGATACCCTCGGAATGTTAGTGGGATTAGATACTGACTCCCAATATGAAGAAGCCAGTGTTCAACTCGACATTGGAGATACGGTTCTCTACTACACTGATGGCTTTACCGATGCGGTCAATGCGAAAGGACAACGGTTTGAAGAAGAAAACTTAATTCGATCCTTCCATGATGCTGCTGCCCAGCACTATAGCCCAGAAGCGATTGTTGAGCATCTCTTTGCGAGTGTACAAGCCTTTATTGGTGAGAAAAAACGCTCGATCGACGATATGACGCTTGTGGTTATGCAGGTCAAAGATGAAGGGGTTTAACCCGCCATCCCCAGTCCGTACAAACCCCATCCAAAGGAACATCCCAAGGATCAACAGGGACTTCCGAAACGATCATCTCATCAAAGATAATCCCTAATTTAGGAATTTCTCGCCATTGCTGTTGTTCAAACAAGCGATCATAAAAACCGCCACCGTAGCCTAAGCGATAGCCACGGGTATCACACGCCACCGCAGGCACTAAAATTAAATCGACGTTTTCTGGGGAACATAAAGGCGCATCTTCTAAAGGTTCACGAATCCCAAACCTGCCTTCAACTAAGGGATCTCCCCACTCCCAAAAATGCCAACTCAGTTCATTCCCCACACAGCGAGGAACACCCCAAACGTAATCACTAAGCTGAAAAAGTGGATCAAGATTCGGTTCTTGACGGAAATGGAAATAACTGAGAATTGTTCCTCCATTAGTCATTGTGGGCGCATGATCGAGATAAAGACGGATTTGCTCACATAACGCGGAACTTTTAGCCACCCATTCCGATTCAGAGAGGGCTTGTCGAGTTTTCAGTAACTCCTTCCGTAATTTTTCTTATCTACCATTCATCAATACTCCTCGATCTCAAAAAAATTGTATTGTTCCGCAGAGAAAAAACCCTGCCATGTTATAAATGTAAAGGTTCGTTAAGAAAACTCATCTAAACCAAGTTAATTGATCAAAGGAACAACCTTCAGTGATATTAGTTGGCAACTTGAGATTAGTTTTGGCAACTGAACTAGACGACTCTGACTAACGCAACGGAGACTACATAAAAATTTCATGACCAACACGATATCGAAAACAACAAACGATACGCCACAGCAAATCTTAAATTCTGAAATCCGACTGCGAGACATCGTAAAAACCATTCCCAAAGAGTGCTTTCAAAAAAATCCTCGTCGCGCCTGGTCATCTGCTTTGATGAGTGTTGTTGCAGCAGCAGTGGGCTATGGAGCAATTTTGTATTCTCCTTGGTTTCTCCTTCCTCTCGCCTGGATCTTGACGGGAACTGCTTTAACGGGGTGGTTTGTCATTGCTCATGACTGTGGACATCGTTCTTTTGCCAAAAAACCTTGGGTTAATGATGTCGTGGGTCATCTTTTCTTACTTCCTCTAATTTACCCTTTCCATAGCTGGCGCGTCCTCCACAACATCCATCATCAACACACTAATAAACTGATGGTAGATAATGCGTGGCATCCTTGGTTGATTGAAGAATATGAAGAAGCACCGAAATTACTACGCTTGATCACCAGCCTCATTTATGGTCGTTTCTGGTGGTTAGGTTCAATCATGCACTGGGCACGTTACCACTTTAATCCTTCTCTTGTTGTTCCTCGCGAACAGAAGAAAATGCAATTATCTATCGCCATTACCGCAGGTTTTGCCCTAATTTTCTTTCCCACTTTGTTTTTAACCACTGGTATTTGGGGGGTAATTAAGTTTTGGTTAATGCCTTGGCTGGTTTATCACTTCTGGATGAGTACCTTTACCTTAGTACACCATACCGATACAGATATTCAATTTCGCCCTGAAAGCACTTGGAATGAAGTGGAAGCTCAATTAAGTGGAACAGTTCATTGTACTTATCCCCGTTGGGTGGAGTTCCTCTGTCATGATATCAACGTCCATATTCCCCATCATCTTTCTGTTGCTATTCCCTCTTATAATCTCCGTCTCGCTCACAAAAGTTTGACAGAAAATTGGGGAGATTACTTAAAAGAACGACAATTTTCTTGGGGAATGATGAAAGAGATTGTGGATCAATGTCATCTTTATGATCCAGAGGTGGCTTATGTTTCTTATGATACCCATCAACAACGCAAGGGGAAAGGAAGGGTTTAATCGCTTAATCACTACTGGTCAAAATTAACTGGACAGACTGTAAAACATTAAACTTTGTGACACTCAATTCCAGATCTTGAGATGGAAGTGCTAGCCTCTAGAATGGAGAGCACGCCGTTGGCGGTGAACTTAAGTCTAGCCGTTGCAATTAAAGAGAGGAGAAAACCTTGAACTGGGAACTGGAACAAGCACAACATTCTGCACAAGAGCAAGTTCGTGATTACGTGGCGCAGCTTCAGCTTCACATGGCTTTACAAGCCCGTAACTTAGTCCCAAGTCTCACTCAAGCCCGAGACAGCCGTGAGCAACTCTTACAAGAAACACAAGCTGATGTTGAAAAAATGGCATCTCGTCAAATTTAAATAATTAGCTGACCTTAAACTTAATCAAACATCCCGTCAAAGATGACTTTTTGGCGGGATATTATTTGTTAGTACATTGGTCATTAGTCATTTTAACCTTTCCCGTTGACCCTTTCCCCCGACTTCACCAACGGTCAAAGCAGCCCCTATACAAAGTCATTTAATCTGAAATGGATGCGATTCCTTTTAAGCTCATTGGACAAATTATTTTAGTTATTGTCGCTAGTTTAGGAGTTACGATTCTCCTGAAGCGATTTTTGCGAAATAAGTTATTACCCAAAATTGGAATTTCTTTAGGCACACGAGAAGCGGTTTCAATTGTTATTAGTTATAGCACGGGAGCATTTGTTTTTATCAGTATTTTGCAGGCAAGTGGGATTAACCTCTCTTCCTTTACTGTTTTAGCGGGTGGGATTGGAATCGGAATTGGCTTTGGTTTACAAGAAGTCGCGAAAAATTTTACTAGTGGCTTAACGTTACTTTTTGAACAAAAAATTAAAGCGGGTGATTTTGTGGAATGGAATGGCATGACAGGATATATTGACGAAGTGTCTCTCCGTTCAACGGTCATTCGGACAATTATTGGTCGCTATATTATTGTTCCCAATCGCTTTTTAGTGGAAAATCAAGTCATTAATTGGACCTATCAAAAAACAAAAGGTTGGGCAATGGTAGAAGTGAGTGTTGCCCATGAAAGTGATACGGTTTTGGTTGTGGAAATTTTATTAGATTCCGCTTATATGGAAGAAACGGTTTCTTATGAAAAACCAGCCTCGGTTTATTTTACAGGCTTTGGAGATAATTCTCTGAATTTCCAACTTTGGGTCTGGGTGGAAGAAGTTGATAAAAAGCACATTACAGAAAGCTCTTTACGGTTTATTATTGAATACAATTTACGACAATATGGGATTAAATTAGCAACCCCTCGTCTGGGGGTTTGGTATCCGAGTAGCTTTCCGACAGATTTGACCAACGCTCATCCACAGGCTCCGTCGTCTCACGGCGGAGTACAGATGACTCCCGACCAAGAAACTAGAGAAAATAGTCCTCTTGAAATCAAAGAAGAAGAAACCCATCCCACTGAGTTTCCTCATCTTTCTAAAACAGTTACTCCTTCTCGTCCTTTAGTTTTACGGGACTTATTACGGAAAGTAAGTTATTTTCAAAACTGTTCTGAGATCGAATTGAAAAAACTGATTGAAATTGGTTATCGCAAAGGAATTAAAGCGGGAGACATTCTGTATCGGGAAGGAGATCCAGGCGATATTTTTTATATTATCTTATCAGGTTCTGTTGAATATTATGTGGAAAAATTAAATCAAGTACCCACTGTTCTTAATCCTGGAGAATTCGTTGGTGAGCTTTCTTTAATGCTGGGATTAAGGCGAACCGTAACCGTGAGAGCGAGGGAAGAAACGACACTTTTTGCTATTAATAAAGAAGGGTTTGAAACTTTACTCAAAGAGCAACCCCATCTTTATGAGTTGATTGTTGTAGAGTTAGGAAGAGCGCAAGAAGAATTATCCCAACAGCAACAACAGTTACGAGAGTTAGGATTATTAAACTATCAGGAATTAGATAAAAACCCAGTGGCTTGGGTACAACGTCAGTTAGAAAAGTTATTTAATCGTTAACTCTCCAGACGAAGAAACGCTATTCTAAAGAAATGGACATTTCTCGATAACTATGGGCAAGAGTAGGGAGTTGGATCTGTTCCACAAGGGGGGTGCAACCGAGCCAATGGCGAGCGCGATCAGCAAATTGATCGGGGTCACCACTGACACAAAAACGAGTGGGGACGGGTGCATCGAGATTTGTTAAGCCCATCAATTCTAGTTCTTGTTCGGTTGCAGTAACCACGTGCTGAGCGGGATCAATGAATTGAACGTTACTCGGTAAAATCTCTCCTAAAACAGGCGCAAGATAGGGATAGTGCGTACAGCCATAGATGAGGGTGTCAATTTGTTTTTCTTGGAGGGGGGCTAAATAGGTTTGAGCCACTTCTCGGACATAGGGATCATTGAGGCGGTTTTGTTCGATAAGAGGGACAAATTCTGGACAACTGACTTGCCAAACTTTCGCCCTATGATCGACTTCTAAAATAGCTTGTCGATAAGCGTTACTGGTTGCTGTCGCTGGGGTAGCAATGACACCGATACGCCTCCCGACACTAACAGCAGCCCGGGCCCCAGGAAGAATGACCCCAAGGATGGGAATATTAAATTCTGAACGGACGGTTTCTAAGGCGAGGGCGGAGGAGGTATTACAGGCCATAATGACCATCTTCACCCCTTGAGCGGTCATCCAATGCAGAATTTCTCGGCAGAATTGCACAATTTCCTCGTGGGAGCGACTGCCATAGGGGAGACGGGCTGTATCAGCAAAGTAGAGGAGGGATTCTTGGGGCAGTTGTCGATAAAGTTCTCGTAAAACGGTTAGTCCTCCTAAGCCACTGTCAAAGACACCAATGGGGTGTTGAGGTCTGATGGGCGATTGGGAAGGTTGATGATGAAACAAATTAATTCCCTGTAACAGATTCATGAATTGTTTAGCAATGAGTCGTGAGAGCGTTTATTGAGTTTGGCGAACATACTGTAAGATCCCGTCGGCGATCGCGTCAGCCATGCGTTGGCGAAAGTTGGGATCAGCAAGACGCGGTGCATCTTCTCGTCCAGTGACAAATCCCACTTCCACTAAAACGGCGGGCATGGCAGAATTGCGTAAGACGTAGAAATTTGCCTTTTTTACCCCGCGATCGCGCATATTAATCTTACTGAGGATGCTACGTTGAATCGCCTGTGCTAACGCCCGACCATTGGCGTAATAGAAGGTTTCTGTACCATTAACATCGGGGCGACTCATACTAATCGCATTGGCATGAATGCTGATAAACAAATCTGCATCCGCGCGGTTTGCCATTTCTGTGCGTCCGCCTAAGCTAATAAAGCGGTCATCCCATCGGGTCATTTTGACTTGTAACCCGTTCCTTTCTAGGGTTTTCCGCACATGATGAGAAATGGGAAGAACAACATTTTTTTCCTGCAAACCACCAATACCGACAGCACCAGGATCTTTACCACCATGTCCTGGGTCTAAAACGACGAGCAAACCGTCTTGATTGTTTCCACGAGGAAGGGGTGAGGAGGGTGGAGAGGGCGCGGGACGAGACTGAGGAACGTGAATGGTGTGCCGTTGTTGGCTACTATTGCTTAAATGGGGTAAATGACGAGGGGTCGTTTGTTGGAGTTGACGCAGCGCGATCGCGATCGTATTCTCACTGGGTTGATTTAACCGATCCAAAATCCGAACCCCCGGCGATGATTGCACCTGTACGACCACAGTTTCCTCGTCTTGCTGGCGCACTCGAATTTGAGAAACAGGGCTATTGCGCGTTAACTGGGGACCTTGGACGGGATCAGCCAGTTCGGCATTGGGAATTGTAATTTCATAAACGCCACTGACCCGATTCCAATTTCCAGTTCCAGTAATCGGTTGATTGGCCCGCACCAGTAACTGATTATCAATTAAATCCACCGCTTGCACAACGGTGGTTTGGGATTGTTCAGGATGATTAGTCAGCGATGCTGGTATGGGGGGAGTAGAGAGATTATTGCGGACTTGTCCCATCCCTCCTTCTGGTAAAAACACCAGTCCTCCCTTGCTGGTCAGAGTCGGAAAGGCTTGCCAAGTGGGGCTTTCTGGATTGACATGAAGGGTGACTTCTGCCGTATCATTGCCATTGGATTTAAATTCAGCATGACTAATCCCATAGTCGCCAACTGGGAGGACTGACGGCAGGTCGGAGGGTAAGGTTGCCTTGGGAACATGAAAAGAAATTTGTTTTTTATCTTCACTGCGTTCCACTTCGATCTCTTTACCAGGAGGGCTGTCCAAGCGGAGTAATAAGCCACTGCGGGTCACCTGAAAGTTGGGATGATTGGTATCGGCTTTCGTGTTCGGGGGAGACTGACCGACCTCTAACAGGGGAGAGGGGGTCTCGCGACGAGGGGAGCGACGATCCAGCGCCGACCGTCTCCTGCTTGGATTCGCAGTCCGTTGCACGGGGGGTAACTCCACCGACCAGCGTTGGGGGCGTTCTTCGCGAATTTTGACTTTTTCCGGGTCTAAGGTATAGCCAGGGGCTAATTCGACCACAAGACGGGTCGTTTCTTGATTAAACTGACCCACTCGGACTTCTTGAATTGCCCCACCCACATCTTGATTGACCAAGGAATGACCGAGCACCGTATCGGGTAAGTCAATGACCACCCGAGTGGGATTAAAAATTAATTGTGCTCGCGGTTGAACTCTTTCTTCAGTTTGAAAGAGCAGACGGTTGTTGTTTTCATTAAACCGCCAAAATGTGAGCTTTCCAGCATGGGCCGGGGCTGCTGTTAGTGCTGTTGCCACTAAAGAACCGATTAATATTGAGGCTTGTTTCACCACTCCTACTCCTCACACGCGCGATCGCGCCTTAAATTAATGATTAGGCATCATAGAATAACCCTAGCAGTTAACAGATTAGTTTATCCTAATCAAGAGCAATCGATCTGTAATCTCAGCTTTCGATCCATTTTTCCGAACCCGACATCCGTTCAGATCGCGATCTATTCCTTGACTCCTTAGAAAACTCAATTGTTTCCAGGTTGCCAAAACGCTCAACAATTTCTCCCTTGTTGTGTTCTTGAACCACCTCAGCAATTCCTTAACCTTCCTGTTTTGAGGTCTCAGCTTCGGTTTCTGCTGCCTCGGGTAAGACCACGCGCAAGAAAGGAGGAGCAACAAATGTTGTCAAAATGACCATGACAATAATCGCTGCTTCCGTTGCCGGAGACAATGCCCCACTTGCCGAGCCCACGCCTGCAAACACTAAACCGACTTCCCCCCGAGGAATCATCCCGACCCCAATGGCAAGTTTATTAATATCGGGGCGACCAAAGATCGTAAATCCAGCAATAATCTTGCCGATAATGGCAACCACAATCAGAAACGCTGCGAGAATCAGCCCTTCGCGGTTACTGGGGACAGTGGGATTCAAAACACCTAAATCCGTTCTTGCACCAACACAAACAAAGAACACTGGCACTAAGATATCGGCAACTGGAACCACTTGTTCTTCTAACTCTTTTCGTTTTTCGGTTTCTGCTAAGACTAGCCCAGCAGCAAATGCTCCCAAAATGGCTTCCAAATTAATCGCCGTTGCAATATAAGCAAGAGCAAACGCAAACACCAGCGAGGTCAACAATAATTCCCCGCGCGTTTTCATTTCGTTGACCATGCCCACTAAAAACGGACTAATGAAACGTCCGACAAGAATCGTTCCCACCAAAAACGCCCCTGCACTGACAACTAAATAGATAATATTGCTAACTTCAATATTTCCCGTTTTGATCAGACTGGCGACAACCGCTAAGACAATGATGCCCAACACATCATCAATCACTGCTGCACCAATAATAATTTGTCCTTCTTTGGAATTGAGACGACCTAACTCGGCGAGCACTTTCGCAGTAATCCCAATACTGGTCGCGGTTAAGGCTGCACCGGCAAAAACAGCAGGAATCGCGGGAACACCAAAACCATAATATAAACCTGCGGTTCCTCCCACAAAGGGGGCAATCACTCCAGTAACCGCCACTGCTGCTGCTTGTGGTCCGACTCGTAAAAGCTCTTTTAAGTCTGATTCTAAGCCAATCTCAAAAAGCAAAATCACCACCCCAAGTTCAGATAGGATGGTGATCACTTCCCCTTGCGCTTCAAATACGGCTTCGGCAGTTCCTGGTTCGAGATCGGTGGTTTTTTCGAGAAAGGTCATAATCAGGGAGTCTTCAGCCGTCGCCCCTGTTTCTGGAAACACAAGTAAGCCTAAGACGGAAACCCCAATGACAACGCCACCGACTAATTCTCCTAGCACAGGAGGTAAGTTAATGCGAGAACAGAGTTCACCGCCAATTTTACTGGCAATATAGATGGCAACTAAGCTCAGTAAGACACTCGCTAAAATCAAACTGCCATCCGCTTGCGCTGTTTCTTCTTCTGCGGTTGCAAGTAAAGAGAATGGAATTATATCTGTGATCACAGAACGAGAAATTAATTGATCAAAAATCATTCTTGGTTTGTTTACAGAATTTCTTTATAGTTCACGATACAACATGACCGGAGATGAGGACATCAGTTTCTCTAATCGTTTCGCTAATAGCTGACAAAACAGAGAATTCACCTTGTCCCTTTCACCTTTGACTTTTCCCCAGCGCGAAGTGTGATATCATTTAGCGTGCTCTCGATACCAAGCGATTGTATTTTTTAAGCCTTGTTTGAAGTCGGTTTCAGCAGTGAAACCAAACCGTTCTTTCGCGCGTTGGGTATCAAGACAGCGACGCGGTTGACCATTGGGCTGATCGGTTTCCCAGATGATTTCTCCTTGAAAGTCCATCAGTTCGCAAATGAGTTCCACGAGATTCTTAATGGAGACTTCCTCATTGGTGCCCAGATTAACTGGATCAGGATCATCATAGTGTTGAGTGCCCATGACAATTCCCCGGGCAGCATCAGTGGAATAGAGAAACTCTCGGGTTGGCGTGCCATCACCCCAGACTGGGAATTTGTTTTCCCCTTTTTGTTGCGCTTCATGGACTTTCCGAATTAAAGCAGGAATGACATGAGAACTTTCGGGATTAAAGTTATCTTCGGGACCGTAAAGGTTAACGGGAAGTAAGTAAATGCCGTTAAAGCCATATTGTTGGCGATAGGCTTGCAGTTGCACCAGTAAGGCTTTTTTGGCAATACCGTAGGGGGCGTTGGTTTCTTCGGGATAGCCATTCCAAAGATCATCTTCGTGGAAGGGAACAGGGGTAAACTTGGGATAGGCACAGATGGTTCCGACGCAGACAAACTTTTCGACGTTGGCTTCATAAGCAGCATGAATCAGTTGCGCCCCCATCATCAGGTTGTCGTAAAAAAGTTCGGCGGGTTTTTCGCGGTTTAAGCCAATGCCACCAACATGGGCAGCGAGATGAATGATAATATCTTGTTCGGCTACGACTTGTTGACAGTTTTTGAAATCGCGAAGGTCTTGATCGCGCGATCGCGGAACAGTAATTTTTTCTTTTTGTGCTCCCGCCCGACACAATTGATCAATCACCTGACGACCTAAGAAGCCAGCCCCACCGGTGACAACAATCCGTTTCTCGTTTAAGTCCAGCATTTTTAGTTAATTCTCCACAAAAGAACGCTTTTCATCCAATCAGTCTTCACCTTGGCGGTGAGGAATACAAAACCTTAGTAGGACATAGAACCCATATTTTGCCGAATATAAGCGGTATCTTGAATCCGTTGATGGTTTTTGTTTTCAGGAAGAGGAAGCCCTAAAGCCGTTAAATCCGCATCCACCATTAACATCACTAACTGTTCAAAATTCACGGACGGTTGCCAGCCTAATTTTTCTTTGGTTTTCGCTGGATCTCCGATTAATAATTCTACTTCCGCAGGGCGCAGATACCGCTCATCAAATCGCACATAATCTTCCCAGTTGAGATTCACGTAGCTAAAAGCCAGTTCTAAAAACTCTCGCACGGAATGAGTTTCACCGGTGGCGACCACATAATCATCTGGCTGGTTTTGTTGTAGCATTAACCACATGGCTTTCAC
Source organism: Halothece sp. PCC 7418 (assembly GCF_000317635.1). Classification (GTDB taxonomy): domain Bacteria; phylum Cyanobacteriota; class Cyanobacteriia; order Cyanobacteriales; family Rubidibacteraceae; genus Halothece. The sequence continues at coordinate 3,659,690 of NC_019779.1, read as the reverse complement.
ATAATCTTTGGCGTAACCCCAGTCCCGTTTTGCGTCCAGATTCCCCATGTAGAGGTATTTCTGTTGTCCTGCTAAAATCCGCGCGATCGCGCGAGTAATTTTCCTAGTCACGAAGGTTTCTCCCCGACGAGGGCTTTCATGGTTAAACAAAATGCCATTACAAGCAAATAAATTATAAGATTCTCGATAATTTACCGTTTGCCAATGGGCATAAACTTTTCCGCAAGCATAAGGACTCCGAGGATAAAAGGGGGTTGTTTCTTTTTGGGGGATCTCTTGGACTTTCCCAAACATTTCTGAAGAACCCGCCTGATAAAATCGAACTTGGATCCCTGTGCGATACTGATAGTCCCGAATGGCTTCTAATAAGCGCAACGTTCCCATTGCTGCAGTATCCACCGTATATTCAGGGGAGTCAAAACTGACCCGCACATGAGATTGTGCGCCAAGATTATAAATTTCAAGCGGTTGCACGGCTTCTAAAATGCGACGTAACGTTGTTCCATCAGTTAAATCGCCATAATGCAAGAATAACCGTGCATCTTCTTGGTGCGGATCCACATAAATATGATCAACCCGATCCGTATTAAACGTAGAAGTCCGACGGATAATCCCATGTACTTCATAGCCTTTTTCTAATAAAAGCTCACTGAGGTAAGAGCCGTCTTGACCAGTAATTCCGGTAATCAATGCAACTTTTTTTTCGGTCATGATTATTATTTCATTGGTGAGGAATTTAAACGTTGGCTGTGACAGGGGGGAGAGCGGTTAAGAGGGAGAACTCTATCTTATGATCCCCCTATCACCTTGTCACTCACTTAGTATCCACCATTATCTTGAGGAAAGAGAATGACTCCAATTGTTTTGATAATGACCCAAAAATCGAGTAACCAGTTCCGAAAATTTACGTAATATACATCCATATTGACACGCCTTTCGTAAGGGATATCATTGCGCCCAGAAACCTGCCATAAACCCGTGATCCCAGGTCGGATCGTCAGGATTTTATCAATATGACGACCATATTTATAAAGTTCTTCTGGCACTAAAGGACGCGGTCCGACAACACTCATGTCACCTCTCAGGACATTCCAAAACTGAGGAAGCTCATCAAGGCTGGTATAACGTAAAAATTTCCCCACTGGAGTGACTCGGGGATCATCTTTTAATTTAAAGTTTTCTTCGTATTCTTCCCGCAATTCTGGATACTCCAGCATTAAACGGTCCATCATCGCATCCGCATTATTAACCATCGTTCTAAACTTAATGCAACGGAAAGCGCGATAATTCTTGCCAATCCGTTCTTGAATATAAAACACAGGTCCGGGGGAACTGAGTTTAATCAAAATGGCTAATAGCAAATAAAGCGGAGAACAGAGAACTAATACCGCTAAGGAGAATAAAATATCGAATAATCGTTTGAATACTTCTCCATCTTTGGCAACGAGGGCAATTGTTTTATATTTGTTCTTACTGACAAATGGGTCAACGCTACGTTTAATTGCGCCCCGTAAGACCTTAACGGAGATAAGTTGGCTTTGAGCAGTCATCTTATTCCTTTCACTTCACTTCACACCACACACACCCCATCATAAAGCCACAAGCTGAAACAAGCGAACAAATTGATTGATCGTAACTCAGACTGAGTCTATTATTTCACAGTCCATAACCTCAAGACTCGGGTGTCTCGATTTTATCTTAATGCGACAAGAAGACCCCCATTGTACCGTTAAGTTAACAGGGTGACGGGGTGTATAAACATCTGGGGTTTCCCCAGACGCTACTCCCCTCATGAATCGTCGCCCAAGAAATAGAAGTCGGACTTCGACATCCTTAAACAACTGACCCTCACCGCTATATTCTCTCTTCTACCACTCCTTCTGCTTGGTGAACGATATTTCTTAGTTGGTCTAGGGTTTCGGGAGAAGCATTATTCCACATTCCTCGTTGTTGGGCTTCTAACAGTCTTTCTGCAATATCTCGCATCGCCCAAGGGTTTTTCTCTTCTAAAAACTGTTGAACGTTCTCATCAAGAAGATAGGCTTGCGTGACCCCTTCATACATATAATCTTGAACACATTGCGCGGTTGCATCATAGGCGAAGAGATAATCGACGGTGGCTGACATTTCAAACGCCCCTTTGTAGCCATGACGCATTACCCCTTCGATCCATTTGGGGTTGACCACCCGAGACCGATAAACACGGGTGATTTCTTCACTTAATTGTCTCACTTTCGGGTTTTCCATCACAGAATTATCCCCGAAATAGGTCTGAGGATTTTTCCCTCTGACCGCCCGTACCGCAGCAGTTAATCCTCCTTGGAATTGATAATAGTCGTCGGAGTCTAATAAATCATGTTCGCGGTTGTCTTGGTTATGGAGGACCACTTGTAAGTTTTCGAGGCGTTGACTAAAGGCTTGGGGGGCTGCTTTTCCGATTCCTTGGCGGGTGTAAGCGTAACTACTCCAGTTGATGTAAGCCTGGGCTAAATCTTCGTCAGATTGCCAGTTTTGGGCTTCAATTAAGCCTTGTAAGCCTGCACCATAGGCGCCTGGTTTCGAGCCAAAAATTCGGTAGCGCGATCGCGCCGACTTAAATTAGAATTTCTTATCATTAGTCTTGAACTCTCCACGGATTAAAATCGCGTGGATTCCAATCGAAACCACTCAATGGATTAAAATCACAAATCGAGTGTTAGAAAGGAGTCTCCCGAAGCCGGAGCGAAGTGAGGATGCGCCCGTTCAAAGATGCCCTACAGACCTTGGCTAAACGAAAGTTTAGCTGTATCTCTACTTTTTAGATTACTTGCAAGTTACTTTCATAGGGCGCGAGCAAGACTCCGTTGTTTAAGTATTAACAAGGTTTTTCAGTGAACCTGATGGGTTTTTCACCATCTTTGGGTTTCGCATATCATAGCAGACACAGAAGACTAAAGTCTTTGTTCGCCATTCATGAGGGGCTGTCGTCGGAACGAGGGTGACGACGCTTGTAAGCCCCGTCCATCGGTTTGAAACCAATGGCTTTCTGACTGGCTAATTGTAAGGCGTTGCCTTGATTTGTACTAATCTTGTACTACTAAGTTAGTGACCTTCTAGAAAGAATGGCTCAGGCGTGATTTGAACACGCGACCAAGGGCTTATGAGTCCCCTGCTCTACCGCTGAGCTACTGAGCCGTTTGCGAAAGCGTTTACAATCTTAACACAGCTTTTTGAGAAATGGCAAGGCAGAGTCAATTTTTTTGGGCTGACTTCTGATTGACCTTGCCACCTTCCTAACGGAACATACTGCTCACCGAGCTTTCTTCATGAATTCGGGAAATGGCTTCACCAATCAAATTGGCTACGGATAAAACGGTTAGTTCTTCAATTTCTTGGTAGCCAGGAACAGGAATGGTGTTACTGACAATGACTTCTTCAAACGCACCGCCAAATAAGCGTTCTCGGGCAGGTCCAGATAAAACAGGGTGGGTAGCACAAGCATAAACCTGCTCTGCTCCTTCTTTACGCAGCAAACGAGATCCCTCCAGCATTGTTCCTGCTGTATCAATTAAGTCATCCACCATGACGGCAGTTTTTCCTTTGACATCCCCAATTAAATTAAGGACTTCAGCTTCATTATGGCTATGACGACGTTTATCAATAATGGCGAGGGGAGCATCATCTAATTTTTTAGCAAACGCTCTTGCCCTTGCTACCCCTCCCACATCAGGAGAGACAACAACCAAATCAGAAAGTTGCTTGCTAGCAATATATTGAATCAGTACAGGAGAACCATAGACGTGATCTAAAGGAATATCGAAATACCCCTGAATTTGTGCTGAGTGTAAGTCCATGGCAAGAACACGGCTTGCGCCAGCTTCTGTAATTAAGTTCGCCACCAGCTTGGCAGTGATTGATTCTCGTCCTGCTGTCTTGCGATCAGCACGAGCGTAACTATAGTAAGGGATCACTGCTGTAATTTGACGAGCAGACGCACGACGACAAGCGTCGATCATAATCAACAGTTCCATCAAGTTGTCATTAACGGGATGACAACAGGGTTGGATCAAGTAAACGTCACAACCGCGAATCGATTCCTGGATTTGAACATAGAGTTCACCATCAGCAAACCGTTTTCTCACCATCGGTCCCAATTCTAGCCCTAAATAAGTGGCTACCTCTTGGGCAAGGGGCTCATTTGCAGAGCCCGAGAAGATGCGTAAACGGTTTTGATCAGGAAGTTGGCTCAATGGGGGTTGAAGCGTTAAAGTAGCAGAATGGCTCACGGGCTTTCTCTTTAACCTCAGTTCGTTGCAATCATATCATCCTCAGTGACTAGGATGAAATTTAAATAAATTTAAGACGCTATTTTCTGTTTAGAAATCAGGCTCAAAGTTCTTAATCCAATTTTAAACAATGAAAACACTTTTAATCACTGGTACGGATACGGAAATTGGGAAAACGGTTGTTACGCTTAGTCTGATCGCTTACTGGCAAAAATATCGCTCCTTAGACCAATTGGGGATTATGAAGCTGATTCAAACGGGAACTCCTGGTGATAGTCATCTTTATCAACAATTGTTCCCTTTGACTCAATCACCCGAGTTGATCAACCCTTTGTCTTACCCGCTTCCGATCGCGCCCCCTTTGGCTGCCGAACAAGAAGGTCAAGACGTTAATCTAACTACAGTTTGGCAAGCCCTGACTCGCCTGAAATCCCAACGGGAGTTGGTTTTACTCGAAGCCTTAGGGGGGCTAGGATCTCCGATGACATGGGAAATGACTGTGGCGGATGTGGCTGCTGCTTGGCGTTTACCAGTGGTGTTAGTTGTCCCCGTCAAATTAGGCGCGATCGCGCAAACGGTGGCAAATGTTGCCCTTGCCCGTCAAAGTCAAGTGGAAATTAAGGGATTGATTGTCAACTGTCTTAGCGAGGAAGCAGAAGCCAAACAAGCCCAATGGACTCCTCATGACTTAATCCAAACCCTTTGTGGTCTCCCAATTTTAGGAACAATTCCTTATTTATCTAATCCGAAAGACACTGAAAAACTTGCCGACATTGCGTCAAACTTAGAATTAGAGTATCTCTGGTAATTGCCTTATGACTGTCTCTCCCATCAAACCCATCAACGCTGAAAAAATTCGTCCTGAAATCCAAAGTCTCCAATCTGATCTTGTCCAATGGCGACGGGGCTTTCATCAACGCCCAGAACTAGGATTCCAAGAAAAACTTACCTCAGAATTTGTGATTTCTAAACTGCAAGAATGGGGGATTCCCCATGAAACAGGTGTCGCCCAAACAGGGGTCGTCGCGCTGATTGAAGGGGGAACATCTGGCAAAGTGTTGGGGATTCGCGCTGATATGGACGCGCTACCCGTACAGGAAGCCAATGATGTCCCTTATCGATCGCAACATGATGGGATTATGCACGCTTGTGGACATGATGGACACACCGCGATCGCGCTCGGAACAGCTTATCATCTCTGGCAACACCGTCAAGATATCACAGGGACCGTCAAAATTATCTTCCAACCCGCCGAAGAAAGTCCAGGGGGCGCAAAACCGATGATTGAAGCGGGAGTCTTGAAAAATCCCGATGTTGACGCAATGATTGGCTTGCATCTCTGGAACAATCTCCCCTTGGGAACTCTTGGCGTGCGCGATGGGACACTGATGGCTGCGGTGGAACTCTTCAAATGTGAGATTCAAGCTAAAGGAGGACATGGCGCAATGCCTCATCAAACCATTGATGCTGTCGTGGTCAGTGCCCAAATTGTCAATGCTTTACAAACCATTGTCGCCCGCAATATTGACCCCACAGATTCAGCAGTGGTTACGGTTGGGGAATTAAAAGCAGGTTCGGCGATGAATGTCATTGCCGATCGCGCTTATCTTTCGGGAACAGTGCGCTATTTTAATACCGATTTAGAAAATTACATTGGTCAGCGCGTCGAATCAATTATTAGTGGGATTTGCCACAGCCACGGCGCAAGCTATGACCTGAACTACTGGCGGATGTATCCTCCTGTTATTAATGATGCAAGAGTGACCAATTTAGTGCGGTCTGTGGCGCAAACGGTGGTAGAAACGCCCACAGGAGTCGTTCCAGAATGCCAGACCATGGGCAGTGAAGATATGTCGTTTTTCCTTGAACAAGTGCCTGGATGTTACTTTTTCCTTGGTTCAGCAAATCCAGAATTAAGATTAAATTATCCCCATCATCACCCGCGTTTTGATTTTGATGAAACGGCTTTAGGAATGGGAGTAGAAATGTTTGTGCGCTGTGTCGAAAAACTCCCCTCCTTAAAGGTTTAAGAGCAAACAAAGATCCGTTTTCAATTAACTATAAGAAATCAAACGATCCTCGGAACGAAATCATTTCGAGGATTTTATTTTTAGGAAGTCTAATCACGTAGAAAGGGAAGGGTGATCATACTCAAAAAAATCGGGCAATCTCATCGCTTGTGTTGCTTTTTAGTTTTGTGATTTGTTTATCAAAGGAAAAACCTTACCGTGGTATGATGGAATCGTAATTTTTCTCACTCCAGACCTTAAGTCCACCTTCAATGTCATCCACTTGATCAAAATGCCAAAAGTAATTGCCATCCATTCTTATCGAGGCGGTACAGGTAAATCAAGTTTTACCGCTAACCTTGCTACCGCTATTGCGAACCAAGGAAAACGAGTTGGGGTTGTTGACATTGATCTGCCATCCCCAGGGATTCATAATATTTTTAACTTTGACGTTGAGAATCTCAATCATACTCTCAATACATATTTATGGGGCGCAACAGGAATCGAAGACACCGCTTATGATGTGAGCAATAATGTTGGGATTAAAGGGGATGGCAAGATATTTTTAGTTCCTTCCAGCACTCGCGCTGACGATATTGCCAGAATTCTAAAAGAAGGATATAAAGTGAGTCTGCTTCATGATGGTTTTCGGAAGTTAGTGAAAAGTCTCAAGCTAGATTATTTATTTATTGATACCCATCCAGGATTATCGAAAGATACGTTTCTTTCTATTGCAATTTCTCATTTTGTCATTCTCATTTTGCGTCCAGACAAGCAAGACTATCAAGGAACAGCAGTAACGGTTGATGTTGCCCGTCGTTTAAAGGTTCGGAAAATGGTTTTAGCGGTGAATAAAGCGCTGACTACCATGAGTTTTAAGAAATTAAGAGACAAAATTGAGCAGGTTTATGATTTACCAGTTGCTGGGATCTTTCCGCTTTCTGTAGATATGGCTAAACTAGCCAGTGAAGGCGTTTTTATTATCAGCAACCCTAATCATCCCATTAGTGAAGAATTTCAAAAGGTGGCGCAACAAATTATGGAGTGAGGGCGAGTCTTATCCATTAGTAACATTCGATTCTTCCCAGATTCATGGCACAATATATTATTTCTTAAAAATGAGGATTAATCAAAATGAACCAAGCCAACGAACTCGAATCATTAGCAAGCTCTATTCAGGGTATTACCTCTCCTTTTCGGAGTTATTTGAGTGATATCCATGAAAAGTTTCAACCCGTAGAAGAGGGAAAAATCACCAATTATCCCCCTGAATTAATTCCCATTGAATCGGATTCTTTTGGCATTAACGCCATTACGATGCAGGGAGAAGAGTTTGAGGTCGGTGATACCAACCAATTTTTTACCTTACAAAATTTAGTGAACTTGCTGGTCTATGGTGTGGCTTTAGAAGATTATGGTCGAGAGTATGTTACCAAGCGCGTCAGTGTTGAACCCTCCCATAAGAATCTTTACCAACTAGAACTGACCACAGATACTCGTCTTCCCAAAAACCCATTATCCCCTGCTGGTGCGATTACAGTTGTGGATCTGATTAAGGGGGATTCTCTCCCAGAACGCTTACAACGGGTTTTAGATAAACTCAGTCGTTATACGGGAAGATCCCTAGAAGTGGATACCTCAGTTTTACAAGCACAAAAAGCTGCAGGGAACTATGAACGAGGATTAGGGTTTTGGTTGCGCCAATGTGGGGTCTTATCTGACCAGTTACAAGATACACTGAAACTCTACTTTGACCTACAAGCAGTTCTCGTCAGCAGTAATGATGTGGCGATGATTGCTGCTACCTTAGCCAATGGTGGAATTAATCCCATTACAGAACAAGCAGCGATCGAGAAAGCCTATGTACAAGACTTGTTAAGTCTGATGCTCAATTGTGGTTTAGGTAACGATTCACAGCAATGGTTTTATCAAGTGGGAATTCCCACCCAAAGTAGCATCGGAGGGGGGACTTTTCTAGTTATTCCTAATCAATTGGGAGTTGGAATTTTCTCTCCCTTGATTAGCGAAGCTGGTTACAGTGTTCGTGGCTTAAAAGTTGCCCAACAACTGAGTCAAGAGTTTGGTTTACATATATTTAACGCGGGTGACTCTGGCTCGAAACTACAATCTTTGATTGAAAATCACAGTTCTGACGAAGACTGGTAATGCTGATTGGGTTGGACTTTTCCTGTCAAAGCAAGCATCGTCGCAGAACCAAGAATCCAACGCGCTTTAAACCGTTGGAGTGTCGAGATTCCCTCACAGTTTGCAAAGTTCTTCACTGTTTCCTAAAATCATGTCTATTTCTCGCACCAGTAACCCACCCCGTCATCTCAACGTTGAATCCACTCTCCAAGAACTAACCCTCGATGATTTTTCCGTCGATATCAACTCTCCTGGATCGGCTTTAACAAAAGCCTTTGAAGAAAACCCAGTTTTAACAGGAGTTTTACTGATGGAAAATGGTCAATACTATGGGATGCTATCTCGTCAAAAGTTTTTAGAGGCGATGAGTACCCCTTATGGCTTAGAGTTATTTACGCGCCGACCCTTAAAGATTCTTTATGACTCAATTTATGATCGCTCAAGTGGTCGTTCCCCTTACATTTTACCAGGCAATACCTCCATTCATGATGCAGCGGAGTATTGTTTACAACGTCCCCCTGAAGATTTATACGAGCCGTTAGTGATTGAAATTGATCCAGGGGTTTATCGGATTCTGGATTTTCCGCAACTTCTCCTCGCCCAAGGGCAAATTTATAAAATTGCTAAAGAACTCTTAGATGAGCGTAATGTTGAGTTAAATAAAGCAAATTTATCGATTCGCGAAAAAAATCAAGAAATGTCGCGATATTTGCAGCACGTCAAGCGAGTCACTGCTGCTGCTGCTGCGGTGGAAGATAACTCATTTCGATCCAAAAGTCTCGATGGTGTTGCAGCCAGAAATGATGAGTTGGGGCGACTTGCTCGGGTATTTCAGAGGATGGTGCATACAGTCCAAACTCGGGAAAAAGACCTAGCAGATGCGAAGGAACAACTGGAAACGGTGATTGATACGGTTCCAGGTGCGATTTCTTGGTTAAATTCAGGAGGGATCTATTTAGGGGTGAATCGCCATCTTGCTGAAGATTGGAATTTAAAGCAGGATTCCTTTATTGGTCGAGAAGTGGGATTTTTAGAAGGAAGTTCTCAGTTAGCAGACTTTACACGCCGATTTTTAGATAGTGATACAGAATCAGCATCAAAGGAAATTGAACTTCAAGTTGATGAGCGATCGCGCTATTATCTAGTGGCTGCTCAAAAGTATAAAGATGGCAGCGCAACCGTTTCTGTGGGCATTGATATTACCGAACGCAAACAGGCGGAAGAATCCCTCCGCATTGCAGAAGAGAAGTTCCGTAGTATTTTTGAGAATGCCCTAGAAGGGATTTTCCAAGTCAACTTAGAGGGGCAATACATGAGTGTCAACCCAGCAATGGCAAATATCTTTGGTTATTCCTCTCCTGAAGAAATGATTGAACAAGTCACTGATGTCAGTGAGTTATATGTTGATCCCAATAATGAAAAAGAATTTCATCGTCGGATTAATGAAGAAGGAGAGATTAAACATTGGGAGTATCAAGTGTATCGGCAGGATGGCAGCATTGTCTGGGTGCAAGAAGATACGCGGGTGGTGAAAGACCGACATAATAATGTCTTGTATTATGAAGGAATGCTCCAAGAAATTAGTGAACGGAAACGGGAAGAGGAAGCCCTGAAACGACAAGTGGAAGACTTAAAAATTGAAATTGATCAACAAAAACGATCGCGCCAAGTGGAAGAAATCACCCAAACCGAATATTTCCAAGAGTTAGAAATGGCAGTGGAAGAGTTACGATTTGATTTTGATGAAGATGACTAATTTTCAACTGGTACCAATCAGATAAAGGAGGGCCATGCGGACAGCGACTCCACTGGTGACTTGTTGGGAGATTAAACTCAATTCAGGATCGTCCATGAGATCAGAACTGATTTCTACCCCTCGATTCACCGGTCCTGGGTGGAGAATTTTGACATCAGGACAAGCTAAAAGAGCGCGATCGCGCGTAATTCCAAATCGTTGATGATATTCCCGTAAACTAGGCAATAAATGCTCCGTCATCCGCTCTTTTTGCAAGCGCAAGGTCATAATAAAATCAGCATCTGCGAGGGCAGGTTCAATCTCCCAGTGACAGACCAATTTCTCGGAAGAAGACCCCCTTAAAAAGCCCTGAAATGGTTTTGGCAGCAAGGTTGGCGGTGCAGCTAAATGAACCGTTGCCCCCATCGCCGTTAAGCTATAGATATTCGATCGCGCCACCCGAGAATGTAGAAGATCGCCCACAATCGCGATTTTCTTCCCTACGAGAAACTGACGGGGAGATTGAGGAGACAGCAACTGATAGAGGGTAAATAAATCTAATAACGCCTGTGAGGGATGCTCATGTTGTCCATCTCCTGCATTGAGAATACTGACATTGCTTTCTAAGCGATCCATTTCTGCTGCAATGGTATGGGGGACCCCGGCTTGGCGATGACGAATCACCATGATATTCGCGCCCATCGCCATATAGGTTTTTGCTGTATCTAAAATGGTTTCGCCCTTAGTCAGAGAAGAAGAACTCCCCGTAAAATTGAGGGTATCTGCAGATAACCGCTTTGCAGCCAGTTCAAAACTGCTACGAGTGCGAGTGGAGGGTTCAAAAAACAAGTTTGCCACCACTTGTCCTTGTAAAGCAGGAACTTTCTTGGTGCGACGGGATAACACTTCCCGAAAACTATCGGCGGTTTCTAAAAGGGTTTCGTACTCTTCTTGGGTAAATGTTTCCAGAGAGAGGATATGACGCTTTGTCCAAGGGGATGTTATCGTTTCAGTGGTCATTGTGTCTGATTTACCCGTAATTGCCCACACGCAGCATCCGCTTCTAACCCACGAGAGTAACGGATACTAACGGCAATCTTAGCGTCTTCAAGAACGGATTGAAAGGCTTCGATTCGGTTTTTGTCTGGGCGTTGATAATCCACTTCGCTAATGGGGTTATACGGAATGAGATTAACGTGGGTTTGAAAGCCTCTTAAGAGTTGGGCTAATTCTTCAGCATGATCTGGGGTATCATTCACCCCCGCTAACAGGATATATTCAAACGTAACCCGACGGTGAGTGCGTTCGACGTACTTGCGACAGTCTGCAATTAAGTCTGACAAGGGATACCCTCCGCCACTGGGAATCAATTGTTCCCGCAAGGTTTGATTTGACGCATGAAGACTAATAGCAAGGGTGATTTGTAATTTTTCTTCAGCAAGCAGCGGAATCTGTTTGGGAATACCGACAGTAGAAACCGTAAGACACCGTTGTCCAATTCCCACGTCTTGATTTAAGGATTTCACCGCTTTCACTACCGCTTCTCGGTTTAAAAGGGGTTCGCCCATTCCCATAAAAACCACATGACTGACCCGCCGTTCAAAATCTTCCGCCACAGTCAGCACTTGATCCACAATTTCGTATGCCTCGAGATTACGGGTGAAACCGCCTTTCCCTGTCGCGCAAAAGTCACACGCCATGGGACATCCGATTTGGGAAGAGACACAAACGGTTAAGCGTTTCGCGGTGGGAATCCCAACGGTTTCGATCATTTCTCCATCTGCAAGACGAAGCAGATATTTCCGCGTTTCATCAGGCGCAATGCTACGGTGAGCAATAGTAGAGCGTCCAATGGGTTGATCTTCTAACGCTGCTCGCCACTGTTTTGGAAACACAGTAATCTCGTGCAGCGATCGCGCTCCTTTTTGATACAACCACTGATGCAACTGTTTTCCCCGATAAGCAGGTTGTCCTTGGTCTTGTACCCAATCCGTTAATTCCGCTAAAGATTTTCCCAGTAATGCCGATTCTGTCAACAGTTTCCTCCTTGATTTTCAGTTTCCGAAACGATTTCTCAGAAGAAGTGATTCATTCTCATTTCCTCCCTTTCCCAATTTAAACCAATCCACTAAGGAGACAACCTTGCTTTTTTGGCACGATTTTCTAAATACCATTCTGCCAGTTGAGGTGTCCACTCTTGAAAATGTCCAAAGAGAAGTTCACTAAACTTCTGCGCTTCCAATTGGGCATCTTTTTTCCAGCGTAAATCAAGGAGGTGCATCAGCGATCGCGCATTACAACTCATGACAAAATGCTGTCGGGTATCAAAGGGAATAATTCCTCGCGCGTGTTCTTCGGCTAATCCTTCTCCAATTCTTTGTTGATAACGTTTAGTGGCTTCAATGCACCATTCTAAATCCGCTTGGCGTTGTTCTTCTGAGTAAAAATAGCGTTTTCCTTGACGGTTTGTATATTCACCCACGGGGCGTAAATAAAAGACATCTTCTGCATCTCTTTTCCCTTCTGCGACATCTAAAAGACGCTTTCCCGTATAACGGAAAGAATTGTGAACAACGATGCCATTAGCAACAAAATTATGCCAAGGTTCTGCGACCTCTAAATCGTAAGTCGTTTGTAAGCCTAGATATTCTACCTTAGCAACTTTAACAGGATGGGCTTTAACTTGAGATTGTATTTGTTCTGCTGATGTTTTTTCTAATATAGGTACTCCATTACACAAAACCCAACAATCATTTTCAGTTTTTATAACTTCGCGATCTGAATTTACAACTAAGCCAACTGCTTTGCCCATTCTTTGCCAACCTTGAATCGTTAAAAGTTTATGGTTGGTCGTACAGTCTAATTGTTTACTATCTTCCAGCGTTAGACGGTAAACAGGTTGAACGCCACTACAAAGAACATCTTTAATGCGACTTATTTGAAATTTTCCTGTCTCTTCATTTAGTACCCGCAAGGGCAAATTTTTAACAAAATCTCTTTCTTGAGATTTATTATTATTTTGAACTTTGTTTTCTTTATCTTTATTAAGCCAACTTTTGTAAAGTTCAGAAATTTTGGCTTTTTTAAGACTACCAGAGGCTTTAACGAAAGTGACTTCAGTATCCCCTGCAAGACACTGTACATCAAATGAAATTCCAACCCTATGAGTGCGAATTTGTTGCATCATTGAATGAGGAAAAAAGCCCACATTAAATGTAATTTGCGGATGTTCTAAGGGGCCATAATGTCCTCTTTCTCCTGATAATAAATGCTTGATTACTTTTTCTCCCGCTTTGGTTTCATCTGGTGCGCGATCGCGCTTATCCCAAACCAAATCTTCGGAATAATCTTGGTGCATTGCTAACCACATTACTTGTTGTGGATTCGGGGTTGCTTTAATGACTTCAATTCTAAATTTATCCATTTTTAACTCCTTTTAAATTTTTGCTAAAGTGACGCGATTAGGCTGTTCTTGATACTTTCCTTTTCGTTGTTCGTAACTAACTGAACAAGGATCACCTTCTAAAAAGACTAATTGAACAATTCCTTCATTGGCATAAATCTTACAATCGGCACTAGAAGAATTCGATAATTCTAAGGTTAAAAAACCGCGCCAACCCGCTTCTGCAGGCGTTATATTTGCGATAATTCCACAATTATGGACAAAGACTCCTGATTCTAGGGCAAAATTACCAGCCTCAGGAACACTAAGACAATAAACATCATGAGTTCCTGCAATTTCTCTCACACTAACAACTTTATGGTTTTTAACTTTTTGTCCTCGGAATTGATGAATCACATCTGGAAAGCGCCGAAAAACTGATCGATCACAATTAAGTAATCGGGCTGCTCCTCTGATGGAACCCGTTTGATCTAAAGCTGCACGTACAACATCGGCGGTAATCTCATGACGAGTTTTTGTGGAGTCATTAATGCGTTTCATCGTTTCCGACTGTCGAGCGCGTCTTGTTCCATCATCTTGTGACCAAGCCTGCTTCGATTTTTCTCCTGTTAATGCTCTTGCTTCCTTCGATTCGTAACGACGTAACATCTTTTCTCGATGGGCTTGACGAGTTTCATCTGAACAATTGCGACGGCGTTCTAGTAATAATTCCCGAACTGAAGCATATTGAGGATCATGCCAAAATTTCAAAGCTCTTTTCTGTTGTTGTTCTGAATAATTCTCCAACCATTCAGGGTTTAATTTTAGCTCTGAAATTGCTTGTTTAACTGATTGACCATGTTCTTTTGGGTCAAAATCTACACCATAAGTAATACTATTATGTAGTCGAATATGTTCCGACTCATTCATCCGCATAATATTCCATGGACAATTATTAAGACGATTATGGTCAATGTGATGGCGATGAGTATTGGGTTCTTCCTCATAAATTAGATGTCTAAGATTCCATTCATCACTAAGCCGATGAGTGGGATAAAGATGTCCATTTAGAGGTTGATAAACCATTTCATAACCTCGTTCAAGTTGGCGATAGAGTGGCATTAAAGAATCATTTGGCTTTAATTCTTGTGCTGCTACCATTCGCCCATCCCGAGTCATAAATTCATGATCGGGTGTGCAAAATATTGATTCTTCATTATCTAAAGTTACTTCCACCAGTGAATCTCTGCCAATATAACGAGGGTTTTCAAGCAAAGTAACGATTAAGCGACCATGTTGTCCAATACTGTATCCCCAAAATTGTTCGCCATTTTCAGCACGTTTTGCCATCTCTTCTAATGTTGGTGCAGTGCCATCAACTAAAGCAACTCGTGTGTCTCCGCGAAAACACCTTGCATAAGTTGATTTTCCAATACAAATGACCGTTACATTATCAGGAATTTCTAACCGTTCTAAAGCTACTCCTAAGCCATAAGAATGGGCGGGTAGAATAAAATAACTTCCGGTTTCATCCGTGCACAGTTGAGTCGGTTCTAAATTATCAGGATTAAAGTTTTTCGGGTCAACAATAGTGCCAGGAATATGACGAAAAATCCGAAATTCATTCGGCGATAAACGAATATCATAGCCGAAGCTACTCAAGCCATAGGAAATAACAGGAATGTCACCCTCAAGTTTGCGAACTTGTTGCGGTTCAAAAGGCGAAATCATTCCTTGACTTGCTTTTTCTTTAATCCATTCATCATTTTTTAACATTGTGACCCGTTCCCCAAGCACTAAAAATCGCACACTCTACTGTATCAAAACTTTGACTGACCGTGGGAAATCTTCATTCAAGTTTTTTGATTAAAACGAGCAGATAGGTATAAATTGATCAATAATGGGAAGGGAAGACCCAGTTAGGAAAGTCATCTTGGATTTACCGTCGTTTCTCTGGTTGTGGAAGATCGCTGCTTGGTCAATGGGCTTGTCTGTCACCGCTTATGGCATTTTAGCTGGGACAGGAATGGGATTATACTATTTTCGCGCCCAAAAATCACCACGCCCAAAATGGTTACGCCCCCTACACTACACCATTGGCATCATTTTAGTGAGTTTAGTTCTACTATTGTTAACCATTGGCATTGTGGGCACTTTAGGACATTATGGTAACTTGGGGCATTCCCCCCATTTAATTGCTGGGATTACCGTGGTGGGGTTAGTGCTATTATCAGCAACGAGTGCAACTCAAATTAGCGCCAAACGCCCGTGGGCGAGATCGGTTCACGTAACGACAAATGCCGTCTTGTTTTTCGCGCTGGCTTATGTGTCTTGGACGGGATGGAGTGTTGTCCAGAAATATTTAAATTGAGAGATAGGTAAGGATTGGAAGAGCAACGATGAGTACAGTAATTATTGGTGGTGGCATTATTGGCAGCGCGATCGCGCTTTCGTTACGGAAAAGAGGAGAATCAGTCACGGTTGTCAGTCGAAACCAAGCCGAAGCTGCGGGGTTTGCAGCAGGTGGAATGATTGCACCCCAAGCCGAAGCGATTCCCCCCAGTCCATTATTAGATTTGGCGCTGCGATCGCGCGATCTTTACCCCGATTGGATTAATGACCTCGAACACCAAACGGGAGAAGATACAGGCTATTTTCCTTGTGGGATTCTCGCCCCTGTTTATGAAAAAAGTCAAGCCCCTAGTTCTCCTGCGGTACAACCTGCCACTTGGGTGGACAAGCCTGATTTAGAATTTTATCAACCAGGACTCGGAGAAGATGTCATTGGCGCTTGGTGGTATCCCGAAGACGCGCAAGTGGATAATATTGCCTTAATGAAAACCCTCTTGCAAGCAGCCAAAGCAAACGGCGTGGAATTTCGAGAAGGGGTAACGGTTAAAAGCATTCAAAAGCAAAAGGGTCGCATCACCAAAATTAGAACCAGTGAGGGAATCTTACAAGCGGATCACTATGTTCTAGCAACAGGATCTTGGGTCAAAGAACTGTTACCGCTTCCCGTGCGTCCCGTAAAAGGACAAATGATGTGCCTGCGGATGCCTGATCAACCCTATCCGATCCAGCGCGTGTTATTTGGTCCCAATACTTATTTAATTCCAAGACAAGATGGACGGTTGATTATTGGCGCAACCTCAGAAGAAGTGGGGTGGACGGGAAATAATACCCCTGCTGGGATTAAAACTCTCAGCGATCGCGCGATGCGTCTCTATCCCGAATTACAAGATTGGTCAATGGAACAGATTTGGTGGGGCTTCCGTCCCACAACACCCGATGAACTCCCGATTCTCGGACAATCAGACTATGAAAACTTATTTCTCGCCACAGGACATCATCGTCATGGCGTTTTACTCGCCCCCATTACTGCTGAAATGATCGCGGAATTAATCACGAAAGGGAATAGCGATCCACTTTTAGATCATTTTCGTCCCCAACGCTTCCACAGCCAAAACACTCGTCAGTGGTTGAATCATAAACAATCCTCTTCTCTAACAACAATGAACGGTCAAAACGGACACTCTCACATTAGTCATCTTTCTATCGCCAACCAATCCACCGCAGCCCAACCAGAGGATCAGCCCTTAGTCATTGCAGGACGTACCTTTCAATCCCGCTTGCTTACTGGCACTGGAAAATTTCCCAATCCTGAAATTATGCGGGAAAGTCTTAGCGCAAGTGGTAGCCAAATTGTTACCGTTGCGGTGCGTCGTGTCCAGAATAACGCGGTAGGACATGAAGGGTTAGGGGAAGCCCTCGATTGGAATCAACTCTGGATGCTGCCCAATACAGCAGGCTGTAAAACCGCAGAGGATGCAATTCGGGTGGCAAAACTAGGGCGAGAAATGGCGAAGTTACTTGGACAGGAGGATAATAACTTTGTGAAATTAGAAGTCATCCCCGAACCGAAACATCTCCTTCCTGACCCGATTGGAACGTTAGAAGCTGCGGAAAAATTGGTGAAAGACGGTTTTGCAGTTTTACCTTATATCAATGCCGATCCCGTGCTTGCGAAACGTTTAGAAGATGTGGGCTGTTCCACAGTAATGCCTTTGGGATCTCCCATTGGGTCGGGACAAGGGATTAAAACCGAAGCCAACCTGCAAATTATCATCGAAGAAGCCAACGTTCCTGTTGTTGTCGATGCGGGGATTGGCACGCCCAGTGAAGCTGCTTATGCTATGGAATTGGGGGCTGATGCGTTGTTGATTAATAGCGCGATCGCGCTGGCAAAAAATCCCATTGCAATGGGTCGTGCGATGGGAATGGCGACGGAAGCAGGACGACTCGGCTATCTCGCTGGACGCATTCCGATTAAACAATATGCAAGCGCCAGTTCTCCCACCACAGGTTTAGTTGGATCAAGCACTTAGGTATTTCATATAAGATAAACTTGCAGATAGTGCGCTAATCAAAATTAATGTGATGAATTTTAACTTCCGCTTCGGAATTGCGAGTGATCTCCATATTGCTGTTGAAGAAACAATTTTTCACCACCCCAAACGCTTTCATTTAGTAGAAGTCAGTATCCCTAGTTTTCAACAAGTGGTTGAACACTTGAAAACCTTAAATCTTGACTTTCTCTTACTGCCAGGAGATTTAACCCAAGATGGTGAACCAGAAAATCATCAGTGGTTAGCAGACTATCTGCAAACACTTCCTTTTCCCGTTTATGTAATTCCAGGCAATCATGATATTCCCACGGTTTCTGGAGAAAATCCAGGTAAAAATCCTGCCATTCCCTATGAAAAATTTCCTCATTATTACTCCCATTGTGGTTATGAAAAAACCAATCAACTTTATTACACCACCGAATTACATCCTGGCGTTCAATTAATCGCGCTAAACTCCAATATTTTTGATGAAAATGGTCAGCAACTCGGTTGTCTGGACGAGGAACAATTACAGTGGTTAGAAAACTTATTACCTACCTTACAAGATCAAATGGTTCTGGTTATGGTTCATCATAACGTGATTGAACATTTTCCTGGACAAGGAGATCATCCCATTTCTAATCGGTATATGTTGGATAATGCACCGCGTTTGAAAAAACTCTTAAACGCCTATGGTGTAAGATTTATCTTTACTGGTCATCTTCATGTTCAAGATATTGCCAAAGAAGGAAATCTATACGAAATCACAACGGGTTCTTTAGTCAGTTATCCCCATCCTTATCGGGTGATTGAAGTGAGTGGTGAATCCCGAGATCAAATGCAATTTGATATTCAATCTCATTGGGTGAAAACGGTTCCTGGTTGGGATGATTTACTGCACTTTTCTAGGGAATGGATGGGCGATCGCGCTGACCCATTTATGATGAAATTATTAACTAAACCTCCTCTCAACCTCCCAGTGGAAGAAGCGGAAAAATTTGTTCCTGATCTGCGATATTTTTGGGCTGATATTGCACAAGGAGATGCTGCATTTTCTTTCCCTAATTTCCCACCGAAAGTGAGAGCCTTTTTTGAACAGTTCAGCGAAGAGGAAAAACTAACTGTTCATAATATCAGTGATAATCATACACGGTTACGGCTTTAAGGAAATCCATTAAAAGAAGACGCTACCGAACTGATAACGTCTTCTTAAAGTCTCAAGGTTGCGAAAAATGAACGAATAAGGAAGGAATTAATCTTTATCTTCTTCTTGATTGCTACCAGGAGAATCGTTATAGAGTGCATCCAATTTTTCCCGTGCATCATCCACATTCACTGACCGCATGACGAGGAGGGGTTCGTTAACTGGTTTTCCCTGTTCGTCTAATAATTCGGGATGGGACGGGGTTTGTGCAGATGGATAACGATTACCATTAAAATTGTTTCTACTTCCGCGAGAATTCCAGTTATTTCCAGTTCTTTGTGACTCAGTCCCTAAGGTGATCAAACTACGAATTAAGTTACTAACAGCGAAAAAAGCAATGACGGTAAAAGCGATGATGTATAGGAGGTGTAACATGGTTTTCCTTAATCTTAATCGGGAGTATTTTCTAAACTTAGGTTGCTAATGCAGCAGGCTCAAACGAAGGTTGATAGTTTTCTGATATCCTTCATTCTAACCTGTTTCATTAATCCCCTGACGCGGTGACTGTTGTTGCTGTTGTCGGTTTTGCCTTGCCACTTGCCAGCATTCTGTAACCAGTTTATGCCAAGGGGCTATGGTGGACATTTCCACGCCAACGTTACCATCCGTCGCTTGAAATAGACTCTGAGTTGCACTGACTTCTTCTTGAGCGGTTTTCACTCGCTGTAGTAAGTCCGCCTGTTCTGCGGGAGATAAAACCGCAACTTGTTCCGATTCTAAGAGATTACGAGAACGGGAAAACCAGTACTGAAAGTCCTCCAGCAATGGCTCTAAAATTGCTTTTAATAACTGTTTTTGCTCTGATTCCGAAGCCATGACGGTGTGAGTTAAAGTTTTTTCATCTTATTTATGATCTATCTTAACTTTCTTTACAAAAATTTACGTCTAACTCAGAGAGGATGAGTTGTTGGTTTTTTCAACAGTTGCCTCGCAGTGAGCTTGCTGTTATGCGGATTCGGGTTTGGGAAGGGAAGACGGATGGAGTAAGAGTTCGGCAGTGGAGCGTTTTTCTACCATATTTTTGGTAATTTGACAATGACGGACATCTTTACGAGAGGGCAAATCATACATGACATCAAGCATGATCTCTTCAATAATGCCTCGTAAGGCTCTGGCTCCTGTTTTCCTTCGATTGGCTTCTTGCGCGATCGCGCGGAGGGCTTCTGGGGTAAACTCGAGCTCAATATTATCCATCCCCAATAGCTTCTGATATTGTTTCACCAGTGCATTACGGGGCTGTGTCAAAATCGAAACTAACGCCTGCTCATCTAACGGTTCAATCACCGCCGAAACGGGAATCCGCCCCACAAACTCGGGAATCATGCCAAACTTAATAAAGTCATCGGGTTGCAGATGCTGGAGAATATCTGCTGCTCGTTTTTCCTTGGTAAGGGTGTGTCCTTCTTCCCCTTGAATAAAGCCAATGGACTTACGCCCCATCCGTTCTTCCACCACTTTATCTAAGCCAACAAACGCGCCCCCACAAATGAAGAGGATGTTACTGGTATCAATCTGGATACAATCTTGGTAGGGATGTTTCCGTCCCCCTTGAGGAGGGACGTTAGCAACTGTCCCTTCTAACATCTTCAGCAGGGCTTGTTGCACCCCTTCCCCAGAGACATCGCGAGTAATAGAGGTATTTTCGCTTTTACGGGCGACTTTATCAATTTCATCAATGTAGATGATGCCCCGTTGCGCTTTTTCCACATCGGAATCCGCAACTTGTAACAAACGCAGTAAAATATTTTCTACATCTTCTCCCACATACCCCGCTTCTGTGAGTGTGGTGGCATCAGCAACAGCAAAAGGAACTTCCAAAATCTCCGCCAAGGTTTGCGCCAGCAGAGTTTTCCCGCAACCTGTCGGACCAATTAACAGGATATTGGATTTCTGGAGTTGAACCTCCCCATCTCCTGTGTGACTCTGTTGGTTTTCCAGCAGGCTGAGGCGTTTATAGTGGTTATAAACCGCAACCGACAAGACCTTTTTCGCTTCTTCCTGACCAATCACATAGTCATCGAGATACCCCTTAATATCTTTGGGTTTGGGAATTTCACTCAACGACAGAGCAGGTTTCCCCTGACGTTTCCCTTGGTCTTCCTCTTGGGACGAAACCCGTTCTGGGCGAGAAGAGGGTTCAATGAGTTCATCATCTAAGATTTCGTTGCATAATTCCACACATTCATCGCAAATATATACGCCCGGACCCGCAATTAATTTGCGAACTTGTTCTTGGGATTTACCACAGAAGGAACATTTTAAGTGGGAGTCGAATTTTGACATAAGTCAGCACCTGCGTCTGGTATTAAATATCGTCTAAGTTGCAGCTACTTCCCGAGGGGAACGAGTCTGCGAGGTAATTACTTGGTCAATTAAACCGTACTCTTGGGCTTCTGTTGCCGACATATAAAAGTCGCGATCAGTATCTTCAGCAATACGGTCTAAGGGTTGTCCTGTGTGGTAAGCGAGGAGTTCATTCAGGGTGTTTTTGATATACAGAATTTCTCGGGCTTGGATTTCAATATCCGCTGCTTGTCCCTGTGCGCCTCCGAGGGGTTGGTGAATCATAATTCGAGAATTGGTCAGAGACATCCGTTTCCCCGCAGCACCACCGGCTAAGAGAAACGCTCCCATGCTAGCAGCCAGTCCATAGCAGATGGTCGCAACATCAGGTTGAATTTGTTGCATGGTGTCATAAATGGCCATTCCCGCATAGACTGATCCTCCAGGGGAGTTGATATACAGTTGGATATCTTTTTCTGGGTCTTCTGCTTCTAAAAATAGCATTTGTGCAGCCACAGAGTCGGCAATTTGGTCATCAACTGGCGTTCCGAGGAAGATGATCCGTTCTCTGAGGAGGCGAGAATAGAGGTCGAAGGCTCGCTCTCCCATTCCTGATTGCTCAATCACCATCGGGACAACGGCGTTCTGGGATTGAGACACAACTGGACTGCAAGCGCGATCGCTGCGAAGACTCGAAAAGGGCATTTGGGAGTAAATCATAGATTCGTCTAATGTTTTGGCTCTAACCGGCTAATTTCCTTCTGTCCTCATTATGACTTATTCTGCTGGTTCACTTTCAGCATCGACCACTGCTTCTGCTGCTTCCGTTTCTGCTTCCGCTTCTTGTTGCAAGCTGCCTTCAGGCACTAATTCTACTTCTGCTTGTTCCCGTAACCAAGCGAGAGTTTTTTCTTGGCGCAAGTCTTCTTCCACGTACTCTTGAAGACGCTCTTCGTCATACTCTTGCTCTTGCTCGTCAAGTTCTTTTCTGACTTCATCCGCTTTGGCTTTTAGTTCTTCTTCGGATGGGTTCAGCCCTTCTTGTTTCGAGATTTCTTGCAGAGTCAGGTTTTGCTTGAGGCGAGCAATGGCATCAGGGCGCGATCGCTGCTTCATTTGTTTGACTGCTTCTTCATTCAGCATTTGACGAGGATCAATTCCATACTGCGCCAACTGCATCATAGATTGAGTGATGATTGTTTGCAATTCTTGTTCAATCATCGTTTCGGGCAATTCAATTTCTGTTTGCTCAATCAGAGCATTAACAATCGCCTCTTCAATATTGCTCTTGGTTTGTTCTTCTGCTTGCTCCTCATATTGCTTGCTTAGGGCTTCCCGCCATTGGTCCATCGTGGAATGTTCCCCGACATCCTCAGCAAACTCATCATCCAGTTCTGGCAATTCTTTCGCTTTTAACTCTTTGAGGGTGACTGTAAATTTCGCTGTTTTTCCTGCTAAATCTTCTCGGGCATACTCTTCTGGAAACGTCACAGAAATTTCCTTAGTTTCTTCAGGATTCATCCCGACAATCCCTTCGACCATACCTTCAATGAATTTACCTTCAGCAAGTTCTAATTCAAAGTCTTCGGCTTGCGCCCCTTCAATGAGTTCACCGCTTTCTTCTAAACGTCCTTCGTAATCAATAACAGTGGTATCTCCCATTTGCGCGGGACGATCTTCCACTGGAACTAAAGTCGCTTCTTGCTCTCGTTTTTCCTGTAGATAGTTTTCCACTTGTTCGGGATCGGCTTTGACTTCTTCGGCTTGCACTTTCAGAGTTTTATAATCTCCCAGTTGCACTTCTGGCGGAACATCAACAGACGCACTAAACGTAAACGGTTCACCTGGTTTGTATTGTTGAGTTAGATCTTCAAAGGAAGAACGGAGTTGATAATTCCCTAACGCCTCAATCTTTTCCTGTTCAATGGCTTCGTCAATCGAGGGTTGTAATAATTCTTCAATGGCTGCTGCTTTCAAGCGTTCCTTCCCAAACCGTTGCACTAACACCTGGCGAGGGACTTTCCCCTTCCGAAACCCAGGAATATTGGCAGAATGGGTTAAATCTTTCAACACTTTCTCGTAGGCTTTTTTCGTTTGTTCAGCAGGGATTTCTATTTCCAAAGCAACTTGGCTATCGGGGAGTTTTTCCTGGGTTACTTTCATCTATTACTCTCTTCTTCTATAACGCGCATCTATATTTCAAGTGTGCCTGATGGAACTGAGTTTCTACCTCAGACCGAGGCTTATGTTAGTCTAATTCAGAACTAAGGCAAAGTCCAAATGGTTATTGTAGCATTGCCAAAGACGGTGTAAATTAGTTATTAGTTATTCATTATTGGTTATCTGTTATACATATTTCTATTTTTTGATTTAAATTACAAAATATAACTGATTATTGTTGTTAATGGAGGCAAATCATTTGTCAGAAGGAATTCGTGTCGCAATTTTAGGCGCTACAGGCGCGGTAGGGAAAGAGTTAATTCAGCTTTTAGAAGAACGGTCTTTTCCGATCAGTCAATTAAAATTACTGGCTTCTCCTCGTTCAGCAGGTCAAGAAATCTCGTTTCGGGGAGACTCTCTGAAAGTAGAAACGGTGAGTGCAGAAGCGTTTCAAGAGGTCGATCTGGTTTTAGCCTCAGCAGGTGGATCGACCAGTAAAGAATGGGCGCGAACCATTGTTGATGCAGGTGCAGTGATGGTGGATAATTCTAGTGCCTTCCGCATGGCTGAAAATGTCCCTTTGGTTGTCCCAGAAATTAACCCGCAAGCTGCTGCCCAGCATCAAGGGATTATTGCGAATCCCAATTGCACAACCATTCTGATGGGCTTGGCGGTGTATCCGTTACACCAAGTTCAACCCATCCAACGGCTGATTGTCGCAACGTATCAGTCTGCATCGGGGGCGGGTGCAAAAGCAATGGCAGAAGTGAAAAAACAAGCCCAAGCCATTCTTAATGATGAAACCCCAACCACAGAGGCGTTTCCTTATCCCTTGGCGTTTAATGTCTTCCCCCATAATTCTCCCTTAACGGAACAAGGATATTGTCAGGAAGAAATGAAAATGGTGAAAGAAACACGGAAAATTTTTGGCAGTCCAGACATACGCATTAGCGCCACTTGTGTCCGTGTTCCTGTGTTACGGGCTCATTCGGAAGCGATTAACCTCGAATTTGCTGAACCCTTCCCTGTGGGGAAAGCCAAAGCGATTCTGCAAGACGCGCCTGGGGTGGAAGTGCGAGAAGATTGGGAGAATAATTATTTTCCGATGCCGAATGAAGCAACAGGACAAGATGAAGTGTTTGTGGGACGGATTCGACAAGACATTTCCCATCCCTGTGGGTTAGAGTTGTGGTTAAGTGGCGATCAAATTCGCAAAGGAGCAGCCTTAAATGCGGTGCAGATTGCGGAGTTGTTAGTGAAAGAAAATTTGTTGCAAGGGACGCAATCAACCGTATCGGTTTAGAGAAATAGAAAAGAGATCGAAAATAACAATGACAAGTGTGGACTTTGGACAAGTGCTGACGGCAATGGTAACCCCCTTTACCGCAGAAGGTGCGGTTAATTATGCGGTTACGGAAGCGTTAGCCGATTATTTAGTCAGTCATGGGACAGATACCGTGGTCGTCTGTGGAACGACAGGTGAATCTCCGACGCTGACTTGGGAAGAAGAATATGAATTATTCCAAGTGGTACAGAAAGCGGTGGGAAACCGTGGGAAAGTGATGGCAGGGACGGGGTCAAACTCTACCCATGAGGCGATCGCAGCAACGGAAAAAGCAGCTAAACTGGGTTTAGATGGTAGTTTGCAGGTCGTTCCTTATTACAGCAAACCACCGCAGGCTGGACTTTATCAACACTTTAGCGCGATCGCGCAAGCAAGTCCAGACTTGCCGATGATGCTCTACAATATTCCGGGTCGCACGGGACGAAACTTAGAGACAGAAACGGTAGCAAAATTGGCTCAGATTGATAACATTGTTGCCATTAAAGAAGCCAGTGGCGATTTAGACCAAGTCTCAGAAATTCGGGCGACAACTCCCAGCAATTTTGGCATTTATTCAGGGGATGATTCTCTCACGTTACCCCTGTTAGCTGTTGGTGGAACAGGTGTGGTTAGTATCGCCAGTCATCTGGTGGGAGACGAACTACAACAGATGATTACTGACTTTAAAGAAGGTCAATTAGAAAAAGCTCAACAAACGCATCTTAAATTGTTTCCCTTATTCCGAGCCTTATTTTTATCAACAAATCCCATTCCTGTGAAAACAGCATTGCGCTTAAAAGGTTGGAATGTCGGTGCGCTGCGATCGCCGCTTTCAGAATTAACCCCTGATTTAGAAACCCAATTAAAAGATGTTTTAACAAAGTTATCGCTCCTCTAATTTAACAGAGCAATGTTTTTGTTATTTGTTCTTCGTTATTTGTTCTTTGGGAAAGTAATTACAGTGGTCAACAATGAACCCTGTCAGACGTAGCCTAGGCGAAGCACGATGAACATTTCCGAATCACATTTATGTACCTCAATAAACTAAGAAAAGCTATATTTATTAATTTTGCATTATGAGTGGAGTTTAAACTTTAATTTCCCTAACGGGATCGGTTTTTTATACCCATTAGTCATTATTAATTGTTCATTCAAGTCAAGTAAAAGGACAACAAATTCATGAGTAAAAACGAAGCACAACCCAACTTGAGAATTATTCCTCTCGGCGGACTTCATGAGATCGGCAAAAATACCTGCATCATTGAATATGGGGATGAAATGATCCTCTTAGATGCAGGGATTGGTTTTCCCAGTGAAGATATGCACGGCATTAATGTTGTCTTGCCTGATATGACCTATTTACGGGAAAATCGACATAAAATCAAAGGGATGATTGTCACCCATGGACACGAAGATCATATTGGGGGAATTGTTTATCATCTGAAACAGTTTGATATTCCTGTTATTTATGGCCCCCGTTTGGCTTTAGCGTTATTGCAAAATAAATTAGAAGAAGCAGGAATTGCGGATCAAACAACCTTAAAATCTGTTCTTCCTCGGGATGTGGTTAAACTGGGTAGTGCGTTTTCTGTGGAGTATATTCGCAATACTCATTCCATTGCAGATAGCTGCTGTGTAGCGATTACCACGCCTCTAGGGGTTGTTATTCATACAGGCGACTTTAAAATTGACCATACCCCTGTCGATGGCGAACATTTTGATTTACATCGTCTTGCGGAATATGGCGCAAAAGGAGTCCTTTGTTTACTCAGTGACTCCACTAATGCAGAAGTCCCAGGACATACCCCATCAGAAAATTCGGTGCGTCCTAACTTAGATCGGGTTTTTGCAGAAGCGGATGGACGTTTGTTAGTGACAACCTTCGCCTCTTCTGTGCATCGCGTTCGGATCATTTTAGAACTTGCAGAAAAACATAATCGAGTAGTGGGTGTGGTCGGACGTTCGATGTTAAATGTTATTGCTCATGCTCGTAACTTGGGGTATATAAAATGTCCCGATAATTTGTTTGTCTCCCTGAAAGAGTTAAATAAAGTACCCGATGAACGCAGTGTGATTTTAACAACGGGTTCACAGGGAGAGCCTTTAGCAGCAATGACCCGCATCTCAAAAGGGGAACATCGTCAAATTAAAATTCGAGAAAATGATACAGTCGTCTTCTCTGCAAACCCCATTCCTGGCAATACGATCGCGGTGGTGAATACCATTGACCGTTTGATGATGCTGGGGGCGAAAGTGGTTTATGGTCGTCATCAGGGGATTCACGTTTCTGGACATGGTTCGCAAGAAGATCATAAGTTGATGTTGGCGTTAACCAAGCCTAAATTCTTTGTTCCCTTCCACGGTGAACATCGGATGCTGGTGAAACATGGGGAAATGGCGCAAGCGATGGGGATTCCCAAAGAAAATATGGTCATTATTAACAATGGCGATGTCGTGGAAGTGTCGCGCGATCGGATTGAAGTGACAGAAAAAGTACAATCTGGAATTGAACTGGTGGATCATTCTGGGCTTGTCCATAAAGATATTATGACCGAGCGTCAACAACTCGCCCTTGATGGTCTCATTACGGTTGCAGTTGCTGTAGGAACCGATGGTAAAGTTTTAGCGCAACCTGAAGTTAATCTGCGAGGGGTGGTGAGTCCACTCGGACAGACGAAGATTAATGAACTGATTATCCGTAGTGTTGAACAAAGTATCAAAAACTACTGGAGTAACTTAGCCACCAATGGGAATGGAAAACCGATTGATACCAATATCGACTGGAGTGAGTTGAAAATCGAAATTGAAGGGGGATTAAAACGGTTAGTGCGACGAGAGTTGAAGAGTCAACCCGCAACGGTCTGTTTACTGCAAACCCCGCAAGAGAAAGATGGAAAGGTGAAAAATAATGGCAATGGTAAAACTGCTCCCATCATCAAGAATAAAGATAATGGCAATAATGGGACGAATGGAAAACAAGATTTCCAAGGTCGCCGTCGCCGTCGTCGCTCTGCTGCAACTGTTTCATCACAATAGAGTGATGTAGCACTTTTCAGACTAACGAGTAGTGTGGTGGGCAATACCCACCCTACCATAATCCAGTCAGAGAGCGGTGGGTTTCAAACCCGTGGATGATCCTTAATGAGAGTTGATTACTCTTCACGTTGTCCCCTTGCCTAGCACGTAGGCTGATACTACTTTAGGTATATTTTGTCAAATTTTGAGCAACAAAAAATTGCAAAATGTAAAAAAGTTGTTACATTGTGAGTAACAGCTATTCAAGGTAGATTAGAATTATGACTTCTGGACTATTCCCACGACCCGCTTCTTTTAAGGAACAATCTCGCGTTTACGATCTCAAAAGCCGTCTTGATTGGGGTGAGCCTGCTTTAACTATTGTTGATGTGCGCGATCGCGCTTCCTTCAATGAAAGCCACATCATGGGTGCGATTTCTTTCCCCAGTGAAGAATTAGTCGCTCGTGTCGAAGCTAACTTAGAGCGCGATCGAGATATTTACGTTTATTCTGATACTGATGAAGAAACTGCCAATGCAGCAGCACGACTCCGAGAAGCTGGCTTTGAGCGCGTTTCAGAAGTGACTGGTGGTTTAGGTGCATGGAAAGCAGCTGAGTATCCTGTGGAAACCACTTCCGTTGCAGCCTAACCCTTTCCAGATCACTCTTTTATCTCTCTCTAGACTAGAATAACGCTTTTTTCCCGCCTTGACAGGTGGGTTTTTATTTTTTTAAAAGATGTAGTTCACCGAAAATTGCTATATTGATTCTGAGTTTGGGTAATCTGAAACTATCAATTCAATAAAGATCCAAATGGACGTTTTTTCTCAGTTTATTATCAGTAGTTTTATTTTTATCTTTGGGGCTGCTATTGGCAGCTTTTTAAATGTTGTTATTTATCGGATTCCTGCTAATCTTTCTTTACTTTACCCACCGTCTCGTTGTCCCGTTTGTAAACATCGTTTAGGTAAAACCGAAAATGTTCCCATTGTGGGCTGGCTTTGGTTGCGTGGGAAATGTCGCCATTGCAAAACCCCCATTTCTCCCCGTTATCCGATTATTGAAACGGTAACCGCTATTTTATTTGTTTTAGTTTATCTTCAGTTTGGATTAACTCTGGAAACAATTGCGTATTCGGCGTTTTTAAGCTGGCTTTTAGGCGTATCTCTCATTGATTTTGATACCATGACCTTACCCAATGCCTTAACGCAATCAGGGCTAATGGTTGGCTTAGGTTATCAAGTGATTCGCGGTTGGACGGGTGACAATTTAACTGAACAATTCATGTTTGGAATTATTGGTGCAGTTTTAGGAATTTGGTTATTTGATATTATCACCATTGTTGCTTCAGGAATTTTAGGACAACCAGCGATGGGCGGTGGTGATGCGAAACTGGCTGCGATGATGGGGGCTTGGTTGGGATGGAAACTGTTGCTTGTGGGTTGTTTTCTCGCTTGTGTGGTGGGAACTGTAATTGGTGGGGGCGCGATCGCGCTGGGGATTCTCAGTCGTCGTCAACCGATGCCATTTGGTCCGTTTTTAGCGTTAGGGGGCGCGATCGCGCTATTTTATGGACAACAACTGATTTCTCTTTATACTAATATCTTTTTCCCAGCTTTTTGATATTCCTAATTACCAGTGATCAGTTATCAGTGACCAGTTATCAGTGACTAATGACTAATGACTAATAACTTATCTTTTCTCTAATTTCCAAACCAAACTAGAAACAAAGTTGGTAAAAATATGAGCAATAATCGGAATTAATAAGTTTCCTGTGGTGATCATAATTGTGCCTAACAGTAAGCCAACGGCTGTCGCCCAGACACCATAGGGCCATTGTTGCGCCCCTCCTAAATGGAGTACCCCAAATAACACACTGGAGATAATGACAGCGAAAACACCCGATCCTAACGCAGGAATCATCACGCCACGGAATAAAAGTTCTTCACTTAACCCTGGTAGGAGTCCTAGCCAAATTGTATCAGGAACCGCTAAGGGTTTTAAGACTAACTCTAAATAATATTGTGCGCTGCGACGATACGCGGGCCAAATTTTATAAATACCACTGCTGGCTAAAATAATTAATCCAGCAATCCCTAACCCCAATAAAACGGCTTCTAAACTGAAGGAAACGGGAAACAAAGCTACTGATCCTAAATATTGCCATGCTTTAGCGACAATCAGTAATAAAATAGCAGTAATCCCCATAATCGTTAGGACTTGGGGACGGGTTAAGGGTTCAAATTCAAAATTATTGGGATTGGTCACGATACTTTTTCTTTAATTTAAGCGACACAAAGACGAGACAGGCAAACGTAACGCATCAGGATTCATCCCACTGCGCTGAGCCACTAAGACCCCTACAGCCTCTAAATAAGATTGGACACGAATGGTTTTAATTCCCAAAGACTCAGGGGTAACTTCCATTGTAGTTTGATTATCTTCCACCGCAATAATTGGTGTCTGGGATTGACTCCAACTTAAAACCGCACTTCCGCCTGCAGCATTAGCTGGAATCACAACTGCATCCACCGCATCGGCGTTTAAATCGACAGAAGGTTGAGGATGGGTGATAAATTGGGGAGCGCGAGATAAACCCACTAAAACACAAGGAAGAAACGTATAGCCTAATTCTTCGGCGGCAGCACGAGGGGAGACAGTTGCATCCGCAGGAAGGGGGCTTAAAGCAGGGGCATGGGCGCAGGGAATTTGAAATTCACGGACAATCAAATGGGAAATGACGGCTTCTGCACCAGCGAGGGCATCCACCCCTTGACCTTGACGATAGCTAGTGAGGGCTTCTGCGTCCATATCATCGGGAAAACGAGCAACCACCGCGATCGCGCTCACTTTTCCTTGCTTGATTAAGATTTCCGCAGCCCTTAATAAACTATCTGGTTGTCCAATCGTCCCCCAACTTGCCCCAGAATCAGCCGTTTGCAACTGCACATCAAGGGGGGCATCCGTCACGATATATTCCCCCATATTCACCCCAAGAGTAGTTTTTACCGCTTCTGCTGCTTGCAGATGACGCAATTGCAATTCTGGTTCAATGCCTTGGTCTAAAATTAATCCGACACGGTTTTGATGCACAGGACGCAAGCCCCAACGGTTGGCAGCAAACTGATCCAAGCCATAGCCTTCCACATAATAAACATTGGGCAAAGACCAATAGAGTTGTGCGCCATTGAGGACATTGGGATGGGTAATGACTTGATCACTAATTTGCGCGATCGCGCGGGCAATCGGTAACGCATCCCCTGCATAACCGCCAATGCTTGCCCCAATTCCTGTGGGAACAATTAAAGCAACTGTAAACGGACGTTGAGTCACGATTTTTTTGTTACAATTGCTTCAACTTGGACTTTTTTCTGATTAGTATCCACTTTCGTAATCGCCCAACGGAGAGGCTGACCCCGTTTTTCTAATTCGCTTTCAATTTCTTGTTGTAAGGTTACAGGCTCTTGGTTTAAATCTAGTTCCGCTTCAATAAAATGAGTGGTCATTGTTGGTTCGATTCAGTTATTGTGAATGGACTATCGACTAAATCAAAGATTGTAGTCGTAGCTTCTTTTAATCCTTTAACCAGACCAAAACCGCCATTCTCGGTTGAATCTAGGGACTTTTGCCATAGATCAACTGGAGATGATTTCTCTCTCCAGTCAAACTGTCGTACTAGCCAATCAAAGTGGAAGCCGTACAGGTACTTTCATGATAGCACACTACTGGTCTCGCTAACTACCGACCAAATCGGAGATTGTCTTGATTTTCTGTATGGTATTGCTTCCAAAAGCAAAGTAATCAGTTTCTGACTAAGGCAAAAAATTATCATCCAAAACTTCTTCTAGAGAATAGGAAGTTTCTGGAATTGTCATTCCCGATTTAAGTTCTACAATTTTTTTAGCCTTCCCATACAAATAGTCTAAGCGATGTTGAAGATGTTTTTTTAAGTTGGTTGTTAACTTAGATTCCAGTTGCGCCCGAAAATTGACAATTTCACCTCGCCAATGATTCTGATTGATTGTTTGAGAAGTCCAATATTGACAGTAAAGTAAATGTACCATAATGTTGATTGTCAAACTTTCAACGGCACTTTTTTCTCCCCTCACCAAAGCCTCTAATTCCTCAATTAAATGATCCACATCTAAGGCTTCAAATTTACCGTTTCGTAAAAAATCAGCTTGTTGTTGCAGCCATAAATCGTAGTCGCGATCAATGTCATACATCAGACAGATGACCTCATTGAATAATTCGTTATTCGTTCATTTTTTTCCATTTTTCCCACAAATCTGGGCGACGTTCTTGAGTGCGTTTCATTTGTTGTTCTTTTCGCCACTGCGCGATCGCGCCATGATTTCCAGAGCGTAACACAGGCGGAACTTCCCATCCTCGAAATCTTGCAGGTTTCGTATATTGCGGATAATCTAACAATTCCGTTTCAAAACTCTCTGCTTTCAAAGAATCTGCTTTTCCAATTGTCCCTGGAAGTAAGCGAATCACGCCATTAATCAAAGCTAAGGCAGGGATTTCGCCACAAGTGAGGATAAAATCCCCTAAAGACACTTCACGAGTTACTAAATTTTCACGAATTCGTTCATCCACCCCTTCATAATGACCACAAATTAACACCAATTGCTCAAAATCAGTCGCCAGTTCTCGCAATAAGGGCTGATTCATCGGTTCTCCCTGTGGTGTCATCAAAATGACTTCTTGTTTCGGAAGTTGCGGAAGAGATTCTACCGCAGCAAAAATCGGTTCGGGCTTTAATAACATTCCCACCCCTCCCCCATAGGGTTCATCATCCACCCGACGATGCTTATCAAAGGCAAAATCCCGAGGGTTGACAAAATTCACGTCAGCAATTTGTTTTTGCAGAGCTCTCCCAACAATACCAGAATTAAGGGGAGAGTGGAAGAAATCAGGAAATAGAGTAATAACGTCAAAACGCACGATTGATTTTAGTTTCTGCAGGTGAGTTAATTATTTTAAACGCTGGTCTCAAACTTTCTTCAGAAGCCAATCCAGACCTAGAAACCACTAGAATAGGGAGTAGTACCGTTTTTGACAACGGAATCAACTTTGTCCTCAAGCGAAATGTTTCCCCAATGGTGAACCGACTTTTATTCCCCGCTAGCTCTGAATTTACCGCACTTTGCCGTTCGCAAGTGAGCAATTTACAAGAAGGATTAAATGCAGATCGCGGTGCGGTTTACTTAACGAAAGAATTGACATCTGGAACTCGACAGTTGATTCCCATTGTGGTCTATCCCGAAGATAGCAGTTGTTGGGAAGAGACAGTTGAAAAAGACACAATTGTTACATCCGATGATTCATTATTAGAAAATACTCCTTTTGAATTGCCAGCAAGTGCTTCTTCCACCGAGGTTACACCACAGTTAGCCACAGCGCAACCGAATCTGATCCCTGATGTGGTTAACCAAAACAATCAACATCAAATTGTTTTTCCGTTACTGCATGAAAATGTCATGATGGGGTTATTAGTCGTTGCTCGTCAACAAGCCCAGTGGAGTCAGTGGGAGTTTACCCAAATTCAGCGCACTGCAACAACGATCGCGCTGGCTTGCGTTTTAGATCAACGTCAGGGACTCTCGCAACAGCAACTTCGTGAACAACAATGGCAACAACAACGACAGCGAGATCAACTCGATGATATTCTGCACCAGTTACGAAACCCCCTCATGGCCCTACGTACCTTTGGGAAACTGCTGCTGAAACGGTTTCAGCCTGAGGATGATGAGAAAAAACGCTCCCTCGCCGAAAATGTGCTGCGAGAAAGTGAACGTCTCCAGCAATTACTGCAAGAAATGGGGGATTATTTGGATCAAATTGGAACCCTGACAGAAGAAGATGTCACTGTTGAGACCCAAACAAAACCGCTTCTCGGGAGTGATACAACTGTCAAATCCTTACCCCCAAGTCAGACCTTAAACTTAGAAACCTTAGCTTTGAATGAGGTATTGCAGCCAATTGTAAATTCCATGAGCGCGATCGCGCAAGACCATAAGATTGATCTCAAAACCGACATTCCCGATCATCTCCCCCCGATTCAAGCCAACCGCAAAGCCTTACAAGAAGTTCTGAGTAATCTCTTGGATAACGCCATCAAATACACCCCCGAACAAGGGACGGTTGAAGTCGTGATTTGTAACGACAAACCGAACCAACAAGGGATTATCATTCGGGATAATGGTGCTGGTATTCCGCCAGACGATCAACCCAAAATCTTTCAACGACATTATCGCGGAGTGCAGTCAGAAGGGGATATTCCAGGAACTGGCTTAGGCTTAGCCATTGCGCGGGATTATGTGGAACAAATGCAAGGTGAAATTGAATTAATCTCTCCAGCAGTTCCCCCTGAAAACCCCACCCATGGGACAGCTTTTATTGTTTGGCTGAAGCGGTAGCTATAGCGCTACGCGCTAGGCAAGAGTAAGGTATATAGCACTTCCCAATCTCATGAGGTACATTCTAAATTTTGGTTCTTTGTTCTTTGTTCTTCGTTCTTTGTTATTTGTTGGTTTTTAATCAATGAACCACGAACCATGAACCATGAACATCCACCGACTCGCATTACGTACCTCAACCAACTAGGAAACGCTATAGGTGAGTTTGAATCTCAGGATTATAGAGTCGTAAATAATTCCAGTAATTGCCAAAAACGGCTTCGACATAGCCTTTTGTTTCAGGAAAGGGAATATTTTGCACAAATTCATCTGCATCGGCTAACCCGTAACGCTTGACCCACTTTGCCACATTCCCAGGTCCAGCATTATAACTCGCCACGGCTAACATCGAATGATTATCGTAACGGTCGTGAGTGTAATCTAAATACCACGTTCCTAACTGAATATTATCTTCGGGATTGACTAAAGAATAGGTTTTGAGATTGGTCTTACTGGCGACCCATTCTCCTGTACTGGGCATAATTTGCATTAATCCTTTTGCCCCCGCAACCGAACCAATCTCTTTTTCAAAACGGGATTCTTGACGAATCAAACTAATCGTTAAGAGAGGATTCAACTCTCGTTGCTGAGACCACTTGAGAATACTTTTGTGATAGGGAAAAGGGAATAAAGCCTGCCAATACATCGGCGTTTCCCGTAAATTTTGCCAACGAGCAATTTCAGCAGGTTCATCCCGATATTGTAGGGATGAGATTTGACCAATTCCTTGGAGATATTTTGCTTGCGTTAGCCTTAAAACGCCATCTGTAAATTGTTCCTCCACAGATAAAGAAGATGAATTGCTCGTTTCCATTTGCCAGAGAGTCCAGGCTGCATCATCTTGTCCCAGTCGATAGAGTTCTTTCAGTAACGCTGAACCTGCAGGAAGTGAAGGACGAGAGGTGGGTTTCACCACCTTGGGCATTTGATCGCGAATGGTATCAAAATCTCCCACAGGTAAACCCAAATGCACCGCAGAACGCCACGCATAATAAGACTCTGGATATTGCGATAAGGTTTCCTGAAATTGGGTTTCGGCTGCTGTGGTTTCTCCTTGCTGTTGTAACCATTTTCCCCGCCAGAATCCAGCTTTGGCTGCTAGGATGTCCTTGGGATTTTCTTCAGTAATCGCAGTTACCCAGTCTATAGCTGCTTTGATATTGCCTTGTTTGGCTGCTGCTTCTGCACGTTCCCAGCGATAGTCTGCTGCTGCATCAGACTGAGAATAGTTATTTAATAAGGTTTCTCTGGCTTGTTGGGCTAACTGGGTTTTTCCTTCTGCTGCTAAAAGTTGGGCTTGCGTGATCAGCGCGTCTGGGGCTTCTTGCGGAAACTGATTAATCACTTGATCCAAGTAAAAGATTGCTTCTGAACGGGATACCATTCCCGCTAAGCGACGTAAGCCTAAGCCTGTTTCTTCTGTATCAGGAAAAGTCTTCAGGAGTTCTAGATAAATTTGTTTCGCCTTACCAGTTTCGCCACTGACTTGTAAGGATCGAGCCTGACGATAGAGGTTTTTCGGAGTTTTGGGGGCGTTACCGTAGGCTTCTCCTGCTTTGCCGTATTCCCATGTTTCCCAATAGCCTTGCGCGATCGCGCTCCAATCTTCAGGAGTCAGTTGATTCTGATATTCACTCACCAACCGATCGCGCACCTGATTCATTCCCTTGGCTTCTGGAGTCTGCTGAGACAAAATTTTCAGCAGTGCCGGTTGATCAGGATTCTTGGCTAAACGCTCCTGAATAATCTCATGAGTGCGAGGATGTTCTGGATACTCAGCGATTAAAGTCTCCCAGTTTTGCGGATCTTTTTTTCCTAAGTGATATCGGGCTTCTCCAATAATTGCGGAATTAAAATCATTTTCGATAATTTCAGACCAAATTACTGCTGCATTTTCACTCTCTCCTTTCATGACATAAGCATCCGCCTGTTTCAGACGAATGTAGCCCGTGAGTAAGGGATAATCCATGTCTAAGTTGTCTAAATATTGAAGGGCTTGATCCGGTTGCTGGTTTTCTAAGGCGGTAACTGCTAGCAGATAACGAGCGCGATTTTGGTCTGGCTGATGACCGCGTTCTAAAATTAATTCCAGCTTGCTGATCCGTTCTGGTGTGGGCAAAGACACCAGAGAAAACACTTCAGAAGGAGGCAATGACTTCGGTGTTTGGGGGTCAGCCATTTTACTGGTTTCTCCACCCAATAACACGGTCATTTGCTCTCGGCTTTGTTCAATCCATTGCGGTTTTGTTGCCCCTAGCAGGAGACTAGTCAACTTTCCCGCCAAGGCAACAAAAATTAACCCCAGTAAAATCCGCGCGGAGGACTTCATTCCAAATTTTCCTTATTTCAACGCATCTTTGAGCGCTGTACGCGCAGCGAGGTGATTGCGAGTGGAATTCAAAATTTCTGCTTCTCGATCTAAGCGGGCTTTTGTATCTTGCATTTCAAGAAGACTTTGTTGTTCTGAGGCAACCCCATACAGGTTACTCGCCACCCAAAATGATAATTCTCGCGGTAAGTCTGGAATATCATCGGGAAGCTCAATTTTTTGATCCGTTAACTTAGCGGATAGCTTGACGACATCCTTTAACAAGGCTTCTACGTCACTAGCAAGAGGACGTAAATCCATGTCTGGGCTTTCATCTTCAATCCATTCTACTAAGCCCACGCGATAAGGCTTTTCTCGTACCCAGTTTAAGACGCGAAACCGTTGTTGTCCGAGGGTCAGCATTTTCATCCGACCATCGGGAAGACGCTGAAATTGAGAGATTTCTGCACAACAGCCCACTGTTGCAATATCTCCTTTGACTGGATCAAACATTAACACCCCAAAGCGACGATCCGTTTCTAAAATTGTGTTCATCATCATGCGATAACGAAACTCAAAAATGTGCAGTGGGAGAGGACGACTCGGAAATAGAACTACATCCGGTAACGGGAAAAGAGGAAGTTCTCTTACAGCCATAGAGGTTGAGGATGCCATGGTGTCTTACAATTGCGAAAGAGTTACATTTCCTTCTACTTTAACGAAAACTCTCCATTAATGAGCCAAATGAGCCTCGTCAGCAATCCTCCCCAAATGGAAGGGGCTTGCTCAAAGGTTTTGCGGAGTTTCTAGGGGATTCGCTTAAAAAAACTCTCGATCCTAATTAACTAATGTGCCTTTTTGACAGGGTTTCAGACCCGTGATGTAATAACCATGAAATTTTCTCAGCGTCTGGATAACATTCCACCTTACCTCTTTGCAGAAATTAATCGCAAACGCCAAAAACTACTCGCCCAAGGGATTGATTTAATTAATTTAGGTGTTGGTGATCCAGACCAACCTACCCTCCAACCAATTCTACAGGCGATGCACCAAGCCATTGATGATCCCAGTACCCATAATTATCCTCCTTATCAGGGAACAATGGCGTTTCGGGAAGCGGTGGCTGCTTTTATGGCGCGTCGCTACGGGGTTACGGATCTCAACCCAGAAACCGAAATTTTATCTTCCATTGGCTCAAAAGAAGCCATTCACAACACTTTTTTAGCCTTTGTTGATTCTGGAGACTATACCCTCATTCCTGATCCAGGTTATCCCGTTTATCAAACAGCAACCCTCTTTGCTGATGGTCAGCCCTATCCCATGCCTCTACGACCAGAAAATGATTTTTTACCTGATTTAAAGCAAATTCCCATAGAAATAGCTCAAAAAGCTAAACTGCTTTGGATCAATTATCCCAATAACCCCACAGGGGCATTGGCGAGTTTAGATTTTTTTGCAGAAGTGGTTGCCTTTTGTCGCCAACATGACATCTTACTCTGTCATGATCATGCCTATGCGGAAATGGCTTATGATGGTTATTTGCCCCCGAGTGTCTTGCAAGTGCCAGAAGCTAAAGAGTGCGCGATCGAGTTTCATAGTGCTTCTAAATCTTATAATATGACCGGTTGGCGCGTGGGATTTGTCGTCGGGAATGCTTTGGGAATTGAAGGGTTAGCCAGAGTCAAGAGTAATGTTGATTCAGGAGTCTTCCGAGCGATTCAACAGGCGGTCATTACCGCATTGGAAACGCCACGGAGAGAAATTGATCAGCTGATGACAGTTTATCAACGTCGTCGGGATCTTATTGTTACAGGCTTGAACCGTTTAGGTTGGAATCTGACACCACCAAAAGCCACCCTCTATGTTTGGGTCCAGGTTCCTCAGGGTTATACCTCCCAAGAATTTGCCAATTTGTTGTTAGATCAATGTGGGATTATTGTTCCTCCAGGCAATGGCTATGGCAAGTTTGGTGAAGGCTTTTTCCGCATTGCCTTAACCATACCAGAAGCAGAAATGGAACGCGCGATCGCGCGGATGGAAGCAGCAGGAATCCGCTATTAAGTTAACCTATGATTAAGGAGTCCCACTGCCGAAAATCCCTTTGTGACTCAAATTAGCCCCTGATGTTGTATTATGGCAAATCATTCTCTCCCTTCTCAAGAACAAACCGCAAAGACTAGTGAAGCCTCTCTGTCTCCTCCCAAGGGGAAAAGCGTTTTCAAATTGTTCGGTTGGCCCTTTTGGGCAACTGTGGTCATGGTGACGTTTGGCGTAACTGGTTATGCAGCAACCTCTGCTCTTCTCAGCCTGAATACTCCCAAAGGGTGTGAATCGGTTTATTGGCCCCTCGCTTCAGGATCAAGACGGCTATACTGTGCACAAGTAGAAGCTAAAGAAGGCGATGCCGACAGTTTGCTCAACGCGATCGCGCTGGTTTCAGAACTCCCAGAAGACCATCCCCTCCGTCAAGAAATTAATAAAAATATTAAAGTTTGGTCAGAAGAAGTTTTAGTATTGGGGGAAAAACAGTTTCAAGCTGGGAATTTAGCAGCAGCGATCGCGATTACGAAAAAAATTCCTTCTGGTATCGCAGCGCAAGAAGTAATTACGGAAAAAGTGGAACGGTGGCAGAGCATTTGGGAAAAAGGAGAAGCCATCGAAGAGGATGTGGAAACCCGTCTCCAAGAAGCAGCATGGAATCTTGCTTTTGAAGAAGCAGGAAGACTGGTTGACCTCGATAATGACTATTTAGCTAATCGTCGCTATACAGTATTGGTCGCAAAAATTCAACAGGCAAAAATTGAAGGCGCGGTCCTCGATGAAGCCCGAGATGCTTTTGATCAAGGGGGAGTACAAAACTTATTAACCGCTTTGGAAAAAGCACAAAGCATTGACCAAGACAGTTACTCCTACCAATCCGCACAAACCCTGATTCATCAAGTTGGGGAAACCCTCATGAAGCGGGCGCAAGACAACTTAGATCAACGGCGTTGGGATACTTTGTTAGATATCGCCCAAGGGATTCCAGAAAGCCTTGAATTAGAAGAAGAAGTGGCTGACTATAAACAAATTGCCTTAGCTGGTCTAGAAGCGCGATCGGGAAATGTCGGTGGCTTAAAAGACGCGATCGCGCAAGCCCAAACCCTAACCGAAGAGCGTCCCCTTTACACAGAAGCCCAAACCCTCATTACCCGTTGGGAAAAAGAAATTGATGACGTACAAACCTTAAATTTGGCTCAAAAATATGCCAATGGGGGGAGGACATCAGATTTACGGGCTGCTATGGCAAAAGCAGATGAAGTGCCAAGAGGGAATCCTCGCTATCAAGAAGCCAGACAGTTGGTGAATCAGTGGAATCGCAGGATACAAACCATTGAAGATCGACCCATTCTCGATCGCGCCAGCAACATTGCTCGCGGAAGTAGCATTAAAAATTATAAATCAGCCATTGCCGTTGCTCAACAAATTCGTCCCAATCGTGCTCTTTATCGACAAGCGCAACAGAAAATTGCCACTTGGCGCGATCAGGTTCAACGCATTGAAGACCAGCCAATTTTAGAACAAGCAGTTCGCTTCGCCAATCAAGGACGTTTCCAACGCGCGATCGCCACAGCCAATGAAATTAGTCCCAACCGCGCCCTCTATCAAGAAGCCCAAAGTGATATCCGACGTTGGCGCAGCGATCTCCAAGCCCGAGAAACCCTCCGTCAAGCTAGTGAAATGGCTTCTGCTAAAACAGTCGATGCTCTCTCACAAGCCATTGTCAAGGTCCGTCAAGCCCTGAACTCTCAAACCTACCGTTATCAAGCAGAACGATTGCTCAACCAGTGGAGTAAACAACTTTACGCGATCGCGCTGCAACAAGCAAATCAAAATAATTTAGCTGCTGCCATTCGTATCGCACAGAACATCCCGTCTCGCAGCAGTGTTTATCAAGAAGCAAGAACCAACATTCGACGTTGGCAAGAAGAATTAACGGTCGAGACGGAAGAGGTGATCGAGGTGGATCGGGAAGATTAAGAAGATTGGTTCTCTTGCAGCCATTGGATTCCGCTTTGGATCGCCAGCAGCAATAACCCCACGGCAACAAGAATAAAAACGGCAGTGGCTAAAACCCCAATTCCCATGACTAAAGTTCGGACCGCAACCGCGATCGTTGCTGCAGTTTGATTACTATCGGGAAGCGGTTGTTCCGCATAACGGGCAATAATCGCTTGTGTGAGGCGATATAGAGGATAACTTAAGCCCCCTGCAATGACTGCGCCCAAGACAGCATTTCTAAAGGTAATGGCGTGAGAGGTGGATTGTGTCATTTGAATAATTAATAATTAACAATTAATAACGATCTCGTTAAACTGGGAAGGATAGCAAACTGTTGGTGAAATCAAAATTAAGGACTGTCATTCGCATTATGCGTGTCTATGTACTATTATTCAATACCGGAAGTGAAAACCAAGGCATCCACTCGCTAAAAATGGGCGATCGCGATATTGTCTTAATGTTTGAGTCAGAAGACGATGCCACCCGCTTTGCCCTGATGCTAGAAGCGCAAGATTTTCCTGAACCCAGTGTAGAAGAAATTGATGCTGAAGAAATTGAAGCCTTTTGCGAGGAAGCAGGCTACGAAGCACAACATATTCCTGAAGGAAAACTGATTACGCCTCCTGATAGCAAGGTGGAGCAAATGGACTGGAGTTTGGAAGATAAAACCAGTACACCAGAATCCCCAAGTGGTGATAATCTGGATGATGTTCGCCGTCGCTTAGAAAATTTACTTTAAATTCGGTCTTGGTTCTTTGTTAGTCCTCTCTCTGTGGTTCTCTTCTCAACCTCAACCTATGCACTCCTCTCGCGGTCATCTCTTAACGGAACAAAATAATCCCAATAGTGTCCACCTCGACCAACTCTCCAGCGTGGAAATTGTCGAACTGTTCAATCGGGAAGATGCACAAACCCTCAG
Source organism: Halothece sp. PCC 7418 (assembly GCF_000317635.1). Lineage (GTDB taxonomy): Bacteria > Cyanobacteriota > Cyanobacteriia > Cyanobacteriales > Rubidibacteraceae > Halothece. Next base: position 3,618,051 of record NC_019779.1, on the reverse strand, counting down.
GGCAATTCATCAGGCGCGGGAACAACTCGCCCAAGCGATTGATCTCACCAGTGAAGCCCTGAAAAGGGGAGGACGTTTGTTTTATGTCGGTGCCGGAACCAGTGGGCGTTTAGGGGTGTTGGATGCAGCAGAATGTCCCCCCACCTTCTGTACTCCACCAGAATTGGTACAGGGGATTATTGCGGGGGGAAAAGATGCTTTGGTGAAAAGTTCTGAAGGCTTGGAAGATCGCAAAGCAGATGGAGAAAGCGCGATCGCGCAGCATCAGATTAACAGCGAAGATGTCGTCGTTGGAATCACCGCAGGCGGAACCACTCCTTATGTTCACGGTGCGTTACAGGCAGCCCAAGCCCGAGGAGCAACCACCATTTTCCTTGCTTGCATACCACAAAATGACTTATCTGTCAAGGTTGATGTGGATATTCGGCTGTTGGTGGGGGCGGAAGTTTTAGCGGGATCAACTCGTTTGAAGGCGGGAACGGCGACGAAAATGGCGTTGAATATTCTCTCCACGGGGGCGATGGTCAAACTGGGGAAAGTTTATGGGAATCGGATGGTGGATGTTGCCGTTACCAATGAAAAATTGCGCGATCGCGCCTTGCGGATTCTTCAGGACTTGACCCCCCTGTCGCGGGAAGAATCCGCCCTCCTGCTCGAAAAAAGCGGTAATCGGGTAAAAACTGCACTCTTGATGCAGTGGGAAGGCTTAACCCGAGAAGAAGCAGAAAAACGCCAAATCTAGACGTTCCATGGAATGTCTCTACAGAACAAATAACGAAGAACAAATCCGTTGACATCCTCTCCCGTCAAACGCTACGCGCTATGACGGGAGATTCCCAGCCTCGCGACTAGGCTTTCCTGTTTCCCAGACTCTTGGCTAGGCAACGCCCCCGCCAGATCGTCTCCACAGGCATTTTGTTTAACGTCCAACCACTGCCCGAGGTCAGACAATCCCCGATTTCTGATTACTTCACCACTCACTACATCTCTTGCTCCGATGTAGCCACATTCAGGACAGTTATGGACTCTAATCTCAAGAGTCTTCTTACCAGTCTCTGTCCCACACTGGCTACACTCTTGAGATGTCCCATCTTTGTCCACCTTGGCAAAGTAAACATCTCTCTTCCAACAAACCCACTGGAGGATGTTAACAAACTGACCGAACCCAGCATCCGCAGCGTGTTTAGACAACATTCCTCTTTGCCAAGTGCGGAAGTTAATGTCTTCGACAAAAATCATTCCAGCACCGTCGCACAAGTGGTGCGCCAACTTAAAGTGCCAATCCTTACGAGTGTCAGAGATGCGTTGATGCACTCTTGCTATTTTCCGATTTAGCTTATGTCGGTTATTCGACCCTTTTTGTTTGTTCTTTAGCCTACGTTGGAGCGATCGCAGCTTCCTTTGTAGAGACTTTAAGAACCGAGGTCGTTTAACTTCTAAACCATCGGAAGTAGCGACAAACTTGTCAAACCCGAGGTCTAACCCTCTTGGATGTCCATGAGGAAAAGGTTGAGGAACATCCACATCTAACTGGAGGGAAAGCATCACGAAGTAGCCAGAAGCCTTGCGGACAACTCTGGCTTGCTTAATCTTAAATCCCTCTGGAATGTCTCTTGACTTTCTGAACCTAATCCACCCTAATTGAGGCAACTTAATACAACTCCCTTTGATTACCTCTTTACCTAGCTGTGGATAAACATAAGACCGCAGACGATACCGATTCTTAAACCGAGGAAACCCTAGTCCCTTCTCCTTCATATCAGCGAACGCTCGGTCAAGAGTCCTCAGAACTTGCTGAAGGACTTGAGCGTTAACGGACTTAAGGCGTTCATCAGTTTTCTTTGCTTCGGTTAAAGCCTTTGCCTGTTTATGGTAGTTGGGGTAAGATTCATCGGCAGAAATAATGTACTCTCGTTGGATGGAACAGGCATTAACAGGTGACTTGCGAGAATTATGCCAATCCTTTCTTTCTCTGAGCGCAAAGTTCCAAACCGAACGACAGACATCAAGCGTATGCTCGATCATTTCAATCTGCTGTCGCTTTGGTTGTAACTTGTACTCGTAAGTTAGGGTAAGCATTGGTTTTTGCAAGTCATTAGACGTATGATAACACTATCTACACAATTTGACTACTTGTGTAAGGATGTCCTGACGGACTTTTTTGATTTGGACGCGATTCATCTACCCGTTAAGCCTAACGGCTATAACGGGAGCCCTCTCGCGTCATTAAGATAGAATCTAGGGAATAATGCACAAGTATCAGATATCCGATGGTAAGTTACTTAGTTTTCCTGACCATTTCCACTGGAATCTTTGCGATTTTTGCCCTTGGGTTAAATATCCAATGGGGTTATACTGGATTGATTAATTTTGGTCATGTGGCTTTTATGACCGTGGGCGCTTACACCACTATCTTACTCAGTTTGCAGGGCGTTCCTATATTCATGGCTGCGATCGCGGGAGCGGTTTTAGCAATGCTCTTAGGACTCTTGGTTGGGCTTTCGACGTTACGGCTGCGAGAAGATTATCTTGCCATTGTTACTATTGGGGTTTCCGAGCTCCTCAGGCTCATTGCTCTCAATGAAGAGTGGTTAACAAGAGGCGCGTTTGGCGTTCAAGGGTTTCCTTTGCCGTTAGGAGAGTTTAATCCCAATTGGCTGAGTAAAGGCACAATGATTTTTATTTTAAGCGCGATCGCGCTGTTTGGACTTTGGCAACTCCAACGGAGCTTAAAAGCAGAATTTGAAGCGAGAAAACAACAACGCGGAATTAAAAAGTTTCCCTTTGACCTAGGTTTCTGGGGAGTGTTTGCTGTTTTATTAGGCGGGATGGTTTATGTCAATGGAATCATTGCTCTCATTGATTATGACTATAAATCTGGACTGATGTTATTGATTTTAATGACGCTGACAGTCTTTTACTTGATTGTAGAAACTTTAGTCCGATCCCCCTGGGGAAGAGTCCTGAAAGCGATTCGAGAAGATGAACAAGTGCCAAGAGCTTTGGGCAAAGATGTATTTTGGTATAAACTACAAGCATTCATGCTCGGTGGCGCGATCGCTGGCATTGCTGGGGCGTTCTATGCTTGGCAATTAACCACCATCTATCCGAGTAACTTTCAACCTCTGATTAGTTTCTATGGTTGGACAATTGTTGTTTTAGGGGGTGCAGGAAATAATGGAGGAGTCTTACTCGGTGCAGTGATTTTCTGGGCCTATGATTCCTTAACTCGCTTTATTCTTCCCCAGTTAGGATGGATTGATGATGCCCGTTTAGGAGCATTTCGCATTCTCGTCATTGGCTTGATTTTAATGGTTTTAATGGTGTCTCGCCCGCAAGGGATTTTAGGAAAAAAGGAGGAACTCACTCTTGGTCGATAAGTCTTATTCCTTGTCTAATCCAGCAACGGTTACGCAAGAACCTGCAACTGATGCTCTTTTGTCCGCTCAAGGCTTAAGCAAAAGTTTTGGTGGCATTCAAGCTGTGAACAATGTGTCGATTCAAGTCAAAGCTGGTAGTATTACAGGACTCATTGGTCCCAACGGTGCTGGGAAAACGACACTATTTAATCTCTTATCTAACTTCATCACTCCCGACAAGGGAGAAGTCTATTTTGATGGCACACCGATTCAAACTCTCCGCTCTCATCGTATTGCCCAGCAAGGGTTGATTCGGACATTTCAAGTGGCGCGAGTCCTGTCTCGTTTATCTGTATTGGAAAATATGTTGCTGGGGGCGCAAAAACAAACAGGAGAAAACTTATTTCAGGTTTTAATCAAGCCGAAACGAGTGCAGCGCGAAGAAAAGAAACAGCGCGATCGCGCACTCCTGCTGTTAGACTCGGTGGGACTGGCGGATAAAGCCTATGAATATGCAGGCGCACTCTCTGGTGGTCAACGGAAGTTACTGGAACTCGCCCGCGCTCTGATGACTCACCCGAAACTGATTCTCCTTGATGAACCCGCAGCAGGGGTCAACCCCACTCTGATTAATCAAATTAGTGACCATGTCTTGCGCTGGAATCAAGAAGGGATTACCTTTCTCATCATTGAACATAATATGGATGTTATTATGTCTTTATGCCAACAGGTATGGGTTCTTGCTGAAGGAACTAACTTGGCTCATGGTACTCCCGAAGAGATTCAAGGGAACGCAGAGGTTTTAGAAGCGTATCTCGGACAGTAATCCCCAATTCACAATCCCTGCAACAAGTCAACCCCTCTTCACAAAAGTTTTAAATCCAGTCTAAAAATTAGTGCAACTCGTTTCCAAAAACTTGACAAGATTTTTGGGGAAGCGACGAGAAGACAAGGGGTTGAAGTGGTTTTTTCTATAAAAAGTCAATACTCCCTCTGGATTTTCATTTTCTTCAGCATACCTGAAACCGCGTAATTTCGTCAAGATTTTTCCCTCAACTCATTTCGTTAACTTCTGTAAAGTTGCGGATTTGATAGAAAGATCTAATCTTTTACCGTTTTCTCATCACTTTTACCAATACAAATTGCTTTTTGGTAACTGGTAACTGGTAACTGGTAACTGGTAACTGGTCACTGGTCACTGGTCACTGGTCACTGACCATCGCCATACATTCCACTTCCACTAACGCACCTTTCGGTAAACGAGACACTTCAATACAAGCGCGGGCGGGGGCGGTTTCAGGATCAAAATAAGAACCATAGATTTCATTAACCGTCCCAAAATGACTTAAATCCGTCAGATAAATAGTTGTTTTCACGACATTTTCCCAGCTTGCATTCGCTGCTGTTAAGATTGCTTCCACATTTGCCATCACTTGCTTAGTTTGCGCCACCACATCCCCATCACCAACTAGCGTTCCTGTCTTTGCCTCAAGGGCAACTTGTCCCGACACAAAAATCATTTTTCCTTGAGCAGCGATCGCTTGATTGTAGGGGCCGACTGGTGCTGCTGCTTGCTTGGTTTGAATCACTTCTTTAGCCATTATTCTTGTTTCTAAAGTCTTTAAATTATCACCACTATTTCATCATTACAGCTAATATCAAACGGGTCAATTTCGACTATCAAGTAAAACCTGCTATAATTATCAACTTGATTAATGCTGGAAGTGAGGTTTTATTGTGGTTGCAGTTCCCGTTCTAACAAATTCAATTGCGGATCTCGAAGTGCTGGTTGATCTGGAAGAGACAACAGTCAATCTTTTTGATAACTTTGATGATCCATACACAACAGGTTTAGTGGCTCGTTTTGAGTTATTCGATAAGACATTTCCGAATCAAGGCATCACTGAAGTATTACTTTTTGATCAAGCGGAGAATGGTGCTCCCATAACGGTTGAAAATTTTGCAAACTATGTTGAGGATGGGGATTACGTTAACTCTATTATTCATCGCGCTGTGCCAGAGTTTGTGGTGCAGGGGGGAGGTTTCATTGTTGATGGATTAGAAGACGCACTCGCAGCAGATGATCCTGCTAGTGCCATTTCTAATGTTCCCCTAGATGAACCGATTGTGAATGAGTTTAGTCCAGAGCGGTCTAATGTGGCAGGAACCATTGCCATGGCAAAATTAGGCAATAATCCCGACAGCGCAACTAGTCAGTGGTTTTTTAATCTCGCTGATAACTCGGAAAATCTCGATAATCAAAATGGCGGTTTTACTGTCTTTGGAGAACTGCTTTCAGAAAGCGATTTCGAGGTGATTGACGCGATCGCGGCTCTCCCCACTTTTGATGCCAGTAACTTTACAGGAGAAGCAGCATTTACTAATTTACCTTTGATGACTGACCCCGAGAATCCTCAATTAACGGGTGATGAAAACTTTGTTCGCTACGAAAGTATTTCTATTGTCCAAAAACCAGAACTTCAATTCACAGTCACTAATAACTCGAATCCAGATTTAGTCACCCCCAGCATTAGCGATGGCGAGTTAAGGTTGGATTATGTGGAGGATGCAACGGGAACCGCAGAAATGACGGTACAAGCCACCAACTTAGTCGGTGAAACAGTGGAAGATACATTTTCCGTTACTGTGGAAGATACAACTCCTCCTGTTGTCCCCCCAACCGCAACTGATGATAGTGTGAGCGTTGATGAAAACGAAAGCATCTCCCTTGATGTTTTGCTCAATGATAGCTTTGAAGAAGGTTTAAGCGCGATCGCGCTGGAAACGAATGCCAACAATGGCACAGTGGAGATTGACAATAACGGAACGCCAGATAATCCCACTGATGATCGCTTCATCTATACTCCCAATGCAGGGTTTAATGGGAGTGACAGCTTCAGTTACACCCTTACCGATAACGAAGGAAACAGCAGCACCGCCACCGTTAGTGTGACCGTGAATGCCGTCAATGATTCAGAATCTAGCCTCGGTTTTGGTTCTCTTGGAAATGACGAGATTACAACTGATGCGGACAGCCTTTCCCGTTTCATCTTTAGCGGTGCAGGGGAAGATACCATTGATAATCAGAACTCCCAACAAGAATCAACACGCCTCTATGGAGGAGACGGAGATGATAGCCTCATTGTTGGTAGCAGCGATCGCGCTTTTGGCGGGAGTGGAAATGATACCCTTGATGCGTCTTTGGGTGATGGTCAAAATCGCCTCTATGGAGGAGAGGGGGATGATAATCTCATTGTTGGTAGCAGCGATCGCGCGATCGCTGGTGAGGGGAATGATACCTTAACCTTGACCACTGGTGGCGATAATCTCTTATCAGGGGGAACGGGAAATGATGAGTTTCGCCTTGAATCGGAAAATCTCCCCACCAGCATCAACACCATCACCGACTTTACTAGCGGATCCGATCAAATGATATTTGTTGGTTTTCCAGAGTTAGATTTCACGAACCTCATCTTGACACCTAGCAACAATGGAGAGGAGACATTGCTTGGTCTTGATAGCGTCGATAATGATTTGATTCTTTTACAAGGAGTTAGTCCTGAGAGTCTCACAGCAACCGACTTTAATTTTATGGGTTAATTTAGCAATTCTAGGACTGGCGAGGTCCACTATCACTCCCACGGGTGAAAGCGCGTGGGATATGAGAATTGCTCAACTGAGGCGGTTGGCGGTGGGGGTGTTAATGTTGTTTAGTGAGTCATTGATAAACACTCTCTCAAAAAAAGTAATATGAGTTCTTCCCCTGATCAGAAAAAAAACAAGACTTGGATTTTAGTCGTTATTGGTATTATTGTTGTCGCCTTCGTGGGGGTTTCTGTGATTCCTTTTCTCAACCCAGACAGTCCACAGCAAGCCAATAATCCATCTTCGGCACAAACGCCACCTGAACAAGCCAATCTCGCGGATCAAGCCAGAGGGTATGAAGCGGTTTTAGAAAAAGAGCCAGATAATGAAAGTGCCTTACAAGGGCTGATTGAAGTTCGGATTCAGCAAGGGGATATTGAAGGCGCACTTCCTCCTTTAGAAAAACTCGCTGATCTCAATCCTGATCAACAAGCCTATCGCATTCTTTTGGCGCAAGCAAAACAGCAAGTGGGTGATTTAGAAGGGGCTGCGGATGCTTATCGCACTATTTTAGATAATCAACCAGGCGATCCTCGGGCGTTACAAGGACTGGTCGATTTATTATTACAACAAAATCGCCCTGAAGCAGCAATTGGTGAGTTGAAAGATACGTTAGCGTTAGCTGAAGGTGGTAATGAAGATATTAATACCACTAGCATTAAGTTATTATTGGCGCAGGTGTATGGTCGGACTGAACAATTTGATGGCGCGATCGCGCTGTATGAAGAAGTTGCAGATAGCAACCCTGGCGATTTCCGTCCTGTTTTAGGACAAGCATTGGTTCAACAGGAAAAAGGAGATGATGAAGCAGCGAAGCCCTTATACGAAAAAGCCTTTGATCTCGCACCCGCACAGTTTAAAGATCAGATTAAACAAATGACTCCTCTGTTAACGGATGAAAATACAACTCAACCAGAAGCAGAAGAAAACACTTCTAATTCGGAAGCCACTGAAGAACAAGAATAAGTTACAGAAATCGCCGCACGCGCCCACGTGCTTTTAGCCGTGGGATATAAGGCGGTGAGTTGAAGGCTTCGATAGCCTGAAAACGAACAACCTTTGCTATAATAAAGTTATCTTCAATTTCGCGAGAAGTAAAGTTCCGGTTATTGAAGATATTGAGGTAGGGCGCTACCTCAGGTGTTAGAGAGAGTAAGACAGGCTTGTCCTGCGTTTCTTGTTTGATCGCCGAATCAAGCGCGTCTTTAAGACGTGGGAGTGCGTCAATTAAACTGTTCTCTTGCTTTTTCAAACGCTTGATTTAGATCATCCCAAGCGGATTGAAAACCCGATTTAATCTCATCCCAAGCCTCCCCACTGGTCTCTTGTAACTCATTGAGTCGCTGCTGCATGGCTTCTCTTTTTTCCTGAATCTGGTGGATGTGCTGATCCAGTTCTTCTTTTCTTTCTGCACTGGCTTGGGATGCTTTTGCTTTTAATTCATCAATTTTTGACCCCATTTCCGCCAGTTTTTGTTCCATTTCGCCTTTATGGGTTGGTTCAGACATTTGAGTTTTTCCAGACCTCGACATTATTATTCTAGCTTGAATTGGCTTGGTTTATTTCATCTGTCAAAAGATAGATTTATCAATCAAGAACGATCTAGCTCTCTAATAAATTCTACTGTTTCTTGATACCGTTTTTCCTGCTTTTGTTGGCGAAAAAGATTAGCTGCAGTTTCTAATTCATGAAGTGCTTTTTCTTTCTCTCCTTGATCTAAATAGGTCACACCACGGTAATAATGCGCGATCGGATTCTTAGGAACTAATTTAACCATCTGATTAAAATCTTGAATCGCTGCTTCTAAGTTTCCTTTTTCTGTCAAAGCAAGCCCACGAATACTATACGCCTTAAAAGAACTCGGATTCATTTCGATTGCTGTATTAAGAGATTGAATCGCCCTCTCTAAATCTCCTTTTTCACGAAGGTTTATTCCTTCTCTGATATAAGTTTGAGAATCACCTTTTATTTTTAGAGTTAAAACAGCAATCAATCCTACTCCTAAAATGAGTAAACCACTAAGCGGTATCGTAATCCAGTAAAAGACCCATGAAAAATGTATAGCATTAGGATAGATCAGTGTGAATAAAAGAGGGGCAACATTTATCAAGATCACGAAAAGGAAGGTAATCAAAAAAAGGTTAAATAAAAAGGAATCGTCATTTTTTGCCATCACTGCACCTGTTTAAGTTTTTAATGAAACTAGGTAAATCTTCAATTTTTGTCTTTCCTTTAATTTTTCATTCATGCTATCATCTTGTAACGATACAGAATTCAGGATGAAGTAAGATTTATGCACCGTATTGCAGCAACTCCAGGGGGTTGGAGTCCCGAAACAGAAGGGGTGGTTTTTATTGAACAAAATCCTGCACCGATCGTTATTTTAACCGCAGCAGATACCGATATTCAGATGTTAGCAAGTGCAGTGTCACAACTTCCCCCTGAGTTTCCAGAGGTGCGGGTTGCGAATATTTTAAATCTGCAACAAGAGTTAAGTATCGATACGTATGCAGATACGGTTTTAAGAGAAGCTAAAGTGATTATTTTAAGGCTTTTAGGGGGACGGGCGTATTGGTCTTATGGGTTAGAAGTGGTTAAAGAAACGGTAGAGGAAAATGGGGCTTCTCTTTTTGTTTTACCAGGAGACGATCGCGCTGATCCTGCTTTAATTAGTCACTCGACTGTCTCTCTTTCTGCGGTCAATCAATTATGGCAATATTTCATTGAAGGGGGAGTCGAAAACTGTCGTCATAGCTTACAGTTTGTTGCTGATTTAGGCTGCGGAACCAACTATCAACCCCCTGCTGTTAAATCTGTTCCTAAAGTTGGAATTTATTCGTCTTCTTTCCTTTCAGATAAAGAAACAAATCAAAAGCGAGTTGCAATCTTATTTTACCGCGCTCATTATTTAGCAGGGAACACAGCCCCGATTGATTTATTGTGTGAAGAATTAACTCAGAAAAATTTATCTCCTGTGCCAATTTTTGTTTCTGCTTTAAGTCAAGAAGAAGTGCAAGCAGAGGTTTTAGACTATTGTCAAAATATTGAACTGGTTTTGAATACAACTAGTTTTTCTTTAGCGAAGTTTGGAGAAGAACAACAAAACAGTTTTTGGCAAAAATTAAATGTTCCAGTTTTACAAGTAATTTTAAGTGGGGGAACCAAAGAACAGTGGGAAAGTGGAATGCAAGGTTTAAATCCGCGAGATGTAGCGATGAATGTTGCACTTCCAGAAGTCGATGGGCGAGTGATTACTCGGGCGATTTCCTTTAAGTCTTCTCAGCAGTGGAATGAACAGTTAGAAACCGATGTCATTGCTTATAAACCACTGCGCGATCGCGCGGAATTTGTTATTAATTTAGCCCACAATTGGATTCAACTTAAAAATACTAAAAATGCTGATAAAAAAGTTGCGCTGATTCTGGCGAATTATCCGAATAAAGATGGAAGACTTGCCAATGGGGTGGGGTTAGATACACCAGAAAGTTGTGTTGAAATCTTAAAAGCCTTAAACGCATCTGGATATCAAGTTTCTAAACTTCCAGAGACAGGAGATGAGTTAATTCAATGGCTAACTGAAGGCGTAACAAATGACCCAGAAGGACAATCTTATCGTCAAGTGAAACAATCGCTTTCAAGAGAAAGTTATCAAGATTATTTTGCGAGGCTTCCGCAAGCAATACAGGAAGCCATTACCCAACGTTGGGGAGAAATCAAAACAGATCATTTTCCCATTTCTGGAATCCAACTCGGAAATATTTTTGTAGGAATACAACCTTCTCGCGGATACGATTTCGATCCCACATTAAACTATCATTCTCCTGATTTAGAACCGACACCAGAGTATCTCGCCTTCTATCATTGGTTACGTCAAGACTTTCAAACCCAAGCGATTATTCATGTGGGAAAACATGGGAATCTAGAATGGTTACCTGGAAAAAGTTTGAGTCTCAGTAATATTTGTTACCCTGAAATTGCCCTGAGTTCGATTCCTCATTTTTACCCGTTTATTGTCAATGATCCTGGAGAAGGGTCACAAGCAAAACGTCGCGCCCATGGTGTTATTTTAGACCACTTAACTCCGCCCTTAACTCGTGCAGAATTATATGGATCATTACAACAGTTGGAAGGGTTAATTGATGAATACTATGAAGCGCAAACCCTCGATCCCACTCGGCTTCCTTTGATTGCAGATAAAATCACAGAATTAGTCACTCAAGAAAATCTGCATCAAGACTTCGGAATGGAAGAGTTTAATCGCGATCGCGTGAGTGAATTTTTAACCTTAGCAGATGGCTATTTATGTGACCTAAAAGAAGCCCAAATCCGAGACGGTTTACATATTTTTGGCAACTGTCCACAAGGGAGACAACTGCGAGATTTAATTTTATCAATTGCTCGTTCTCCTAGCCAAAATCATCTTGGCATTACTCGCGCGATCGCGCAATCGTATCATCTCGATTTCGATCCGCTAACCACTGACTATTCTCAACCCTTCTCTTACGATCAAAACCAAACTTCTTTCCCTAAAAACTTATCAAGTTCCCGCATTATTGGGGATGTCGTCGCCCTCTTAGAAGAGTATGCAGCAGAACTAATTTCTACCCATATTTTATCTGAACTATCACAGCCTTCCATAACCCCCCTTACGAAGAGGGGCGAAGGGGGGATCGAGAACGAAAAGACTGTTTTCAAACCTATTTTAGATCATCAACCCTTCTCTTCTCTCCCTACCTTACTCCAAAAAGAACTAACTTGGATACAAACTGATTTACTCCCAAAACTGAAAGCAACCCCGCAAGAAATCCAAAACTTACGCCACGGACTCAACGGAGATTATATCCCCCCAGGTGCAGCAGGCGCACCGACGCGCGGACGACCCGATGTCCTCCCCACAGGGCGCAACTTCTATTCCGTCGATATTCGAGGGATTCCCACGGAAACGGCTTGGGATGTGGGCTATAAAGCAGCAGAAGCCCTGATTGAGCGTTATACCCAAGATAACGGGGAATATCCACAATCTCTCGCGATTTCGGTTTGGGGAACCTCTACCATGCGGACTGGCGGAGATGATATCGCCCAAGCGTTTGCATTAATGGGCGTGAGACCCGTTTGGGATGGCATTTCACGGCGGGTGGTGGATTTTGAAGTTTTACCCCTCTCAGTTTTAAATCGTCCCCGTGTGGATGTCACATTGCGGGTCTCTGGCTTTTTTCGAGATGGCTTCCCCAATCTCTTAGATTTATTTAATCAAGTGACAGACGCGGTTGCTAACTTAAATGAAACCCCAGAAGACAATCCCTTAGCTACCCAAGCCGAAAAAGAAAGCAACTACTGGCAACAACAAGGGTTATCCTTAGAAGAAGCAAAAGCGCGATCGCGCTACCGAATTTTTGGCTCGAAACCAGGCGCCTATGGTGCAGGCTTACAAGGCTTAATTGAAGCCCAAAACTGGCAATCTGACGAAGATTTAGCCCAGGCTTACATCAACTGGAGTAGTTACGCTTACACCCGCCAAGGAATCGGAAAAGCAGCCCCCCAAGCCTTTAGTCAACGCCTCGAAAACTTACAAGTGGTCCTCCATAACCAAGACAACCGCGAACATGATTTATTAGACTCCGACGACTATTATCAATTCCAAGGAGGATTAACCGCTGCGGTACGGGCGGTCAGAGGGAAAAATCCTCAGACCTATTTCGGGGATAATTCTGTGATGGAAAACCCGAAAGTGAGACAATTAAGTGAAGAAATCACCCGTGTTTATCGGTCTCGGGTGGTCAATCCCAAATGGATCGAAGGGGTAATGCGTCATGGCTACAAAGGGGCGTTTGAAATGTCAGCCACCGTCGATTATCTCTTCGCCTATGATGCAACCGCGCAATGTGTTCAAGATTATATGTATGAAGGGGTCACGCAAGCCTATCTTCTTGATGAGAACGTTCAACAGTTTTTAGAAGAGAAAAACCCTTGGGCGATGCGAGATATTGCAGAAAGACTGTTAGAAGCCCAACAACGAGGAATGTGGAATAATGCTTCTCCCGAAACCCTAGACCAACTAAGAAATATCGTTCACCAAGCAGAAGGAGTGGTAGAAGAGAGAATATAGCGGTGAGGGCTTAAAACAGAAAACAAAATCTTGGATAAAGTTTGTTATACTTAAACAAGCAAACAGATTTAACCAATATATGTCTAATCTAGTTACAGTTTCTGAAGCAGCAGAACTCTTAGGTGTTTCCACAAGAACCATCCGCAGGTGGGAATCTGAAGGACGGATCAAAGCAGTCCGTACTGAAGGAAACCATCGTCGGTTCGAGGTGTCGGAACTCTTGGGTAAAAACAAAGATGCTTCTTTAACTGTTGCTTACGCCCGTGTTAGCAGTAATGACCAAAAAGAAGACCTGAAGAGACAAGAAATTGTTTTGGAGTCTTTTTGTTCCAAAAATGGTTGGTCTTACGAGTTAATATCTGACTTAGGTTCTGGAATTAATTATCGCAAGAAAGGATTATAGCGTTTCCTAGTTGGTTGAGGTACGTAATGCGAGTCGGTGGATGTTCATGGTTCATGGTTCATGGTTCGTGGTTCATTGATTAACAACCAACAAAGAACAAAGAACAAAGAACAAAGAACAAAGAATACAGTTCGAGAAGTGGCAAAAATAAACAAATTGTCCAAGAGTTAAAAGAGGTAGCCAAAGACTTAAAATGATCCTCTCTTTTAAGACTGAATTAACCCTTAATAATCAACAGAAAACTCTTTGTGCTAAACACGCAGGAGTGGCTCGGCACGCTTATAACTGGGGATTATCGTTAACTAAGTTCATCCTTGATCATAATAAAGCAAATCCTGACGATAAACTTAAGTTTCCTTCAGCAATTGAACTTCACAAGTTATTAGTTGCTCTTTGTAAACCCAAAAATCTTTGGTATTACGAAGTCTCTAAATGCGCTCCTCAATTTGCTTTAAGGAATCTCAGAGAAGCATGGAAAAGATGTTTTGGTGGTGTTTCAAAACCTCCAAAATTTAAGAAAAAAGGCAGGAATGATAGCTTCACCTTAGATGGAAGCATCAAGATTGATCATTTCCAGATCAAACTTCCCAAGATTGGTTGGGTGAGAACTTTTGAGAGACTTCCTCAAGGTGTTAACCCAAAAATAATTACCATTTCTCGCACAGCAGATAGATGGTTTGTCTCTTTTAAGATTGAAGTGGAAGTCAAAAATACACCAAAAGCTCACGAGATTGTAGGAGTTGATTTAGGTGTTAAGACTTTATCGACATTCTCTACTGGAGAAGTGTTTGAAGGTGCGAAGTCTTATCGAAAGTTTGAAGCCAAACTTTCTCGTCTTCAATACTTAAATCGCCATAAAGAAATCGGTTCTAAAAATTGGAAAAAAGCCCAGATTAAGATAGCTAGACTTCATCGAAAGATAGTTAACATTCGTAAAGACGTACTTCATAAGTTAACGACTTATCTTGCTAAGAACCACAGCAAGATTGTTATTGAAGACTTAAACGTTAAAGGAATGTTGGCTAACCATAAACTAGCTAAAGCAATCGCAGATATGGGCTTCTATGAGTTCCGTCGTCAGCTAGAGTATAAATGTCAACTTTATGGTTCTCAATTAATCATTGCTGACCGATGGTTTCCCTCTTCTAAAACTTGTTCTAACTGTGGGACAGTAAAAGAAAAACTATCTCTATCAGAAAGGACTTTTCAATGTGAAAGTTGTGGTTTTAGTTGCGATCGAGACTTAAATGCCAGTAAAAATCTGTATGAGTGCGGGTAGTTCGCTCGTATAAATAGAAGAAGCCTGTGGACTAGATAACGCCGACGTTGCTAGGAAAAGCCCCTCGTGGGAAAGAAGCAGGAAGTTAACGTCAAGTTTAGCCTATTTGGTTAAATTTGTGTAAGTTTATCAGAACGGTCAGGGAGTTGATTACGATTGGGGTGCGGAATGTGGGCTATAACACACAGACTGATGAAACCGTCCTAGAAGGACGGGACTTGAATGCTGCTATTATCGGTCAACCCCAGTCACTCTCTAGAGCCCTACGCGCTGGGGATCCGTTCATTTATCATGGTGGCAAGGGTGCTGAGTAACTCTTGCTCGTTGTAGGGTTTAGAGAAGTAAGCAGACGCGCCTAACTTTATCGCTAGTTTGCGGTGTTTCTCATTTCCCCGAGAGGTTAACATCGCAATCGGTAACTGTTTAAACTCGGGATGATTTTTGATTTCTCCTAAAACCCCGTAACCATCCAGACGAGGCATTTCAATATCACAGATGGCTGCTTTGATGGGTAAGCCACTGAAAACTTTATCCACCGCTTCTTGTCCATCTTTGGCTTGTTCGACTTGATAGCCCGCTTTTTCTAAGGCTAAGGCGAGATAACGGCGGACATGAATTGAGTCGTCAATGATGAGAATGGTGTCTGTCTCCATGGTCTGATCGGGAGAGGCGACATCAGAAGGGGCTTCAGTTTCTGTGTGGGGTTGTTGAAACCAGTTGAGAAGTTGTACTGGATCAACTAGCGGAATCGGACGACCATCTCCTAAAACTGTCGCACCTGTTACCCCAGGCGGTAAGGGAAGAGGACTGTCAACGCTACGCAATGCGACTTCTTGCTCTTGCCAGAAGCGATCTACCCGCAGCCCTTGCCATGATCCCCGATAATTGACAATTAAGACGGTAGCGCGATCGAGCGTTGCAGTTCCTCTCATGACAAAAGGTTTCACAGGACGATTAAACCGTGACCAAGCCTCTAAACTGGTGATCGGGACGATCGCGCCATTCCAGAGGATTTCTCCTGTAGCTTCGGCTTCGGCATCGAAGGGCGCAAAGGCTTTCACCATTTCCACAGGAAGGGCAAACACCAGCCCAGCACTTTCCACGATTGTAACCCGCGCAATGGAAACCGAGAGCGGAAAACTGATTCTAAAGGTTGTTCCCGCGCCCAATTTTGTATCCACATGAACGTCACCGCGAATTTTTTCTAAGTTGGTGCGAACTACGTCCATGCCCACGCCACGCCCTGATAATTCTGTCACCCGTTCGGCGGTGGAAAAGCCAGGGGTAAAAATGGAGTCGAGAAGTTTTTGATCGCTGAATTGTTCGATTTCAGAGGGGGTCACGCCCATTTCCTGCAAACGCGCTTTAATTTTGTCGCGATTAATCCCACCGCCATCATCGCTAATGGAAATCATGGTTTTATTCCCCTGATTGACCGCATTCAGGGTGATTTTGCCTTGCTCTGGTTTCCCTTGCTGGAGGCGAGTTTGAGGGTCTTCAATCCCATGGTCAAAGGCATTACGGAGGAGGTGATTTAAGGGGGCGGATAGGGCTTCAAACGCAGCGCGATCGATGAGTGTATTTTCTCCCTGAATTTCAATGGTAACGGGTTTATCATACTGAACCGACAAATCTCGAATCACCCGTCGGAATCCTTTCACTGCTTCGGAAAAAGGGCGGGTTTGTACTCTAGTAATCCCTCGTTGTAAATCGCTGGTGGTAAAATTTAATTCCCCCATGGCTTGGTTAACTTCTCGGGAACTGACTTCTAGGTCACTGGTTACTTCCTGTAACTGAACAATGGTTTCCATTTGTTCTTGGAAGAGAACGTGCAAGTCACTGTAGCGATCCATTTCTAGGGTGTCGAAGTCTTCCGTTTCCAGACTGGGCGTGTTAGAAACGGTTACCCGTTCATAATTTAATTTGTCATACCATTTTCGCAGTTGTGTGTTGGCTTGCTCTAGTTGCTGAGTTCTTGATTTACTGAGATTTACAAACTCTTCCAACTCCGAGAGACGAGAGTTGAGTAATTCCCGTTCTAGAATTAAACGACTAAAGAGGGTATTGATGCGAGCGAGTTGTTCCACAGAAACCCTGACGGTACTCTCTTCGCGTTGGGTGGGAACAGGGAGTTCTTCAATTTGTGGTTGAGAGGTTTCGCTTACCGTTTCTTCTGGCTTCTCAGATAAACTTGGAGTAACCGTTGCCATTTCCTCCTCTGATGCTTCAGGGATGTCTAAAGCGTCAAAATCAGGAATCTCCCAGTTTTCTTCTGCTGCAACGGCTTCGAGATCTTCAAAACTGGATAGATCGAAATCATCAAAATCAGGAATTTCCCAGTTTTCCATTTCCTCAGAAACCACTTCACTGGTGTCGAGTTGAGGGGAGAGATGTTCTTGACGACCGAGTTGAATCAGGGCTTGTGAGCGTTCCCATTGCGCGATCGCGCTGCGCGTTAAAGATTTTACCTGTTCTAAAGGACTCTCATTTAAATGCTGCTGAACCGACTCACATAAGCCCACAAACGGCTCACACTCAATCATCCGTCCAAAATCCGCTAATTCCTCGCTGGTATTTTTTAAAGCAACTGTCAATTCTTTAGGAGAAAGCAGCGTCAATTGTTCTTTTAATCGCTCTAAAGTCTCTTCCACCCCAGTGCCAAAAAGCAAATCAGCAACATCAGCATCTTCTTCTTTCGAGAGTAATGCAGTTTCATCTGCCTCGGTTAATTCGCCTAACCGTTCCCGCAGGGGGTCAAAAATGCTTGTTGTTTGTTGCTCTAACCAGTCTGGTTGTGGGGGCTGACCTTGACGATATTGGTCACCAATTGCCCGTAAACAATCGACTCCTCGCAGTAAAAAAGTTTCTAACTCCGTATTGACTTCTACCTGTTGAAAACGCGCCTGCAAAATTTTCAGGTAATCTTCCAGAGCATGAGCGGTGCGACTGAGCGCACCAAACCCCATCATCGCAGCCCCCCCTTTAATGGAATGGGCTGCCCTGGCTGCTGCATCAAATTCTTTTAAATCAACCCCTTGTTCCGCAATTCCTAAAAGGGCTGACTCTAGCTGATCACAATATTCAATGGCTTCTTCAAGAAAATCCTGTCTCGCTTGTGCTTCGCTATCCATATCTTACTTCTCCACCTTGAACTGTTCTACGGAGGCTTCTAGACTTTGTGCCACTTGGGCGGTTTCTTGAATTGCCTCAGCAACTTCTTTTGAGGTTTCCGAACGTTTTTGCGAAGATGCGGTCACTTGTTCCATCAGTCGTGAGACCGCTTGTGAAGTTTCGGCTTGGGATACCGTGGAATCAGAAATCGACTGCATGAGATTATTAATTTCTTCGGAACGCGCAACCACTTCCGCTAGGCGGGCTTTTGTTTCTTCTACGGAACGGCTACTTTCAACCACCTCAGACGTGCCTTGTTCCATGGTTTCAATGGCTTCTTGGGTTTCATTTTGAATGGTGGCAACAATTTGAGCAATCTCTTTCGCTGCAGATGCCGATTGTTCCGCTAAGGCTTCCACCTGTTCTGCAACCGCCGTAAAGCCTTGTCCTAATTCCCCAGCACGGTGGGCTTCCACACTGGCATTAATCGCCAGTAAGCTGGTTTTTAAGGAAATTTCATCAATGAGAGAAACCACCTGCGAAATCTTTTGGGCTGATTCTCCCATTTGTTTCATTTTTTTGGAGGTTTCACCGACAGTAGCCCGTAAACTTTGAATACTTTCTACGGTTTGATCCATGGCTTGATTCCCTTCTTGGGCGGTGAAAAGGGCAGTATTAGCAATGCTGGCTGCTTTTTGGGCATTTTTTGCCACTTCTTGAATAGAACGGTTCATCGCTTCGACCGAGTTGAGTGTCTCTTGAATTTCTTCGGCTTCGGCGATCGCGCCCTCAGCAACTTCCCGAATTTCTTGCTCATTGTCTCCCAGAGAAGAACTCACTCGACTGGCAGCAACTTTTACTTGTTGCGCCGTGTCTTGCAAGTTCTCTACCACCGCATTAAACAAGTCTGCAACAATTCCAATATCTCCTTCCATCAACTGCGCCCGCACGGTTAAATCGCCATCGGCAGCTTGTTCAATATCAGTCATTAACCGCGCCACTTCTTCTTCTAGTTCTTCCCGTTGTTGTCGTTGTTGTTCGACACTTTCTTCTTGTTCTTTCAGGAGTTGTTGGACTCGCTCAACCAGGTTGTTGTAACTTTGTGCAAGAATTTGGGTTTCATAACTTCCTTGAGGTTCTGCTCTTGCGGAAAGATTACCTGAAGCTGCTCGGAATGCTGCTTCTGATACATTGGTGAGAGGAGAGGCTAAGCCACGAGCTAAAGTAAACGTTAGTCCCACTGCTGCGACACCCAGAAGTGAACCCACTAGAGCGAATACAGTAATCAATTCGTTTCCCGCATTGGCCAAGATTTGATGATCGACGGACGAAATGCTGACCCAGTCTGTTCTTGGAATGGTGGTCATTTCGTAGGTTCGTCCCTCATAGCTAAAACTAAAACGAGCAATGGGATCACCGGTTTCTCCCACGTAAAAATCAGATTCAAGATTTTCCAGGTTATATTCTCCTTGCAGACGCTCTTTTGCAGCCTCTAGTTTTGATTCTGGGTCATCTAAGGTATCGACTAGAATTTGCCCAGCATCAATAATCGCCTCTCCTCCTTCCACGCGATCGCGCACTAAAGCCCCTTGTTGAGTCACCGTTACTAAGACTTGACTGAGGGACGTATTTAAAACTTGCACTTGTCCTGTTTCTAAAAGACTTGCTTGTTCTAAGTAAACATCCACCACCTGAAAAGTGGAACGAGGAAATCCCACCCGCACTATACCCAAAAATTCATCTGTCTCAGAAGATTGAATCCTCTGTGTAATCTGCATTAAAACTTTACCCGTTGAGGCATCATACTCTAAGTCTCCGATCAATTGTTCTTGAGTTTGACCATTCTGCCACCAAGTTTCATCCCTCTGCACAAAATCTGATGTTACTTGGCTGTAAGCAACATTCAAACCATTTTGTTCGGTAATAATAATTTCACCAATACTTTCAGCACCCGCTAGTTGCTTCACATAATTGCTTAAAATTGGGTTAACTTGAAGCCTCTTGGTCTCATTAAATTGCTTCTCTAACTCTTCAACGGATAGAGCATTAAGATTTTCAGTGATGACTTGGTCACTCCCTTCACGCACTGATTCCACGACTAAGGGATTATTGGCCAGCCTCTCTGGGGTTTCTAAGAGACCCGATAACCGTTCTCTCATTGACTCTGCTGCTAATAACGAGTGTTCTCGTAAGCGCGTTCGATATTGATTTTCAATATTTTCATGAATAATCCACCATCCTGCTCCTGCTGCTACAGTCATTGGTAAGACCACAATTGGTAAGACTCTCCATAATAATTGAATCCATAATCGGTTGGCTTTTTTCGGAGAAGAAAAGGCGTGTTGCCGTGCTGATCCTGATCGGTTACTCTCTTGCTTGGAATTACTTCTTGCAAGAGATTTATTTGCCTTGGAATCCTTTAATTGAGTCATGATTTTTATTCTTTCTATCTTATGATTTAAACTGAATCTGTTGTTGAATTTGATGGGCAATTGCCTCTAAATTAAGAATTGCAATCGGTTCTTGCTCTGATTGGAAATAACCTTGGAGATAGGGCGTTAATACTTGTGGAAACTCCCCAACTGGCGAGACAATTTCTTCTTGCTGAATCCGTAGCGTACGGACAATACGATGAACGCTTAAACCTAAAAGTCTTTGCTGAAAATTACCTTTTTGACTCGGTAATTGCACGATAATTATCGGATAGTATTGCGGAATTTTTTTGACCTGTTCTAATCCTAAAAACTCCGCAAGTGCAATGAGACAAAATACACGATCGCGCCCATTTGTCCATCCCAAAATCCAAGGTGGCATTTGAGGAATTGGTGTAATGGCTGTTGCCGATAACGTTGTTGCTTCCCAAACTTGATCGAGGCTAATGGCAACTTGCAAATCTGATGTCATCCGAAATAACAAATAACGCTCTCCCTCAGCGCGATCGCTGCTAAAGAGTTTAGGAAGAAGTTCTTGTAACCGTTCCGTTGTGCTTGTATTTTTCATCAGCTTAAGCAGTTACTGATTCAACCGCTTCGATCATTTGTTCTTGAGTACAAGGCTTCACCAAATAAACAGCAACTCCTTGTTTGGTTGCCCACTTTTGATCTACCTGTCGATCTTTTGTTGTGCAAGCAATGATCGGAATCTCAGCCGTTTCTGGATTTTTCTTGAGTTTCCGACATAGTTCAAGACCACTCATTTCGGGCATCACTAAATCAGCAACAATCACATCAGGACATTGTTGGCTTACTTGTTCTAAAGCTTCAGCACCACTGAGGGCTGTTGTGACAGTATATCCGCCTTTTTCTAAATAACTTTTGATTAGCTGTACTTCCGATTGAATATCATCAACGACTAATATGTTTTTCATACTTTTTTCCTCATTTGCATCAAATTTTAGTTTTTTTTGACTGGTAATATTATTAATGATTAAATCTAATCAAGCCAACCATTAATGCTCAAATAATGCTCAAATAATGCTCAAAAAAATAAATCTTAACGTAGGGTGTTTAGAACATCGCGTTTTCTTTCTATAAATTCTGGAGTCAACTTCAAATCAAGAGATCTGTTGATAGGTAAATTAATTCCAATTTCTCTTTTTATCCGACCTGGTTGAGTCGCTAAGATATAAAGTCTTTGCGATAAAAAAATTGCCTCTTCAATATCATGAGTTACCATTAAAATTGTGATTTTTGTTTGCTCCCATAATTGCATCAAAAATTCTTGTAACTGCTCTTTTGTTTGTGCATCAAGTGCCCCAAAAGGTTCATCCATTAACAGAACATCTGGCTCATTTGCTAAAGCACGAGCAATGGCAACTCGTTGTTTCATTCCTCCTGAAAGATCTTTCGGGTAAGTATTTGCAAAATCAGATAAGCCAATAATATTCAAGTAATAATGCACTCGCTGTTTCTGTTCAAATTTTGACATTTTTTTTAAATATAAGCCAAAAGCAATATTTTGAGCAACTGTTAACCAAGGATACAGTGTATAATTTTGGAAAATCATTCCTCGATCTGCCCCTGGTCCAAATACAACTTCTCCATCAATGAAAACAGATCCCTTCGTTGGAGAAACTAGACCCGCAATGATATTAAGGAGGGTTGACTTACCACAACCCGATGGACCGACTAAACAAACTAACTCATTTGGAAACAGATGGAGATTAATTTTTTCAAGGACAGTAAGAGTTTGTTTTTTTTCCTTAAATATTTTTGATAAATTATCAACAACTAACTTAGGTGTCGAAAAAGAATCAAACTGTTTCTCTTGTTGAGATTCTTGGTTTAACATAAGAAATAGAATTATTTTTTTAAAACAGAATACATTTTGAGATTGATAAAGTCTTTGAGACTAATTCGAGAGTCTCTCTGTAAGTAAGCCATCGCTTTGAGGGCGGCTTCATGAGCCTCCCAGTCAGCACCAATACAACAATTTTCAAGAACATAAAAATGGTAATCATGTTGATGAGCATCTACAGCAGTATAGTGAACACAAACATTAGTTAAAGCTCCCATTAAAATTAATGTTTTGACATTTAAACCCTTTAATAAAATTTCCAAATCTGTAGCAAAAAAACAACTATACCGACGCTTAGCAATCGTATATTCTCCTTCTTGAGGAGCTAAAGAGGGATAAAAATCAGTTCCTGACCAAGTTTCTAGACAATGTAGCGGTTCTGCTCCGTCTAGCTCTCGTCCAAAGTCAACTTTCTCCTTACGATGAACTTCTTTGGTATGGATAATCGGGATTTTTAAAGATCGGGCGGTTGCAAGAGCTTGTTCTGCCTTTGGAAGAACCTCTTCTGCACCAACCACCTTTAATGGTCCTCCCGTAAAAATATCAGCTTGTAAATCAATGACTAACAGAGCAGCATCCTGACAATTTTGTAATTTCATCGGCTCTCTCCTTAATGTAATGGCTCAATTATATTTCGCAATTAAAGCTCAGTTAGAAGTGCTTTCTGCCCAAGGTAAGGTTAAACGAGCCAAAAGTTTAAAGAAATAATCAAGGGTAAGACCAATTAAACCGATGATAAGAATACAAAATAAAACTCGATCAGTTTGTAAAAATCGTTGGTAGTAAACAATTTTGAAGCCTAACCCATTCTGCGCTGCAATCAATTCTGAAATAACCAAAAAGTTCCATGCTCCAGCAATATTGACTCGGAGTGTATCAAAAATTCCGGGCAAACTTGCAGGTAAAATAACGCGCCACAGTAGATCTTTACGATTTGCTCCCAAAGTATAGGCAGTATTTAACATTTCACTGGGAATAAATTTTACTGTATCAGCAATCATAATTGCGTTGTAGAAAATAACTCCTAGAAAAACAATCAAAATTTTAGCTGGTTCTCCTAATCCTACCCAAAGTACAATGAGAGGCATAAAGGCAGCAACAGGCATATAACGCACGACGCCAATAAAAGATCCAAACAGACTTTCCATACTGTAGAACGTTCCACTGGCAATACCAATGGGAATACCGATTACTGCTGCTAAAAAAAATCCGGCTAGAACCCGACCAGAACTGGCTAAAATATCAGTTAGTAATTCTCCTTCTGTGAGCATTTGAATTCCTGCTTGGAGGACAGTAGTTGGAGCAGGTAAAAAGCGGGAATCAACAAAACCACCGTAGCTAAGAAGACACCATAAGAGCAAAGGAATCACTAAGGCAGTTACAGTGAGAGTTAAATCTAACCACTTTGGAAATCCTTGACGAATACTCCAAAATACAGAAGGTTTTAAGTGACGCTGATTTTTGGAAACAAACTGTGTCATCTGAAATATACCTGATGCCTTTGGTTTAAAGAAAATATTTTCATTAAATGTTTTAACTATTCATGGCTGCTTCAACAAACCGAGGTTCTAGAAATTGTTCTATATTTGTTGGTATATTTTGCACTTCACCCTGCTCAGCAACAAGTTGGGCTAAGTTATTTAAAGATTTCCCTAAATAAATATCACTTTGAGGATTACCAAGCATTTCTAAGTTCCTTTGTGCTTTGGGCAGTTCAATTCCCTTTAAATCAGCAGCTAGAGCATCTGGGGAAATTTGTAGTTTTCGTGCTGCAATTTCTAATCCTTCTTCGGCATTGTTTTCTAAGAAGTCGATCCCCTGAAAAACTCCCTCTACAAAACTCTGAACAGCTTGGGGATTTTCTTCGATAAATTCGGTATCAAAAATATAGAGGTCAGTAATCGCAGTGGGTTTTTGTGACGAATCGTAAATAATGCGTCCATTGCTTCGGGCTTCATTAGCTTGTTGTAAATAAGGAGCATAGGTAACGGCAATATCAACATTATTCGCTTGATAAGCTGCAGCAGCAGCAGAAGGATTAGCATTTAGAAATGTCACATCAGATGGTGATAAACCAAAGTCTTTTAAAACCTGTAACAAGAAAAAGTAACTGACTGTTCCTTTCTCAACTGCAATTTGTTTCCCTCTAAAGTCTTCAATACTTTCAATTGTGTTATCAGCGAGGATACCATCACCTCCCACTGACAAATCTTCAATGAGAACAACGCGAAGATTTTGATCTTGAGCTACTAAAGAAATCAGTTCTGAGCTAATTGGAGCAGCAGCATTGACTTGATCCGCTAAAAAAGCAGCATTAGAATCCGCAGTTGTATCAAATCCCAAAAAATCTACAACTATGTTCCTATCAGCAAAAAAACCTTTTTCCTGTGCAATAAACATTGGCGTAAACCCAATCCAAATATTACCTGCTAAGGAAATAGACGTAGTCCCAGTATTTGATTCGGTTTGATTCTGGTTATTACAAGCATGAATCAATAATCCACCAGTTACTCCAGCCATTAGTTGTAAGGCTCGCCTACGTGAGAAATACCGCCCAGAAGTCATAATTTAAAACCCTATGTGTAATGATCACCAATCATCAACTTTAATGTTAGATTATAGCAGGTTAACTTTCTGATTTGTATGCCGATTTGTTAAAATTCTAAGTAATTTATGAATCGGGGTTAAGTTGATCCCATTAATAATCGCTTTCCGCTTATGAAACCTCAAAAAAAAGTTTGTCACTCTTGGTTTGCCACCCGTAGAATTACTGATGAATTGCTTTGTATTAATGAAATCTATTATTGGGAGTGGAATCGCGCTAATATTTGGTTCATCAAAGGAGAAACACAAGATCTTTTAATTGATACTGGTTTAGGAGTAGCAAGTTTGCGCCAACATCTGGCTTCTCTTATTGATAAACCCCTCCTTGCTGTTGCCTCTCATGTTCATTTTGATCATGCAGGAGGGCTACATGAATTTGAAGATCGCGCCATTCATGAAGCAGAAGCAAAGGCTTTATGTTCGGGTGATAAAATTGCCACCCTCACTGATCCTTCCCTTCACTGGATTTTGGATGAACATTTTACCGAACTTCCTTATTCTGGATTTACAGCAAGCCAATATACATTTCGAGGAGTTGAAGCGACTCAAGTTTTGGAAAACGGAGATGTCATTGATTTGGGAAATCGTGCTTTTGAAGTGCTCCATTTACCAGGACATTCCCCTGGCGCGATCGCACTTTATGATCCTATTAAAAAAGAACTTTTTTCTGGAGATGTGGTTTACGATGGCGAGCTACTTGATCAACTGCCAGGGAGTGACCCGACCATTTATCAAGAAACCTACCGACGGTTACAAAAGGTTGCAGTAGAAGCAGTATTTCCTGGACATTATCGCTCTTTTGGAAAAGACCGCTTACAAGAATTAATTGCTGATTATTTAGAGGCAAAACGACAACCTGGTTGTCCTCATGAATTTAAAGATCAATCAACGTGAAATGACATCAACTGAGATGTTTTTCTACCACTTGTAAGAGACTCGCTTTCGTAAACGGTTTCGTTAGATAATCAGTTGCTCCCACAGTTTTGGCTCTAACTTTATCAATGACTCCCGTTCGGCTAGTGACCATAATAATTGGCACTTCCGATAAAGCATTACTATTTCTTAGTAAACTACACAGCTTATAACCGTTAATTTCCGGCATAGAAATATCCATCAAGACTAAATCTGGTTGAATCCGAAACAAAATAGCAGCAGCTTCAATTGGGTTTTCGATTTTTGTAATCTCGTATTTATCATCTCCCAATAAACGCTGCACTTCTCGCAAAATGGTCGGGCTATCATCAACGCAAGCAATTTTAATTGTTTTCTCATAGGCACTAGCCCGAGAACTGATTTGATTTTGCGTTTCTGGCTTCACAAGTTTAGGAAGTGTCGGAAGCTGTCGCCAAGCAGATTTCGGCTCTCGTAAAAAGATTTCTCCCCTCCCAATGTAAGGATAAAGCATTCGAGCTAACTTAATTTCATCTTGTTTGATGTAAATGGCTAACTGGTGGATGCTATATCCCCGCATTAGTTTGGAAAGTTTCGCTATGTTAGGATTAGATGCACTATCAACCGCGCGCTGATTAAAAAAATAGGGACGTTGATGAGGAGAACCAATTTTATCGACGAGTTTTTGCCAAGACGCTAGACGATCACGAAACTCTTCGATTAAAGTTGCTAACTGGGGATGCGGTACAATTGAGATTAAAGGTTCTGTCGATTCACTTTCCTGCCAGCTATATTCACCCTCTTGAAGCCACAATAAAGGTTCTAGAGCCTCTCGACTCAATTTTTCAGTGACTTGAGAGATTTGTTTCGCATTTAGAAACTCCTCTCTTCCTAGCCAGTGAATGATACTGTCTAGGGGCATATCTGCTAAGGAATGTTGTGTTGTTTCCACAGATTTTGCTGTTCTCAAGCCTTCTCTTGCTTTTTTGCAGCCAAGATAGTGAAGATGATAATCTAACTCTTCTAAAGATTGAACTGACATAGAAGCAAACTGGATTTGACCCCTTTTGAGATAAATAATCCA
This sequence comes from Halothece sp. PCC 7418, assembly GCF_000317635.1. Classification (GTDB taxonomy): domain Bacteria; phylum Cyanobacteriota; class Cyanobacteriia; order Cyanobacteriales; family Rubidibacteraceae; genus Halothece. Next base: position 3,591,273 of record NC_019779.1, on the reverse strand, counting down.
GTTAACATCTCCTCTGAAAACTTCTAAGACTCCACTCCGATTCGATAAGTCTTTCAAAAGCTGAAAAGAATCGTGGATTTGTCCCGTTACTTGTTCTGTGGCAAGGAACTCAGATGAGTTGGAAAGTTCATGATCACTCATGGTTATATCGTGATTTGAGTAGCCAAAATGTGAGTAAAATTTAACATACATACCCTGTGAAATCGTCTGTGAAAATACTTGAATTAGTCTGATTAATTGACATATTTCCTATCAGTAGAAACTGTGATTCCTTAAGGAATGAAAATTCTAGTGAGTGAGATGGTGATTTTTGACAAAATTGCTAAGATTTTACTGGTTAGTTATAAAAATAAAGTAAACATGAATAACATTATTACTTTGTCTTCAGAATTTGCGATCGCGGGACAAATTACTCCCGAACAACTCCAAAGTGCGAAAGAAGCTGGATATCAAGCCGTGGTTAACCTACGGATGCCAGGAGAACAAGGATTTATTGATAATCAAAACGCAGCCCAAGATGCAGGGTTACACTATGCCCATATTCCCGTTTCTCCAAGTGAAATCGGCAACGTAGCGGATCATGTAGTGAATCAATTGGATGAACTCCCAAAACCCGCCTTAGTTCATTGTGGCAGTGCGCTCCGTGCAGGTGTCATGGTCTTAGCGTATATGGGCGCTCGTCAAGGAAAAAGTGCAGAAACCGTATTAGAAGAAGCCCGACAAGCAGGATTTACAATGATTGATAGTAAGCCACCTCTAAAACAGTTTATTCAAGACTATATTGCTCAAAACAGCTAATTCTTAAGCGTTTGACAGTGCTGACATAAGCCAAAAAACTCTAAGCTGTGGTAAAACACTTGAAACTGATGGGAGGTTTCTAAGTCCTTTTCCAAGTCATGCACAGGACATTCTGAAATGGGAAAGGACTGACCACAGTTGAGACAAGTCAGGTAATGTTGATCATGCTCGATCGATTCATATAAAGATTCTCCTGTGGGAAGGGTGCGGGCTTGTACCGCCCCTTCTAGTTTTAGAGCATCAAGAGCGCGATACACTGTCGCCAGACCAAGGGGTTGCTCCCGTTGGCGTAATTCCACATAAATTTGTTGAGCCGAAAGCGGAGAATTCAATTTTTGAAGGAGATTGAGAACCTGTTTTTGGGAACGATTACGTTGGGCAGTCATTAGAATTAGCAAGTTGCAGTTTTAGGTGTAAGCATACACGGATCAGGATGTTGTACTCTAGGAATGCGGTGGTTCGAGAAAAAAACAGTGAGTCAACAAACCTATAAAGCCCAAATCTATGTTACCTTACGTCCGTCTGTGCTTGATCCAGCAGGAACAGCAGTTGCTTCGGGTTTGCAGCAACATGGCTATACGGGGGTAGAATCTGTGAGAATTGGAAAATATATTGAGTTAACGGTGACAACCGAAAATGAGGAATTAGCCCGACAACAAGTGGATCAGATGTGTGATCAGTTATTGGCAAATCCCGTCATTGAAAATTATTCCTTTGAGTTGAAACAGTTGGCAACAACGGTGGGAGGATAAAAATGAAGTTTGGCGTTGTTGTCTTTCCAGGATCAAACTGCGATCGCGATGTCGCTTATGTGACACAAGATTTATTAAAGCAACCGACAAGACTGGTGTGGCATCAGGAAACCGACATTGCTGATCTTGATGTGATGATTCTTCCAGGTGGGTTTAGTTATGGCGATTATTTACGTTGTGGCGCGATCGCGCAATTTTCTCCCATCATGAAAGCCGTCCAAGATCATGCTGCAAAAGGAAAACTCGTTTTAGGCATTTGTAATGGCTTTCAAATTTTGACAGAAGTGGGCTTGCTGCCTGGGGCCTTGATTCGCAATCGAGACCTCCATTTTATCTGCGATCGCGTGCCGTTAAAAATCGAAACTGCGCGATCGCTTTGGACACAAAACTATTCTGAAAAAAGTGTGATCACCCTGCCCATCGCCCACGGAGAAGGGCGATATTTTGCCGAAGCCGATACCTTAAAATCATTAGAAGAGAATGGACAAGTGTTATTCCGTTACTGCAATGCTCAGGGAGAAATCACAGACGCAAGTAACCCCAACGGTTCATTAAATAATATTGCAGGAATTACCAATAAAAGCGGGAATGTGTTAGGAATGATGCCTCACCCTGAACGCGCTTCTGATGCAATTTTAGGCTCAACTGATGGCTTCAACTTATTTCAAGGCTTATTGCAAGCAACGGTGAGGGTTTAAGCGGACAGGGATCGTCCTTTTGCTTCTGGAAGAGGACGATTGAGTTACTCGTCACTGTTTAATCGCCAGCCTGGTTTGACCACTTGGCGCGATCGCGCAATGACCAGCGCATCGGTAGGAACATCTTCTGTTACGACCGATCCCGCAGCAACAGTCACTTCATCTCCCAGTCTCACGGGTGCAACCAGAACAGTATTCGATCCAGTTTTAGAATAATTTCCAATGTGAGTTTGATGTTTATGCACTCCATCATAATTTGCTGTAATCGTTCCAGCACCAACATTGACCTTTGTACCCAAGGTCGCATCCCCAAGATAAGATAAATGCGCCACATTGCAGCCTTCTCCGAGTTGGGTATTCTTCATTTCTACAAAATTCCCCACCCGACAGCCTGACCCCACTCTGGCTTGTCCCCGCAGATGGGCATAGGGGCCAATGCGAGTTCCCGCTTCGACGGTACTATCAGTTAAAACAGAATAGAAAACCGTGACCTGTTCTCCCAATTGGCTATTTTCAATCATACTGCCTGGACCAATTCGACAACCAGAAGCAATGACGGTGTTCCCTCGGAGATGGGTTTGCGGTTCAATGGTCACATCAGGAGATAACTCTACTGTTTCGTCAATGGTAATGCTATCAGGGTCAATTAAAGTGACCCCCGCCATCAACCACTTATCTTTAATCCGTTGTTGTAAAGTCGTGTAAGCATCCGCAAGATGTTTGCGATGATTAATCCCGCTAATTTCTTTCACATCCGCCACGTCCATCGCCATCACGGGTGACAAAGACGTAAACACATCTGTCAGATAATACTCTTTCTGGTCATTTTCCGCCGAGAGATGGGGTAAGATCTCTGCTAACTTTTGCCAATTCAAACAATACACCCCCGCATTAATTCGTTGATTGCGTTTTTGTTCTGGGGTACAGTCGCGATCTTCGATAATTTCTTGAACTTGATTTTTGTCATCGCAGAACACTCGTCCATAGCCTTGGGGATTTTCCAGTTGTGCTGTCAGTAAGGTCGCAGCATTCTGATTCGTTTGATGGGTGTCTAGTAGTTGCTGCAGCGTTTCCTGACGTAAAAGAGGCACATCGCCGTTGAGAATCAAGACATCCTCATCACTTCCTTTTAATGCGGGAAGTAGCTGTTGAACGGCGTGACCTGTCCCCAATTGCTGTTCTTGTAAAACAAATTCGACATGATCCCAATGCTTGAGACTTGTCTTCACTTCTTCTGCTGCGTAGCCAACAATCACCAAATACCGCGAGGGTTCGATTAAGGCACAACTGTCTAACACTCTCTCTAGCATCGACTTTCCCCCTAAAGGATGTAACACTTTGGGAAGACTGGATTTCATGCGGGTGCCCCGTCCCGCTGCTAAAACTGCGACTGCGACCATTTTTGACTGTTGAATGTAACGGTAAATTGTTTAGGATGGTTTAGAGCGTACCGCTTTCGGGGCAAACTGGCAAGACGGTCATTTGTTATTATTAGTATCAGTTCCGAGTTTGTTCACAGTTAAATCGGATTTGTTTTTTGTTCTTTGTTCTTTGTTCTCCGCTTCCTCCCAACTCCTCCTCAGCCCATCTTAGTTAAGATCAAAAGTAGTCCCCTTATATAAAATGATTTTACTGTGAGTGTCTTTTCCCAAGAACGTCTCTTATTTACCCCTGCTTCCCCTGATAGTGATGCGTTACCGATTATTTACGCTTTTCCTAATACGTACACCATCGGGATTACCAGTTTAGGCTATCAAGTCATCTGGTCAACATTCGCCCAGCGCGAAGATGTTGCGGTGAGTCGGGTTTTTACAGATCTTCATGAATCTTTACCCCGTAATCCCGAATTGTTTGGCTTTTCGGTTTCTTGGGAATTAGACTACATTAATATTCTCAATCTTTTAGAATCGTTTGCTATTCCCCTACACAGTGAAGAAAGAACTGATGAACATCCACTTATTTTCGGTGGGGGACCGGTTTTAACCGCAAATCCAGAACCGTTTGCTGCTTTTTTTGACCTCATTTTATTGGGAGACGGTGAAGATTTACTACCAAATTTAATTACAACCGCACAAAAAGTTAGAGGAGAAACTCGCGCTACAAAATTAAGAGCATTTGCTGAAGTTCCGGGGATTTATGTTCCGAGTTTATATGAAGTGTCTTACGATTCTCCAGAGGGAAATATTAATAACATTTCTCCCCTAGATTCTACGATTCCAGAAACCGTTGAAAAACAAACCTATCGCGGAAATACACTATCAGCTTCTACTGTTGTTACAGAAAATTCTGCTTGGGAAAATATTTATATGGTGGAAGTGGTACGGAGTTGTCCCGAAATGTGTCGCTTTTGTTTAGCGAGTTATCTTACTTTACCATTCCGAAAAGCGAGTTTAGAAGGTTCACTGATTCCAGCGATTGAAGCGGGTTTAAAAGTAACGAATCGCTTAGGATTACTCGGGGCTTCAGTGACCCAACATCCTGAGTTTGAGAACTTATTAAACTATTTATCTCGTCCCGATTATGATGATGTCCGTTTAAGCGTTTCCTCGGTACGGACGAATACAGTAACAGAAAAGTTTGCTCAAATTTTAGCCAGTCGCGATGCAAAATCATTGACAATTGCAGTTGAAAGTGGTTCGGAAAAAGTTCGTGAAGTGATTAATAAAAAACTGCAAAATGAAGAAATTATTCAAGCTGCAATTAACGCCCAAGCAGGGGGATTAAAAGCCCTAAAACTTTATGGAATGGTCGGAATTCCTGGGGAAAGTGAAGCTGATATTGATGCAACTGTAGAGATGATGTCAGCAATTAAAAAAGTAGCACCCAAGTTAAAATTAACCCTCGGGTGTTCGACATTTGTTCCGAAATCTCACACGCCATTTCAATGGTTTGGGGTGAATAAAGATAGCAAAAAACGGCTTAATTCCTTACAGAAAAAGCTACGATCGCGCGGGATAGATTTTCGACCCGAAAGTTATAATTGGTCGGTCATTCAAGCTCTGATTTCTCGTGGTGATAGAAGACTGACCCCGTTACTTGAACTCACCCGCGAATACGGTGATTCTGTTGGTAGTTATAAACGCGCCTTTAAGGAACTCAAAGGACAACTTCCCCCTCTAGAATACTATGTGCATCAAGACTGGAAAACGGATCAAATTCTTCCTTGGTCGCACTTAAAAGGACCCCTTCCCCAAGCAACCTTAGAAAAACATTTAACAGAAGCAATGAGCCATGTCTAGCAGTGACCAGTTCAAAAAGGTAGGTTGGGTTGAGGTAACGAAACCCAACACCCATAAGGGTCTAACCCAACCTACAATATAATAGAGGTTGAAAAAGTTTTGTTAGTCAACCAGATAGTAAGACTTTCAACTCATCGAATTTTCCGAAGAAAAACCATTACCGAAATACTAAAAATAAAAGAATAATTCCAATTAAAGCCACCCAAATAAAATTATTATCTTTGCGATTAATTTCACTGGGATCAATGGGGTCTGGTTCTGGAAGTTTTCGAGGGCGTGGTTTAACCCGACCTGCGGGTTTATATTGACTGGTTTTACTGTCCTCTTCTGAAAGTTTCGATAAGTCTGGAATTTTGGTTAACCATTCATCAGGACGCTTCAAAGCAGGTGCTTTTAAGATGTAGAGAATGCGCTCACTTTGCTTGCGAATTTCTCCCGAGGGATGTTTAGCTAAATCTTGACACAGCGCGATCGCGCTTTCGATTTGACCCGCAGCTTGATACGCACTGACTAACCAAATGCGTACTTCTCCCCCTAATTTGGACTGCGGATTGATGAGCTTTTTCGCCCGTTCTAACTCCTCAATACTTTCTTTATAGCGTCCTCGTTCTAACGCCAATTTTCCTCGTTGATAGGTTGCTTGAAATTCTTCTTTTTGCTCCATTATTTGTTCTTCGTTATTTGTTCTTCGTTATTTGGTTATTCTCCCAAGAACAAGGAACAATGAACCAATAACAAAAATTAAGAATGTATCTGGTAAGAGTGAGAAGTGGTACACTTAATCTTTACTGGTGACGACAGATTGACTCATTTCAAATTCTTTTTCACTCCTTACCGATCCAAACCGATCGCGCTGATTAATTAAATAAATACTAATCAACGTTAACCCCACGCCACTCCATTGCAGTTGACTTAACTCTTCTGATAATAATAAATTACCAAATAATAAAGCAAAAACGGGGGTTAAAAAAGTTAATGCAGCAAAGCTGGTTAAATTACGAGTAGAAGCCAGATAAAAAAATAATCCATAGGCGATCGCGCTACCAAAAATAGTGGCGTAACTAATCGCCATCCAACCATCAACAGTAATATTTTGCCATTGCTGCGTCTCGACCATTCCTGATAACACAAATAACGGAATTCCGCCTAAAATCATGTGCCATCCTGTCGCCATAACCGCATCAGCATGATGACAAACATAGCGAATCAAAATAGTTCCGACCGCCATTGAAAGCGACGCTAATAGCATCAGCCATTCCCCACTCGCCAATAAACCCGATCCACTTAATTTTATATTCTCAAAATTCCCTTGTAATCCTTGCCAAATCCATTCATCGGGTAAACCGATTAAACTCACGCCGATTATTCCCAACAACAGTCCAATCCAGCCAATTTTGCCCACGCGATCGCCGAATAATAAACTAGACAGTAACGCTACGGTTAACGGCTGCGTATCAATCATCACCGAACCGATTCCCGCCCCCGTTCGCACTAAGCCTTCCGCTAAAAACCCTTGAAATAAAGCCCCATCAACCAGCGCAAACAAACTAATCCATCCCCATGCTAGCCATCCTCGCGGTTGTGGACGCTGAAATATTATTCCTGCGATGAGAACTAATAATCCTGCTGGTAAAATCCGCATCCCTGCTAAAAATAACGGTGTCGTATTCGGAATCACCCCTTTCATGGCGACCATTGCAGTTCCCCATAAAAAGAAGGGCGCAATGAGGATTAAAGGAAAAAAGAACGTTTGCGGTTGTTTGAGTTTTACTTCCATTTGATCTAGCTTTCAGACAATATCTCACCTCATTGTATAGTTTTATTAAGAAACTGAGTATTGGTTCTTGGTTCTTGGTTCTTGGTTCTTTGGTCACTGGTCACTGGTCACTGGTCACTGGTCACTGGTCACTGGTAACTGCTAACTGCTCACTGGCTTAGGTTAGAATAAGAGGTTCAAATTGCGTTGCAGAAATTTATGGTTTGGTTGATTGGGAAACGACGAAGGAAAAAAATTGCTCGGATTGAAATTACAGGCGCGATCGCGTCAGAAACGCGCCAACGAGTCCTGAAAGCCCTCAAAACAGTAGAAGAACAAAAATGGAAAGCCCTGCTGTTACGCATCGACTCTCCAGGGGGAACAGTGGGAGATTCACAAGAAATTTACAGTGCTCTGAGAAAATTACAAGACAAGATGAAAATTGTCGCCAGCTTTGGTAATATCTCAGCGTCTGGAGGGGTGTATGTGGGGATGGGGGCGGAAAAAATAGTCGCTAACCCAGGCACGATCACGGGGAGTATTGGTGTTATTCTCCGTGGGAACAATTTAGAACGACTCCTCGACAAAGTAGGGGTCTCCTTTAAGGTGATTAAATCAGGCCCCTATAAAGATATTTTGTCTTTTGATCGAGAACTCACGGACGAGGAAAAACATATTTTGCAAGCTCTCATTGATACCAGCTATCATCAGTTTGTCCGCACTGTTGCGGAAGCTCGCAGCCTCAGCTTAGAAACGGTACAAAGTTTTGCTGATGGACGCATTTTTACGGGCGAACAAGCTCAAGAATTAGGGGTAGTTGATCGTTTGGGGAGTGAAGAAGACGCAAGACGTTGGCTTGCTGAATTGGTTGATTTAGATCCAGATAAGACGAAATGTGTCACCATTGGAGAAAATAAATCTCCCCTACAACGATTTTTACCAGGTCAGAATCAAAGTGATACAAATCTTACCTGGAAAACGGCAACAGATTGGCTAGAATTTGAACTAGCAACCAACGGACAACCGTTATGGCTTTATCGCCCTTAAAATGGGGGAAACTAATTAAATGAGCAAACTCAAGCAAAAAAGGGAGGAAACTTCGTGGTGGAGTGGAAAGTGCGAGCAATTCGTGGGGCAACAACAGCTTCAGCAAATACGGTAGAAGCAATCCGAGAAGCAGTCACCGAACTGCTCGACGAACTAGAAGCTCGAAATCACCTCGATCCGAGTGACATCATTAGTGCGGTTTTCACCACAACCCGTGACTTAGATGCGACTTTTCCCGCAAGTATTGCACGAGAACGACCCAATTGGGATAATGTAGCCCTGCTGGATGTGCAACAGATGCACGTTGAAGGCAGTTTATCCCGTTGTATTCGCTTTTTAATTCATGTGAATACGGCAAACCCCAACTGGGAAATTGTTCACCCCTATCTGCGTCATGCTCAGGATTTACGACCCGATTGGAATTTGGCGCAGATGGGATCTTAAAAAGTTGCGCGATCGTTATTAAACCATGATCAAAATGGATTGGAAGACTCTAGCAGAAAAATCTCTCGCTGGAGACTGTCTCACCCGAGAAGAAGCTCACGGGGTTTTAACTGCCCCAAATGAGGAATTATTGTCACAGTTAGCTGCTGCTTATCGTGTTCGTTACCACCACTGGAAAAATCGAGTCCGTTTGCATTTTCTGTTAAATGCCCAAAGTGGCTTGTGTCCAGAAGATTGTCATTATTGTTCCCAGTCGAAAATTTCCACCGCAGAAATTGAAAAATATCCCCTGTTAGCGAAAGAAAAGATTCTGGATGCAGCAGCCCAAGCAGCAGAATTAAAAGCGGGAACATTTTGTTTGGTGACTTCGGGACGGACTCCCACCGAATCTCTCCTGAGTAAAGTTTGTGAAGCAGTTACGGCGATTAAAACCCAACATGATCTCAAAGTTTGTGCTTGTGTCGGCTTGTTAGATGAAACGCAAGCGCAACGGTTGGCGGATGCAGGGGTCGATCGCGTGAATCATAACCTGAATACTTCCGAAAATTATCATGAGGCGATTTGTTCCACTCATACCTTTCGCGATCGCGTGACAACCGTGAATCATGTTCAGGAAGCAGGGATGACCACCTGTTCTGGAGGCATTATTGGCATGGGAGAATCCAATGATGATATTATTGACTTAGCTCTCTCCCTTCGCGCTTTAAATATCACCAGTATTCCTGTAAACTTTCTGATTCCGATTCCAGGAACGCCCTTTTCCGAAACCCAAAAGCCAAGCTTAACCCCACAATTTTGTTTGCGAGTGCTGTGTTTATATCGTTTTCTATTGCCAGAAAGAGAAATCCGCATTGCTGGCGGTCGAGAAGTTCATTTGCGCTCTCTCCAGCCTTTAGGCTTATATCCAGCAAACTCGATTTTTGTGGCTGACTACCTCACCACTCCGGGTCAAGCAGCAAAAGATGACTGGCAAATGATTGAAGATGCAGGGTTTACCTTAGAATCTGCTAATGGTTCTCCTCTCCCTGCTTTGTCTAGTCTTCAGGAAAATAAGTAACTTCTTTGACTTCACCCATATTTCCGAATACAGTGGGCGATTGTTGATTGTATTCCACAACGACTCCGCCAGCATTTCCCGCACGGAGGGTTAAGGCTTCTTCTGCGGTCCAAGTTTGATGATTTCCCGCCGAGAGTACCCCCTCATAAACTTTTTCCCCGTCACGGGTAACTCTTACCCAAGCATCTTTCTTCACAGAAACTTTCAGTTCCACAGGATGGGCTGGACTCTCTTGAGCAGGCTTCGGGTTAGCAATGGCAAGTTGTGGGGTTGGCTTTTCTGGAACGGGTTGTGTGGTCACTTGTTGTTGAGACGTTTGTTGTTCTGTATTGTCTTGCGCCGAGCGTTGTTCGACAAGGTAGGATAAACCACTGACTGAGGCAATAATCAACAAAATATAGATGACATACAGGTGGAGAGGACGCAGTTGTGCTGCGGGGAGTTGTCGCCAAGAGGGGCTAATCGCATAAGTTTGTTTTCCTGTGGGAAATGCTCCTGCATACTCTAGACCATTTAAGCCCAGTGCATCGGCAAATTGTTTAATTAAGCCCTGAATATAAACCGGTTCAGGGAGATTTTCTAAATTTCCTTCTTCGATGGCAACCAGTAAGCGAGCTTGGATGCGTGTTTTAGTCGCTACTTCATCAATGGAAACTGATTTTTCTGTGCGGACTTGACGCATCTGTGATCCAATTTCCTTTAATTTTTCCACTTGTTGTTGTTGAGAAGTCATGGAGGGGGTTTGTTGTTTTTCGGTAAACATAATATCAATTGGCTATAGGTTGCTTAGAGTGCTGTTTGAGATACTTAATTTCTTGACTTGTTAAAAAACGATAGCTCCCACCTTTCAAGAAAGATTCATCCTTACGACTGAGCTTGATTGGACCGATCGCGCGACGATGAAGGGCTAACACGGGAAACCCCAATTGTTCAGCAACTCGCCGAATTTGGCGATTTCTGCCTTCAGTCAGAGTGATCTCCAATTGGGTCTGTTTGCGTTCTCGCTTTAAGACCTTAATTTCAGCCGGTAAAGTTCTCTTTTGATCAAGGATTACCCCGTCACGCCACAGTTTTAACACAGACTCTGGTGGGTTGTCTTTGATCCAAACTTCATAAGTTTTGGGTAAATGGTAGCGTGGATGAGTGAGATGAAGTGTTAAGTCTCCATCATTGGTTAATAGCAACGCCCCTGTTGAATTGATATCTAATCTGCCAACTAAGTGTAATCCCTGTCTCTTACGGAGATCATCAGCTAATAAATCCAAAACAGTTCGGCGCTTTTGCGGATCATGACAAGTGGAAACCACCCCTAGAGGTTTATTCACTAAGATATAAAGTTTCTCTGGACGCTGGTGAGGCGTGATGAGTTTGCCATCAACGGTTACGCGATCGCGCTCTAAGTCAATTTTTTGCCCCAATACAGCCACTTCACCATTTACCTGCACTCGCCCCCCCAGCATCATTTTCTCCGCTTGACGACGGGAAGCGACTCCCCATTGTGAGAGAATTTTTTGTACCCGTTCCATAATCAAAACTCCTTAACCCACCTTAATTTTAATCAAAGTTTATTCGATGTTTAATGATGATCTGGAAAAAGAGTCATTTTCTTACTAAGATTTTTACACCTGCTTTGCGTTTGTGGTTACACTCACAATTGGATACTGTTCAAGGTCTAGAATTACAGTTAACTAGCAGCGATCAACAACTACTTCAAGGCATCATTCCTAAGGTTTTTTTACAAAGTGATTTTGCCATTTATCAAGGCTTACAATTTGACCAAATTAATCTCATCGCAGAGGAAATTCAGGTGAACATGACGCAAGTTTTAAGGGGTGAACCGTTACAACTATTAAAGCCGATTTCTATTTCAGTAAGAATGCGGATGACGGAAACTCATCTCAATGCTTCCCTACCGTCTTTTCTTCTGCAATCAGGGTTAAAGGATTTTCTGTTTCTCTTGTTCAAAACGAATTCTCTTCCTTCTTTTCACTGGGAAAGTATTACTCTAGAGAAAAACGGTTTTATTCTCAAAGGGAAAAGTTTATCTTCCTTCTCTCATTCGGTTTTTATTCAAGGAGAAGTGAGTTTGAACAGTCCTCAGCATTTAGTGATTTCTCCGATGAAGGTAGAAGGACTAGCTGTTAAGCAAGAATTCCACCCCATCGAGCTTGATTTAGGTTCACAAGTTCATCTAGAGGATTTAATCATTACTGAAGATGCTATTTTCTTACAAGGAAACTTGATAGTCTTTACTTAAGGTCTGCTACAAATGAGTTTTCGTAAGCCTCTCAACCTACTTAGTTACTGGTACAATTACCATAAACCATCTACATTACAATTATCAGTTTTTTACAAAATCGATGTTTTTTAACTCAAGAAGCAGTCTCACTGCAATCTCTCTCTTCATTAGTTTATTATGGCCAATTCAGGAAACAAGAAGCCAGCCTACTCCTTCGGGGAGTCCATCAGCTGAAGTTGAAACTCAATCCCATGAAGTTTACCAAGAATTTTTTTCATTGATCAGGCGCTTTGTCAATTCTTCTGGAGAGTATTATGTTTCCTATTCCAATCAAGTTGTAATAGCCAACGAGCCTAGTATTGGCAGATCATACGTTACAGAATTATGGCAAAAGGCAAATCAAGCAAGGTTCGATATTCCGATTAAGAATCAAGAACATAGGATGTATCAAATCGGTAATCAAATAACTGTATGTATTCCCAATAATAATCAATTTCGTTGTTCGACTCGAACCAGTCAAAATAATAATTATTTACGCGAATTCGCTCTAGGTGGTCCAATGTGGAGTGATCTGGCACAAGAGAAAGCATCTAATTTTAATATCATTAAATCAGAAGTCAAAAAGATTGCTGGTGAAACAGCAACCTGTTTTAGAGCATTTGACTTTGAGTTTGATGATCAAGCACGTCTATCAATTTGCTTTTCTGATAACTATGGAATTCCACTCTCGGTAGAAGCAATTATGGCTGAAGGAGCAAGAATAATAAGGGCAACTAATTTTCAATCCTCTGTTGATGAAAGTGTCTTTTCGTTGCCAGAGCAAGCATTAACTGAATAATTCTGACAATAACTAACTTGAACTTACCCAAATGAGGCATCATCATTATTCAGCAGATTGTCCCCATTATCCCCAGCAATCCGTCTGATTTCGCCCAAGGACGGATCACCGATCGCGATCGTAAAATGGGGAATAACCCTCCATTGTGTCGCATCTAAGTTCTAAAATTGATAATGTCTCAAAAATCCAAGTCTTCCCCCTTACTTTCCTTAACTTTATTTGTGATAACAACGCCTTTTACGGGATTTCTAATCATACTAGGATTGCATAATTTGGTAACGAACCAATTGTTTAAACCTGAAACAAATTTACCAATGCTGAATCATAAAGAAATTGCCAAAAAACTAGCTCAGAATAGTTCGTTAAGTGAAAAAGAAATCTTAGAAAGTCTTTCTTCAAAGCAGAAAGAAAATAAAGCTCAGCGCCCTAGAAATTCAGTGGAATGGAGAGGTGGATCACATTATTTAAAGGGGAATAAAATTTTAGTTGCTAATATTAAATCTCAAAATTCAGCTTTTAACAAAAAAACCGAAGTCTATGTGGAAAAAGAGACAATTGAGGAATTACCTAATGATCACATTAAATTTGAAAGTTTAGTGATTGTCAGAAATGAAGATGATCAACTCTTTAATGAATTTGCTCGTAAGTTTTTTTTCTTTGCAGAAGTTGATTGTGAGCAAATGTTGATGTATAAAACAGCTAAACAAGAAATTCTTAGTGGTGATCACTATGGTAATGATCTTGCTCGTAGAAGCGTCGGCGGAAGAACAATCGCGATGGAAACTCCTCAAGAAAAAGTTAACTATGACCCACCAATTAGAATTGCTCTGCCGAGAGCAACTTACTTAGATAATATGGCTAATTATGTGTGTAAAGATTATCTGGGATCGCCTTAAAACTTAGAAGAATTCTGGGTGAAATTAGATTATGGATAATTGGACAACTGAACAAATTTTAAGATTAGGTCGAAAAGCTAGTTTTGTCTTTTGGGCATCTTTATTAATTCCCTTTGTTTTTGGTTTCATTTTGGCAATATCTGCTATCTTGAAGCAAGCTCTTTTTGCAGATTTTCATGTGGTTTTAGTGAAATGGCTAGATCGGATTGCTTTATTGAGTTTTATTATGAGCGCAATCCTAACAATTATGACGGCATCAGAAGCAAGTGGTCGCACTGCAACATCCCGAACTCCCTCTAGCCAACTCGATCGTCCTTTAACTCGAAAACAAAAAACGAAAATTGTTAAATCTTATGAGCGTCAGCCACAATTATTCCCTTGGCACTATATCATGCGTGTACCTTCATTTGTATTAGAATTTCATCTACATTGGGGATGTGTCGGCGTTCCTTCTCAATTTCTCCAAACGAAATCACCAGCGAAGTAGTAAGATATCTTGGTTTAATTAGAAGATAATTCCTTATTCGGAAAGAAACTGACACTTTTCTAACCAAGGTAAAATTACTCGATGAAACTGTTGCGGAGATTCATCATGGGGACAGTGACCCAGTTCCGGTAACATAACTAATTCTAGGTTAGGATTGAGATTAACAAACGATCGCGCTAACCCTGGGGGAATCATTCGATCTTGTTCTCCCCAAAGTAAAAGGATTGGAATCTGCAGGTGGGGTAATAAATCCTTGACTGCTGTCCCAAAACGAGGGTTCAATGCTGATTTAACTAAAGCCACAAACGCATCTGCTGCGCCCTCATCTTGAGGGGGCGTGCTGAGGATCTCCACTAGGTCTTCATCTAACGCCGACCCTTTCGGATAGGCAATTTTAGCCCAACGACGAATCACCGAGCGCGATCGTAAAATGGGAAATAATCCCCGTAAGAGCCAGGGCGCACTAAATAGCGATTCAATACCACTGACGACTTTTTGCACTGGTGGGGGTAGCATCTCCGAACGCGCCGAAACATCCGGTAAATTAATTAAAATTAGTCCCTGTGCCATCTCTGGATAATGGGCAGAGGCAGTGAGACTCACCAGCGATCCCAACGAATTGCCCATTAAAATTGCCGGGGAACCAATGACCACTGACCAGAATTGATACAGTTGTTCCGCCCAAAACTCAATACTGTATTCCGTAGCTGCCTTCCGGGATGCGCCAAAGCCGAGTAAATCAATAGCATAAACTGTATGGGTTTCACTTAAAACTGCCAAATTATATCGCCAATGCGCGATCGCAGCCCCAAAGCCGTGAACCAATATGAGGGGCGGATTATGGTGTCCTTGCACCGAGCGCGATCTTAAATACGTATAACGGACTTGCCAACCCCGCCACACCCAATCCCGTTGTCTTCCTAAATCTAAATTATTTTCTTGACCCATCTTTCAATTTTCATCTGTTACTTTTGTGTTAACATTTGGCAAAAATTCCAACAGCGTTATTACAATGGCAAGGGAATAACCTTATATTGTGAGACTTACTCTAAGCCTAACCGAATTTCCATAAACGCCTGTGAAGAATAAAAAACGCAACCGCCAGCTTCCCCAAATCAACGAAAACATTCGTTTTCCCAAAATTCGCGTCATTGACAGCGAAGGAGAACAACTAGGAATTCTCACCCCTGACGAAGCCCAAAAAATAGCCGAAGAAAGAGATCTCGACTTGGTTCTTGTCAGTGATAAGGCGGATCCGCCAGTTTGCCGAATCATGGACTATGGCAAGTATAAGTACGAGCAAGAAAGACGGGCAAGGGAAGCGAAAAAGAAACAACATAATGCCGAAGTTAAAGAAGTGAAAATGCGCTATAAAATTGACGAGCATGATTACGAAGTGCGCGTCAACCAAGCCAAACGCTTCTTGAAAGGAGGGGATAAAGTTAAAGCAACCATCAACTTCCGGGGTCGAGAAATTCAACACGTTGATCTCGCGAGAGATTTGTTAGAACGGATGGCAACTGACCTCAAAGACACCGCAGAAATTCAACAATCGCCGAAACGAGAAGGTCGTAACATGATTATGTTATTGTCTCCCAAAAAAGAATAGTTAAGTTTTCTTCAACAGATCGCTTTTGAGTCGGGTGGGCAAAGCCCACTCTCAGTCGGTGATTTTTGGAGTGGTAGCATCAACTTAAAAAGTCCTTAAAATTTCGATAGAGTCGGTAGTAATTAATAATTCCTCCTAAGAGAAATAGGAAGCTACCAACAATATATTCCCAAGCGACATAGGTAAACAGTAACCACTGTTCTTGCATATCAATGGGTTGCCATAAATAAGGAATTGATGCGACTAAGAAAAGCGTTGATCCCAAAGCAAAAGTAATCGCAGTAATGTTGAGCAATTGCAGTTTAATCAGTGAGCTTGCCTGTAAAATTTCAATAATATTGATGCACGCGCCCACGAGAAACAGTAAACTGCCAATAATAAAACACCAGCTTCCAGCAACCATCATGTCAACCTCTGAGAGGAACAATAGACTACCAATAATAAAGAGAATTGTTCCAATAATGTAAACATTAGCTGCTAAAAACTCTAGCCAATCCCAAATCGTTAAAAGGGGTTGAGATCGGAGATAGTTGGTTGATTCCCAAAGATCTTGACCAGTCACAATTAAGTAAACAATTGACCCGCCAAAAAAGATCCAAGCTCCAACATCTAAAAGTTCCTCGTATCGTGGCAGGAAAAACACACTACCAATGACAAATGTGATTCCTCCGACAATGTAAAGAACACCATTGGTTAACTCCCAGTTGAGGTAACTGACCCCGAGTGCTTTTTGAGTAAACAGGGTGTATTGACGCGGACGGCTTGTAAATAAATGTGGCATTTGACGCTAAATTTAACCGAAGAGAAATTTGGCATGATGCCCTAGATGCTCTCTTATAAAACTCATTATAAAAAAGTAGCTATGGTCATAGCCTTCTCGATAGTGTAAGTTTAAAGGCTGTCCCACACTTTCACAGGCTTGGGCAAACTTTTCGGGTAACAATTGCTGTTGTGCGAGGAAATTATCTTCCGTGCCCTGGTCAATTAAAATCGGTTTATCGAGCCATGTTTTTTGTTGAACTAACTCGGTCGCATCATAATCATTCCAAAGGGTTTCTTCTTCCCCCAAATAATGACTAAAGGCTTTTTTTCCCCACTGACATTGTTTTGGGGCAGCGATCGGCGCAAACGCTGACACAGAAAGATACCGTTGAGGATTTCGTAACGCGCAAACTAACGCGCCATGTCCGCCCATAGAATGCCCAAAAATTCCTCGTTTTTCGGAAAGAATGGGGAATTGGCTCTCCACTAAACGGGGCAACTCTTCTACCACATAGCTATACATTTGATAATGGGCTTGCCATGGGGGTTGCGTCGCATCCACATAAAACCCAGCCCCAGTTCCTAAATCGTAGTCCGTGTCTTCGCCAAGAATTCCTGTATCGCGAGGGCTAGTATCTGGTGCAACAACAGCAATGCCCAGTTCTGCTGCTTCTCGTTGTACCCCAGACTTCACAGTAAAATTTTCTTCAGTACAGGTTAAGCCAGAGAGAAAATACAATACTGGAACAGAATCATATTGCGACTGCGGAGGAAGAAAAATGGCAAACCGCATCGGTGCATCGCAGACATGAGAAAAATGTTGGTAATACCTAACACGGCCACCGCAACAGTGGTGTTGAGCATTTAATTTCAGATCAGACATCAGTGATTGGTCATTAGTTAGGGTGTGCGGAAAAAGTCCATTGGTCGGTTAAGACCGTTCTTGGTTGTTCTTTGTGATCTGCGGAAAAGGTATCCTTCAATGGGGTGAGAGAATCGGAAGGATCGAAACCCAACAGTAGAAAACGTAGGTTGGGTTGAAGTAATGAAACCCAACAGGATATATAGCGTTTCTTAGTCGCTTGAGGACAGTGACCAGTTACCAGTAATCAGTTACCAAAGAAGAAAATGAGAGTGAAAACTGCTATGCTTGCATCCTTTGCCATTAATAAGTGAGCACAGTCCGAATTGAACTTCCTTCGTGCATTAAATCAAAAGCCTCATTAATTTTTTCAATGGGAAGCGTGTGTGTAATGAGATCATCAATATTGATCTTCCCCTCCATATACCAATCGACAATTTTCGGGACATCGGTGCGTCCTCTTGCACCGCCAAAGGCACTTCCTTTCCAGACGCGACCTGTGACCAATTGTACGGGACGAGTAGAAATTTCTTCTCCAGCCCCAGCAACACCGATAATGGTACAAACGCCCCACCCTTTATGACAGCATTCAAGAGCTTGACGCATGACATTAATATTACCGATACATTCAAAACTGAAGTCAGCCCCACCATCTGTAAGTTCAATGAGATGGCTGACCAGATCCCCTTCGATTTCATGGGGGTTAACAAAATCAGTCATTCCAAATTGTTCCGCAAGGGGACGTTTTTTCGGGTTAATATCGACACCGATAATTTTGTCAGCGCCGACCATTTTTGCCCCTTGGATGACGTTTAAGCCAATACCTCCTAAGCCAAAGACAACCACATTTGCCCCTGCTTCTACTTTGGCGGTAAATAAAACAGCACCAAGGCCAGTGGTGACACCGCAACCGATATAACAAACTTTATCAAAAGGGGCATCTTCCCGAATTTTGGCCACTGCAATTTCTGGTAAAACCGTATAGTTGGCAAAGGTAGAAGTTCCCATGAAGTGATGGAGTCTTTCTCCCTTTAAGGAAAAGCGACTGGTGCCATCGGGCATAATCCCTTTCCCTTGGGTGGAACGGATCGCTTGACAAAGATTCGTTTTTTGGGACAGACAGAATTTACATTCGCGACATTCTGGGGTGTAAAGGGGAATGACATGATCGCCAGGTTTAAGGCTTTTCACGTCTTCTCCTACTTCTACAACTACTCCTGCCCCTTCATGCCCTAAAATGCTCGGAAACAATCCTTCTGGGTCTTTTCCAGAAAGGGTATAGGCATCGGTATGGCAAACACCGGTCGCTTTAATTTCCACTAACACTTCCCCAGCTTTGGGCGGGTCAAGTTGCACGGTTTCCAGTTTTAGGGGTTGGTTGGCTTCAAAGGCAACTGCTGCTTTTACGTCCATTTTGATTCTTAATTTCTTACTTTGTTCATTTTATAGCACTACTCATGCAGGTGTTTAACATATGAAAATCTACCTCATTGCTCGGGAAAAGTTGACACTCCCACGGCTACGCTTCGCGCTTTGCCGTGGGATTCTTCATTCTGTGACTTCACTTGCTCAGACAAGACTTGTGAGGACACGGATGCGGAACTTGGTTCCGCATCGTGAGATGTCCGTCCAGCCTGAGTAGAGGTGATGTCTCCTGAAGCGTTTAGGGAGTCTAGCCCCCAAGTTCCGACGTGCCCCGTCGTACTTAGTCCTTTATTTAGGATATTGATAGCCGCGTTTTCATCTCTGTCTAGTTGACAACCGCATCTACAAGTATGGGTGCGAGTTGATAGAGACTTTTTAACAATCCGCCCACAATTAGAACATTCCTGACTAGTATATTGGGGAGGTACTGCAACTGTCACCTTCCCAAACTTTTTAGCGAAATACTCTAACCAGACTCGAAACTGATACCAACCAACATCGGAAATTGATTTAGCAAGATTATGGTTCTTAACTAAGTTTCTCACTTGCAAGTCTTCATAGGCGATCAAGTCGTTAGACTGAGCTACGCAACGCGCGGTTCTCTGTTAAACTCAGCAGGGAAGTCGCCCTCCCTACTGGTCTTCAGAACGAAGCATGAAAGTTTCCCTTCACTTCGCTCCTCTCTAAAACAACCTATTGTCATTAGGCACATCCCTCGTAACTACCATCATTACGAGATTTTACATCATGGCAATGTCGATGGAGAAGTTGTTTGTTGCTTAGGGTGTTTTTACCTTTTTTGCTACGAGGTGTTATATGGTCAACCTCCCACAAGTCTCCATCTTGGAAGTGTAGTCCGCAGATTGCACACTTTCCTTTTTGGGTTTTAAGAAGTTTTGAAACTTCAACCTTTATATCAGCATATGAACCCATTCTGGAACTCCAATAACGCCAGTCCCCGTTGAACGGTGAAGCATCTCCTTTCACTTTCACGTAATTTTGGTGAGGTGTCCAGCTATGCTTTATTAGGTAGAGTCCATCTGTTAACGAGAAGACCCATTTATCTTTCCTGCCTTCAACAGCTTGTCTCCAGTATTTCTTAGTTACCCATTCCCAGTCCTTATTAGGGTGTCGGCGTTTTGCCCATCGACGAAGTTTTGACCAAATTTTATAGTCCAAGTCTGTAAAGGTTTCAGAACTACAGCAGGCTGAGTAATAATTAGACCATCCCTTGATGATAGGATTTAATTCTTTAATTAAATCTATCTGTTTCGATGCTTGATGATTGTCGATGGTATCAGCTAGCTTTTTATAATGTAGCTTCACCTTTTCGTCCGAGGGCTTGATTATTGTCATTAAATTCGATTTCTTCTTGCCATGCTGATGTTTTCCTACCTCATACTGTCTTATTGTGAATCCCAAAAAGTCGAAACCCACTTGATTATCTTCTACAGTTTTGGCGGTATGGCAAAGGCGTGTCTTCGATGGTTTCAATTCACAACCAATTTTAGAGAGAAAATCCTCAATTATTACTTTACATTCCTCCACAATTTCTCGATTCCAGTGCATTAACACGAAATCATCTGCGTATCTAACAAAGTCAAGGGTTCTTACTTTGTCCCGTTTACCTTTTACCCCAACCCTTTCGGGGAGTTGATTGACAATATATTCCCTGACTACGGTTTCTAACCCATGAAGGGCTATATTTGCTAATAACGGAGAAATGACCCCGCCTTGTGGAGTACCCTCTTCTGTGGGAAATAATGACCCACCATCAACGATTCCTGCTTTTAGCCACGCTCTAATCTGTCGAGCGAAAGTCGGAGATGTATTCAATTTTCCTAGTAGGTAATCATGGTTGATACGGTCGAAACATTTGGATATATCGGCATCTAGGACGTATTTGCCCTTAGTTCTCAATCCATTCCATATTGCTTCTATGGCATCGTGACAAGCCCGTCCTTTTCTGAATCCATAAGAGTTAGGTTCAAACTTTGCTTCCCATTCTGGCTCTAGAGCCATCTTCAGTACAGCTTGCTTTGCCCGTTCATAAAGTGTCGGTATTCCTAACCCGCGTCTAGAACCATCGGATTTTGGTATCCATACTCTTCGAGCAGGCTTTGATTTATTGGCAAATTGAAGTGAACCAGCCAAGGTCAACCTTTCGGGAGGAGTTAACGATTTAACCCCGTCCACACCAGCCGTTCTTTTTCCTTGGTTGTCCTGCGATACGGTTCTCACTGCGAACAGCTTTGCGTAAAAGGACTTTGACAACAATCTTTGGAGTTTACGAACCTTTTTGACATCACCACGTTGGGACGCTTGATAGATGCGCTTTTGGAGCTTAAAAACTTTGACTTCAACTTTCTTCCAATTGATATTCCGCCACAACCACGTCGGGTCGTCCATTCGGAAGGTCAAGAAGGAAAGCCAAAACCATCGTCTATATTTAGTAACTAGCCCAGAGGACTGTCTCATAACTTATTAACTCTACTGAGTACCTCTATCTTTTGTCTTACAGTGAGTTTGTCAGCATATCCCTCCTTTTATAGAGGGCGTTCGCTTCTAACTCAATCCCACCCTTCGGTATCCTGACAGATGACCCAGATTTTGCGCCTTTGGTTTGGCTACTCAGTCTATCGACCTTGACTGAGAGATATCCGAGGGGTTAACTCGTTCCCTATTTCCTTTGATTGTGACCTTAGACCCTTACTATCCACCGACGGTTACTTTGATGTGCGATTTAAGAACGCCAATGCTTAAATCCAACCGTTTCACTTTTTGTGTCCTGAGTGTCAACTCCTTTCTCAGGGTGAAGATTACGATGGTTCAGGCGTAAGTTCGTTTCCTAGTCATAGTCACGTTCTAGCAGGAGGTCGTCAAGCGAGTTCAGACTTATCCCACATTTAACTACCCTGCTTTATCGTCACGTAACCAACGCTTTGATAAGGGTAGCGATGTCATCCCGCACATTGGGATGATTGGACTTGGCAAATGAGCCTCACCAATAAGGAGATAGAGTTCAGACGGACTCCAAGGGGAGTTTTCGTCTGGGATGGCTCGAAAAGAGGTTTGAGACCCCTGCGACTTCACCACCCAACGAGTCGCACTGGCGTGTTCTCTACGTTGTCTACTTATCTTCAAGTGTTTTTTAGCTAGTCTCTGTCTTGCTTTCCCTCGGTTATTTGAGCCTTTTTGTTTTCGAGACAGACGACGCTGACAGCGTTTTAACTCCTCTTCTCCTTTACGAAAAAATCGAGGATTTGGCTCTTTGTGTCCTTCACTGTCGGTATAGAAGTCATGCAAGCCAACATCAAGACCAAGAATCTGCTTAGTTGGCTTAACATCTTCAGTTACATTAACGTTAATGCAAAACTGACAATAGTAGCCGTCTGCTCTACGCACCAACCGAACACGCTTAATTTGGTCAGGAGAGTAGAAATAAATATCTCTACTTCCTATGAGTTTTAAGCGACCAATGTTGTTCTTGTCGGTGAAGGTGATGTGCTTTTTGGTGTTTGGGTCGAGCTTCCAACCAGTAGTTTTATACTCTACTGAGCGGTTGTTCTTTTGGAATTTAGGATAACCTTTTTTTCCTTTAATACCTGCTTTACAGTTTTTGTAGAAGCGGTTGATAGCTGCCCATGTCCTCACCTTCGCTCCGGTTTCGGAAGATGCTTGTCTTGCTTGTGAATTGAGCTTTTTAGCAAAGTCAAACTCCTCAGCTAACTGTTTGCAAAGTTTACTGAGGTCGTACTTACCAACACCGTTATTATCCATCCAATAACGAAGGCACTTGTTTCGGATAAACTGAACAGTGCGAATCGCCTCATCAATGGCATTATATTGAGTTTTGCTGGCTTTGACTTTGTATTCAATAACAAACATTACGCTGTCCTTCTAGCGTAACTAAGTTATAACACGAATTGATGGAGTTTGTCAGTCTCAGGGGTATTGAACCTCCTCACGCTTTGCTCCGGTCGAATGACCCGCCTTATATCCCACGGCTAAAAGCACGTGGGCGCGTGCGGCGACTTCTGTAACTTTAACATTCCTTTCCCCTTTCCCTAGGGCGAAGGGCTCTCTCTTGCCAAATATCCTAAAATCAGACAATAGTTTATTTTTTAGATCACGATCGCGCTGGAAAAACTCGCGATTATGCCAACACTTTGTATGGTCAAACTTCCCACGCCAAATCAAGAGCAAGCCGATCGCCCCAACTCTCCAGCCAATGGTCAAAAATTGGGGATGTTTGGCGGTGTCTATACCCCTTCTATCCTCACCATTTTAGGGGTCATTATGTACCTCCGCTTTGGCTGGGTGGTGGGCAATGTCGGGTTATTGGGGACGTTAATTATTGTTACTCTCTCCACTTCCATTACCTTTCTCACCGCACTCTCGATTTCTGCCATTGCTACGGATCGCGTAGTGCGCGGGGGTGGGGCGTATTACATGATTAGTCGCTCTTTAGGCATTGAAAGTGGCGGTGCAGTGGGCATCCCCTTATATTTTGCCCAAGCCCTCTCGGTTGCCCTTTATACCTTGGGATTTGCGGAAAGTTTAGTCAATGTCTTTCCCCAACTCAATCAGTTGTATGTGGCGTTAGTGGTAACGGTTTTGGTTGCTGGTGTCGCGATCACCTCGGCAAATGCAGCGATTAAAGTCCAGTATCTGATCATGGGCGCGATCGCGCTTTCATTATTATCGTTCTTTTTTGGCAAACCCCTTGAACCGACAGCAATTGAACTTTGGGGGGCTTCGGATCGCCTCTCTGAACCGTTCTGGCAAGTGTTTGCGGTCTTCTTCCCTGCGGTAACTGGAATTATGGCAGGAGTGAATATGTCAGGGGACTTAAAAAATCCCACGCAAGCGATTCCAGTGGGCACATTAGCAGCAGTGGGCACCGGTTATGTCATTTATATGATTCTGCCGATTGTCATGGCAACACGAGCGGATGCAGCCACCCTTTTAGCAGAACCCTTAATCATGAAAGAAATCGCGTTATGGGGGCCTGCCATTTTGTTAGGGGTATGGGGGGCAACGTTAAGTAGTGCTTTGGGCAGTATTTTAGGCGCACCGAGAATTTTGCAAGCCCTGGCTAGAGATCGGGTGTTACCCCGTTGGATGCGCTTTTTAGGGAAAGGCAGTGGGGCCAATGATGAACCGCGAGTCGGAACGGCGGTCACGTTAGCTGTTGTGATTGCCACAGTTTGCATTGGCGACTTAAACCTAATTGCCCCTGTGCTCACCATGTTTTTTCTCACCACTTATCTCGTTTTGAATATTTCTGCGGGAATTGAAGCCTTTTTGCAAAGTCCCTCCTTTCGCCCTCAGTTTAAGGTGCATTGGATCTGGTCTTTATTGGGCGCGATCGGCTGTTTGGTGGTGATGTTTTTAATCAACGCGATCGCGACTGGGATTGCTGCCGTGATCAGTCTCAGCATTTATTTTTGGCTGCAACGACGAGCCTTAGAAGTCACTTGGGGAGATGTCCGTCGGGGCTTATGGAGTGCCCTCGTGCGCATTGGAATTTACCAACTGGATCAAACCTATCGTGAAGAAGATCCCAAAAATTGGCGACCCCATATTCTTGTTTTATCCGGTGCCCCCACCAAACGCTGGTCACTCATTGAACTTGCCGATTCTCTCACCAACAAACGTGGTTTGGTTACTGTTTCTACTGTCTTAAAAAATAGTGCTCGTGGTTTAGTGCAGCAACGAAAAATGGAACGACGGGTTCGCAATTATTTGGATAAAAAAGGAATGCAAGCCCTTGTCCGAGTCATTACCGCTCATGATACCTTTGCCGGAGCGCAACATCTTGTAGAAACTTATGGTTTGGGCCCTGTCGTTCCCAATACAGTTTTATTAGGAGATAGTGAATCCGTAGAACATCGGGCAAGTTATTGTCAAATGATCGCGCAGATTCACCAATCCAAGCGCAATTTAATTATTTTCCGAGAAAATCACGACCGCAACTTTGGCAAACGACGCAGAATTGATATTTGGTGGGGCGGAAGTATGCAAGCCAATGGCGGATTAATGCTACTCCTTGCTTATTTACTCCGCAGCGATCTCCGTTGGCGAGAAGCCAATATTTATCTAAAATTAGTTGTGAATCATCAAAGTGCTGTTCCTCCCGCTCGTGACAATTTAAATCAACTCTTGAGTGATTTACGCATTAGTGCCACGCCACAAGTGATTGTTGCTGATGGTCGTTCCTTTGAGCGAATTTTACGAGAAACCTCTCGCAACGCAGACTTAATTTTTTTAGGCATGGCAACCCCAGATGAGCACTTTGTCCGATACTACGAAGAACTCCAGAAAAAAGTTGCGGAATTACCTTCGACAGTCTTTGTTTTAGCTGCCCCCGATTTTTCCTTCTCAGAAGTGTTTAATGATTCTGGTATTACTAAAGCATAAACTGATTCCGTTTGGTTTCAAGGTTTCTCTGTCTGTTGATAATAGGAATCAGCGACCAGTTACCCAAGAATAAATAATGTAAAGACGTGCCATGAAACGTCTCAATAAATAACCCATAACCAGAACAATGAAACCGTCCTTGATTGTTATTTGCGGTGCGACTGCAACGGGAAAATCGAGTTTAGCCCTACAACTTGCCCAATCTTTCCCTACTGTTATTTTAAGTGCCGATTCTCGACAAGTTTATCGCAACTTCGATATCGGCACTGCCAAACCAACAGCAGAAGAACAAGCCTTAGTTCCTCATTATCTCATTGATATTTGTGAGCCAACTGACACCCTAACTGTTGCTGAATATCAAGAACAAGCCAACTATTTAATTCATTCTCTTCCCCAATCTCCTTTACTCTTAGTGGGGGGAACTGGATTATATATTAAAGCAATTACGAAAGGTTTAAAAATTCCTCGCGTTGCCCCACAACCCGACTTAAGATCCCGTTTGCAAACTTTAGGTCAATCTCAACTTTATGCCTTTTTAAAACAAGTTGATCCCACTGCTGCTAGTAAGATTCATCCCAATGATCAAGTGCGTACTCTGCGGGCGTTAGAAGTTTTCTATGTCACTGGTCAACCGATCAGTGAACAGCAAGGAGAAAATCCGCCTTCTTATCCAATTATACAAATTGGTTTAGATTGTTCCCCCGATGAGTTAACCACAAGAATTAGCTATCGCACAGAAAAAATGTTAGCTTCTGGCTTAATAGAAGAAGTACAAGGATTAATTGATCAATATGGTTGGTCACTCCCGTTATTAAATACCCTCGGTTATCAAGAAATTAAAGATTACTTAGCCGGAGAAACGAACTTAGCAACAGCAAAAGACTTGATTATTCTTCACACTCGTCAGTTTGCAAAACGACAACGCACTTGGTTTCGATCGCAGCAGGAAATTATCTGGTTTGATCCCCAGCAACCGCACTTAGGGGAAACTGTTTTAGACTGGTTAGAGGGAACATCCGAAATCAAAAATTGCTAGAATAAGCGAACTAACCCTCAAATGAAACTGTGGTGAGTGCTAGGTTCTATGTCCAATTCCAATCCCAACCCAACCAACAGCAATGAAATCTTACAACATCCCATTCCGCCTCCCACTCATGAGACTCAATATCGCGCGATCGGATTGGTTTGGGGCGTTTATCATCCTCAAGATAAACTCACTTGCGGTGAGATGATTCTATCAGACAACACCCGCTTAGAAACAGTGCTCTTGGGACGGGTGATGAGTGTAGTGAAAAAACATATTAATTTAGATGATCCGCATCTCTGGGTCGTGTATCCACGCACCCGACAAAAACAAGATTATCTACATTTGCAAGTGGTTGGAGTGTGGGAACCAAAAACCCTGAAAGAATCGTCAGAACGGGCGGAACACTTAGCAGAAGAAACCGTGACTCAGGTAAAAGCCCAAGCGGGATCTTTTTCCATTCGGGGAGAAGTCATTTTTTATTCAGAAGCTGAACAAAAAATTATTGTTAAAATCAAGCGGTTTGCCCCGAATAAACCCAACTTCTTCAAGCTGAAATTGAGTGGCGTTCTCCCTGAGGACACCGAAAAATTAGGATGGTTTTGGAATCTCGATGCCCAGTTAAAAGGAGATGAATTAGTCGTCACTGAAGCCCAAAAAATTGCTCCAGTCAATGCCAAAACGAAACGCAATCGCAGTCCGAAAAAAATCATTAAAACTTCGGCTCAGAAAAAAAAACGCCTCCTCCAACAACGAATAAGCCCAAGCCAATTCCGCGTCGGAGAAAGCAGCGATCGCAGCACAATCAAAACTCAGGAGACACTTCAAGTTAAGCAATTCCGAGGAGTTGTCGGAATCTCTGAGGCGCAAAAATGGCGTAACTGTTAATACCCAAGCAAGTTATCGCTAAGGATAATAAAAGATAGGTTGGTGTCATCACCACACCGACGGCTAACCAAGTGAAAACATGAAAAATCATTGCAAAAGCCGAAATCATCGCAAAGCCTGCATTCCAACGGAGATTGATCGTGGGGAGTTGACGGACTAATAGTAATAAGGTTACTGAAGTTAATAAGAGATTTGCAGGAATTAACATCCCACAAATCGTGACACAGTATTGACGAGAAAAAGCAAATAAATCGAGCAAGGTAATCACTATCCTCCATCACGATAAGCGAATAAAAATAATGATAAACGTTCAGCAGAAGTGCTGCGTCAAAACTGTTAAATCTCGTTACAGAACCGAAGTATGTTCTTGAATTGCTACCTTGAGCTTAACACTAGCAAAAACAACTCTCTTTTCAGTTCACAAGCTGGGATCTGCAACTAACTAATCACGCCAGTCAAAGTTAGGGACAACTGATCCGCCCCGTCAACCCGATTCTTCTTCTTCTAAAATTGATACTTTCAAAAATCCCCTTTCACGATACAATAAAAGCGGTTCAGTCTTTATTTAGTGATTGAATCTTTATCGACTAACCAAGTTATGTCCTTCAAGTTAGCGCAAGCTAGGGTAGAAGGCACTTCAACCCCAGTGAGACATCACTCTTATCGCCTTGGCTCTACCTTAGTAGAGACCTTCTAAATTAAATAGACAAAATTAGTACCATTAGAGGAGTGTTCAAACATTATGGCAACAAATACCATTCAGATTCTTACAGCAAATTCGCCTGAGGTCGTTCCAGTTACTGAGGGATTTTTTATTGATTTTGCTGGAACTCAAGACAGTACTCGTATATTTAATATCGAAGCGGGTGCAGGTGCTGAAAACCTAGATCCTGGTGCAGTGGTCAATCTCACTGGACCAAGTAGTAGTTTTGATTATGCCCGCAATGGCTCTACTTTGGTTATCTCTGATGGAGACGGCAACATTAGTGCAGAAATTTTAGCTAATCCTAACCAAGCTAGTACTGTTACTTTTGATGACCTTGTAACTAGTGTAGAGGTCGTGAACAATGAAATTGTCTTCGGAGGTCTCAGCTTCGCCGATGGAGATGAATTTGATGGTGCAGAGACCGACTTAAGCTCTCCCACCTTCGAGATCACGCCAGATGGCGATGATGCAATCCTTGAGGAAGGAGAAGATCTGACTTTTACAGTAACCAGTTCAGCAGAGATTACAACAAGTTTAGATTATTCAGTCGGACCAACTGGAGTGGACCCAACCACTCCCTTTGACTTTGATGGTGGTGTTAACCCAAGTGGTGTTGTTGAGTTAACCGATGGTGAGGGAACATTTACGATTACTGCTGAAGATGATGACCTAGATGAAGTGGATGAAACCTTCCAGGTAGTAGTTAATCCTCTTGACCTTCCTGACCAAACCTTGGCTACCGCGACTGGAACCATTCCTGCAAATGATGCCCCTCCTGGCATTGCTCTACCTGATCTATCGGATCTAGGGGATGACTTCGATGACTTGATAGTTTAGTGCAACATTTAACCTTCTTAAATCTACTCATAGTTGAGTAAACTTAAGCTAGGTATAGCATTACTCGTAAGAGTAAAGGGCGTTGCCGCCAAAGCCCGTAGCATAATGTTACGGGCGCCATTCCAATCTCGGTGTACGGTGTAGCCACAACTAGGACACTTAAACTTCTTACTTCCTCCTAAGCGATCATGAATGTGACCGCACTCTGGGCAAGTTTTAGAGGTATAAGACTCATTGCATCGGACTACCAAGACTCCTTTACGTTTCGCCTTATGTAAAAGATGTTCAGCGAACTTATGGTGACTCAAAGTCATCATACTACGAGCGGTCTTTGAGTTAATCTTTCTTTTGTCTTTCAATACCATCTCAGAAGTATTAAAGGTAGGAAGAAAGATTACCTTGTAGCAAGAGACTAAGAACTTAGCCACTTTGTTATGAAGGTCTTTAACTAGGTTTTGAATCCGATGACGTATCTGTGTGGCTGCTTTTCGCATCTTAAACCGCTTTCTCTTAGAATTACATTTGGCAATTCGGCTTAGTAAGTCGTCGAGATGTGTACAGAGTCGGTTAACTCGTCCAAGATCTCTCTCGCCAACCTCTAGGACTCTATTGCCGTCGTAACCCGTTAAAAAAGTTCTGACACCTGGGTCAAGTGCGATTACAGAATCAGTTTCAGTGCAGCTTTCCTCTCGACATTCTGGAAAGATACCGTACCACTTCCCTTTTTGATAGACTAGCTGCGTTGCATAAAGGCATTCGTTAGGAAATGATTCAGGAGAGTAGAAGGTTAAGCCTTTAGTTTTCTTTGGATACCAACATCCTTGCTTATAGTTGCCAGCTTTGAATTTTATAACTTGACTTGGGGCTTTAACCGACTTAAACTTAGCCTGACCACCATTCGCTTTCGCTTGGGCAAAAGCATCAACAGCATCAGACACCGCTTCCTGTAATTGATGTCCTGGAAGTTCTTTTACCCAGTCAGGGCGATCTGCCTTTCTAGCTAAGGGTTGAAGAGTGTATGCACTGATATACCCTTCTTTCTTTAATTTTTCGATAGTCCAGTTGTAAATCCATCTGTAAGCAGCTAGCCAGCGCTTCCAAACCCGATGCAAGTCTTTAGATGGATATACCCTGATCTTCTTGACAGCGTTGGGAGTTGACTTCGACGTTCGATGCCTCGGCTTTTTCTTGTAGGGCAAGTTCGACTTGTTTTCGGTACTTTCCGAGTCCGTATAACCGAGCAGAGAAACAGTGGAGGATGGACAAGATATCTTCAACGAGTTCTTGTTCTGGAGAGAGATTTCTTTCATTGAGAACCACGAGTTTACATTCTGCTTGACTACAGAGCCACTCAATGAGGGGGAAGCCAAATCTAACGAGTCGGTCGGAGTAAGCGCAGACAAGGCATCCGACATCACCTTGGTAAATTCGCTCCAGTAAGGAGAGGAACTTTCGCCGCCTAAAATTGAGTCCTGATCCAACTTCTTTGACCAGTTCTGCTCTTGGGTATGCTTGACGCAGAAAGTCAATTTGTCGTTCAAGGTCATCTCTTTGGGAATGAGTAGAGACTCTTGCATAGCAAACAGTGGGTTTCTCTGTCTGGTCTTCATACTCCGAGATTGAGAATCGTCGTTGTCCTCCTGGGGTGCGGATGGATTTGATCTTTCCTTCTTTATCCCATCTTCTAAGGGTAGAGACTGAGACTCCAAGTTGTTTGGAGGCTTCTTGGGGGCTGACATAGGACATTTGTATCTTTTTTGTGTTTACATACTTAAACACATTATACCGAGATTTTATAAGGTATAGCAAGGTTTAGGTATGTATTTCGTTACTTGTTACTACCTCCGTTAATTTCACGGTGGGCGATCAGGGTTAACTTAACTCATATTTCGCCCTTCGTGATGGGACAATGCAGAAAAAAAATATTGTTAA
This sequence comes from Halothece sp. PCC 7418, assembly GCF_000317635.1. GTDB lineage: Bacteria > Cyanobacteriota > Cyanobacteriia > Cyanobacteriales > Rubidibacteraceae > Halothece. The sequence continues at coordinate 3,560,554 of NC_019779.1, read as the reverse complement.
GAGATTTGTAAATCTTGATTCAATCAAAACGGTAGATAGGGAATTGAAATAGGATGCTAAAGTTTTGCAACTCGAAGCATCCCCTGTTCCCTTTTTTTGTCATCTACCCAGCGATTTCTGTCGCTTTTTTATAGGCCATGATCGCGCTTTCAACATCACCGCTCGCTTCTAAAGCCTCTCCTAAATGATGATAAACATCCCAGCGTTGAGAATCTTGTTGTAACGCTTGTTGATAACAAGCAATTGCTTGCTGCCATTGTCCCTGACTTGCCAAAATTTGACCTGACCACAGGCGAGCATCTAATTCCTCTGGCTGTAAGGTGATTGCTTGGGAGTAGGCTTCTAGGGCTGAAGATAAATCCCCTTTACGATAATGCACTTGTCCCAGTAATTTATACCCTTCCCCGTGGGTGGGATAATGCTTGACTAATTCCTCACAAATAATCAGACAACGATCCCAGTCTTCCGCATTAAAACAAGCTCTGGCTCGCCGTTCCATTACTGATAAGGGTTCTGGTGAAAAACCAGTAGTTTCTTCCTCTGGAGTCTCTTGTTGGGTCGCTTCAATGACTGCTGGTGTTTCTTTCTTCCCAGAAAACTGCTCTGGGGAGCTTTGGGAGAACAGCCACTTCCATTTCGCCATTGTTTCTAATAGCCGACTTAATCCTTTGGTAAAGGTCGGAAAGGTACTCGCAAAAAATGTTAACCCTGTGAGGGATTCTAATGATTGATTCCCAGTGTTTTCCAACGATAATCGTTCCACTTCAGTACCAGAAAATAGAAAAATATCAACTTGTCCAGTTGTCGTCTTTTGTCCTGTTAGAAGAGCGAAAGCCTCCTGATATTGTTTTAGCGCTAGTTCTGATTCTCCACGCTGTATGGCTGCTTCTGCTGCTTGCTGTAGTGCTAGGGCAGATTCTACTGTTGTGTTGTCGCTGGATATATGGGTCAGTGTTGCTGGCAATTCTGTTTCTTTATTTGCACTCAGAAGCCATTGCGCCTGCTGGTAGCAAGCATTCGCTTCTTCGCGCTCTCCGACTTCAGTTAACGCATTTCCCAAGGCTTGCCAAGTTTGAATAGCATCTGGATTCTTCTGTAACACTTGGCGATAAAGAGGGATTGCTTCTTTCGCTTGTCCTTGCCGAGTAAACAGATCTCCTAATTCCTGCTGCACGTCGGCAGCTTCAGGGTCTAAACTCAATGCTTTGCGATAACAAGTGATTGCTTCTTGGCATTTTTTCTGTTTAGCTAACCCTCTTGCTAACTTAATACACTCTTTTAGGGTTGTCTCATCGTTGCTTTGTGACAATGCTTGATATCGGTATTCAATTGCCTTAGCGGGTTTTCCCATACCCTCAAAAGCCAGAGCTAATCCCTTGTAAGCTCTACTCTGGTTAGGAGCCAGTTTCAATGCTTTCCGATAACAAGTTATTGCCCGTTGCCACTGCTTTTGCAGCAAGTGCCAATCTCCCAAATCTACCTTTAAGTCAGCCCAATTTGGGGCAAGTGCCATGGCTTTTTGATAATACTGTTTTGCTTCTGGGAGTTGTTTTGCTTCTTGGAGAGCTTTAGCTAACCAACGGTAAGCATTGACCTCAGGTTCAATCGCTAGGGCTTGACGTGCTGCCGCGATCGCGCGCTGAGGCTGTTCGTTTTTCAAGTAGGCTTGCGTCAGTTCGACATAAGTGGGTGCATCATCCTTTTCAAGGGCTTTCTGCAAGAGGAACTGACACTCATTCTGTTCTGTTGCTGGCGTAATTGTGCCCGAATTTCCCTCAGTTTCAGTTTTCTCTTCTTCTGATTCGGGAGTTGGAGTCAGTTGAGCAACTTGGGAGGAATCATTCTCGTGACACTCAATTGCTTGTCGTAAACTAGCAGCTGCTTCTTCTTCGCGTCCAGCATTCTTGAGCACTTCTCCCAGTCGATAGTGAGCCAAAGCCCAGTTCGGTTTTTGCTGAATTGCATATTGATAAGAAGTAATTGCCTCTGTTAGGTTTTGCTGTTGAGCCAGTTCATCGCCTAATTCTAAATGCTCTTCAGCAGTTTTCTGATTCGGCTCTAAGCAATAACTGCGAGACCATGCTAATGTTGCTTTATTTTTCTCCCCTGCTTTAGCTAACGCCCGCGCCAAATTTTTCCAAATCCCTGCTTGTTGATCATCCAGTTTCAAGGCTTGCTGATAATAGGAAACTGCCTGCTGCCATTGTTTCTTCTTAGCATATAGGCTTCCCAAGTTCGCATAGGATTCCGGCAAAGGTTGAAGGGCAATTGCCTTAAAATAACAAGATTCTGCTTCTTGAGGCTGATTCGTAAGCTGTAATGCTTTTCCTAACAAGTGCCAAGTTTGTGCATCTTCTCCCTTGGTCAGTGCTGTCTTAGCTGTTGTGATTACATCCTGCCATTTTTGCTGTTCAGCATGAGTTTGAGCTAACCCTTTGTAATGACTAAACTCCTCCTCTGGTTTGATAGAAGGCTCGCTCTTGCCATTATTAGTTGTTGATACGGAATCAGCTGAAGAAAGAGTATTTTGCTGATCACATTCCATTTTTTTAGTCAGGGCTGCTTTTGCTTCCTCTTGTCTTCCCGCTTTTGCCAAGGAATCTCCTAAGCGTTGGTAAGCCTCAGCCCACTGTGGAGCAGCTTCTACCGCTCGCTGATAAGACACAATTGCTTTCTCGATTTGACCCAGTTTTAAGAATTCATCTCCGAGGTTTAGACGTTGTTGAGGAGTGACCTGATTGGGTTCTAGGCTATAAGCGCGTTCTCTGGCTTCAACGGCTTGTTGAGGCTGATCCAATCGCTCCCATACTCGCGCTAGATTACGATACACTCCAGCCAAATCTGGCTTCAATTCAATCGCTTTTTGATAGCACTTCAAGGCATCTTGCCACTTTTCTTTTTTGGCATAAATTGAGCCCAAGTTAGCATAAGCAAGAGCACTACTCGGTTCAAGTGTAATTGCTTGTTGATAGGTTTCTGCTGCTGTTTCTAAATCACCGATTGCTGCTAATGCTTTTCCTAAATTGTGATAAGCAAGGGCAAAATTAGGATCTAACTTTAGGATTTGGCGACAAAGAGAAATGGCGTTTTGAAACTTTTTCTGAACAAGGGCAGTTTCTGCTTCTTGGTGTAGATGAGTGATGCTGGTTTGGGGCTGGGAATTAGAAGTCATTTTAGAATCTAAATTGAAGGGAAGTTGAGTCAGTGTTGTCTGAGCTTCGGCAGTAGAGCGCAAAACCAGTCAAGAATTAATCAAAAAGATATCCTGTTTCTTCAGAGCCTAAGGTTGCTGCAATTTCATCAATATTTGGAATTAAGCGATAGGTTTGCTCATCATTAAATTTATTCTGGTTCGGGTTAAGTAACTTTTGCATTTTCTCCATCGTAGAACCACTCTTGATTTCACTAACCCCTAAGTAGCGGTAAACTTCATTTAATTTATCGATTTTGTCGGCTGGTGTCAATTTCGGGTCTAAGAAATCTTCATAGTTAAGCTCCAAGAGATCTAGTCCTAGGGCTTGCACAATTGTACGATATTGTTCCTGTCGAGTTTTTTCCCAATTCAGATGTCTTTTCAATTTTTCGATATCTAAAGGTTGGTATTGTTTTTTAAAGAGTTGATTTCTGTCGCCTTGAAAGAAGCCTGCTTGTAGGGAAATATAGAGAGAAATAATTCGTTTTAGTTGATTTTTTCGCTTTAAGAAGATAATGCGATCATAAACATTCATCAACAAATGAAGATTTTGGTCAAACGAGAGACTATAACTGAGATGTTTAATTCCATTGTGATTCTGCTCATTAATTTCTGCGATGATGCGATCCAGGACTGGTAGGGGGTACTGCGTTACCCAATGTTGGCTGTTGCGAGAGCGCTCAGGATCGAGTTCTAAACTAGGGTCTTTTTGAGTATTCGATAAATATTGGGCTTGCAATGATACGCCATAATCCTGATGAAAGGGTTCTGGTCGGCAGTTGAGATCAGGATGTAAATTTAATAATTTGACTAGGGTACTACTGCCCGTTCTAGGATAAGCAAAGATTATAAAAGACGATCGCGATGTTGCTATCTCTTGTCCCACTCGTTTGAGAGCTTGCTTTAGCTTTTGTAGAGCTTCCTTATTATTGGAGTCAAGATGGAAAGACCGTCGATAACAAGCAATTGCCTTTTCGATTGCATTTTGCTTGAGGAGCGCATCTCCTAATTCAATATGCTTCTGTGCTGAAATTTTGTGAACATCCAAACTATAAGCACGAAACCAGGCTTCTGTTGCTCTGTTGGAATCCCCAGACTTTCCCCAAAGCCGTGCTAGATTCTGATAAATTTTGGGCTCTTTCGGTTCTAGGGTGAGGGCTTTCTGATAGCAACTGAGAGCTTTTTTGAACTGTTTTTGCTGCCCATAAAGAGAACCAAGATTCGTGTGAGCCACTGCGGAATTGGAATCGAGAGCAATGGCTTTGAGGTAACATTGTTCTGCTTTTTCGACTTGTTCAGTGAGGTGGAAGACCTTACCCAAGGTTTGATAAGCAGGAGCAAAGTCTGGGTGTTCCTTGATCATTTGCTCACAGAGGGTGAAGGCTTCTTGTAGTCGCTGTTGATTAATATACGTTTCAGCTTGCTTATGGAGGGCTTGCGGATCAATTGTTGAAGTCATAGAGTTTAATGAGTCGGGTTCAGGTTAATCTAATTTTGCCCGATCAAGAGCTTGTTTGAGAGTTGCGAGTTCCACCCAGATATCTTCTGAGAGCGAATTATTGTACATCAATTGTTGGATTTGAGGACACGCGATCGCGCTCCCAACTAGGAAATAATGCTCTAGTTGCAATTGTTGAGAAATCACCCAAAAATAATGTCGGATATAATTCGGCGCAAACAGTTCAATGATTTTTGTTTTTGCTGAACAAAACACTAAATTCGTCAAACCACTGCCATGAGGGGCAATAATTGCCTTTGCCGAAGCAAAATAATTCACTTGCTCGGAAAAAGAAAGTTCTTCGAGAGCCACTGGTACAAAACCGCGAGTGCTCAGATAATCAATCACAACATCTTCATTTAAAACCCGTCGGTGTCGCGCCCCTTGACGACAGATATAAATCCGCTCAGGATAGGAAGACTGTTGATTTAGAAGCGGAGGAAACAATGTCTCTCTGAGAAACTTTAATCCCCAAGAGTGCAGCCATCCCAGATGACCAGCAAAAGAGGGAGCAATGAGTTGTTCAGCTTCAATATGAGGATGATCGTCACTAGCAATCACTTTCTCTAGGGGAATGCCTAAGATCTCTAGGGTTTCTCGTTGAAAGGCTTGAGTCGCCTGATTGATCCAAATGTAATCCAACTCTTTGGGATTTATCCCCCCTTGAGAAAGCAGAGCAAACCGAGGAAGAATGTCGATCATCCAATGGAAATACACATTCCCTGATAATCCTGTTAAAACAGCAACTGTACCATTGATTTTTTCAATTGGGGGCAACTGCTCTTGCTTAAAAATCTGATGAGGAGTATGCTCTCCCGAACAAGGGGGCAACTGTCCAGGATAATCCCGAGAGAGGTCACTGAGGAGATCATCATCAGGAGTCATTACTGCTAAGGCTTTGCAAACCAACCAATGATTTTCTTGAGGAACTGCCCATGCTCTCCCGTAGGGAATCCGAGCCACAAATAATGATGGAGAACTGACAGGAGGAGTTTTAGGAAAAGAGCAACGGTGAAAGCCTTGACCCATTTGAATTGGTAAAAACCAGTGATTAATTTGTTTGAGGCAGGGGGCGCAATCTAAGCCCCGACAGGATATTCTCTCATTATGATCACTGGGATCACTTTTTTTCTCGCCACCCAAGGCGACATAGTGATCATCATCGAGCAATCCCTGTTCCGCTAACCATAATTCAGTTGAGAAATAAGTTTGTTCAGGAGGAGTGATCGGTTCAGGGTTTGATAAGGCAATGTTCTGTTGAGGGTTACTTTTTACCTCCAGCAAGGGCGGGGATTTTTTGAGTTGCTGTTGAGATAAGACTTCACGGTAGCAGGTAATTGCAGCGTCCCACTGACCTTGCTTTTCCAAGAGTTTTCCTAATTGTCGGTTGATTGAAGAATCATGGGGTTTTAGGGTCAATGCTAATCGATAGACCGCGATCGCGCTTTGAGCTCGTCCTTGTTGAGCTAAACTATCTCCAAGTCGCTTCTGCAAGTCAGTATTACGAGGTTGCAGGCGCAGGGCAATTTGATAGTGTTGTTCTGCTTGTTGAGGAATTCCGTATCGTGCTGTTGCATCCCCCAGTTGAGAGTAAATCTTGCATAGAAACTCCTGAGCTTCTTGAAATTTAGATGCTTGCAGGGTTTTCAGAAATTGACTACAGGCGAGTTTAGCACTTTCCCATTCATTTTTTGGCGAGTGAAAACAAGTTTCTACCCATTCCTGATACGCTTGCAATTTTTCAGTATAAGGTGCGACTGCGTTTTGCCAACAGGTCAAACCTTTCTCAACTTCTCCTGACGCGATTAAGGAAGTGCCCCAATTGCTATAAGCAGTCCGATGATCTGGTTCTAGTTGGACAACTTTTTCAAAGCAAGCAGCAGCTTCTGGGTGCAGCCCTTCATATTGGAGTGCTTTTCCTAGATTATAATAAGCCAGAGTATAATCGGGCTTTAAATCAATAGCTTGCTGGTAACTCGCGATCGCATCTTTTGTTTTTTCTTGCCTAATGAAAACCTGACCAAGGTTGTTGTGGTAATTAGCTTTTTTGGGGTCTAGATTAATGGCTGTCTGTAGTCTTTTGATTGCTTCCGCGAGTTGATAACTTTTGGCAAGGGCGCAACCGAGATAATTGTAAGCAACCGCATTCTTCGGAGCAAGGGTAATGGCTTGGTGATAGCTGTGACAGGCTTGTTCTAACTTGCCCTGTTGTTCCTGCACAACACCGAGTTCGCAGTAAAGGGGGGCTTGGCTTGGTGCAAGAGCAATCGCTTTTTTGTATGCACCAGCTGCCCCCCCTAAATCTCCAGCTTCTTGTAGCGTTTGCGCTAAAGCCCGATATCCCTGCCACCACTGTGGCTGAATTGTTAAGGCTTTCTGATAATGCGCGATCGCCTGTTGCTGAGACTTTTGTTGACGAAATAACCGAGCCAGTTCAACATGGGCTTCTACCCAATCGGGGTCTTGCTGTAAAGCCTGTTGAAAAGCCCAAATTGCCTCACCCGTTTTTCCGCAGCTGATTTGCAACTGGGCTAAAGCTAAATAAGCAGCAGGCGCAGCTAATTCAGTAGAATCCATGAGAACCCAACTCGTTAGAGGATGTCAAATTCGTCTGGGTCAATGTCATCAGGATTAACATCTTCTAAGTTGAGGAAGGTTGAGCCATCGTAAGCAATATTTGCCCCTCCTTCGCCATCTTCTGAAACAGAGAAGTTATCAACATTATCGAAGAAGTCACCATCAAATGCTAGGGTATCCTCTGTTGGATCAAAATCAGTGATGACATCGAATTCACCACCAGCGAAGACATCGGAGGCATCATCTCCGTCTTGGATAGGAACATCTCCTAAAAGCTCAAAGTTAAACTGGTCTGCTCCTGGTCCACCCGTCAGGGTATCCTGATCGGCACCACCATCGAGAGTATCGTTGCCCGCTTCACCGGTTAGAGTATCTCTGCCACGGTTACCGAACATCTCGTCATTTCCTAAGCCACCGCTAAGGGTATCGTTACCAGTACCACCCAATAGGGTATCATCCCCATCATCACCGTTAAGGGTGTCATTTCTTTGAGCCCCAACTAAGAGATCATCACCGTCACCGCCAGAGAAGTCAGCTTCTTCTCCCAGACCAGCTTGCAGAATGTCATTGTCGCTACCACCAGAAACAGTGCTAGTTTGACCAGGCTGCCCAGCTTCAGCATTGTTACCAGTATAGGTATCACTCCCATCCCCTAACCCGAAGCTAGTGACATTTGAGCTATCGTTAGTAACCTGATCATCTCCAGGGGAACCTACGACTTCTCCAAAATCGGCATCAGATTCAATAAAGGCATCAAACCCCCCTCCATCATTTAATGTTCCAATTTCACTAATCAGTTGACTCATAGTGTTTCACCCTCTATGTAGTAGTTCGAGCAATTAATAACAGTACAGTATTTTAGATAAAAGCTAACTGGTGTTTGTTTATTGAGAATAGACGACTGCTACATCACACCACGTTAATGGCTAAAATGCTAACACAAACCAAGTTTAAAGGGCAAGATTTTTGAGTCATATCAGAACTAGCTTCAGTTCCCAGCCACGAGTCACCATTATTATTCCCTGCTATAACGGTGAATTGTATATCCAAGAAGCAATCCAAAGTATTCTGAATCAAACTTACACTAACTATGAAATTATATTAATTGATGATGGATCGACTGACAAGACTCGGGCTTGCATCGCTCCCTACGAGCAGCAACTTCGTTATGTCTATCAAGATAACCAAGGGGTTGCTAGAGCCCGTAATCATGGTCTTGAATTAGCTCGCGGAGAATTAATTGCCTTTTTGGATGCAGACGATTATTTTCTCCCAAAAAAATTAGAAGCGCAGGTTGCCGTTTTTGAGGCTCATTCTGAGTTAGGAATGGTTCATAGTGGTTGGCATTGTGTCGATCAAAACGGAGATTTTTTGAGGACTGTAGAACCTTGGCATCAAGTTCCTGAGTTAGATTTAGAATCTTGGCTACTGTGGAAACCTGTTTTACCCAGTGCGATGATGTTTCGCTGCGATTGGTTGCACTCTGTTGGGGGCTTTGATCCTCGTTTCCCTCCTGCTGAAGATACAGAATTGGTATTGCGTTTGGCGGTGATGGGTTGCCAAGCAAGTTGGCTACCAGAGGTGACAGTTTGCTATCGCCAACATCCTCAGAGCGCAATGTATCAGGGATTACCCCAAGCGCGATCCTTGGTTGCTGTCATTGACAATTTTTTTGCACGAGGGGATTTACCGAAACGAATCGCAGGGATGGAAAAATCGGTACGCTACAGCACTTTAGTTTGGATTGCGTGGTATCTTTACGAAAGAGGTCATTCGGCAGAAATGATAAAAGTTTTAAAAGACTCTTGCCAGTATAGATCTCTTTCTCCATTAGAGTTTTTGGTGGACTGGATAGAACGTTTTGCTCAGTTTTCCTCAGATGCAGCAGAAGAGCTTGATGTGAATGCTTTGACGCAATTGCAGGAATGGGAGCAATTTACACAATGGCTTGTTAATCGCACTTAGTTAATCTTGAGTTAGGAGAAGGGAAACAAATCTCTTTGATAGATTTCCATGCCAAAAGTTAGTGTTATTATTCCGACATATAATGGCAGTCGGTATATTTGCCAGACGATAGAGAGTGTTTTCAATCAGAGTTATCTTGATTGGGAAGTAATTGTAGTGGATGATGGTTCAACTGATGCCACTAGGGAAATATTGACCCCTTATCGCGATCGCGTTGATTATTACTACCAAACTAATCAAGGGGTTGCTGCTGCTCGTAATTTTGGGCTGACAATGGCACAAGGAGACTACATTAATTTCCTTGATCATGATGATATTTTGTTAACTGATAAACTTGCTTTGCAGGTGGAAGTTCTAGAGCAACGACCGCAAGTGGGGATGGTTCATAGTGGTTGGAAACGAATTAATTCTTGGGGAGAGCCCCTAGCTAATGTGGAACCTTGGCATCAAGCCCCAACTTTAGATTTACATGAATGGTTACAGTGGATGCCCGTTTTATTTAGCCCGATGTTGTTTCGATGGGAGTGGTTAAATCGTGTTGGTCCCCTTGATACTACTTTTCAACAAGCCTGTGATGTAGATTTAATTCAACGTTTAGCCATTGCAGGTTGTCAGACGGCATGGATTCGACAAGTGACAACTTGTTATCGAGAACATAGCAGGAACGATTCTTTAAATACTTTGATCCAAGCACAAGAATCATGGCAAGTCCGTCAAAAATTTTTTACCAGACCTGATTTACCACTAGTGGTGCGAGAACGCCAGAATCAATATCTATATCATACGTTAGTCTGGATTGCTTGGCGTTTATATTACACTAATCATTTAAGTAAAATGGGTGAGACTTTGGAACAATCTCTCCAATATTCCCCATATCCCTATCTCGAAACGGTTTTCAATTGGGTAGAACTATTTAAAGCACAGGCTGCACAACAGACAACTGAGTTGGATTTAGTTGCCTTAACCGCTTCCAGAGAGTGGCAAAAGTTACTTGAAGTTGCTCGTCAAGAAGCAACCCAAAGAAGATTTCAACAGAGTTTAGCGGTGAGATAAAATTGCTCTTTCTAGCTTTAAGCCTGAGGAATGATTGGGTTGAATATTTAATCCCATTCGACAAACCACCAAGGCTTGATCCAAGTCGTTATTTCTCGCCAATACTTGGGATAAAGTGAAGTAAAACTCAATTTCATTGGGAAAATAGTTAACCATTTTCTTCGCAACTTCGAGATTCTCCGGTGCAAGGACATGGGCTTGACGATAAGCGGTTACTGCTTCTTCCCATCGATTGAGTTGGGATAAGGCTTCTCCTAAATTGTAGTAAGACCAGAAAAAGTCATCTTTGAGATTGATTGCTTCTTGATAAGCGGTTACAGCTTCTTGCCAGCGTTGTAGTTGACTAAGAGCGTCTCCCAGATTATTGTGAGACCAAGAAAAAGTAGCGTCGAGCGCGATCGCGCTTTGATAAGCAACGACGGCTTCTGCCCAACGTTGCAAGTTTAATTTTGCATCTCCTAACAGATGATAAAATCTAGGAAGATTAGGATAAAGTTGGATGGCTTCAGAACAAAGCCTTTCTAAGTCTTGCCAACGGTTTTGTTGTTCGAGTAAGTTAACTTGTTGTTGATAATCAAAAAGCGTTTTGACCGATTGCGCGATCGGGCGCTGAGGATCAGAAATCCCTGCTTGATAATGATTTGCTTGAGAGTCTGACATCAACAAATTAATGACCTTAGTTTCAATAATAATAAACTAAGCATAGCAAAAGGATTGACAAAAAGTGGTTTCCCTGTATCCTAGCTAATGTCCCAACTCATTCTGGTGTGAAATGGAGATTCAGAAAACTCAAATCCCAGAAGTTTTAATCCTCAAACCAAAGGTCTTTGGCGATGATCGGGGATTCTTTTTTGAAAGTTTTAACCAAAAACAGTTTCAGGAACAAACTGGGGTCAACGTCGATTTTGTTCAAGATAATCATTCCCGTTCTCAACAGCATGTCTTACGGGGCTTACATTACCAAATTCAAAATGCCCAAGGTAAATTAGTCCGTACGATTGTTGGAGAAATTCTTGATGTTGCCATTGATATTCGACGCAGTTCTCCCACCTTTGGTCAATGGGTCAGTTGTATTTTAAGTGCCCATAATAAACAACAACTCTGGATTCCAGCTGGTTTTGCCCATGGCTTTTATGTTCGCTCTCAGGTAGCAGAAGTGTTGTATAAGACAACGGATTACTATGCTCCACAACATGAAAGATCGATTCTGTGGGATGATCCTGACCTCGGGATTGACTGGCAAACCAGCAGTGAACCGATTTTATCTGGTAAAGACCAACAAGGAAAATATTTAAAAGACGCTGATTTATATGACTAAAATTTTGCTCACTGGCAAGAATGGACAACTGGGTCAAGACTTACAACCTTTATTAAGGCAACAGGGTGAACTCATTGCATTGGGGAAAGAGGATTTAGATTTAAGCAATCTTAATCAAATTCGAGACGTGATTAAAACTCAGAAGCCTGATTTGATTATTAATAGTGGTGCTTATACCGCAGTCGATCAAGCAGAAAGTGAACCAGACCTTGCTCAAACTCTAAATGGTGATGCTCCTCGGGTTTTAGCCGAATGTGCCGAGCAAATAGGTGCCAGATTATTCCATATTTCAACAGATTATGTCTTTGATGGCGAGAAAAATCAACCCTATACTGAAGAAGATCAACCTAACCCCATTGGCGTTTATGGTCAATCCAAATTAGCCGGAGAAGTCGGGATTCAAAACAATTGTCAAAACTATGTTATTCTGCGGACGGCTTGGGTTTATGGAACGTATGGCAAAAAGAACTTTGTTAAAACCATGTTACGTCTTGGTGCAGAACGAGAAGAATTAAAAGTCGTATCGGATCAAGTGGGAACTCCCAGTTGGACTTATGACATTGCCCAAGCTGTTGTCGGATTAATGACCCATTTACCAACCTCTCCGATTCAAGAAATTTACCACTTTACCAATAGTGGGGTTACCAGTTGGTATGATTTTTCTCTTGCTATTTTTGAAGAAGCCCAAGCCCTCAAGATGCCGATTAACATTAAGCAAGTTTTTCCGATTTCTACACCTGAATATCCAACGCCAGCCCAACGCCCCCCTTATTCAGTTTTATCTAATCACAAAATTGCGCAGATTTTGGGAACTCCCTCCCCCCAATGGCGAGTCAGTTTACGGAAGATGTTAAGTCAATTATCTCAGGAAAAGTGATGAAAGGATTAATTTTATCTGGGGGAAAAGGAACCCGCTTGCGCCCTCTGACCTATACGGGGGCAAAACAACTGGTTCCAGTAGCAAATAAGCCTATTTTATGGTACGGCATTGAAGCGATTGTCCAAGCTGGTATCACAGACATTGGCATTATTATTAGTCCTGAGACGGGAGAAGAAATTCAAGAAAAAACTGGGGATGGTAGCCAGTTTGGCGCTAATATTACTTATATCACTCAGGATGAACCTGCTGGGTTAGCCCATGCAGTCAAAATTGCTCAGCCCTTTCTCGGAGATTCACCATTTGTAATGTATTTGGGGGATAATTTGGTAGAAGGGGATCTGACTGGCTTTTTGCAAGAGTTTCAAACCCAGAATTTAGATTCTTTAATTCTACTATGTCCTGTTTCTCAGCCGAGTGCTTTTGGTGTGGCTAAAGTTGATGAGCAAGGCAAAGTATTCGCACTATTGGAAAAACCGAAAGATCCGCCCTCGAATTTAGCTTTGGTTGGAATTTATTTTTTTAACCCTACCATTCATCGCGCGATCGCGCAGATTGAACCGTCAGCACGAGGAGAATTAGAAATTACGGATGCCATTCAATGGTTAATTGATCAACAAAACCCTGTGGGATCTCGTCAACTGCAAGGCTGGTGGCTTGATACGGGGAAAAAAGATGATTTATTAGAAGCCAACCGCATTATTCTTGACACCAATTTAGAAATTGATGTTTCGGGAGGCAATGTGGATGACAATTCTGAAATTATTGGTCGTGTTACGATCGGTGTAGGCACTCGCATTATCAATTCCACAATTCGTGGACCAGTTATTATTGGTCGCAATTGCCTTTTAGAAAATTGCTTTATTGGACCTTATACTAGTATTGCTGATAAAGCAACTTTAGTTGATGCTGATGTGGAACATAGTGTTATTTTGCGAGAGTCAAAAGTAGTTAATATCGAGCAACGAATTGTTGATAGTTTAATTGGAGAACGAGTCCAGTTAACGATGGCACCGAAGCGCCCCAAAGCAATGCGCTTTTTGCTAGGTGATGATTCACAAATTGAGTTAATTTGATGACTTTAATTAGTGGGTCATTTGTCATAAATATTGCCATTTGAAGTTGTCGAAATAGAGATAGAGAGTTCAATTGCCTAAAGCAAGATTCAGATCAATCAGATGATCCGACGATAAAAGGAACTTTTCCGCCTCCTGAGTCCCAATTAGTGAGAACTCTAGAAAAGTGGGAAGTAGCTTGAAGTGCTTTAATTCACCACTTTCTTTGGGCTTCCCCAGACTAATTACTATCATGAATTAGTTCAATTGGTTATTTTTTCTATTACTTTTCTGAGTTTAGTTACATCAAGATGCCAGCAGTCATTACCTGAAGTAGTTTCAAACCTAGAAGAACGGGAAGCTTGGGAACAGAGGATAGGATAGTACTTGTGTTCACATAAATTTGCAAGCCGATAAAAGATGTTCCGCTTAGACTCAGTAATTAATTCAACAATCTTGGTACCAGGTTTGCAAAAAACCATGTTAGTGAGGCCAGCTCCATGAGGAGCTACAATAATCGAGGCATCTCGAACAATTGAAATTTGTTCCTCAAAGGAACGATAGGTCATTTCAACACTACTAAATCCCATCGCCTCTAGGACGCTGATAATCTCTTTTTGATTAATTATGGGTCTTCTTTTAGCATCTCCTCTGGAAATATAAATGTATTTATTTGAGAGTCCCGATTCCCTATTTAAATCAAGTTCCGAGGCAGTTTTTCTGTAGAATTCTACCACTCGACGATCTGGAGCAAAAGCCTGAGGCAGAAGACCGTTATTAAAGTAGGTATTTTCAAGATTTGTTTGTGAAATAACTCTTTCTTCAGGTATGTTCATTACCTTTAACAAAGTTGACTGGATCTCTGACAATTTAGGCTGTTCCTCCACTGGAAACTTGGGAAAAACTATTGGACAGTCTAGGTTTAATTGTCTGTATATCTGCAGTGCGGGAAAAGTATTGCACATAGCATGGAAGAATTTGTTCATATGATCTCCTGGTATGACAAAAACCGAACCTCGCTCGTGCACATACTCACTAATTTTAATCTGTGCTGCTTGATATCTAATGACTCGACCACCCGTACCTCCTTGGGTAAAATTTTTGATCCAATAGCCATCGAGTGACATAGGTGTGTATCCTGTTAGTGAGGACGGGGTAGAAAGACCTACCATGATAATCCTTGGAATCAATAGAATCTCGTAGGAACGCATATATTTCCAGATAGGAACTTTGAAGTTACCTTGCTCAAAAAGCTTTTCTTTTTCTAAAGCAAGTAGTCCATCAAGACTATCAAATCCGTTGTTCACATCGTCATTTTCGTCTATTATTGATAATAAATATCGTTTAGGTTGATCGCTATTTTGATTTTTTTCCTTGAGAAGATCGCTGAAGAAATTTATTTCTTTAGTGGGAATATCTTGGGATTTTTTTTCGCAAAAATAGGTTGGTGGAGCACCAACACGTTTAGCAAGTCTATTTGAGCCAGAGCTCCACAATTTGGAGGCTATGTCAAGTTCTTTCATGTCCGTGAGTTTTTGAGTAGCTTCCTCCAGAAGTTTCCAGCTTTCCATAATCGGTTCATTCGTAGCAAACTCCTCTAGGGTTTTTATAGCTTCTTCAATCCTCAATTGCCTCGTTAAAGTCAAAACCTCATTTTTAAGTAACATACTCTGAAATTTTATTGATTTTATCTCTGCTTATTGTTGTTCAGGCTAAAGCTCTAAAGCTTTTTGAAAGGTAGTACGAGCCTCTAAAAAGCTATTCTGTTTAAGTAGTGCTGACCTAGTTTGATATAAACAGTAGCATTTTTTATATTCTGTTTGAGTAAGCTGCAAGTTGCTACGAAAGCTTACTCGCATTCACTATGCTACCAATAGATGACACTAAGCTGCTTGAGGGCAAGGGCAAAAGCTCAAGTTAATACCAATTCTCAAAGGTGGCTAGAGAGATACTGAGTCAGACCTCTCTACAAACCGAGGCTATGTTTCCAGTGACTTTTGATAAACGGTATAAGCTTGATCGCATTTTGGTAACTATAGCGCTACGCGCATACATTAGGACATTGCCTAAAAGCCTCCTCAACAGATTCTGCGATCATTTGAAAGTCATTCTATCTTTGTTTCATCCAAGTTTTCAAGCATTACCAAGGCTTGTTTGGATGTCTGGACTTTTCAGATTGAGTGCCATGGCTTTTTGATCAAAAGGCTTGCTGAAAGAACGATAGATTTTTAAGATTCCAATTGAAATGGGTGTCAGTTTACTAGGTACGGGACAAAAAAAACTGAAAGCCTTATCTGTCACTAGATTTAGTTGATTTTGCCGAAAACCTTGTACCGCAAGTGCTTGAAGCACTTTGGAAAGCTACTATCAAAAGTTTTGTCCTGTACAGAGGTCAGTTTACTCCCCTCAAATTTTTTATAATACCTTGTCCATTAGTCTTGTCTACGATAGGAACACCTTGATTCGACGAGGCTTCACTTCCTAAAATTTCATAATGAGTAGCATTACTTTTAACATAAAATCCATAATTTCTATAGTTTAGAGCTTTACAATCTTGCAAAGTAATGTGATCGTTAGCTAATTTAAATCCACAATAAGCATTTCGGGAAATACAGTTATCAAGTAATATGTTACTACCTTGACACCAAAAACTAGCATTAGGACTATTTCCTGATCCATTAATTATCACATTGCTAATTCTACTATGATCAACTGTTGTATCATCTATTTCTAAACCAGCAGAGTTATCGCTACAGAGAATGTATCCAGAATTAATAATTGTTCCTCTTTGATTAATTCGGATACCAGGTATATTTTGCTGAGAAACATCAATCCAAAAATTACTAAGTATTGACTCTTGACCACCTGGGTTATTTGTTTTATAATTGCTTCCTCTAAACCTGATTGCATGTCCAGAGTAAGAATTGGGAGAAGTAAAATATACCTTAGAAATATGATTGCCGACACCACGAATATCGAGCCCAGCTTGGTTTTTTAAGGAGCTACGCCCTCCCCAACCTTGAATATCGAGATTATAGAGGACATTATATCCAGTTTCTTGTTTAATATTTTTAATATCAATTCCGTCACCACCTGTTCCTTTAATATGACAATTTTTAATTGTCACATTTTTAGCTCGCCCTAGTGATAACTGTTTAACTCCTTGTAACCCAATGCCATAACTTCCAACTCGTGTAATATAACAGTTATTAATAGTCAGCCCATCTATATCTAATTGGCTTAATATTCCATGAAGAATATTATTGAAATTACTTTGAACACCATCAATACCTATGCCATTAATTTCTCTTCCAGTTCCTTCATTAAGCCAAATCAAGGCATTAGGAGTGGCAGCTGAAATATCTCGTTTCAGAGTAACTCTATATCTGTTTTCTCCTATCAAAGAGACATTCTTTTTAAGAGTTATAAATGAAGTATTCTTAATGGGACTGTCAGTTGAATGGCTTGTTGATAACAGATAAGTTCCAACAGGAAAGTAAACAATCCCACCATTCTGATCTGCCAAGATGTCAATTGCTGCTTGGATAGCAACGCTATCATCATGATTCCCGTCACCCAATGCACCAAATTCCTGTGGTTTCACCCAAGATTGAGTTAATTTGGTATCATCACTGAGTTTAGATTGAGCATATGCTAAACTACTAGCGTAGTTGAATAGATCAGTGCTTTCTTCAAGAGGGGTATTATTATCATCTTGAAAGTAACTGGTAACACCAGCAGCAGCTCCCACCATCATTGCGATATTTTTAAACAATTCTCTTCTTTTCATACTTACACTTGATTTAAATTAGCTATTCCGCTTTTGTCACTTTCCGATTCCTCTAATCAGGAAAAATAAAGTAGAATAAGGATTTTCTGTGCAATTGGGACTTTGAGAATCACATTTTTTACTCCTTGAGATTTTTGTCCAAATTGCTCTTGGGAAAAAAGTGCTGCGATGAATCTCCCTCTCAGACTTCCAAAACCCTGAAATCATCAGTTTTTACCGAGACTGACAGGATAGAGATATGTGATTAAGGGGCTTGCTAAAAAACGCTTCAGAGCGAATCGAGGAACCACACAGTTTGCACAATGGTAGTTTTGTTGTTTTTTTCCTGATTGACGAGCGAGATTACCGACGAAAGTGCAACGGTTTTGAGTATTAGGATATTATAACCTTAAGCTTTATTGGCAAATGAAGCCTCGAAACGATTATTGGGAATACTTTAACTTTGATTCAGCAACCTCTATTATCTGATTGACTGACAAAAGATTCAAAACGTAGGTTGGGTTGAGGTTACGAAACCCAACACCAGCAAGGTTTTTTAGGTTATGCGATCGCGCTTCTCAACCGACGATCGAATAGGGCTTTCAGAAGTTTTGTCAGTCAACCAGCCTCTATTATAGACTTAAGACTATCCTAGACATTTTTTACTAAATTAGTGTAATATTTTGTACAAGATTAAGGAAAGCTTGTTTTTGGATTAGCCTAAAGTGATTAATCGTCTTGACTTGAAAGGGAGGGATAAATGGAAAAAACGCGAAACAACGGAGCATTGGATAACTCCAAAAGTGATGCTACTGAGCAGATGTTGCATAAATTGATCGAGCTAAATCCTGAAATTGCATCTGCGCATGCAAATTTGGGACGCCATTATGCCCAGCAGGGTGACTTGGAAAAAGCTGTAGCGTGTTATGAGAAGGCACTTCGCTTGCAACCGAATGATGCTACTAAGCGGAGTCTAGATCGAGCAAAGACGAAATTAGAACAACAGGTAAATAATAAGAAAAATAATACAGAACAAAAAGAAACAATACAGTTGTCAGAACACTCATCTAGTACAACTTTTCAGGAATCTGAAAAGGCTTCTTTTTTCGGTCGTTTAGATAATTTCAAAGATAATCAACTAACAGGTTGGTTAATTAACCAGGAAAATTTAGATCAAAACTGTCAAATTGATATTTTTATAAATGGCATTTTTTATAGACGAGTTTTGGCAAATAGATGGCGTGATGACCTGTATAAAAATTTTGGTACGGGAAACCACGGGTTCCTAATAGAGATTCCATATCTACCTAAATCGCTACAAAGTCTTGAAATTACTGCTTCGGTAGCTGAATATCCTAATTGCCTCATTGGGCGTGGACCAAAAGCTAAACCTATTATTATCAAAAATTTTCAAGGTTTGCCTGGATGGAAATCTGGCTTTCCTCTAGCTAATCAATTGCCACTTCCTAAAAACAATAGAGAAAAAATCGAATATTTATCGAGAGACATAGCCATTATCATCCCAATTTATAATGCGCGAGAAGAAGTGTTGAATTGTATTGCTTCAGTGCTCAAGCATACAAAACGTCAATTCAAGTTGATTCTTATAGATGATGGTAGCACTGATACAAAGTTAATTTCTACTCTAAGAGACTATGACACCAAGTTTCCAGAAATTACTTTACACCAAAATCGACGGAACTTAGGTTATACGCCATCGATTAATAAGGGAATTGCAATAGCGGGTGAAGCAGATGTGGTTCTTCTTAATAGCGATACAATTGTTACGCCAAGATGGTTAGATAATTTACAAGTTGCTGCATATTCGGCAGCAGACATCAGTACCGTCACTGCTTTATCTAATAATGCTGGTGCGTTTTCCGTACCAAAAGATCGAAAAGTTAACTCAATACCTTCTTGGTTAGATGAAGAAAGCTTTGCCCGTTTAGTTACCCAAGAAAGCCTAGCCTTATATCCAGAAATTCCAACTGGCAATGGTTTTTGTCTATATATTCGCCGAGACGCACTGAATAACCTAGGTTTTTTTGATGAAGAGGCTTTTCCTCGTGGGTATGGTGAAGAAAATGATTTTTGTCTGCGGGCTTTAACTAGAGGATGGCGTAACATTATTGATGATCGCACACTTGTTTATCATATCCGTTCAGCAAGTTTTGGTGAACATAAAGCTGAGCTGGTAAAATCAGGACGCAAGATTATTGATCAGCGATATCCTGAGTATGCCAAAGCGGTACGCAATGCATTTACTGATTCTCCGCTTATGGCTACTCTGCGTTTCAATTTAGAACAAAGTTTGCACCATTACACAAGATTTTCATTACCACGAATTCTTTATGTCATAAGCAGTGAGAGTGGAGGAACACCACAAACCAACATAGACTTGATGAATCAAGTTACAGAAACTTACCAACCTTTTTTATTGACAAGCGATACTAAAACCTTAAAATTATATGACTGCCGAGGTCAAGAAAAAATATTATCAGAAGAGTTTCATTTGTCTATTCCTCTGACTGGCTCCACTCATGAATCTGCAGAGTATAATCGATTTGTTGAATATATTCTTATTCGTTATGGAATAGAGCTTTTACACATCAGACATATAGGTCGCCATAGTCTATCTTTACCCCGTATTGCAAAAAAACTTAATATTTCAGTTATTTTTTCCTTTCATGATTTCTATACGATTACACCAAATGTAAAATTACTTGATTATCGTGAAAAATACTGTTTCGACGAATTTTCTACTGATCAGGCACGAAGTAATGTGGAATTATGGTCACCTGAAAGTTGTCCTCGTTTAACTAGAAATTGGCGGAAGCGCTGGCAGCAAAGAATGCTAGGTATGCTACAATTTTGTGATTCTTTTGTAACAACTTCTCAAAAAGCAAGACAAATCTTACAGTCAACTTTTCCTTTTTTAAGTAACCGCGATTTTCGGGTTATTCCCCATGGACGTGATTTTCAGAAAATGCTCCAACTAGGTCAAATACCGAGTCCCAATGAACCAATTCGGATTCTAATTCCAGGGCATTTGTGTATATCAAAAGGTTCTTTGTTGATAAAAGAAATCAAGGCTTGTGATCGGGAAAATAAGCTTGAATTTCATTTTTTGGGTTCTCCAGACAGTAGCTTAGATGATATTGGAGTTCAACATGGTAAATATAAAAGAAGTGATTTTTTAGAAATCGTAGCAAATATTAACCCTCACATGGGAGCAATTTTTTCGATTTGGCCAGAAACTTATTCTCATACTCTAACCGAAATGTGGGCTACTGATTTACCAGTGATTGCACTTCCCATGGGGGCTGTAGAAGAACGTTTGCAGAAACATGGAGCTGGATGGATTGTCGAAAATGTTAAGCCAGCACAGGTTTATAAAGAAATTACTGAAGTCTTCTCTAATCCTAAAGAATATACAGAAAAACTAGATAGAGTTTTAGCTTGGCAAAAAGGAGAAGGCAGTAACTACACTACAAAAGCCATGGCTCGACAATATATAGATCTTTATGAATCTATAGAACAAAATAATAAAGAGTCTCTTTTGGCTGAGCAACAACAATTTTCTACTCCAGCAAAACAATCTCAGCAGATTATTGAATTATTCATTGATGAGCAAGAGTTAAAGTTACCGCATAGCCGAAAAGCACTAAGGCAATGGTTACTAGAAAACAAAACTAACATCGAGTTCACCTGGCAGAAATGTACAGTTGATGCATTCTTAGCGGGAAATACTGCATTTAATTGTTCTTCTGGCGATTTAGTGATCTTATCTATACATGACATTATCCCGGATAAACTGGAGCAATTGATAGCACAGTGTAATCGAATAGAGCTAAGCTTTATTGGTTTACTAGAGCAGCATAAAGTTACCACTAGCTCAAAGGAAGCAGGGTCTAAGGATCACTTTGATGCTGGAATTGAGCAAGAACTTAAAAATATCCTAAGTAAGGCTGACGCTATTTTGATGATTGGGACAACTGTATGGGTTGATCAAATTCGACAGTATTTTCGTGATAAGGTTAGCAACATATGGAAATATAGTATGGATTCTAATTCTTCATGGACTGATACAGCCCAGCGCTTGGTTATACATGGCAATGATCGTATTAATTGGTTGGAAGCCATGAAAAAAGCACAAGGAAGAAAAGTGAACCATGTATCGATTGTCATCCCTGTATATGGAAAACAGGATCTAACTCATCAGTGTATTAATTCTATTTTCCGCTCAACCAGTTCAGATATTTCTTTTGATGTTTTAATTATGGACAATGGTTCACCAGATAATACAGCTAGTATGGTAACGGATATGCAACAAACATATCCAAATTTAAAATTATTTTCCTCAAAGCAAAACTTGATGTTTTCTCTGGGTTGTAATATCGGAGTGATTGCTTCGACTGGTGAATATATCGTGTTACTAAACAACGATACGGTAGTTTCAAAAAATTGGCTTTCTTCTTTAATAGAGCCTTTGCAAAAAAAATCAAATGTAGGAATTACTGGACCAAAACTAATATATCCAGACCACACATTACAAGCTGGAGGAATTGTCTTTAGTAATCAGTCAAAATTTCCTTACCATATATACAAAAATATGTCGGAGAATAATCAAGTTGTTAATAAACAAAGATATTTCCAAGCTTTAACAGGAGCTTGTCTAGCTATGCGGGCTGTAGATTTTCTAGCAGTAAAAGGCTTGGATCCTTGTTTTGTTAATGGTTCTGAAGATCTTGACCTTTGCTTTAAAGTGAGAACACAACTGCGTAAAAAACTTTTATATTGCCCCAACTCAACTATTACGCATTTTGAGGGCAAAACTCCAGGTCGTGGCGGACATAGACTTCAAAATAGAAAGATTTTTGTTGATCGCTGGCGTAAGCAAATTCAGGCAGATGATCTTAGCTTTTATGATGAAGATGGTTTTCAGGTTGAACAATACCTACCTGAAAAAGGAGAGGTTATTGGTGATGAACTAGCATCTATCAAACCTAAACTTTCTAGAAATGAAAACCTATAATTAATCTTTCTCACTTGAATGAGAAACTGACGCGCCTTGACATTGGAATTTTTGAATCCAATACTCTAATTAATAAAAAATTATTAATTAGTTATTTTAAATGTTCTTATGATAAAAAATAACAACCATATTTCATATAAAATGCCTAATTTTTTAGGAATCGGAGTTCAGAAAGCAGGTACGACATGGCTCCATGAGATGCTTAAGCAACATCCCGATATATTTTTACCTCAAAAATATAAAGAGCTTATGTTTTTTGACAGCCAAAATAATTTCAATGAAATTGGAGTAGAAGGGTATCAGCATTTTTTTAAGGGCAGCCAAAACTATGTCTCAGTTGGGGAAATTACACCAGGATATCTTTGGAGCTCTGAAGTTCACTCTGATAAGTATGAAATTCCTAAATTTAGATTTAAAACGCCACAGCGTGTTCACAACGTTTTAGGCTCCAATGTAAAGCTGATTGTAATTTTACGCGATCCCGTTAAACGAGCGATTTCTGGATATATGCATCATATCAATAAAAATCGTATTCAAAATTGGGAAAATATATTACACGTGGGAAAAAAACACGGTATTATTCACATGGGCTTTTATTACGCACATCTCTCAAAATGGTTAGAATATTTCAATCGAGATAATTTTTTTATTATTACTTATGAGTGGTTGTTTCAAGATCAATCTAGAATTTCTCATGTTTTTGATTTCCTGAATGTTGATTCCCAATTTATTCCCAATCAACTAGAAGCCAAATATAATGTTGGTTTACTCTACAAACAATTTCAAGAAGGAATTTATGTAGATATAAAGAGTTGTGAGAAAAAAGATAACCATAATTTTCAAAGTGATCGATGGTTAAAAATCATTGATCGTAATTCTATTGAAAACTTAAAAGAAATCTATAAAGAAGATGTCGCGAAATTGAAAACTCATTTAGAAATTGATACTGAACTTTGGTCTATTTGATTTTTTAGAGACACTTGAAAAATATAAATCTAAAAATAGTCAACATGATATTTCAGAAATATAAACAAACCCAGCAACAGCTACAACAATCTCAGCAAGAACATCAGCAAACTCAGCAGCAACTCGAATTTCTTCAATCTCAATACCAGCAAGCCCAGAAAGTTCTTCAATACTTTCAAGACTTGCTTAATGAAACTGCCGAAGCCTTAGAGCAGTCACAAGAAGAACATCAGCAAACTCAGCAGCAACTCGAATCTCTTCAATCTGAGCATCAACAAACCCAGCAAGAACATCAACAAACCCAGCAACAGCTACAACAATCTCAGCAAGAACATCAACAAACTCAGCATCAACTTGAATCTCTTCAATCTGAGCATCAACAAACCCAGCAAGAACATCAGCAAACCCAGCAACAGCTACAACAATTTCAGCAAGAATATCAGCAAACTCAGCAGCAACTTGAATCTCTTCAATCTGAACATCAGCAAACCCAGCAACAGCTACAACAATCTCAGCAAGAACATCAACAAACTCAGCATCAACTTGAATCTCTTCAATCTGAGCATCAACAAACCCAGCAACAGCTACAACAATCTCAGCAAACTCAGCATCAACTCGAATCTCTTCAATCTCAATACCAGCAAGCCCAGAAAGTTCTTCAATACTTTCAAGACTTGCTTAATGAAACTGCCGAAGCCTTAGAGCGGTCACAAGAAGAATATCAGCAAACTCAGCAGCAACTTGAATCTCTTCAATCTGAACATCAGCAAACCCAGCAACAGCTACAACAATCTCAGCAAGAACATCAACAAACTCAGCATCAACTTGAATCTCTTCAATCTGAGCATCAACAAACCCGGCAACAGCTACAACAATCTCAGCAAGAACATCAACAAACTCAGCATCAACTCGAATTTCTTCAATCTGAGCATCAACAAACCCAGCAACAGCTACAACAATCTCAGCAAGAATATCAACAAACTCAGCAGCAACTCGAATCTACTCAGGATGAACTAAATAAAACACAAAAACGATTGCAAGAAGTAGAAAATATGATGTTTCAATCGCAAGATTTACTCAATGAAACTGGTGAAGCCTTAGAAAAATCACAAATTCAATTTCAAGAAGTTAAAGAAGAATTAAATGACTTGATGTTCCAAAAACAATTAGATCGAAATAACTATAGTTTTACAGAACGAAACTATCAAGCCTTAGTTTGGCAGGCATGGCGGGCTTATCGTAATAATAACTTGGATAAAATGAAAGATTACTTACATCAATCCTTAGAATTTACACAACTCACTCGTTCGGAAACAATTATTAGCTGGATCGAACAATTTTCTCAATATGCAACTCAACAAGGTGCTTTTCTAGACACCAATCAATTAATTCATTCATATCAATGGACAAAGCTAACCAAACGAATTAAGGGATTTAAACCGTTTTCTTGATTAATCTATGCAAGAAAATAGTTAACAGTTTAAATATCAGTGTACTGCACTGAGGGTTAGCTATAAAGGAACTTTTAAGAATGGACATACCCACTACGGAAAACAACGTTTCCGTTGTCAGGATTGTGGTCGGCAGTTTGTTCATAATCCTTCTCGTCAACCAGTTTCTCAAGAAAAGCGTGATTTACTTGATAAATTACTTAAAGAACGTTTAGCATTGGCAGCGATCGCGCGGGTAGCAGAGGTTTCGGAACGTCGGCTACAATACTATGTCAATCAAAAATATTATTTGACCCCTAAGAAAGCTAAAATTACTCAAAAAAAGAGGAAAGCTAGTTTTAGAAATTGATGAAATGTGGTCATTTGTTGGCTCTAAGCGTAACAAGGTATGGATTTGGCTGGCTATTGATAGTTTAACCAAAGAAATTGTCGGTGTGTATATTGGCGATCGCGATCAAGCTTCGCTCGGTACGCGGAGCGCAATCGCGCTGCAGCCCGAAAATTATGGGATTCTTTACCACCAATAAACCCGTCAATGTGCGACCTGTTACACAGAATCGTCGCGCGTTCCCTAGCACCGTACGACGGCGCGGGGTCGCTCCTCTTTTTGGGAAGCATATCAAGGGGTGTTACCGACTAAGAGACATAAATCGGGTGGTAAAGAAACTGGTCAAACCAATCATATAGAAAGATTTAATAATACACTTAGGCAAAGAGTTAGTAGATTAGTTAGAAAGAGTCTTTCTTTCTCTAAAAAATTCCAAAATCATCTAGGAGTTATCTGGGAATTTATTCATCACTATAATGCTAGTTTCCAAAATTGATCATTACTATGCAGGACTACCTAAATTCCCCTCTAGCGCTAGATCAATATCAGCCCATTAGATCATCAGACAAAGTTATTGATAATATATGCAGCTTGATGATTGCCCTTGTTTTCCAAGAGTGTTGCCAACTGGTGGTAGAGATCGGAATCATCGGGCTTGGCATCCAAAGCCTTGTGATATAACTTCTCATGATCTGGATTTTTCGCGATCGCGCTGCGATAATAATCAACTGCCTTTTTCAGATCTGCTTTTGCCCGCATCCGCAACGCATCCCCCAGCAATTCCTCAACTGCTGGTAGCTCCTCGTCTAGTTGAACCGCTTGTTGCAATCCCTCTAAGGCTTCTTCCCAACGTTCCAGTTCCAAGGCTGCCCCACCTAAATGATAGTAAGACCACGCAAAATCATCTTTAAGCGCGATCGCGCTGCGATAGGCTTCTATAGCTTCTTCCCAACGCTCTAATTTGAATAACGCATCACCTAAATTATGATGAGACCAAGAAAAATTAGCATTCAGTGAGATAGCATTGTGATACGCTGCTACCGCTTCTTCGTAGCGTTCAGTGTGTAGTAACGCATCTCCTAACAAATGATGGAATCTTGCAATCTGAGAATCTTGTTCAATCCCTTGCCGACAAACTGTTTCCAATTGTTCCCAGTCTTGCCGTTTTTCAAGGAGGTTCAATAAGGGTTCAACTAGGGAGAGATCATCAGGTTGCCGTTTGATTGCTTGCTCATAACTAGCAATGGCTTCTTCCCACTGCTCTTGACGTTCTAATGCAACGGCCAACTCTTGATACACCAGTGCTGATTGGTCATTCAGCGCGATCGCGCGCCGACAAGCTGCCACCGCTTCTGACCATTTTTCTTGGCGAGCGAAGGCCATTCCCAAATTACGATGGGCTAGAACTAAATTGGGGTCACGCTCGATTGCCCACTGATAACAATGAATGGCGGGTTCCCATTGTTTTTGTTTGGCGAATGTATTGCCAAGTTGTAGATGCTGCTGAGCAGTGGGTTGCTTTGGGTTAAACTGAAAGGCTTGATACCAAGTCTTAGTTGCTTCCTCTGTCTGGTTGAGATATTGATAAACCCTTGCTAAATCTCGATAAGCCTCAAAGCTGGGTTCCACTTCAAGCAATTTTTGTAGAACTTGCCCTGCTTCTTGCCACTGTTTGTTGCGAGCATAGTATTGACATTGCTGACGATACTGTTGACCCTCTGGCGTTTTTTCTGGCATGAAAGCAGCTTGGGGTTGCTTTTGAGCAGGAGCAGAAGGAGTTGAGCTTTTTTGCAAAAGGGCTTCGAGACCACGACGAGCGTCACTCAAGTTGGGATTGAGTTCTAGGGCTTTGCGATATTGCGCGATCGCCTCTTGCCAGCGTTTTTCATGAGCCAACGCTTGTCCAAGTTTATAGTATGTGTATGCAGGATCAGGCTGATGATCAGTAGGCATTGTTTTTTTCACTAATACTCTAGTAATTGGCTGTATTTCTAAAAGCCAACTTTTTAAGGTGAAATCAAATTGTCTCAAATCTTAACACGATTTCAACTAAAAAAGCTCCAGCAAAAAACTGGAGCGGAGACAACAAAGATGAGATAACAGATCTAAAGTTGTTTCACTTCAGACACCAACTGCGTCAGCATATCTTTGGCACTCCCAAAGAGCATTGTCGTTTTATCTTTGAAGAAGAGTTCATTCTGAATCCCAGAGAAGCCAGTTCCTAAACTCCGCTTAATGACAATAGTTTGTTTTGCCTTATCCACCTCTAAAATCGGCATTCCATAAATAGGGCTTCCTTGGTCATGACGCGCCCCAGGATTCACCACATCATTTGCACCGACCACTAACGCCACATCCGTTTGTTCAAACTGTGGGTTAATGTCGTCCATATCATAGAGTTGCGTGTAAGGCACATTTGCTTCCGCCAATAAAACGTTCATGTGTCCAGGCATTCTTCCCGCAACGGGGTGAATGGCATATCTGACTTCAACGCCTCCTTGTTCAAGCAGAATCGCTAATTCCTGAATCGCTTGTTGGGCTTGAGCAACTGCCATCCCATAACCTGGAACAATCACCACCGAACGGGCATAGCGCAGCATCATCGCAGCTTCTTCAGAACCAATGCTGCGGACGACTTTATCTCCTAAATCGGCACCACCTGCACCAGGAACTCCACCAGATTCACCGCCACCGAATGCGCCAAAGAGGACGCTAATTAAGGAACGGTTCATGCCTTTACACATGATCTCGGTGAGGATTAAACCTGATGCACCGACTAACGCCCCCGCAATAATTAGCATATTGTTCATGACCACGAAACCTGCAGCACTGGCAGCTAAACCAGACAGAGAGTTTAAAAGTGAAATCACAACAGGCATATCGCCCCCGCCAATGGGGAGGACAAAGAGGATTCCGAACAAGCTGGCGAGTCCAATCATGGTAAAGAATGCAGCTTGATCCGCAGGGTTGATGATTAAGAACGCACTACTGACAATAAATGCACCCGCGATCGCGATGTTAAGGGGTTGCTGTAAAGGGAAGGTCACAGGTTTCCCAGTAATAATGCCTTGTAACTTGCCAACTGCGACTAAACTACCAGTGAGAGTTGCCCCACCAATGAAAATACCGAGAATGACAGTAATCGTTGCATCAAGGGGAACTCCTGCTTCGGAGTGGACTAATCGCCAAAATTCGCCCATCGCAACCAATGCTGAGGCAGCCCCTCCTAACCCATTGAGGAAGCCGACCATTTGGGGCATTGCTGTCATGGCAACGGTTTTGGCAATAATCGCACCAATCACAGAACCAACCGCCACTCCAATGAGAACCCATTGGTAATTGAGAATTTGTTGATCTAACAGGGTAACGACTACGGCAAGTAGCATCCCAGTGGCAGATAAAACGTTCCCGTTACGGGCGGTTGCTGGGGAACCCAGTTTCTTTAAGCCGAGAATAAATAGGGATGCAGCGATTAAGTAGCTAATTTGAATCCCTGTCGGTAAAACTGCTGTTAACTCGTTCACTGACGATTAAGCCTCCTTATTTTTTGAACATCTGTAACATACGGTCTGTCACTAAAAAGCCACCAACAACGTTGATTGTGGCTAAAATGACCGCGATAAAGCCCATTGTGGTTGTCACCGTGCTATTACCACCCGCTCCCGCGATGAGAACTGCCCCAATCACGGTAATTCCAGAAATGGCATTTGCACCCGACATGAGGGGAGTGTGTAAGGTTGGGGGGACTTTGTTGATGACTTCAAATCCCACAAAGGCAGCCAGTACAAATACGAACAAACTGGCGATGAGTGTTGTTTCCATAGTTAATTTCCTCGCGGATTTAGACTTTCGATTCGGTTTTCGTCGCTAAGATGTCTTTCAGGCGCTGACTCCGAAGTTCACCGTTATGCGTCAGACAAATGCTGTCGATGATATCATCTTCAAAATCGAGTTGAATTTGTTCTTCTTTCACCAGATATTGCAAGAGTGTGGAAACATTTTTACTGTACATCTGGCTAGAGTGAATCGGTAAGGAAGACGGAAGGTTAATGGGGCCGATGACGGTGACTCCAGGTTCGACTTGGATATCTTTCCCCGCTTCTGTCGGTTCACAGTTTCCGCCTTGTTCTCCTGCAAGGTCAACAATAACAGAACCTGGCTTCATTTCTTTGATCATGTCACTGCTAACCAGTTGTGGAGCGCGTTTCCCTTGTACTTGCGCTGTCGTAATCACTACATCAGCTTTGGCGACGTGCTTGGCAATCAGTTCTTGGGATTTTTGTTTCGCATCTTTGGAAACTTCTTTAGCGTAACCGTCTTTGGTGGTGGTTTCTTCCTCAACGCTCATTTCCACGAACTCTGCACCCAAACTTTGCACTTGTTCTTTCACTTCTGGGCGAATATCAAAGGCTTCCACTAAAGCCCCCAGACGACGAGCCGTGGCAATGGCTTGTAAACCCGCAACACCAACGCCAATGACAAAGACAGTAGCAGGGCGAATCGTTCCTGCTGCGGTGGTCAACATGGGGAAGAACTTCGGCAGGGCGGTTGCACCGAGTAAAACGGCTTTATATCCTGCAATATTTCCTTGCGAAGATAACGCATCCATGCTTTGGGCACGACTGGTACGAGGCATTAATTCTAAGGCAAAGCTGTCCACTCCTTTCTCAGCAAGAGTTTGGATTAATTCAGGCTTGCCGAGAGGATCTAGTAAGCCAATGATTGACTTGCCCTTTTGCAGTAAGGGGAGTTCCTCTTCTTTGAGGGGAGCAACCTTAGTAATTATATCCGCATTTTGCCAGAGGGTCGCTTTATCCGCGACAATGGTTGCACCCGCTTCTTCATAAGCGCGATCAGGGAAAAATGCGGATTCCCCTGCCCCAGCTTCCACTTCAATCTCCCAGCCTTGTTTGACTAAACGGGAGACAACATCAGGGATTAACGCCACTCGACGCTCTCCCACTTCGATTTCTTTGGTGACTGCTATTTTCATGTTCGATTGTGTCTTTCTACAAGTCCTAAATTCGTGGACAACGAATGATCTATTTTTGATTTCAAGAAGCAAGTTGTCAAATATCTTAATATATTCAATGATGAAGCGAGGGGGATTTTTAGGTTATCTTAGAGTTTTGGCTGATGAAATTTTCGGAGTGGAATGAAGTTTGCTTTCAGTTGGCTCAAGGGATTTTTGATTTTACTGCTGGTGGTGGGGTTAACCGCTTGTGGGGGGAATACACCCCCGAAAGGATTAGCACCTGGGCGAGAGATTATCCGAAGCGCGATCGCGCGGAAACTGACTTTAACTGAAGATCGCCTCACAACACAACTCGATCGCGCCACCCCCACTGACTTTGAAGTCAAAAATCTGAAAGTCAAGGAACTGAAGCCGATCTATATTGCTGATTTAGCAACTTATGAAGTGAGTGGCACTTATACCCTCAAGTTAATTTTACCGCGCCAAGACATTACCCAAAAGCAAAATGAATTTGATATTTATCTCCAACGCCAAGCGGAAGGGAAAACCTGGCGTTTATTGATTCCAGACCGAACCGCTTCGGGATCGCCAGAAGACGAAACCCAAGGGTCAGTCACGGCTTGGAACAGTTATCTCGTCACCTGAACAGGGTAGGATAGAAACGTTGGGGTCTAGCCAAGGTCAGGTTACTATGAGTGATAATCAACAACGTATCCTCGGATATTTTATTGAAGAAGCCAAAGAACATTTAGAAACCTTAGAAAATGGATTACTGAATCTTTCCACAGCTTCTGAAGATTCAGAACAAGTGGATGATTTATTTCGAGCAGCCCACTCCATTAAAGGAGGCGGAGCCATGTTAGGGTATGGGAGTATCCAAAAAACAGCCCACCGCCTAGAAGATGCCTTTAAAGTCTTTCGCGACGGCACTGTTAATGTTGACGAAAAGCTCGAATCGCTTTTTCTCTCGGCGTTTGATGTGCTCAAAGATCTAATCACCCGTTTGGAATCGCCAGAGGGCTTAAGTGAAGCGCAAGGGAAAGAACTGGTCAAAGGAGCAGAATCTCAGTTTAAGGAATTACAGCAACATTTAGATCAATGTGCGGATGTGGAAGCAGTTATAGCCGACATTGGAGACAACTCAAACCAAGAAGAAACAGAAACCATTGCTGCTCCAGCACAAGCAGAGACCGCGACTCCCCTTGCGGAAATCCGACCCTTGTTACGGGAAATGCTGCAATTGTTTAGAGGGGAAGATAACGCTGAGACCCGGGAAACCTTGTGGAACACCTGCGATCGCGCCAAAAATCTCGCTCCCGATCACGCCAACTGGACAAAATTAGTGGAAACTGGCAAAAGCGCGATCGCTAATCCCAAACATTCCTACAACACCCTCGCCCCCGTCGTCATTCAAGAACTCAAACAAGGGGCTGATTGCTTAGAACTCGATCAACCCGAACAAATCAATATTAGCGACACCCTCAAGAGTCTTGCTAATACCCCCACCCCCCAAGTCTTAATTCCTGCTGAACCAGAAGCAGCAGCAGCCTTACTCAAACGGATCTTTAACCAACAGCAACTGTCTCAACTGAGAGAAAAAATCAGTGTCTGAATCGGTGCTGCTTTTTCTCGGGATGCTTTGTGATAGGATAGAGAATTGGTAATTTTCACTGAGCGTGATTGACCAACAAACGCAATCTATCCTTAGTTTTGTTTTGTTTACTTTAATCAACTCCCTACTCTCACTGCTACAACCCTTTATCATTCCCCTATGCTTTGTTCTGGCTTGGGGGTTCATTCTCGTACTCGCGTGGACGTTGCTGAGTGCAACTTATAGTGCGATTCAACGCGGTGAAACCATGCACAAAATTCCCTGTACCAATTGTCAGTTTTTCACCAATGATCACCGACTGAAATGCACCATTCAGCCGTTGATTGCCAATACAGAGCAAGCCATTAATTGCCAAGATTACACGCCCCACTCCTAGATTAAGGAATAATAAGGAAATCGGAAATCTATGTTAGTGAGAAAACTCAAAGAATGTGAAGAATTTACCGCCGGTGACGGCACGATTTTACGGGAACTATTGCATCCCGATAAGCAACCGTTAGCCCTGCGATATAGTCTGGCGCACGCGATCGTCCCTGTGGGTCAAACTTCAATTCCTCACTCCTTAACGACCTCTGAGGTTTATTACATTATCCAAGGTCAAGGAGAGATGCATATTGATGAAGAAACCCAACGCATTGAGCCTGGAGATGCGATTTATATTCCCCCCAATGCTCGTCAGTACGTGCATAATTGTGGCGATGAACCATTAGTTTTTGTCTGTATGGTGGATCCTGCTTGGCGCGTCGAAGACGAAACCATTTATAATTCATGATTGCTGATGGCGGGAGAGGTTCATCGCACTTGTCTGATAAAGGTCACTGGTTAGAGTTATTGCATTCAAGAAAAAACCAACATTTTATTTGCATTCATCGTTAGAAATGTCCTTTTCTAAAATTTTAATTGCCAATCGTGGGGAAATTGCCCTGCGGATTTTACATAGTTGCGAAGAACTCGGCATTGCTACCGTTGCCGTCCACTCCACCATTGACCGAAACGCTCTGCACGTGCAACTGGCGGATGAAAGTGTCTGCATTGGAGAACCCCCATCGAGTAAAAGTTATCTCAATATTCCCAATCTGATTGCTGCTGCTTTAACGCGAAATGCAACGGCGATTCATCCTGGCTATGGTTTTTTGGCGGAAAACGCAAGATTTTCTGAAATTTGTGCCGATCATCATATTCAATTTATCGGACCCACTCCTGCTTCTATTCGAGCCATGGGGGATAAATCAACGGCGAAAGAAACAATGCAAAAAGCAGGTGTTCCTGTTGTTCCTGGGAGTGATGGCTTGCTTGCTGATGAAACAACCGCTTATCGGGTGGCGCGAGACATTGGCTTTCCAGTCATGTTGAAAGCAACAGCAGGGGGAGGCGGACGTGGGATGCGTTTAGTCCACCATGAGGGAGAACTCAGTAAACTTTTTCAAGCTGCGAAGGGAGAGTCAGAAGCAGCATTTGGTAATAGTGGCGTTTATTTAGAAAAATTTATTGAACGTCCCCGTCATATTGAATTTCAAATTCTTGCTGATAGTTACGGCAATGTGGTGCATTTAGGAGAAAGAGATTGTTCGATTCAGCGTCGCCACCAAAAATTACTGGAAGAATCCCCCAGTCCCGTTTTAGATGAAAGCCTACGTCAAAAAATGGGGAAAGCAGCGGTAAAAGCTGCCCAGTCGATTAACTATGTCGGTGCGGGAACAGTGGAATTTTTGTTGGATGCTCACGGTAACTTCTATTTTATGGAAATGAATACCCGCATCCAAGTGGAACATCCAGTGACAGAGATGGTAACGGGATTAGATTTAATTGCTGAACAAATCCGCATTGCACAAGGAGAAAAACTGAGCATTCGTCAAAAAGATGTCGAGATTCGAGGTCACGCCATTGAATGTCGCATTAACGCCGAAGATCCTGATCATGATTTTCGCCCCCAACCTGGACGAATTAGCGGTTATCTTCCCCCAGGAGGGCCAGGGGTGAGAATGGACTCTCATGTTTATACCGATTATGAAATCCCCCCGTATTATGACTCTCTGATTGGAAAGTTAATTGTTTGGGGTCCCACGCGAGATGCAGCGATTAAACGGATGAAACGCGCCTTACGAGAATGTGCAATTACAGGTGTCACCACAACGATTAGTTTTCATCAGAAAATTCTGGAAACGCCAGCCTTTTTAGAGGGGGATGTTTATACGAATTTTGTGCAACAACATCTGCTGCAACAGTGACCAAAAGTGAGAGATCAAAATTAATGCTGTTGCAGTTTTGCGCCAACGTGCTTTTGATTGCGTTGTTTGGCAAGTTCCTGTTGTCGGCGACGTTCCTTGCAGCGATCGCGCTGTTTTTCCGTTAACTGATCATAGCAATATGGGCAAGAAATTCCTGGTTCATATTTTTCCGATTGCCGATCTTCTGGGGATAAAGGCTGGCTACAAGCGTAACAGAGTTCATAGTTTCCCGTTTCTAAATCCTCAGTAACCGCAACTCGTTGATCAAACACAAAACATTCCCCTTCCCATAAAGATTCTTCCGAGGAAACGGTTTCTAAATAATTCAAAATTCCGCCATTGAGTTGATAAACTTCTTCAAATCCTTGTTTCACTAAATAAGCACTGGCTTTTTCGCAACGAATCCCTCCCGTGCAAAACATAGCAATTTTCTTATGCTTTTTCGGGTCAAGATTTTCTTCCACAAATTCAGGAAATTGGCGGAAACTATTTGTCTGGGGAGAAATCGCATTATGAAACGTCCCCACTTTATACTCATACTCATTACGAGTGTCAATCACTAACACCTCTGGATCAGAAATAATTTGATTCCAAGTTTTGGGATCAATATGTTTTCCTGTCGTAATTGCAGGTTCAATTTCTTCAACGCCCATGGTGACAATTTCAGGTTTGATTTTGACCTTCAACCGCACAAAAGGCATTTCATCGGTTTCTGTTAACTTGGGTTGAATATCTGCTAAGCGTTCATCTTCTTTTAGTAAATGAAAAAACTGCTCAATACTTTCTTTCTCACCCGCAATTGTAGAATTAATTCCTTCTTCTGCTAAAAGAATTGTTCCCATAACGCCATGATTTTCACAAAACATCTTGAGCTTAGTTTGTAACTCTTCTAACTGATCTAACTCAACAAACTTATAAAACGTAGCAACAATCATTTTTTACCTCCTTTGTGTCTTTATGGCTATTTAAAAGTAGGGCAATGCCCACCCTACCACTACTCAATCAACTATAAAACGTAGCAACAATCATTTTTTCTGACCTGCTCCAAGTTATTTGATCGCCAAAAAACCTTCAAAACAAATATATTTCATCACCGTTGTTATATCAACAAACCCCGCTCTTTCTAATAATCCCAAATTCCCCTCATGAGAAAATGGTTCTAACACCCCTTTCAAACTTCTATTTTTAGCAATAATTTCATCGCCTGAATAGCCTTGATCCAATTTATAATCCGTGTAAAGCGTAGTCATCATATCTTGAAAACGCGCATCAGGGCTGCGAACTTTTTCAAATAACAGAAAGCCCCCTCCCCAATTTAATGCTTCATAAATGCGATCAAATAAAACTTGACGATGTTTGGGCTTAATAAACTGCATGGTGTAGTAAGCAATAATTAAATCCGCTTTTTCTAGATCTAAATCAATTAAACTTTCATTCCGAATTTCAATATTAGCGAAACTTTGACAGACATTTTGGCCATAATTGACCATTTCCGCTTCCACATCAATGCCAATAAATTGCACTCGCTTTCCTTGATGATGCTTTGCTAAACGGGCGAGTAAAGTTCCCGTGGAGCAACCCAAATCATAACAGACAGACCCATCACTTAAGAAAAAATCAGAAATATTAATCCCTAATTCATGGCTGGTTTCATAAAAAGGAATCGACTTCTTAATATGTTGATCAAAGTGTTGACTGATTTCCCCACTAAATGACCAACGTGAATTTTCTGCTTCAATTTTATCGCCAACATTCGTCATAACTTATTTAACTGGGAGGAAGAATCGCAGAGAGAGTAATCGTAACATTAGGAAATCCTAAAAGTGAAGTCTGATTGGGTTCAGAGAGAATAAAATGGCTAGTGTAACCTGTAGCGGTAGGATGACGAAAGATATGAAGCTGACGGTTTTTGACATCTAAAACCCAATAGTCTGGAATATTGGCTAAAGCATACAGTTTGTCTTTGATTTCGCAATCGGTTTTCAGTGTCGTATCTGCAACCTCAACTAAGAGATAAACTTGATCGGGACGGGGATGGTGTTCAACATAATCTAAAACTGACCCTTCAACAATGGCAAGATCGGGTTCGGGTTCAGAAAAATCATCCAGTTGAATCGGATCTTGGGTTCGCACTAACATTTCATTCCCCAATTGTTCCCGCAGGGTATTAGCGAGAAGATGTAATGCTGTCACATGGCTTGTTCCTTTTGCTGCCATGAGAGTAATTTGTCCCGCGATAAGTTCGGTACGCTCTTCTGGATCAAGAATACCGAATTCGCTCATGCGATGGTAGTCCTCTCTCGTCCAGTGTTTCAAAGCATGGGGATCTAGACTAATGCTAGAGGATGGAGTATTTTGAAAAATCGACTCAGCAAGGCTCATAATAAGACCTCGATTGGCAAAAGCGACCTATGTTTCATTATCAACCGTTATACGATCAACTCCTAAACTCACCAGCGAGAGAATGGCTAGACACCCTTCCCCAAGAGGTTGAAACCGCCTTACAACCGAAACGCAATGGACATTTTTTACAATGGCAGGAAGCCGTTCATCATCTCCCTAGTTTAAAGCCCAGTCGGGTAGAGTTAAAAGATCGGGTCATTATTGGTTGCAAAGGCGATACAGACGAAGAAAGTTATCAACAGCTAGAAACAGGCTTAAAACAACTTCTTCCTTGGCGCAAAGGTCCACTCGACTTATTTGGGGTGTATATTGATACGGAGTGGCGTTCCGACTGGAAATGGGAAAGACTAGCGGATCAGATTACGCCTCTCAAAGATCGAACCGTTTTAGATATCGGTTGCGGTAACGGCTATTATGCCTTACGAATGCTGGGAATGGGCGCAAAGTTAGTCGTCGGTTTAGATCCTTCTATTCTCTACACGATGCAATACGAAGTGATCAAGCGTTATTTACCCGAAATCAATGCTTATGTGCTTCCTTTGGGCGTGCAGCATCTTCCAGAAAATTTACGAGCCTTTGATACTGTTTTCTCCATGGGGGTACTTTACCATCAGCGATCGCCGCTTAACCATCTCCAAACCTTACGCAACAGCCTCAAACCAGGGAGAGAATTGGTTTTAGAAACCATTGTCATTCCAGAAGACTATACGAATGTTCTGATCCCAGAAAAACGCTACGCCCAGATGCGGAATGTCTGGTCACTTCCCAATTGTGCCACGTTAACCGCTTGGTTAGACCAATGTGGCTTTACCGAGATCAACTTAATTGATGTCACGCCTACCACCATTCAAGAACAACGACGCACAGATTGGATTACGTCTCATTCCTTAGAAAACTTTTTAGATCCCAATGATCACAGTAAAACCATTGAAGGCTATCCTGCACCCCTGCGAGCAATTGTAATCGCCCAAGCCCCGACCTGACAATTTTGGTAAATTTAACTATAATATTTGGTACAAGTAACTATAATTCAAGAAATCCTACACAACTGTGTTTACAACTGCTTTCGCCAAATCAAAATCAAACGCAAATTCTATTCCCACTGACTTAGTGACGGCTGTCGATACCCTCAAAAAAGAACTGAACGCGGTCATCTTAGCCCATTATTACCAAGAGGGAGATATTCAAGACGTTGCTGACTACATTGGCGACTCCCTCGGGTTATCTCAAAAAGCAGCGGATACCGATGCAGATGTGATTGTTTTCGCTGGGGTTCATTTCATGGCGGAAACTGCAAAAATTCTCAACCCAAATAAGCTAGTTTTACTTCCAGACTTAGATGCAGGATGTTCCTTAGCAGAAGGATGTCCTCCCAAGGAGTTCGCAGAATTTAGAGCCAAATATCCCGATCATTTAGTGATTTCTTATATTAACTGCACCGCCGAAATTAAGGCGATGAGTGATATTATTTGCACCAGTTCTAATGCGGTGAAAATTGTTAATCAAATTCCTGAAGATCAGCCGATTATTTTTGCCCCAGATCGCAATTTAGGACGCTATGTGATGCAGCAAACAGGACGGGATTTAGTGTTATGGGAAGGAAGCTGCATTGTTCATGAAACCTTCTCTGAAAAAGCAATTGTCCAGCTTAAAACCACTCATCCCGAAGCAGAAATTATCGCCCACCCCGAATGCGAAGAACCCGTTTTACGTCACGCCAATTATATCGGTTCCACCACTTCTCTGCTCAAGTATTCTCAAGAAAGTGATCAATCT
This sequence comes from Halothece sp. PCC 7418, assembly GCF_000317635.1. Lineage (GTDB taxonomy): Bacteria > Cyanobacteriota > Cyanobacteriia > Cyanobacteriales > Rubidibacteraceae > Halothece. The sequence continues at coordinate 3,522,475 of NC_019779.1, read as the reverse complement.
GAGTTTATTGTTGCCACGGAACCAGGGATTATTCACCAAATGGAAAAAGCAACCCCGAATAAGACTTTTATTCCAGCCCCTGCGATGAATAATTGTGCGTGCAATGAATGTCCTTATATGCGTTTGAATACCCTAGAAAAACTCTATCTCGCAATGAAACATCGTCAACCAGAAGTGATGCTTTCTGAAGATATTCGTATCAGGGCCTTAAAACCTATTCAACGGATGCTCGAAATGAGTTAAGCTAGGCATTGATAATCATTTCTCCCATCTTTTCCCTTAGCGTTTCCAAGCCTAATCTCTTTTCTGCGGAAATATAAACGGCTTCTGGAAAATGCTCTTTTGCATAGCTGAGGGTTTCAGAGTCAACTTGATCAATCTTGTTAAAGACTAATAAACTCTCGGGTGGCATAATTGGCATCGCTTCTAAAATTTTACTCACCGATTCAATTTGGCTTTCCCAAGCAGAATGAGATAAGTCCACTACGTGCAACATAGCATCCGCTTCACTCACCTCTTCTAAAGTAGCGCGAAAGGCATCAATCAGGGCTGGCGGGAGTTCTTTAATAAAACCCACGGTATCGGTGAGTAAGATGGTTTTCATTTCACCCTGACAGGGAACGTTGAGACGGCGCGTGGTCGGGTCAAGGGTCGCAAATAGCTGGTCTTCGGCGTAAATCTCAGCATGGGTGAGGTTATTGAGTAAGGTGGATTTTCCCGCGTTGGTATAACCGACGACTGCAATGGTGGGAACTTCTTGTTTTTGTCGCTGCTGGCGCATTCGAGACCGATGCGATTGCAGTTGGTTGACTTCTTGCTGTAACCGTGATACCCGCTTTTGAATGCGACGGCGTTCGGTTTCTAATTTCGTTTCCCCAGGTCCACGGGTGCCGATTCCGCCTCCTAAGCGAGACATGGCTTCTCCTCGCCCCACCAGACGCGGAAGGAGATATTCCAGTTGCGCCAGTTCCACTTGTAATTTCCCAGCGCGCGATCGCGCTCTTTGGGCAAAAATATCTAGAATCAACTCAGTGCGGTCTATCACCCTCACCCCAATCTCTTGTTCTAAATTTCGGGCTTGGGCGGGGGTTAAATCTTGATCAAACGCTACTAAACTCGCCCCTAATGTCTGCACCGCGATCGCGATTTCTTGGACTTTCCCAGCACCAATCACGGTTTGTGGGTGCGGGCGACTGCGACGCTGAGTAATTGTCTGTAACACCTCCCCACCTGCGGTATCCACCAAACGAGTAACTTCCGCTAAACCATCTGCAAACTGTTGATGATCTAAATCTGCTGTCATCAAGCCCACAACTACTACACGCTGATGAGAAATATCAACTTGTTGGGCAACATATTCTCGCTCAAATTCGGCTTCTAAGCCCTCGACTAAATCCAGAAAATCCTGTTGCGTGACCACATCTAGACTTAATGGCGGTGAAACCGTCCAATATAATCCTTGCTCTCGGTTGGGGTCAGATTCTGGGGCAAGATGGGCTAAATAAGCCGATTCCACATAACCCGTTGCACCCCCTCCGCGACGTTGAAACCCCTGTCCTGTCAACGTTAACGTCACTAATACATCTAACCGTTGTAACACCATTGCAGTTAAACTCGGCTTTTTCGGCGGATCTGACTTTAAAGCCGTAGTGACACAACGAATCCCTGATAAGCGCTTTGCCCCATAACGGGGCAGTTCCAAGGGCGGAATTTGGGTTTCTCTGGGGCTACCGACCCCCACCCGAATCACCTGTCCGCGACGGTTAATGTATGCCGAAACAGGCTGATTAATATCGGTACTAATTGCAGCCACACGCTGAGCAAATTCTGGAGTAGTTGCGCGATCGCGCGGTTGACGTTGATGATATAGCCGTTGCAGTTGTTTAAGCTGGCTTGATTTTAATCCCTTCAGGTTGCCGTGAATGGTCTCGATTGACAATCGTCTCCTTTGATTGATGAATCTTCTATCTTCATCATAAATCGGAGAGAATAAAAACCGTCACCGATCATTTACGGTAACGGCTTTTGAACTGGCAAAAGGAATTCTCTTTAACCAAACGCCCCACTAACATACTGCTGAGTGGCTTCTTCTGCTGGATTCTGAAAAATAGACTGAGTATCGTTATATTCCACCAGATAGCCTTGTTTTCCGTGTTCAGTGGGCTCAGCATTAAAGAAAGCAGTGCGATCCGACACCCGTGAGGCTTGCTGCATATTGTGAGTCACAATCACAATGGTATATTTTTCTTTTAACTCCGCAATTAACTCCTCAATGCGAAGTGTGGAAATGGGGTCAAGTGCTGAACAGGGTTCGTCCATTAAAATCACTTCTGGCTGAATCGCAATCCCTCTGGCAATACAGAGACGCTGTTGTTGTCCACCCGATAAGGATAAACCACTTTCTTTTAACTTATCCTTCACCTCTTCCCATAATGCAGCTTGTTTGAGACTTTGTTCCACGAGTTGATCCATATCCCCTTGGTAGCCATTAATCCGCGCTCCAAAAGCAATATTTTCATAAATAGACTTCGGGAAGGGGTTAGGCTTTTGGAAAACCATGCCAATGCGACGGCGTACTTCTACAGGATCAACGCCTTTGGCATATAAATCTTTCTCGTGATAAGTAATTTTTCCTTCCACTCTCGCCCCAGCCACTAAATCATTGAGACGATTAAAGCAGCGAAGAATAGTACTTTTACCACAACCAGATGGACCAATCAAAGCCGTCACTTCATTGGCATGAATGTCCATATTGACATTACGCACGGCTAAAGTTGAACCATAATAGACATTAACATTGGCTGCTCTTAAAACAGGATCATTAACCTGAGCGCTATTCGAGGGTTGGGAAACTTGGGGATCACTTGTCATTGTTTTGTCCTCAATATTGAAAGACGATGATTTTAATTAAGTTTTTTCTGAAATTTGTTACGGAGGAAAATGGCAATGGAGTTCATCAGTAGTAACACCACCATCAGAACAATAATTCCAGTAGCAGCCACTGCATGAAACTCTTCTTGGGGACGGGATACCCAGTTAAAAATTTGAATGGGCATCACCGTAAACGGCGTTCTTAAGCCCTCCCAAATTGGCCAAGCTGGAGGCAGAAAAGCAATATAAGTTAAAGCTCCCACTGTAATTAACGGCGCAGTCTCTCCAATCGCACGAGAAAGCGCAAGAATCGTTCCTGTCAGCATTCCTGGAAAGGCAAGGGGAAACACTTGTTCTCGGACCACTTGCCAACGAGTTGCACCCAGTGCCATTCCCGCTTGTCTTAAACTATTTGGAACTGCTCTGAGGGCTTCACGAGTGGAAACAATAATGATCGGCAGAATCAGCAAGGACATCGTTAGCGAACCTGCTAATACTGTCCGCCCGCCAGTGAGAGGTTCCATAACCCGAACAAAGGCTTGCAAGCCCAGCAAACCATAAATAATGGAAGGAACTGCAGCTAAATTACCAATATTGACCTCGATCACTTTAGCATACCAAGTGTCTGCTGCAAATTCTTCTAAGAAAATTCCTGAGCCAACGCCAACGACAAAAGACACAATGGCAGTAATCACCATCAGCCAGATGGTTCCCACCCAAGCAGAGAGAAATCCAGCTTGTTCTGGTTTACGGGAAGGATAGTTAGCCAAAAAGCTCCAGTCAAGATTGCCAATACCATCAACTAGAACATCAATTAATAACACAGCCAAGACCACTAAACCAATATAGGTCGCGATCATGCTGACAATACGAAAAATATTACCCTGCTGGTAACGTTTCGCTAGAGACGTTTGAAATTGTGAGCTTACCTGCTCTTTCATGGGATCAGCAGTTGTCATTACTCGTATTTCTCCCTAAATTTACGAACAAACCAGAAACTAAAGACATTCAGTAGGAGTGTGATTAAGAATAAGGTTGTACCAACCACAAATAAAGTGTTGTAGGCAAGCGTCCCTGTTGGCGCATCTCCTAAACTCACCTGAACAATAAACGAAGTCATCGTTTGCACCGACACGAAAGGATTCAGGGTTAAGGTTGGGTTTTGTCCTGCAGCAACCGTTACAATCATTGTTTCTCCCACTGCTCGTGAGATGGCTAGGATAAAGGAAGCAACAATTCCCGATAAAGCTGCTGGAATCACAACCCCAATCACGACCTCTTTTTTCGTGCAACCCATTGCATAAGCCCCTTGACGTAAACTTTGGGGGACAGAATAAATGGCATCTTCACTGATTGAACCCACAAGAGGCGTAATTGAAATCCCCATCACCAGACCCGCACTCAACGCATTAAAACCCTGTAAGTTGGGAATAAAACTTTGTAGTAATGGTGTCACAAAAAGCAGCGCAAAGTAACCGAAAACAACCGAGGGAACCCCTGCTAAGACTTCTAAGGCTGGTTTAATCAAACGACGGACTTTTGTGGGTGCGTATTCACTCAAGTAAATTGCCGAGAGTAACCCAATGGGCAAAGCCACAGTAATCGCAATTACAGAAGTCAAAAATGTCCCACTCAACAGAACAAAAATTCCATATTGAGGATTAACAAATAAAGGAGTCCATTCCGTATCGGTGAGAAATCGCCATAGCGGAATTTCTTGGAAAAAGGCAAATGTTTCCGAGGCTAAAGTTAGCACAATCCCCAAGGTTGTCATAATGGAGATCAGGGCAAAAAAGCCGAAGAGAAAAACAACGGCTCGCTCGCTAAGTTTACTAAAACCGCGATTAGGCTGGAATAGGTTTTCAGTTTGATTACCTGTCATTGCTCCTCATAATAGGTGTTAGAAAAAGGCTCGTTCTCAGGTCAGTCGCTGATGGACTGACCCCTTTTTGTGATTAATGTCAAATCATTTAAGATTAAAGCACTTCATTGAGCTTGACACCAACAGTGGAACCATCTTCAAAGATAGTGCCTGTTTTACGTTCATTGAAGCGGGTGAGTGCTTTTTCGTAAATGCTGTCACTGAGGGCAACATAACCGACTTCTGTTACTAGCTCACGGTTCGCTGAATCCATGTAGAATTCAATAAACTGCTGTACTTGCGGTTTTTCTTCTGCTGCTGATTTGCTGACGTAGATGAAGATGGGGCGTGCTAAAGGTTGATACGTGCCTTCTTCAACAGTGGCAGCACTGGGAGGAATGCAGCCTTCTCCGTTGTCTGGGTTTTGGTCGTCAATTTCTACGGCTGCTAACTTATCTTGGTTTTCTTCGTAGTAAGCTAAGCCGAGATATCCTAAGCCACCTTCATCGCTAATGACCCCTTGTACAATGACGTTATCGTCTTCACTTGCTGTATAGTCACCGCGACTTGCACCGCCTTCACCCGCAATGGCTTCGGTAAAGTAGTCAAATGTTCCCGAGTCAACCCCAGGCCCATAAAGGCTTAATTTTCGATCAGGGAAACTGCTACGAACTTGCTGCCAGTTGTTGATTTCACCTTGTGCTTCGGGTCTCCACATGGTTTCGAGTTCTTCTGTGGTTAAGCACTCAGCCCAGTCGTTTTCAGGATTTTTAATAACAGAAATCGCATCAAAGGCAACAGGAAGTTCAATATATTCAATTCCAGCTTCGGCACAGGCTTCTTTTTCTACTTCTTTGATGGGGCGAGACGCATCAGAGATATCAGTTTCACCGTTACAGAATTTTTTGAAACCGCCCCCCGTTCCAGAAACGCCCACAGTTACTCGAACATCAGGAAATTTACCTTGGAATTCTTCAGCCATTGCCTCAGTAATGGGGAACACGGTGCTAGAGCCATCAATGGCAACTGATCCACTGAGTTCAGAGCCACCCCCGTTATTGGTTTGCCCGCCATCGGTGGCTTGATTTCCTCCGTTACCACAAGCTGCAAGAGTGACAGTTAGTGCGCCAACAGATGCGAAGGAAACGATACGGCGTGTATATTGGTTCAACATAATATTTTTTTTTGACCTACGATTTAATTAAGTTTGTCCCGTAGCAAGATATCGTTTCATCGTAAAATTTAGGTTAAGGGGCTCAAATCATTGGGAAAGATCTGAGGAAAGATAGAGATACCTCCCGCTTAGAACTATAGTCTCTCGAAGTAAAGGGAAGGTTAAGTTGACAAAAAATTAACAATTCACTTACAATAGTAGGCTGTGACATTTTTTTTGGGGATGGAAGCCATGAATGCACAAGAGATAATCCGCTCCATTGAACAGGAGCAGATGAAAGATGATCTTCCCGTGATTCATGTGGGAGATACGGTGCGAGTGGGGGTTTTGATTCAAGAAGGGGGAAAAACTCGGACTCAGCCGTTTGAAGGAACTGTTATTGCCAAGCGTCATGGTGGACTTAATGAAACCATCACGGTGCGTCGAGTGTTCCAAGGTATTGGTGTAGAACGGGTGTTTTTACTGCATTCTCCTCGGATTAAAGATATTAAAATTATCCGTCGGGGGAAAGTGCGGAGAGCGAAATTGTATTACTTGCGCGATCGCGTTGGTAAAGCAACTCGCATTAAACAACGGTTTGATCGCTAAATTGAGTTAAATTGACTGCCCGAATTGTTCACAAAATGCAACTTAGGGTGTTATACTAGCAAAAGGCTAAATTAGCGATAGCAATCATTGTGCGTCCTTAGTTCAGTTGGTAGAACGTCGGTCTCCAAAACCGAATGCCAGGGGTTCGAGTCCTCTAGGGCGCGCTCGCTAGAAAGTTCCCCCCTGTAACCAGTCCTAAACTGTAGCGGGGGGAAACTTTTTCGTCTGAAGGAAAACCAAGGGGGACTGAATTGTGGCAAAAAATGAATCGAAAAAAAACAACCGCCCCGAAGTGAAAGCAAAAGAAGAGCAAAGTAACTTCGATCTTGCCGAGTTTCTGAAAGGAACGAAAGAAGAACTGGGTAAAATCGTCTGGCCAAGTCGTAAACAACTGATTAGTGAGTCAGCTGGTGTGATTTTAATGGTCACCCTTGTTGCCACAATTGTTTACCTATTTGATAACCTCTTCATTTGGATTGCAGGACAGGTATTTTGATGAGTTTTGCCACAGACAATCAAAACGAAGAACCGAATCTTGAGCAGTCAACGGATCGTAAACCCAGATGGTATGCGATTCAAGTGGCTTCTGGGTGTGAAAAACGGGTGAAAGCAAATTTGGAGCAACGCAGTCAAACCCTTGATGTTGCTGACCGCATTTTGCAAATTGCCATTCCCCAAACCCCAATCTTCAAACTGCGTAAAGACGGAACTCGCCAACAAGCCCAAGAAAAAGTTTTTCCAGGTTATGTTCTGATCCAAATGCTCTTGGACGACCAAGTGTGGCAAGTGGTTAAAAATACCCCCAATGTCATCAACTTTGTGGGTTCAGAACAAAAACCTCCTTATGGACGGGGGCGCGGTCATGTCAAACCCATGCCCTTAAGCCCTTCTGAAGTCGAACGCATCTTCCGACAAAGCGAACAACAAGAACCGATTGTGGAAGCAAAAGTTGCAGTCGGTGATAAGATCGTAGTTCTCAGTGGACCGTTCAAAGACTTTGATGGGGAAGTCGTAGAAGTCAGTTCCGAACGGAACAAACTTAAAGCCCTACTGTCGATTTTTGGACGGGAAACGCCAGTGGAATTGGAATTTAATCAGGTTGAGAAACAAGACTAGCAATGGCAAAAAAAGTTGTCGCACTTATTAAATTGGCACTTCCTGCGGGAAAAGCCAACCCCGCCCCTCCCGTTGGTCCAGCTTTGGGTCAACATGGGGTTAATATTATGGCGTTTTGTAAAGAATACAACGCTAAAACCGCAGACCAAGCAGGAATGGTCATCCCAGTAGAAATTTCGGTGTATGAAGACCGAAGTTTTACCTTTACCCTGAAAACCCCTCCTGCTGCTGTGTTATTAAAGAAAGCAGCAGGGATTGAAAAAGGGTCTAGTGAACCGAACCGACAAACTGTGGGCAGTATTACCCGCGCCCAATTGCAAGAAATTGCAGAAACCAAAATGCCTGACCTCAACTCCAATGATATTGAGGCAGCGATGAAAGTGGTAGAAGGTACTGCCCGTAACATGGGTATTACCGTTAAAGACTAAACTATTGTGTGAGTTGGGGAGAGGCTCCAGCTTCGTTATTGACCCAAGGAGAAAACAATGCCAAAACAACCATCTCGTCGGATGCGGGAACTACTGGAAAAAGTAGAAGATCGTCCCTACGAACCGTTATCCGCTTTAGAATTACTCAAAGAAACAGCAACCGCTAAATTTGAAGAAACCGCAGAGGCTCATGTTCGCCTCGGAATTGATCCCAAGTATAGCGATCAACAAATCCGAACGACCGTTACGTTCCCGAAAGGAACAGGACAATCTGTGCGCGTGGCGGTGATCACTCGTGGTGAAAAAGTGAATGAAGCCACCGAAGCGGGTGCAGAAGTGGTCGGTTCGGAAGAACTAATTCAAGAAATCCAAAATGGTCGCATGGATTTTGATGTGGTCATGGCAACGCCAGATATGATGCCACAGGTTGCGAAATTGGGTCGTGTTCTCGGACCGAAAGGATTAATGCCTTCTCCAAAAGGAGGAACGGTGACCAATGAATTAGAATCCGCGATTCAAGAGTTTAAAGCGGGGAAACAAGAATTCCGCGCTGATCGCACAGGTATCGTTCATGTTATGTTTGGAAAGGTCTCTTTTTCAGCAGAAGACCTGTTAGCCAATCTCAAAGCATTACAAGAAACGCTCGATCGCAATCGTCCTTCTGGAGCAAAAGGCAAATACTGGCGCAGCATTTATGTTTCTGCAAGTATGGGCCCCGCGATTGAAGTGGATATTGCAGGTTTAAGAGACTACAAATTACAATAAAACAGTCAGAAAGCCATCCGTTTCAAACGGATGGATGAATCCTTCGACAAGTTTCGACAGGGGTTCGGCGAGCTCACCCGAGCCGCTCAACTCCCGCTCAGGAACAGGCGAACAAAGACTTTAGTCTTCTGTGTCTGCTATAATGTACGAAACCCAAAGATGGTGAAAAACCCGTCAGGTTCATTAAAAAACCTTGTTAATACTTAAACAACGGAGTCTTGCTCGGCAGTATGAAAGTAACTTGCAAGTAATCTAGAAGTAGAGATACAGCTAAACTTTTGTTTAGCCGAGGTCTTTAGGGCATATTTGAACGTGCCACTCCTTCGGGAGACTCCTTTCTAACACTCGATTTGTGATTTTAACTTCGACAAGCTCAGTTACCATCCATTGAGTGGTTTCGATTGGAATCCACGCGATTTTAATCCGTGGAGAGTTCAACCGAAGCAGCATAAGTTAACAACTCAATACAGAAAATAGTAGAAGCCAAAGACAGCAGGAGTCAAAGAAAAGACTTAAATTTCCTGCCGAGGTGGATACCCAAACTTCCCCCTGTTGCCCAAATAGAAATCTTGGGCGGTTGGGAGGGTGGGTCATCAAGCCTCGGAAAATCATCCGAGGTTTTTTTGATGAAGGGGGAAAGACTGATGAATACTAGGAGGTGCAAGCGCGTGTGGGCAGAACACTAGAAGATAAAAAACAAGTTGTAGCGGAGTTAAAAGACCTCTTGAGTGAATCGCAATTAACCATTGTGATCGACTACAAAGGCTTATCCGTTTCTGAAATCGCCGATTTGCGTACCCGACTGCGTGAAACTGGAACGACTTGTAAGGTGACCAAAAATACTCTGATGCGCCGAGCCGTTGATGGGGATGAAAGTTGGCAACCGTTACAAGATTTTCTCAAGGAATCCTCGGCATTTTTATTTGTCAAGGATGACTTCAGCAATGCCATCAAGGCTTATCGCGACTTTTCTAAAGCCACCAATAAAACTGAGTTACGCGGTGGTGTCATGGAAGGTGCGCCTTTGAGTAAAGAGCAAGTGGATGCCCTCGGAGATCTTCCCTCTAAGGAAGAACTCATGGCACGGATTGCTCGGGGAATCAATGCCAATACGACCAAAATTGCCACTGGCATCAAAGAAGTTCCCACGTCTCTGGCGCGAGCGCTCAGGGAAGTCTCAGAAAAAGACAACCAAGACGCAGCGTAGATGGTTATTCATTAATCAATCATTCATTTTATTTAGGAGTAGAAACCAATGTCTGCAAAAACTGATGAAATTCTCGAACAGTTAAAAACTCTTTCCTTATTGGAAGCCTCAGAACTCGTCAAACAAATTGAAGAAGAGTTTGGGGTAGATGCGTCTGCGCCTGCAGGCGGAATGATGATGGCAGCAGCCCCAGGGGCAGCTGGTGGTGCGGAAGAAGCTGCTGAAGAGAAAACTGAATTTGATGTGGTTCTCGAAGAAGTGCCTTCTGATAAGAAAATTGCCATTCTCAAAATCGTTCGCGGTATCACTGGCTTAGGCTTAAAAGAAGCAAAAGGCTTGGTGGAAGAAACCCCGAAAGCCCTGAAAGAAGCAACCACCAAAGAAGACGCAGAAGAAATCAAGAAGCAGCTTGAAGAAGCAGGTGCTAAAGTTACTGTTAAGTAGTGACTTGATAAGAGAAGGTGGGTTTTATCACCCACCTCATCTTCCTTGATCTTGAAATTCTAAGCAAAGACCACATTCCCAAAATTGGGTCTCCTCGGTGACTAGATTTCAGATACACTAACAGCGCGATCGCGCCCCTGTTGTTTTGCCTTGTATAAAGCAGCATCTGCTGACACTTCAAGACTGGACAATACTCGACATTAACTGTAAAAGTAAAGCAGTCATAGCGTACTTCGGAAAGTACGGTGGTGTCCCACAACGCCTTAAGGATTTTCCTCAAAGCTCATCAAATTGGTTTTTCCTTTAGCGGTCAGAATCGAGCTTCTGATGAGCATCACTGACACACAAGTCAATCCAAATTATTCCTCAATTCTAAAAGACCTAAACCATTAATGTCAACAAGCGAGCGAACTTTTCCAAAAAGTTAAACTATGTCAGCTAATGTCAAGTAATAGTTGTATTAGGAAATAACTCCCTGTATCAAAAATTGTCCCACTGCTTGTAACACTTCATCTCCCGCAGCGTGTCCCCACGTATCATTAAATTGCTTAAAATGATCAACATCGAGCATAATTAATCCCAGCGACTTTTGGGTTCGCTGGGCGCGTTCCATTTCTCTTTCTAGAGCCTCTTCCAAATAGCGACGATTATATAATCCAGTTAAATCATCGCGAATGCTTTGATGTTGAAGTTCTTCTTGCAGCCGTAAATTAGAAAAAGCCAGAGATATTTGTTCAGCGACGTTACGGGCGAGTTGTCGTTTTGCTGTGGTGAGATTGTTGTTTTGCTCGGTACTCAATTCAAACAACGGTTCTAACAAGTGCGCGATCGCGCTTCTGGCTTCTTCTAAACTGACACAACTTTGTAGAAACTCACTCATTTGAGCAAGTAATTAATTACCGAGGGCGTTTTCGCTGATAGAAAGCTCACGACACGCGATCGTATCTTCATGAATTGTACCTTGGTCTGGAGAATGGATTTCTAAAACGGCTTCTTCTGGTGCTTCAAACAAGAAACGCTGTGCGGGAAAGACCACTCTTTCTAAATACCAATTAGGGATATTACTAATGCGAGCAATGACAACTTGATCGCGGTGATTAAAAAAGTGGCACAGTAACATTGTTTTTTTATTTTTGAGAGGTTCAGAGGCAATGGTCGTCATATCAGAAAACTCCTTTTTAAAAAATTAAGATTATATAAAATGTAAACTGGGATCAAGATTCTTTTGATCCCTATTCCCTTTAAGTTAACAGAAACAAATAAAACTTAAAATCTAGTGATACAGAAGTTATTAAACCTTAATTCCAAGTCTCCCCACCTCTATCAAACAGAGGAGAAATTGCTCCGATACTGCAATTGCTCTCCAGAACGATACAATAGAGAGCACTCAACTCCTTCCCTGACAACATTTTCGATGGAGGTTTCATGACAACTGCTGCACCCACCAAAACACAATACGAAGCGGTCATTGGGCTCGAAACCCATTGTCAACTGAACACCGCGACTAAAATATTTAGCCCCATCTCCACTGAGTTTGGCGCACCCCCGAACACAAATGTTTCCCCAATTTGTTTAGGCTATCCTGGTGTCTTGCCTGTATTAAACCAGAAAGTGCTGGAATCGGCAGTAAAAACGGGCTTAGCGTTAAATTGTCAAATTGCCCCCTACAGCAAATTTGACCGCAAACATTATTTTTATGCCGACTTACCGAAGAATTATCAAATTTCTCAGTATGATCTCCCCATTGCGGAACATGGCTGGTTAGAAATTGAAATTGCAGAGAAGCCAGGGAGTGAACCGATACGGAAAAAAATTGGGATTACTCGCTTGCACATGGAAGAAGATGCAGGAAAACTGGTTCATGTCGGAAGTGAGCGTCTCTCTGGTTCAACTCATTCTCTCGTTGATTTTAATCGGGCGGGAGTTCCTTTATTAGAAATTGTCTCCGAACCCGATATTCGGACTGGGAAAGAAGCAGCAGAATACGCGCAAGAGTTACGGCGCATTGTTCGCTATCTTGGGGTCAGTGATGGCAATATGCAGGAAGGTTCCCTGCGTTGTGATGTCAATGTTTCGGTGCGCCCAGTTGGTAGTGAAGCATTTGGCACGAAAGTAGAGATTAAAAATATGAACTCCTTTAGTGCCATTGAAAAAGCGATTGATTACGAAATTCAACGACAAGTCAAAGCCATTGAAAATGGGGATAGCATCAGCCAAGAAACCCGTCTTTGGGAAGAAGGAAGCCAACGCACAATTAGTATGCGGAGTAAGGAAGGATCGAGTGATTATCGCTATTTCCCAGAACCTGATTTGCCTCCTATCAAAGTCTCGAAACCTCAGTTAGAACAATGGCAGTCGGAATTACCTGAACTTCCCGCACAAAAACGCCATCGCTATCAGGAGGAGTTGGGCTTATCTGCTTACGATACTAACGTTTTAACAGACGATCGCGCGGTTGCAGAATATTTTGAAACCGCAGTCTCTCATCAAGCTGATCCGAAACAAGTCGCAAACTGGGTGACTCAAGATATTGCAGCTTATTTAAACGAGAACAAGCTGAAAATTACCGAATTACCCCTAAAACCCGACGCTTTAGCCGAATTAGTCAACCTGATTGATCAAGGAACGATTAGTGGGAAAATTGCTAAAGAAATTCTGCCCGAACTCCTCACTCAAGGCGGTTCACCGAAAGCATTAGTGGAAAGCAAAGGCTTAACCCAAATTTCCGATAGCAGTGAGTTAGAAGGAATTATTGATCAAGTCTTAGCCGACCATCCTGAAGAAGTGGAAAAATATCGCGGTGGGAAGAAAAAACTGCAAGGTTTCTTTGTGGGTCAAGTGATGAAACGCACCAGCGGACGTGCAGATCCCAAATTAACCAATCAACTCCTCGGCAAGAAATTGAACGGTTAATCACTGGTAACTGGTCACTGGTAACTGGTCACTGGTAACTGGTCACTGATTACTGGTAACTGGTCACTGATTACTGGTCACTGGTAACTGGTCACTGGTAACTGGTCACTGATTACTGGTAACTGATTACTGGTAACTGGTCACTGATTACTGGTAACTGGTCACTGGTAACTGGTCACTGATTACTGGTCACTGAACACAAATGACGAAGGACAAATAACAAATGACCCACTACAAAATGATTCCTGGTGGTGTCACTGCGCCCAAAGGTTTCCAAGCAGCAGGGATTACCGCCGGCTTAAAAGCCTCTGGACAAAGCGATCTCGCATTAATTGTTTCCAAAAGTAGCGCGATCGCTGCTGGGGTGTTCACCACCTCGCAAGTCCGAGCAGCCTGTGTTGATTATTGTCGTCAACAACTGCAAAAAAAAGCCTCCGCCCGCGCGATTCTCTGTAACTCAGGACAAGCCAATGCAGCAACTGGGGAACAAGGGTGGCAAGATGCCTTAGAAACGGCTCAATTGCTAGCAAAAACCCTCAAAATTGAGCCAGATGAGGTCTTACTGGCTTCCACAGGCGTGATTGGTCAACGGATGAAAATGTCGGCGTTTCGGGAAGGAATTTCCCCGTTAGTGGCAGCCCTGTCAGAAACGGGCAGTGATGCTGCTGCCGAAGCGATTCTGACGACAGACTTAGTGACAAAAACGATCGCGCTGGAAACCACCATTGCCGATCGTCCAGTGCGGATTGGCGGGATGGCAAAAGGATCGGGAATGATTCACCCCAATATGGCAACCATGTTAGCGTTTGTCACCTGTGATGCAGCCGTTTCCACGTCGCTTTGGCAAGAAATGGTACAACGAGCAGCGCAACGGAGTTTTAATCAGATTACGGTTGATGGGGATACTAGCACCAATGATGCGTTAATTGCTCTGGCGAATGGTCAATCTCGGACTCCCGCTATTACTGAAACAGGAGAAACTGCGGAGCAACTGGAAGCCATGCTCACTAAGGTATGTCAGCATTTAGCAAAAGCCATTGCTCGTGATGGGGAAGGAGCAACCTGTTTAATTGAAGTGCAAGTCACCAGCGCACCCGATGAAAGTGCAGCGCAGCAAGTTGCAAAAACGATCGCGGGGTCATCTTTAGTTAAATCAGCAATTTTTGGGCGCGATCCCAACTGGGGACGCATTGCAGCAGCAGCAGGACGATCAGGAGTTTTGTTTGAACAAGAGAACTTAAAAATAAAATTGGGAGACTTCTTATTACTAGAAAAGGGTCAACCAGTGAACTTTGATCAGAATGCAGCGAGCGATTATTTGAAAAAAGCAGCAGCAGGAGCTTACTTAAAAGAGGATACTGTCTTGATTCAGGTTGATTTAGGAGCAGGGGAAGCAACGTCTCAGGCGTGGGGTTGCGATCTCAGTTATGATTACGTTCGCATCAATGCGGAATATACCACCTAGCAGAAGCTGAGGGGGATGCCATCTCTCAGATGGGAAGTGACCGTCTCAGTGCTTCCCTTTCCATCACTCTCGCGATCAAACTTTTTGACATCCTCACCGCTTTTCCTCTCAGTTGCTGAATTCTCTTAATCCCGACAAAAAAAGTCGGGATTGGTTGTCGAGCCGATCGCGCTGTGTTAGTATCGAGCGAACTGACTTGTAAATGTAAAAAGGAGAGAAACCCATGGCTCTTGCAACTGAAACCACCAATGCCAAACCCACCTACACCAAATTAGTCTCGAAAGAAGGAGGCACAGAATACGACTTAAAACCGATTCATGTTTGTGAAGAAACCTTTGCCCCTTTAGAAGTTGCCTATGACTATGAGGCGATTCGCGCTCAAGTCAGCAGAGAAAGCATTGCAGCAGGTCCCAAGTCCATTTGGCGTTACAAACCCTTTTTACCAGTTACTGGAGATGTCATTGATGTTGGCACTGGGATGACTCCTCTGATTAAATCCACCCGCTTGGCGCGTCGTCTGGGATTAAAAGAGCTTTATCTTAAAAACGATGCGGTGAATATGCCCACCCTGAGCTTTAAAGACCGTGTGGTTTCTGTAGCCCTCAGTAAAGCGAAAGAATTTGGATTTTCTACTGTTTCTTGTGCCAGTACCGGAAACCTTGCTAACTCTACCGCAGCAATTTCCGCCAGTGCTGGTTTAGAATGTTGTGTCTTTATTCCTGCGGATCTCGAAGCTGGGAAAGTCTTAGGAACATTAATTTATAACCCCACTGTCATGGCAGTGAAAGGAAACTACGACCAAGTGAACCGCCTCTGTAGTGAAGTAGCCAACGGTTACGGCTGGGGCTTTGTTAATATTAATCTTCGTCCTTATTATTCTGAAGGCTCGAAAACCCTCGGTTATGAAGTGGCGGAACAACTCGGCTGGAAACTTCCTGATCATGTGGTCGCGCCCTTAGCTTCGGGTTCTCTCTATACAAAAATTTATAAAGGCTTCCAAGAATTTGTGAAAACGGGTTTAGTCGATGATAAGTTCGTTCGTTTCAGTGGTGCACAAGCAGAAGGCTGTTCCCCGATTTCTCAAGCATTTAAAGAAGGACGGGACTTTATTACGCCTGTTAAGCCGAATACAATTGCAAAATCGATCGCGATCGGAAACCCTGCTGATGGGGTTTACGCTTTAGATGTTGCTCGTAAAACCAATGGCAATATTGAAGATGTCACCGATGCTGAAATCATCGAAGGGATTCAACTCTTAGCAGAAACAGAAGGAATCTTCACTGAAACCGCAGGCGGAACAACGATCGCGGTTCTGAAAAAATTAGTCGAAGCAGGTAAAATTGATCCAGACGAAAGCACCGTTGCTTATATCACAGGTAACGGACTGAAAACCCAAGAAGCGGTACAAGGTTACATTGGCGAACCCTTCGCGATTGATCCCAACTTAGATAGTTTTGAACGCGCTTGGCAACGCTCTCGCACCCTTGATCGTTTAGAGTGGCAGCAAGTGTTAGTATAGTTTCTTGTTCTTTATCTAAGTCACTCAATCAGTTTTGATTAACTGGTGACTTGCTATTGGTCAAAACCTGATTTTTAACCCCCTTGGTTACTTTCCAACTCAGAGGATCAGGTCAGTCACAAATAACCAATAACAACTAACCAACAACGAAAAAAAATGAGCGTCAAAGTTTTAGTTCCTACCGTTTTACAAAAACATACTGATAATCAAGCCGTCTTAGAATGTGAAGGCAGCACTGTAAAAGAGTTAGTCGAAACCCTCGAACAAAACTATCCAGGCTTTCAAGGAAAGTTACGAGATGATGAGGGAAAACTGCGTCGCTTCCTTAACTTTTATGTCAATAGTGAGGACATTCGCTTTTTAGAAAACGAGAAAACCTCCTTAAAAGATGGCGATGAGGTTAGTATTGTTCCTGCGGTTGCAGGTGGTTAAACTGAATAAAAATCAGTGAAGGAGGCGTTCGTCTAGATTGGAAATTGTGGCGCGATCGTCATCCTTTCCTACTGCTGATTCAGAATATCAAAAGAGCAAAAATATAATTAATTTCAGTGAAGGTTTATGTCTGAAGAAGAAAAGTCAACTCAAGGCAAAAAATCCGATTCCTCAGCTAAGAAAAAAGAGGAAGAACCCCCCCATTGAAGATAAACCTTTCCCTGAGTTTATCGAACAACATTATGAACCAGCTTTGAAAGAAGCCCTCAGTCAACAAGGGATCAGCGATTTAGAACTGGAATTTAAAAAAGATCAATTCCCGCTTCCAGGTGCTGATGAATGTTCCCAAGTCATTGGTCAATGGGATGGGGGAAAACGTCGTTTTAATGTGTACTTTTTAGACGACGATATCAGTGGACAAAAAGCCTTTTCCTATACCGCAGGCGGTTCCGCCCCCAGCACCATTGAATCGTTTATGATTGACGAGCGCAAAGTAAATTTAGAATTATTGGTGATGTACACCGTACAGCGTCTCAACGGTCAAAAATGGCTCGCTCGTAATTAAGCTAATGTCTTATATAGCAGATCTAATTCATTCATAAAAACTTGATTCATCGATCTTCCCTTGTTTCCCTCCTTTCTAAGGGGGGATAAAATGTTCCCAATCAGAGCGCGATCGCGCTCTTGTTATTTTTCTCTGGTAAAAGCCTGCGTATCCCGAACAGTGATCAGTTACCAATGACTAACTACGATTTAAATAAACGTTCTAACTTTCTATATACATCATCATCGTTACGTTTGCCCACCAGAATTACTTCCACTAAATCTTCTTTTGGTTGATAGCGATAAATAATACGATACTCTCCACAATCAACTCGATAATAATTGGGATATCCTTTTAATTGCTTAGAATCATTGGGAAGAGGGTTTAAATTAAGTGATAATGCTTTCTTGGCGATTTGAGCAGCAATTTTGGGCTGCAAGCCTTTCAAAAAATCTAATACTGCTTGCAAGCCATCCAATTTAGCCATTGGCAATTTTCTCTAAAGCTGTGGTGAATTGATCACTTCCTAGCATTGAAGATTGATTTAAAGCGGTTTGTGCTGCATTACCCCAATTTAAATCCTCTAACTCTTCCAGTCTGGCAATTAGTTTCTGGTATGCTTCAGCTGAAAGAATGACGTGACTTGGTCTTTCTTGCTTAGTGACCAGCACAGGTTCAATTTTGGCGCGATCAAAGACTTCTCCATGCTGATTACGAGTTTGGGTTAAAGTATAACTTTTCATCATCGATCGCCTTACGTTGACTACTTTGTACATAATAGCACTATTGTTGAATCGCGCTCTTGTTATTTTTCTTTGGTAAAAGCCTGCGTATCCCAAGTGAGTTAAAAAAAGCAAAGCCAATCATACATTTCCCCCCTTTCTAAGGAAGGCTAGGGGGGATGAAACGCGATCGCGCTTTCTTGATCCTAGTTGAGGGAGATGCCTAACGCCTAATTGTTTAAGCCCAGCCCGCACGATCCATAACTTTCACCGCTAAGGGATTATTCTTGCCCAGTTGAGACACATTCACCTGATCTTCTTTAAAATCACCGAAACGAGCAATTACAGGGTCTAGAGGCACATTCGGCACAACGGGATATTCACTATTACTCTGAGCAAAAATTGCCTGTGCAGGAGGACTCACTAAATATTCTAAAAAGCGAATCGCCCCTTCTCGGTTGGGGGCTGTTTTGATCACACCGCCACCGCTAACATTAACGTGCGTTCCCCGTCCATTTTGATTCGGGAAAAAGACACCAATACGGTTAAAAATAGCAGGGTTACTCGCAGAGCGACCAGGGGCAAACCGAGCAAAATAATACGTATTCGCAACCGCCAGATCAGCAATACCAGAAGCAGCAGCTTTGATCTGATCCATATCGCCACCGCGAGGGGGACGGGCAAGATTTTGGACCAAACCACGACACCAGTTTTCTGTTGCTTCTTCTCCTAAGTTTGCAATCAGAGACGCAACCAGAGACTGATTATAAACATTATTAGACGACCGAATCGCCACGCGATCGCGCCATTTAGGAGAAGCTAAATCTTCATAAGTGGATAACTCAGACGGATCAACCTGACTCTTGTTATACAAAATCACCCGCGCCCGCTTCGTCAAACTAAACCACAAGCCTTCTGGATGACGAAGATTCGGCGGAATACTTCCCTCTAAAATCTCAGAAGAGACAGGGGAAAAAATCCCCGCTTCTTCCGCCCGCCACAAACGCGCAGCATCAACCGTAATTAAAAGATCCGCAGGACTGTTGCGTCCTTCATTTTTAATCCGAGAAATCAACTCATCGGCATTCCCTTCTAGGATATTGACACGAATCCCAGTTTGGTCGGTGAAATTCTTATAAAGCAGTTCATCCGTATCGTAGTGACGGGATGAATAAAGATTAATTTCTCCACTTTGAGCATAACTCGGTTTCGTTTGAGCAAGCTGACTCACGGTTGCAGCAGCAGTGGCTGTCCCTGCACCAATAAAAAATCGTCTTGTAAATTTCATTAAGCATCTAATTGATAAACACCAACTGAAAAATTATTGCATTTAATATCAAATTGATCAATGTTTGCTACAAATCAATCGGGGTGAGGGGGTTGATTTAAGAAATCTTGTCAGGGGAAAACAAAATCACTTACACTTGAAAAGCCATTTTAATAATTGATAATCTTTCCTATTCACTTATGATTCTTTGTATTGATCAGGTTTTGACTTCAGAAGAGTTAGAATCTATTCATGATTCCCTCGCCAAGGCAACATTTGTCGATGGTAAACTCACCGCAGGGTGGCACGCCAAACTGGTGAAAGAAAACCAGCAACTCTCCAGAAAAGATGCTGTGGCAAAATCAGTAAAAGAAACTGTAACCCAAGGACTCCATCGAAGTCAGTTGTTTCGGATGGCAGTAAAGCCCAAAAATATTCGTTCTCCGCTAATTAGTCGCTACGAGGAAGGAATGTCTTATGGGACTCATGTTGATAATGCACTGATGGGACAGGGGAATGATTTAATGCGGTCTGATGTCTCGTTTACCCTCTTTCTCAATTCTCCTGAAGACTATGACGGCGGAGAATTAGTGATTGAAACCTCCCAAGGAGAACAGTCTTTTAAGCTCAATGCTGGTGCAATGATTACTTACCCTTCCACCACTCTACATCGAGTAGAACCAGTCACGAAAGGAGTTCGTCTAGTTGCGGTCAGTTGGGTACAAAGTTTGATTCGTGATCCCAATGAAAGGGAAATCTTATTTGATTTAGAAACAACACGCCAAGCCATATTTAACAAGTATGGCAAAACCCAAGAATTTGATTTAGTCGCAAAAAGTTGCGCCAATTTACTCCGAAAATGGACAGAAGTTTAAAAACTGGTCTTAATTTAATAGTAGTCGTAGGGTGGGCAATGCTCACCCTACAATATGAGACTTAAGAATAATGATTAACTTTTTAGTTAAAAATCAAATGTATTTTATTTTACTATTATTAGCAAGTTTCACCTCAGACTTGGCAGTTCTAAATCACTCAAATAGGCTCAGTTTTCTGAGTGAAAACATAATCGTGATCTCCTAAGAGTCTTTGGTGCTGGGTTTATTCATTTTTTTTGCTGCTACTTGTACGCGCAATTATAACAAGACAATTCTATTTATAACCATCATTCTCTAGGGATGTATTTTGGGATTAAGACTTCACTAATAAGAGGGAGGGAGATAGCGATTAAGTTTAATTAAGTTGGAATTAATCGCGAAGCAAAAAGAGCTAAAAATTGAGAGTGAATTATGAATAGCTACACCTTGGCAGCAACGCCAGAATTGCTGAGCGTCGAGCAATTTAACTTAGTCTATAACGCCTTTTCTTTAACGATCGCTGCCATGTTAGCTGCTGCTCTATTTTTCTTTAATAGTAAGCAGTTAGTTGGCACTCGCTATCGAGTCGCTGTGATTATTTCGGGTCTCATTGTCAGCATTGCAGCCTATCACTATTTCCGCATCTTCAACAGTTGGGAAGCTGCTTATGTCTTAGAGGATGGCAACTATGTCGCCAGTGGGCAAGTGTTTAATGATGCCTATCGTTATGTGGATTGGCTGTTAACGGTGCCATTACTCCTCATTGAAGCAGTGGCAGTCCTCGGTTTACCGAAGCAAACCTCACGCCCACTATTTATTAAACTAGCAGTGGCTGCGGTGTTAATGATTGCCACGGGCTATCCTGGTGAAGTGGCTGAAACCATTCAAGGACGCGCAATTTGGGGTGCAGTCAGTACCGTCCCGTTTGCCTACATTCTCTTTGTCCTGTGGTTTGAACTCAAAGGCGCAATCATGCGTCAGCCAGAAGAAGTACAAACCCTGATTTCAGGAATGCGCTGGTTAATTCTTGCCTCTTGGGGCGTTTATCCCATTGCCTACTTACTCCCAGAGTTGGGAATTACAGGACCAGTTGCAACGGTTAGCGTTCAAATTGGTTATACCATCGCTGACTTACTCGCTAAGCCTGTATTCGGCTTACTCGCCTTCTCCATTGCTCGTATTAAATCACAAGCTGATGCAGCAGCCGATAATGGTAGTGGGTCTGGGTATGATAGCCCAACCCAAAAATCCGTAGCAGGCACAAAAGCAACTGCCTAACGATCGCGCTCTTTAGTTAAGAAGGAGACAAGGGGATTAAGTCCTCTTGTCTTTTTCTGTTCCGATCATCATTCATTCTACATTCCTGCATTCCTGCTATCCACAACTTAGCTAAGTTTGCGAGAAGCCCGACTCAAGATCCTCAGTCAGTGACCAGTAACCAGTTGTTGGTACGAAGTGAGGGGGAGTTGGGAAGAGGAGCTCGGGGTGAGGGTGAAAACTGCTATAGAAGTGATTAATCTTAACTTTTTTTATGACGTTTGCGTAGAGATTGAGCTCTATTTTCTAAATCTTTAAAGAAATCCGTGTTCACAATCTCTTTGACCTCTTTTTCTTTCCGATTGTGGTCAATTTTGACTTTCAATTCAGTAACTTTCTGTTCCAATTGTTGCTCTCGTGTATAAACTTGATCAGCCATATTTTGAAATACTTTAGCTAAATGTCCTAATTCATCTAAGCGTGACTGAACCGGCCTCAACAGGGATAGATCAAAGTCCTTATGACTAATCGATTCTGCGGCACGAGCTACTTTCTTAATTGGACGAATCACATATCGTTGCAAAGATAAATTCACTAAGATGACAGTGATTACCATAGTGGCTAAAAAAGCAAGCATAAATCCCATGGTTACCTTAATCGCTTGTTTCGTTTGCTGTTGTATTTGATCAGCAGGCACAGAAACAATTTGTGCTCCCACAATTTGACCGAGTTCCCAATTGAATCCCCCCTCTGTACCATACTTATCAATTAATGACTGTGGAGCATCACTAACATTACCATGACACTCTAAACAACTTGCTTGAGACACTTTTAAGGGATGTGCAATATAAAAACTCTTGGTTCTAGCGGAGGAACGAAATCCCCTCAACTCTTCTACATCTTGTTGCCGACGAAATTGTTGAATCAGTTGCGTTTCAAACTCATCTGCTTGATCTCTAGGATTAGTAGGATTTACAGTTGCTTCCTTATAAGAAAAGTTTTGATAGTTCGGATTGGCGGTTAAATTTTTAAAGACTTCTGTGGCTGAATAAGCAGGAACTGTTTCTGGTAAAAACTCTGATTTTAAGCGATCAACTAGTTCTGGTCTAACGTGGTTACTCGTATATTCCCTAACGGAGTTCATCGTTTCCATGGCGAGTAAGGCTTTAGAAGTCACCTCTGATTTATAACTACTAGTCAGAATTTGATTTAAAGCTAATCCTGTTATTATAATTCCGATCAAAAAAATCGGCATTACTAAGAGAAAAATTGTTTTAATCTTAGAGTTTAACTTTAAGTTTCCAATTAAATTATCTAAAAAATTGAACATTTTAGTTTTCTCTTGTGGTTTAGCTTTATATTATAAAAACAATTTCTTAAACTTGCCATAAATCCTCAAGATGCTTGCAAGAACTGGGCGACAGTTTGATTAAAGGTTTCGGGGTCTCCTAAAAATGCCCAATGATTCCCTGGAATGGACGCAATTTCTAAGTTATTTAAGTACTTGCGATAAGGCTTAATTTGCCATTCCATACGATTCAGTCCCTTTTCTGGAAGAATAAGCAGTGTAGGAATATGTAAAGGGTGGCTTAAACCATCAACTCGCATCACTTCCTTAAAAATGCCATTTCGTGCGGGAATCGTAAACTTACTCCCCCAGCGACCATCTGATTTCTGTTCAAGGTTCGTCCGAAATACCTCTTGTTGAAGGTCATTCCAAGGTTGATATTTCCCTAACTCACGCGCTTGGGTTTCTGCTTCTTGATAAGTAGAAAAAGGGCCCATTCCTTTAAGGGTGGAGAGGGTGCGATAGAGAATAGGAAAGGTAATCCTCAGCCAACTGGGAAGTTGACCAATAAAGAAGGGATCAACTAGTACCATACTCCGAAAACGCTGGGGAGATTTTTGCGCCCAGTAGGCGATCACTTTTGCGCCCCAAGAATGTCCTAAAATATGGGTGGATTGCCAACCGAAAGCATCACATAACGCTTCTAGATCTGCGATGACTTCGGGAAAGGTGTAATGAGTTTCATCGGGTTTGCTACTTTCGCCGTGACCTCGTAAGTCAGGTGCAATGATATGGTATTGTGGGGCTAATTTTTCTCCCAAACTTGACCAAACCATCGCTTGATCCGCTAAGCCATGTAGGAGGAGTAAGGGCGGTTTTTCGGGAGTTCCCCATTCAAGATAAGATAGTTTAATTTCAGGGAGGTTCAGGGTTTTTCGATTGGTCATTTGGTTAGTCATTAGTCATTGGTCATTGGTCATTAGTTGTTCGTGGCAGGTGATTACTTTTCACGTTTTCCCGATTATTAACTGGTTCTAATAAATTCAATATATAAGAAACCTTTAAATATTTAATATTAGATTATGGAGATTCCCAAATCATCGTCTAATGGAAGCACTCCCATTAATTTATCCACAAAATTTGGTTATGGTGTGGGTGAATTAGCCAGTGAAATCACAGGGAGTGTCTTAGCCTTTTTCTTCCTCTTTTTCCTGACTAATGTTGCTGGCTTAAATGCTGGCTTAGCGGGAATCATTTTACTGATTGGAAAAGTTTGGGATGCGATTAATGACCCAGTTATCGGTTGGTTAAGTGATCGCACACAATCAAAATGGGGACGGCGTTATCCTTGGATGATTTTTGGTGCGATTCCGTTGGGAATCTGTTTTGCGTTACTCTGGTGGGTTCCTGATGTGGGAAATGAGACGGGATTATTTGTTTATTATTCCATAATTGGGGTACTATTTTATATTGCTTTTACTGCGGTTGTTTTACCATACGCGACCCTTGGCGCAGAATTGACAGAATATTATGACGAACGCACGAGTTTAGTCAGCTATAAAGCAGCGTTTAGTATTGGTGGGAGTATTCTGGGGTTATTGATCGCACAAGGGATTTTTAGCATCATTGATCATCCGCAACAGAAATATGTCGTGGTTGGGGGAATCTGTGGCGCGATCGCTGCGTTATCGGTTTATCTTTGTATTTGGGGAACCTATCAACGATTTCAAAGCCTACAACAGAAACGGACACAAGTGTCTCGTCCACCGACCCTTCCCATTCTCCAACAAGTTCGCATTGCATTGAGTAACCGCCCGTTTCTCCTCATTATTGGGATTTACCTCTGTTCTTGGATGGGTGTACAAGTGACAGCGACAATGCTACCTTATTTTGTTGTTAACTGGATGCAACTTCCCGACCATCACTTTACCCAAATGGCGTTAGCGGTACAGGGAACGGGACTGCTAATGATGGGATTTTGGAATTATTTAGCACAACGCTTAGGAAAGCGCATCGTTTATTGTATCGGAATTCCTTTAACTTTAATCGCACAAGCGGGCTTATTTTTACTCCAACCGGGTCAACTGATTGCGATGTATGGAATTGGAGTGTTAGCAGGTGCGGGGTTAGCGGTGGCTTATCTGATTCCTTGGTCAATGTTACCCGATGTGGTGGATTTAGATGAGTTAGAAACGGGACAAAGACGGGAAGGGATTTATTATGGGTTTGTGGTGCAATTGCAGAAAATTGGTCTCGCGATCGCGCTGTTTATGGTGGGTAAAATTTTAGATTGGTCTGGCTTTATTTCCAGTAGTGGTGAACAAGCCAACGCCATTACACAACCTGATTCTGCATTACTCGCCATCCGTTTGTTAATTGGTCCGATTCCCAGTATTCTCTTAATCGGCGGGATTATTCTTGCTTATATTTATCCCATTACTCGCACTTTTCATGAAGAGATTTTACTTAAATTAGCTGAGCGCGATCGGAATTTCAGTAACCAGTAACCAGTGACCAATGACCAGTTACCAGTTACCAGTTACCAAATGACTAATGACCAGTGACTAATGACCAGTGACTAATGACTAATAAAAACTTGGAATTGTTCAATCACTTGCTTCAATTTTGGATCTAATCTTTGATTCACTTCTTCTTGAATAAAATCAGGAATCCCCTGATAAAAGGCTTCTGAAATTGCACCCGCCATACAAGCAATGGTATCACTATCTCCCCCAATAGAAATCGCATTCCGAATCGCATCTTCAAAATCAGTTGCTTCTAAAAAACAAATAATCGCTTGGGGAACTGATCCCTGACAAGACACATCAAAACGATAACTTTTTTGCAGTTCAGATACCGTTTCATTTAAATTATATTGAAAGTCTGCTTCAATTTTTTGCTTAATTTCTATTCTCTTAGAATTTGATCGCGCTAAAAAAATAGCTGTTGCAACTGCTTGCGCCCCTTTAATTCCTTCAGGATGATTATGGGTAACCGCTGCACTTTTTAAGGCTTCTATCTTAACCGTTTCTAAATCCGAAAACGCATAAGCCACTGCACTCACTCGCATGGCTGATCCATTCCCAAAACTATAATAGGGTTCACTTTGATCAGAAGCAGCCCAACGACGAAAGTTTCCCCCATACCCCGCATTAGGATAACAGTGATAGTATTCTTTTAATTTTTTGCTGTAACTTTCATTATTTAGAATCGCATCCGCGATCGCGATAGTTAAAACGGTATCATCTGTAAAATGACTTTGTGATTGAAAAAGTGGAAACGATTTTGTTTTAATATTTCGCAAAGGAGACTCATAAATTGAGCCAATAATATCTCCAGCAATTGCCCCTAAAATCATAGCAAGTAGTATTAACTATCTCTTCTTTGTTGCATCATTGCTTTAGCAATAATCATTATTCCTAAACCGACTAAAACCCAATTTAACCAATTTCCCCAACGGACATATAAGGTTTTGGTTTGTTGTTTATAAATTGTTCCCAGATGAGTTTGATATTCATCCATATTCGATAACCACAAGGTATTCCCTCGTGGATCAACGATCGCAGAATATCCCGTATTCGTGGCGCGAACCATTGCGCGATCGGTTTCAATGGCTCGCATGATATCCTGAGCATGATGTTGGGCGGGCATGGTTTCACTATAATGGGCATCATTAGACGCACTGAGGATAAACTCTCCGCCATTGGCTGCTTGACGGCGGAAATGTTCGCCATAAGCAGATTCGTAACAAATACCAACAATGGCTTTTCCGAAGGGGGTGAGAAAGGTTTGATCTGGATCTCCTTTGGCTAAATGAGAGTCGAGAGGAGAAAGACGGTCAATAACTTTTCCTAACCAGTCTTCTAGGGGGATATATTCTCCTAAAGGGACTAACTTGACTTTATCAAACCGACTCAGGGTTTCTCCCTCTCCATTAATGCTATATAAACTATTGGTGGAACGCCCTTGTTTACGACCGAATGCGCCGACCCATGCAGGAACACTCTGATCTAAAATAGCTTGATAGAAAGGGCTACCCTGGTTGACTTGTTGGGTCCATTGGAAAGGAAGGGCGGTTTCTGGGGTGAGAACTGCATCTGCGCCTGCTTGTGCTAGTTTAATGTAACCTGTGGTATAACCATCAATTGCTTTGCGCCAACCTTCGGGATAAAGTTTAATTGTATTGGGGATATTGCCTTGAATGATTCCAACCCGAATAGCTTGACTGGGTGAAGTTTCTAAAGGTTGGATGTATAAGAACCAGCCTGCAAGATGTAAACTAATCAATAGCGCAATCGCGCCCATGATGAAGCCACCCGCTTGGCGAAACTGATTTCTTCCATAACCAAAAAGAATCGCTTCCGCCACCAGTCCATTAAACAAAACAATCGCTGCGGTAACTGTGGTTGTTCCTGAAATCGACAACAGTTGTAAAATTGTGAGATTATGGGGGCTTTGGGTGAAAGCAAATGTTGTCCAGTGGAGTGGTGTATAACTCCAGAGGGTTTCTAAACTACACCAAATCGCAACCCCAACTATAATCCGTTGTAAGGGATGATGTAGCCAACGATTACAGGTCATCATTCCCAATGACCAGAAGGTGACTAAAACACTTCCCCACGCGATTAAAATCAACCAGCACGCGATCGCGATCAAAAGACTATTCAACCATGGAACACCCATCCAACTCATGGGATGAACACCTGTAATCCAAAACAGAGTCACCCCGTAATAACCGATCGCGAAGGTGAGGACTGGTAAAATTGATTTTAGCTGCAAGGAGGATTGCTGAACGACCCAAAGCCATAAAGGAACGAAAGCAATCCAAGCAAAAAACCAAGCATTAACGGGATCACAGGTCATTCCCATCAAAACGCCAGCAAAAAGACAAGTGACCGCATAGAATCGGGATTCTGGTTTGAAAAAGGGAATTCGGCGCGGTTTTCGCAGTATTTTGGGCAACATTATTCTACATTTAGTTAAAAAAATTCGGTATTATAGATTAGAGAGGGTTTGAGTCGGATTTAACTCAGGCTTCACCCTTGCTTCCTAAGGCGGAAGTTAATTCTTATATTTTAGTTTAGAAAGTTAACGCTTTCTCAATTTATTATTGCTTCCATTTTGTTGAAAATTTATTCTTTATTATTGCTAAATGTCTGTCACTATTCTTAATTTATTTAATCATAATTTTTATCGAAACCAACACTTTAATCGAAGGTGGTAACCATTGGGCTTACCCCTGATTTTATGTCTTAATGTCTGAGTCCAGTTGAGCTTCTGTTCAGTCTAGTTGCAACCTAGAACAGCAGAAAGCACGACTGATATTGCTTTTGTTTAAAAAATGACTGAGCAAAAGTAAAGATTTAAAAGTTACTTATTCAGTTTAATTTATTGTCAATAATTAGTGTTGTTATTATGAATTGTCATCCGAACCGTCTCTCAATTTTTGTGGACGGAAATAATATGTTTTACGCCCAGCAAAAAAATGGCTGGTTTTTTGATCCCAGGCGAGTTTTAGACTACTTTAAAAATGAACCGACCGTTAGTTTTGTCAATGCGTTTTGGTACACAGGATTAAAAGACTCTCAAGATCAAAGAGGGTTCCGCGATGCTTTGATTAGTTTAGGTTATACAGTCCGCACTAAGATTTTAAAGGAATATTATGATGACGTATCGGGTCGCTATTCCCAAAAAGCGAATTTAGATATAGAAATTGTTATTGATATGTTTAATACCGTTGAGCAGTATAATCGAGTTATCTTATTTAGTGGGGATGGGGACTTTGAACGCGCGATCGAGCTATTACGATCCAAAAATACCCACATTACCGTTGTTTCTACCGAAGGAATGATCGCCCGAGAACTGCGGAATGCAACTGACCGCTATATTGACCTGAATGATATTCGGGAAAGTATTGAAAAGATCGATTAAAATTGAAGATCAAACCGTGTGCTTAATTGTTAGAAAATAATGATCTATGAGTAACGAACGCGATCGCATTATAATATTTGATACAACTCTCCGCGATGGTGAACAGTCTCCAGGGGCGACCTTAAATGGAGATGAAAAGTTAACGATTGCTCGCGCTTTGTCTCGCTTGGGCGTAGATGTGATTGAAGCAGGGTTTCCCTATTCCAGTGTGGGAGATTTTGAGGCGGTAAAAGCCATTGCAGAAAATGTGGGAACACCTGATGGTCCGACGATTTGCGCCTTAGCCCGTGCGATGGAAGGTGATATTAAAGCAGCAGGAGAAGCCATCGCACCCGCAGCGAAAGGACGGATTCATACCTTTATCGCCACCTCTGATATTCACTTAGAATATAAACTGCGTAAAACCCGAGAACAGGTGTTAGAGACAATCCCGAAAATGGTCGGGTATGCAAAAACCTTTACTGATGATGTGGAATTTTCCGCAGAAGATGCGGGGCGATCCGATCCAGAATTTCTCTATCAAGTCGTAGAAAGCGCGATCGCTGCTGGCGCAACCACGATTAATATTCCTGATACCGTGGGCTATACCACCCCTGAAGAGTTTGGTGCGTTAATCCGTGGCTTAAAAGAAAATGTCCCCAACATTGAACAAGCGATTATTTCGGTTCACGGACACAATGATCTGGGCTTAGCAGTCGCCAACTTCCTCTCTGCAATTCAAAATGGCGCAAGACAGTTAGAATGTACCATCAACGGGATTGGAGAACGCGCTGGTAATGCAGCCCTCGAAGAATTAGTGATGGCACTCCACGTCCGCCGTCAATTCTATAATCAATTCTTAGGACGACCCGCAGAATCGGAAGCACCGTTGACCAACATCAACACCAAAGAGATTTATAAAACGTCTCGTTTAGTATCAAATCTCACGGGAATGCCCATTCAACCGAACAAAGCAATTGTCGGTGGAAATGCCTTTGCTCATGAATCTGGGATACACCAAGATGGTGTTCTTAAACATAAGCAAACTTATGAGATCATGGATGCAGAATCCATTGGTTGGACGAGTAACCAAATTGTTCTCGGAAAACATTCAGGACGTAACGCCTTTGGTAGCCGTCTGCGAGATTTAGGGTATGAACTATCTGAAACCGAGTTAAATAAAGCCTTTTTGCGGTTTAAAGACCTCGCAGATAAGAAAAAAGTCGTTACCGATTGGGATCTCGAAGCGATTGTTAATGACGAAACTCAACAAGCCCCGAATATCTTTGGCTTAGAATTAGTGCAGGTGTCTTGTGGCGATCATTCCCGTCCCACCGCAACTGTGACGATTCGCGGTCCGCAAGGGGAAGAATTAACCGATGCTGCGATCGGAACCGGTCCGGTGGATGCAGTGTATAAAGCCATTAACCGTGTGGTAAAAGTGCCTAACGAGTTGATTGAATATTCTGTAAAGTCGGTAACGGCGGGAATTGATGCGATTGGCGAAGTCACCATCCGCTTACGTCATGAAGGAAATGTTTACTCGGGTCATTCCGCAAATACAGATGTCATCGTTGCTTCTGCACAAGCCTATATTAATGCGCTGAATCGCCTCTCTGCTGCTTTACAAGAAGGGAATAAACTAAACCCACAAACCGCAACAGTGGTGCAATAAATTAGTGATTTAAAGTAGGGTGGGCAATGCCTACTCTACTTAGGGCTTGCTGAAAAAGTCCTTATGTTGGTTTCGTAAGGCAAGAGGCAAGTTGCCCCAGGCAAGGTTTTGACGATTGAACAATCAATGGACTTGCATTTTTACTTAGATCTTAATCGCCTCAAATCCAAAGTTCAGGTAAAACTTTCAGCTTTATTCAGCAGACCCTACTTAAGTGTGGGGTTAGTTTTTGGTTGGTTATTAGAATAGCAGCGCGATCGCGCTTTGACTTGCTAAAAGCGAAGACAACAGAAAAATACTTAAGAATTAGTTATTCTAATGCAAGTAGGCGGAATTCTCGCCAAAGTTTTTGAGCCATTTCAAGCAACAATGAAAGTCAACATTAAAGTAGGAAGTTTGGTTATCTTATCGGGTCCTTCAGGATCGGGGAAATCGACCGTTTGTGGACAGATAGCAAAAGACTATCATCCCTCCCTCATTCTCTCGTCTGATGCCCTCAGAGAACAATGTTATGGGTCTAGACCGACTTGTGAAGGGGAATCTCCGCAACCTGTGGATGATCGGTTAATTTTTCAGATCATGGAAGAGATTACGCATTCTCGACTGCGAGAAGGATTAACCACTTTCATTGATGCGACAATGCTAAATGATCAGACCAGAGGGGATTTTATTAAAATTGCCCAAAAGCTCGATTGTTCCTATCAAGTGTTAATTTTTGATGTTAGTGATGAGGAATTACATCAACGGAATCGATCGCGCAAAAGAATTGTTCCTTCAGCAGTTCTAGAAAAACAAATTCGCAGACATCAAAAAGCGTCTCGTTATCCTCACCTCACCAGCGATTATTTTGAAATTACTATTGATCCTTACTCCATTTCTGATGATATCAAATTAGATGTCATCGGCGATATTCATGGGATGACACAGGAATTAGATCAACTCTTAACAGCAATGGGATATCAATGGGTAGAAGAGAAACTGATGCACTCAGAAGATCCCCAACGGAGAGTTTTATTTCTCGGTGATTTAGTGGATCGAGGGTATGATTCGATTGGCGTACTACGGCGGGTGATGAAAGCAGTTTCTTCGGGTCATTATTGTGTGCTGGGGAATCATGACTTAAACTTACTGCGGGGATTACAAGAAGAAAAGAAACCGCGATCGCTGTCCACGCAAAAAACCTTACATGAAATTTTAACCCAGTGTGACAAAAAAGAAATTAAAATAATTACCCATTTCTTGAAACGTCTTCCGCCCTATTACATTCATCAACATACTGTTTATGTCCATGCGGATATTGAATGGTTTGATCCTTATTTAACCCCCAAACAACATTTAATCCGAGGTTTTTCTAAACTCGATCAACCCCACGACACCGATCAAGTCTATAAAACCTTATTTGAAAGAGGAGATAATTCTTATCAGTTAGTGAGAGGTCATATTCCGCCCACAGGTAAACGTTCAAATCTAATTGATTCTCCAGTTTCTGCTTTAGAAGCGGGTCAAGCATTAGGAGGGGAATTAGTGGGTTTAACCGCAACAGGTGACTTAGCAACCGTTGATTGTTCCCATTATTGTTATTCCCCCAACCATGCTTTACTGGAAGGATTAAAGAATAAGAATATCAAGAATAAAGAGGAAGGCTATCTCAGCATTTATCGCTATAATGCCAAAGTATTTTATCATAATTTATGGCACACAAGCCCTTACTTATTAATGGCGCGAGGGCTAGTTTTAGGGTTAGGTGGTGAGATTGTTCAAAGACCCTTTGATAAAATTTTTAATTATGGTGAAAATAAAACCTATCCTCCCCTCGATAAAATCATTACCGCATCGGAAAAAATCAATGGATTTCTGATTGCAATCACTAAACATCCTTACCAAGAAGGTTTGCTCTATACGACCACGGGTTCTCTCAGTGGAACTCATGTTGATATGGGAAAAGAGATGAGTAAACCTCATTACGGATCACTGATTAAATACTTATTAAACAAAAATCAGACGTTGCTTTTTGAAGTGATTCATCCTGAGGACTCGCATCCCATTCCCTCAGAAAACTATGGTATTTATTTAATCGGATGTCGAGAAAAAACTTCAGGTTATTGTTTTACAGAAGAAGAACTAGACGAATTAGGAAATAAACTTGAGATTCCTAGACCAAAACACTTTCAAGCTAGTTTAGCTGAGGTTTTAAAACTCAGTAATCAAGTAGAGATTGAAGGATATGTAATTCGAGATCAAGATCAATACTTGTGTAAGGTCAAAACACCGTACTATTTGACCCTTAAATTTCTATCACGTCTTTCAGAGAAGAAAATCAAACATTTATTTCATAGTCCAGACTCGTTTAAGAAAGAGTGCGATGAAGAGTTTTATGAAGTGGTCGATCTCATTACTCAATATTGGACATTAGAAGATTATCTTGGCTTAAGTGAACTTGAGAAGCGAGATTGGTTAATTATAAAATTAAGTCGATCTGTTTAACTTGATTATGAAAATTCTCAGACAGGTGAGGGACATTCTTGATTTTTGTTCTTCGTTCTACAATTAGTCGTCGGGTGGGTAACGCCCACTCATGGTGATCTAAAACGGCAACTAATTATAGTCATTTGTCAGGGCGCAACAGAATTGATATGATTAGCAGGGTCATCGATTCTAGCGGGGAGCAGTCGCTAGAGGAAACGGGGAAAGCGCAGTGAAAGTCTGCCACTGTCCCGCAACTGTGAAGAAGGTTAACGCCTCTGAGTCAGAATGCCCGTCGATGCAACATTCAAGTTCAATTAGCTCCGCGAGGTACGGATGATGAATGATTTAAAAAGTTTTCCATTGCCAGTTAATCGTTTGCAATTGATGATGATTCGAGAATTGTGATGGATCAGTTTCCTCTGGACGATTTGGTGAACTGACGAATCTCTCAATTGCATTATTTCTTTAGCAATCAATATTTCCATCAGGTCACTCAAGAAAGAGAGGGGAGTGATAACAAATAGATAATAGGAGAAAAATAAGTGACTCGAAAATCTCGGCTAGTACATCTAGCGTTAATGGTAGCTTTAAGTTTTTACTTAGTGATAGGTGCAGCTTCTCCCGCGCAAGCGATGCACATTATGGAAGGCTTTTTACCTGTGGGCTGGGCGGTCTTTTGGTGGGTGGTCGCGCTTCCTTTTTTTGTG
The DNA here is from genome assembly GCF_000317635.1 of Halothece sp. PCC 7418. Taxonomy (GTDB): domain Bacteria; phylum Cyanobacteriota; class Cyanobacteriia; order Cyanobacteriales; family Rubidibacteraceae; genus Halothece. The sequence continues at coordinate 3,489,002 of NC_019779.1, read as the reverse complement.
GTTGGCTTGAGAAGTTTAACCCGTGTCACCCGTGAAACCCCAGAACTGAAATTACTTCTGGCTTTAGCAGGAGCGTTTAGTTTTGTGCTTTCTGCGCTCAAAATTCCCTCAGTGACAGGAAGTTGTTCTCACCCCACTGGTACGGGATTAGGGGCGGTTTTATTCGGTCCTGGTGTGATGACGGTATTAGGAAGCCTTGTGCTTGTCTTTCAAGCAGTATTACTCGCTCATGGGGGGATCACCACTTTGGGTGCAAATGCGTTTGCGATGGCGATTGTTGGCCCTTGGGTTGCTTATGGCGTTTATCGCCTGACAATGAGTTGGGGGAAACCCAAAGCAGGAATTTTTCTCGCAGCAGCTTTAGGAAACTTGGTAACTTATATCGTCACTTCGGTGCAACTGGCTTTAGCTTTTCCTGCTGCTAATGGTGGGTTTATTACTGCTTTCTTAAAGTTTGCTGGCATTTTTGCTGTCACTCAAGTTCCCTTAGCCATTAGTGAGGGTTTACTCACAGTATTGGTCTGGAATTGGCTGCAATCTTACGCAGTGGATGAACTGCAAACGCTGAAATTATTGAAAACCGAATCCTAAAAAATGATGAATCAAACGAATCAAAAGAAACCACAAGGAAACTGGTTGCTGATTTTAACTGTTGTTGCACTTGCCATTTTGCCTCTTGTCTTTGTGCGCGGTGAATATGGGGGTGCGGATGGAGAAGCAGAAGCAGCGATTGGAGAATTAAAGCCCGATTATGAACCGTGGTTTGGTAATATGATTGAACTACCCAGTGGTGAAGTTGAAAGCCTGTTGTTTGTTTCGCAAGCAGCAATCGGGGCAGGAGTAATTGGTTATGTTATTGGCTTATACAAAGGACGAACCCAACAATCGAAGAAAGAGGAAGGATAATTCACGGGTGGGAAGAGTGAAACCTTTCTTGAATTAATGCACCATCAAATTGATTCTCTCGCTTACACAAACAAGCTGCGATCGCTGCCACCTAAACAGAAACTGGGATTTGCGATCGCCCTTTTTCTCCTTGGCTATCTTGCTCCACCTTTGATCCAAATTCTGATCGCCCTGTGGTTGACGTTTTGGGTGATTGTTTATGCTGGAATTCCAGTTCAAGTCTATGGGAAATTAATCGCGATCCCAGTGAGTTTCTGGATCATGAGTTTACCTGCATTAGTAATGGGACTCAGTTGGGGGGCGACTGTGGGAACTGGGACTTCAGATGTGCTGTGGGGATTTTCCTTGGGTCAGATGTATCTGTATTTGAGTGCTCAGGGATTAGAACAGGCAAGAACGATCTTTTTACGCGCGATCGCGCTGACTTCTTGTCTGTATTTTATTCTCTTTACAGTCCCCTTTGTGGAAATTATCCGCGTCTTAAGAGACTTCCGTTGTCCCGCTTTAATCACCGAACTCCTTGTGTTAATGTATCGTTTTATTTTTGTTTTAACCGATACCGTAATGGAAATCCTCACCGCCCAACAATCTCGCTTGGGCTATGGAAACTGGCGTACTGGAATGCACAGCCTGAGTTTACTCATTGGTCAACTGCTTTCGCGGACATTAGAAAACTATCGACAAATCTCGTTAGGCTTAATGTCTCGGGGATTTAATGGGGAATTGCGCGTGCTACACACTCGTCGCCATCGTACCAATTGGCGATATGCAGGAGAAGCGATAGCAGGTTATGTTGTTTTACTGATTCTGACGGGAGTCCATTATGTTGATGGAGTTTGACCAAGTTCGTTACACCTATCCTTGCACGAATCAGCCTGCATTAAATGATTTATCTTTAAAAATTCCAGAAGGGAAACGCTGTGTCTTTATTGGGCAAAACGGCTGTGGTAAAACCACTTTATTTCGGCTGGCTAATGGGCTGTATCGACCTGAAAAAGGGGTTGTGCGTTGGCAAGGTGAACCCATGCAGTATAATCGCCGTTATTTGAATCAACTGCGACAACAGGTGGGTTTAGTGTTTCAAAATCCAGAACAGCAATTAGTTGCGACGACAGTAGAGGAAGATTTATCTTATGGCTTATTTAATTTTGGCTTCCCAGAAGCAGAAATTCGAGAACGGGTGCAGCAAGCGTTAATTGATTTTAATTTAACTGAGTTAGCCGATTATCCTGTAAATTATCTCAGTTTAGGGCAAAAAAAGCGTGTCGCGATCGCGGATGTAATGATTCTTCGCCCTCACTTATTGTTACTCGATGAACCGACTGCTTATCTCGATCCGAAACAAGTGACAAGTTTACGAGAAATGCTCGATCGCGTTCAAACAACAGGAACAACTATTGTCATTGCAACCCACGACTTAAACTTAGTTCAAGATTGGGCAGATTGGACGTTTCTGATTGATCAAGGACAACTGATTTTAGAAAGCACTCCTGAATCCCTCTTTCATCAACCGCAACCGCTAGAACGTCTCGGCTTCAAAAAATATTCTTGTTAGAATCACAACAAGTTAGCGTGTATTAATTCCTATGGACGAACAACTCTCTTCTCCTCTCGGTTCAGTTGTCGGTGGTTCTCTCACTGAAGGCTTAGAAGTCCGACTCCATCCTGATGTGTCAGTGGAAGAAATGCGAGTGGGGAAATTTTTAGTCGTTCAAGGTGCGCGATCGCGCTTTTTTTGTCTTCTCACTGATGTCTCTCTCGGAACATCCAGTAACCGTATTGTTTCTGATCCCCCCTCACCCCAAGATGACTTACTCAGAAAAGTTTTAGCAGGAAGCAGCACTTATGGGACAATTGAACTTGCTCCCATGTTAATGTTCACCTATCCCGACCAGAAAAAAACGTTACCAACACCACAAGAACAAAACGGGAAAAGTCCGTTAGCCTCCTATCAAGCCCAAACCAGTACGGAGATGGAATTATTACCCGTAAAAACCATTCCCAGTCATTTTAGCCAAGTTCATGAAGCAAGCCAAGCTGATTTTCGGGCGGTCTTTGGTTGGGAAGATGACCCAATGCGGAAAAACTTTTCTGTTGGACAACCGCTAGACATGGATGTTCCCGTCTGTGTCAACTTAGAAACCTTTGTCGAACGTAGCAACGGGATTTTTGGCAAGTCTGGAACAGGAAAATCCTTTCTCACCCGCTTATTACTCTCAGGAATCATCCGCCAACAAGCAGCCGTCAATTTGATCTTTGATATGCACTCGGAATATGGTTGGGAAGCCATGCAAGAAGGAAAAGGGTTTAGTACCGTTAAAGGTTTACGACAACTCTTTCCTGGCGAAGTCGAAATTTACACCCTTGATCGCGATTCTACCAAACGCCGTGGAGTGAATGACGCACAAGAACTTTATCTCAGTTATGACCAAATTACCATTGAAGACCTGCGCCTAGTCGGACAAGAATTAGGGTTATCAGAAGCAGCGTTAGACAACGCCCAAATTTTATATTCTGAGTTTGGGAAACATTGGATCACGCAACTGATTACCATGAGTAATGATGATATCCAAGAGTTTTGTGAAGAAAGACAAGGACATAAAGGATCGATTAGTGCGCTACAACGGAAACTGATGCGCTTAGAAAATTTGAAATATATCCGATCTGCTTGTCCGTATAATTACATTGATCAAATTTTGCAATCTTTAGACGCTGGAAAGCACGTGGTGGTGGAGTTCGGATCGCAATCGAATATGCTGTCGTATATGCTAGCAACAAACATGATCACACGGCGCATTCACCAATCTTACGTGAAAAAATCTGAGGATTACCTGCAATCGAAAAACCCCACCTTACGCCCGCAACAACTTGTCATTACCATTGAAGAAGCGCACCGTTTCTTAGACTCGGCAACGGTTCAACAAACCATTTTCGGCACGATCGCGCGGGAAATGCGGAAATATTTTGTCACCCTCTTAGTCGTCGATCAACGTCCCTCTGGAATTGACCCCGAAGTCATGTCGCAAGTCGGAACTCGCGTCACCTGTTTACTCAACGACGAAAAAGACATTGATGCGATTTTCACAGGGGTTTCAGGGGGCGCAAACTTACGATCTGTTCTCGCTAAACTGGACTCGAAACAACAGGCTTTAATTTTAGGTCACGCTGTCCCCATGCCTGTGGTTGTCCGCACTCGTCCCTTTGATCAAACATTCTATGCTGAAATTGCCGATCCCGACTGGCAAGAAATGGATGATAATCAATTATTTGAAGCAGCGGACGCAGCCAAAGCTGACTTAGGATTTTAGTTACAGCAGTAAGTATTCAGGTTAGGACGGGGTTAGACTCTAAAATCTAGTGACAGCCTACTGGGGCAAATTGCCTAGGGCGTAGTGCTATCTTAATGACGCGAGAGGACTCCCGTTACAGCCGTTAGGCTTAACGGGTAGGTGAATCGCGTCCAAATCAACAGAAGTCCGTTAGGACATCCTTTGATTTTCCACGTATCTCTTCAACTGCTCAACGGTTACTCCTCCACAAGAAGCAACAAAATAAGCACCTGTCCAAAACACTGGCTTGTAATAAAACCTATCGATGTGGTTAGGAAACTCTTTCCTAATTAAACGGCTCGATACGGTTTTCAAGTTAGCAATTAGTTTTGAGAGTTGGACATGAGGAGGGTAACTAATTAAAAGGTGGACATGATCAGGTTCTCCATTAAATTCCATTAACTCAGATTGCCACTTTTTCAAGGTATCCTCGAAGATTTCTGTCAGTCTTTGGAGAATGGAAGTGTTGATCGCTTTTCGACGGTATTTGGTAACTAAAACGATATGAGCAGTAAGAGAGTAAACAGTTCTCCATCCTTTTTTGTATGACATTCCCTTTTATAGGCAGTAAATGTGTTAAACTAAATTCAGTCTAACAAAAAGTCAATGTTAACTCTCACCTACGAGTACAAGTTACAACCAAACCGACAGCAGATTGAGATTATTGAACATACGCTCTCAGTTTGCCGTTCGGTTTGGAACTTTGCGCTTAGGGAGCGAAAAGATTGGCATAATTCTCGCAAGTCACCTGTTAATGCCTGTTCCATTCAACAAGAATATATCATCCCTGCTGATGAACCTTATCCTAATTACCACAAACAAGCAAAGGCTTTAACCGAAGCCAAGAAAACCGATGAACGCCTTAAGTCAGTTAACGCTCAAGTCCTTCAGCAAGTTCTGAGAACCATTGACCGAGCGTTTGCTGATATGAAGGAGAAGGGACTAGGGTTTCCTCGGTTTAAGAATCGGTATCGTCTTCGCTCTTACGTTTACCCCCAACTCAGAGGAAAAGAGTTGGTTAAAGGAAACCAGATTAAATTGCCCCAGTTGGGTTGGGTCAGGTTCAGAAAGTCAAGAGACATTCCAGAGGGATTTAAGATTAAGCAAGCCAGAGTTGTCCGCAAGGCTTCTGGCTACTTCGTGATGCTTTCCCTCCAGTTGGATGTGGATGTCCCTCAACCTTTTCCTCATGGACATCCAAGAGGGTTAGACCTCGGGTTTGACAAGTTTGTCGCTACTTCCGATGGTTTAGAAGTTAAAAGACCTCGGTTCTTAAAGTCTTTACAACGGAAGCTGCGATCGCTCCAACGTAGGCTAAAGAACAAACAAAAAGGGTCGAATAACCGACATAAGCTAAATCGGAAAATAGCAAGAGTGCATCAACGCATCTCTGACACTCGTAAGGATTGGCACTTTAAGTTGGCGCACCACTTGTGCGACGGTGCTGGAATGATTTTTGTCGAAGACATTAACTTCCGCACTTGGCAAAGAGGAATGTTGTCTAAACACGCTGCGGATGCTGGGTTTGGGCAGTTTGTTAACATTCTCCAGTGGGTTTGTTGGAAGAGAGATGTTTACTTTGCCAAAGTTGACAAGGATGGTACTTCTCAAGAGTGTAGCCGATGCGGGACAGAGACGGGCAAAAAGACTCTTGAGATTAGAATCCATAACTGTCCTGAATGTGGCTACATCGGAGCAAGAGATGTAGTGAGTGGTGAAGTAATCAGAAATCGGGGATTGTCTGACCTCGGGCAGGGGTTGGACGTTAAACAAAATGCCTGTGGAGACGATCTGGCGGGGGCTTTGCCTAGCCAAGAGTCTGTGAGACAGGAAAGCCTAGTCGCGAGGCTGGGAATCTCTCACTATAGCCGTTAGGCTTAGTGGGATGAGGATGTCAAATTAACTCCGAACCAGATTCAAGCTGGAGAGTTGATTAAAGGATTCTGCTCGTTCTTTAAATTGATTGCTAATTGTGCCACAAACCACTTCACACAAGTCAAAAATCATCGGATCTTTAATACGATAGAATGCACTCACCCCCTGTTGTTCTCGTTTGAGGATGCCAGCTTGGGTTAAAACCTTTAAATGTTTAGAGAGGTTCGCTTGTCCTAAACCCGTGGCTTCTGCAAGTTGTTTCCCATTCATCGGTTGTTCTCGTAAACAGTTGAGAATATGGAGGCGACTCACTTCTGATAACACTTTAAAGTAGTCTGCAACTAAGCTCAGGGTTTCAGGAGAGGTTTGATCGAATTGGGACATAACAGTAGGTAAAAATTCTTAATAAAGGACTCAATTCTTAATATTAATTTTATTGTATCTTAATTTTATTAACTATGCAGTCATGTTGACATAAAGTATAATCTTAAGTGGCTGTCGCAATAGTGATCAAAACAACAGATTGATTATTGTGGATAATGCTGGGCAAGAAACACTTTGGCTTCTGCTTGGGTTTGAATCACGCCGTCGAGAGTTGCATCTAACAAACTTTCTAAAATTTCCCGATATTGGGGACCAGGTTTGTATCCCAAGGCTTTGAGATCATTGCCATCTAAGGGGGCGTTGACTTGTGACCAATGGGTGAGATATTGCCAGATCCGTCGTCTTACTTTGCGAGGCGTTTGCACCGCCGTTAAAACCAACATCGGTAACTTATGAGACTGTAAGATTTTTACTAAATCTCTGGGACGATAGCTTTCTTTTAAAAGTGTCTGTTTCACTGAGATTTCGATTTCATTGAAGGGATGTTGCAGTAAATCTGACCGTTGTTGACGTAAGGTTTCATAAATGTGCAGCGCGTCTTCTGAGGATAAATCTTGAGATAGGTGAGTAATAATGGTTTGTTTGGTAGCGTCTAGTGTTTTGAGGCGTTTAATACTATCATTGGGAAGTTCAAGCTGAGTCGCGATCGACACTCGTTCCTCTGTTGTCGGAAGATAAGCGAGAATCGTCTCTAGTCGCATTTGCCAGTGAGTGAGGGTATGTTGAGGATCAAACTGCTGTAAACACCGCCCCAGAAATCGAACTTGCCACCAGAGACGTTCATCTAATTCTAACTGGGGATGCAGACAACGTAAGGCGGTTAAATCCGATAATAATTTCAGAGCAGGTCGCCAGTAAGGAGATTCTAAAATATATTTCAGTTCTGCTTTCAGGCGAGTTTGCAGGGCTGGGGCTTTGCTATTTTCAAGACGAGAGCGATCATAAACTCCACTCGCGATCGCGTAACGAATATAATCTTCTGTTTGCGGTTCAATGTCAAACCCCAGACGAACGGCAAATTTTACCGCCCGATAAATCCGTGTCGGATCTTCAATAAAACTGTTGGGATGAAGCACTCGCACCAAGCGCGATCTTAAATCAATCAATCCGCCAAAAAAGTCTAACAGTTCCCCGCTTTTCGGTCGCGTCAGTCGAATTGCTAAAGCATTAATGGTAAAATCTCGACGATATAAGTCTTGACGGATGGAACTGGCTTCTACTTCAGGGTTGGCTGCAGGATAAGGATAAAACTCGGTTCTAGCAGTGGCAATATCCACCCATAACGAGTCTAATTCAGGATGATTGTGCCACAATAACGCTGCGGTTTGAAACTCTCCATGCACTTCTAAACGGGCGGGAGGATAATCATTTTGCAGGGCTTTGGCTAATTCCACTCCTGCGCCCACATCTGCTGCACGATGAAACCCATCCACCACTAAATCAATATCTTGCAGGAATAGAGGAGTGTTTGTTTCCGAAGCATGAGGAGGACTAGCGAGAAGAATATCCCGCACCGCCCCCCCGACAATATACAGTTGCCAACCTCGTTTTTCGGCTTCTTCGGCTGCATGAGATAAGAGATTCCACAGGGCGGGTTTTAGGCGATTTTTGAAGTTGGGAAGTAAACAAGCAGAAATGAGAGCCTTTTCATCCTGATCTTTTTGAGTGATTCCACGCTCTTGATGCAGTTCTCGTAAAACATCGGTGCGGGTGACAATGCCGAGGAGTTGATTGTCTTGTAAAACGGGTAAGCGTCCCACATCATAAGTCACCATCAGATCTTCAATGTCAGGTAAAAGGGTATCAGGCGCGATCGTTTTTAAGTTGCGGGTCATGTATCCTTTAACGGGCGCATGACCAAAGCCGTGATGTAAGGCGAGATCGAGATCGCGACGAGAGATAATCCCCACTAGTTCATCATTTTCGTTAACAACCGATAAACCCGAATGTCCATAACGAAGAAGCACGCGCTGGGCTTCGGTAATGGTAGTCTGGGGGCGAATGGTACGCACTGGAGAGGACATTAATTCTTGTGCGGTGGGCGGATGGGGGATTTGCGATTTGATTGTTGTAATTAACGCTTGTAGGGTCTTTTTCGGATTAGCGGTTTTTAAGTTTGCTGACGCTGCTTGTGGGTGTCCACCTCCGCCGAATTCCCCTAAGATTTGACTGAGATTGACTTTGGGTAAGCGCGATCGCGCAATTAAACTCCCTCGCCTCCCGTGAGAATAACTATGCAACAGTAACAAAGCATCTGCTTCCATCACCTCAATTAACCGTTCCCCGACACTGGATAACCCAGGGACAAATTCTTCACTTTCTAAATCAACCCACGCTAGGGTGTAGCCTTGAACAGATTCTGTTTGTACCTTGTCTAACGCCTCAGATAAAAACTGTTGCAACTGCGGAGACAGACTGGGTTCGACATAATCAGCAATGACATTAATATTTGCACCAACTTCCATTAACCAAGCCAGCGCGATCGCGTCCCGAGGAGTAGTTTGGGGAAACGTCAGCGACCCAGTATCACTATGAATCCCTAACGCCATGACCGTCGCTTCAATGGGGGTGAGAGAAACTGCTGTTTTTCTTAAGGCTTCTACAATTAAAGTTGTGGTTGCGCCAACGGTATCAATCTGAGTTATCGTTGCGGGGATGTCGCCTTGAAACGGATGATGATCATAGAGAATAATATGTTTCAGTTGCGGGAGATCAAACCAACTTTGAGCTTTCCCCACGCGATCGCGCTGTTGTGTATCGACGACAATTAAGGTTTCAATGTCTTCTGGGTGAACACTGCGCCGTTCAATCACTGCAAGTTCGTCCCGATGTAAGGCTAAAAATGATTGTACCCCCGGATGCGCCCCACCCGTGAGAACTAACTTTGCACCCGCATAGAGACGAGTTAAACCCACCGCCGATCCGAGAGCGTCAAAATCAGCCGTTTGGTGGCATAAAATCAGGGTTAACATGAATCAATTTAAAGTTGCAACGATCTCATCAACAAAGGGATTGGGTAGGGGTGAAGCCAGTTAACCCCTACATTTTTTTGGGCTAACTGTTGCTTAAAGTTCGCCATACTTGAGAACAACAATACTTCTCGCGCCAATCTTCAAGGGAATCACTTGGTCAAGATTAGAATATTCCCCTTGGCTGGTATTGATGATCGTTCCAGGTGTATAAGCACTAGTGGTTTGGAATTCTCTGAGATGTGGTTGTGCAACTTCACTTAGGCTTTCCCCATCAAATAAAACGTGCCAGCGACCATTAAACCCTTCGGGAACCGGTAACTCATAAGTATGTTCTCCTTCAAAGGTTTGCGTACCGAGATTGAAAATAATCATCAAAGAATCATCTTTGCGGTAATGACTACGGCGAAAGATACTGATCAGAGATGCCATCCCGTTACAATGATTCATTTCTGGAAAGACTAGGGATTCACCATTATGGATATCGAGTTTGGTGTAACGACGGAAAATCTTCCGCAGTTGAATCATATCGTTGCGATGTTGTTCGTGGAAATGATAAATCGCCCGACTAGATAACCCTGTCGCTTGCCAAGTTTCTAATTGTTGAATGGTTGCCCCTTCCCATTGCACTTGCCATTGATCCGCATCATCCAACGCGCCTAAACTGAGCGCATCGACCCCAGGCGTAAACATATAGCGCGACTTCGCAATAAACATGGTTAGGGCTTCCGCATTACGCACTGTGCGCCGAACATAGTCCAATAGATGATGGGTATCTAAAGCCCCCATATTGACTAGTTCATCTCCTTGATTTTTCGCTAGTTGCGCTGGGTGACCGCCATAAGCCCAGTTCACATGAGGACGACCCGCCATAATGTGAGGACAATACCAGGTTTCATCGTGGAGTTGTGCATAAACCGCTTCAGGACGATTGGATTGCACGACATTCCGCACATGATCAGCAATTAAGCCAATATTGGGGGCAAGATGATGTTCTCGTTTACCAACCGGTTTATATAATTCTTCCACAATGGAAAAGCCCATGGGAGCATAAAATACATCAATAAAGTCTTGCACGACTGGATTTTGAGAGACTTCAAACGTTTCGCCAAGAGTGATCACTTCTGGGCAAGCGTGTCTCATTTCGGCTTTTAATTCCCGTAGAAAGTCTTCCGCGTGATTATGATCGCGCTGGCAATATTGAAGAATTAGACCATCAATATAGTCAATACGGATCACTTTCAGGCGATATTTTTTAATGAAACTGATAATCTTTTCAATGAGCATCCGCCGAATTTCTGGGAGGGCAAGATTCAGCATCCAAGTCCCGTAATCGCGGAATAAATAAGCATCATAATCAACAAAACTTGTATCCAATCCTTCCACTTGATCCATTGATCCAGGGAAAGGCTTGCGGACTTGATGGGCAAAAATTAAATCAGGGATAATTTGGATTTGTTCACCGTAGAGACAATCCACCAATTGCTTAAATTCTTGGGGAGTGCCAATTTGCCAATCTAAATCGACAAAGTTATAGGTGAGATAATTATATTTGGGATTGAGATGGCTGCGGTCAGCAACGGAAGCCCCCACGGGAACCATAATTTCATCAATGCCCAATTCTCCTAAACGACCTGGGATATCTGTCTTTAAGATCCGTTTCGATAGGGATTCATTGGCAATATCTTCTTTTTGATTATTCGGGGCATATTTCCCGTTTTTATAACCAGCGAGGAGTCCTTCGAGGGTGGTTTCCATTAAAATCCGACCATGGGAAATGGTTGGCGGATCATGTTGCCAGTTGTGGCGCAGTGATGGTACATAAATTTTTTCATAGCGACTGCCTAAGTCGGTTAGAGGGGCAAGGGGTTGCCATTCTTCTTCAGACTTGCGATACCGAAAGTGTAATTGCTTTCCTTCTGTAATTCCTTCTAAGTCTAACCACCAATAAGGATGCTCGGGATCAGGAGGATTTAAGGGTTGCCAATTTTGCGTTGTTTTCACTTCCACTGTAAACACTTCTGGCTTGTGTTCGCCTCGTGGTAAATAAATGGCAAGTCGGACATTCGCGGTTCCGTTGGCAAAAACCTCCGTTACTTGCGAGAGGAATTGCGCTTCATAGCCAGAAGACCACTCTTGCGGGTCAACGGGAGAGGTATCAGTTTTGATCAATCTTGATAATAGAGAAGTTGCTTTCATTGGTTTGGTTTTATTGTTAAGCAATTTTGATTAAGCTAATATTTTCATTATTAACGGTATGTTAAGTATAATAAACTTATGTTTTGGCGAATCTCCTTTAGAGAATGCAGTTATTTTTGAAGAATTTCGCTGAAACGCTTAAACGTTGCTGTTACACAAGTAATAAAGATATAATAAATGGATTTTATTTCACTTTGGCTAGCTTACCAATTAAATGTTGTTTCACCAACGTCAGAGTTGGCTAGAGACTTCAGTAGTGAAGAACTAGAGGTCATCTTTCAGATTGCTGCGACAGAGCAACAGCCCAAGTCTCCAATTCAGATCAATTTAGACTTGTCACCTGAAGCGAACCAAGAAGAAGTGGCTCTGAATTCAGCGCGATCGCTGCAAATAGCCCTTAATAACAATAATAGTTCAGACTCGTTTTGGTCGGGGGTCTTGAATACGCTGAAACAGGGTATCATGCGGGTGATGGAAGCATTGCAACAGTTAATTATTAAGGTGCAAGGTGACCAAAGCGAAGACAGCGCGATCGCGGAAGGGGAATTAGTCTCAGAACCCACTTACTCTCAGTTGCGTTACCTCGGCATTAAAGATATTAATAATTTAACGCGAATCTCATTGGGAGAGGAAATTAACGACTTTGCCCCCATGAAGAAAAAGCCTGTGGTTAGCCCAGATGTGGAATCTTTACGTCTGGCTTCCGTGGAAAAGTTAGAACGAGAACCCCAACGGGAAACCTTTGAACCGCAAGTGGGCACCCGCTTCCATGATGATGGCTCAGTGACGTTGCGCGTTTTAGTGGGCAATGATTTTGAACGCTTGCACGTTATTGGCGATTTCAACAATTGGGGGGATGTGGCAAATCTTGCAGATTATCAATTGCAACCCTTGCCAGAAAACCCTCAGATCCATGCCGTTACCCTTCCCCCTGACGATTACCATAAAAAACAATACCGCCTCGTCGATCAAGATGGAGAACAACGGGTTGATCTCGGAGCAACTCTTCTCTCCACTCCTGCCTTTAATGAACGGTTTTACGATGGTGAACATAGCGAAGAACTCAATTCTGTCTTCTGGAAACCCGATGCAGAAATCAAAGAGAATGATTCTCCTTTAGATTTACGCGGTAAACAATTAACCATTGCTGAGACAGATGTTCTTTCTATGTCATTGAAGTGGCAATGTCAAAATCCTCACTCTGGTTTCTATGGGGATACGGGAGAAGAACATATCCCTCGCTTATATAACTTTGTGCGAGAATGTGGTTTACCCGAAGCGATGGCAAAATTGGGCTACAACACCGTTGAGTTTATGCCCCTTGATACCCACGTTGACTTCTGGGAACCCGATGCGGAATATCTCCCCGATTGGCGCTACAGCTATCAAACCATCAGTATGTACGGCAAACACGCTGACTTTGGTAGCCCCGATGAACTGCGGGAAATGATTAATGCTTTCCATGAGTCCGATGTCGCGGTGTTATTGGATGTGGTTTATTCTCACTATTCTCCCCGTGGGAATAACCCGCCCCGTGAGTTTGCCCCTGCAGGCTTTTCTCAGTATGTGGCGCAAGATGGCAGCGAACTCTATGCAGGAAATTGGACGGAATGGGGAACTCGTCGCTTTAATTACACGCCAGAAATCCGCAAAAACTTAATTGATGCTGGTTTAGTCAATCTGGTTGATTACGGGTTTGATGGTTTACGCATTGATAATGTCAACGGCATTGATGCCCAACCCTATGGTCGCGAATTTCTCAAAGAGCTAACCGCAGCCGTTGATACGTATCGTCCGCAGTCTGTGGTCATTGGTGAAGGGTATTTTGGCGATCCCTATTTGAATCGCGCCCGAGATGCAGGTGGGGCGGGTTTACTCACCACTTACAGCGATCGCTTTTATCTTTGGTTCACAGAGAACTTGTTGAAATATACCGAAGAAATCAATACTCGGAAACTGGATAATATGTTATCGGAGGATTGGTCGCTTGCGATGTTGTATTATCCTGGAAACCATGATGAGTTTGCCAACCCTGGTAATCCTTTCCAAGCCAGAGGTCGCTACTTAGCCGATGCCATTGATGGTGGTCATCATAACCAAAAAATTCGCTCTTGGTCAGCGTTAACGATGTTTGCCAGTTCCTACTATTTGGATATGTTCCAACTGTGGACGATGCAAGAAGGAAACTTAAATAGTAATGCCCCCATTGATTGGTCACAGTTAACCAATGAAGAAGTAGCGCAGATGGTTCAATTTCAAGGGGATATGAAACGCTTCTTCCGCGCACAGCCTGCCTTTGCTCCTTACAATATGCACCATAATATGTTGCACTGGGTCGATCATGAAAATAAAGTGATTATTTTTGAGCGCATTGATTTTGAAACGGGACAACGGGTGTATGCGGTGACAAATTTAGGCGATCGCGCGATCGAAAATTATAAAATCCCTGTCTTCCCTGAAGATGCGAAGTTTGAGATTGCTCTCGACAGCGATCGCGCCATTTATGGTGGAGAAGGAAAAAATCCAACCTATACCCAAGCGCAAGATCATGAGGTAGAGTTTTCATTGGACGCTTATGGAGTTGTGGGTTTAGTTCAAGCTGATGGTTATCAACCTCAACCCATCGGAGATATTCCAGACGAACCCTCCATTGAGCGGACTCGTTCCGATGATTACTACTTCTATCAACATGACTAAAACATTGCCAATGGCAAGTCTGGGGGGACTTCCCCCCTTCGGGAGTATCTGGAAAAGACTCGTTGTACTTTCCTTAATTTCTTTCTTGTTGATTTGGAGTCAGCCAGCTTGTGCGGACTCCAATTCGCCTTTAAATTGGGTGGGAAATATGTTTCCGTCAGGGAACTCTAACATTATCCTCCCCAAAGGAGAAAACTTTAGCGTTTATACCCAAGTCTATAAACAGGGGGTCACTGCATCCTATGGTCGCGGTGAGGACATCGCTTGTACCCTCTACTGGGGAGAAGTGGAACGCTTTGGGGGAGCGTGGCAAACTGTCATGACCACTCCCATGTCCTATATTGGGGATGCCAACGATAATGATGAATATCGGGGGGTGATTGCGCCAGAAACAGGGTTGTATGAATACACCACTCGTTGTGCCGAAGAAACCACCTCAACCGTACGCTGGCAAAGTGGCGGGAATGGTCGTCTCACTGTGAGCCCAGTTCCCAATGCCCCAGAACAACGGAGTGCGATGTGGATTGACCATCACAATATTGCGTGGAATCAAGACCAAGCAGCCACCTATGAACTGCACTATGCCCCCAATGGGAATCTGATGGTGCCCGTCCGCAGTGGGGATGGTATTCAATTAAAAAATGAGAAAACTCTCACTTGGGATACCAACTCCAAATTCCCTCACATTGATGGCTATCAAGATTTAGAAGTTCCTTCTGCAGCCAGACCGTTAGTACCAGCAATTGTCAAAAGTGAAACCGCGATCGCGGCGTATGATAAGAGCGGAAAACTTATTGAGGCAACAGGCATTCAACTGCAAGGGGTACTTGATGATCTCTATAGCTATTCTGGGGATCTCGGGGTGATTTACAATCAAGGGACACCGACACTCAAAGTTTGGGCCCCGACCGCGAAATCGGTGACATTACATCGCTTTGAAAATCCCAGACCCAATACCAAAGCAACCACTCATGAAATGACCTTTGACCCAGAAACGGGAGTCTGGTCGGTGGTCGGCGATCGCAGTTGGGATCAACAATATTATCTTTACGAAGTGGAAGTGTATGTTCCGTTTACTGGCAAGTTTGAGAAAAATTTTGTCACTGATCCGTATTCAGTGAACTTATCCCAAGACAGTCGGTTAAGCCAAATGGTGGATCTATACAATGACCCCAGCTTAAAACCAGACGGGTGGGATGACATGATTAAAGCTCGTCTCGATGCACCAGAAGACATGGCGATTTATGAAGCCCATGTGCGTGATTTTAGTCGGGATGATGAAACTGTTCCTGAGCGCGATCGCGGAACCTTTAATGCCTTTCGCTATAACGGAAAAAATGGCAAACCCCTCTCCAACGGGATGAACCATCTCCAGCAACTTGCCGAGGCTGGCTTAACTCACCTTCATCTTTTACCCGCCTCCGATTTTGCTTCTGTAGAAGAAAATCCAAAAGCACGAATTAATCCCGATCCTGACCTCCTTGCCAGTTTTGCGCGAGACTCAGTACAACAACAAGCGATTATTGGCTCAACCCGGGGCAATGACAGCTTTAATTGGGGCTATGATCCCTATCATTACGGCGTTCCTGAAGGGAGTTATGCCACCGCCCAAGATGGGGTCAACCGTATCCTTGAATTTCGGCGCATGGTGCAATCTCTCAATGATATTGGGTTACAGGTGGTAATGGATGTCGTTTATAATCACACCTTTGCTAATGGACTCTATACCCAAGCGGTTCTCGATAAAGTGGTTCCAGGCTATTACCATCGCTATAACAAAGATGGCTATCAGGAAAACTCTAGTTGTTGTCCTGATACTGCAACCGAGTTTGCCATGATGGAAAAATTAATGGTGGATACCATTCTGCGGTGGGCAAAAGCCTATAAAGTGGATGGGTTCCGCTTTGACTTGATGAACCTGCATACGGTTGAAAACTTAGTCAGTCTGCGTAAGACCATCAACGACTTGACTCTCGATCAAGATGGAGTGGATGGGGAAAGCATTTATCTCTATGGAGAAGGCTGGGATTTTGGTTCAGCAAAAGGCAAAGGACTCTATGCTGCAACCCAGTACAATATGGCAGGAACTGGCATTGGGACATTCAACGATAAAATTCGTGATGCCGTTCATGGCGGATATTCTGGCAATCCCCAACAAATTCACCAGCAAGGATTTATTAACGGTGAATCCTTTGATTGGAATGGCTATTTCTACAATAAACGCTTCCGCAATAACTTACGCACCAATAGCGATAAACTGCGGATTAACCTCGCGGGAAGTCTCCAAGATTTCAAAATTATTGACCAAAATAATAATCAAGTCTCGGGGATTGAGTTGCAAGGGGCGGGTTACACCAAAGATCCGCAAGAAAGCATCAACTATATTTCCAAACACGACAACGAAACCCTGTTTGACTTAAATATGTTCAAACTCCCTCTGGGTAAATCGGGAACTGCGGTCACCAGCATGAATGAACGGGTTCGCGTCCAGAATTTAGGGTTAAGTTTAGTGGGGTTAAGTCAAGGGATTCCCTTCTTCCAAATGGGAAGTGATATGCTGCGGTCTAAATCTTTGGATCACAATAGCTATGACTCTGGAGACTGGTTTAATCGCATTGACTTTACCTATAGCGGTAACAACTTTGGTGTTGGCTTACCCCCAGCTTGGGGAAATCAAGAACGGTGGGGGATTATGTCGCCGTTATTGAGAAACACCAAGTTTGACCCTGAAAAAGAGCATATATTGGATAATGTTCATCATTTCCAAGAAATTCTCCAAATTCGGCGCAGTTCTCCTCTCTTCCGTTTACGAAGCAAAGAAGACATTGAACAACGGGTGAAGTTCCACAACATGGGACAAAATCAAAAAGATGCCTTTATTGTCATGTCTTTGGATGATACGGTGGGAGAAAACTTAGACCCCAATTACAACAAGGTTGTGGCTTTGTTTAACGCTGATAAATTTGGGCAAAAAATCAAGATTCCAGAATTAGCCGGAACATCCATGGTATTACATCCTGTACAAGCGAATTCTCATGATGATGTGGTGAAATCAGCGAATTTCAATCTCACAACTGGCGAGTTTGAAGTTCCAGCCCGAACCACGGCGGTTTTTGTCGCCCCTGAATAGGATTGCTGTTTCGTTTCATCTCTCTGCTTCGGATTTGACCGATAATAGCAGGATTCAAGTACCGTCCTTCTAGGACGGTTTCATTAGTTCGTGTGTTATATCTTTCTCCTGTTGGTTTTTATTTGGAATGACTATAACTTAGGGGAGGGGAGAGAAGGGACTCTCAAACCTTACCCGCTACCGAGATACGGATTCTGTTGGCAAATTAATTCTAGGAAGGCATAGAAACCCCTGTGCCAGCCCCTTCATTAAAGTGACCGCCTGCAGGAACAGACCCAGAAAAAACTAATCCCCGTTGGGCATCAACGGTTAAGATTGCCCCTTCGCGAATGGCTTGGGTTGCCCCTTCCACGCCAACAATAACCGGAATCCCTAACCGTAGCCCAATCACAGCAGCATGACTCGTAAGACTACTTTCTTCGGTGATAATTCCCGTGGCTTTGCGAATCGCTTCTACATAATCGGCATCCGTATGAGGAACTACTAAAATTTCACCAGGACGGAAATTTCCCACCTCATTGGCACTTTTTGCCACCCTGGCGCGACCGCTCACCGTCCCATGACCGATGCCAA
This sequence comes from Halothece sp. PCC 7418, assembly GCF_000317635.1. GTDB lineage: Bacteria > Cyanobacteriota > Cyanobacteriia > Cyanobacteriales > Rubidibacteraceae > Halothece. The sequence continues at coordinate 3,470,940 of NC_019779.1, read as the reverse complement.
CACCGCGACCTAAAACCGCCGTGACCACTTCCACTTTGACTAAATCTGTTGATCCAGAAACACCTTGGAGTGTACCTGCTGTCATCACTACTAAATCTCCTTCCGAGAGTAACCCTTTTTCTTGCGCCACATTTAACGCTGCTTGGAAGGTTTGCCCAGCAGAGGGTAAATCAAGGACTAATAAGGGGTTTACCCCCCAAACCAGTTGCAATTGACGAGCGACATCCACATGAGGGGTTACCGCTAAAATGGGGGTTTGGGGACGGAATTTGGAAACATTTCTTGCGGTTGCCCCAGTTTTCGTCAAAGTCATGATTGCAGAAGCATCAAGCTGTCGAGAAATTTGACTCACCGCACTGGAAATGGCATTGGGAATGGTGCGTGTTGTATCTAAATCTTCTGAAGGCTTGGGTTTTTCCCTTTCCATCCGATCAGCAATTCGCGCCATGGTCGCCACCGCTTCTACGGGATATTTCCCGACTGCGGTTTCGTTGGACAGCATCACCGCATCTGTTCCGTCTAAAATGGCGTTTGCCACATCGGACACTTCCGCACGAGTGGGACGAGCATTCCCCACCATACTATCTAACATTTGGGTGGCGGTAATAACTGGAATGCCAAGGTGATTTGCCGTTTGAATCAATCGTTTCTGTAAAATGGGAACATCTTCAGCAGGGAGTTCCACTCCTAAATCACCCCGCGCGACCATGACACCATCACAAAGGGATAAAACGGCTTCCATTTGTTCAATGGCTTCGTGCTTTTCAATTTTGGCAATGACAGGGACTGACTTACCCGCACTAGAAATAATTTCCTTAATTTCTAAAACATCTTGAGGGTTGCGGACAAAACTCAACGCGACCCAATCAACCCCTTGATCTAACCCAAACATCAGGTCTCGACGATCTTTATCCGTTAAAGCGCGAACCGACAGATAAACGCCCGGAAAATTCACCCCTTTATTATTCGAGAGGACACCACCAACCACAACGCGCCCATGAACTTCCTTTTTCTCAGGATAGACTTCTTCAACTTTCATTTCGACACGACCATCATCAAGGAGAATGGTTGCCCCTGGGGGGACTTCTTCGGCAAGTAAGTCATAGCTCACATAACTTTTCTCTTGTGTTCCAGTCATGGGGTGACTGGTGAGAATAAATGGATCGCCTTTTTCTAAAGTAATCGACCCATTTTCAAATTTGCCGAGGCGAATTTTGGGACCTTGTAAGTCTTGTAAGATGGCAACAGGCTGATTAAGTTCAAAAGCAGTTTGGCGAATGAGGCGGATACTGCTTTGGTGATCTTCTTGCGTGCCATGGGAAAAGTTCAGTCGCAGTGTTGTTGCCCCAGCTTTAATTAAGTCACGTAAGACATCGGGTTTTAAGGTCGCGGGACCAACAGTAGCAACAATTTTCGTTCGGCGGGATGAAGTATGCAGTTCCATATGATGTCCTTAATAAGCGGAGATGGCTTAAAAGAAAGTGGGTCTCTGTTATCTTCTCACAAATCCCACGACGCGCAAGGGGGACTTTGCTCCTCTCCTGAAGTTTATCTTAAAAGGAGAGGAAAGGCAGCAGTTAGGAATGGGATTGTGATTTTAAGGTAGTATTTGCGGGTAACGGTTGCGGTGAGGATTGCGGAGGAGAGGCGGAATAGGTTTTGTAATGTTGTAGGATCGCGCTGGCGGTGGCAACAATTTCCAAGTCGGGATCTTGTAGGGCTTGGGTTAAGGAAGGAATTACAGCTTCGGAACGAATTTTGCCCAACGCTGTGACCGCACATTGACGAACCAAAGGTGCGCGATCGCGCGTGAGAACCCCTAAATGCTCAATTGCCCGTTTCACTTCATCATTCACCGTTTTTTGAGCAATGATTTCACCGAAAGCAACAGCACAAGCTGCTCGAATCCGCTCATCGTCATCGTAAGCGAAGGCTTCGACTTGAGGAATGGTTGCGGTGTTCCCTTCCTTTCCCCAAGTCGTTAATTGTTCAACTATTGGTTTTTTTTGAGTCATTTTCATCGTCATCAATGAGATCGAAAAGACTATCGAGTTCTTCATCGCCAGCATTTTTGCTTTTTGATTCCTCTTTTAAGGTTTCATCATCAGCAAATAAGGAGTCGAGTTCCTCTAATTCATCTTCTTCAGTTTTGCCACTGGTCGTGGTTGCACTGCTTGCTGTTTCCTCCAGTTCTGTTTCTTGAAAGAACTGATCAAATTCATCTTCTTCCTCCCTTGAGGCTGTCATCTCATCACTGGTATTTTGAGTAACTGTCTGTTCGCCACTGGTGAATTCTTCTTCTTCCACATCAGCAAACAAAGTATCAAATTCATCCTCAGTAGAAGACTCAGACGTTGCTTGAGCTTGTGTACTAGACTCTGATTCATCATCAAAGAAAAACTCATCTAATTCTTCTGCTTCTTGTTGAGGGCTGCTCTCGGATTGAGAGGGGGCTTCAGAAGTCACTTCCTCATCAAAAAACTCATCAAATTCATTGCTTGCTGTCGAGTCCTGTGTGGTTGAGCTAGGGCTGCTTTCTAGTTCTTCTTCCAGGTCGGGAGTCGTTTGACTCAAATCGCCAGTGAAATTAGTTTCTGGTTCTTGGAAAGCCGTCGCCTCCTCGCTCAAGTCATCCAGATTAAAGTCCGTTTCTAAATCTTGAGAAGGGCTAGTTGTTTCCTCCTCTGTCTGCTGAGTGAAGTTAGTTTCTGGTTCTTGGAAACTCGTTGGGGTTGCGCTGGTTTCTTGTTCCGTAAAGTCAGTGTTTTCTGGGGTAAAATCAGTATCAGGTTCTTCAAACGCAAACTGAGTTTTCGGTTGCACTGACTCCGTGTCAGTCTCTGATTCGAGTTGAGTAATCTTCTCTTGTGCAGTGGTTAGTTCTTGATTGAGTTGTTCAATGCGTTCTTCGTATTCCGTTTTTGTTTGCGCGATCGCGCTTTCTTTTTCTTGTTCTAAGGCTTCAATTTGTTGTTGATAATCAGCATTAGTGCGTTCAAGTTCATTTCGTAATTCTTCCACTTGGGTTTGAGAATTTTGTTGGGCTGCTAATTCTTCACGTGCTTGTTCTAACTGCTGACGGAGTTGTTCGATTTCAACTTGGGCATTTTCTTGAGCAGCTGCAACTTCTTGTTCAACCCGTTCATTCACCTGTTCTTGCGTTCGCGCTTCGTAATCTTGCTGTAACCGTTGCGTAGTTTCCTCAATTCGCTTCTGATGTTCTTGTTCTAATTGTTGCTTTTGCTGTTCTAGCTTTTTTTGATGGTTCTCTCTCAACTGCGTGATTTGATTTCTCATAAACAAGAGAACACCAACGCCACCAATAATCAGACCAATAACAGCACCTAAGATAGCACCCATTTTAATTTCTCTCCTTTAAGTTTTGAGTATGATTTTTATCACTGAGCTTAACACTAATTGCCAAGAAAACAAGTCTAATTCGATTCGATTGAGACTTCTCTAAGATTGTACCGATGAACGGCGTAACTAATATCCTATTAAGGAGAAATTAAAATTGATCGAAACCACAGATGAAAAATTGGTTAACACCTTTGCTTTCTGGATTCCTGCTGACAAGTTACATCAGTTCTCCACCAGCGTTCGCCCAGTCGAAACAAGATTTAATGCTAGTCTATCCCCCAAAACAACATCAAACCACTGCTGAAAAAATTTTTCTCATTGGTACGGCTTCTGCGACCGTTTATGTGAATGGTCAGCCCATTGAACAAAGTGCTGCGGGACATTTTGCGCCGAGTTTCCCCCTCCAGATGGGAGATAATCAATTTACAATCCGTTCTGGAGATGAACAAGTCACCCGACGAATTACTCGTATTTCTCCTGTTCCCACTCCTCCTAGCGATGGCGGTTTTGCACCGAACTCTCTCTTTCCCTCACAACCAATTACCCGTCAAGTGGGAGAAACAATTTGTCTCGAAGCCGTTGGGACACCGCAAGGGGAAGTCACAGCCACTGTAGCAGAACAAATAATTCCCCTTCTCCCCCAAGCTAAACACGCCCTTCCTCCGAATTATGCCGTGTTAACAGGAAACAATGCACCGCTTTCTCAGTTTACCCAACTTTATCAAGGATGTTTCAAATCAGAAATCGCGGGTAACTTGGGGAATCCCATTTATACCATCAAATTCGGGGATCAAACCATTACCGCATCTGATACGGAAAATATTACGATTTTGACCAACGCTCATCCGCAGGCTTCGTCGTATCACGGCGGAGTACAGATGACTCCAATAGAGAAAACTGTGGTCGAAGTAACCGCAGAAGCTGGCGCAGCACGGACAGGGCCAGGAACCAGCTATTCTCGACTTACCCCGTTACCAAAAGGGACAAGAGCAACAGTGACGGGAAGAGAAGGAAAATGGTTACGGCTGGGGTATGGGGCTTGGATAGATGGGGAAGCCACACGAGTCATCCCTGATGCAGTTTCACCACAGACGTTTATTCGCAGTATTAAAGCAGAACCCACCCCACAAAGTACAGAGATTCATTTTCCGTTACAAGTTCCTGTTCCCGTGCGGGTGCAACAAGAAGAAGACACCTTTACCCTGACGTTACATCACACGATCGCGCAAACGGATACGATTCACTTAGATGATGATCCCCTGATTGAACGCCTCGATTGGCAACAGATTGACCCCGAAACGGTGCAATATACCTTTCATCTCAAATCCGATCAACAGTGGGGCTATAATCTACGCTATGAAGGCCCCAACTTGATTTTATCCCTGAAACATCCCCCAACAGCGCGATCGGCTCAACCCTTGGCTGGAATGAGAATTTTAGTTGACCCTGGTCATGGCGGAGAGGAGTTAGGGGCAAAAGGGCCCACAGGCTACCCCGAAAAAGCAGTGAATTTAAAGGTATCCCAACTGTTACAAGCAGAATTAGAGCAACGGGGGGCAACGGTTTATATGACGCGAGAAACGGACAAATTTGTCTCGTTAGCAGACCGTATTGCCATGATTAATGATCTAAACCCTGCGATCGCGCTTTCAATTCATTATAATGCCCTCCCTGATGATGGCGATGCCATTAATACCTCTGGCATTGGTGCTTTTTGGTATAACCCACCCGCTCATGATTTAGCCGTTTTTCTTCATAATTATCTAGTAGAGGAACTGAATCGAGACTCTTATGGCGTTTTCTGGAATACTCTCGCCCTCACCCGCCCGCATACAACCTTAGCGGTTCTCTTAGAACTGGGCTTTATGATTAATCCCACTGAGTTTGAATGGGTGATGAACCCCGCAGCACAGGAAAAACTCGCGGGGACGATTGCGGATGGGGTTGAAGTGTGGTGGAAGCAAAAAAAAGCCAGCGCTGAGACAACCCAACGCTGAGCAATGATAATATAATCCAAAGGTTCAGTTATTGATTCGTCCAGCCTTTCTCTGCTTGCGACAGAACATAAGCTGCGACATCGCGAATCTGTTCCTCACTGAGCCGTCTTCCGTAGGCAGGCATCGCGTTTTTACCATTTCTGACCTGGTGCGCGATCGCCTCCATGGAATCCATGTTGTACTTCTCTAGGGCATCTTTCCCCAAGTGCTTGTCTGCAATGACCGTGTTGATTCCACCGCGATGACATTGGGTGCAATTGGCTTTTGCCATGAACACTTGTTTTCCATTTTCGAGATCGGCAGCCTCTCGACTCAACTCCACTTCCTCTACTTCTGGTTTTGCCTCAGCCACTTGTTCGGTTTGCTGTGGCTGTTGGCTAGTCTTGCTTTGGGATTCAGGAGGATTCTGAGCATCAGAACTCCCACAACCAGTCATGAAAACAGCAACCATAACCAAAACAGCAAGCATTTTCTTCCAAAACATGATTCGATTTCACCTCCTTAATTAACTTGTTTGGATTCTGCAATATCTCTAACTGAAACGGTTTCCGCTTCTTCTGATTGCGATGGGGCAGCGCGATCGCTGATCCAATTCCCCAGAAAGGTATCTAGAGAGAAGATTCCACCACCATTAACCGCAAAGAATAAGAACGCTGCTGCATAGATGCTGGCTAATTCTAAATAGGGAACACTGAAGCCAGCGACTAAAACGTGGTGATACAACGCGACTGCCATGGTGGCAACATTGAGTAGGGCTGCGGGTCGCGTGAATAATCCGAGGGCGACTAAAGGTGCGCCAATTAATTCCACATAACCTGCAACGTAACTAAAGAAAATCGGAAACGGTAAACCGATCACTTCCACGTAAGCCTGGGCAAAGGATTCAACATCGGCAAGTTTATCAATGCCGTTATGAATCATAAACAGTCCAATTACAACCCGTAAAATCACCCAACTGCCTTGAGACCAGTAGTTGGGTGTGAGGTTGGATCGAAATAATGCCGAAACTAGGCTTTGCATTTGAGTTCATCCCTCCTTTTGTCTGTACGATAAATGCAAGTAATTACCATTTAGTTCATTAATTATTATATAATCAACAAGTAATTTATAACAATCAAACTAGAGTCGCAGATTAGACCTTCCTCAATGGAAGGGGCTCGGCACGCGACCGTTGGTCAGAGTTGTAGCAGAAGTATTGCTAGGTGAGTGGGTGAACAAAGAACCAAGAATGTTGGGTTTCATTCGGTTCAACCCAACCTACAAAACTTCTCGCACCCGATAAATGGGTCTGCCCTGTGATTCATGATAGGTGCGAATGAGCAGTTCTCCCAATAAACCAAAAGAAAAAAGTTGTACGCCAGCTAAGAGCAAAACAACCACTAAAATTAACAAAGGGCGATCACCGATATTTTGTCCGAAGCCAAATTTAAGAACCGTTAAATAACCCCCTGTTAAAATGCCTAAGCCCATCGAAAGTAACCCCAGAGACCCAAAAACGTGCATCGGGCGGGTAAGAAATTTCTGCATAAACCAGATGGTCAGTAAGTCCATTAAAACGCGAAGGGTACGCCCTAAACCATATTTACTACTTCCATACTGTCGGGGATGATGTTTGACGGGAATTTCGGTAATTTTCGCCCCTTCAATAAAGGCTAGTGCAGGGAGAAAGCGATGCAATTCCCCGTAGAGGTTCATATCTGCAACTAACTCGGCGCGATATCCTTTGAGAGAACAGCCATAGTCGTGGATGCGGACATTGGTCACTCGTCCAATTAGCCAGTTGGCAATTTTTGAGGGGAGTAAGCGGGTGAGTGCTGCATCTTGACGGTTTTTGCGCCAGCCACTAACGAGATCGTAGCCTTCTTCTAGTTTGGCAATCAGGTCTGGAATATCAGTGGGGTCGTTTTGTAAGTCAGCATCGAGAGAAATGATAAACTGACCTTGGGCATAATGAAATCCTGCTGCCATGGCTGCGGTTTGTCCGTAGTTCCGTCGGAGAATGACAGCACATAAGTCATCACGGTTTTGCGCTAAGTCTTTGAGGAGAGCAGTTGTTCCATCTTTCGAGCCATCATCCACACAAACAATTTCGTAGGGATAAGTGGTAGGGATTAGCGTTTGCGCGATCGCGCTGACTAATGTTTCTAAACTTTCCACTTCATTATAAATCGGAACAACAACTGAAATTTGGGGACGAACCTTAACCTCTGTCACCCCGTTTTCCGAAAGACTAGAAGAATAACTCACTCGCACCTCACAACCGAACAAAAGATCAACTTGATTCTACACCGTTAGATAAGCGTCTCATCAAGTATCTTTGACTGGAACTCTTTGTGGGAAAATTAGTCAACAGAACTTATCAACTCCGTTTAGGGAGGCGTAATCTCTGACGTTTCCTCTAAAGGATTACTCACCTTGAATCGAACCCAAATGCGCTGGGATAAGCTGCTATTACCAATTACACTAAGTTTAACGGTTGTTCTGACTTGTATTCTTTCAGCAACAGTCACTCAAGCGCGATCGAGCACTTCTAATGTAGAAGTCTTGCGCCAAGGAGAAATCGTCAGTCTCAACGGAAATGAACTCCCGATCAGTTGGCGACAATGGGAAGCAAACGGAAACACTCATCTCGGAATTAGCGATACCGCAGCCCAACAACGACTCGGTTTAGAATTACTCAGCAGCAATACTCCGCAAGTGCAACCTGTCTGGTGGTTTGGTGGCGAGAATCGTTCAGCTTATCGTCTCACAACGCAACACCTACAGCCCAATCGCTATCTGGATCTCACGCCAATTTTAAGAGAAAGTGCTGAACAATTATCAGTTCTAGGAAATCAGTTAGAAATTACTACAACCCCCGCCCAAGTTAAGAATATTCGCAGGGGAAAACAATCTTGGGGGGAACGCATTGTGGTTGATTTAGATCGTCCGATTCTCTGGCATATTAAAGAGGGACGACAGCAAGCAACATTAACCCTTTCCGCTTTTACACCGTCTCAAGTGAGCGCACAGTTTTCTCCACCACCACTAGAAAGACCAGAAGCAATCAAAAATACAGAAAAAAAGACTAATTCTTCTCTCTTGGTAGTCAAGTCAGAAGCTCAAAAAACCCAACTTGAGATTAATGTACCCGAAGCATTGAATCTGCACGTCAGCACTCTTTCCAATCCGCCAAGGTTAGTCATTGATTTACGCCCTGATCATCTGCAATCAAAACAGATTCATTGGGCGCAAGGCGTTCACTGGCGACAAGATTATATCCCTATTTCCGATGGAACATTTGCAGTGACGTGGTTAGAGTTAAATCCTCGTAATAGTAATTTTAATTTAATGCCAATTTGGAGTAATCCTGAGCAAATGCAAGGAATTGCTCGTCTCAGTGATACTGGAAAATATAATCAAGTCCCTGTGGCAATTAATGGTGGATTTTTTAATCGGGATACGAAATTACCCCTTGGCGCGATTAAACGAGAGGGAGAGTGGTATTCTAGCCCGATTTTGAACCGAGGCGCGATCGCGTGGGACAATCAAGGACAAATTATTATGGATCGGTTACGCTACGAAGAAACTCTCCACACCAGCAACGGACAAACTTTCTCTCTACAAGCCCTTAATAGTGGCTATGTGCAATCGGGAATTGCTCGTTATACTTCTGCTTGGGGCGTGACTTATACCCCCCTTACCGACCAAGAAACGGTTGTTGTAGTGAACAATCAGCGAGTGCAACAGTTAGTAACTGGGATCTTGGGTCAGAATCAACAAATTCCCATTCCTAGCAATGGCTATCTGCTAACGATTCGCGGAAAACCTGAACTGGCTTCTGCTTTTAACGTGGGAACATCCTTACAGTTAGAGAGTCAAAGTTTCCCTAGCTACTTTGACCGTTACCCCAATATTTTAGCTGCTGGTCCTTTATTAATCAAAAATGGGCGAGTCGTATTAGATGCAGAAGGGGAAAATTTTAGTCAAGCCTTTATTAACCAAAAAGCTCATCGAAGCGCGATCGCGCTCACTCGACAAGGTACAATTCTTTTAGTTGCTATGGGTGATGGTCTGGGAAGAAAAGGTCCCACCCTCTCGGAAGCAACAGCTATTCTCAAGCGTCTGGGCGCGATCGAAGCCCTCAACCTTGACGGGGGAAGTTCTACTTCTCTTTATCTCAGTGGCGCATTGATCAATCGCTCTCCTGCAACCAGTGCGCGGATTCATAATGGGATTGGTATTTATAGAAATGATTAACCCTGATAAACGACAACGCGATCGCGCCCAGCATTTTTCGCTTCATATAACGCTGCATCTGCCTGTCTCACTAAATCATTTTTGCTATAGTTTTCATCAGGAATCAAACTAGCAACCCCTAGACTTAAAGTGACCGAGTTGCCATTCGGATTAGCCTGATGAGGAATAGCACTCTCTTGCACGTGGAGACGAATTTTTTCTGCTAAATGAGTCGCTTCTTCTAAATGAATTCCGCCTAAAATGATGGCAAATTCTTCCCCGCCATAACGAGCGACTAAATCACTAGCACGTTGGCAATTCTCTTGTAGAATTTTTGCAATTTTGTATAAACAACTGTCTCCCGCTTGATGTCCATAATAGTCATTATATTTTTTGAAATAATCCACATCGCATAAAATCAAACTGATTGGAGAAGAGTCACGGCGCGATCGATTCCATTCTTCCTGAAACCGCTCATTAAACGTCCTGCGATTTGCCACTTGGGTTAAAGCATCAACTCTTGCTAAATATTCCAGTTTCTGATTGGCTTTTTCTAATTCTAGACTTAATTGATGGGCTTGTTCATAACGACGCTCTAATTCTTGTAACGCCCAGCGCGTCGTTAAAAGCCGATCAATTCGTTTTCGTAAAACAGCCCAATTAATCGGTTTGGTAATATATTCTGTTGCTCCCACTTCAAAGGCTAAATTAACCGATTTCTCATCATCTAAAACGGTAACCATGAGCACCGGTGGACAATTTTTCCCTAATCTTTTCTGAAGTTCTGCACAACAAGTAAAGCCATCCATTTCTGGCATCATGGCATCTAATAAAACCAGATCGGGTACACTTTCAACCACAAGTTCCAGAGCCTCTTCCCCATTAATCGCTTCTCGTACTGTATATCCCTCTCGCGTCAAGGCTCGTTTAGAAATCAGGCGAAGGGTTTTCTCGTCCTCAACAACCAGAATCCGAGGAGGATGGGTTTGAAAATCCGGTTCTAACATGAAGATCAGGAAACAATATTTAAATCAGGATAGACTCTAAGCTAAGATAATTTCTTAGTTTATGTCAACTCAGTGGATGATATATTTGCTAAAAATTAGCAACAAGAACTAGAAAAGACTGAATTTTCAAAAGTAAGGAGAAAAAACATTGAAGCGGTTAGCTCTGATTAGCGTTTCCGACAAAACAGGAATTGTTGAGTTTTCCCAACAGTTAATCTCAGAATTTGATTTTGAGATTGTCAGCAGTGGTGGAACTGCGAAAACACTGAGGGAAGCTGGCATTGAGGTGACTAAAGTTTCCGATTATACAGGCTCTCCCGAAATTTTAGGGGGACGAGTGAAAACGCTACATCCTCGCATTCATGGGGGAATTTTAGCTCGGCGCGATCGCGCTGATGATCAAGCTGATCTCGAAGCAAATAATGTTCGTCCTTTTGATTTAATTGTAGTGAACCTTTACCCATTTGTCGCCACAATCAGCAAACCCGAGGTCACTGTTGCTGAAGCGATTGAAAATATAGATATTGGCGGACCTGCTATGTTACGGGCTGCTGCTAAGAACTATCAACATTTGACGGTAATTTCTAATCCGAAGCGGTATGAGGCTTATCTCGAAGAACTTCGTAGCACTGGCGGACAACCCTCACTCAATTTCCGTCAAACTTGCGCCCTCGAAACCTTTACCCTCACTGCGGATTATGACCAAGCGATTAGTGCTTATTTAGCAGGAGTCAATGAAGAAAAGGTCGCCCCCTTACCCCCACAGTTTAGCCTCATGGGAACGCAACGCCAAGCCCTCCGTTATGGCGAAAACCCCCATCAAAGCGCAACTTGGTATCAAACGGGAAATACCCCCACGGGTTGGGCGGGTGCAACCCAACTCCAAGGAAAAGAACTGAGTTATAACAATTTAGTTGATTTAGAAGCAGCGCGACGGATCATCAATGAGTTTACGGATCAGCCGACAGCAGCAATTTTGAAGCATACGAATCCTTGTGGGATTGCTTCGGCGAATCATTTAGTGGATGCTTATGAAAACGCTTTTGCTGGGGATTCGGTTTCTGCTTTTGGCGGAATTGTGGCGTTGAATCAAGCGATTGATGAAGCCACAGCAACTGCAATGACTAAAACTTTTTTAGAGTGTGTGGTTGCACCTGGTTGTCATGAAGAGGCGAAAGCTGTATTAGGGAAAAAGTCTAATCTGCGGGTGTTAGTTTTACCCGACTTGCAAGCTGGACCGAAGGAAATGGTAAAAGTGATTGCAGGGGGCTTTTTAGTGCAAACCGTCGATGATGAACCCGATAGTGATGATCAATGGGAAGTGGTGACAGAAAAACAACCCACGGCAGAACAATTGGCGGAAATGATGTTTGCTTGGAAAGCTGCTAAGCACGTTAAGTCGAATGCGATTGTTGTGACGCGCGATCGCGCTACCATTGGCATTGGTGCTGGACAAATGAACCGAGTGGGTGCGGTTGATATTGCCCTCAAACAAGCGGGAGAGAAAACACAAGGGGCAACTCTAGCCAGTGATGGTTTTTTCCCGTTTGATGATTCGGTTCGGACGGCAGCTAAAGCGGGCATTACAACCCTTATTCAACCAGGTGGATCACGTCGCGATCAAGATTCGATTCAAGCTGCTAATGAGTTGGGAATCGTGATGATTTTCACAGGAACTCGTCACTTCCTGCATTAACGGTTCAATTTCCCCCTGATTCCCCCAACCAAAAGGCGAGGGGATCAGTGGTCGGCTGACAAGGGGGCCAATTACGTAATTCCGATTCTGGGAGTCCACTGGGAGGGGGCGGAGTTAAGCCTAAGCCTAAACAGAGATGGGTGAGCGTCTTGAGGAAGGCTTGATGATGTCCAGGAACGCCCACTTGGGCATGAGCGTATTCATGGGCGATCGCGCATAGCCAATCTTCCCGTACAATCCGCCCCACATCAATCAAAATCGTGATTGGGTTTGTTTTAAGGTTACACAACGCATCAATATTGAGATGTTGTGCAAAAGGAACGGCAAAGACTTGTACGGCTAACCGTTGCGGGGGATGAAAACACTGTTGACATAAGGTCAAATGGCTTTCTAGTTCTTCGTTAATGGTAGAAATTTGCAGCGCGATCGCGCCATAGATTTGCTCTTGCCACTGCGGAGACAGTCTCAAATCAACCAAGCTCGGATCTAAGGCTAAGCCTTCCATCTTTGCTAAATAGGCTTTTCCTTGCTCAGATACAGACGACTGAAGGGAGGAATTGAAATCGCTCACAGGTTGTTTCTACCACCCCCAAAGGGATTGCACTGATGTTTCACTCGGTTTTGGGGTTGCCTTTTCCGATTCATCAACCCGAATTTCGGCGCAGAAAGTGGCGGTACTCAATCCGCCAAAGCGTTTCACTGTACTGGTTCGCAACCGCACATCAGGATGAGGAAACCAAAAGCGTTCATTAATGCTCATGGTGTCATATTCGGTCACTAATACCAGTGCTTCTTCGTGATCAATGTGATATTCCCCCATGACGGGAACGACTTCTGCATAGCCTCTCTCCCGTAATAATTTCCCTTGTTGCGGGTTTTCAGCATCGGGAACAAGGGAAAAAACACTGGTTCCAGAATGGTCTTCTCCTTCTTGATCCCACTCCATTGCACCATCCCAACTCACGTGCGCTCCCCCCACGGCGGTACTGGGATCGACTTCGTGCATTTGACAAATTTCTGCAATGCGATCATCTTCTGCGGTTAGGGCTTCCACTTTAATATCAGATCCGCCCGTTTCCGCACGACGAAAGGGAAGATGGTGGGTGGTACGGAGGGAACGCCATTGACCTGCACTTTGTTGGAAAAATTGCAATCCATCCATGGGCTGATTTTACTCCTTATGCTTACTGGATACTACGAGAACGCCAACGATTAAGAGACTTCTCTCCGATGCTAGCGAAACTTTGTAGAGCCTGAACTTGTGCTTGCAGTTTTGCAATTTGTTGATCTTTGGCTGCAAGTTCTGTTTGCGGTTGTCTGGTTTGGGTTTCCACTTGCGCTTGCAGTTCGCTTAGGCTTTGATTCAAGTTTTGAATCTCTTGACGTTGGCGCGATCGCGCTTCCTCTAATTCACTAATATAAATCCCTTGCTGTTCACTTTTCAGGGAAATTGCTTGATAATTTTGTTGAAGACTTTCCTGTTGCGCCAATTCTTTTTTCAACTGCATTATTTCTTCCTCTAAGGCGCTAATCTGATTTTGATCCACAGAGGAAGGTTGCTCTCCTGAAACGAGTTTTACAGTTGGGGAGTGGTTGGCCCCCTGATCAGGGATTACAGAAATTGTTTTTTCCGCTTGCTCTGTCACCACCGCAATTTTCCCACTGATGATTTGCTCAACCAATTCTGAAGGCGTAACCCCCACCTGACGCGCTATTTCCGCTAATCCCTGCTGACCAGTAGCACTCAGGGTGATTTCAGCATTACTATTTTTGATTTGTGCGAATCCTTTCCCTGCTTTTGTTCGTTTCGTTTTTGCCATCTTTTCCTTACACAATCACGTAATCAACCAGTATAGTATTCTCCTTAACCATTTCACTGGTGGACAGGTGCTTGTTTTAAGATTTTGTTAAGAAAAATAAGATAAGTTTAAGGAGTGCTGACTTTTTGCTCCACCCCAAACCCCACCAATCTCACCTTTTTTAAGGTTTCTCCTTGGGGAGGCCGATCGTAGTTAATAATTTTACGAATTCTCAAGTTGGGATTGACCAAGGTGATGGAATCCACGGAAACTACTTGTGTATAAGAGGTGGTCATTAACAACTCTGAAACCGCAGGATCGAAGCGGAAATGGGAGACAATGGGTCGGGCTTCTTCATAAGCGCGATCGCGCAAATAATCCCCCTCTAGAATCCCTTCCCTTTGCTGTTTGGGGACAAATAAAGCATTGAGGGATTGTGCGACTTCTTCTCCCTTATCAGACACGGTATGAAAGGAAAGTTGAAACCCTGACAGAACTGTATCTTGGTCAGAAATATCATACTGATTATCCACCAAGACTTTCCTTTGCAATTCTGGAGTCAATGGCTTGACTTCAAATTTCGTGTGCGACCGTTCTACTTCTTCCCGCATGAGATAATGATAGGTGCGTTCAATATCCCAATGACCCAAGCAACAGTCAAAAAAATGTTGTAGTTTCCCCGTGTCCATGTCTGATTGACTCTCTAGATTTTAATTCTGTATTTTTTAGAGCTCAAAATAAAGTTTAGCTTATCGAAGTTTCGACTGCTGGGCTTGTAACTTTTCAATCTCGGCATCAATTTTGATGATCTCTGGATTTTTGCCAATGTTAGCCATTGCTCTTTTATGAGAAATATCAACTCGCCGTGCTGACTGAAATAAGTCATTGACGATTCTTTCTCGGTATCGTTCTAATTCAGTGATCGCTTGTTCAATTTCTTCGGGGGAGCAGTTCCTTTTCTGCTGATCTAACATCATTTTGACCACATCCTTTGATTGCCTTACTAGCCTTGATTTTCGCAAAAGCTGTTCATCACTGCCAGATATGTTAAGGAAAGTTAAACCACAAGTGGATTTAGTCGTATCACAAACCCTTCGATTTCATTGACCCGTTTATAAAAATTTAACTTTCTTTTTGTTTTTCAAATTAACGGTAACAATCTTAACATACTGTAATACAAAAATCAGGAAATAGGGTGTATAAATTTACCAAGAAGGGTTTAAAACAAAGCTGAAAGGCAAAGGGCAAGATGAACTGAGAAAAGTATCATGTTTCTCATCTCAACCGAGAAAGATTCTCATAATTCTTTACACTTGTCTGAGAGCCAATCAGTTAAAGTAACCCTAGTCCGTAGTCAACATCATCGATCAAGGAGACTGAAAAACAATGTTCGACGCATTTAGCCGTGTTGTTTCCCAAGCTGATAGCCGTGGTGAATTCCTAAGCACCGAGCAACTCGATGCCCTCAGCCAAATGGTTCAAGACGGAAACAAACGTTTAGATACCGTTAACCGCATGACTAGCAACAGCGCTAGCATCGTCACCAACGCTGCTCGGGGTTTATTTGCAGAGCAACCCCAACTGGTTCAACCGGGCGGAAACGCTTACACTAACCGTCGCATGGCTGCTTGCTTACGTGACATGGAAATCATCCTCCGTTACGTTACTTATGCCACTCTCGCAGGTGATGCCAGTGTCCTCGAAGATCGTTGCTTAAATGGACTCCGTGAAACTTACCAAGCTCTTGGTGTTCCCGGTGCATCCGTTGCTGCTGGCGTTCAAAAAATGAAAGAAGAAGCAGTTCGTCTCGCCAACGACCCCAACGGCATCACTCAAGGGGATTGCAGCCAGTTAATGTCCGAAGTGGCGAGCTACTTCGATCGCGCTGCTGCTGCGGTTGCCTAGTCTGGTTTGTCTAGCTCCCAAATTGGGATCTTTCGTATAGCTTAAATCTTTTTTGTAAACTCTGTTGTTAACGTTAGGAAGAGAAAACCAAAATGAAAACTCCAATCACCGAAGCGATTGCTGCTGCTGATAGCCAAGGACGTTTCTTAGGAAATACTGAACTCCAAGCTGCCAATGGTCGTTTTGAACGCGCGATCGCCAGCATGGAAGCTGCTCGTGGACTGACTCAAAAATCCAACGACTTAATCAATGGTGCTGCTAACGCGGTTTACCAAAAATTCCCTTACACAACCCAAATGCAGGGACCTCAATACGCTCATGATCAGCGCGGTAAAGACAAATGCGCTCGTGACATTGGACACTATCTCCGCATGGTGACTTACTGCCTCATCGCTGGCGGTACAGGCCCCATGGATGAGTATCTCATCGCTGGCTTAGATGAAATCAACCGTACCTTTGAATTATCTCCTTCTTGGTACATTGAAGCACTCAAGCACATCAAAGCGAATCATGGCTTAAGCGGTCAAGCTGCTAACGAAGCCAACACCTATATCGACTACGCAATCAACGCCCTGAGCTAATTGTTCATGGTGTTCGCCCGGAAGAGTGAGCGAATGTTGACCAACGGTCAAAGCAGGCGCTTTCCGTTTAGGAATGCGTAATCTTTGACTGGAAATGTCAAAACTCCGTGTTAGCATTTGTGAATTTTTCCGGGCTTTGTCATAGCATATTCACCCAAATAACTTGCTGCGAAAAATCCCTTGGGGAGGGTGTTAATTTATGAAAACTTTAGTTGCTTCTAACCTCGCTGTGGCGGGACGTTTAGGTTTAGAATCTTTTGATGGCGATCCAGTAGAATTACGCTGGAATACCAGTGAAGATGAGTTACAGTCTGTGATTCGTGCGGTGTATCGTCAGGTGTTAGGCAATGACTATGTCATGGAGTCAGAACGCCTCATTTCTGCGGAATCTTTATTACGTCAAGGTAACTTGACCGTTCGGGGATTAGTCCGCGCGATCGCGAAATCCGATTTATACAAAGAAAAATTTTTCTATCCCAATTCCAACCAGCGATTTGTGGAATTAAACTTTAAGCATCTGCTGGGTCGTCCTCCGTATGACGAAGATGAATGGGCTTATCACACACAATTGTGTGAAGAGAAAGGCGTTGATGCTGAAATTGATTCCTACCTTGATAGCGAAGAATATGTGAGTAAGTTCGGGGAAGATATTGTTCCCTACTACACCGGTTTCCAAGTCGGTTTAGGGGCAAGAACCACTAACTTTACTCGGATGTTCCAATTGTATCGGGGCTATGGGAGCAGCGATCGCGCTCAAGCTGGCGGAAAAGAACCGCGCTTAACTTGGGAACTCGCTAAAAACGAAGCCTCAACCATCGTTCAACCTTCTACCAGTACGGAAGAAGGAACATCTCGCACGCCAAAAACTGCCTTTGGCGGTGTGGGTAATCAAAGCGCAAGAATGTATCGTGTGGAAGTGAGCGGACAAATTGGGCGAAAAATCCGTCCTGTCATCCGTTATAGCAACAATGCTTATTTAGTCCCTTACGATCAGCTATCTCAACGCTTGCAACAAATTGTCCGTCAGGGCGGTAAAGTAGTCAGTGTGAGACCCGCTTAAAAGCGGACAACGCTAACTTTAAAAAAACGGCTTAAATTCACGGTGATGGTAAGGAAAAGATGATCTCTTAACCCTGCTATCACCGCTTTAAAATTTATCACCCTCAATAGGAGTTTTACGATTATGTACGGTCAAACCACAGTTTCTACTCCCAACACCTCGGCTAGTCGGATGTATCGTATTGAAGTCGAAGGAATGCGCCAAAGTAGTGAGTCCGATAAGCAATCTTATGCCATTCGTAAAAGTGGTAGCGTCTTTTTCACCGTTCCTTATAGTCGGATGAATGAACAGATGCGCCGAATTAATCGCATGGGTGGCAAAATTGTTAATATCCAGCCCTTAAATACCGAACCCGCACCACAACCAGAGAATTCTGAAAATTAATCATCAATGCAGTCGGGTGGGCAATTCCCACCTGATAGCAATCCTAAATGAATTTTCAATCACTCCTTTCCCATCCTTGGTCTGCCAATGATCAAGGGGAAAAATGAGTAGGTTGGGTCGAAGGTAGTGAAATCCTGCATCAGCAAGATTAGTCTTCCGTGGGAGGGTCAATCATCAAATTTTGCCCCTTCTAAATTGCAATCATTAAGGTTGGCTTGACTTAAATTGGCTTCCTGTAAATTTGCCCCTTCTAAATTTGCCCCACTTAGATTTGCTAACGCCAGACTGGCGCGATGGAAGTCAGAATTTTTCAGATTAGCATTACTCAAATAAGCCCCCGATAAGTCAGCCCCACTGAGTTTTGCCCCTTGTAAATTACCTTGAGACAAATCAGCATCGGTCAATTCCGCACCGCGTAAGTTCACCCGCGACCAATTCGCGCCATTTAAATCGAGTCCTCTGAGGGTTGTTCCCCGTAAGTTTGCCCCAGCAAAATCAAGACGAGGATTAAGATCTGCAATTTCACACAGTTCGAGGAAGTCGTTGCTTTCAGCATCAATCAAATCCTCAATCGTGCTCAGTAAACCCGAGGTTTCAGTTGTCGTTGGTGATGTTTTTTCCTTCGTTACGGAGGCATCCATTTGTATGGAAATGAGCGGTGAGGGCAGATAGTTCTCTAATAGAAACAAAGCAATTTTACGATGGAGAATCGCTTGTTTATTCGGGCGCAGATCATGTCGCCATAGTCCTTCGACTTCAGTAATCAAAAGTTCAGATTTGCCGATTGTTAAGCTCGCATCAACAGACCAGTTTTCCGCCGTTGGGGTAAGACTTCCCAGTAAGATGCTTTCCACATCAATTTCCAGAACATTCAAGCCTGCGGGTAAGGCAAATTTCCAAGTGGGGTGAGTCATCGTCGGAAATTTAGTGATGGGGAGATGATGCTGCATCTCTTCGGAAAAATGAGTAAAATGGGCAGCCCTGAGATCAATTTTCAACGTTCCGCCAGTAAACCCATATTTTACTTTTCCCCCTCCAAGAGGAAACGTCCCTGCACTCAAGTGAAGTCCTACTGCAAGATCAATGGGGACATCACTTGCTGATTCATCGGAATGGGGAGTACCGAGAAGGGTCAGGGCTGAAGCATCGGTGGACTGCGTTAAGCGTACTGTTTTGGACATTGATGACTCAATCAACTGGGTTTAAATCGTATTATTGTTGATGCTATCAAATTCGGGATTCATTTAGGAAACAGGATCAAGGGGAAAGAGAAGTGATAAAGTCTCTGATCCCTCCCCTCTATTTGTGTTCTCTTCCTATTGAGCACTCACCGTTTGTGGAAGATATTGTTCAATGCGTTGCCGATATTCGCTTTTTTGTTTTACACCCCGCAGTTGATCCACAATTTCTTTGTTGCAGAAGAATTGTACTGTTGGCGTACCAGTGACCATTGCATTTTCAGCAATCTCTGGTTCATCAGCGATGTCAATTTCAACAAAATGAACTTTGTCCTCATATTCATCAATGACACCGTCTAAAATGGGAGCTAGAGTGGCACAGAGTCCGCAGTTAGGTCCAACATATTTAACAACCAGCACGCGATCGCTTTCGTGGAATAATTTACGCAGTGCATAGCCACCATAATGGCGGGTTTGATTAATATCAAAGGTTTCTTCCGTATCCGCAACTGGCTTATCTTCTTCCTGATGACTTGTTGTTTCTGAGGTGGCTTCTCCGCTTGTGTCTTGATGATATTCAGTTGCTAATTCATTCGCAGATAACCAGCGTTCGGCGAGCATTGCTGCTTGACAACCAGTTCCAGCTGCAGTGATCGCTTGTCGAAACTCATGATCTTGTACATCACCTGCTGCATAAACCCCTTCCAGACTGGTTTCCACAGAATCTGGTTGGGTGATGATATAACCGACATCATCTAAATCTAGTTGTCCTTGGAATAACTGGGTATTGGGAGTGTGCCCGATCGCGTAAAATAGACCTCGTGCTGGTAAATTACTTTGTTCTCCTGTTTGATTATTAATAATCTTCACCCCTTCCAAGAAACCGCCTTCTTGTCCATAGACATCAACTGCTTCTGTATTCCAATGGACGGTCACTTTTGGATGATTGAGGACGCGATCTTGCATTGCTTTGCTCGCCCGAAGTTGATCGCGACGGACTAATAAATGCACCATATCGCAATATTTAGTTACATAAACCGCCTCTTCGGCTGCGGAGTCACCCCCCCCAATCACAACGACATCATTTCCTTTGAACATCGGATTTGCCCCATCACAAATGGCACAAGCGGAAATCCCCATATTCCAGAACTTGTCTTCGTTGGGGAGATGTAACCGTTTCGCATTTGCACCCGTAGCAATAATTACGCTGTGAGCTTTTACTTCTCTTTCTTGAGAGCGGATCGTAAAAGGACGTTGTTTTAAGTCAGCATAAATCACATCTTCTGTATAAATTTCGGTTCCCCAACGCTCGGCTTGCGCTCTCATATCTTGCATCAGCTTCGGTCCAGTAATCCCTTCAGGGAATCCAGGATAGTTTTCCACATCAGTCGTAGTCATTAACTGTCCACCAGGAACTCCACCCGCTTGGAAGCCTTCAAACATCACTGGTTTCAGGTTTGCTCGTGCAGCATAAACTCCCGCAGTATAACCAGCTGGTCCCGATCCAATAATGACTAAGTTTTCTACACTTGGATTACTCATCTTTTAATTAAACTCATAACGACTCCGAATTAGTATAATTATAGCGCGATGTTAAGACGGTGGGAACAGAGGAAATTGAAAAATCAACCCTATGGAAGAACGATTAAAGCGTTTCGATTGGAATCCACGCGATTTTAATCCGTGGAGAGTTCAATAACCAGCAAATGGAGGACAGTTGGGGGATTCATTAATTGTAATTTTCCAGCCACTAACTCATAACAAGAATCGGTTCCATCATTAGGGGCTAAATCGTCTTCAAAACTGAGTGAGTTGGCTTCGGTTGAGAATATCATTGAAAGTTCAGCGAGGGATGGCAACGCTATAATTCTAGAGTTAGTCTCACGCTAGCATCACTCAATGTTACAGTCTCCTGTTGTCCCTACTGTCAGCACCCCCAAAGGTCGCTATGATTCTCAAATCCCATCCCCGCAATGGGTGGAAGTATTGGTCGATTGTCCAGACATCGAAGGACTATTAACCTATCGCCTTCCCCCTGATTTAACGATTCAAGCGGGAGATATTGTCAATGTTCCCTTACAAAGTCAGACAGTCGGCGCAATTGTGATTCGTTTCTTATCTTCTCTTCCGTCTCATTTGAGTGAAAAGCAAATTCGAGAAGTGGAAACAGTAGTCAGTGAAAGCCTGTTTCCGCCTCGCTATTGGGAATTGCTAGAACAAATTGCTGAGTATTACTGTACCCCTTTACTCTCTGTTATTCGCACCGCTTTACCCCCTGGTCTTCTAGGAAAATCACAATTACGGATTTCTCTTCAGCGAGATTTGATTCCAGAAGGCGTAGAAAATTTTTGTAGCGCGATCGCGCTGCAAGTTCTAAACTTATTACAATCGCAAAAGGCTGGAGACTATAGTGCAGTCTATCTCCGCAGCCAAATTAAAGGGGCGCAACGGGGAATCAATGAGTTAATGCGACGCGGTTGGGTGGAAAGTTATCTGCAACATCCGCAACCCTCTCGTCCAAAACGACAAAAAGCAGTTTTACTGGTGGGAGACTCTCCTGAGTTAACCCCTCGTCAGCGAGAAGTTTTAGAGATGCTACGTCGTCAAGGGGGAGAGTTATGGTTAACGGAACTTTTGCGCTTGTGTAATACCACTTCTAGTACGGTTTCTGCATTAGAAAAAAAGGGCTGTGCGGTGATTCAAGACCAAGAAAGACTCCGCTTTGCAGAAACTCCCGATCAACAAGCGGATCAAGCGAAAGCATTAAATTCCGCCCAACAATTCGCCCTCAATACAATTACCGCATTAAATGAATTTACAGAAGTTCTTTTACATGGGGTCACAGGATCAGGGAAAACAGAAGTTTATCTACAGGCGATCGCGCCGTTATTACAATCAGGCTATTCCGCATTAATTCTCGTTCCCGAAATTGGTCTCACCCCTCAATTGTGCGATCGCGCCAGAGCAAGATTCGGATCGCAAGTGTGTATTTATCACAGTGGACTCTCAACAGGAGAAAGATATGATACCTGGCGACAAATGCTGAGTGGTGAACCGCAAGTTGTTATCGGAACGCGATCGGCAATTTTTTCACCGCTTCCCCATCTGGGATTGATTATCCTGGATGAAGAACATGACAGCAGTTTCAAACAAACTCAGCGTCTCCCCACATATCATGCGCGTACTGTGGCAAAATGGCGCGCCAAACTCGAAAACTGTCCGTTAATCCTCGGATCAGCAACCCCTTCTCTCGAAACCTGGAAAACCCAAACCAATCCTTCTTCCCAACACCGCTATCTCTCTCTTCCCGAACGCATTCATTCTCGTCCCCTTCCGCCGATTTCCGTTGTGGATATGCGGAAAGAATTACAACAGGGAAATCGGTCTATTTTCAGTGACCCCTTACAAACCGCACTCCGTAATCTCAAAACCGAAGGAAAACAAGGGATTCTCTTCATTCCCCGTCGCGGACATAGTACCTTTGTTTCTTGTCGCAGTTGTGGCTATGTCATCGAATGTCCCCATTGTGATGTCTCCTTGTCTTATCACTACACCCACGAAGGGGGAACGCAAACCTTACGCTGTCATTACTGTAACCATACTCAACTGCAACCCCCACAATGTCCCGCTTGTAGCTCTCCTTACTTGAAACATTTTGGTACGGGGACGCAGCGCGTGAAACAGGCGTTAGAACAAGAATTTCCAGACCTCCGCGCGATCCGTTTTGATAGCGACACCACCCGTACTAAAGGCGCACACCGTTCCCTATTAAAGCAATTTACGAATCAAGAAGCGGACTTGTTAGTGGGAACGCAGATGTTAACCAAAGGACTGGATATTGAACAAGTAACCCTCGTTGCTGTAGTTTCTGCGGATGGCGTGCTGCACCGTTCTGATTATATGGCAGCCGAACGCGCGTTTCAAACCCTCGCGCAAGTGGCGGGACGCGCAGGACGAGGAAATGAACCAGGACAAGTGATTATTCAAACCTATTCCCCTGATCATGCTGTAATTGAAGCGCTACGGACTCATGATTATTTACGATTTGCCCAAGCAGAATTAGAAAATCGGTATGCTTATAATTATCCCCCTTATGGGAAACTGATTTTACTGAATTTAAGCGGTTTAGACGCATTAGAAGTTCAACAAACTGCGATCATGTTAGCTGATGTTTGTCGAGAAATGAGTGGGAATAATTCCTATGAAATTCTCGGTCCTGCACCCGCCAGTGTGATGAGAATTGCTCGTCGGTATCGTTGGCAAATTTTATTAAAGTTTCCCTCTGAAAGCACAGAAAATGATATCCCTGATTTAATGAGTTTATATCGTTTATGTCCGAAAGGTGTGAGCTTAAATATTGATGTTGATCCCTTAGATATGGGATAAAAATCTAGCAATGATTAGACTTATAATGTACTTTATAAATTTTTGTTCTTGGTTCTTCGTTCCTTGTTATTTGGGATAAGCTGTTACGCATTTCAATCAAAACATCAGTAATAACCTTGGGATTTAACAATGCCTAAATCTCGGTTTTCTAGTGCAGCAAAGTATTTGACGATGATATATTGATAAAATCAAAACGAGCAACTTTCTAATCACCTTCAGCATGATGCTATGAAATTTAGACGAATTACTATTAATCCTAATCAAATGGGAGGTGTTCCTTGTATCCGATCTTTAAGGATTCCAGTAGCTACCATTGTTGGGATGTTTGCAGATGGAATGAGTGAAGCCGAAATTTTAGAAGCTTACCCTGACTTGGAAAAGGCAGATATTGAAGAAGCTCTACGCTATGCAACAGTAGCCTTACAAGAACAAGAGTTACCCTTGGTGATGGAATGAAGTTCTTGATTGACAATGCTCTATCTGTATTAGTTGCTCAAGGGCTACAAGAGGCAGGTTATGATGCTATTCATGTTCGTGAACTACAAATGCAGGGTGCTGAGGACACAGAACTGTTTGCCCTGGCTGCATCAAGTGAACGGATTATTGTTTCTGCTGATACTGACTTTGGTACGTTACTTGCCTTACGAGAGGAGTGTTTTCCTTCGTTTATACTCTTTCGTCGTGGTACAAATCGGCAACCCAAAAGGCAGGTAAATTTGTTATTGGCTAATTTGCCAACAATTGAAAAGGCACTTTTAAAGGGGAGCGTGGTAGTGTTTGAAGAAACTCGCATTCGCATCCGTTCTTTACCTATTGGTAGAAATGATGGTTGATTAACCGCGATCGCTAACTTCCACGGCGTTCTCAGGCTCTAATCAGAGATTGACCAAAATGAAAATGAAACTACCTTTGGGGTTGGGGGAGTAAAGCGATCCCGCACAGTGTTCAGGCTCAACACAGTATGATTGGGAAAAAGGTTAGAATCTTATTTTTTTGAAAGTACAATAACAAGTTAAATAGTATTAGTAATGAATTATCTGCCTCTTCTTGGTCGGATTTGTTTGTGTTTAATTTTCTTCAATGGCGCGTTGGGTAATTTCACCACCTTCAGCGAAACGCAAGCTAGAATGGCAGAGATGGGATTACCGAGTCCGAGTGTATTGCTTCTGGGAAATATTGTGTTTCAAGTAATTGGAGCAATTTCGTTATTATTAGGTTTGAAGGTGAAATGGGGAGCAGTGATTCTGATTATTTTTCTGATCCCGACTACTCTAGTTTTTCATCCCGTTTGGGTTGACTCTGAAGAATCAATTGCTTTCTTCAAAAACTTAGGCTTAATTGGCGGATTGCTCTTATTAATTTATACAGGTGCAGGTGCAGTCAGCTTAGATCGTAATTAAAAATAATAACATCAAAACAATGAATCAAATGGAAACGGTTGCCAAAGAATCAATTTTAAAAGCATTAAATGATCTCATTGAGGTGGTTGCAAAGCTGCGATCGCCGCAAGAAGGATGTCCATGGGATTTAGCCCAAACTCAGCAAACGCTTGTTCCTTATATTATCGAAGAAGCCTATGAAGTGGCTGCTGCCATCCGCAGTGAAAACCAAGAAGAAATTGTGGAAGAATTGGGGGATTTTTTACTGCAAGTGGTTTTACAAGCTCAAATTGCGTCTGAAAATGGAGATTTTACCCTAGAAGAAATCGCCCAAGGAATTACAGATAAACTCATTCGTCGTCATCCTCATGTTTTTGGGGATGTGGAAGTGGAAGACGCAGCAGAAGTGAGGAAAAATTGGGAAGCCATCAAAGCAAAAGAAAAAGGATATCATCCCCAACAAATTGAGAAACTGAGTTATAAATTTCAGAAATATACCGAAACTTTGCCCCCACTTTTTGCCAGTACGAAAATTTCAAGTAAAGCAGCAAAGCTAGGTTTTGAATGGGAAACAGTAGAAGGAATTTGGGATAAGTTTGAAGAAGAATTATCTGAGTTTAAGGAAGCACTAAAAACGAATAATGTCAAGCATCAAGAGTCAGAATTAGGAGATTTATTATTTACCTTAGTTAATATTGCTCGTTGGTATGGTTTTGATCCCTCAGAAGCCTTACATGGAACGAATCAACGGTTTGTGCAACGCTTAAGTATCATGGAAGATTTAGCGGAACGTTCTCTTAGTGAATATTCTTTAGAGGAGTTAGAAACGTTATGGCAAACAGCTAAAAAACAACTTCAATGATGAAACCGACAATCTCGTAGCCAAAGTTGAATCGCCTTACCAATAATTCCCTCACTCGTTTCTTGAGGAGGGGTTGGGGGATGAGTTTTATCGGGTAAACCAAAGCGAGAATACAGCGTCACCAGATACCATCCTTGTTCGGTTGTAGTTAAAAATAACCAGTGATAGTTTTGTATGGAATAGACGTTTTTATCACCATATTGTCGTTCTAAAGTGGTAAAAAAAACTTGTGCAACTTGTTCATTATTCGTTTGAGGAAAAGCGGGGGTATAGTCTCCCGAAAGGTTTGCCGTTAAAGGATTAAACTCTGGTTTTCCTGCGGAAATAATGTAGGTAGAATTAGCTTGATTCCGAGAAGGGAATCTGCTGCGTTGAATGACACGATTCGCATATCCTGGTAAGTCATTTAAAAGACTTTCTGTGAGAGAGGTAATAGTTTTAGGACAACTGGATTGCGCTTCGATCGGTAACGGAAAAAAGACAATGATTGCACTGCCTAACCCTATCAAAAAAGAACGGATCAATTGACCATCTCCTGACAAATTTGTTGCCATGCCATTTCAGGATTTTCGACCCCAGTAATGGGACGACCAATCACTAAATAATCTGCCCCAGCTTGAATCGCTTCTTTGGGAGTCATGACTCGTTTTTGATCGCCAGTTTGAGAAAAACTAGGGCGAACCCCAGGACAAACTAACCAAAAATTATCCCCACAAACCCGCCGTAACTCACTCGCTTCTTGAGGAGAACAAACTGCCCCGTCTAAGCCTGCTTCTTGGGCTAAAACTGCCATTTGTAGGGCATATTCTGGGAGTTCGAGGGGAACTTTTAACTCTAACGCTAATTCTCGGGCGTTAATACTGGTTAACAGCGTCACCGCCACTAATTTTGTGCTTGCATTGAGGCTTTTTTTTGCGTCTGCTGCTGCTTCTAAGGCTTGTTTTCCTGCTGTAGCATGGAGGGTTAGTAAATCCACATCATACCCCATAGCAGAACGACACGCCCCCGCGATCGTATTGGGAATATCGTGGAATTTCAGGTCCAGAAAAATGCGTTTCTCTTGTTCTTTGAGATAATCTAGGATAGATGTTCCCGCGCTGACAAATAATTCTAATCCCACCTTCCAAAAGGTGACATCGGGAAGTTTTTCGACCAGCGCGATCGCGCTTTCTAAATCAGGAACATCCAACGGAACAATAATGCGCTCTTGCGGTAGCATAACCCTTAATAATTTCTCATTGAAATGACAAAACAAACAACAAATGTTTCAATCTGGCAACAAAAGCCTTGGTGGTGTCAGCCTTGGTCAATTATCTTAACAGGAATTGCGCTCCCCACAATGACTTGGTTCGTGACCCATTGGTGGTGGCTTACCCTTCCCGTTATTCTGGGGATTTTATTGTGGTGGTACGTCTTTCTTTACCTGGTGCCCAAAAGTTATCGATAGCGTTTCTTAATCGGTTGAGGACAGTGACCAGTTATCAGTGGATAGTAAAGAAGAAGAAAAACTACCCACTACTCACTACCCAATAAAATAAGACTAATGTACAGACATTCCATGGAACGTCTCCATACCAAGAACAAAACCTCATGAGAGGAAACCTGCTATAACAACCCAGCAAAATGATGACCTTAGACCCGATTATAATTCCTGCACAAACCGAAACCCCAGAATATCTGTTAATCGCGTTGCATGGCTGGGGATCAAACGCTCAAGACTTAGCCAACTTAGCCCCAGTGTTAGATTGGAACAATACTCAGATGATGTTTCCCAATGCCCCCTTTGATCACCCGCAAGTACCAGGGGGGAAAATGTGGTACGACTTACAACAGAGAGATGAAGAAGGCTTAAACCACAGTCGTCAAGTGTTAACCGATTGGTTGAGTTCTCTAGAAACTAGCACCAGGGTTCCTCCCCAAAAAACGTTTCTCATTGGCTTTTCTCAAGGCGGTGCGATGACCTTAGATGTTGGCTTTTCCTTTCCCTTTGCTGGGTTATGTTCCTTATCAGGCTATCTCCACGCTGAACCAAAAGGGACTGCTCAGGCTCCCCCCACTCTAATTGTTCATGGGATACAAGATCCCGTTGTTCCCCTTAGTGCAGCGCAAAAAGCCCGAGATACACTAGAACAGCTTGGGGTTAACGTCACCTATCAGGAGTTTGCGATGGAACATCAAATCATCCCTGACGTTGTGGAAACCCTCAAAGAATTTATGATGAGGCTTGGTTAATGAGCGTGGGTTTTGTTTTGACTGAATATAATAGATTCTCCTCGGCTTAAAACTTGGTCATACCTTAGCGTGAATCAATCAGAGGTCTTTGTGAGTAAAGGGTTTCGGATTTTCCCCGCTATAAGTTTCTGCAAGATGTCCATCGCCAGTCACCTGATACTTATAAGTCACTAACCCTTCTAAGCCCACGGGACCGCGCGGTGGCATTTTCTGGGTACTAATTCCCACTTCTGCACCAAAGCCATAACGGAAGCCATCGGAGAAGCGCGTAGAACAATTATGGAATACCCCAGCAGCATCCACTTGATTGAGGAAAGTTTGAGCGAGTTGTGCATTTTCCGTCAGAATCGCTTCCGTATGTCGAGACCCATAGGTACTGATGTGCGCCATGGCTGCTTCTGCACTATCCACGACTTTCACCGCTAAAACTAACCCTCCGTACTCTGTTGACCAGTCTTCTGTTGTGGCAGTTTCAATTTGCGGTAAGATTTGACGAGTGGCTTCATCCCCGCGTAAAGTCACCCCTTTCTCGGTTAGGGCGGGTTCTAGTTTTGGCAGAAACTTCGGCGCAATGGCACGATGTACAAGCAGGGTTTCCACTGCATTACACGCAGCTGGATACTGGGTTTTTGAGTCCACTGTAATCGTCACCGCTTGCTCAAGATTAACCGCTTCATCAACATAAATATGACAAATGCCATCGGCATGACCTAATACAGGAATGCTGGTGTTTTCTTGAATGAAGCGTACAAAGGAATTAGAGCCTCTCGGGATAATTAAATCAACATACTGGTCTAAAGACAACAGTTCTTGAATCTCTCCGCGAGTCGTCAGCAGTTGCACAACCTCTGGCGGGACATCTGTTTGCGCTAACGCCTCATGAATCACTTTAGTTAGGGTTTGACAAGAGTTGAGGGCTTCTTTTCCCCCCTTCAAAATCACCCCATTTCCAGACTTAATCGCGAGGCTTGTAATTTGAATGAGGGCATCGGGACGGGCTTCAAAAATGATACCGAGAACCCCGACAGGACAACTGAGACGCTTCAGAGTTAAGCCTGTATCAAGTTCGCGATCAATTTGCGTTGCGCCAATGGGGTCTGGGAGTTTTGCCACATCTTTCACCCCCGCGATCGCGCTTTCTAATTTAGTCTGATCCAGCTTTAATCTTGCTTGTAGGGCTTCGGGAATGCCATCTTGTTTCGCTTGTGTGCAGTCTGTAGCGTTCGCTGCCACAATTTCATCTTGGTGATCCCCGAGGGCTTGCGCGATCGCGCTTAAAGCCTGATTTCGTTGTTGTGTCGATAAAACAGCCAGTTGTTGGGCTGCGTTTTTCGTTTGTTGAGCAAGGTCTGATAAGGTATCAGGTGTGGTTTGTGAAGCTACCATGTAAGATTAATTCTATTCAACGATCCAAATTCAAGTGGATTCATTTTACCGTATATTTTGCTACCTATTATACCATTGGCGAGGCATCCGATCTGTTGCCCGTTTGCAAAACTTTATTAATGACCAATGACTAATCCTCTAAGGAATTTGCAAAACCACAAACTCTTTTTCTGGGAGATAACTCCGAAACTGAGCGCGATCGCTGAATACCGCAATAATATTCAGAAAAATATCTGGCGACATTCCTAAATCTTCCCAAGGAACTGATAATTCTAAACAATCATTAAAATGAAATTTTGCTCGGGTGCGACGACCAAACCAGCGATGATTGTCTGTGGCTTCTTCTAACCAAACAATTTCTTCCACTAAATTAATCCCCAAATGATGATGATATAAATAATTGAGGGGAGGATGTTGCGGGACATTCTGCAACGGAAGCGGACTATTTAATAGTGTTACCCCTGGATAAAACCAAAATAAATGTAATTCTGGCGGTAAGTTGGTTCCAGGTTGTCCGCCTCTTTTGAAATCCAATCGGAAATAAAAATTGAGATGATCTAAGCCGTACCATAACCGTTTAACATCGCTATTCTGGTGCATTGCGCCACTGGTTGCAATATCAATCCGTCCTGCTTTATCCCAATCTTGTTCATCCGCAATCCCATCAATAAAGGGGTGAATAAAACTGAGAGGGGGATGCGATTGTTTACGTTGGTGAGATTCTAAGGGGCGTTTTAAGTCATCTGGAATGGGAAGATTTAAGGCTTGATAAATCTTTGAGAGATGATCACGAAACAGTTGATCGAAAATAGCATCTTGATTAGAAGAATGTCCTTCTCCAAACCACCAAAACCAGTCTGATCCTTCTGCTGCATAAAGGGCTTCCCAGGCTTCTTCTGTTGCTTCGGGATGTTTAGCAAGGGTTTCTCTGGCTGCATTGAGTAAATCCCAAGCGCGATTTTTTACTGGATCGCCGATCCAAGTGGTCAAGTCGCCATCGACCCATGATCCGCTATGGAGTTGATTGCTGGGTAAAATTGCAGTGGGGGGATATTGTTCGAGAAATTCGGATACAGTGACTAATTCAATCCCAGAATGATCGCTGAGGCGTTGATACAGGGCTTCTAAGAAGGGTTTTCCATCCTGATGATATTGTTCCCAACAATTTTCGCCATCTAAAGCAATAGTGACTAACCACGGTTGTTCGATGGGATCGCCTAACCGTTGCGCGATCGCGCTTAAACGATCAATAAAGTCATCAGCAGCGGTTTTTGCTGACAGTTTACTATATGTGAAGCCAATTAAATCCGATAAGCGATGATCCCGAAAAACAACGTTTAAATCTCCATGAGGCGTAGGAAGACGATAGGGTTGATACAACAACTCTGGTGCATAAAGCGTTCCCCCTTCATTGCGATGGAAAAAATGATTCAGCGTCCAACCTAAAATCGCTTCATCAGAACAAAACCATTTAAACCCCGCCGATGCAATATCCGAAAGCACTTGTGGACTAATCGCTTGTTCTGAGGGCCATAATCCCAATGGAAAACAGTCAAATTCTGATTGATAGATGGCTTTGGCTTTTTCTAAATGAGGAGAGATGTCTTGTTTCCAAGTAAAACGATGTTCGGGGAGGATAATATCGGGAACTGCAATTTTAGCGACGTTGGTATCTGCAAGTAAAGGAAGAATGGGATGGGTATAAGGACTGGTAATGAGTTCGAGTTGTCCTTCGGCTTGCATCCGTTTATGTTGGGGCAAAATTTGACGAATAATCTCTTGCTGTTTCGCGCAAATCTGTTGACGATCTTCTAAGGTGAAACCTCTTCCTTTTTCCAACCAACGGGAAATGTCGGGGTCACTCCAAAATAGCGGATCAATCCAAGCTAAATTATGCCAGGCGAGAAGGTCGCTATAGTCTTGTTTTGTCCAATTGTGTAAACACCAAACTGGACCATGATCTTTCCGTTGTTGATACAAGTCTCGGTAGCGGGGATGCGGATCAATGAGCGTCCGATAATTGGCATCAAAAAAATGATCGATGATATATTGTCGTTTTTTGCGATCTAAATGATTCTCTGGGGTTAACGTGAGGTTCAGATAAGGATCGCGAGCGTTTCCTTCCGCATAATCTTCCAGTTGACGGATTAACGTGGGAACTAAGTTAACCGTTTGATGCAGTTTCGGATAACGCTGTAGCAATAAAATCAGATCGAGATAGTCTTTTGTCCCGTGTAGTCGAACCCAAGGTAGGTGATATTCCCCTGGTGAGGAGTAATAAAGCGGTTGGTGCTGATGCCAAACAAAGGCGACGTAGAGGGGATAAACCATACCAACATCAAAAGATAAATTAAAGATCAGGGACGAGACAAGCTATAGCAGTTACACTTAATCCTTCAACAGACCCAGAAAGGCTATAAAAATATTCTAGAAAAAATCAGAGGGAATACAGCCATCTCAAACTGCATTCCCCAATCGGAGACCAGAAAATTGTTATTTGTCTAGATTAACAGGTGCAGCGACATCAGCCAGAGAGATTTGAGGATTCTCGGCGTTTGCTTCCTCTAAAACTTCTGTTTCCGCATTCAAAATCGGTGTGTTGGTAACGGACGCATTGGCAATGGAGAACAGAGGATTCGATAAAATTCCAGCTAAGGAGGTGACAACGAGAGAGAACACGAGACCCACTTGCAAGGGACGCATTCCGGGTAAGTTCCAACGGATTGTAGGATAATTTTGGATGGCTTCGGACATTTCTTGGGGTTCTTTCACGACCATCATTTTTACCACGCGGATGTAGTAGTAAATGGAGATAACACTGGTAACCAGTCCTAAGATGACAAGACCATATAAACCCGCTTGCCAACCTGCCCAAAATAGGTAAATTTTACCGAAAAATCCTGCTAATGGGGGAATTCCTCCTAAAGAGAGTAAGCAAATGCTTAAACCAAGGGTCAACAGGGGATCTTTTTGATATAAGCCTGCATATTCCGTAATTTGATCCGTTCCTGTGCGGAGAGAGAAGAGAATAATCCCCGTAAACGCGCCCAGGTTCATAAACAGATAAACCAGTAAATAGAAAATCATGCTGGCATATCCTGCTTCTGTCGCTGCCACCATGCCAATCATGATAAATCCAGCTTGACCAATGGAGGAATAGGCTAGAAGCCGTTTCATGCTGGTTTGAGCAAGAGCCACCGCATTCCCTAAAATCATACTTAAGATGGCAAGGGCAGTAAAGATTAAACGCCATTGCGGTTGTTCAAGGGGAAAGGCGACGACTAATAAACGAATCGCAAGGGCAAATCCCGCAGCTTTTGAACCCACCGATAAAAAGGCAACGACGGGAGTGGGCGATCCTTCATAAACGTCGGGTGTCCATTGGTGGAAGGGAACTGCGGAAATTTTAAAGGCAATTCCTGCAATCATAAAGACAAGCGCGATCGCGCTGGTGAGTTCTCCGCCTTCAGTTTGAGCAATTCCTGCTGCAATTTTCGGTAAGCTAGTTTCTCCCCCAGACAGTCCGTAAAGAAGGGAAGATCCATATAAAAAGACGGCGGAACTGGCTGCACCAATTAACAAATATTTTAAAGCAGCTTCATTAGAACGAGAATCCCGTTTCATGTATCCCGTCATTAAATAAGACGAAATACTGAGGGTTTCTAAGGCGACAAAAATCATCACCAGTTCATTTGCACCAGAAAGGAACATCGCCCCCACCGTGGCTGTGAGCATAATTGTAATAAACTCAGAAAGGGCCGATCCCGTTTGTTCCACATAGCGAATCGACATTAAAATCGTTACAGCCGTGGAAAGGGCAATCACCCCCCGAAAGACAATGCTGAGGTCATCCGCGCTAAAACTCCCTAACAGCGCGATCGGGTTTTCACTATCCCACTGGAAATAAAGGGCAACCAGAGAAGCGAGTAAACCGCCAATGCCAATATAAGGCAGCACCCTCGCAGCACTCCGTCCCACAATTAAATCACCAACGAGAACAATGAGAAGGGTAATAATAATAATTCCCTCTGGAAGAATTAACCCTGCGTTGAGTTGAGCAGAAAGATTACTTGTAAAGTCCATAGAAGTCCATATATTGTTACGGATTTTAAAAGATGTTTAGTACAGCGTACCAAGATTTAGGATAACAGCCTATTCCTTATTCCTCATCGAATGAGAGTAAATGACACTACAACATCATCTTTAATATTTATTTTGCGTTTTATAACGATGCTTAATAAAAGTTCATATCGCATCAACTTAGCATTATAGCTTTCAAATCCACTCATTTCAGGCTTGACTCGATTGTCGAGATTAGTGAACCTGAATTTAGTGATAAGTTTTATTAAGTTATGTGGCTCACTTCTAAGGTTTTTCCTATCTTGTAGAACAGTAGAAACGTTTACGACAAACGATTAACTAAGCTGTTATTCAAAGGTTAGGCTTATGTATCCACGATTCACTGTTATCCCTCGCTATCAACTCGACGATCAGATTCCTTGGTTAGAAGGCATTGATCCGTTAAGAAATTATTGGATTGCAGTTAATGGGGATCAATCTCAGATCATCACCCTTGCTGGTTTAACGGCTGCTTCCTTTGACGAGTTTAAGCAAGTCATGCGCCGTTTCCGTGCGCTTAAGTCTGGAGAAACCCTGTTACTCGGAAACAGCGACCAAAGTGGAAAAATTATTTGTATTAGCAGCAATTGCTATGCTTATGAAGGTAATCTTGAGGGCGCACCCGTTTGGCATCTGTTTGATCAAGAAAGCCTCGATAGCTTGCTGATGTCAGCCCATCCCGACTGGCAATGCTCCCAAAAAGATTTATTATTAGGTCGTACCCAATTAGAAGCATCTTGGCAAACCACAGCCGTTGCTTAGTTTAACGTTGAATCTGCGCCAATTCTTCCCAAGAAGCGAGTAATTTCACAACCACAATTTGAAATTGGTTGTCAGCGTTAATCAAAAATTGCCAAGCCACGTTAACGGTAAATAGAGAGGTTTTAACGTAACCTTGGATGCGGATGTCTAATTCTCCTTGGTCTTCTCGGGCGATTGTCCCTTTTTGGGGAACTAAGGTCATGCCCATTGCTTCTTGAGCCAAGTATTGCGCGATCGCGCTGTTGCCAACAACTGGCTCTTCTAACGGCGGATGTAATTCTCCATCTCGGGCAAATAAACCAGCAGTGTTATTAAAGTCTTGTGCATTTAAGGTTTGAAAATACTGTTCAACCAGCCCATGCTTAAGTCCTGAAATGGTAATGGGCTGGCGAGAAGGAGAAGCAATAGACATAATTTGTTATTTGTTATTTGTTATTGGTTCTTGGTTCTTGGTTCTTGGTTATTTGATATAGAAGTACGCAACGAGGTTAGGACATCTTGTTTTGGTGGTCGTGTGACAGTATCGGTTTTTAAGACCATAACTTTTGTCCTAACGTGAATCCGTAGCGCTATAACTGGTCACTGGTCACTGATCACTGGTAACTGATAGGGGATGCCAGTTTAGAAGCCATGCTGACATCCCGAAGCGATGCGAAACTAGGCGAGAGGATCAACGCCCATATCAACGACAATGCGACGTAAGATCGTGATTTGCTGGTTAAATTCTAACCACTCGATTTTAGCGAGAGTTTGCGTTCCTTTTTCTGACATCCGATAACCATAAGGCATGGGAATGACAGTGCCGTCTTCCATCCATTGCGCTAAACGATACCAGAAAGCGAGTTTGGTATTCGCACTGAGAACACCATAAGCCCGAGTTTCAGGGGTGTTCACTTTCTCAACGAGGTTACGCATGAACTGGAGTTGCTCTTGATGCGACATTGCTTTCACTTGGTTGAGCAACCCTTCCGCGAGTTGTAATCTTGCTGCACCCGGAGCGGCAGGGGTAATTGCTTTTCCAGTTTGCAAGTAGATGAACCAAAGTGCCGCCAGCTGATCATCAGTGGTGAGTTGTTGAAATTGAGTAATGGCAGTATCAACAGCTTCAACTGGGGTAGAAATGAGATTTTGGTTGCTAGTGGCGACCATAGTTTAGTACCTCTTGCTTTGAATGAATGCGCTTGCTTTAAGCTGTGTTTGATTCCATTATGTAAATTTTTATTAACAACCGCAACACTTTAGCTATGAGAATGGTAAATATCAACCATAAGTCATAGCAGATTGATCAGCGCAAAACAGTTCTGTGCGGTTTATGGAAGCCAAGGATAATCCCGAAAATTGGGTTTTCGCTTTTCTAAAAAGGCTTGTTTCCCCTCGCTACCTTCCTCGGTCATGTAATAGAGAAGCGTGGCATTACCCGCCAGTTCCTGTAAGCCCATTTGCCCATCACAATCGGCATTAAAGGCAGCTTTCAGACAACGAATTGCCGTAGGGCTTTTATCTAAAATTTCATTAGCCCAGTTAACGCCCTCTGTTTCTAATTGTTCAACGGGGACAACAGTATTCACCAAGCCCATATCGAGAGCATCTTGGGCGGTATATTGACGACAAAGAAACCAAATTTCTCGGGCTTTTTTCTGTCCCACAATCCGCGCCAGATAGCTTGCCCCAAACCCGCCGTCAAAACTGCCTACTTTCGGTCCTGTTTGCCCAAAAATGGCATTATCCGCAGCAATGGTCAAGTCACACACCAAATGCAGCACATGACCGCCACCAATGGCATAACCCGCCACTAATGCAATCACCACTTTCGGTAAGGAACGAATCGCTCGTTGCAGATCTAAAACATTCAGGCGCGGTGTTCCTTCATCATCCATATAGCCTGCTTTTCCGCGAACACTTTGATCTCCCCCCGAACAAAAAGCGTATTTCCCATCAGTGTGGGGGCCTGCTCCCGTTAATAAGACAACGCCAATGCTGGTATCTTCTCGAATCCGAGCAAACGCATCATAGAGTTCAAAAACGGTTTTGGGGCGAAAGGCATTCCGTTTGTGGGGACGATTAATGGTGAGTTTTGCGATTCCATCTATTTGCTCGTAGCGGATATCTTCATAAGACTTAACCGTTTGCCAATTTATTTCCATTTGTTAACCAATTCTAAAAATTCAGACTCGTTATTTTACCGTACCGTCACCCAAAAACAAACAACAAGGAACAAATAACGAAAACAGACTTAGCAATTCATATTACTTAATAATTACAGCACTTTGTTTTAAATCTCAATAATACTTTATGTTTTTTGTCCCTCACACTCTCCTGAAACCGTTATCCTAAGAAATGGAATATATATATTTTTTTGTTTGAAGTGGAGAGAACCATGGATATTATTTCTTATCAAAAGCAAAATCCCACTCAATGGTCAGTGGTCGTGTTTATAACCCTCTGCTTCTGGTTGAGTGCAAGTTTAGTGTTAGATTTCGTTATTATCCCTTCTTTAATGGAAGCGGGAATGATGACTCAACCTGGTTTTGCTAGTGCTGGCTATTCGATGTTTGGCATTTTTAATCATCTTGAGTTACTTTGTGCAGGCATTATTTTAAGTGGTGTTTTTGTCCTCACCAAAAATCACGTTTTTGCGAAGAAACAACAGCAATGGTCGATTATTTTATCCAGTTTATTACTTGCCGTGGCTTTGATTTGTAACTATGTTCTGACTCCTCAAATGAGTGGCTTAGGAATGGATTTAAACTGGTTTGAATCAGCGCGATCCATGCCTGCGGAAATGATGGAACTGCACGCAGGATATTGGGGCTTGGAATTAATGAAATTTGTCGTGGGCGGAATCTTATTAGTTTGGAGTTTCCGCGCCTGGAAACCCCAAGAAAATTATTAGTTAGTCGGTTTCGGCTTCGTCAAAGATTAATAATTTTAATGCCAGTAACGTGAAGCCAACTGCTGCTAATGCTTTAAGCAGCCGAGTGGGGAGGAGTTGCGCCACGCCTCCCCCTAACATCACTCCTAGGAAGCTCGCCGTTAATAAAGCAGCAATACAACCGAAGAAGACGGCGGTGGGTGACTTGCTATTACCACCGAGCGCGATCGCGGCGAGTTGACTTTTATCGCCAATTTCTGCCACAAATACGGTGACAAAGGTCAATCCTAATAATTGCCAATCCATAACTACTCTTTTAGATTTGTTTTCTATTTATAGCATCAGATTCAATTAATAAATCATTGATCATTTCTTTAAAACAAAAGAGCCAAACCGTAGGTTAGATTGAGGGAACGAAACCCAACAGCAGCAATGGTTTTGTTGGGTTACGCGATCGCGCTTTCTAAGAAGACATCACTTCCACTTCCACCGATTGCGCCTCTTCTTCCTTCTTAAACACCAGTTGATGATCCACACAATCAACAAGAATCGTATCCCCTTCGGTAAATGCCATTTCGAGGATTTTCGTGGCGATGGGATTTTCTAACTCCCGTTGAATCGCTCGTTTGAGGGGACGCGCCCCGTAAACGGGATCATAGCCCACATCCACTAAATAATCTTGGGCTGCTTCGGTGAGTTTAATAGTGATTTTTTGTTCGGATAAGAGGCTTTCAATCCGTCGTAGTTGAATGGTAATAATGCGTCCGAGTTCTTCGCGTCGCAAGGTGTGGAAGATAATGAGATCATCAATGCGATTGAGAAATTCGGGGCGGAAATGTTCTCGTAGGGCTTGCAAGACTTTTTTCCGCATTTGTTCATATTGCGAATCTTCTTGGGCAAATTGGAGGATATCTTCACCACCAATATTACTGGTCATCACAATAATGGTGTTGCGGAAATCTACCGTGCGTCCTTGGGAGTCGGTAATGCGTCCATCATCTAAAACTTGGAGGAGAATGTTGAAGACATCGGGATGGGCTTTTTCCACTTCATCCAATAGCACGACAGAATAGGGACGACGGCGGATTTGTTCTGAGAGTTGTCCCCCTTCTTCATAGCCCACATAACCTGGAGGCGCACCGACGAGACGAGAGACGGAATGTTTCTCCATGTACTCTGACATATCAATGCGGATGAGGGATTCTTCACTATCGAATAAAAACTCCGCGATCGCGCGAGCCAATTCTGTTTTTCCCACCCCTGTGGGCCCCATGAAGAGGAAAGACCCAATGGGACGAGCGGGATCTTTCATCCCAGCACGCGCCCGCCTGATTGCAGCAGAAACAGCAGCCACCGCTTCTTTTTGACCAATCACCCGTTCGTGGAGATAGCCTTCTAAACCGAGGAGTTTTTGTCGTTCGGACTCTAACAGGCGATTAACGGGAATACTGGTCCATTTCGCCACAATTTCCGCAATATCAGCTTCGGTGACTTGTTCTCGCAGTAAAGTCCGCCCTTGGGACTGCATTTCCAGTAATTTACCTTCTTTCTCTTCCCGTTGGCGTTGTAAGCCTTCTAACTGTCCATACTTCAACTGGGCTGCTTTTTCTAAGTCATATTCTCGTTCCGCTTGTTCTACTTGTACGCGCAACTGATCTTCTTCTTCTTTGAGAGTATTAATCTCTTCTAGCATCTGTTTTTCAAATTGCCATTGCGAAGACAGTTCCTTCTGACTCCCTTCCAATTCCTGCATTTCTTGCTCAATCTTTTCGAGGCGTTCTTTTGCAGACCGATAAGCACTGGTATTCCCGCCACTGGCTAACTCGTCTTCCCCTTCTAAGGACAATTTCTCCATTTGCAACTGCATCAGACGGCGATCAATGCTTTCTAACTCCGTCGGTTTGGAAGTAATCTCCATTTTTAACTTCGCTGCTGCTTCATCCACCAAATCAATGGCTTTATCGGGCAAAAAGCGGTCTGTGATGTAGCGATCTGATAAACTTGCAGCAGCCACTAGCGCCGAGTCAGTAATTTTAACCCCATGATGAACTTCGTACCGTTCCTTGAGTCCGCGTAAAATGGAAACGGTTGCTTCTACATCGGGCTGCTTCACATAAACCTGTTGAAAGCGTCGTTCTAAAGCAGGATCTTTTTCGATATGCTTGCGATATTCATCGAGAGTGGTCGCCCCAATGCAGCGTAACTCTCCTCGCGCCAGCATCGGTTTTAACAAGTTCCCTGCATCCATTGTCCCTTGACCCGAACCCGTACCAACCACGGTTTGTAATTCATCAATAAAGAGAACGATTTGACCCTCGGAGTGGGTCACTTCCCGCAACACTTTCCGCAGGCGATCTTCAAATTCTCCGCGATATTTTGCCCCTGCAATGAGGCTTCCCATATCTAATGCTATTAATTGCCGATTTTTGAGCGATTCAGGGACATCGCCATTCACAATCCGTTGCGCTAAGCCTTCCGCGATCGCGGTTTTCCCCACACCTGGTTCACCAATTAACACAGGATTATTTTTAGACCGACGAGATAAAACTTGGACTACCCGCCGAATTTCTTCATCACGACCAATTACGGGGTCTAGTTTTCCGCCACTAGCTTGTTCCGTCAAATCACGTCCGTATTTTTCGAGGGGGGTTTGTTCTTCTTCTTTTTCCTTCTCCTCTTCCCCTTGCGCTTCTCCTGCACTTTCTTCTGTTTGCGGACGATTGGCGCGAAATTCTTTAATCGCTGCTTCCACATCTTGGGGATCAATGCTGTAGGGTCGCAGTAACCGTCGCCCGACCCGTTCATCTTCTGCGAATCCTAACAAGAGGTGTTCGACCCCAATTACCTCATCTTGCCAACTTTGTCGCGCTTTTTCCGCGCGATCGAGCAACTGATCCAATCCTCGCCCTAAGTAGAGTTGTTCCACCCGCATTGATTTCCGTTGGCGGTTGGTGAACACTTCTAGCTGCTGTTGCAGACGAGACACATCCACTTGTTTGGCTTCTAAAATTTGATTGGCGACCCCTTCAGTAGAAAATAGGGTCAGCATCAGATGTTCTACTTCTAACTCCTGATTTTTAAAGCGACGGGCGACTTCTTGTGAATCAACAATTACATCCCAGGCTTGTTGCGTAAACTTGCTCGGGTCGGTCGGCTGCATTCTTTACTCTCAATGGGTGCTAAATTGGCTCTCATCAAGAGTATAGCAATTTCTTTGTTGGGTGTACGGTATTGATTGAGAGGGAAGCGCGATCGCGCTCTGAAGCTAAAATAATTCAAACAAGCATGAAATCATTAATGGAGAACTTTTTGGGACTCGTGCAATGATTAAGGAGTTTTTGCCAGATCGGGATATTGAGAATCTTCTAATGTAATATCTAATATCATTACTCTATCTCCTGTACTTCTAATTCTAAAATCAGAGCGCGATCGCGTGACGGTAAGTAATGGTCTGTCAGCCTCGGAATGACGGTTTATTATATCGGGTGTGACTGATAACTAGACAGGGACGAGCATTTCCCGATTGTTCGCGACCACTAATCGGATTAAGATTAACCCGAATCACTTCCCCCGTTCGATATCCATAAGTTACAAATAGCCAGTCAGAAAGCCATTGGTTTCAAACCGATGGACCGGGCTTACAAGCGTCGTCACCCTCGTTCCGACGACAGCCCCTCATGAATGGCGAACAAAGACTTTAGTCTTCTGTGTCTGCTATAATGTACGAAACCCAGTGCGACACGAGGTCGCATTTCGAGAGTGAGTCCATCAGAAAGACTCTACCCAAGTGTGCATGGGTATTCCCGCTCCCAACTGCGTCGCTGGTAACGGTGGGGTGGAAAGCAGGGAGTTAAATGTAACCACATACCAAGTATGACTCGCCAGAAAGGTAAAAGGTGCTAGGGAAAGTTCAATATGGTGAACTAACGTGAAGTGGTCGATGAGCCGTCGTTAGTGTAGTCCCTGTAAGAGTAACAGTAGGTTGGGTAGAGTGTAGCGAAACCCAACATGAATCAATTGTAATTCGAGTGTAGCGAAACCCAACATGAATCAATTGTAATTAGCTAAGTGTTCCATATCCCCCACCGCCAAGGGTTTCAACAATAAACACATCTCCAGCTTCCATTTCCACAGCCGCCGTACTCTATAACACTTCAACCGTTCCATAGTCAAGGATTGTAAAATGACCACACGCGATCAAGTACGCTGGAGTGCTGCAAACTTAGCGCCGTTGCGCTTGGTATAATTTTCTCAGCAACTGATAGTGTGATTCCTGATGTAGTATGGGCGAGTAACCAGTGCTTAGAAGAATGCTTAGATCAGTCTGGACACCTAACAGACTCACCAGAATTAGTAGTAGAAGTGCTATCCAAAGGCGCGAAAGATAAACAGCGCGATCTCGAATTAAAACGAAAGCTCTACCCCACCCAAGGCGTACAAGAATACTGGATTTTATATCATCAGCAACAACAAATTAAAGTCTATCGGCGCAAACAAGCCGTTTGAGAATTAGCCCTTACCCTACTTGCAGAAGATACATTAACCAGTCCCCTGTTACCTAAATTTAGTTGTGTTGTTAGAGAGTTATTTATGTAAAATATTCAAACAAGAATTCCATAGTCAAGTCTGTATATTATTAATAATATAACTAGTTTCTACATCGTTTATAAAAATATGGCTTCTGTTATTAATTGTGAACAATTAAAGTTGTTCAATCCTCATCTTTTAACATCCTTTTGTCAAAATCAGTTTACATTCGTTGATTTATTTGCTGGAATTGGTGGCTTTCGGATTGCTTTAGAAAAATTAGGAGGAAAATGTTTAGGTTACTCAGAAATTGATCGAGAGGCGAGAGAAGTTTATCAGAAAAACTTTATTAATTATGTTAATGCTAATGAGATTGATTTAGGAGATGTTAAACAAATTAATTATTTGCCTTGGCACATCGATTTAATTGTTGGCGGTGTTCCTTGTCAACCGTGGTCGATCGCTGGAAAATCAGGAGGTTTTGATGATCCAAGAGGACGTTTATGGTTTGATGTTATTAGAA
This sequence comes from Halothece sp. PCC 7418, assembly GCF_000317635.1. Taxonomy (GTDB): domain Bacteria; phylum Cyanobacteriota; class Cyanobacteriia; order Cyanobacteriales; family Rubidibacteraceae; genus Halothece. The sequence continues at coordinate 3,428,707 of NC_019779.1, read as the reverse complement.
TTGTGGAATTAAATCAACCACAAGGCTTTATTTTTGAAAATGTTAAAGGATTAACTGATCCCAGACATCAAAAGAGTTTTTCTTATATTTTAGAAAGTTTAACCAACAGTGGTTATCAAGTCCAGTGGAAAGTTCTTAACTCCTATGATTTTGGACTTCCTCAAGATCGGCAAAGAGTATTTATTGTGGGAAATAAAATTCTAGACAATGACAGAACTTTATTTGATTTTCCTCAACCGTTGAAACAAAAACCTAAACTTTATAATGCAATTAATAATATTAGTTGTCAGGAAGTGATAAAAAATAAATTCCCCCCTGAGATTTTATATGGAGGAAAAAACAAAATCCCACCAGCAAGAGGGCGTTTTCAGAAAATAGATGAACTCAATGACTTTTTTATTTTTGCTGATATTCGTGGCGGACATACTACGATTCATTCTTGGGATTTAATTAGAACCAGTGAACGAGAAAAATATATCTGTGAAGTTTTGCGTAAAAATAGACGTAGCAAAAAATACGGAAATAAAGACGGTAATCCTTTGAGTTTTGCCGATTTATTAACCTTAGTTCCCGACTTAAAACTTAGAGAGTTAGAGAAATTAGTCACGAAAAACATTATTCATTATAAAGAAAGAGGATATGATTTTGTTAACTCCAAAATCTCTTCTGGAATTAATGGGATTTCTAAAATTTTTATGCCTTATGCTGATGCAATTTCTACCTTAACGGCGACAGGAACAAAAGTTTTTGTCTCTAAAATTGCTATTCCTTGTCAAACTCCTGATGAATATAAACGACTTTTTATTAAAGAAGTGTACCGAAAAAGACGCTTTAAGTCACTGACGGTAAAAGATTATGCTCAATTACAAGGATTTCCTGATTATTTCCTTCCTCATTCCGAAGAGAAAACAGCTAAAAAACAGTTTGGAAATGCAGTATCTGTTCCTGTTGTTTTTCATTTAGCCCAGTCATTACTACCAGTTATTTTACCAAATGAGATCAATCAGCCAAGAAACATATCAAGCAATTAAATTTTTTTTAGATTACTTTTTAGAGGAGTTAGTACAAGAATACAAAACTCGTAAATTAAGAGAGTTATTATGCAATGTCATATAATCCCTATGGTAGCTCAAGGGAAGATTACAAATGGTCTTATGCAAGAAATTATATGCCTTTTGATGATATGGTTTTGATTGGGGAAGAGTTTTGGAATTTAATTGGTGGTGAATCGGCGTTTGAACAATTATTAAATATCTATCGGGAAGTGGGAGAAGAAAAACGAAAATATTTAATTGAAGCTCTAGCTTTTAATTCTCCATAATTGATATGAGAAAGTATTAATTTAGCAGTAGAGTAGGTGGGGTAGAGCTTAGTGAAACCCAACATGAATCAATTGTGATTAGCTAAGTTTTCCATATCCCCCACCGCCAGGGGTTTCAACAATAAACACATCTCCCGCTTCCATTTCCACAGTCGCCGTACTCTCTAACACTTCAACCGTTCCATCCTTTCTTTCCACCGCATTGCATCCCATTTTCCCAGACTCCCCACCTGCTAACCCAAACGGCGCAAACTGACGACGACCCGATAAAATCCCTGCTGTCATCGCTTCTAAGAATTTAATCCGACGAATAACGCCATTTCCACCACGATAACGACCGTTTCCGCCACTATTCTCCTGAATGCTAAACTGTTCTACTAATACAGGAAACCGCCACTCTAACACCTCTGGGTCAGTTAAACGGGAGTTGGTCATGTGAGTCTGTACCGCATCCGCACCGTTGAAGCCATTTCCCGCACCAGCACCGCCACAAATCGTTTCATAATACTGATAACGCTCATTCCCAAAGGTGAAATTATTCATTGTTCCCTGTGATGCAGCCATCACTCCTAACGCACCGTAAAGCGCATCCACAACTAACTGTGAGGTTTCAACATTTCCCGCTACTACCGCAGCAGGAGGAATAGGGTTTAATAAACAGCCTTCAGGAATAATAATGTCTATGGGGTTCAAACAGCCAGCATTGAGGGGAATATTATCATCTACCAATGTCCGAAACACATACAACACAGCAGCTTTACAAACGGCTGCGGGTGCGTTGAAGTTACTTTCCTGTTGGGGAGATGTTCCTGTAAAATCAACTTTGGCGCATCCTTCCCCCCCATTGGAGGGGCGACTAATTTTAACCTGAATGTGTCCTCCTGTGTCTAACTCCGTGCGATAACTTCCCTCCTGTAGCTGTTCAATTACTTTTTTAACGGCTGTTTCTGCATTTTTTTGCACATGGAACATATACGCTTGTACCGTTTCCAAGCTAAACTGTTCCACCATCCGCAATAATTCTTGTACGCCTTTTTCATTTGCTGCAATTTGCGCTTGTAAGTCTGCTATATTCTGGGTAACATTTCGCACGGGATACTTCCCTGTCGTCAGTTTTTCCAACAGACTCTCTTCCTGAAACTGTCCATCTTCTACTAATAAAAAGTTATCCAGTAACACCCCTTCTTCTTCGATACTGGTACTATGAGGAGGCATGGAACCAGGGGTAATTCCGCCAATATCGGCGTGATGTCCTCTCGAAGCCACATAAAACAGAGGAGAAGGACTATTATCCACAAAAACAGGGGTAATCACCGTAACATCAGGAAGATGGGTTCCGCCGTTGTAGGGGTTATTTAAAACATACACATTCCCTCGCTTCAGGTTTCCTTGTTGGGCTTTGATCAAACTTCCCACACTCTCACTCATTGAGCCTAAATGGACGGGAATATGAGGCGCATTTGCTACTAATTGACCATTTCGATCAAAAATTGCACAAGAAAAGTCTAAACGCTCTTTAATATTTACGGAATAGCTGGTATTCTGTAACGTTGTTCCCATTTGTTCTGCGATGGAACGGAACAAGTTATTAAAAATCTCTAGTAAAACAGGGTCTGGTTTTTCTGTCGCTGTGGGTTGTACAGTCAGACTTTCTGCTTCTGCTTGTTTGGTCAGGATGAGATGACCGTGATTATTCACCGTTGCTTCCCAACCGAGTTCAATAATGTTCGTTCCTGTGGGTTCAATGATAATCGCTGGACTAGAAATAATATCTTGTGGTTGTAAGTCTTCCCGTTGATAAACAGGAGTATCGCGCCATTTGTCTCCAAGGTAAACGGAAACAGTTGTAATGGGTTGGGGTGGCGTTTCTCGTTGACGGGGAATGGTATTTTCCGTGAGAGTTTCCGTTTGATAAATCAATTCTACAGAAACCGCATCGACAACTAAAGGTTTCCCTTCCATGACAAACCCATAACGCTGTTGATGGAGGGTTTGAAATTCTTGTTCCATTGCTTCCCGACTATCATAATTAACTAGCAGAGGAGAGTCTGTTCCTGCGTATTTGAGATGAACTTTTTGCTGTGTCGTTATATTCCTATCCCCCCTAACCCTCCTCACTAAAGCTCCGGTTTGAAAGGGGGGAACTCTTGGGGGGATTCCCTTATTAAGGGGGGCATTAGTTTTTGAAAATGGTATTGTTGGTGAAGAAGAATTGACTTGCTGTGATAACTCTTGTTGTGCGTTTGCGATTAATGGAGAGAAGATAGAATCTAAATCGAGATCAGAAGTTAGTTTGGCTTCAACGGTTTGTTCTCGTAACACCCGAATGTCGGCTAAACCAATTCCATAAGCGGATAATACCCCCGCATACGGATGAATTAACACTCGTTTCATCCCTAACGCATCAGCGATGAGACAAGCGTGTTGTCCTCCCGCACCGCCAAAACAGCAAAGGGTGTACTGAGAAACATCATAGCCTTTTTCTAGAGAGATTTTCTTGATTGCATTTGCCATCTTTTCCACCGCAATGGCGATAAAACCCGACGCAACCGCTTCTGGCGGGCGATTATCCCCAATTTTTGCCGTTAATTCCTGAAATTTCGCTTCTACGGTTTCCACATTTAGGGGTTCATCCTGATTCTTCCCAAAGACGTGGGGAAAGAATTGGGGCTGCAACTTTCCAACTTTCACATTACAATCGGTAATGGTTAGGGGTCCGCCGTTTCCATAGGCAGCCGGTCCTGGATACGCACCCGCCGAAGCGGGTCCCACGCGGTATCGTGACCCATCAAACTCGACAATTGACCCACCCCCCGCAGCGACGGTGTGAATCGCCATCATGGGGGTTTTCAGGCGTACTCCTGCAATTTCCGTTTCGAGGTTGCGTTCGTATTCCCCCGCATAATGGGCGACATCGGTGGAAGTTCCCCCCATATCAAAGCTGATAATCTGATCGTAGCCTGCAATTTGGCTGGTTTTCACTGCCCCGACAATGCCTCCCGCAGGACCCGATAAAATGCTATCCTTCCCTTGGAAGTGCTTTGCATCCACTAACCCGCCGTTAGACTGCATAAACAGGAGTTGGGTGGTGTTGTGGTTGCTGAGGTTTAATTGACTGGCGACTTGTTCCACATATCGGCGCAAAATGGGGGAAAGATACGCATCAACAACAGTGGTATCCCCGCGACTGACGAGTTTCATTAAGGGCGCGACTTGATGAGAAACGGAGATTTGGGTAAAGTTAAGCTGTTTTGCTATATCGGCGATTTGCTTTTCGTGGCGCGAATAACGATAACCGTGCATTAAAACAATGGCGCAACTTCTAATCCCTTGATTATAAGCGGTTTTCAGGTCTTGTTTGACTTGTTCAACGTTGAGAGGGGTAATGATTTCGCCATTCGCATCAATTCTTTCTTCTACTTCGATGACCTGTTCATAGATCATTTCTGGGAGGATTATTTCACGGGCGAAGATATCAGGACGATTTTGATAGCCAATGCGTAGCGCATCCCGAAAGCCTTTGGTAATGAGAAGGACAACCCGTTCTCCCTTGTGTTCTAACAGCGCATTGGTGGCGACGGTTGTTCCCATTTTAACCGCCTGAATTTTGTCGCTGGGGAGGGGTTGATCTGGGGTTAAGCCAAGGATGTCTCTTATCCCTTGAATGGCTGCATCTTGGTAATGGTCGGGGTTTTCGGAGAGGAGTTTATGGGTGAGGATTGTGCCATCATCCCCTTTGGCTACGATATCAGTAAACGTGCCGCCGCGATCGATCCAAAATTGCCACTGTTGCGCCATTGCTTTTCCTCTACATTCGTCCTTTTTGGTATTTTAGCGAGAAGCGCAACATCACCATCCTGAATTTCGCCCCCCAACCCCTCTTTGAAAGGGGGGCTTTAGTGGATGCCTACGGCACGGCTTTCAGCCTACGGTGTGTAGCGCCAGTTGATCGAAATGGTATTACATGAGCTCATGGGAGAGCTAAAAACGTATTGACAATATCAATATATTTTCGTCTAAACTAGATGGTATGGATGTTTTTTTCAAGCTCAATGGGATTACCTTTGTTTGGAATGAGGAAAAAGCACGGACTAATCCTCAAAAACACGATGGTGTCACATTCGAGCAAGCTATACAAGCCTTCTTTGATCCAATGCTGGCGGTTGTTGATGCTAGTCGTAACAATGAACCGCGAGAAGCACTCATTGGTTTAGATGAACGATGGAATTGTCTGTACGTCGTTTACATTGAGCTTGAGAATGACATGATTCGGATTATTTCCGCCCGTCAAGCAACCCGCAAGGAACGTGATTTTTATGAAAATTGAAACTTTAAAGAAACGACTCAACAAAAACCGATCGATGACGACTGTTACCATGCGTCTCCCTGAAGACGTGGTTGAAGATTTGAAGCGAGTCGCCCCTATGCTGGGCTTTTCAGGTTATCAACCTCTGGCTCGTGCTTACATTGGTCAAGGGTTGCGTGCTGACTTAGAACGTTTGGAGAATGATACGGTTTCGGCTTTGGTTGAGAGTTTGAAGCGTCATGGGGTCAGTGATGAAGTTCTTCAAGAAGCCCTGAGTGAAGTGATACATAGTTAATTTTGAGGCGCGATCAATCTAAATGTTTATAAAAAATACTACTTTATAAGTATAGTCCACTATAATTTTGATCAGATAAAGTTTACTAATTAAAAAGATGTCTTCAGGATATGTGTACATACTGACTAATGTTTCGCTACCAGGATTAATTAAAGTTGGACGCACTATTCGTGATTCTCGATCAAGGGCGCGTGAACTCTTTACTACTGGTGTACCAACTCCATTTCAAGTTGCTTTTGAAATTTTTTCAGATGAACACGAAGAGCTTGAAGCTGATTTCCATAAAGAGCTACATGATTTTCGGATATCAGATAATCGTGAATTTTTTAATTATCCACTTAACCAAGCAATAATTTTATTACAAAAACTAAATAATTCACAATTAAGTAAAGAATTTATAGCTCAAGCTGAAGATATTTTTGAGCCTCTAAAAAAGCGATATTTACATTATCTTAGACCTGAAATTATCGGTGTTAGAATTGTTCAAATAAAAAAAAGAGTATGGCTTGAAATCACTGAAGAAGAGAAAATAGCAGGCTATTTGATAAATACCAAAATTATTCGCACTGACCTAGCCTTTATTACAGATGATTATGACTTCACAAAAAATGAAAATAATTGCCAGCTATTTTTTGATCCAAAAAATGATGTTAGAGAGAATGCTAGAAAGTTTATAGAAGATTTTGATCCCTATTCAATTATGATGACTACAGATTTATTTCGTGGCTTTTCCGATAAAAATATAAATTAGATTGAAATTACTCATTTTGTTGCTTTAGCAATTTATAACATAAATTTGTTTCTATGATTAGAAGTTTATAAATAGCATTTACACAAGTATGACTTCATCACAATATCAAGGGCATATTTCAGTAATTGGAACAAGCTACCTTCAGCCTATTACCACTCTTATTGAGGCTTTGCAAAGTCACAAGCCCAAAGGAAGTAATGATATTCAGACATCACCATACGAAAATGGTTATTCTGTTGCGATAATTTCCCTCACAGTATTTATGATTGAATCAATAGTTGTAAGAACCAAGAAACTTACAAACAATCATACCAGAAACCCTTTAGACTTTATCTTAAATCTTATCAATCAAGACAGTTAAAATTTAGATTTTTATCATAAAACTAAAGAACTATTTGTTGTCATAGATGTAATAGCGCATAATCATGTTTGGGAAGCACAATTTACTAGCAATTCTAGAGGGGATATGGAATTAGTTGATAATCCTATTCTTCAAGATTGCTATGGGGATAAGAAATATAAGGATGTACTCGATATTTCAAGGCAGCAAACTAAGTTACTGAAAATAAATATCTATCCAACTCGTATTGGTTACTTAGATGCACTGGTAGTTTTAAATATTGCTGTTGATTTTCTTAGCTTCATAGAAAATATAGATAGAGAGTATATCTATCTGTCTAATAAATCGGTAACATACAAAGATCAAAGAATTTTGTTTGTTGATCTGATTAAGAATTTATGAGAATGTGATTGCGTTGGGGGAAGGCGCGATCGCGCAAGTTCTAGTTTCCAATAAGCTACTATGAAACAAAATAAGGTGGTTCTCGAATCGTTAATCGTTATTTGCCTTTAGCTAGCATCACCAGAAACAAATGAAAGTTAAAGAGATTATCCGCCTTATTGAAAATGATGGGTGGAAACTTGCCAGAACTAAAGGCAGTCATCGTCAGTATAAACACCCGACTAAACGGGGCTTAGTCACTATCCCAGGTAAACCTAACGACGATATCGCTCCTGGAACTGAGAATAGTATCTTAAAACAAGCTGGAATCAAAAAATAAATAAGACGTAGGTTGTTCAAAATGAACAGATATTTAATTGTAATTGAAAAAACATCAACGGGATATTCTGCCTATTCTCCAGATTTGCTAGGCTGCGTCTCCACAGGTACAACAATCGAGGAAGTGAAAGAGAATATGAAAGAAGCGATACAGTTTCATCTCGAAGGGATGAAAGAAGAGGGCTATGAAATTCCATTGCCAACAACCACTTCTTCATTTTTAGAAGTTGCCATCTAATAGAGATTTTAATCAAATAATCACTAAAGTTTTGAAGTGAGATCGCTACTTAAATCAATTCTCTGGCTAATAATGGCGCGATCGCGCTCTCGGTTTCGAGCTTCCCCTTCACACTTATTAAGATAGAATTAGAGTCAAATTTAAGAGACGCGCTGCGCGATCGCCTGCTATCAACTGTAACTTACAGAGTAATAGGAACATGGAAATTTCTCTAACTGCCAAAGCGGAAGAACGTCTTCATAAAATTGTAGAGCATCAAGGACAATCCCCCAGTGAAGTGATAGAACACGCTCTCGAACTCCTTGAAGATTATCAGCGCTGGGAAGACGAGCAAGATATTGCGGACATGGAAGCGGTAAAACAAGAGATTCAGGAAGAAGGTACAATCCCTTGGGAAACGGTTAAAGCCAACTTAGGGCTATGAGCTATCAAATTGAGTTCTCCCGTCGGGCTGAGAAAAACTTGAAACGGCTTTCTCGACAGGATCAGAAACGAATTAGCGACAAAATTGATGCTCTAGCCCAAGAACCTCGTCCCTCGGGTGTTGAGAAACTTCAAGGTAGAGGGGAAGATGCTTACCGTATTCGAGTCGGAATATATCGGGTTTTGTACGAAATTCGCGATCAAGAACTTGTTATCTTAGTTATCAAAATTGGTCATCGGCGAGAAGTTTATCGTTTTTAGACAGTGCGCTTAAAGCGAATTTACGAGCGCGATCGCGTTATTCTTCACTAAATGTATCGGACTTGATTTTTTGCAATCTCTTGTGGTGAAGGACGAACTGCAAAAATCACCCCACAGTGCATCTCACCTGCATTGAAATAACTTTGCACAAGCTCTTCTTGCATCAGTGCGATTATGAGTAACTAGTGCTCTCTTCTCATTAGTAACTGTTGAGCAACTGAGTCCTCAAATAAGCTGAAAATCATTATTGTTTGATTAGAAAAATATTGAATTTGAGAACGCGATCGCGCTCCCAGTTGCGGGCTTCCCTTTCACCAGATTAACGATGAACTCAATCCCAATTGGATGTACCTTGTTAAGCTAAACGTTGCAAAACGAAGAAAACATAGCCATAGCTATCACCACATTCTTCAAAAACGGCTATTTCTTCTAACATTCCTTTCGCGAATTGTCGCACTGAGGGATCTTCATGAGATTGTAGCGTTTGCGCTCTCAGTTTGAGGGGATCGTAATACTGTTTCCAACCCCTTGTTGGTAGGGTATAGGTCTGGAGAGCTTTATAACCTGCTTTTTCACACACAGCAAGATTCTCTTCAACAGACTGTATTGCTGGATATTCAGACTGGAAAAATGTTTGAGCGCGATTAGGTCTTTTGTCAGTCAGCCATGTCAGTTCACTCACCACTAAAAACCCCTCTGGATTGATGATTTTTCGCCAAGAGTTGAGGGCGTGAGAAAAACCAATGGAATATGCTGATCCTTCTGACCATAAGAGATCAATATTTTGAAAGGTTTCTGAAAGGTCTTCCATATCCAGACAATGGGTTTGGATGAAAGGATCAAGATTTCGGAGTTGCGCTTTTTCCATCAAATCCTCTAAAAAGAAGTCATATAGATCAATGGCGTGGACTAAAGTCTTAAGTTTTTCCGCAAGCACCAGCGTGTGTCGTCCCGTTCCACAGCCCACATCTACCACTAACTCAAACGCCTGACGCGGAAGCAAGCTGAGAACATAGGCTGTACTGTCATCATCCCCAGGGGCGAGATGGGTTAAACCACCAAATAATAATTGAATGGGATCAGACATAGAAAGAGTAGGGGAGATTGGGAGGTCAGTTTGTCAGTTTGTCCTTCCTCCTTTGTCCCTTGTCCTTTGTATTTACAGAGAGGTTGATAACTAATGACTAATGACTAATGACTAATGACTAATGACTAATAACTAATCAAACCGAATGCCGTGAGTTTCAAAGCGATTCAGTACCTCTTGCAGCCGATCGCGCTCGGCAATTAAACTAATTCTGACATAGCCTTCTCCCGCTTCACCAAAAGCGTTACCTGGCGTTACAACGACACCCGTTTTCTGTAATGTATCAAGGGCAAAATCGGTTGAATTACTTCCCTTGGGACAAGGAACCCATAGATACATAGTCGCTTTCGGTTTCGGAATGTTCCAGCCTAATTTTCCTAACCCTTCCACTAAAAAATCTCGTCGTTGCTGGTAGCGTTGTTGCGCCTCTTCTACATAACTATCCGGTAACTCTAACGCGGTTTCTGCTGCTGCTTGCACTGCCGAAAAAATCCCATAATCCATATTGGTTTTCAGCGTCCGCAGTCCCTGAATAATTTTACTATTTCCCACCACAAAACCAACACGCCAGCCCGCCATACTGTAGGTTTTCGACAAGGTATGAAACTCAACGCTAATCTCTCTCGCGCCTGGAATTTCTAAAACACTGGTGGGCTGATAGCCATCAAAGGCTAATTCCGCGTAACAGAGGTCATGAACCAGTAAAATCGAGTAATGACGCGCAAACGCCACAATTTCCTCGAAAAACTCCCGTGGTGCAACCGCCGTGGTGGGATTACTGGGATAATTGAAATACAGCATTTTCGCCTGCTGCGCCACATCCTCGGGAATTTTAGACAGATCAATGACCCAATCTTGTTCGGGGGTTAGCCTCATCTGATGCAGTTTCCCACCCGCAATCAGGGGTCCGCGAAAATGGGCGGGATAAGCGGGAGAGGGAACTAAGACCACATCACCAGGGTTAATATAAGCTAACGCCAAATGAGTTAAGCCTTCTTTTGACCCGATCAAGGGTAACGCTTCACTGTCTGGGGATAAATTTACCCCATATCGGCGATGATACCACCGCGCGATCGCGCTGCGAAAATTCCCTGTCCCTTCAAAAGGCGGATAACCATGATTTTCAGGGATGCTCAAGGCTTTTGTTGCTGCATCAATGACAGGCTGAGGCGCAAAACCATCGGGGTTTCCCATCCCCAAATCAATTAAATCTAAGCCTTGTTCTCTCGCCCTTGCTTTTAACTCATCCAAACGAGCAAAAACATAGGGGGGAAGGGCATTTAAGCGGTCAGCAGGGGTAAATTCAAATCCCATCGTGTTCTCAATTTTTTCTGTTAACTTTCTTGGTTCACAGCCACGACCTTAGGATTTGCACTAACAGTGGTGGACACCATTGCAGCCACTAATTCTGTGGGTTCAACGGTAAATGGTAAACGATGAATATCAGAATCAGACGCACAAGCAACTTCAGCAACTTGCCGTAACTGTGCCAAGGTGACGTTTTCTAATCCTAAATCCTCAAGGTTCTTTGGTAAACCAATTTCAGAATAAAATTGTAATAATTGTTGTCGCGCCGAGGCAGCGAGTTGGTTATCTTCGACCATTTCTTCTAAGCGCAACTGCACTAAAATGCCATAGGCGACTTTTTCGCCGTGTAAGATATCATGAGTGGCTGCAAGATGAGTTAACCCGTTGTGAATCGCGTGGGCTGCGACTGTGCGACAATTTGCGCCCCCTAACCCCCCAATGACACCTGGAAGTAAAACGGTTGCATCAACAATTTCTTGCCAAACTTCGCCACCAGGGTTGTCTAGGGCTTCCGCAGATTTCTGTAATAAAATATCTCGTAAGACTCGCGCTTGTTGTACCGCAGCGATGGTTAAACTCGCATTAGAATCACCACTGCTGACACTGGCTTCATACCATTTCGCTAAGGCATCTCCAATTCCAGCAATGAGCATCCGTTTGGGGGCGGTGGCAACTAAATCATAATCGAGAATTAATAAGTTTGGCGCATGAGGAAGGGGAACATCATATTGAAACGCCCCAGCTGCGGTGTAAATGTTGGAAAGGGCTGTCCACGCAGCACAAGTCGCGCCTGATGTCGGAATCGTTACGATGGGTAAGTCACATTGATAAGCAACTAATTTCGCCATATCCAGTGCTTTTCCCCCACCAACGCCAATGATGAGATCAGCTTGATGGGTCGCAACTTGTTCTTTTAATTTTTGCTGCGATTCCTCACAAGAATCTGGATAGTGAGAAGCACTAATGGCTGTTAAATCATACTCTTGCAAGACTGGATTGAGGAAGGGTTGAACCAGATTTAGTGCGCGATCGCCGCCGATGATTAACGGGCGTTTCCCAAGTTGGGCGATATTGACTGCTGATTGCGCGATCGCGCCTTTTCCTCGCACCACTTGCGCGGGTGAGACTTGTAACGTAACGACAGAAGACGTTGAAACTTGAGTTTGCTGCTTCATGAAAATCCCTTTTAGAAATTACTCTACAGACGAGCTTAACGAAAAACCAGCGGATAGTCTTCTACAAATCAGGGGATTTGACGGACTGACAGGTATAAGCATCAATATTAGCGAACGCGCGATTGAGCCAACCTTAAATCAATTGGAAATTTATCCAAGAACGAAGAACAAAATGAGGAGAGTGAAAACTGCTATATTAACCGCGAGAAAGGGTTTTGAAGATTTCATCTAATTCCCCTTGATAATAGTTATTGCTAGAAGGTTGAGTACTCAAGGTGGGGAAATTGAGATCAAGGGCTGTATTCCGTCGGCGATCGCGCCATTGTTCTCTCCTCACAACCACACGCTGGCGTGTCCAATCAATTCCTTGTAACCACGGATTTAAAGTAGAAGGAACGTTTTGCGTTAAGCGAAAGGATAATCTTGGAGTTGATAAAAATTGCGCGTATTCTGGGGTGAGAAAGGGTTGATATCGTCTGGCTTGATAACTCTCCTGTTTGAGAAATGCTAGCGTTATACTACGAATCCAACTGCGTAGCGGTTCGGCTTCTCTTCCCATCAATTCTGGAACGAGAGTGCTTTTTCCCATGGGACTGTGAATGTTGCTAATATCGGTAATACTCATGTGGGTTGCACCAATCGCAGTCAGAAAATACTTCTCTCCAGACAGTTGTTGAAAAGGTTTCAGTTGATTGGTGAGTGTGGGAGTGATTGCGTCTTCGCTACTGCTAAAAATGACCGTGGGAATAGTAATCTTTTCTAGTCCTGTTTTTCCAAATAAATGGCTGGTCATGGGATTGAGCGCGATCGCGCGTTTGACCCGTTCATCTCGTAAACTCAGGGTACTATTCGGTAATTTTGCCCCTGCACATTGTAACCAGTCTGCGGGCGACCGTCCAAGAGGCGTTACATTGCGACAAAACTGACGCACGGCTTTTAAGTCTAATTCTCCTCCTGCTAAGGCTAAGGCTGTATAACCGCCGAGAGAATGACCAATAACTGTGACCTTCTCGGTATTAAATTGATTGCGTAAAACGCGAGAATAGTCGTTGAGGTCATTTAATTCATTCAAAAGAAACGTAATATCTTGCGGGCGATCGAGCAACTCTTCTGGGGAAAGTAAGGCTGCGGGATTAATCGTAAACTCGCTATCAGAAAGGCGTTCAATATTACTTCCTGGATGTTCTAAGGCGACGACGGTATAACCATAACTCGCTAAATGTCGGGCGAGATAAAGCAGAAAACGGCGGTTGGCTGCATAACCATGAGAGAGGATGACTAGCTGACCTTGTTTGGCTTCTGGAATGTAAAAATCAGCTAAGATTGCGCGATCGCGCACTTGATCCCGAAAAATCAAACTCCGTTCCCGAAACTCATAATTTCCCGCAGCACTGGGATCAAAATCAGGGCGAAACGACGAGTGAGATTCCACTTTTAATTCTTGAGCCAGAATCGGCGCTAATAGTTTACTTTGGAGATAAGAGAGATTAACTTGCACTCCCAGCGCGATCGCTGCTGTGGCATCAACCGTTATCGTATCTTCAGGATAAGCAGCAATAAAATCGAGAACACTTAAGCCATTTCCTTCTCGTAACGCCAAATATAACCCCACCATTAACTCTTCAAACTCCGCTTCAGGTAACGCCGTTTGCAACTGTTCAATCAGCGGTTCCAGTTGCGGTGAAGTCAGCGTTCCGAATAAAAAGCGATCTACAACTTTTTTGTCAAATTCTAAACGACGGGTTAACAAGTTTTGCACATCTCTGGTCAGGATCGGTTCTAATAGTTGGAGAGAGTCTGGAACTTGTCCCGTTCTCCCATATCGTTCTAAATCTCGCACCTGAATTTCACGTTCTAACGGACCAATGCGAATTTTAATTTGTTGCGCTGCATCTGCATTTCCCATGACGAATAGAGAAGCTAATCCCATCATTGATGCGATTATCTGTTTGGAAAGCCACCCCTGAGTTATTTTCACGCTTCACACCTCCCCCACACTTTCCTCTATTGTGACATCCTCCACGCGCTAAATCGGAGAATATGGCGACCCGAGCCAAGCGTGAAGACCTTCCTGTCGCATTAAGGTAAGGTAAAGTGAATTCGTAGGAGTGTCAACTCCATGACGAGAGTGTGGGATGATAGTCTTTATAATATGTAATAAATGCGACCAAAATTTAGAAGCTATTAAGCAATTAGTTGGTCAACAGAAGAATCTCTGTCAGCACGTCTTTCTAGAAGGAACCCACTTCGGGCTTCTCCCTTCTAGCTAGCTGACCCGCCTAAGTCCTGCGAGGACTACGTTTAGGGGAAGCGTTAAAGTTCCTACCTTGTGGGGGCGTAGCCACCCGCAAGCTCTAGAACCAAACAGTTAAACAGTCCTAGAAATAGATAAGACAGTGCTGCTTGGAAACACCGCCCTTAAACCTTGGCTAGGCTAACTTTACTCGTGCAGGGAGTTCCCGTTATTGGGATTTTTGGAAAGGAACTGCACCTCTTCCTTTCCTCTTCAACAAATTAACGTCGTGAACGACGGGATTTCAGACCCGTGATTTAAGGATGACAACAACTAAACCGAAAGTAAAAAGTGCTTTTCTGGAAAGACTCCATTCTCCAGAACGCCCTGTCCTCGTTTTTGACGGCGGGATGGGAACGTCTTTACAAAGGCAAGAACTCACTCTAGAAGATTTTGGCAGTGCTGAACTCGAAGGGTGTAATGAATATCTTGTCAAATCTAAACCAGAAGCCATTGAGCAAGTCCACCGCGAATTTTTAGAAGCGGGTGCGGATGTTATTGAAACCGACAGCTTCGGTTCTAGTTCTGTGGTGTTAGCGGAATATGATATTCCCGAACAAGCCTACGAACTGAGTAAGATGGCAGCGGAACTCGCTAAGCGTGTGGCGCAAGAGTATTCAACCCCAGAAAAACCGCGTTTTGTGGCTGGGGCGATGGGACCCACCACCAAACTTCCCACCCTGGGTCATATTGACTTTGACACGATGAAAGAGTCTTACCGTGTCCAAGCCTCTGGACTTTATGATGGCGGTGCCGACTTATTTATCATCGAAACCTGTCAAGATGTGCTGCAAATTAAATCTGCTTTGAATGCAGTAGAAGAAGTCTTTGCCGAAAAAGGTGATCGTATCCCAATTATGGTTTCTATCACCATGGAAGTTATGGGAACCATGCTGGTAGGAACCGAAATTGATGCAGCCCTGACCATCCTCGAACCTTATGACATTGATATCTTAGGGTTAAACTGTGCAACCGGTCCCGACAAAATGAAAGAACATATCAAATATTTGTCGGAACACTCCCCATTCGTTATTTCCTGTATTCCCAACGCTGGACTTCCTGAAAACGTTGGGGGACAAGCCCACTATAAACTGACTCCCACCGAACTACGGATGGCGTTAATGCACTTCGTAGAAGATTTAGGTGTACAAATTATTGGTGGCTGTTGTGGAACGCGCCCTGACCATATTGAACAACTCCATGAAATCGCGAAAGACCTCAAACCAAAAGAGCGTCATCCTAGCAACGATCGCGCTGCTGCTTCCATTTACAGCACCCAAAATTATATTCAAGACAACTCCTTCCTAATTATTGGAGAACGTCTGAACGCCAGTGGATCGAAAAAAACTCGTACCCTCCTCAACGAAGAAGACTGGGATGGTCTGGTTTCTATTGCCAAATCTCAGGTAAAAGAAGGAGCGCACGTCCTTGATGTCAACGTGGACTATGTGGGACGTGACGGCGAACGGGATATGTACGAAGTGGTTTCCCGTTTGGTGAATAACGTAACCCTTCCGCTGATGGTGGACTCCACCGAATGGACGAAAATGGAAGTGGGGTTAAAAACTGCAGGCGGAAAATGTCTCATCAACTCTACAAACTATGAAGATGGCGAAGAACGCTTCTTCAAAGTCTTAGAACTCGCGAAAAAATATGGCGCAGGTGTCGTTGTCGGTACCATTGATGAAGATGGGATGGCACGAACCGCCCAGAAGAAATTTGAAATTGCCCAACGTGCTTATCGCCAAGCAGTAGAATATGGCATTCCTCCCTCGGAGATTTTCTTTGACTCCTTAGCCCTTCCCATTTCCACTGGGATTGAAGAAGACAGGGTGAACGGAAAGGAAACCATGGAGTCCATTCGGATGATTCGGGAAAACTTACCCGAATGTCATATCATGCTGGGGGTTTCTAACCTCTCCTTTGGCTTGAATTCAGCCGCAAGGGTTGCCCTCAATTCTGTTTTTCTTCACGATGCCGTTGAAGCAGGAATGGATGCAGCCATTGTCAGCGCGAGTAAGATTGTTCCCCTAGCAAAAATCGAAGAAGAACATCAGCAGGTTTGTCGCGACCTTATTTATGACCGTCGTGAATTTAATGAAGATGGCATCTGTGTTTATGATCCCCTGACAAAACTAACCGAAGTCTTTGCGGGCAAAAAAGCAGACGTTGCTGCCTCTAGCATGGAAAATCTTTCCATCGAAGACAAACTCAAACAGCACATTATTGATGGGGAACGCATTGGCTTAAATGATGTTCTCGATGAAGCGATGCAAACCTATCCCCCTCTCGATATTATTAACAAGTATCTCCTTGATGGGATGAAAGTGGTTGGGGAACGCTTCGGTGCTGGTGAAATGCAGCTTCCCTTTGTCTTGCAGTCTGCTGAAACCATGAAAGCTGCAGTGGCGCACTTAGAACCCCACATGGAGAAAAATGAAGCGGGAGATAATGCCAAAGGAACCTTCCTCATTGCAACCGTAAAAGGGGACGTGCATGATATCGGTAAGAACTTAGTGGATATCATTCTGTCCAATAATGGCTACCGTGTCATTAACATTGGTATTAAACAGCCCGTGGATAATATCATCGCTGCTTACGAAGAGCACAATGCCGATTGCATCGCCATGAGTGGGCTATTGGTGAAATCCACCGCTTTCATGAAGGAAAACTTAGAAACCTTCAATGAAAAAGGCATTACCGTTCCGGTTATTCTCGGTGGGGCTGCGCTAACGCCGAAATTTGTCTATGGTGACTGTCAAGAAGCCTACAATGGCAAAGTGGTTTACGGGAAAGATGCCTTCTCTGACCTCAACTTTATGGATAAACTCATGCCAGCAAAAGAAGCGGGACAATGGGATGATCTCCAAGGCTTCTTAGGGGAGTTTGCTGAAGAAGAAGAAGAAGGAAAAGGCATTAAAGCCAAAGCCAAAGCCGAAAAAGCCCAAAGCAATGGCAAGGTAGAAACAGAAGAAAACGGAAAAGCAGAAGAACCGAAAGTCGTAGATACCACTCGTTCGGAAGCGGTGGATGTCAATATTGAGCGTCCAACACCGCCTTTCTGGGGCTATAAACGCTTAAATCCCGATGATATTTCCATGGATGAGATACTATGGTATCTCGACAAACAAGCCCTGTTCGCGGGTCAATGGCAATTCCGGAAGAAGAAAAGTCAATCTCGGGAAGAGTACGATCAGTTTTTACAAGAAACGGTTGAACCGATTCTGGAAGAGTGGAAACAACGCTCGAAGGATGAAAACTTACTCCATCCCCACTTGATTTACGGTTACTTCCCCTGTTACTCGGAAGGGAATACGGTGTATCTGTTTGATCCGAAACTGATGGAAGAGAAAGGAACGATTCCTGACGGATCAGAACCGGTTGCTGCGTTTGAGTTCCCTCGTCAACGGTCGGGACAACGGATGTGTATTGCAGACTTCTATGCACCGAAAGAATCGGGTTTGATTGATGTCTTCCCGATGCAAGCAGTAACGGTTGGTGAAATTGCCACGGAATACGCCAAAGAACTGTTTGCAGCGGATAAATACACTGAATATCTCTATTTCCACGGCTTTGGGGTACAAGCAGCAGAAGCCCTTGCAGAATGGGGTCACGCCCGCATTCGTCAGGAGTTAGGCTTTGGCGATGAAGATCCCGATAATATCCGTGATATCTTGGCGCAACGCTATCGGGGTTCGCGCTATAGCTTTGGTTATCCCGCTTGTCCGAATATTCAGGATCAGTACACACTTTTAGACCTGCTAGAGACGAAACAAATTAATCTCTATATGGATGAAAGTGAACAAATCTATCCTGAACAATCAACGACCGCGATCGTTTCTTACCACCCGATCGCGCGTTACTTCAGTGCATAATCCTCATAGGGTGGGCATTGCCCACCTTACTCACTATCTTCTTGCACCAAGACCCTCTAAAAAATGCCAATAATCAAACTGTATTCCCTTGGCATCCTCGGCTCGAATCCTCGTTATCTTATCGACTTGATCGCGACGACTATAAACTTTATAAAGAGCATCTTTTGCTAGAGATACTTGTTCATCAAAGTTGACTATCTTATTTACTAGGTTGATTAGGTCTTCTCGTTTTACTAGCAAAAAACCATCTTCAAGTTCAAATGCCAGTAAATTAGCTTTACTTTCATATAACCACCCTTTATTATTAGCTCTTACACTGTGTAACTCAATCCAGATTTCTTCTGACTGCACGGTTTTATCTTGACGGCTTATTCTTTTTTTTGCTTTTACGTCAACTTTATAAGTAGCATCATTTTTAGTAATTTCATAATCCCAGTGTTCATTAATATCTTGTTGCTTTGATGATTTTAAAACTTGATATCCCCTTCTGACTGCCAGTTTTAAAAAAGTCTTTTCTGATTTATTTCCTTCTTTTATACTTTGTTCCCATCTATTCATAGTAGTCTCCTTGACCATTGCTTTGATCAAAAACTCTACTACATTAGTTACATAATTCTCTCTTCTTTTTAAAGATTTTTATAATATGAATTCAAAACTTAAGGTATGTTGCAAACTGCGTATATTCCAGAGCTTTTAGAGTCTATTAATCCTGCTTATGATACGATCAAGTCACCTTATACAGTTAAAAGAAAAATAAAATTTATAGATTTATTTGCTGGGATCGGTGGTATGAGATTAGCTTTCAAGAATTCTAATAGTGAGTGTGTTTTTTCTTGCGAGTGGGATTCTCATGCTCAAAAAACATATCGAGCTAATTTTAATGAGATTCCTTTCGGTGATATTAATAAAATTCAACCCGATGCAATCCCAGACCATGAGATTTTATTGGCTGGTTTTCCTTGCCAACCTTTTAGCGCTATTGGAAAACGAGAAGGGTTTTTACATAAAACACAAGGCACTTTATTTTATTCGATAGCAAAAATATTAGCAGCCAAAAGAACATTATGTTTTTTATTGGAAAATGTCCCTGGTTTGTTAACTAATGATAATGGAAAAACCTTTCAAATTATACTTAAGACTCTAGATGAACTTAATTATGATGTTCGCTATGCAACTTTAGATGCTGCTGATTTTGGTTTACCTCAATATCGTAAAAGAATTTATATTGTTGGGTTCAATCGAGAATATTTAGAGAAAAGAATAGACTTTGATTTCCCTCAAGGAAATAACAATACAATATTTATAAATCAGTTTCTGGAGTCAAATCTTACAGGTTACTCTATTTCCAAACACCTTCAACAAACTTACTTGTTTAAGAAAGATGATGGAAAACCACAAATTGTAGATAACAGTTCTCAAATTAAGGTAAAAACTTTAGTTTCAACTTATCATAAAATTCAACGTTTAACAGGAACTTTTGTGCGTGATGGAGAAACAGGTATCAGACTGTTAAGTGAAGGTGAATGTAAAGCAATAATGGGGTTTCCAGATGAGTTTATTATCCCAGTTTCACGAACTCAAATGTATCGTCAGTTAGGTAACTCAGTAGCAATTCCTGTGATTAGGGCTATTGCTAAAAAAATCTACAACAACTTAGAAGCTGTGATTCAGCAAATTTGATCTGAATACGCAGAATTAATTTTAAATTATTTTCAAGAAAGACCTAATCAAGAAATACCGCATCCAGAAGTAGTGGACTGGGCTATTAATCAGCCAATAAACTGCGATCAGTTTTAGGTAGGCGCGATCGTCCTTTCAATCGTTTACATCATGGCTTATCTAGTATCTCATTGAATGAAGGGATTAAGATCTCAGATCAATTAATTTCGACGTGAAGCACCCTAACTTGCTTCGCTGAAGTTTCCCGCTTCCAACTTCGTGAAACAAGGACGGTCTTATTCGTCTTCAGGATTTCCCGCTTCATCCGCCGTCGCCTGCACTAGCAAGCTAACGTTCTAAGTTCGCGCTTCACCCCCACCTACTTCATTGAGGTGGGGGAATTCTCGCTCACGTCAGTTAAACCCAGCCCGCACTCAAAACAATGGTGCTGCTGATAAAGACTAAGCCTAACGCCCAAGTGATTCGATTTAAGGTTTTCTCCGCCGATTTGGTACTGGTAAACATCGAGGCTTGACCTCCCAATCCCCCTAAACCATCACTTTTGGGAGAATGGAGTAAGACGAGAACAATTAATAAAATTGCGGAGGCAACAGATACGATTTCTAAGAGTTGTTCAACGGTCATCAGTTTTTCAGAATAAAGATTAAATTTCTAGCGTATCAAGATTATAAGGAAATATCGACTGGCGTGCGATTGGGTTTCACCTGAACATTACTCGATGCAATCAGAGAACGTCCTGTCATTTCTTCTGGTTGCGGGATTTGGAGAATTTCTAAAATGGTCGGTGCAATATCTGCAAGACACCCTTGATCCCGCAACTCCACTTTTCCCCCGTGTTGAGGAATTTTTCGTTTTTCCCCTTCCACTAATAAGAAAGGAACTAAGTTTGTGGTGTGGGCTGTCCAAGGATTCCCTTTTTCATCTGCCATATATTCAGAGTTACCATGATCGGCAGTAATTAGGGCAGTCCCTCCCATTTTACTAATACTTTCTAGCAGTCGCCCCACACAGTGATCCACGGTTTCGATCGCGCTGATGGCTGCTTCTAAGTTCCCTGTATGACCCACCATATCAGGATTGGCGTAGTTAATCACCACCAGCGAATAAATTCCCTGTTCCACTGCTTCACAAGCTAAATCGGTTACTGCTTCTGCAGACATCGCAGGGGCTTTATCATAAGTGGAAACCATCGGACTGTTAATCAGTTTGCGATCTTCCCCTTGAAATGGCTCTTCTTCCCCACCATTAAAGAAGTAAGTAACATGAGGATATTTTTCCGTTTCGGCGGTACGCAGTTGTTTTAATCCTGCATTAGCGATCACTTCCCCGAGAATATTGGTTAAGTTTTGGGGCTTAAAGGCAACTTCTACGGGTAACGAGGCATCATATTGAGTAAAGGTGGCAAAATGTAGCGGTTGAATCTGTTCACGCTCAAAGCCATCAAAATCAGGGTTGACAAAAGCAGAGGTTAATTCTCGGGCGCGATCGGGGCGGAAGTTGAAAAAGATTACCCCATCTCCTGCTTCAACTCCTCCAGCAGCAACGCGAGTCGGGGCAATAAACTCATCGGTGACATCACTCTCATACTGTTCTTTCAAGAGCGCGATCGGATCAATTTCTGTTTCACACTCGGTTTCCGTGATAACCTCATAAGCTTTTTGGACTCGATCCCAACGCCGATCGCGATCCATGGCATAATAGCGACCACTGATGGTAACAATTTTGCCTACGCCCGCTTGTTGAATGTAATTTTGAATTGCTTCTAAAGCGGATACGCCATCAGTGGGATTGGTGTCTCGCCCATCAGTAAACACATGAATACACACTTCACTGATTTCTTGGGCTTTCGCCAGCTTCAGTAAGCCTAGTAAGTGAGAAATATGGGAATGAACTCCCCCTGTTGAGCATAACCCCATCAGGTGTAGTTTCCCGTCACTTGCCTTAATTTTTTGGCACGTTTCCACTAACACAGGGTTTTCTAGAATTGAGCCATCTTCCACGGCATCACTGATCCGCACCAACTCTTGAGGCACAACTCGACCCGCGCCAATATTGAGATGACCCACTTCTGAGTTACCCATCTGCCCTTCTGGTAAACCCACTGCTTTCCCAGAGGCTTGGATGAAGGTCAGAGGATACACTTCCCTTAAGCTATCGACTACAGGTGTCTTTCCCTGCGCGATCGCGTTTGCTGTTTTGCTTTGGCGTTCCCCCCAACCGTCAAGAATGACCAGCACCACAGGGGCAATCGGCGCGTCTGCCATAATCTTCTCTCTACTTCTATGCGTTTCACCGCTATGATACTATTCATTTTAATCGCTCTCTAGCTTCAACAAAATGACAATCAGCACCATTGGTTGGGGTCAACTCCCATTCAGTTTTGATCCCCATGCTGAACGCATCCACTGAGAACGATTCAACCTGAATCAAATCAGTTTTAAGTATTTTACTTTAATTTGGTAATTTTATCGCAATTTTAGAAATTATTCAGATTTTTCTGTCAATTCTGCCAAACGTTCTTGCTGGTCTTGAGAAATGCAGGATTGAATCAGATCTTCCAAGTTCCCTTCTAAAACGGGTTCGAGGTTAAAGTTTACCCCGAGACGGTGATCCGTAACGCGATTATCTTTATAGTTATAGGTGCGGATTTTTTCCGAGCGTCCGCCCGTTCCCACTTGTGACCGTCGCATGGAGGTAACAGACTCATATTGTTCCCGCAGTTTCATTTCATAGAGTTTTGACCGCAGGATCTGCATCGCCCGTTCGCGGTTTTGCAGTTGAGACCGTTCTTGGGTGCAAAAAATGCGAATACCGAGGGGCTTGTAATACAAATCAGCAGCAGTTTCTACTTTGTTCACATTTTGTCCCCCAGCCCCTCCAGAACGAGCAGTGGTAATTTCCACATCTTTGGGGTCAATTTCTACTTCCACATCATCCACTTCGGGCATCACAGCAACCGTTGCCGTAGAAGTATGAACCCGTCCCCCTGCTTCGGTGGCAGGGACTCGTTGGACACGATGAACCCCTGCTTCAAATTTCAGTTTGCTATAAACGCGATCGCCTTTAATTTCTAAAATCGCTTCTTTAAAGCCTCCCGTTTCCGAGAGAGACTCACTGGCGAGACTGAGTTTCCACCCTTGATTTTCTGCATAGCGAGAATACATCCGTACCAAATCACCTACCCAAAGACAAGCCTCATCACCGCCCGTTCCCGCACGAACTTCCAGCATAATGTTTTTCTCATCATTGGGATCGCGCGGAAGCAACAGCAGTTTCATCCGACGCTCTAAATTTTCCAGTTTTTCTTCTAACTCCTGCACTTCTGCAGCAGCAAGTTCCTGCATTTCTGGATCGCCCTCAGCATCTTTATAGACTTCTTGGGCTTCTTTGAGGTCGGTTTGGGTTTGCTTCCACAGGTTGTAGGTTTCCACCGTTTCTTCCAGAGAAGACCGTGCCTTTGCGACCCGTTGTAGTTCTTCTGGATCAGTGGCAATATCGGGATCCCCTAAACGACGAGTCAGTTCGTTGTAGGTTTCCTCCACTGATTGCAGTTTTTCCAAGACGTAGGATTCAGCCATATTTGTTCTTGGTTCGTTGTTCTTGGTTCTTTGTTGAGTTTTGATTTTGGCTCATATATTAACGATGCAAACGTAATTTTAAGCAACAATTAACAAACAAGCAGAAACCGTTGGCTCTTCTATTTTTCTTCCTCGCTATCATCAAACATTCCATACTTACGGAGGAAGCGATCAACCCGTCCTTCCGTGTCAATAATCTTCTGATTTCCAGTATAGAAAGGATGATTACCAGACCAAACATCAACGTGCAACTCAGGCTGGGTCGCGCCAACCGTCATCACAACTTCTCCATTGCAAATCACTTTTGCATCGGGATACCACTGGGGATGAATGCCTTCTTTTGCCATAATGAACCTCCGAATTGATGAATAAAAGCGGGAGAGAGCAAGGGATAATGCTCTCTTCGATCTAATTTTAACGTTTTGAGTATTGAGGGGCTTTTCTGGCTTTCCGTAAGCCGTATTTTCTCCGCTCTTTGGCACGGGGATCACGACTGAGGTAGCCTTCTGTTTTGAGTGGGGAACGATTTTCAGGGTCGAGTTTGCATAACGCCCGCGCCACACCCAAACGAACGGCTTCTGCTTGTCCCGTTAAGCCACCCCCATGGGCATTGACGAGAATATCATAATCGTTTTCTAAGCCCAGTGTTTCTAGGGGGGATTTGATGGCGGAAATGTAATTGGGGTTGTAGTTGAAGTAATGATCGCCACTGCGGGTGTTGACTTGGATTTGTCCGTTTCCTGGAACAAGGCGAACCCGCGCAACTGAGCTTTTGCGACGACCTGTTCCCCAATAAACGACGCGATTGTTATCTGTAGCTTGCATAAAGGTTTAATCTCCTATTGTTCTTAGCAAGAAGGCGTAATTTCCACGGGTTTTTGCGCCTGATGTGGATGTTCAGGACCCGCGTAAACTTTTAGTTTTGTCGCTAGTTGCCGACCTAAGCGGTTTTTCGGGAGCATTCCTTTGACTGCTTTTTCAATAATCCGTTCGGGAATTCTCCGTTGCAGTTGATTAAAAGTTTCAACTTTCATCCCACCTGGTCTTCCAGAATGGCGACGATATAGTTTTTCGTTTGCCTTATTCCCACTGACGGTTACTTTGTCGGCATTAATCACAATGACAAAATCACCCGTATCCATGTGGGGGGTGTAGGTCGGCTTATTTTTACCGCGAATAATATCGGCGATTTCACTAGCCAGACGACCGAGGCGATAGCCAGTGGCATCAATGACATACCACTGTTTTTCGAGGGTTTCTGCATTGGGCAGGGGAGTTTGATTAACTGTCATAGGAGTTCTCTGTATTGAAGTAAAAATGAGGTTGACTATTAAACCAAATTGATGGGGGAAAGGGAAAGTCCTCATATCCCACGCGCAAGAGACATAAGCCTTTGGCGGGAGCAGAATATTTGACGCGATCGCGCTGTTTGTGCTGCCAAATCTCTGTAAACTCAGCTTGACTCAGTTCTCCTGTTCCCACTTTCACTAGCAACCCAACTAACAACCGCACCATTCCATATAAAAACCCATCCGCTTGAATTTCTATTTCAACCAGAGGACCGTTACGGATACATTGGACATCTTGAACCTTGACCCAAGTATGGGCGCGATCCGAACCCGCGCGACAAAAGGCTGCTAGATCATGATACCCCAGCAATGGTTTCACAGCAGCAGCGATCGCGCTGGCATCAAGGGGGGCATAATAGTAATGCCAACACCAAGGGAACACAAACAAGTTTGGGGTTGCTGCGGTGTAAAGGGTGTACCGATACCGCCGATACCTTGCCGAAAACCGAGCGTGCCAGTCGAGAGGAACTGCTGCGGAAGCTCGAATCAAGATTTCATCGGGCAACTGCTTGTTCAACACCATGGCAAATTTTTCGGCAGGAATGGGGCTGGTGACATCAAAGTGAGCAACTTGGGCAGCTGCATGAACCCCACTATCGGTTCGCCCTGCGCCGTGGAGGGGAATCCACTGTTCTGGGTCAATCACGCGATTAATCGCGATTTCAATTTCTTCTTGTACGCTTCGGTAATGAGGTTGCCGTTGCCAGCCGTAAAAGGCTGTTCCCAGATACTGAATAACCAGAGCAACTCGTTTGGTTTTCGCTGACTCTTTGTTATTCATTTCCTCTGGGCAATACTAACTTACACCAATTCAATAATCGCCATTTCAGCGTTATCACCGCGACGACGAACGGTTCTCAACACCCGTGTATAACCGCCATTACGGTTAGCATACCGTTCTTGGACATTCTCAAATAAGGAATGAACCAAGTTTTTATCGTAAAGGTACGCGATCGCTTGTCTGCGGGCGGACAAAGACCCATCTTTTGCCAGAGTAATAATTTTATCGACCTCTGACCGTACTGCTTTCGCGCGAGTTTTAGTGGTTGTAATCTGTCCATGTCTAATTAATTGCGTTGCCAAAGAGCGCAATAAAGCCCGGCGTTGGTCAGCCGGACGACCGAGTTTTTTAACACGACGACCATGACGCATAATCAGCCTCCTTTTTGAATCAAGTTGTTGGACAAGGTTAGCTTAACTGGCTGCCGATTTTTCTTGGGGAAGAGTAATGCCAAGGCGGTCATGTAACGCCTCAACCACTTCTTCTGCTGACTTTTGCCCGAAGTTCTTAATTTCTAAGAGATCTTCATGGGTGTAGTCGAGTAAATCGGCAACAGAATTAATTTGAGCCCGTTTCAGACAGTTATAAGCCCGCACCGACAGTTGTAATTCTTCGATGGGAATTTGTCCGTTGGGGTCTTCTTCTACTTCCTGCTCTTCAGGAGAAGGTTGAATATTTAAATCACCGAGGGGATGGAAGAGTTCCACCAGCACCGTTGCTGCTTGGGAGAGAGCCTCATCTGGCTTCACGCTGCCATTTGTGGTAATTTCTAAAATTAAACGGTCTTTACTTTCCCCTTCATCGAGGCGGGTTTCTTCTACCGTATATTTCACTTTAGAAACGGGCATAAAAACGGCATCAATTTGGAGAAAATCTAAGGAACTCACATCTTCTTTTTCCAAATCAACGATGCGATATCCCGTTCCCCTCTCGATCCGAATTTCCATTTCTAATTTTGCCCCATCGGCAAGGGTGGCCACATACTGGCTGGGATCAATCACTTCCACCTCGGAGGGAACATTGAAATCTCCCGCCGTAATCGTAGCCGGTCCCGTGGCAGCCAAACGGGCAATATGCGGTCCCGGGGAGTAACTTCTAAAGACCAATTCTTTGAGATTGAGTAAGATTTCGAGGACATCTTCTCTCACGCCTGGAATTGTCGCAAATTCATGGGTTACCCCCGCGATCCGTGTCGCCGTTACGGCTGTTCCTTCTAAATTAGATAGCAAAACCCGTCTGAGGGCATTCCCCACTGTAATGCCTTGACCCCGTTCTAGGGGTTCTAAGACAAACTTGCTATATTGGTTTTGTGTTTTATGATCAGTTTTGGATTCGACACAATCGACAGTAAAGTCTTTAAGCTGCACCACAGAGCAACCTCCCTTGATTGATTTCGTGATTCGCTATTCGTTATTTGCCTGTGCAACAAATAACCAATAACGGGTCGGCGGGTTTAAACGCGACGACGCTTCGGTGGGCGACACCCATTGTGGGGAATTGGTGTCACATCGCGAATGAGAGTGATTTCTAATCCCGCGCCCTGGAGAGCGCGAATGGCGGTTTCTCGACCCGCACCAGGACCACTCACCATCACTTCCACTTGACGCATTCCTTGTTCGGTTGCGCGACGACCCGCTTGATCGGCTGCGGTTTGAGCAGCAAACGGGGTGCCTTTTTTCGCGCCTTTGAAGCCACTCGACCCAGCTGAGGCCCAAGAAATGACATCGCCTTTAGTATCAGAAATGGTGACGAGGGTATTGTTAAAGGTGGACTGGATATGAGCAACGCCGTTGGGGACGTTACGTTTGGTTTTTCTAGAGGAACTTTTTTTAGTTTGTCGCGCCATAAGGTTTTCAGTTTAATGACTGCAAGGGATGGGTTTAAATTGGAAAGATGAGAGGACTTATTTTTTAGCTGGGGGTTTCTTTTTCCCCGCGATCGCGAGCCGTTTTCCGCGACGAGTGCGAGCATTCGTCCGTGTCCGCTGACCGCGCACGGGTAAGCCTGAGCGATGACGACGACCGCGATAGGTTCCGATATCAACCAGACGCTTAATATTCATGTTTTCTAAGCGTCGCAAATCCCCCTCAACTTGGTAGTTTTCTTCAATGTAAGAACGAAGGGTGCTTTCTTCGTTGACATCAAGATCTTTGGCTCTTGTGTCGGGGTTAACACCTGTTGCTGCTAAGATTTCCCGCGCACGGGAAAAGCCAATTCCGTAAATGTAAGTGAGTGCAATTTCAACGCGCTTATCACGCGGAAGATCTACTCCTGCAATCCGTGCCACGTTTCTCTCCCTAGTTGTTTTTTTCTGCTAAGATTTGGATAATTAGGTTTTACCCTTGACGTTGTTTATGCTTAGGATTGGAGCAAATTACCATCACTCGCCCTCGACGGCGAATGACCCGGCAACGCTCACACATTTTTCGCACTGAAGGTCTAACTTTCATTGTCGTTTTCGATAGACTACAAGCCTTTCATTGTATCGTATTTTGAGTATGTTGTCAAGGTACAAACTACTTTTTACGCAGACGATAAGTAATGCGTCCTTTCGTTAAGTCGTAAGGGGTTAACTCCACTTTGACTTTATCGCCAGGTAGAATTTTAATGTAGTTACGGCGAATTTTGCCAGAGATATGAGCTAACACATTGAAGCCGTTTTCCAAGTCCACGCGAAACATTGCGTTGGGCAAGGACTCAGTTACCGTGCCTTCCATCTCGATTAAGTCTTGTTTAGACATAAAGTTTTGTTTCTCCTTGCCGAGAGTGTGCAATAATTTGGCTCTTTTTTAATAGAATGGGGGATAAAAAAAGCCAAGGCTACCCCTCGATAATCTTAGCAAAAATTCGCCGTTACAGGCTCTACTGCCCTTCTTGCATCGCCGTTTTAATGCGCTCAGTCACTTGGGGTAAGGGCTGATTGCCATCCACTTGTAGGAAGCGGTTTTCTTGTTGATAAAACTGAATCAAGGGTTCGGTTTGACCATGGAAAACATCGAGACGATGACGGATGGTATCTTTGGTATCATCTTTACGTCCGCGCCCTAATAAGCGTTGGATTAGGATCTCATCGGGAACATCGAGATAAATCACCAAATCGTAAGCAGAGTTGAGTTCGCTCAGGAGTTGGTCTAAAAATTCCGCTTGGTTGAGGGTACGAGGAAATCCATCTAAGATCCAGCCTGATTGGGCATCGGGTTGCTGGAGTCGATCGCGCACTAAAGCTGCTAAGATTTCATCGGGGACTAAATCGCCATTATTGACGTAAGATTGGGCTTTTTGTCCGACAGCAGTTTGTTGCGCGATCGCGTTGCGTAAAATATCTCCAGTGGCGATATGAGGAATTCCACACTCTTGAGAGAGGGTTTTGGCTTGTGTTCCTTTTCCCGCCCCCGGCGGTCCGAAAAAAATTAACCGAGAATATTTAGTCATTATTTTTTTTGTTTGTTATTTGTTATTTGTTATTCGTTATTAGTTCTTTGAACAAGGAGGAACAATGAACCAATAACGAATAACCATTACTGTTTCACCATCCCTTCATAGCGTTGAGAGATGACACTGCTTTGAATTTGTTTTGCCGTATCAATGGCAACCCCCACAAGAATTAACAGTGATGTTGCCCCCAACCCTTGGAAGGTCGTGACACCAGTCGCCGTTTCCACCGCCGTGGGAACAGTAGCAACAATGCCCAAAAAGATTGCACCCAAAAGGGTTAAGCGATTAATTACTTTTTGCAAATAATCGCTCGTTGCTTTCCCTGGACGAATCCCTGGAATACTTGCCCCCATTTTCTTCAAGTTTTGGGACATATCTACTGGATTCACCACTAACGCTGCATAGAAATAGCTGAAGAAGAGGATCAAAAGAAGATATATCGTTACATAAAGCCACGGCGTTGGGCCACTCGGGTTCATGTAAGTGGAAATTTGCACCAAAATGTCATTGATGGTTGCACCAATCCCAGCAGCTTCTTCTTCACCCCCACCCCCTTGGGTAAACTGAGCAAGGGAAGAGGGTAAAATCAGTAAAGTGGAGGCGAAAATAATCGGCAGGACACCGCCTTGGTTAACCCGCAAAGGCAGATAACTGGTTCGCTCTCGATATAAACGCCGTCCCACTTGACGACGCGCCGACACAATGGGAATCCGTCGTGTTCCCTCTTGGACAAAAACAATCCCCACAATCATCACCAAGAACACCAGTGCTAAAATCAGCACCTGTGCTACCGCTTCTCGCCCTCCCGTTTGGGCAAACTCAATGGTATTTCCCAACGTTCTGGGTAAAACCGCAACAATATTGACAAAAATCAATAACGAGGGGCCGTTACCAATCCCTCGCTCTGTAATTAACTCTGACAGCCAAATCACAAACATAGATCCAGCCGTCAGCGCAATGACTGTCTTTAACAAGAAAATGGGTCCTGGGTTATAGGCATAAGGCTGAACAAAACTTGCCAAACCAAAACTGTTAAACACAGCTGAAGCAAGGGCAACATAACGGGTAATTTGGGAAATTTTCCGTCGTCCTGCTTCCCCCTCATTTTTCTGTAAATTTTCTAAATAAGGCAGACCCGCCGTGAGTAACTGCATAATAATGGAAGCGTTAATGAAGGGAAGAATGCCTAAAGCAAAAATTCCCACCGCAGATAAACCGCCCCCAGACAAGAAATTTAAAAATCCTGAAATGGGGCTATTCTGCACGGCTTCCGCAAAGCTAGCGCGATCAATTCCTGGAACAGGAATCCGCACACCCAGTCGGACTAATAATATGAGTCCCACTGTGATCAACAAGCGACTGCGTAACCCAGCCGCTTGCGCCATCTGCATAAATGTTTCTTGTGCGTTTGGGGTTCTTTCTCGACTAACAACCATGAAGGATTATTTCTCCCCGATACTGGAATTGACTAAACATTGGCTGCGTGTGGTCTCACTCAAATGAATTAAGTTAAGACCTCACAACTTCCCCCGGCTGATTCAATTTTTTGACGTGCACTCTTAGTAAACGCCTCTGCTTTGACTTGTAAGGGAACATTGATTTCACCGTCGCCTAAAATCTTGAGTGGACCTTCAGCGTCGTTAATCAAACCCGCTTCATTCAGTGTTGCGAGGGTTAC
Source organism: Halothece sp. PCC 7418 (assembly GCF_000317635.1). GTDB lineage: Bacteria > Cyanobacteriota > Cyanobacteriia > Cyanobacteriales > Rubidibacteraceae > Halothece. Next base: position 3,397,813 of record NC_019779.1, on the reverse strand, counting down.
TTCCGTGTTTGCCTCTAAACCAGCTAATTTACCAACATTAATGGTAGTGTAGCGACGTGGGTTGACTCTCGTAAAGTGTTTAAGTTTGGGAACACGCCGATAAAGGGGCATTTGTCCCCCTTCAAAGCCACGGAAAGGGTTGGGACCAGAACGAGCTTTTTGACCGCGCATTCCTTTCCCGCAACTTGCCCCTTGTCCTGCGGAGATGCCACGCCCTAAGCGACGACGGGGTTTGCGCGATCCTTTTTTGGGTTTTAATTCGTGTAGTTTCATAGTTTGTCTTTGTTGTTTGTTCTTTGTTATTTGTTCTTCGTTCAATGAACCGCGAACTAAGAACTATGAACTAGGAAAAGATTTGTTCTAAAGGAACACCCCGTTCATTTGCAACTTCTTTAAAGGTGCGTAAGGAAGCTAAGGCATCGATCGCGGCTCTGGCATTATTTAAGGGGTTAGACGAACCCAGTTGCTTGGCGAGGATATTTTTGACCCCAGAGAGTTCAAGCACAGTCCGAACCGCCCCCCCAGCAATTACACCCGTACCAGGGGCAGCGGGACGAACCATCACTTTTGCGCCACCAGCAAAGCCATCAGCGCGGTGAGGAATCGAATTTCCTTTCGTGATGGGAACATCCACCAGTTGTTTTTTGGCATCGGCAACGCCTTTACGCACTGCGCCGATCACATCACCCGCTTTGCCTACGCCTACGCCAACTTGACCGCGATCATTGCCGACAACCACGATCGCGCGGAAGCTAAGTTTTTTACCGCCTTTCACCACTTTACTGACGCGCCGAATTTGAATCACGCGCTCTTGAAACTGGCTGTCTTCTTTTTTACTTTGGTTTCGTTTTGCCATGATTTCCCCCAATTCTTAAAATTCTAGTCCAGCTTCACGAGCAGCATCAGCAAGGCTGCGGACACGCCCGTGATAGATATTCCCACCGCGATCGAACACCACTTGCTTGATTCCTTGTTCTAAAGCGCGTTGGGCGACTAATGTTCCGACTGCAGCACCCGCTTCGCAAGTGCGAGTTGACGCTAAGGTTTGACGCAAATTGGGATCGACCGTAGAAGCAGCAACTAAAGTATGTTGTTGCTTGTCGTCGATCACTTGGGCATAAATATGTTGATGAGAACGAAACACTGCTAAACGAGGGCGTTCGGCAGTCCCTTCTACCTTGCGCCGAATCCGACGATGGCGCTGTTTGATCAGTTCTTTGCGATTGTTCTTCATGATTTCTATTTCTTCCCTGCTTTACCCGCTTTTTGTCGGACTTGTTCTCCCATAAAGCGAATTCCTTTCTGTTTATAAGGTTCAGGCGGACGAACGGCGCGAATTTTTGCCGTCAAGTTACCGACGATTTCCTTATTAATCCCACTAATAATGATTTCAGTATTTTTTTCGACGTTAATCTGGATTCCTTCTGGGGGCGCGATTTCAACGGGATGACTGTAACCCACATTGAGGATTAAGTTTCGTCCTTGCACTTGCGCCCGATAACCCACACCCTGAATTTGCAAGCGTCGTTCAAAGCCTTGAGAAACTCCATGCACCATATTTGCCACCAGAGTACGGGCTAAGCCATGACGTTCTCTCGCCTTACGAGAATCATTGACTCGTTTGACCAAAATTTGGTTGTCTTCTTGTTCAATGGTGACAAAATCAGGCATGGTCTGTTCTAATTCCCCTTTCGGTCCTTTGACCTTCACCTGCTTACCGTCAACGGTAATTTCTACTTTTTGGGGAATAGGAATCGGTAATTTACCAATCCGTGACATAATCAATTACTCCTTCAATGGGTCTTGAGATTTACCAGACATAGCAGAGAATTTCCCCGCCGATTCCCCGTTTCCGGGCTTCGCGATCGGTCATAATACCGCTAGAGGTGGAGATAATGGCAATGCCAATTCCACCGAGAACGCGGGGTAATTCTTTGTGATTAGAATAAACTCTTAAACCGGGTCGGCTGACACGAGTGAGCCTTTTAATAATCGGTTTGCGGTTACGACCTTGATATCGTAACGAAATTAAGACTTGTTTTTTCAAGCCTTCACCCACTTCTTCATAGCTATCGATGAAGCCTTCTTCTTTTAAAACGCGGGCAATGTTGCGGTTCATTTTGTTGTAAGGGACAACGGTCGTTTCGTGTTGTACCATGCAAGCATTGCGAATCCGCGTGAGCATATCTGAGATGGTGTCTGTCGAGGCCATTAGCTGCTGTTTTCCCTCCTGTTCAAAATACTTGAGAAGATTTATTGTTCTCGGAAGGGCATTCCCATCGCTTTGAGTAGGGCGCGACCTTCTTCATCGGTTTTGGCTGTGGTGATGATGGCAATATCCATCCCACGAATTTGATCAATATTGTCGTATTCAATTTCAGGGAAGAGAATTTGCTCCCGCAAGCCTAAGTTGTAGTTTCCGCGTCCATCAAAGCTACGAGGACTAATTCCACGAAAGTCGCGAATTCTAGGTAGAGCAACGTTAATGAGACGATCCAAGAAGGCATACATCCGTTCACTGCGTAAGGTGACCATCACGCCAACGGGCATTCCTTGACGGACTTTAAATCCCGCGATCGCTTTTTTGGCGCGGGTGACAACGGGTTTTTGCCCCGTAATCGTGGCCAGTTCTTGCACAGATAACTCTAGGGCTTTGGCATTTTGGGAGGCTTCCCCTAATCCTCGGTTAACGGTGACTTTCACCAATTTCGGGATTTCATGGACATTGCTGTAGTTAAACTCTTTTTGGAGTTGGGGGGCAATGGTGTCGTAATAGGTTGTTTTCAGTCGCTGTGTCATAGGTTTTGGTCTCAAATGATTTTCCTGGGCTTGGTCAGGAATTGAGAGAGTGCAAATTTAATCAATGATTTCGCCAGTTTTTTTCAGCATTCTGACTTTTCGTCCATCCTCGGTGTAGGTATAGCTGATCCGAGAGGCGCAAGATTCCTTGTTGGAATAGAGCATGACATTGGAGCTATGAATAGGAGCTTCAAAGGTGATAATTTGCCCTTTTTCTCCTTCTTGAGTCGGTTTTTGGTGCTTAGTCCGCACATTCACCCCTTCCACAACCACTCGGGATTCTTTGGGGATCACCTGTTGAATTTCTCCCACTTTGCCTTTGTCTTTTCCAGAAATGACTTGCACTGTGTCGCCTTTTTTGACGTGCATTTTGTACCGTTTGGGGGTTTGTTGAGTGCGATTTTTTCTGGGCATCTTACAATACCTCCGGTGCGAGAGAGACGATTTTGGTAAAGTTTTTGTCGCGCAGTTCCCGAGCCACAGGACCAAAAACCCGCGTTCCTCTGGGATTATTGTCCGCATTGATAATGACAGCAGCATTATCGTCAAACCGAATACTCATCCCACTGTCTCGGCGTTCGGGATAGCGGGTGCGTACAATCACCGCGCGGATGATATCAGATTTCTTGACTTGCATATTGGGGAGGGCATCTTTCACAACGCCGATGATCACATCCCCGATGCGCCCGTAAGGAGCGTTCCCCGCCCGCATCACGCGCAAGCATTGAATTTTACGAGCGCCACTGTTGTCAGCAACGTTAAGAATGGTCTCTTGTTGGATCATTGTTCTTCTGGTTGTGAGGTAAGAGGTTGAGGCGGTTCTTGACCGCTAGCCGATTCGATAATGGAAGCAACCGTCCAGCGTTTCGTTTTGGAGAGGGGACGGGTTTCTACAATCCGAACGCGATCGCCTTCTTGACAATCGTTGTTCTCGTCATGGACTTTGTAACGTTTGGTGGTAACAACGGTTTTGCCATACTTCCGACTGGGCGCACGGTTTTCAACGGCAACCACGACGGTTTTCTGCATTTTGTTACTGACCACCACACCAATTCGTTCTTTGGTTGTCATCTGTTATTTATTCCTCCGCTGTGTCTGATGAGGGAGTTGCTGCTTTTTGATTGGCAATTTCTCGTTCCCGTTCGACGGTGAGCAATTGCGAAATCCGATGTTTGAGATGCTTAAATTCGTGGGGTTTGGCTTGGTCTTCTTGGCGGGTTCCTTGTTTAAAGCGCAGATTGAAGAGTTCTCGTTTTGCATTCACAATTTCTTGGGAGAGTTCTTCATCGCTTAAAGCCCGCGCATCGGCAATTTTGGGTAAGGGCATCATTCCTCCTTATTCTTCACGGACTAGAAACTTGGTTTTGATGGGGAGTTTTTGTGCTCCTAAACGCATGGCTTCTTGAGCCACCTCTTGGCTCACCCCGCCGATTTCAAACATGATTCGCCCGGGTTTGACCACGGCAACCCAATATTCTGGGTTTCCTTTCCCAGACCCCATCCGGGTTTCTGCAGCCCGCATGGTAATCGGTTTATCAGGGAAAATCCGAATCCAGATTTTTCCACCCCGACGGAGGTAACGGTTCATCGCCCGACGAGCAGCCTCAATTTGGCGGGAGTTAATCCAACAGGGTTCGATGGCTTGCAGGGCAAAATCACCAAAGTTGATGGTGTTCCCACGGTGGGACAGCCCTTTCATTCTCCCTCTTTGTTGTTTCCGAAATTTTGTTCTTTTGGGGCTAAGCATTGTTTTTTTCTGGTTTGTTTCCGAAATTTTGTCCTTAGTCCTTTGTTATTGGTAACCAATGACTAATGACGGATGACGAATGACTATTTTTCTTCCGATCGGTCTTCAAATTTTTGACGACGGGGCTGGCGACGGGGGGTGGGTCCGACTTCTGAGGGTTGCTCTTCGTCTTCGGGGAGAATTTCTCCTTTGAAGACCCAGACTTTAACGCCTAGAATGCCGTAGATGGTTTCGGCGGTGCGATAAGCATAGTCAATATCCGCGCGCAGGGTATGAAGCGGAACTCGTCCTTCTCTTGTCCATTCGGTACGGGCAATTTCCGCCCCGTTGAGTCGTCCACTGATTTGGATTTTGATCCCTTGGACTTCCGCCCGTTGCGCCCGTTGCATGGCTTGACGAACGACCCGACGGAAGGAAACTCGGCGTTCCAGTTGTTGGGTGATATATTCGCCAATGAGAACGGCATCGGCATCAACTTGAGAAACTTCACTGACGTTGATACTAATTTGGCGATTTCCCCCAAGGAGTTGTTGCAGTCCCACTCTTAGAGATTCGATTCCGCTTCCGCCACGACCGACAACAACACCAGGGCGGGCGGTATGAATTTGGAGGCTAATTTGATCCGCTTTCCGCTCAATGTGGGTTGCTGAGATGCCAGCGTTATTGAGGGTTTGATCGATATAGTTACGGATTCTGAAGTCTTCTTGTAAGAGTTCGGGATAGCGTTTGGAGTCAGCATACCAGCAAGACAGATGCTCTTTGGTGATGCCGAGTCGCAAGCCCGTTGGATGAATCTTTTGTCCCATAATGTTTCTATTCTTCGGTGGTTGGTGCGACAGCGATGGTGATGTGACAGGTGGGTTTACGGATTTGGTAGGCGCGTCCTTGCGCTCGCGGGCGGAAGCGTCTTAAGCTCGGTCCACCATCGGCATAGGCTTGGCTAATGACCAAACTGGCGCGATCGAGCCCTTGGTTGTGTTCGGCATTGGCTGCTGCGGAACGGAGGGCTTTTAACACTGGGTCACAGGCTCGATAGGGCATAAACTCTAACATGATCAGAGCTTCCCGATAGGAACGACCGCGGATTTGGTCTAACACCCGTCGCACTTTATGGGGAGACATTCGGATATAGCGCGCGATCGCTTTGGTTTCAACACTGGTATCTACTGGCATAATTTCCTCGCTAATTGTTTATCTCCGCGCTTTTTTATCGCTTTTGGCGTGTCCCTTAAAGGTGCGAGTGGGAGCAAATTCCCCTAATTTATGTCCAACCATTTGGTCACTGACAAAAACAGGAACGTGCTGTCTGCCGTTATAAACCGCGATCGTATGTCCCACCATTTGCGGAATGATGGTGGAAGCGCGTTTCCAAGTTTTGATGACTTCTTTTTTGTCCGCTGCGTTGAGTTGCTCGATTTTTTTGAGCAGTTTGTCATCAACGTAAGGACCTTTTTTTAAAGAACGACCCATATTTTTTTTCCTCTTCTACTCTGTTTTGTTCTTGGGGAAGTAACTAGTAATCAATTACTTGCGACGACGAACAATGAGTTTGTCACTATTTTTCTTGGCTTTGCGGGTTTTCGCACCCAAGGTCGGTTTACCCCAAGGGGTTAAGGGGCTAGGACGACCGATGGGGGCGCGTCCTTCTCCACCGCCATGAGGGTGATCCACTGGGTTCATGACACTACCGCGAACTTTGGGACGACGACCGAGATGACGGGCGCGACCTGCTTTCCCAAGGGTTAAGTTTCGGTGTTCAGCATTACCAACGCGACCAATAGTGGCGAGGCATTCTTCCCGCACCATGCGGACTTCCCGAGACGGAAGTTTGAGGGTGACATAGCCTTTTTCTCGCGCCACGACTTGGGCTGCGGTTCCAGCTGCTCTCACGATTTGTCCGCCTTTCCCCGCCATGAGTTCAATGTTGTGAACTTCAGTACCGAGAGGGATTCGGCTTAAGGGCATTGCATTGCCAACTTCAAAAGGAGCATCGTCACCAGAAATAATGCTATCCCCTACTTTTAAGTCTGCTGGCCAGAGAATATAGCGTTTTTCTCCGTCTTCATACTGCACCAGAGAAATGCGAGCGTTGCGGTTGGGATCATATTCAACAGATATGACTTCAGCAGGGATATTGTGCTTATTCCGACGGAAATCAATTTGACGATAACGGCGTTTGTGACCACCGCCCCGACGACGACTGGTAATGACACCGCGATTATTCCGTCCTTTTTTACGATGTTTGTATTTGGTAAGGGACTTTTCGGGCTTAGAGCGAGTAATTTCAGCAAAATCGGAAACGGTCGCTTGTCGAGTCCCTGGGGTATAGGGTCGGTAAGATCGAATACTCATAAGAATTCAGGTTTCGCGATAAACGTTTAGACTTCAGGGAAGAGAGTAATGGTGTCTTCTTCGGAGAGGGTGACAATCGCTCGTTTATATTGGGGTTTTGTCCCGATATATCTCCCCATCCGACGTTTTTTCTGGGGGAGATTTTGAACGTTGACTTTTGTCACGGTGACATCAAAAAGCATTTCAATCGCTTTTTTGATATCAGGTTTGGTGGCGTGTTTTGCCACATCAAAAACATATTTATTCTGCTCTAAGAGAATCGTTGCTTTTTCGGTAATGACGGGTTTGCGAACTAAATCAATTAAGTCCCGTTCTTGTTTTTCAATCACCATACACCTCCTGAATTTTTTCGATCGCGCTGGGAGTGGTTACAATCTTCTGTGCAGCCAAAATATCGTAAATATTCAAGCTATCGGCACGCATTAACTTGACATTGGGCAAGTTTCGTGCTGATAAGAAGACATTCTCTGGAAACTCCTCTAGGATAATTAGCGTTTTCACTCCCAGTTCCACCCCCCAACGAGTCATCGCTTGGGCTAACTCTTTGGTTTTCGGTTGCGGGAGTTGTTCAGCGAAGGGTTCAACCACAAATAAATCTTCACCCCGACTCGCCAACGCCGTTCTCAGGGCTAAACGTCGCTCTTTGCGATTCATTTTAATATTGAAGTCACGGGGTTTGGGTCCGAAAATGACACCACCACCGCGCCACAAGGGAGAACGACTCGATCCCGCACGAGCGCGTCCTGTTCCTTTTTGTCGCCAAGGTTTGCGTCCACCGCCTCGCACTTCCGAACGAGTTTTTGTTGAAGCGGTTCCCTGACGAGAGTTTGTGGTTTGGCGAACTAAAGCCCGATGCACGATATGTTCGGCATTTTCAGGGTTAGCGACCTTTAACTCTAAGGTTGCTTCGCCAACGGTTTCGCCTTGCCAATTTTTAACAGCACAATTAACCATAATTAATTCTTTCCATATTTGTCAGATGTATCAATGCGATTTAGCTCGCTTTTGCACCGACTAAATTACTAGGCGTAATACTTAATAAGCCACCAGGTTTACCTGGAATGGTTCCTTTAATGAGAAGGACATTTTTCTCACTATCAACTCGAACCACTTTTAATTTGCGAGTGGTAACGGTTTTACCGCCCATACGACCTGCCATCCGACTACCAGGATAAACACGCCCTGGCGTTGTTCCTGGACCAATCGAACCAGGTAAGCGGTGGTTTTTTGAACCGTGGCTCATCGGACCTCGCGCAAAGCCATGACGTTTCTGATAGCCCGCAAAACCGCGTCCGATGCTAGTCCCCCTAACATCAACGAGTTGATCTTCACTAAATAGATCAGCGTTGAGAGATTGTCCTAACTGATAGCTTTCGGGATCATCAACGCGATATTCTTTCAAATGACGGAGACTCGGGGTATTTTCTGGGTTGACTTTTTTGAGATGTCCCAATTCTGGTTTAGTGAGTGCTTTTTCTTTAACGGTTTTGTAACCGAGTTGCACTGCACTATATCCATCTGTGCTGGGTGTTTTGATTTGGGTAACGATACAAGGACCCACTTCAACAACCGTAACAGGAATAGCAATTCCTTCTTCTTGGTCAAAAATTTGAGTCATCCCCAGTTTTCGACCCATTAAACCAATAGACACAGGCGACCCCCTTGTGTATAGACAACATAAGATGTACCCAAACAGTGTGACTTAGTAACACAACCTAAATTTGAGCGTTCAGGTTGTTGATGTCCTCAATAACAGTTTCTGCAAAACCCAAACCAGTTGATGTTTTACTTTCCCGTCGTCAAACAAACAACTGACAGGTAGAAGCAGGAGCAAAGGTTACTGAATGGTTCACTCAGATCGAGCACTGCTCTGCGACTCCTGGTTCGTCCCTTATTGTGAGGTTGAAGCCAGAATAGGACGTGCTTCGGGTTTTGCTTGCCTTTGACTCTTGTCGGGGAAAGAGCCAGCTTAGCAGTTGATTAGAAATGGCGCTGTTTTTGTCGTTTGGGTTTCGCTGAGACTTAGAGAAAACTGGTAAGGGCTTCTCCAGTATCCCAACGAGACGACAACAATCGCTTCTGACGTTATCTCGGGTTGATTCTTGGCAGTTGTGGCGACTATTGAGGTCACCATTTACTTGCTTGCACAAGCGGTGTACACTTCATGTCAGCACGGTCAACTGCGGTGAATCGAGCTTTTGAGTCACAATCAAATATAATACCAAATTTAAATCAGTTACGCAACAAGGGTTGTATTTTTTGGATTGGGAAAGATTGTGTCAGAATAAATCTGATGATTTGATATAGAAAATTAAAGTCAAACATGGCACTACTAGTAACTGGGAATAAATTTATCCGCGATTTAGAAGAGTCGGGAGCGTTAGGGGTTTATGCCCCCTTAGAAGGCGGATTTGAAGGGCGTTATCAACGTCGTTTGCGCACTAAAGGTTATGTCACCTTACATCTTTCAGCAAAAGGCTTAGGCGATCCTGCTTCCTACTTCAAAGGGATTCATGGGGTACGCCATCCCCATTTGGGTAAAAAAAATATTGGTCAGGGGGCTGCTGTGGGTGATGTTTATTTTTTACCACCGATTGTTGATTCTCAATTAGAGATTCTACCTGAAAATAAAAAAGGCTTGGTCTTGTGGTTGATTGAAGGGTTTGTTTTCTCCCGTCAAGAGTTAAGTTATTTAGCGAAGTTTCATGAAATTGAACCGAGAGTGAAAGTAGTTGTGGAACTCGGTGGCGATCGCGCGTTCCGTTGGGAGAAACTATCATCTGTATTAGCTGCTGCTTAAAACGTGAGGACAATTGAGCCGTGGAAGAAAATGCTTTAATTCGCGATCGCGATTACACACTATTCATTGACAAAAGTCAGAGTATGTCCACTCAAGATCAACCGAGTGGAAAATCCCGTTGGGAGGTGGCCAAAGAATCAACTTATGCCCTTGCTAAAGAATGTGAAACCTATGATCCCGATGGCATTACCGTTTATTTATTTTCCAGTCGATTTAAGCGTTACGATCATGTCACCTCAGATAAGGTGAATGAAATTTACGCCGAAAATGATCCGATGGGGAAAACCAACTTATACGGCGTTTTACAACACGCACTAGAAAACTATTTCCAGCGCAAAGCTGCGGGAACGGCTAAACCCAACGGGGAAACTTTTCTGATCATTACCGATGGCGAACCAGAAGACCGCAAAGGAGTGATGCGTTTAATCATTGAAACCTCCCGTCGCGTGGATCGAGAGGATGAGTTAGGAATCTCTTTAATTCAAGTGGGAGAAGATCCAAAAGTCACTGCATATCTGAAAGCTCTTGATGATCAGCTTTTGGATGCGGGAGCACAGTTTGATATTGTCGATACGATCACCATGACAGAAATGGGTAACACCAGCTTATCAGAGGTTCTATTCAAAGCGTTAACTGATTAACTTGATTCAAAATTAGAGGCGTTTCCTGAAACGTCTCTAGACTATTAATTCTAATTTCCCCATTTGATGCTGTGTTGCCAATTGACTCTTTATCCCAAACCCAACGCTATTATCTGAATTGCTTATTGACCGTAACTTCTCTGATTGGTTGTGCCTTATTATTACCGACTCGCTTACCAGGGACGGTTTTATTAGGGTTAGGGGTAAATTGGTTATTAATTTGGGTGGTTTCTTGGAGCATTAAACGGCAACCTTGGCAAGGCGCGATCGCGGGAATAGCTGCAGGATTAATTCAAGATGGCATGACCCTTTCTAGTCCATCTCATCTGTTTAGCCTAGCCCTCGTCGGTTTTTTAACTGGACGTATTGACAAAGAGAAATATATTCAAGAGGACTTTGTGTCCATTTCACTGATTGTCTTTGCCATGGCAGTTGTAGCGGAAACGTTTACTGCTGCCCAATATACGCTATTTGATTTTTCACGTCTAGTTTCGATTTGGACACAACACCAGCAAATTGCCATTGTTTCGGCACTGCTGAGCAGTTTATGGGCTCCTGTGGTGTACTATCCTTTAAATTACTGTTGGCAACGACTCGAAGAAGATTAATTGAGACAAAGTTCTTCAATGCGGTGCGCGGTATTTAAAAGGTTGCTTTCAATATGATCAGGTTCAAATTGTTGAAGATAGTTATGGCTACGGATGCCACAAGTCAGCGCGATCGCGCGAATGCCTAAGGCTTGCGCTGCTAAAACATCGGCTTCTGTATCCCCCACCATGCAAACGTGCTCATTGCCTTGTTCGGCTAGTGCTTGCTTCAAAAGGGCAGTTTTCAGTTCAATATTATTGGGATAAGCAGCAGTTTCATCATCCGTTCCATAAACCCCGCTCAACAATCGCAGTAAGCCATAATTTCTTAATAATTGAGTAACTTGTTCCTGACAACGTAAGGTAACTACGACAAGACGGACTCCTTGCGAGTGCAGCAGGGCTAAAGCCCAATTAACCCCCTGATGAAACTTATCTTTCCTTAACAAAAATGGTTCATTGACAATTGCCCTAACTTGTTCGACAAAATAAGGAATATGTTGAAGTTGCAAACCAGAACGTAAGGCAATTTCCTGATCACAAACCCGTTCTTGTTTCATCTGCCAAAACTGTTCTTTTGTTAAAGGAGTGGGTATCAAGTTGAACTGATCATCTCGATAATAGTGACAGGTTCGATCCAAAGCAATTTGATAAGTGTTGTAGTAACGATCCGAAACATCAACAAGTGGGCCATCAAAATCACAAAATACCGTCAGTACCTGACCAAGGGTCGCAGCCGATTCCTTACTCTTAGGGAGGTGTAATCTGCTACCCTGTACACATTTTTCCGAAAAAGATGCCGTTTTTGGTATAGTTTCTAAAACCATAAAATTTGTACTTTGGAGGAGACATTTTTGCGAAGCTCCTTTACCTTAACAATTTTTAGATAAGTTTTCTAGTGTTTTTCTTGATTTTAGCATTAAAAAAACTTATAGACCTCACCGCAAACAGCAAACTATCACACTCTTTAGTTGACCCAATGGACAATTTAACTGCCCCCACTGCAACTGGTACTCCTTTTGATCAAGCGATGATGCAACGCTGTCTGCAGCTTGCCCGTCAGGGAATTGGAAAAACGTCACCAAACCCTTTAGTTGGTGCAGTCGTTGTCCAGAATGGAAAAATTATTGGTGAAGGCTACCACCCCAGTATCGGTCAACCCCATGCCGAAGTTTTTGCCTTACGTGAAGCGGGAGAAAATGCAAGGGGAGCAACTTTATACGTCAATTTAGAACCTTGTAATCATTATGGGCGCACTCCCCCTTGTTCGGAAGCAGTCATTAAAGCGGGGATTAAAAAAGTCATTATTGGTATGTCAGATCCTAACGCAAACGCTTCTGGTGGGAGACAAAAACTGGAAGCAGCAGGGATTTCTGTTTTAGTGGGGGTAGAAGAAAAAGCATGTCGCGAACTCAATGCGGGTTTTATCCATCGCATTCTCTATCAACGTCCCTTTGGGATCTTTAAATATGCCATGACTTTAGATGGGAAAATTGCAACCACTGTGGGACATAGTGCTTGGGTAACGGATATTCCTGCACGGAATCGAGTTTACCAAGAACGGTCTCAATGTGATGCGGTGATTGTTGGTGGGAATACAGTCCGTCAAGATAATCCTTATTTAACCACTCATCAATTAACCAAACAGAATCCATTACGAATTGTAATGACTCGCCGTTTAGATCTATCACCAGAAGCTCATATTTTTCAAACCGATGAAGCAGCAACACTGGTCTTAAGTGAAACTGAAAATGTCCAGCAAGCAAAGCAATTGGAAAAGCAAGGAGTAGAAGTGTTGCAAGTATCGCCATTAACTCCTTCTGCTGTCATGAAATACCTTTATGAACGGGGATTGGCAAGAGTGTTATGGGAATGTGGGGGAACGCTTGCTGCAAAAGCGATCAAAGAGGGCGCAGTACAAAAAGTTTTAGCGTTTATCGCCCCGAAAATTATTGGTGGCGTGACTGCACCAACACCAGTCGGAGATCTAGACTTTAAGCAGATGACAGAAGCCTTGCAACTCGAAGAAATCACTTGGGAACAATTGGGAAATGATTATCTTTTAACTGGAAAGATACCCTCTTCTATCTCATCTTAATGACTGGTTGTTGCTTTTGCCTGAGACAGCGTATAGCTTAATTTATCCGCAATTCCTTCTACCCAAGTTTCATCTTGTTTGGTGTAACTTCGGGGGGCGTTAGCTGCAACTATTAAAACCCCTTCCTTCCCGATCGGCTGACAGATCAGGGCTTGTGCATTCTCAGGAAGATAGTCAAATTCAATTTTTCCAGGATATAAGTTTAAGTTAACCAGATAAACCGGTTTTTGTTTTTCTAAAACTCGTTGCAGAATATTGCCTGGAGTCACTTCTGCTTTTTTGCCTAAGATTCCTCGCCGAAGTAAAACTTCACCTTGATAATAAACCAGCAGCGATCGCGCTGGCGTATTGGTTAACAATAAATGAGTTGCCCACGCCAGTTCTGTTTTTGCGTCTTCTGATAAATCGGAAGCCAACTCAAACCCTTCTTCTCCGATTAACTCGACCGCCTCAGGAGAACGCGGTTGCACCCGTTGCCAAAGCAGTCCCACTAAAATCAAAATCGCACTGAGTAAAACTCCAATGGCATCGGATCGCGCTTGCGATGAAGTTAACTCAAGAGTGAGCAGGCGATTAATCAGCAAAAAAGTTCCCCCTAGCCCCCCAACAAGGAGGGGCAAAAGGCGTAAAATCCGATTGGGATCAGAAGTCTTCATAAACAATCGATCATTGAGATTTTTCCTCCCCAACCTCAGTCACACGCTGGAACATATAACCCGTTCCTCTAGCAGTCAAGATTAATTCTGGGTTACTGGGATCATCTTCCAGTTTGGCGCGTAACCGAGAAATATGCACATCCACCACGCGGGTATCCACATGACGTTCAGGGGTATAACCCCACACTTCCTGCAAAATCTCAGACCGAGAAAAGGCTTCCCCAGACCGACCCACCATCAGTTCTAGCAAACTAAACTCCATTCCCGTAAGGCGAATACGTTCGTCTCCTTTATACACTTGACGGCGGTTGGTATCAATTTTAATTGAACCCACCTGAATTACGCCAGAACTGGGAATCCCTGACATTCCCTCTTTATCCACTCGTCTTAATACCGAACGGATACGGGCTTCTAACTCCTTGGGAGAAAACGGTTTGACCACATAGTCATCCGCGCCTAATTCTAGCCCTGTAATGCGGTCAGCAACATCTCCCAGTGCAGTTAGCATGATAATGGGAATGTCAGATTCTTTGCGGAGTTCTTGACACACCCCATAACCATCCAGTTTTGGCATCATTACATCTAAAACAACCAGATCAGGATGATTTTCGTTAAAAGTAGCAATGGCTTCTTCACCATCTGCTGCTGTTACAACATCGTAGCCAATCATGGACAAACGAGTTTCGAGGATACGACGAATGCTAGCTTCATCGTCAACGACTAAAATTTTTTCTTTATGATTTTCCAAATTTCTCAACACTCCTTATTTTTCGACCAGTTGTTGATCCTAAATGGTTTTGATTAGTCTTTCTATTTCTAGAATATCCTTGAGAAAGAGATTCCTAGAGACTAAGTTATCTCTTATTGTCGAAAATAATCGATTCCTAAGATTGGTTTTAGGTTTACAAACTGTAAAAGTATATCGTAACAATTTAAAACAAATTGAAGAAAACAAATTAATATTAACTTAAAATGTCTAAAGCAAAAATAATCCATGTTTGCAGTGTTTGTGGCACAGAACATAACCAATGGTTTGGTAAGTGTTCGGGTTGTGGAGAATTTGGCACTCTAGAGGAAGAACAGGTCACCTCAGTTGGCGGAAATTCTCGCAGTGGATGGCAGTCTAATAAATATCCCACTTCTGTTAATAAAAATAAACCCCCTAAGCCTCGGATTTCCTTAAAATTTTCTCAAATTCAAGATGATGAACAGCCTCGTTTTCCCTCAGGATATGTTGAGTTGGATCGGGTGTTGGGTGGGGGGATTGTTCCAGGTTCTTTGGTTTTGATTGGCGGTGATCCCGGAATTGGTAAATCAACCTTGTTGTTACAAGTGGCAAACCAAACCGCACACACGCAGCGTACGCTTTATGTATCAGCAGAAGAATCGGGACAACAAGTGAAGTTACGGGCTTCGCGCTTGGGGGTAGGATTAACGGATATGCCCACGGAAGAAAAAAACGCTGCTGCTGATAGTAATGGTCACACGCCGAAAAGTCTCAGTCATGACAATCTTTATGTTTTAGCGGAAACGGATTTAGAAGAAATTTTACGGGAAATTGAATCACTTAAACCCATGTTAGCGATTATTGATAGTATTCAAACCCTTTACTTTGCTTCTTTAAGTTCTGCACCTGGTTCGGTGGCGCAGGTGCGGGAATGTACGTCAGCGTTAATGCAAGTGGCAAAACGGGAAAATGTGACCTTGTTGATTGTCGGTCATGTTACCAAAGAAGGCGCGATCGCCGGACCAAGAGTGTTAGAACATTTAGTGGATACGGTGCTTTATTTTGAAGGAGACCGCTATGCGTCTCATCGGCTTCTCCGATCTGTGAAAAACCGCTTTGGGGCGACTCATGAGATCGGGGTCTTTGAAATGATTGATCATGGCTTGCGAGAGGTGGAAAATCCTTCAGAATTATTTTTGGGGAATCGGGATGAATCTGTCCCTGGAACTGCCATTGTGGTTGCTTGCGAAGGCACACGACCCATTGTAGTCGAGTTGCAGGCTCTAGTGAGTCCCACCAGTTATACCTCTCCTAGGCGGGCAACCACTGGGGTTGATTATAACCGTCTCCAACAGATTTTAGCAGTGTTAGAAAAACGAGTGGGGGTTCCGCTTTCTAAGTTAGATGCTTATGTAGCAACGGCGGGTGGTTTAGGGGTGGAAGAACCAGCTGCTGATTTAGGGGTGGCGGTGGCGGTTGTGGCGAGTTTTCGCGATCGCGTGGTGGATCCAAGGACGGCTTTGATTGGTGAGGTGGGGTTAGGGGGGCAGGTGCGATTAGTGTCACAATTAGAACTGCGGATTAAAGAAGCTGCGAAATTAGGCTTTCAACGCGCGATCGTTCCCAAGGGGCAAAGTTTACCCGATCTAGGGATTGAAATTATTACTGTTAGTACCGTCCTTGACGCGATCGTTGCTGCTATTCCCTCCCAACCTCGTTACGGCGAAGGGGATGAAGAAGAATAATTGATGACTGGACTAATCGAAGATAATCAACAGGAATGTCAATTAATGTTCAGTGATTGGGTTAGTCACTTACCTAACTGTTCAAGAACTTCAAATACTGCTCACTCAAAGCCTTTACCGCCCTTTCATAGAACTGTTTCCCCTGTTCAGGGGTCGCAAGTGCAGGATTCGATCCCATTCTCCCATCAGGATAATGACGACGGAAATCTTCAGCACTGTAAATGGGGTGTCCTGAAGCTACCTCTTTTTCAAGATGAGCGGACTTAATCGCCTCTGGATAAGCATATTGGGTGAGTGCTACTTCACTAGGAGTGGCGTGCGATCCTTCTTCATCGCCATATAATTCTTTGGCTAACTCACGAACCTCACGACACATAAACCAATTAGAAACTTGACAATAAACTTGATCCGCTTCTGGTAAATTTAAATCCGCAAGATGGGCGTAGGTTTGAGAAAAAGCAGCCTTTAAGGTGGCAATATTTCCACCATGACCATTAATAAAAAAGAATCGCCGAAACCCAGAAGACGCTAAACTAGAAGTGATATCTTGAACAACTTGAATTAAAGTTGTCGGGCGTAAGCTGAGGCTTCCTGGAAACGCGAGATGATGAAGAGCCATACCAACATTAATCGTTGGTGCAACCAAAGCATTTGTGTTTTCTCCCACTCCTTTAGCAATTACCTCCGCACAAATGGCATCCGTTCCAATTAATCCTGTTGGTCCGTGTTGTTCCGTTGAACCAATGGGAATAATCATTCCTCGGGATTGTTCTAAATACTGTTCAACTTCCTGCCAAGTCTGTAAATGCAGTAACATAAGCGATTCAATTGAATGTTCTCTAGTTATAGCACTACTGATTCGGGTTTTTGACGGATTGAAATCAAAAAACAAGTCATGGCTTACCCTTTCCCTTCCCCAGCGCGTAGCACTATAAATCCACTTTAAACCTTAAAAAACAAATATTTTCCCTAAAATGTCCCATTTTGAGATATATGTTGGCTAGAGTATCTAAAACATAATGGAGTTCTATGCTGTCTCTTGATATACCAAAAACTTCTTCCAGTCAGGAATTTACTCAATCTGCTCGCATTCTCGTCGTCGAAGATGAAGACTTAATTCGAGAAATGGTCGTCCTTTCCCTAAAAGAAGAAGGTTATGAAGTTTCTATAGCAACAGATGGACGAACTGCTTCTAATCTCTTACAAGCAGAAGACCCCAATAGTCCAGAGTTTCCTTACGATCTGATTGTTTTAGATTTGATGTTACCGCAAATTAACGGACTAGATATTTGCCGTTGGCTACGGTATCAGGGCAATATTATCCCTGTACTCATTTTAAGTGCTAAAGCAAGCGAAACCGATCGCGTTTTAGGCTTAGAAGTGGGTGCAGACGACTACATTACCAAACCCTTTAGTATGCCCGAGTTTATCGCTCGCTGTCGGGCTTTATTACGACGACAACGGTTTAGCAGCTTCCCCCAAAGCCCTGTCCTGCAATATCAAGATATTACCCTGTTTCCTCAAGAATGTCGCGTTACTGTTCGCGGAGAAGAGATTAGCCTCTCACCCAAAGAATTTAAACTGCTAGAACTCTTTATTGGTTCTCCTCGTCGCGTTTGGTCACGAGAACAACTCATTGAGCAAATCTGGGGCCCAGACTTTCTCGGTGATACCAAAACCGTTGATGTTCATATTCGCTGGTTACGAGAAAAATTAGAACCCGATCCCTCTCACCCCTCATATATTGTTACAGTGCGAGGTTTTGGCTATCGGTTCGGTTAATCCTAATCCTAATGGTTGTGAATGAAAATTAATCTCAACTTTAGAGGATGAGAAGTATCCTTTAACAGAAAGGATTAATTATTCAAACTTTCATGACTCTCACCATACTATTTACCTTTGCTAGTGGTTTATTCCTTGGATTGCTGATTGGTTACTGGCAAAAACGCTCCTCACAAAAAAAATTACGCCAACTCCTGAAAGATCTATCGGATCAACATCCCGAAAATATTTCCTTACCTTTAAGTAATCGCTTGCGTCGGGAAATTTTACGAATCCAAGCCCATGCGGATCAACTCCAAAATCAATTAGAACTTTGGCAAGACTTAATAGAAGTTGCTCCCATTGGCTATATCCAAGTCGATGAAGAAAATCAGTTGCTATGGTGTAATCAACAAGCGCGACAGCTACTGCGCCTTGATCGCTGGAAACAAGGTCAAGTGAGGTTACTCTTAGAGTTAGTTCGCTCTTATGAACTGGACCAACTTATTGAAGAAACTCGCAAGACTCAACACCCTCAAATTCAAGAATGGGTTTTTCATACTACTGATTTTTCAACGGATACAAGGGGTCAATCTTCCCCAAAGAATTTTACGATCGCGATCGCGCTGAAAGGATCAAGCTATCCCTTACCAGAAGGTGCGGTCGGTGTCTTCCTAGAAAATCAACAACCCCTTGTCGAACTCTCTCAACGTTCAGATCGCCTCTTTTCTGATCTCACTCATGAATTGAGAACGCCTCTCACCTCTATTCGTTTGGTTGCAGAAGCCCTACAAACAAGACTACAACCCCCAGAAAGTCGTTGGGTTGAGCAAATGCTACAAGAAGCCAATCGGCTCATTCGTCTCATTGAAGATTGGTTAGAAATTTCTCAACTCGAAAAAAGACCCCAACAAAACCTAAAAACCGAATATTTTGCCTTACAATCTCTGATTACTTCCGCCTGGGAAACCCTTAAACCCTTAGCTGACCAGAAGCAATTACAATTCATCTATCAAGGAGAACAATCCTTATTTATCACCGCAGATCATTCTCGCCTTACACAAGTCTTTCTCAACCTTTTTGATAATGCCATTAAATATAGTCCACCCGAAAGTAACATTTGGGTGAATGTTGTTTTGCTTCCTTCCCATCGCATCAATAAGCCAGAAGATTGGGTGCAAATTAATGTCATTGATCAAGGTCAAGGCTTATCAAAAACAGACATTTTACGAGTATTTGATCGCCTCTATCGAGGGAATGATATGTCAGCAGAAGAAAAAGATCCTCCTGATCACTCAACAACAGGATTTCAATCCTCAGGAACAGGTCTAGGTCTATCCATTACACGACAAATTATTTTGGCTCATGAGGGAAGAATCCAAGCTAAAAATCATCCTGATACAGGAGGAGCTTGGTTACAAATCGAACTCCCAAAAGTTAGTTTAGAAGAGATCTCAACTGATCACTCTCAGGAATAAATGGCAATCTTATCGCTTGTCAAGTTTCCTCAAAAAAGATTAACTTAGTGTTATAGCACTACTCATTTAGGTTAAGGCAGATTGAAATCAAAAAAAACAAGTTATGGCTTACCTTGTCCTTTTCCCTTTTCAAGTAGCGCTATATATGATCAGTCAAATTTTCTACGTGGCAACGATCCACTTCAAATGTGTTGAGTTATTGGTCTTCTCATAATGGCGATCCTCGAAATTCTTACTTTGACCGTTCCTTAAAACGGATCGAACAAGATGTTTTGCGGATGGGAGCTTTGGTTGAACAATCGTTTCGCTTGAGTCATGAAGCCCTTTTTCATCAAAATTTGGAAGCAGCAAAACAAATTGATGATATTGATCGACAAGTTGATCAGTATTATCGTCAAATTGAATTGGATTGCGCTGCTCTGATGACATTACAAGCCCCCGTCGCAACAGATTTACGAGTAATCAGTGCATTTATGCAATTAATTCGAGATTTAGAGCGTATTGGTGATTATGCCCAAGATTTAGCAGAATTTGCCATTAAGTTATTTCCTTATCCTCCTCATCCTTGTTTATCAGAAGTTGCAGCCATGTCTCATCAAACTCAAATGATGTTAGCAGCAAGTTTAGTGGCTTTGGCGGATTTAGATGCGACAGCAGGAAAGAGAGTTAAACAAATGGATGATATCGTGGATGATGCCTATGATGAGCTTTATACTGTTTTGGCTAAAGATAACAAGATAGATAGTGTGGTTGAACCGATTTTATTATTAGGATTAACGATTCGTCATTTAGAGCGCATGGCAGATCATGCGACAAATATTGGACAGCGTGTTGCTTATATTGTTACTGGCGATCGCGCTTAAAGCATTAAATTAGGAATTAAGGAGAGATCAAACTTGCCCAGAGTAAGAGTTCGTCAGCACGTTAACCCCCTTAGTGAAAAATATCAAACCCCGCCCACGCTCCCGAATTGGGGAAAGATTTATTCTGATCTTAGCCAGCCATTTTTTTTAGATATTGGTGCAGCCAGAGGGCGTTTTCTATTAGAAATGGCGCAAGTGCAACCAGACTATAATTACTTAGGATTGGAAATTCGTGAACCTCTCGTCATCGAAGCCAACCGTATTCGGGATGAACTGGCTTTAACCAATCTTCATTACCTTTTTTGCCAAGTTAATATTTCTCTGAATGTCATTTTAGCTTCTCTTCCCAAGAAGGCCGTTGAGTATGTAACGATTCAATTTCCTGATCCTTGGTTTAAAAAACGTCATGGGAAACGACGAATTGTTCAACCTGAATTGGTTAACGCCCTTGCTGAGTATCTCCCATCTCAAGCAACCGTATTTCTACAATCCGATGTAGAGTTTGTCAGTCTAGAAATGTCTCGTCATTTCGCTCAACATCCCGCTTTTATTCGAGAAAACCTGAGTTGGCTTTCAGAAAATCCCCTTCCTGTGGCGACTGAACGTGAAATTAGTACCATTAACCAAAATGAGCCTGTCTATCGGACATTGTTTTCTAAAAACTAGGGGTTATAACAGCTTCATGCTTAAATCTAACCATTTGGCTTGGGTAATCGGTGCACTGGTAGAAATATAGTCAACTCCTGTTTCTGCAACCTCCCGAATCGTTTCTAGGGTAATATTCCCTGAGGCTTCAATTTTAATCGCTTTGCCACTACGACGAATTAACTGCACCATTTCACTCATTAACTGAGGGGACATATTATCCAGCATGATGATATCAACCTCAGTGGTGAGGGCTGCTTCCACTTCCGCTTGTGTCGTGGTTTCTACTTCGATGGTTAACGGATAGGGGAGTTGAGAACGAACTTGCGCGATCGCGTTTTTAACTCCGCCTGCAACTTGGATATGATTTTCTTTGATCATCGCCGAATCATCTAAACCAAAGCGATGGTTAACTGCACCACCCAACTGAGTCGCGTATTTTTCTAAAACTCTTAAGCCTGGCGTTGTTTTTCGGGTATCAACTAACTGCGTCGGTAAATCAGCAATTTTGTCCACATAGCTACGGGTAAGAGTTGCAATCCCACTCAAGTGCATTACCAGGTTTAAAGCAACCCTCTCTCCAGTAAGCAGGGTATTGGGTTGGGCGCGACAGCGTAAAATTTCCTGTTGCTGATGACAACTTTCCCCTTCACTAACTTGCGGATGCCAGACGATTTCTCCCAATAAGCGAAAGATTTTTTCTGCAATTGGTAAACCAGCAATGATCCCAGGTTGTTTAGCAATCCAAACCGCCTCTTGTGGAATTAAAGTGGGTTCAATTAGGGCTGATGTCGCGCGATCGCCCCGTCCAATATCTTCCCGTAACCAGTCTTGTAATAAAGGCTCAATCAGAATATTTGGTGGCAGTGTCATGATCTCAATTTTCCCGCTTGTCTCTGCTCTGAAGAGGTTGTCTTGATTATTCTAACTTTTTTAGCTGCTGAAACCCGCCCCCAGCAAGGGAAAGAAAAAAAGTAGAAAATTTTTTGGAAAAAGGGTTGACACTTAGAGAAATAAGCCCTATATTGGTTAATGCGCTCGAAACGGAAGCGACCACAAACGCCCCAGACAGCGCACTCTGAACCTAGAAAAACTTAATAGTTGGAAAAGCCTAAAGTTAACATTATAACGTTAACGCTTCCACGTCAATGAATTCTTAAAGAAACGAAGGAAAAGACGAAAGCAAGGCTAAAAACGCCAAGCAATTGTCAAAACTTAGAGCCACAGGCTCTCAACATGGAGAGTTTGATCCTGGCTCAGGATGAACGCTGGCGGCGTGCTTAACACATGCAAGTCGAACGAAGCCCTCGGGCTTAGTGGCGGACGGGTGAGTAACGCGTGAGAATCTACCTTCAGGATGGGGACAACCGTTGGAAACGACGGCTAATCCCCAATAGGCCGAGAGGTGAAACAGGTTTCTGCCTGAAGAGGAGCTCGCGTCCGATTAGTTAGTTGGTGGGGTAAAAGCGTACCAAGGCAGCGATCGGTAGCTGGTCTGAGAGGATGAGCAGCCACACTGGGACTGAGACACGGCCCAGACTCCTACGGGAGGCAGCAGTGGGGAATTTTCCGCAATGGGCGAAAGCCTGACGGAGCAACGCCGCGTGTGGGAAGAAGGCTCTTGGGCTGTCAACCACTTTTCTCAGGGAAGAAGTCCTGACGGTACCTGAGGAATCAGCCTCGGCTAACTCCGTGCCAGCAGCCGCGGTAATACGGAGGAGGCAAGCGTTATCCGGAATTATTGGGCGTAAAGCGTCCGCAGGGGGCGCATCAAGTCTGCTGTTAAAGGTCGGAGCTCAACTCCGGTAGAGCAGTGGAAACTGGTGCGCTAGAGGGCGACAGGGGTAGAGGGAATTCCCAGTGTAGCGGTGAAATGCGTAGAGATTGGGAAGAACACCGGTGGCGAAAGCGCTCTACTGGGTCGCACCTGACCCTCAGGGACGAAAGCTAAGGTAGCGAAAGGGATTAGATACCCCTGTAGTCTTAGCCGTAAACGATGGATACTAGGCGTGGTTTGTATCGACCCAAGCCGTGCCGAAGCTAACGCGTTAAGTATCCCGCCTGGGGAGTACGCACGCAAGTGTGAAACTCAAAGGAATTGACGGGGGCCCGCACAAGCGGTGGAGGATGTGGTTTAATTCGATGCAACGCGAAGAACCTTACCAGGGCTTGACATCCCGCGAAGTTTGGGGAAACTCAGACGTGCCTACGGGAACGCGGAGACAGGTGGTGCATGGCTGTCGTCAGCTCGTGTCGTGAGATGTTGGGTTAAGTCCCGCAACGAGCGCAACCCTCGTCCTTAGTTGCCAGCATTAGGTTGGGCACTCTAGGGAGACTGCCGGTGACAAACCGGAGGAAGGTGAGGATGACGTCAAGTCAGCATGCCCCTTATGCTCTGGGCAACACACGTCCTACAATGGTCGGGACAAAGGGGAGCAAGCTCGCGAGAGTAAGCGAATCCCAGCAAACTCGGCCTCAGTTCAGATAGCAGGCTGCAACTCGCCTGCTTGAAGGAGGAATCGCTAGTAATCGCAGGTCAGAATACTGCGGTGAATTCGTTCCCGGGCCTTGTACACACCGCCCGTCACACCATGGAAGCTGGCCAAGCCCGAAGTCGTTACCCTAACCGTTTGGAGGGGGGCGCCGAAGGCTGGGCTGGTGACTGGGGTGAAGTCGTAACAAGGTAGCCGTACCGGAAGGTGTGGCTGGATCACCTCCTTAATCGGGAGACCAAAAGGGACGAAGCTCTGAAACAGAAGTAAGAGTGAAAGAACCAACTCCCAAGGTCGGTCGTGGGAGAGAAGGCTTTTCCACCTAGGTTTGGGGAACCTGGGCTATTAGCTCAGCTGGTTAGAGCGCACCCCTGATAAGGGTGAGGTCCCTGGTTCAAGTCCAGGATAGCCCATCAGGGGGGTATAGCTCAGTTGGTAGAGCACCTGCCTTGCACGCAGGGAGTCAGCGGTTCGAGTCCGCTTACCTCCATCTCCAGAAGAGGAGAAAGCCCAGAGAAAACTAAGAATCAGCACCGTTAGAGCCCCTAACGACTGCTGGACTCTTAGTCCAGACCAGAACCTTGAAAACTGCATAGTCACCAAAGAAAGTCAAAGACCGAGGTCAAGCTACAAAGAGCTAACGGAAGAGCCCTCGGCACACAGAGGCGAAGAAGGACGTGGTAACCGACGAAACGCTGCGGGGAGCTGGAAACAAGCATTGAGCCGTAGGTATCCGAATGGGGAAACCCCAAGCACGACCCACTGAATCAATAGGTGGGAACGAGCGAACGCGGTGAACTGAAACATCTCAGTAGCCGTAGGAAAAGAAAACAAAAGTGATTCTCCCAGTAGCGGCGAGCGAAAGGGGAAGAGCCTAAACCAGTCCCTGCGGGGATTGGGGTTGTGGGACAGCAAAACCCGACTCAAAGCGTTAAACGAAGCAACTGAAAACTGCACCAGAGAAGGTAAAAGTCCTGTAGTTGACAACGCAGAGAGCGGAGCTGAATCCCGAGTAGCCCGGGGCACGTGGAACCCCGAGTGAATCAGCCAGGACCACCTGGTAAGGCTAAATACTCCTGTGTGACCGATAGCGAACCAGTACCGCGAGGGAAAGGTGAAAAGAACCCCGGCGAGGGGAGTGAAAAAGAACGTGAAACCGTTAGCTTACAAGCAGTGGGAGGACGATTCAACGTCTGACCGCGTGCCTGTTGAAGAATGAGCCGGCGAGTAATTAGACTGTGGCCGGTTAAGCTGTCTTAGCAGCGAAGCCCAAGCGAAAGCGAGTCCGAACAGGGCGCTAGTCACAGGTAATTGACCCGAACCCGGGTGAACTAACCATGGCCAGGAGGAAGCTTGGGTAGTACCAAGTGGAAGTCCGAACCGACCAACGTTGAAAAGTTGGCGGATGAGCTGTGGTTAGCGGTGAAATGCCAATCGAACTCGGAGCTATCTGGTTCTCCCCGAAATGCGTTTAGGCGCAGCAGCGAGGATAAGCCACTGGGGGTAAAGCACTGTTTCGCTGCGGGCTGCGAAAGCGGTACCAAAGCGAGACAAACTCAGAATACCAGTGGGGAACTCGCCAGTGAGACGGTGGGGGATAAGCTTCATCGTCAAGAGGGAAACAGCCCAGACCACCAGCTAAGGTCCCGAAATGATGACTCAGTGAGAAAGGAGGTAGGAACGCCGAGACAACCAGGAGGTTTGCCTAGAAGCAGCCACCCTTAAAAGAGTGCGTAATAGCTCACTGGTCAAGCGTTCCCGCGCCGAAAATGAACGGGGCTAAGTCATCTACCGAAGCTGTGGACAGTATTGGACTGTGGTAGGGGAGCGTTCTATCAAGGGAGAAGCACTAGCGGTAAGCAGGTGTGGACGAGATAGAAGTGAGAATGTCGGCTTGAGTAGCGAAAACTTTGGTAAGAATCCAAAGCCCCGAAACCCTAAGGGTTCCTCCGGAAGGCTCGTCCGCGGAGGGTTAGTCGGGACCTAAGGCGAGGCCGATTGGCGTAGTCGATGGACATTGGGTCAACAATCCCAAACTACTGAGTGGGAGCAGCGTCGGGACGCGTGAGGATAGGTGATGCCCTGAATGGATTGGGAGGGAGTTACGACTCCCGTATCACTGAAAGTAGTGCCAAGAAAAGCGATTGTTGTGAAGAAAGCCAGTACCCGTACCCGAAACCGACACAGGTAGGGAGGTTGAGAATACCAAGGGGCGCGAGAAAACTCTCTCTAAGGAACTCGGCAAAATCACCCCGTAACTTCGGGAGAAGGGGTACCAGCGAGAGCTGGTCGCAGTGACCAGGCCCAGGCGACTGTTTACCAAAACACAGGTCTCTGCCAACTCGAAAGAGGAAGTATAGGGGCTGACGCCTGCCCAGTGCTGGAAGGTTAAGGAAGTGGGTTAGCCCTGCGGGGCGAAGCTAGCGACCGAAGCCCCAGTGAACGGCGGCCGTAACTATAACGGTCCTAAGGTAGCGAAATTCCTTGTCGGGTAAGTTCCGACCCGCACGAAAGGCGTAACGATCTGGGCGCTGTCTCGGAGAGAGACTCGGCGAAATAGGACTGTCTGTGAAGATACGGACTACCTACACCAGGACAGAAAGACCCCATGAAGCTTTACTGTAACCTGAAGTGGGGTTCGGGCTGAGCTTGCGCAGGATAGGTGGGAGGCGAAGAAGGTTTCCTCGTGGGGAAACCAGAGCCATCGGTGAGATACCACTCTGGTTCAGCTAGAATTCTAACCTTAACCCGTGAACCGGGGAAGGGACAGCTGCAGGCGGGCAGTTTGACTGGGGCGGTCGCCTCCAAAAAGGTAACGGAGGCGCGCCAAGGTTCCCTCAGGCTGGTTGGAAATCAGCCGTAGAGTGCAAAGGCAGAAGGGAGCTTGACTGCAAGAGTGACAACTCGAGCAGGGACGAAAGTCGGCCTTAGTGATCCGACGGCACTGAGTGGAAAGGCCGTCGCTCAACGGATAAAAGTTACTCTGGGGATAACAGGCTGATCTCCCCCAAGAGTTCACATCGACGGGGAGGTTTGGCACCTCGATGTCGGCTCATCGCAACCTGGGGCTGAAGTCGGTCCCAAGGGTTGGGCTGTTCGCCCATTAAAGCGGTACGCGAGCTGGGTTCAGAACGTCGTGAGACAGTTCGGTCCATATCCGGTGTAGGCGCAAGAGCATTGAGAGGAGCCTTCCTTAGTACGAGAGGACCGGGAAGGACGCACCGCTGGTGTACCTGTTATCGTGCCCACGGTAAACGCAGGGTAGCCAAGTGCGGAGTGGATAACCGCTGAAAGCATCTAAGTGGGAAGCCCACCTCAAGATGAGTGCTCTCATTCTGGTAAGGAAGTAAGGTCACAGGAAGAACACCTGTTTGCTCGGCGCTAGGTGGAAGTCTGGCAACAGATGAAGCCGAGGCGTGCGAACCGACCGAGGGCTTGACCTCAAACTTTGGTGACTTGCAGTCTTGAGGGTTCTGCCCTGACGGGACAATCAGAACTGAAAGGCTTTCCTGGTGCTCAAGGCGCGGTGGAACCACCCCGACCCATCCCGAACTCGGTGGTGAAACGCTGCAGCGGCGAAGATACTTGACGGGTCACTGTCTGGAAAAATAGCTCGGTGCCAGGTTCATGATTAGCACTCCCCTTTTTTTGAGGGGAGTTTGCTTTTTTAAAGTAAATTATTTTTTAGATTGAGACATATCATAACCAAATAAGTTGGCATTCACTTCTTCCAAGCTAATATCAGCGAGTCCATACTCTTCCCAACGCTGATCCACTGTTTTTGCCATATCAGGATCTGACTCTAACGGTTCGCCCCATTCATGATCCGTTTCTGGTGGAATTTTCGTTGTGGCATCAATGCCCATTCTCCCCCCTAAGCCAATTTTTTCACTGGCAAAATCTAAACTATCAAAAGGCGTTTCTGGGAGGATAAACACATCTCGCGAGGGGTCAACTTTAGAGGAAATTGCCCAAACCACTTCTCTGGGATCGCGAATATTAATGTCATTATCAACCACAATCACAAATTTTGTATAAGTAAATTGCGGTAGGGCACTCCAAAACGCCATTGCAGACCGTTTCGCTTGTCCAGGATATGCCTTCTTAATGGAGATAATGGCAGCTTTATAGCTTAATGCTTCCATTGGGAGGAAGAAGTCAGTAATTTCAGAAACGGTGGCGCGTAAAATCGGGGTATAAATGCGATTCAGCGCGATCGCGAGGAGGGCTTCTTCTTTGGGAGGACGACCGCTAAACGTGGTCAGATAAACGGGATTTTTGCGATGGGTGACGCATTGGAAGCGAATCAGGGGAGAATCTTCCACACCGCCGTAATACCCCATGTGGTCGCCAAAAGGACCATCTGGTAGAACTTCTCCTGGGGTGATTGTTCCTTCTAGAACAAATTCGGAATCGGCAGGAACTTGTAAGTCAACAGTTTTGCAGTTGGCTAATTTTACCCCAGATCCGCCATAGAGTCCAGCGAAAAGCCACTCGGAGAGGTCAACTGGAATCGGTGTGGCTGCTGCCATAATAATTAACGGATCAACTCCCAGCGCGATCGCGATTTCTAATTTTTTCCCTTGTTCTGCTGCTTTCCGTAAATGTCTCGCCCCGCCTCGTACCGATAACCAATGCACGGTCATGGTATTTTTAGACTGGAGTTGTAAGCGATAAACCCCAACATTGGGCGTTCCTGTTTCGACATCTTTGGTAATGACCAAACCCAGTGTAATAATTTTCCCAGCATCCCCCGGATAGGGACGCAGCAACGGTAACTGCGTTAAATCGACTTCTTCTCCTTTTTCTACCACTTCTTGACAGGGTGGGAAAAAGTCGCGTCCTGGCTTTGCTTTCGCTACATCCAACAATAATTTTCCAAACTCAACCGCTTGCGAAATCTTTTTCGGGGGTTTGGGTTGTTGTAGCATCCCCAGTTTAATCCCTAAGGCTTCTAACTCTTGGGGATCTTCCATGTTCATCGCCCAGCACACCCGTTCTAATGTTCCCATCAAGTTGATGGCGACGGGGTAAGATGCTCCTTTAACATTTTCAAAGAGGAGGGCGGGTCCTCCTGCTTTTAACATTCGATTGGCGATCTCTGTAATTTCTAATTCAGGATCGACAGGAACTGTGATGCGTCGCAGTTGTCCTCGATCTTCTACTTGCTTGATAAACTCTCTTAAATCTCGCGCCATGATCCACAATTATATTTTGCTCTTTTCCTATGATAATCTTAAGAATTTATGGATTGTCTAAATTGTCTTTTCTTTTCTCTCCAGTTTGAACCGTTTGAATAATTTAATGTGATGCTACAATGTCCTCAATGCTATAGTAAAAATTATCGTAAAAATGGACGAGTCCGAGGAAAGCAACGTTACCTTTGTAAGGATTGTGGACGACAATTTGTAGAACCACAAACGGATCAGCAATCACTGCAATATGGGATGAGTCTGATGCTTTTAGATTTAGAAAATCTAAAACTAGACCCTTTAGCAGAAAGCTATTTAAAAAATCTTGCAGATTATCCTTTACAAATCAAACTCGCTTTTGCTAACTGGAGTGAAAAAGCGGTTCTTAAACAGGATCTTGAATTGTATGAACGGGGATATTTTTTAGTTCATGTTCCTGTTGGAAAAAACAGTGCTGATGCCAGAATGATGACTTTAGGATCAGCGATTCGGATTCATTATCCGCGAGTACAAGAAGTATTTGTTTGTTCTTCCGATTGGTTACTCACTAATTTATGTAATGAACTCCTCAGCCAAAATTTGAAGGTGTGGCGTGTGCGTCGCCAAAATAAAATCTTAGAAATTGAAAATCGTAACACTGGAGAAACTTATGCCTATTCTTTAGATTTAAATCAAGAAATTCCTGATCCGAAAGTATTATTGAGTAAACTAGAACAGCTAATTGAACAAGAAAAGAATTTAATTACAGATAAGATTCAAGAACTCTCTCAAATCGAAGCGTTATTAAACACCCGAAAAGACTTTAATGAAAAAACGCTGAATTCTCATATTAATGATTTGGATCTTGCTGATTTTCTTACTAATAATGATCAGGTTTTGAGTGCAAAAACAAAAATTGTCTGTGCCGAAGATTTAGAAGGCGCGATCGCGCTCGTTATTGAAGATTTGCAAGTGAATTTTCCCAAAAAGAAAGTGACTCCTTCTACAATCTCTAACCGTTTCAAAGCTCGCTTTCAAGTCACCGTCAATCAACTGATAAGAGAGTTAAGTCTAGGGAAAAAAATTACTGAATTTTTAGAAGAGCGTCCCCATCTCTTTACCGTTCACCCGAAAACCAAGAAAGTTTCGACAGTTTTTGAAAGTCAAAAAACAACTCTGACTCAAACGATCACCTCTTCTCAGTCAATTAAAAAACGCGAGGAATTAAAGAAAATCTTAGTTGAACTGGTTGAATCTTGTCTCAAGGAAAGCGGAAAAAAATCGATTCCTGTAACCACCTTAGGAACAGCTTTTAAAGACTATTATGGGGATTCAGTTTCGACAGTGATGAAAGAAATTAAGGTAACAGGAACATTTACAAAATTTCTTGAATCCTGTGAAGAGTTTAAGGTCAAAAAGTCAGGGAAAGTCTATCACGTAACCACAAATTAGTTGTTGTTTGATTTGTTCGGTGATGTTATAGCGTTTCCTGATCGGTTGAGGTACAGAAGTGATTGGTTATCAGTGACCAAAGAACAAAAATCAAAAAGAGTTTAAGGGAGGAAAAGGCTTAAAGCCTTGGATTGCTTGACTCCAGTATGCCACACTGAGAATTGATGCACTCTGAGCAAATAGAATGACCAACCGTCTTGCTGAAACCGAAAGCCTCTATCTTCGTAAACACGCTGAAAACCCCATTGATTGGTGGTATTGGTGTCCCGAAGCACTGGAAAAAGCAAAAACGGAAGATAAACCGATTTTCCTCTCCGTGGGTTATTCCAGTTGTCACTGGTGTACCGTCATGGAAGGGGAAGCCTTTTCTGACAGCGCGATCGCGCAATATTTGAATGATAACTTTGTTCCCATCAAAGTGGATCGCGAAGAACGTCCCGATCTCGATAGCATCTATATGCAGGCGTTACAAATGATGACGGGACAAGGCGGTTGGCCCCTGAATATTTTTTTAACACCCGATGATCGCGTTCCCTTTTACGGTGGGACTTATTTTCCCATTGAACCCCGTTTTGGTCGTCCTGGTTTTTTAGACATTCTCAAAGCGATTCGCCGATTTTATGACCAAGAAAAAGAAAAACTTAATACTTTCAAAAGTGAAGTGATGGGCTTACTCCAACAGTCCGCCACGCTTCCCGAAACACAAACGAATCTCAATTCTGATTTATTAACCAAAGGAATCGAAACCGGTGTGGGAATTACTAGCCATCGGGGAACACCTCCCAGTTTTCCCATGATTCCTTATGCACAACTCGCTTTACGGGGAACCCGATTTAATTACGAATCGCGCTATGATGCGAAAGATGTTGCTCAACAGCGAGGCTATGATCTGGCTCTCGGCGGAATTTATGATCATGTGGGTGGGGGTTTCCATCGCTATACGGTTGATGGGACATGGACAGTTCCCCACTTTGAAAAAATGCTCTATGATAATGGGCAAATCGTGGAGTATTTAGCGAACTTGTGGAGTAGCGGGGTTGAAGAACCTGCATTTAAAAGCGCGATCGCGCAGACGGTAGAATGGTTACAACGGGAAATGACTGCACCCGAAGGCTATTTCTACGCTTCTCAAGATGCCGATAGCTTTACCACCTCCGAAGCCGACGAACCCGAAGAAGGGGCGTTTTATGTCTGGTCTGATCGCGAACTGGAAACCCTTCTCACCGCAGAAGAATTACAAGCCCTGCAATCGGAATTTACTGTCACCGCAGAGGGCAATTTTGAAGGCAGTAACGTCTTACAACGGCAAAATGGGGGCAATTTATCAAATGAAGCAAAAAACGCCCTGAAAAAGCTATTTAACGCCCGTTATGGCAATTCTTCCATTGCTACCTTTCCCCCAGCGACAAATAACAGCGAAGCCAAAACAACCGCTTGGGAAGGGCGTATTCCTCCCGTGACCGATACCAAAATGATCACCGCTTGGAATAGCTTAATGATTTCTGGTTTAGCAAGGGCGTATGCGGTATTTGGTGAAAAAACTTATTGGGACTGTGCGGTTAAAGCAACAAACTTTATTTGGGAAAATCAATGGGTAGAAGGACGCTTTCATCGCCTCAACTATAACGGGAAAGCAACCGTTTCCGCACAATCAGAAGATTATGCCCTTTTTATTAAAGCACTCCTCGATCTCCATGCTTGTCATCCTGAACAACCGCAATGGTTAGACCAAGCCGTTCAACTCCAAGCCGAGTTTGATGAATATCTCTGGAGTGTGGAAACTGGGGGTTATTTTAATACCGCAAACGATAACAGTAACGATTTAATTGTACGAGAACGAACTTATATTGATAATGCCACACCCGCAGCGAATGGGGTTGCGGTTGCTAATCTCGTTCAACTTTTTGAAATCACCGAACAAACTGATTATCTCGCCAGTGCAGAAAAAACACTCAACGCCTTTAGCAGTATTATGGAGAAGTCTCCCCAGGCTTGTCCAGGATTATTTTCGGGTTTGGATTGGTATTTGCATGGGACTTTAGTTCGTTCGACTTCCGAACAATTACAAGCCCTAATGAATCAATATTTACCCACTTGTACCTATCGTGTTGAAACGAGTTTACCCGACAGCGCGATCGCGCTTGTTTGTAAAGGCTTGACCTGTTTAGAACCCGCAACCGATACTAATCAAATGATCGAACAAATCAGGAATCAGTGATCAGTGACCAGTGACCAGTGAACAGTGACCAATGACCAATGACCAATGACCAGTGACCAGTGACCAGTGACCAATGACCAATGACCAATGACGAATAACAAAATTAATGTGGACTGATTTATTACAACCGAGTTTAGTGCTAGGAAAACCTGTGGTTCATCTTAGTGCTGATATCCTCCAAGAACATCAATTAGAAGGTTTAATTCTTGATGTGGATGAAACCTTAGTTCCCTTAAGATCTCGTCAAGCCTCCGATGAATTAATTAATTGGGTAGAAGAAATTCGCCAAGTCGCTAAAATTTGGCTGGTGAGTAATAACCTCAGTGAAAATCGCATTGGCGGGATTGCAAAATCTTTAGACCTTCCCTATATTTTGGGCGCAAGAAAACCGTCTCGAAAACGGTTGCGAGAAGCAGCAGAAGGAATGCAGTTACCTGTCGATCAAATTGCCATGGTCGGCGATCGCGTTTTTACCGATGTTTTAGCAGGAAATCGTTTACAAATGTTTACAATATTAGTAGAACCGATGGTTGACCCCGCAGTTGTAGATCGCAGTTATCCCATCCGACGTTTGGAAGCGCAAATTTCTCGTTGGTTAGGAGTCAGCATCAAAGATAAAAGTCAAGGTTCGTCCCACGCTAACAAACCTTCATCTAGCTAAATCTAAAAAAAACATAAAGAAATAAATAGTAATAAAAAGAGATATGTAAATATAAGAATCGATACAAATGGGGTCAGCCAATATAAAGACCCTAAACATATTGAAACTTGATAAAGTTAGGGCAGTTATCCGCGAGATCAGGGTAATTGCCCTAATTGTTTGAAATCCTTCCTCATCCACTATGCCTCAAACCATCGTTGTTAAAATTGGCACGTCCAGTGTGACCCAACCGCAAACGGCTTCTCTTGCTATCGCCAATATTGCAGCACTTGCCGAAACCCTGACTGAACTCCGTATGCAAGAGATGAGGGTGATTTTAGTCTCATCGGGGGCAACTGGGGTCGGTTGTGAACGATTAAACTTAAAAGAGCGTCCGCGAACGATCTCCTTAAATCAAGCCGTAGCAGCAGTCGGGCAAGGAAGACTAATCCGAATCTATGATGATCTGTTTTCCACATTACGGCAACCGATCGCGCAAGTATTACTGACGCGACAAGAATTAATTCAACGGACTTCTTACGTCAATATTTACAATACATTTCAATCTCTCCTTGATTTAGGGGTGATTCCCATTGTCAACGAAAACGATACCGTTGCGGTGGAAGAATTAAACTTCGGCGATAATGACACCATGTCCGCACTGGTCGCGAGTTTAGTGGAAGCAGACTATTTATTTTTGCTAACTGATGTGGATCGACTGTATTCGGCAGATCCGCGAGAAAACCCAGAAGCACAACCAATTAAAAAAGTAGTCACGCGAGAAGAATTAGAAGAATTGCAAAGTAAAGCGGGGAAAAGTGGCTCACAATGGGGAACTGGTGGCATGGTCACCAAATTAGACGCTGCTCGGATTGCCACAGGCGCAGGGGTCAAAACCATTATTACCAATGGACGACGACCTCAAGATATTCATCAGATTTTAGCGGGTGAACCCATTGGCACACAATTTGAAGCCCAACCGCGAGGGGAAAATGCCCGTAAACGGTGGATTGCTTATAGTTTAGTCCCTGTTGGCAAATTATACTTGGATGATGGAGCAGTGAAAGCCATACGCGATCGGGGTAAATCTCTCCTTGCAGCAGGAATCACAAAAGTCGAAGGGGATTTTCAAGCGGGAGAAGCCGTCGCCCTCTGTGATACCGAAGGAAAAGAAATCGCCCGTGGGTTAGTCAGTTACAGCAGCAGTGAATTACAACAAATTCAAGGTTATCAGTCTCAAGAAATTCCGACCATTCTCGGTTATGCGACCGCAGAAACCGTTGTCCATCGCGATGATATGGTGTCTGTTTTGTAGAAGAAAGTTATCGTTTCAGAACTTCTTAAATCTTTCTGTGCCGAAACGCACCAAATTTGGCAAAATAGTCTCTAATAGCAATTCTTGAATGATGAAGTCGCAATTTGTCTTGATTAAGGCAATAGGCAAGAGGGCTGTGAACAGTTAGACAGTAACCAAAGTCAATCAGTTTGTACTTCAATCTACATAGAAAATGCTATATCACTCTCTTGAAATGAACCAATCCTCTCCTCAAATGAGCAACCCCCAAACTCTCTTCGATAAAATTTGGAATCAGCATTTAGTGGATCAACAAGATGATGGTACTTGTCTGCTCTACATCGACCGTCATTTAATCCACGAAGTCACCAGTCCCCAAGCCTTTGAAGGATTACGCTTAGCAAACCGTACTCCCCGCCAGCCCCAAGCAGCCCTCGCCGTAGCCGATCACAATGTTCCCACCTCAGATCGCTCAGAAGGTATTAAAGAACCGCAAAGTCGCCTGCAAGTGGAAACCCTCGAACGTAACGCTGAAGAAGTAGGGATTCCGCTATTTCGCATGAGTGATGAACGCCAAGGGATTGTCCATATTATCGGCCCCGAACAAGGCTTAACCCAACCTGGAATGACGATTGTTTGTGGGGATAGCCATACCTCTACTCATGGCGCATTTGGTGCGCTTGCCTTTGGGATTGGAACATCGGAAGTAGAGCACGTTCTCGCCACCCAAACCCTACAAGCGAGAAAACCTAAAAATATGAGAATTACCGTAGAAGGGTCACTTCCTTTGGGGGTAACGGCAAAAGATATTATTCTCGCCATTATCGGTAAAATTGGCACGGCTGGCGGAACGGGTCATGTCATCGAATATGCGGGAGAAGCCATCCACAGCCTCAGTATGGAAGGACGGATGACGATCTGCAATATGTCCATTGAAGCGGGAGCGCGGGCGGGATTAATTGCCCCTGATGAAACTACATTTAATTACATCAAAGGTCGTCCTTTAGCTCCCCAAGGGGAAAATTGGGAAAAAGCGGTTGCTTACTGGCAATCTTTACCGTCTGATGAAGGGGCAACTTATGACAAGGAAGTCACCTTAAAAGCCAGTGAAATTATCCCCCAAGTTACATGGGGAACGAGCCCGCAAGATGTGTTACCGATTACAGAAAGCGTCCCTGATCCCGATGATTTCAGCGATTTCAATCGTCAGCAAGCGGTAAAACGGGCGTTAGAGTATATGGGACTAACCCCTGGAACGAAACTCACTGAGATTCCTGTCAATACCGTGTTTATCGGGTCTTGTACTAATGGACGCATCGAAGACTTACGGGAAGTGGCGAAAGTTGCAGAAGGACGCAAAGTTGCTGATGGCGTTTATGCGATGATTGTTCCAGGTTCTGGCTTAGTGAAACATCAAGCGGAAGAAGAAGGCTTAGATATTATTTTCAAGCAAGCGGGTTTTGATTGGCGCGAACCGGGTTGTTCCATGTGTTTAGCGATGAATGCGGATCAACTTAAACCAGGGGAACGTTGTGCTTCTACCTCGAATCGCAATTTTGAAGGGCGACAAGGAAGAGGCGGACGCACCCATTTAGTTAGTCCAGCGATGGCTGCTGCTGCTGCGGTGACTGGGACATTAACCGATGTCCGAAAATTAGATTAACAACCGTAACCAGTGACCAGTGACCAGTGACCAGTGACCAGTTACCAGTTACCAGTTACCAAAGAACAAAGAACAAAGAACAAAGAACAAAGAACAACGAACAAAGAACAAAGAACGAAAATGGATCAATTTACAACCTTAACGGGCATTGCTGCGCCTTTACCGATGATGAATGTTGACACGGATATGATTATTCCGAAACAACATCTTAAAACCATTAAACGGACAGGGTTAGGCAAGGTTTTATTTGATGAGTTGCGCTTTCAACAAAGTGGAGAGGAAATCCCCAATTTTGTCCTCAATCAAACGCCTTATCGTGAGGCAAAAATTTTAATTGCTGGGGATAATTTTGGCTGTGGGTCATCTCGGGAACACGCGCCATGGGCTTTACTTGATTTTGGGATTCGCTGTGTGATTGCGCCCAGTTTTGCCGATATCTTTTTTAATAACTGTTTTAAAAATGGCATTCTCCCGATCGCGCTAGAACAGACGGAAGTGGATACGTTAATGGAAGATGCAAAAAATCCAGAAACAGCAACGATGACCGTTGATTTAACCGCACAAGTGATTCATCGGCATAATGAGGAAACGGTTCCTTTTACCGTGGATGAGTTTCGGAAACACTGTTTACTCAATGGCTTAGATGATATTAGCCTAACCTTGCAAAAAGCAGATCAAATTGCAGCGTTTGAACAGCAACAACGGGAATCTCTCCCTTGGTTATGGGCAAATCGTTAAAAGAAGTTCGGAAAAAGGATGATTGAGGATGTCTCAGAAGGGGTTAACCGCAATCTTACAGAAATTCAGTCAGAAAGCCCTCGATTTGAAATCGAGGGCTGAATGACACAAACAAGGCTTTAGCCTTCTGTGTCCTTGTAATTCGGCATTTCTAAAGTATCAATCCAGTCCTCTACTAGCTGAGTCATTGTTTTTCTTTTATGTCTTGCATATAGTCTCAACTTTTCAAGTCTCCCTACTTCTATCCGAATGGAAAATTGTTCTTTTTTCATATCTTGTCAATGACTTGATTTATGTTATAATAATTTTACCATTATTTTAGAACGCCTATGTATGGATGTCAGCAAAATCGAATTAAACCAAGCTCTGAGGTCATTCCCATATTAGAACATATTTGCTATACGGCTAATAATCTAACAAATTGTGGAATCTATTATGCCCGTCAAACTTTCTTTAATGAAGGTCGGATCATTGGAAAATATGAACCAGAAGAAGTCCTAAAACAACAAGTTAACTTCAAAGCCCTCTACTCTCAATGCGCTCAACAGGTTCTTAGAAGCGTCGCAGAATCTTTTAAGTCTTATAAGAGTTTGAAGAAAGCCTTTTTTAAGGGAGAAATTAGTCACCATCCTAAACTTCCCAATTATAGAAATAAAGGAGGAATGGCGGTTGCTCCTTATCCTAAACAAAATTTAACTCTGAAGAACGGTCAAGTTAGAATTCCTTTAGGGAAAACAATTAAAGCGTGGTTTGGTCGATCAGAGTTTTTTGTTTCTTTCCCTTCTAACCTAGAATGGAAAAACATTAAAGAGTTAAGAATCCTCCCTCGAAACCGAGAGTTCTATGTGGAATGGGTTTATGAAAGACCTGAAGTCAAAACCACAGTTAATTCCACCGAAGCACTAGGGGTTGATCCAGGCTTGGATAATTGGTTAACTTGTGTTTCCACCATTGGAGAGTCTTTCATCATTGATGGGAGAAAACTTAAATCTCGAATGGCAGAACTATAACCGTCGAGTGTCTTCTCTTAAGGAGGGAAAACCTCAAGGTTATTGGGACTTTGAGTTAGCTAGAATCACTGAAAAACGAAACCGTCAAGTCCGAGATGCTGTAAACAAGGCAGCAAAGATGGTGATTAACTATTGCCTTAACAAAGATATAGGGGTTATCGTTTTCGGTTGGAATAAAGGTCAGCGTCAAGGAGTCAATATAGGGAAGAAAAACAATCAAAACTTTGTTCAGATTCCCACAGCTAAGTTAAAGAATCGGATTCAACAATTAGCAGAGGAAAATGGAATTGAGTTTGTAGAAACTGAGGAATCCTACACTTCCAAGTCGAGCTATCTGGATCGTGATTTGCTACCGACCTTCGGTGAGAAACCCGAAAGGTGCGCCCCCACAGGAAAGCGAGTAACGAGAGGATGCTATCAAGATTCAAAAGGAAGAATTGTAAATGCCGATGCAAACGCAGCAGCAAACATCCTCCGAAAAGTAGAGATACAGCTAGGATTAGTCCTAGCCAAGGTCTGTAGAGCAGCTTTGACTCTGCCATCCAGACTGTACATCTGGAACTCTAAGAGAAAGAGCGGAGCAACGAGGTTTTTAAGAGGGGCTGTGTGCTGAATTCATTTCAGCACCCTGAAAGCCCCGTCCCGTTGCGAAGCCACCTCTTAGAATCCTCGTCTCTTGTTTAGCGAGGAGAAGTCAAAAGATTTGGTTCGCAAGGTGAAGAGATTTAGAGCGGTTGGTGTTAGCTCGTGCCATCCAGTATCACAGAGAAAATCGAGTGTTAGTTAATGGCAAAAAAACAATTATTTTTGAGTAACCGAGGGCGCGATCGCGCTGTGTTTTTAACGAGATAGAGCGCGATCGCGTGCCTAAAAATCCTTTAGCCAAACCCTTTTCCGCGTGTAGAAGATGTTTTAGCTAAACAGTCTTCTAATTGTTTTTGGAGTTTCTCTGTATCCAGATTTTGACCAATTAACACCAGTTGATTGCTAGGTTCACCTTTCCACTCATCATCCTCAATGGAAAAGCGTTTTCCACTAAGATGGAAAATATGACGCTGTTCGCTTTCTTCAAACCAGAGAATCCCTTTGGCGCGAAAGACATTTTCGGGTAAGTCATTATCGAGAAAAGACTGAAACTTCCGAATCGAGAAAGCGCGATCGCTGCGAAATGATAAAGAATTAAACCCATCATTTTCTAAGTGGTGGGAATGATGATGATGGTGGTCATGGTCATGATCGTGATGATCGTGGTCGTGGTGGTGATCATGATGATGGTGATCGTGATGATCATCCCCTTGGAAATAGCGATCCGACTCAAACAAGCCCACACTCAACACCAAAGGAAGGGGAACCTCTGCATTTTTAGTGCGAATAAATCTCGCCCCTTCTTTAATTTCCCGAATGCGGTTTTCTAAAGTTTCTACCTCGGCTTCCGAAACCAGATCCGTTTTATTCAAGAGAATAATATCGCCATAAGAAATCTGGCTATAAGCAGCTTCACTGTTAAATAAATCCAAGCTAAAGTTGGCACAATCCACCACCGTCACAATGGAATCTAAACGAGTCATATCCCGTAATTCTGACCCGAGAAACGTTAACGCAACGGGTAACGGATCCGCTAAGCCTGTGGTTTCCACTACTAAATAATCAATTTTTTCTTCCCGTTCTAAAACCTTATAAACCGCTTCTGCTAAGTCGGTGTTAATGGTGCAGCAAATACAACCATTATTCAACTCCACCATACTGTCATCACTTTGGATAATGAGCTCATTATCAATGCCAATTTCTCCAAACTCATTCACTAAAACCGCGGTTTTCAGACCTTGATTATTACTTAAAATATGATTGAGTAGGGTTGTCTTGCCACTGCCGAGAAAACCTGTGATGATAGTGACAGGTAAACCTAACTTGGGCGCGTCCATCTGTTCTGTAGCGTTACTCTGCGGATTTACGGTTGCCATAATACACTTGAAACACGATAACGTATAACTTCATCTTTACCTATTATTGCTTAACTGCGCTATGACCTTAACCGTTTTCAACAGCCTCACCCATCGCCAAGAACCCTTTACCCCCATTGCAGCAGGTAAAATTCGGATGTATTGCTGTGGCATTACTGTTTATGATTATTGCCATTTAGGTCATGGACGCACCTGTTTAGTGTGGGATGTAGTGCGACGTTATTTAAAGTGGCGCGGTTATGATGTGCAGTATGTCCAGAACTTTACCGATATTGACGATAAGATTCTCAAACGCGCCCAAGATGAAGGCGTGACTATGGAAAACGTTTCGGAACGTTTCATTGCAGCCTATTTTGAAGATATGGACCGTTTAGGCGTGCAGAAAGCCGATGCTTATCCCCGCGCTACTCATACCCTCGATGGCATTCAACGACTGGTTTCACAATTAGAAAGTAAAGGTTATGCTTACCCTGCGAATGGGGATGTTTATTATTCCGTGCGGAAGTTTCCAGAATATGGCAAACTCTCAGGACGAAAACTAGAAGACTTAAAAGCAGGTGCGAGTGGTCGCGTAGAAGAAACCGATCCTGATGCTGCAAAGAAACGCGATCCCTTTGATTTTGCCCTCTGGAAGGCTGCAAAACCCGATGAACCCGCTTATCCCTCACCCTGGGGAGAAGGTCGTCCAGGCTGGCATATTGAATGTTCTGCAATGGTAAAAGAACAACTTGGAGATACCATTGATATTCATGTCGGTGGCGGTGACTTGATGTTTCCTCACCATGAAAACGAAATCGCCCAGTCGGAAGCTGCAAACGGACATCCCCTCGCCAATTATTGGTTACATAATGGCATGGTAAAGATTGACGGGGAAAAAATGTCGAAGTCTCTCGGGAATTTTATTACGCTGCGTGACTTGTTAGATAAAGTTGAACCGATGGTGGTGCGGTTGTTTATTTTGCAAGCCCATTATCGTAAACCCCTTGATTTTACCGATGAAGGGTTAGACGCTGCGAGAAATGGTTGGAAAACCTTAAAAGAAGGCTTACTGTTCAAAGATCATTACGGTCAACAATTAGGTTGGGACAAAAACCCACCGCAGCAGAGTGATGAACAGATTCAGCAACGCTTTGCGGAAATTGTTGATGATGATTTTAATTTTGCGGGTGGGTTAGCCATTTTATTTGAACTGGCTAAAGAGTTACGGAAAGAAGGCAATTTACTGGTTCATCAAGGAAAAACTGAAGCTACTGCGGATGAATTAGCGGTGAAATGGCATACGCTTTCTGAGTTAGCCAATGTGTTTGGGTTGATTCCTGATGAAGAAGAAACCAGCACTCCCCTTGAGGAGGAGGGAACACTGAGTGATGAGGAAATTGAATCTCTTCTTGAACAGCGTGCAGCAGCCCGTAAAGCCAAGAACTTTGCAGAAGCGGATCGGATTCGAGATGAACTGCAAGATCACGGCATTAATTTAATTGACCAACCAGGCGGAAAAACTCGTTGGCATCGCTAAACCAGCAATCAATTAGGACTGAGGCAAGTGCCAAATTGCCTCTCCTGTAAAGTGAGGCTGTTGTACCATGAAAGGCACTGCTATACGCAATAGTCAATTCGATGGCTAAACAGCAAATCAACTTTCGCATCGATCAAGGGCTATTACAAGCGATTAAAGATCGCGCCCAGAAAGAAGGCCTCCCTTATACTCAGTGGATCAGAAACGCTTGTCTCTCACAGCTAGCCGTTGATCCCGTGATTACTTTTGATGAAGAAGAAATGGATGTTTATGCTCCCACTGCTATACATTATAGCGAAAGCAATATACAGTATAGTGCTACTACTTTACAGGACGATCTACAAGATTGGGAACAAACCGAAAGCGAGCATCATACCATTGCGATCGAGGACACGCTCCCGAAAGCTCCAGAAACTCTGCCTCCAGAAGAAAGCTCTCTCCAAACGCAGATTAACCATCTCAGCAATCGTTTGCGTTGGGAAAGTCGGTATCGTCACGCTTTAGAAACTCAGGTTTATTACCTGAAAACGATGCTAGTGGAGACAGTCACTGAGCTAGAAGCAAAAATAGCATGGATTGAGCAGCGATCCCAAGAAAGGGATCAAGAGTGAGGGCCAACGTTAAAAAATCGATCGGTTAGGCATCGCTGCTGAGTTCTTTTTGCAAGGTTGGTGGAGGCTGACTCGGTTCAAACAGATAGCTGGTATGACTGCCATTGGGATATAAAAACGTACAGACCACGGACACTTCAGGATTATACTTGACAATCATGTCTTGAATTCCCGCCTCTTTCCAATCACTCAGCATCAGAGGAATCAGACTGATGGGCTTGTACATTAATTGCCAATCTTCGAGAGTTGTTCCTTCATTTTCGAGTTGTCGTAACAAAACCAATGTTCCTTTTTCTTGGAACTCACAGTAACGCTTATAAGCAACTGCGCCCAAATAATCAGCATTGGCTTCAATAATGGCAAGTTGCTGTTGTTTTGATTCTAATTGCTCGGCCATCGCTTCTTTGATTGTCACTAATTCACTTGTGGGGTTGGCTCGTTGCTAGTTTCAGGAAGTTGAGCAAAATTAGAGGAGAATACTTCCAGATTTAAGTCGCTTTCTTCTCTTTGTTGAGAAAGGGGTCGCTGGACTTTCCCTAAATATAAAGGCTTAGAAACCCCTTCTTCGGGATGAATCACTGTCCGCGCTCGGATCGTCAGTTGATTATCGGCAGTTCCTAAACGCCCGTAGGAATACAGATCGGAACTTGCTTTACGCAGCGTTGCTTCCACTTCCGACTCAGTGACCGTCTGTGGCAGTTTAATTACCACCTGTGAACCGCCATTGTCATAAACGACTGAAAAGGGCACAGCCCCCGGGACATCAGTATAGCTAAATAATCCCAAAGATAAACCAAACAGTCCAGCAGTGAGAACACCCATAAAGCCAGTAATGCCTACTAAACGGAATCGGAATCCCCAGTTAAATATAAATGCAATTAGGGTAAAAACAAAAACAACAGCAGTGAGAATAGCTGACCACTTGATATAAACGGCAAAATCGGTGTTCATTATCGAAACTTAGTTATTGATTGTCCATCCTCTATTATTAACGTGACGACGCTGGAAACTCAACCACATTACTAAAACCATTTTCGATCGCGACCCTGACTAATAATCCTGCTAAAAATAAACTGGCTAACATTGAATTTCCGCCATAACTGAATAAGGGAAAGGGTAAACCGGTTGTGGGGAGAGACCCTGTTGCCACGCCAATATTAATCAAAGATTGTCCCACCAAAAAGATTACAGCCCCCATTGCAATTAAACGTTGGACAGCTTCTTGCGCTTGGTTGGCAACAATTACGCCCACTGTCATGAAACTTGTAATTAAACTCAATAAAACAACACACCCCACAAACCCAAATTCTTCTGCGAAAACAGCAAAAATAAAATCTGTGTATTGGATGGGCAGATAAAATAATTTTTGTT
This sequence comes from Halothece sp. PCC 7418, assembly GCF_000317635.1. Classification (GTDB taxonomy): domain Bacteria; phylum Cyanobacteriota; class Cyanobacteriia; order Cyanobacteriales; family Rubidibacteraceae; genus Halothece. The sequence goes on along the minus strand of NC_019779.1, from coordinate 3,354,777 downwards.
GGGAGAGTCCTAACCCTGTTCCCCAAACGCCTCCAGAACCAATCGCCAGTAAACTCTGCACCAATTGAAAGCCATCTCCTTGTGCTTGTGACCAAGGATCAAGGAAAGAAGTCACCCGCCGGCGTTGGTAATCTTGCAAGCTAATACTCAGGGTTGCTAAACCCACTCCACTGGCTGCAACTATCGCTAAATATCGCCAGCGAATCATTCCTGCTAGTGCCATTAACCATAAACTCATCCCACACAAAGCAGTGTTACTCAAGTTCGGTTGAATCAAAATTCCCAATAAAACAGCACCAAATATTCCAAGCCAAACCACTCGCCATAGGTTACTCAAACGATACCAGCCACCAAAGACAATCGCCCCTTGCAAAACAAGAAAGGGTTTAATCAGTTCTGAGGGTTGTAGTAATAGGGGACCGACATCAATCCAACGTTTCGCACCATAAACTTCAACCCCAACCAATCGAGTGGCAAAAATGAGGGAAAGGAGAATAAAAACTGCATAGGGGGCGATTTTCAAGATCTGAGTGAGGGGGCTGCGTGTAACCCAATTGAAGAGAAGGAGTCCCAGATATGCCCAGATCACTTGCCGTTGGAAGTAGAATAAACCATCACCGTGTTTAGCATTAGCAACCGCGTAAGAGGCAGAAAATAATACCACTAAACCAATCAGAAGCCAGAGAAGCGTTAACCAACGCAGTAAACGAGCTTGCCTTCCCCAACTTGCGATTTCAGGATTATAAAAGGGAATCAAATACTTCCACACAAGAGCTTGCTCCTATTCAACAGCTTGAGCCAATCTTATATCAAATGGAGAACAGAATGAACAATGAAAGATGAATCATGAAGAAATATAGCCCGACGCGCTGGGGAAAGGTAAGCCATGAGTTAATTTTATCAATTCCAAATAACAAAGAACCCAGAACGAATAACAAATAACAAATAACAAGTGTATGATTTATTTTCAGTTAACGATGATGGCATTTATTTGGGGAGGAACATTTATTGCAGGGCGCATTGTGGGGGAAAGTGTAGGGGCATTTAGTGCTGCTTTAACCCGTTTCACGATTGCTAGCGTTTGTTTGTGGTTCGTTACCCAGAAGTGGGAAGGAAAACTACCGGCTTTAAGGCGAGAACAATGGTTTCCTGTGCTGATGCTGGGATTATCGGGAGTCTTTTTCTATAATGTTTTCTTCTTTTTAGGATTGCAAACGGTTCAGGCGAGTCGTGCTGCATTAATTGTGGCTTTAAATCCGATCGCGATCGCGCTGGCTTCTGCGATTGTCTTCAAAGATCAACTCTCTCCCCTGAAATTATTTGGAATTACTCTCTCTCTTTTCGGTGCAACCCTTGTCATCAGTGAAGGAAACCCAGCGATTCTTCTCTCACAAGGCTTAAAGTTAGGAGACCTTTTTCTCATTGGTTGTTTATTCAGTTGGGCCCTATACACCATTGTTGGCAAACAAGTCATGAACACTTTATCGCCAGTGGTCACAGTCACTTATGCTTGTATTGTTGGTGCAGTGCTACTCTTACCGTTTGGCTTATGGGAAGGGTATCAAAATGATTGGTTGATTCCCTCACCACAAGCCTTCATCGCTTTAGCTTATCTCGGTGTATTCGGTTCAGCGTTAGGATTTTGTTGGTACTATATCGGCATCCAACGCATCGGTGCATCTCAAGCAGCAGTCTTTATTAATTTTGTTCCTATTGCAGCAACAATTTTGGGAGCGTTAATTTTATCCGAACCCATTACCTCAGCGTTAGTCACTGGTGGTGGTTTAGTGATTACTGGGGTTATTTGTACCAACCGCGCGGGTTAAAACTAGCGATTATTTTCAGAAGGAGGAAGCACACCTGACCATGCTTTTTGACTGTAAACTTGTTCTTGCCATTTTTGATTATGTAGTAACCTGATCTTCTGCTTTTCCCCCTTGATTCACATAATGAACTTCTGTGGGATAAGCCATTTCAATATTTTCTGCTTCAAAACACTCTTTGATCGCAAAGTTAATTTTTTGTTGCGCGTCCATATAAGCAGTATAATCGGGCGTTTCCATATAATAAACCGTTTCAAAATTTAAGCTAAAGTCGCCATAAGAACTAAAATGACAACGATCAAAACGGGTGTTTTCTGTTTGCTCAACAATGGTTTGAATAGATTTAGGAATTGCTTGTAATTGCTCTAAGGTCGTTTCGTAAGTTACCCCAATGCTAAAAACAATACGGCGTTCTTCCATTCGCTTATAGTTATGAATGCGAGAACTCGTCAAATCACTATTCGATAAAATTAATTCTTCCCCACTCAAACTGCGGAGGCGAGTGGTCTTAATTCCAATCTGTTCGACTGTCCCAATGAGATCACCAACAATAATAAAATCCCCAATTTGAACGGGTCGATCGAGCAAAATAGAGAAATAACTAAAGAGTTCTTGAAACACGCCTTGTGCTGCTAAAGCAATGGCAATTCCACCAATCCCTAAACTTGCAATTAAAGCAGAAATGTCAAAGCCAAGGTTTCCTAATAAAAAGATGATGCCAATTGTCCAAGTGATAATCCTCAGTGCTGGGGAAAGAATAGCAATACTTTGTTCACGGGCTTCATCATCTTCTCCTTTTAACCAGTAAGTGGCTAACAAGTATTCAATAACATTACCAATAAATCGAATTCCGATAAAAGTTGCAATAATCAAGCCAACAACATCAATGGCTTGCTTAAGAATGGGATGTAATTCTAAATTGCTGATGCTAATATAAACGACTCCCAGATAAAGCAAGGGAATAATCGATTTTTGAAAGATTTTAATGAGACGGTTGTTGACTCCGATTTGAGACTTTTGAATCCATTTTCTGAGGCGTTTTATAATTACTCCTTTAATGATGAAGTTAATAATAAAAATACCAACCAGAAAGATTAGTAGAGCCAGTAAGTATTCATAAATAAAGTTATTTAAAAATTCGTAGTTTAAGAAACTTTCAATTTTTTGCTGTGCTTGTTGATCCATCAAAGAAGACTCCTCATCCAACAATAAACCCCCAAGATGGGGGTAAAAAATCAAGTTATAGCGTTTCTTAGTCTGTTGAGGTACAAATTGATTATGGGTAGTTTATCCGATTTTTCCATCAGTTTCATGAACCGAGGGCGTAACTTTTTCACTGGTTGTTATGGCGGAGAGAGATGTTTCTCCTTGTTGGGGATAACGTTCACCAAATACCCGCTCACCCAAGGTTTTTATAATCATATACAAGATGGGGACAACAAATAAACTGAGGAATGTCGCAACAAACATTCCCCCAAAAACCGCCGTTCCCAAGGATTGACGACTTGCTGAACCCGCACCACTAGCGATGACTAAAGGAAAAATACTACTCAGGGTAGAAATCGCTGTCATAATAATTGGACGAAGACGTTTTTGCGCTGCAACGATCGCGCTTTGAGTAATGGTTAATCCCAACTCCCGCAACTGATTGGCAAATTCTACAATTAAAATTGAGTTTTTACTCGCCAAGCCAATGAGCATCACTAACCCAATTTGCGTATAAATATCATTGGATAACCCCCGTAATGACTGCGCGGTCAACGCACCCAACACCGCTAAGGGAACCGACATCATAATAATCATCGGGTCAACATAGCTTTCGTATTGCGCTGCTAACACCAGAAAGACAAAAACTAAACCTAAACCAAAGATAAGCGGGGCTTGTCCTCCCGATTGAATTTGTTCTAGGGAAGTTCCCGACCATTCATAGCCTAAACCTGGGGCTAGGGTTTGCGCTGCTGCTTGTTCCATTGCAGCTAGGGCTTCCCCAGAACTCGATCCAGGTGCAGCTTCCCCATTAATTTCAATGGAACGGAAACCATTATAGTGGTTAATGCTTTGTGCACCGATTGTTTCCGTCACGCTAACTAAATTTCCCAAAGGAATCATCTGATCGTTATTAGACTTAACGTAAAGTTGATTAATTTCTTCAGGATTATCCCGAAACTGACCATCCGCCTGCACATACACGCGATAATTACGGCGATTCATGGTGAAATCGTTGACATAGCGCGAGCCAAAATAAGTTTGCAGCGTGTTGAAAATATCATTAATATCCACCTGTAGAGCCTTCGCGCGATCGCGATCGACATTTAACTCTAAAATCGGCGTATTAGCAGCAAACCGACTAAACGCACCAGCAATGTCAGGATGTTGATTCGCAGCCCCCAGTAAAGGGCCCATACTGTTCACAAATTCATTAATATCTAAGTTACCACGACGGTCTTGTAATTGGAACTGAAACCCGCCAAAACTACCCAATCCACGAATGGCTGGCGGATTTACAGGAAACACATTGGCTTCTGGCAAACTCATTAATTTCCCTCGCACCTGATTAATAATGGCACTGACGGATTGAGAGGGCTGAGTTCGTTCTGACCAAGGAATTAACGGAGTAAAGATCACCCCTTGGTTAGGAGTATTCCCGCCAAAGGCAAAGCCTCCCACCGCAAAGGTTGCTCGTACTTCTGGAATATTGAGATAGTATTGCTCAATTTGTTCCATGACATCGCTGGTATATTGCAACGATGCCCCTTCTGGCCCCTGGACAATGGTAATAAAATAACCTTGGTCTTCTTGGGGGAGAAAGGCTTTTGGCACTTGCTGATAGACCCATCCTGTCAACACCAGTAGCGCCACAAACCCCGCTAAAATAAAAAATTTAATACGACCGAAGAAAATAATCAGCCCTCGATAGCCTCGTTCCAATGCTCCTAAAAAATTATTAAACCAACCAAAAGCAATGGCAAGGACTCCCTGACTGGGCATTTTTTGCCGAAGTAACAAACCTGATAGAGTCGGGGTGAGAGTGAGGGCATTAAACGTGGAAACCGCGATCGCGAAGGCAATGGTTAAGGCAAACTGGCGATATAACGCCCCCGTTGTCCCAGGGAAGAAAGCAACGGGAATAAACACCGCCATTAAAACCAAAGAAGTCGCAATCACCGCCCCCGTTAACTCCCGCATCGCCACCATCGCAGCTTGGGCGGGAGGATAAGCATCATCTTGAATTTTACGGCTGATATTTTCGACCACAATAATGGCATCATCCACCACCATCCCTGTAGCGAGGGTAATCCCAAACAAGGTTAAGCTATTGATGGAAAAACCAAATAATTTGACAAAAGCAAACGTTCCAATTAAAGAGACGGGAATGGTAATCGCAGGAATCAGTGTCGTGCGCCAATCTTGTAGAAAAACATAGATAACTAAAATCACCAAAACCACCGCTTGCAGAAGGGTTTGCACCACACTAATCATGGACTGTTGCACAAAGTCGGTGGTATCAAAGCCAATATCATAACTCATCCCAGAGGGAAACTCTTGGGAAAGCTCTTTCATTCTTGCTTTTACTCCCCGCGCCACATCAAGAGCATTACTTCCTGGTTGCTGATAAATCCCTAAGCCAACCGCTTCATTCCCCCGAAAGCGCAAGAAGGAACTATAATCTTGAGCGCCTAACTCTGCTCGTCCCACATCTTTGAGTTTAATCAGTGTCCCGTTATCTTGGGTGCTAATAATTAAATCTTCAAACTCAGCAACGGTTTCCAAACGAGTATCCGCCCGTAAGCTAATTTGAAACCGTTGATCCCCTGGGACTGGCGGTTGTCCCACTTGACCCGCACCCACTTGAATATTTTGTTCTTGTAGCGCGTCAATGACATCTTGGGCGACTAAATTTCGACTCGCTAAACGGTCGGGATTCAGCCAGATCCGCATTGCATATTTCCGTTCCCCGAAAATTTGCACATTCCCCACCCCTTCCACTCGTTCTAAGGCATCAACCAGATAGAGATCAGCATAATTGCTCAAGAAAATATTGTCATATTGGTCATTTTCGCTAAAGAGTCCAAACCCCATCAAAATCGTGTTGGATTCTTTACTCACTTCCACGCCATTTTGAATCACAGGTTGCGGTAAAGAGGGTTCAGCTTGGGAGACGCGGTTCTGCACATCAACTGCAGCAATATCTTGGTTCCGACTGGCTTCAAAGGTAACGGTAATGGAACTAACCCCGCTATTCGTGCTACTGGAACTCATGTAGCGCATACCATCAATGCCATTAATTTCCCGTTCTAAGACTGTTGTTACCGTTTCTTCAACGGTTTTGGCATCAGCCCCAGTATAAGTGGCACGAACACTGACCTGTTTGGGGCTAATATCAGGATATTGCGCCACGGGAAGCAAGGGAATACAAATCACTCCCACGATTAAAACAATCAGGGAACAAACCGTGGCGAAAACAGGACGTTTAATAAAGTAGTTGACAAACATTGGTTTTGTTATTTGTTATTGGTCATTAGTCATTAGTCATTAGTCATTGGTCATTAGTCATTGGTCATTAGTATTAAACAACAAAGGACAAAAATTCACTGGTCACTGTCTTCTTGTGGCATAATGGGCGCACCGTCGGACAAATTAAGAATTCCAGAGGTGATGAGGGTATCGCCAGGTTGTAAACCAGAAATGACTTGATAGTTGTTCCCTTGAATTGCTCCCAGTTGCACGGGTTTTTGCTTGGCAATCAGTTGGTCTTCTGCTTCTGATGGTTGGGCGACAAAGGCAAAGGTTTGCCCTCCTAAGCGAGATACAGCAGTAGTTGGCATTAAGACCCCTGTTTTTTCTTCCCAAATCACTCTAGCTTGCACAAATTGATCATCTTTTAGCTTGCCATCAGGGTTTTTGAACACCGCTTTGGCTAAAACTGCTTGTGCTTGCATATCTACTTGCGGAGAAATAAAGTTAATTCTTCCTGTCTTTAAGGGTTGCTCACGATTCGCAGTGACAAGTTCAACGGTGAGTCCTTTTTGTAGTTGATCCGCTTGTTCGATGGGAATGCGTAAATTGAGTTCTAAAACATTATTCTGACTGATCACCGTCAAATCATCTTGATTGCGAGCTTGTAAATACTCGCCAATTTCAGCGTTGATATCACCAATGGTTCCGTTAATAGGAGAAACAACCAGCGTGTCTTTGAGATCTTCTTGCACCGCTTCTAATTCTGCTTGCGCCCGATTTAATGCGGATCGTTCTTGGTCTAGGCGCGATCGCGCTGCATCGACTTGTTTTTGCGCTGCTTCTAATCGAGACAAAGCAGATTCGCGATCGCGCTGCACCCGATCCAATTGTTGTTGCGCCTGCGCCCCCTCTTCCACTAAAAATTGCGTTCGCTGATATTCTTCATTTTGCAAGTTCACTTCTGATCGCGCACTTCTCACATCCGCTTCGGCTGCTGCGAGTTCGGCTTCTGCGGTACGGACAGCCGATCGCGCTGCATCCACATCGGCTTGCGCCCGATTTACTTCCGCTTGACTACGCTCAGCACTTAACTGGAGAATGGGAGTCCCTTTTTGCACTTCTTCACCCGATTCCACAAAAATTTCTGTGACTCGCCCATCGGTCTCGGCTTGTAAAGCAACTCGCTCTTTTGCTTCTAACGCGCCCACAAATTGAGAACTTTGAATTAAGGGACTGGCTTGTAATTTTTCTAATTTGACAGGTGTCGGTTGAGAACCTCTTGATTGCGCCACAGCAGGAGGAGAAGAGGGGGTCAATAATTGTCGTCCACCCCACACCGCACCCCCTAAAATCGCTATAACACCAAGCGCGTAGAGCGAAGCTCGTGTCGCAGACATCGCGCCTTTTTGCCAAGGTTTCTTTGATTCAGCAGACAGCGACGATTGTTCCGATGGCGCGGGATCGGTTTCGAGGGTTGAATCATTCGATTGTGACATAACTTTTACTTATTAATGAAAGCCTTTTTAGTTTTTAAATGTAAAGGGTAAAGCCAACCCCTAGCTTCTTTCCCAGGAGAGAGGAAAATCACTGTTGTTTTCCCGATTCTTAAATAAAAATAAAATTATCCCTTTTGTTTGTTAGTATAACAGACTGATATATTAATGTTGGAATTAGCGACCCTCGGATTGCTCCAAAAAGAACCGTTACACGGCTATAAACTGAAGCAGCAATTAGAACAGTTTATTAGTGGCTGTATTAGTGTCAATTATGGCGCGATCTATCCTTTGCTGAAGCGTTTAGAAAAACAAAACTTGCTCACCCTCTCGATGAGTGAAGGGGAAGCAGGAGGGAAACGAAAAATTTACGCCATTACGGAAAAGGGAAAGGCGCGGTTTCAAGAAAAAATGCTAGAACACCCCAAAGAAAGTTGGGTGAATGCGCGATCGCGCTTTATGGTCAAATTTGTCTTTTTCAGTCATCTGCACCGACAACAGAGAATCGAACTGATCGAACAGCGTCTCACGGTTTGTCGGACTCGTTTAGAGGAGCAACAGTGCCAATCTATACCAGATGACCATTACATTGCTAACGCCTGTAATCGTTATCTTCAGGTCATCCAAGATGAGATGGACTGGTTGCAAGTCCAACTCAACAAGGAAACATGAGGCTTCATTATTGCAGTTTGTCTCCCAAAAAAGGGGTCGCAATGACCAACACCTTCACTAGCAAGGGAGCAAACCATAAGCCTGATAGCACACAAACAATAGCAACGAAGCCTGCTGCAATTTTCAACATTTCTTCTTTCGTGTTGAAGTAACAATAAACAGCAGCAACTCCAGCAATTAGAGCCAGTATCAGAGGTATCATCTTCTATCTTACGCTCGGTTGTTCTTAATTCAAGGGACAATAATTTTAGCGCAATAGCATCAATAATGTTGATGATGATGCTAAGTTTTCGTTATTGCTGTTAGGAATTATAGCACTGGGATCGGAATTGAGCGACCAATTGCCCAAGAATCTACCGAGAGAGGGACTTAAGCCTGATATAGCTTACCCGCTCACCTGCTTTTTAACGTCGTACCCGAAGAGCAAAAAACTCACCGCGATCGTCGAGACTTTCGATAGGATAGCCTTCCATCTTGAGACTATCAGGAACTTGCTCGATCGGCTCTCCTGGGTCTAACCAAACTTCTAGCAAAGCTCCAGCCTCCATTTGCTCTAATCGGAGTTTCGTCCGCACAAAATTAATGGGACAAGGGGTCCCGCGCAAATCTAGTTCAGCATCAGGAACCGATTGTGAATTGGTAGAAGAAATTGACTGACTCATCCGCCAAACACCCGTCCTAAAAATCCTTCCAAGCCACCTTTCCCAGTGCTTTCCCCCTTAATTTTTGCTAATTTTTCCAGCAATTCTCGTTCTTCTGCATTCAAGCGGGTGGGAATTTCCACATGAATGGTAATTAATTGATCCCCTCGACTAACAGGGTTTCCCAGTTTCGGTACGCCTTTTCCTTCCAAAGTCAAAACCGTATCTGGTTGTGTTCCTGCTGGGATATGTAAATCTTCTTCACCATCGACTGTATTCACCTGTAAGCGACAGCCTAAAATCGCTTGTAAATAGCTGACGGTAATTTCAGAATGAATATTGAGCCCATCCCGCTTAAACTCGGGATCAGGTTCGACATTCAAATAAACATATAAATCACCTGGAGATCCATTGCGTAACCCCGCATCTCCTTCTCCAGAAACCCGCAACCGTGTCCCATTATCAACGCCTGCTGGAATCGAAATTTTTAGTTTTTTCGTTTCTCGTTTGCGACCAGCACCGCCACAGCTTTCGCACTTCTCTTCAATCACGCGCCCTTCGCCATTACAAGTGGGGCAAACCGAGACTTGAGCAAAACTGCCAAATGGGGTGCGAGTTGCCCGTCTCACTTGTCCGCTGCCGGAGCAAGTTGAACAAGTGCTAGCACTGCTCCCTGGTTTCGCGCCACTGCCTTCACAGGTTTCACAGGTTTCAAGGTGAGGAATGCGAATTTCTTTCTCACCCCCAAATACGGCTTCTCGGAACTTAATTTTCAAGTCCAGCCGTAAATCATCACCGCGAGTGGGTCCAGTGCGACGGCGTGTTGAGCCTCCAGCAGCAGCACCGCCAAACCCGCTAAAGATCGTTTCAAAGATATCGGCAAAGCCACCCATATCGGTAGCAAAGTCTTGGTAACTCGCACCGCCAGCACCGGCCCCTGCGCCAACGCCTGCTTCACCAAAGCGGTCATAACGCGCCCTCATTTCTGGTTCAGATAGAACTTCGTAAGCGCGATTAATTTCCTTAAATCGTTCTTCTGCTCCCTCTTCTTTATTCACATCTGGATGATATTGTCGTGCTAGACGACGGTAAGCACGCTTAATATCTTCTTTACTTGCATCGCGGGAGACTCCTAAGAGTTCGTAATAATCGGCAGCCATAGAGCAGTCGTTGAATATATAGAGTTGATCTTAATAATTATGTCTTTTTTCGAGAGTAGCAAGTGTTGCCAAAAGGCTTCAATAATGATGATCATTTTAACCCTTGTTATTCCACCGCCTCATAATCATCAGTTGAGGCTTCCTCTTCTTCATCAAAGTCTTCAAAGGGGTTAAAGTCTTCATCGTCGAGATCGAAGTTCGTCTGGGAATTGTCACTTGCATCTCCTAAATCTATCTCATCATGGGAGGAGGTAGCAACATCTGAACCTTGTGTGTGATCATTATACGTGCTAAACACAGCTTCCAGTTCGAGGTTATCATTATTGACTGTTCCCTCTGGTTGGGTGGAGAAGGCAGCATTGGACTCTTGAGAATTTCCAGTTTCCCTAGTCATCTCTTCTTCTCCCACTGTCTCATAATCCCTTGCGGAAGATTTGCTACTGCCTTGACTATAAACTTCTGATCCCATGCTTAATACAGCTTGTCGATAGTCTTCAAGGCGAGTTTGAATGACTCCCAATTCAACATTGGGATCTTCAAGTATCGCCATCAGTTCTTCTTTCTTCTTATTCGCAGTGGCTTTTACTTTTTGTGGAATTAAGCCTTGATTATCTTTGAGAGTGGCTTCATGGCTATAGAATAGGCTATCGGCTTGGTTACTAAGTTCGATCCGTTGCATCCGTTTGCGGTCTTCGTCCGCATATTGTTCGGCTTCTTGCTGCATACGCTCGATTTCTTGTTGAGACAGCCCCCCTGTTTCTTTAATAACAATGCCTTGTTCACGCCCAGTGCCTTTATCTTCTGCGGATACTTTCAAGATGCCATTGACATCAATATCAAAGCTCACTTCAATTTGGGGTACGCCTCGGGGAGCAGCAGGAATCCCTGTCAGCAGGAACTTACCAAGGGTTTTATTATCATTTGCCATCGCCCGTTCCCCTTGTAAAACATGAATTTCTACAGAGGTTTGTCCATCACTGGCAGTAGAAAACACTTGTGACTTACTGGTGGGAATGGTCGTATTACGCTCGATTACTTTTGTAAATACTTCTCCAAGGGTTTCAATGCCTAAAGAAAGGGGAATGACATCTAAAAGTAATAAATCTTCTACTTCTTGCTCTTGCCCCAACACCCCACCTTGAATCGCAGCACCCAAAGCAACAGCTTCATCGGGGTTAATCGAGCGATCTGGTTCTTTGCCATTAAAAAACTTTTTCAAGGCTTCCTGAACCTCAGGAATGCGAGTTGACCCGCCCACCAGTAAGATACGATCAATTTGGTCAACACTAAGTCCAGAATCTTCAATGGCTTGCTTGAGGGGATCAATTGTTTTTTCCACCAAGGGACGAGAGAGTTCATTGAACTTGGCTCGGCTTAAGTTTAACTTTAAATGTTTCGGACCAACCTCCCCTCCTCCTTTACTAAAAGCAGTAATAAAGGGTAAATTAATGGAGGTAGTTGGGCGCGTCGAAAGTTCGATTTTGGCCCGTTCTGCTGCTTCCCGCAAACGTTGCATTGCCATTTTATCTTCATTAAGATTGATGCCTTCTTGCGCTTGAAATTCTGAGAGCATCCACTCGACAATGACATTATCAAAATCATCTCCTCCGAGATGGTTGTTCCCCGCCGTTGCTTTCACTTCAAACACCCCATCTCCCAGTTGCAGGATGGAAACATCAAGCGTACCACCGCCTAAGTCATAGACCAGAACCTGCTCTCTTTGTTCTTGCTTATCGAGACCAAAGGCAAGGGCTGCTGCTGTGGGCTCATTGATAATTCTCATCACATTCAAACCCGCGATCGTCCCTGCGTCTTTAGTTGCCTGACGTTGGGCATCGGTGAAATAGGCGGGAACTGTAATCACTGCTTCGGTTACCGTCTCGTTGAGATAGGCTTCGGCTCCCGCTTTCAGGGTTTGTAAGATCATAGCGGAGAGTTCTTGGGGCGTGTATTGTTTGCCCCAACATTTCACATCCACCGTTTTATCTCGTCCAGGAACACAGTGGTAAGAAACTCGGTTGCGCTCTTGCTCGGTATCTTCCCAGCGTCGTCCAATAAACCGCTTGATGCTATAAATCGTATTTTCTGCATTGGTTACGGCTTGTCGTTTCGCCAGTTGACCCACTAACCGCTCCTTTTCTTTGGTAAAAGCAACAATGCTAGGGGTTGTGCGTCCTCCTTCTACATTCTCAATAACAAGGGGTTTACCGCCTTCTAAAACAGCAAAGCAACTGTTGGTGGTGCCGAGATCTATACCAATAACTTTTCCCATGAGTCTTGGAGATGGATGAGGGTTTTCAAACGTAAGTGATGATTGAGAGGTTGCTCGGAAGATGTTCCCCCTGCAACGAGGGAAACCAGCCAAGACTTAGGATCATCTGCTCTGGAATTAAGCGGGTTGCTCTTCATTATCATTTTGGGAGTTTTCCTCAGCCTCATTACTTGGCTCAGGTGCTGCTGCCACTTTGACCATCGCATGACGCAACACTCCATCTCCCAGCATATATCCTGATCTTAATTGTTCAATTACTGTTCCTTCTGCATATTCACTACTCGGCTCTCGTAGCATGGCTTCGTGGTAGTAGGGATCAAAGGGTTCTCCTTCGGGGCGCATTTTAGACACACCAAGACTTTTGAGCGCTTCTACCAGTTGTTTATAGACCCCTTGATAACTTTTATGAATATTTTTTTCCCCTTCGGTGGTGGGTTTAATTTGCGATCGCGCTCGTTCAAAATTATCAACAATCTCTAGAATTTTCGATAAGGTTTCCCGCTTCTCGTTTTGTTTAATCTCTTCTTTTTGGGTTTCGCTACGACGGCGGAAGTTTTCAAAGTCTGCAGCCAACCGTTTCGCCTGGGCAGTTACGGCTTCCCGTTGTTGCGTTTCTTGTTCTAATTTTTGTTGTAGGGCTTGAATTTCCCCTTGTAATTGCTCTGTATTGGCTGATTCTTCCCTTGGTGGGGCTTCTTGTTCTGTCTCCCCTTCTACTGGTTGAGCATCGGCGACTTCCGCCGTGACAGGTTGCTGGTCATCTGTTTCCCCATTGACATTTGGGGTTGCTTGGGGAGTTTCATGATTTGTCATTGGATCTTGTTGCTCGTCAATCATAGTCGATTTTTTTTCACACTCTATCGCATTCTAGATTAACAGGTTTCATTCTTTTCTCTCTTCATGCAACAGGTTCGGTTTTAACAACAAAAAACCAGCATCTCAGTAACATTGGATGCTGGTCAGGATTAAGATTTGAACAATTTCAGTTAAGGGGCGAGAGCGTGTCCTCGCAGTAAGCTACCGACGGTTTTTGCGGTAATTTTCATTTGCACAAGGGGATTGCCAGGGGTAACGGTTTTATAAAGATAGCTATCAAAAGTCATCTTTTGCACATCTTTATCGGAACACATTTCGACAAAGGCTTCCCGACTGGCATCAGACCGATAGAAGACTCGTTGTAATAAGTCTAATACCAGATAGGTCATGCCATACTGTTTATCCCAGCGTTTGAGATAGAGTTTTAAGTCTTTTTCGGTGGGAACGCGCTGTCCATTTTTGGAGGTTTCAACAATGGTTTCGGCGCACATCCGAGCGGATTTCGCTGCAAAATAGATTCCTTCTCCAGAAGATTTAGTAACGGTTCCAGCAGCATCTCCCACTAATGCAACACGACCGCGCACCCGATGGGGACGAGGATGTTCGGGGATGGGATGGGCTTCTACCTTAATGATTTCGCCACCTGTGATACGTTCTGCTGCACGAGCGCGAATGCCAGCTTGGAGGTCTTTAATTTTTGCCTTATTGACCTTCATGGTGCCAGTTCCCACGGCAACGTGGTCAAATTTGGGGAAGACCCACGCATAGAAGTCGGGAGACACATCATCCCCAACATACATCTCTGCGAGTTCTTCATAGTAGCCCATTTTTTCTTCAGGAATGCGAATCCGTTCTTGGAACGCGATCGCGTAGTTATAATCTCCTGCATCAATGGCTTTGGCTACCCGTGAGTTTGCGCCATCTGCACCAACGACTAAATCCACTTGCAGGGTTTTTGCAGTTCCCACTGAACTGCCATCCGAGTGATCTGCATAGTGCAGGGTATAAGGTTCATTCTCGCTTTGCGGTAACTCTAAGCGATGGACGGTTCCATTAATTAAATTTGCCCCGAGTTTCGCAGCACGATTTCTTAAAAAACCGTCAAGGACTTCTCGACGGCACATTCCAATATATTCGTCTTTGTTTTCTAAATTAATATCAACCGTGACATTAGAGGGCGAGATCATTTTCATTTTTCTCACCCGACGATCAATAATTTCGGGCGGAAGATCAAACTCACTCACCATGCAGAGGGGAATTGCCCCACCGCAAGGCTTCGCATTGTCCAGTTTCCGTTCAAATAGATACGTTTCGATTCCTGCTTTGGCTAATACTTCTGCCGCAGACGATCCCGCCGGTCCTGATCCGACAACAGCAACCCTTAACACCAAGGTTTATCTCCTCTACTTGACTATTTATTACTCACTTTTGGCATCCTACCACGGGTTTTTTCAGGATTTCCCCCTCAACCCTGTGATTGAGGAACATTTTGAAACACTCTTTAACACTGTTCAAACAAATCTTCACATTTCTTGATGAGTTGCGGTAATGTTTATGCTTCTTCATGGGAAACTTGAGGATCAGCAATCAGGGCTAACTCTACCCAATCGGTTTCAGGCTGACTCAGTTTTGCCCGAATATTGGGCCCAAAAAACCGTTCAATTTTGTCGTGTTTGTCTTGCCAAGTCTCCCAAGCCACCAAGGAGGATTCAAACTCTAAAATTAGGGCATACGCCCCATCAATCGCTTCTTCTCGCAGCCCGCTTAAAATGGGTCGTTCTTCATCGGTGGGGCTGAGTCCGAGGCGTTCTAACGATTCTTCCAAGTGTACTTGTTGTCCGTACCGATAACGAGTCACGTCCTTTCGGATCTGGTCTTGGGTGGGGGTAGCTTGTTCTTCCCGCAGTTTAACCACTTCTGGCGGGGTTTCTTTTGTGTAAGGGGTCGGTTTGAGTTCCGCAGCTTTCAGGGCTAATCCGCCTAAAAAAACAGGAATTCCGTAAAAAAAACCTGCTAAATTCAGGGTGGCATTTCCAGCGCCATAGGCAACAAAGCCAACAATGGCGAGTGCGCCCCCAATAATCATGCCCCATTTTCCTAAAGAGATTTGACCGAGCATCTTGACATCATGGTGTATTGAGCATTTATAGTCTATCTTAGAGGTGTGTCAGGAAGATAGTTGGGTTATGGATAAACAAACGCTCATTGAACGAATTCGTAACATTGAAAGCAAGCGCGAGGTTTTGGTTGACCTCATGGAACAACCCAACATTGGGAGTTTGCGCCTAGATGTCAATCAGGCTTTAGAAGAATTGGATGATTTACTGGAAGAGTTTAAGGAAACGTTTCCCGAGGCACAAGAAAACTAATGCTGGTTTCCTAGTTGTTTGATGAGACTGACTAGTTCTTCGGTTGGCGTTTCTTTACTGCAAAAGGCATCAATGGGGGCTGATTGCGCGATCGCCTCCGTTTTTGCGTTTTCTAAAGAAGAGTAAGCAATGATCTGGGCTTGGGGATGATCTTTTTTAATGGCTTTAGAAGCCCCTAACCCATCCAGAATCGGCATTTGTAAATCCATGACCAACACATCAGGACAATGTTGTTTTGCCATTTCTAGGGCTTCTTGTCCGTTAGAGGCGGTTCCGACAAGAGTAATGGCTTCTCGCGCCGAGAGAACCAGTTGCAAGGTATAGCGAGTTAGTTCATGATCATCGGCGACAAGGACACGGAGAGTTTGTTGCTGTGTGGCTGGCTTACTCAAGGTTTACTGGGGGTGTTTACTTACTTCCAACAGTATGATTTTAAGCAGTTTTGCTGTCACGTTTCCTCTGTCATCCGAGAGAAGTCTCTTGTGAGCACTTTAACAGTCGGTCGTCAGATTCAGATTGACAACTAAGGAATGCACGATTCCTGATCATTGGCTTTGAGATAAGTATAATTAGCTAACCCTTGTTGATAATTATTTAACAAACGACGTGACTCAGCTAAGGAAATTAAGTTTTTCTCTAGAGCCTGTTCGGTATGACGGCGGAGGTTTTCGAGTAATTCCTCACTAGAGTATTGGGTTTGGGCAAGCACTTCTGTAATGGTATCACCGCGAACCAATTGTTCAATTTTATAGCCTTTTCCATGGGTGCGAATATGAACCACATTTGTATCACCAAATAAGTTATGAAGATTGCCCATGATTTCTTGATACGCGCCTACTAAAAACATTCCCAGATAATAGGGTTGATTATTGTCTAGGGGATGCAGTTCTAAAAAGTCTTTTGGCTTCTGCCCTTTCGGGTTAATAAATTGGCTAATTTTGCCGTCACTATCACAAGTTAAATCAGCAAGAATGGCTCGTTTACTGGGGGGTTCATTGAGGCGATGAATGGGCATAATAGGAAAGAGTTGATCAATTGCCCAATGGTCAGGTGCTGATTGAAAAATCGAGAGATTAATATAATAGATTGAGGTGAGAATATTAGCAATGGACTGTAATTCTTCATTGATCGTTTCTTGATGTTTAATAATTTCAAAAACTTTTGCACAACAAGCCCAGTAGAGTTGTTCGGCTCTCGCTCTTTCTTTTAAGCTAAGATAGCTAAAGTTAAATAAGCTAATTGCTTCTTGTTTAAATTGAATCGCATCGTGATAATATTCTTGGTAGTTTTCTTCGTTAATCAGGGCGTAAGTTTCCCACAAATTACGAATAATTAAATGTTCTTCTTCTTCAATGACTGGCGGTGGTGTGACTGGGGGTTCATTACTTCCTAAAACATCAAAAATGAGTACCCCTTGATGAGACGCGATCGCGCGACCACTTTCACTAATCAGGGTGGGAACTTTAATCTCGGCTTGGTCACAGGCTTCTTTCACTTCTGCAACAATATCATTAGCATAATTCTGCATATTGTAGTTTTTGGAAGCATTATTTTTCTGCGTTTTTGACCCGTCATAGTCAACGGCTAAACCGCCACCCACATCCAGATAGTTTAAGTTTGCGCCTAAATTTGTCAATTCAACATAAATTTGTGCTGCTTCGCGGATGGCTTCTTTAATCACACGAATGGAAGAAACTTGTGAGCCAATATGAAAATGAAGCAGTTGCAAACAGTCTAATTTGTTATAAGATTTTAGGGTTTCAACGGCTTGTAGAATTTGCCAAATGGTTAAACCAAACTTTGCGCGATCGCCAGTAGAACTGCCCCATCTTCCTGTTCCGCGAGTGCCTAATTTTGCCCGAATTCCAATAGCAGGATAAATCGCTAATTCTTCACTAATTGCTTGAATTAATTCTAGTTCTTCTAACTGTTCCACAACAAGAATTGTTTCATAGCCTAACCGCCGAGACAGTAAGGCAGTTTCAATATATTCGCGATCTTTATAGCCATTACAAATTAGAAGAGAAGATTGGGCTTCTTTCTCACTGATTTGGAGGGGATTTAGAGTCGCTAAGGCAATCATTAATTCAGGCTTTGATCCAACTTCTAAACCAAGTTGATGAGGGGTTCCGCATTTCACTAAAGACTCGACTAAATGACGATGTTGATTACATTTAATGGGAAAAACACCACGATAACTTCCTTGATAGTTGTAACGAGAAATCGCGCGGTCAAAACAAGCATAAAGACGCTCTACGCGATCGGCTAAAATTTCAGGAAAGCGGATTAAAATCGGGAGTCCAATATTGCGTTTTCTAAGGGCGGTTACCAGTTCATATAAATCTAAAGATGTGCCGCGATCACCCTGTGGGGAAACGGTAATATGTCCCGCGCGATTAATAGAAAAATAAGGATCGCCCCAGCCTTGAATCTGATAAGTTTGTTCACTATCTTCAATTGTCCAACTCTGGGAAGAGGATGAGTGATTTTCGGATTCAGTGTTTTGTTCGAGTGAGGAAAAAGACTGGGGTTGAACAGACATCGTAAAATTAAACTGTTAGCGACAACAATTTCTGATCTTAGACATTAGAGTCTGAAATGGGTAGTCATAAGATGTTACACCTCGTAGGGTGGGCAATGCCAACCCTACTTAGGGCTTGTTGAATTACTACAAAATGAACCACAGAGTCACAGAGAACACAGAGAATGGAAGCACTTGGACTGTTACTTCCAATCTGAGAGATGGTATTACGAATGAATGAGAACTGCTATAGATGGAGGAAATTTTATGAAAAACACCACCCCTGATCCAGCCGAACCGATGGGAGAAGTCACAATTGTTAATGATTTTCTCCCCTCACCAGAGGAGTTAGTTCCTAAGAAAAATACAGTACGAGTGACAATGGAATTTACAAGGGAAAGTATTGAATTTTTTAAGCGTGAAGCAGAACGTCATAATGCTTCCTATCAAGCGATGATTCGGAATCTTGTCGATGCTTACGCTAAACAGCAGCAAGATGGCTAAAATCCTGAAGAAATTAGGCTTGAAGGTGTTGCAAATTCCCTGTGAGTCAAGTTAACCTATTGAACGCAGAAAACTGAATAATTTTCGTAAGGTATTTTGTAAAAACTTGTTTTTGGCGTAATTGCGTTTCTTCAGTTGTAACGCTGCTTTGCTGTTAACTTCTGAGAGTGTCGGATAAATATGAATCATTCCCGTTAATGCAGAAATGGGTAACTTATTTTTCATCGCTAAAATAACTTCATGGATCAATTCTCCTGCTGATGATCCGACGATATGCGCCCCTAAAATTTGTCCTTTTGGGGTGGTGATAAACTTAGCAAAGCCTGCGGTTGTTCCTTCTGCTTGTGCGCGATCAACGTCTGAAAATTCTTGTTTTAAAACTTCTATTTTGTCGCCATATTGTTGTCTGGCTTGGCCTTCCGTTAACCCGACATGGGCGAGTTCAGGATCAGTAAAGGTTGCCCACGGAATCACCCGATAGTCTGCTTTTGCGGAAGGGAAAAAGAGCGCATTTTGAATAATTACTGCTGCTTCATAACCTGCAACGTGCGTAAATTGATAACCGCCAATAACATCACCACAGCCATAAATGCGCTTGTTAGACGTTTGCAGTTTTTGATTAACAATCACGCCTTTTTCGTTATATTGAACTCCTGCTGCTTCTAAATTAAGGGAATCAATATTAGGAATACGTCCCGCAGACACTAAGATTTCATCAACAATAATTTCTTTCTCTCCTACCGAAAGATGTTTTTTCCCATCAATCACTTCCACTTTTTGCGCCCTTGTATTATTCAGAATCGTGACACCATCCGCTTTCATTTGTTCTTCTACAATTAAGGTAGCTTCTGGATCTTCTTTCGGGAGAATCTGATCACGGCTGGAAATGATTGTCACTTGTGTTCCTAAACGATGTAAGGCTTGACCTAATTCACAACCAATAGGACCACCACCAATCACTGCTAGAGATTCAGGACGGTTTTTGAGAGAAAAAACTTGTTCATTGGTGATAAACCCCGCTTCTGCAATCCCTTCCACTGGGGGAACTTTGGGACGAGATCCTGTAGAAATAACAAATGCACGGGCGGTTAACTCTCGTCCATTCACGGTAAAGGTTTTTTGATCTTGAAATTGACCTTCCCCGAAAATCACTTCAACGCCTAAACTTTCAAACCGTTCTGGGGAATCATGGGGTTGGATGGTACTAATCACTTTTTGCACATGACCCATGGCTTCCGAGAATTGAATATCGGGAGGTGTTGTGTAAACCCCAAAGCGGTCACTGGTTTTGACGGTATGGGCGACTCGCGAAGCATGAATGAGAGATTTACTGGGAACACAACCAAACCAAAGACAATCCCCACCAAGGCGATCTTTCTCCACAAGGGCAACTTTGGCGTTGAGTTGGGCAGCAGCACTGGCGACGACTAATCCCCCAGATCCCCCACCAATAATAACAATATCGTAATCGACTGCCATTGTTCTTTTCTCCGTTATGATTGATCCAGTTAGCTTTATTAGAAACGATAGAACTTAGTCGTTGCTGAGAATGGATTAAATTGATATAGTACGACACGCTGAAGAAAGGGGAAAGGGGGAAAGATAGGGGATGAACAAAGACCAGTGACCAGTGACCAAATAACTCAAATAACTAATGACCAATGACTAATGACTAATACCCAATAACAAAATTTATGTCTGTTTATCCGTCTCGTCCTTCTGCCAGTTTTTTATTACAACAAGCTGCGTCTTTACTGTTGTATCAGTCGGTGTTAGCCGATGAGGTAGGACAAGCCTTTCTTGAATTATTACAGAGATTAAAAGAACAGCGCGATCGCGCCCTTTGTCTGCAAGCCTATGGGACTTGGTTTAAAGCCCTCGCAACCAGTCAGCAAAGTTGGGAAGATTATCTAGTACAACGCATTCTCTACGATGACAATCCCTTTTCGCAACAAGTCCAGTCAACCCCGTTAGAAAAATTACCACCCGCATTAGTCAAAGCTGCACAAGTGGATCTCAAATCCCTCCAAGAACTGTATCATTGTGGAAGCGACACTCTGAGTCGTTGGGTGCAATCCGGTTGTCAACTCAATCATACGCTTATTCCTTGGGAAAAACCCATTGCAACGGATCATTTTCTCCATCACCAAGACGATTGGCAATCTGTGCTTCCGCAACTGGCGAGTCACTATAAAACCTATGGCTGTGGAAAATTTGCCCAGTATCGGGCGTTTACATGGCAACAGGGAGAATTAATGGGTATTTCTCACCCTGATCCGATAAAAACAACAGAAATCTTCGGTTATGATTGGCAAAAAGAAAAGCTGCTGCAAAATACTCAATTCCTCTTACAAGGTTACTCTGCACTGAATGTTCTCCTCTACGGAAGTCGCGGATCGGGAAAATCGTCACTGGTAAAAGGGTTATTAAATGAATATGCGGAAGATGGATTGCGTTTGGTAGAAGTTCCCAAATCAGAATTAAAGAATTTACCCTTGATTTTAGAACAGGTGCGGGATTTGCCTCAAAAGTTTATTATCTTTGTGGATGATTTGTCGTTTGAAGAAGATGACGACTCGTTTAAGGCGTTAAAAGTGGTTTTAGAAGGAAATATCACCGCGCGATCGCGCAACGTTGTAGTTTATGCGACTTCCAACCGCCGTCACCTGATTCGAGAGTTTTTCGAGGATCGTCCGCGTCCTAGCGATCAAGATGAAGTCCATGCCTGGGATACAGTACAGGAAAAATTATCGTTCAGCGATCGGTTTGGGTTAACCTTAACTTTTGAACCCCCCAACCAAGACCGCTATCTGGAAATTGTCCATCACTTGGCTAAAATCGCCCAAATTCCCCTCTCACAAGACGATTTAGAATTTAGAGCAAAACAATGGGCAAAACGCCATAACGGGCGGTCTGGGCGCAGCGCAAGGCAATTCATTGACTTTTTACAAGGGGAACTCAGCATTTAACCAAAGCGACAAGTCACACGCCCAATAATATGTTCTAATTTTACACTGCCAAAACTTCTGCTATCAGTGCTTTCTTGCGGGTTATCTCCCATTAAAAAATAATCTCCTTCTTCGGAAATGGAAGTGACACGCTTGATTAATTGTAAGTTCTTTTCGGTGGGATGATAAGCAACAACAAGATCCCCCACTTCTAGCGGTCGAGTTTGACTAATTTTTGGGTTAATTAAAACTTCTTCTTCGGGTTTGAGTAAAGGAAGCATCGAGTTTCCCCTGACCCGAAACCGCCTCCGTTTTCTAAGTAGCCACAGCAAAAATTCTTTTAAGGTAATATCTGGCAACATTGAGCTTAGTTTAAACTGATTCTAATTCGATTAAAGGCTCACATTTTACCGAAAAATTAACCGAGTTGGCAATAAAACAATAGTCATGGGCTTGATGATGCAACTGTTTTGCTCGTTCAATTTTATCTGGAGATTGAATTGTAACCAAAGGTCTGAGAATGACCTCACTAAAATAGCCCTTTCCTTCTGGAGTTTGGATCATGGTTCCCACGGGTTGATCAATATAACCAGTGACAATAATTGATGAATCCGCACAAAAATGTAAGTACCAAAGGAGATGACAAGCCGATAGAGAAGCAACTAATAATTCTTCTGGATTATACAGACTCGGATCTCCTAAAAAAGCTGGATCAGCAGATCCTTGCAATGCAGGTTTATTATCAATTTTAATTTCATAACATCGCTGATAACTTCGATAATTAGCTGTTCCTTGACCTTGATTTCCCTTCCAAGTAACTTGCGCGGAGTAGTGATGTACTTTTTCTTGTTTCATGATTATCAATCCTCCAATTATAATGATGGGTTAGGTTGAATTGATTGATCCCAACCCATTTTTGGGAAACTATTGGTAATAGCGCTGGTCTAACCACATTCTTACTTCTAATTCTGACGTAAAAGTGGCTTTTAGGTTACGATACGGATCATACACTTCCCAGAATATTTCTCCATGACGATTGGTTTTCTTCCAAACTTTTGGTTCTGGTGGTTGCGTTAAATAACGGACGAAATCCTGCCATAATTGATGTAAGGTAAACTTAAGACTGGATAGTTTCTCTTTTGCTTGAGGATAGGGAATAATTTGATGAGAAACTAAAACTTTTTCATGTAAGACACGACCCCGTTTCATTATTTATTTCTCCTGAAAAGATGTATTTTTTGTTTCTAAATTCACTCTAAAGTCAATTTCGGGAGAGATCAAAAAGTAATCTGCATCTATTCCATGAGTAAAATTGATACTAGCTTAATGTTTAAAGTCTCGTAGGGTTTCTAGGAACGCATAGGTGGCGGGTGTGTGCATCGCATCTTTCCGCATCGCCACATGAATCACACGCTCTAGGGGAATTGGTAAGTGATAAGCGCAAATTGAATCTGGAATGGGTTCTGCAGCTAAACGAGGAAGAATTGCAGCCCCTAAGCCTTGCTTGACTAAACTAATGATGGTAGAGTCTCCCCGAATTCTATACGCTACTTCTAAAGGGATTTCTTTGTCTTGAATATAAGGATTAATATGTTTAGAACAACTTTGACTATTGGGCAGAATTAACGGAAAACTTGCTAATTCTTCCCATGTCAGCTTTTCTACCTTTTCAGGAATGACCGTATTGGGAGGAAGCAAAACAATATACTCATCTCTGAGTAGTTCAAAGCAATCAAAATTTTGTGGATTCAGTAAATCGCTTAAGCTAATATCAGCACTTCCTTGATGTAAGGCTTGTTCTAATTCGGTCGCTTCTTCATACTCAGCAATACTGACCTTAATGTTCGGAAATTGAGCGCGAAATTGGACTAAAATTTCTGGAATAATGTTTGTTGCAAGACTGCGAAAGGTTGCAATGCAGACACTTCCACCATCTAACCCTTTGGCGTGTTGAGCAGTACTTACAATGTCAGAAATACTGCTAAAAATGGTTTCTGCGTGCTTAACAATTTGTTCTCCTACGGCTGTTAGTTTTGCCCCATGTCGCCCTCGATGCAGCAGTTGCACTCCTAATTCTTCTTCTAAGGACGCGATCGCGTGACTAATGCCAGATTGTGAAACATTTAAGTCTAAAGCAGCTTGACTAAAATTCTGATGTTGAGCAACTGCAACCAAGGCACGCAACTGAGAAATCTTGATATTGGGCAAAGTCATGATTCATCCTTGCTGTTTTTGACGCTGATGGCGCTTAATCGTAATTTGAATATAGCGTTTGCATTGGGCAAAGTCTTTTTCTTCAGGTTCGGTTTGTTGCCAATTTTCTCCCCCTTAAATTTATCGCACAAGTCCTGAAAGCCTTTTGGGGCAGTTAATTGATACTTCTTTCTTACTTTTTGACGAATTAATCAGAAAAAAGAGTCATGAAATCTCTCCCACCCCCCATCTCCCAATCTCCCCATTTCCCCACAGGGGAGTTGATTTTAAAAGAATGAAACGACCCTAGGGGGCTAGGGGGGATAATTTACAATTGATTTAGGATTGCTATGGTAGAGACCAATCGCTTTGTAAAGATAATTTAATTTCTCAAAGATATTTTTCCATAAGGTAATTGCTGAAGGTTTCCCCACGACGACTAACGATTTGTGGTTTCACCACAGAAAACCCCATTTTTTCAAAGAAAGGTTGAGCCGTAATACTTGCTGCTGTCACTAAGCGAGTGAGTTGTAGTTGAATGGCTTGGTTTTCAATAGTTTGATAAAGTTGGCGACCGACACCACACCCTTGATACTGATAATGACAGTAAAAACAGTGGATATCCCCATTTGCTTCTAATTCAGAAAAGCCAAGAATTGTTCCTTTCCAATCAGCAACATAGGTGAAATATTTTGAACATTCTGTTGCCCAATTGCGGAAATAAATCTGATCGGGAGCCCATGCTTTCACTTGAGAAAAAGAATAATCTCGGCGGTTAATATTGCGAATTGTATCGTGAAAAAGTTGCGCGATTTGTTGGGCATCACTAGATTGAAAACGCCTAATTTGGTATTCAGGAATTTTAGAAGACATCTTAAAATATGATATGATACAGCATTGAATCTAATTAACCTTGCTTTTCTTTGTCTGGTCAAAATAATGCTTAAAATCCATCATATCACTCATCTATTCAAGAAGTTTTTGAGGACGTTTTTTCCCGAAGTGAGAGCCCAAAAAACTGATGAAGAAGAACCCATGGAAATTTTAGACGAATATGTGCGATCAGAGCCCAGCCATCAGAATATTATAGAGATCTTCAACGGAGAATGGTCATCCCAACTTCCTGACGACTTGGGTTTGGTGACACAACCAGGTACAGCCAGACTCTTTGAAGACAGTCGCGTTGTCTGGGCAGAACAAGTTTTTGGCAACTTCTCTAATTGGAAAATACTAGAATTGGGGCCTCTTGAAGGTGGACATTCTTATATGTTTCAGAATAGAAATGCTAGCAAGGTTATATCTATTGAAGCTAATATACGTGCTTTTTTGAAATGCTTATCTATTAAAGAAATCTTGAATCTCGATCAGGTAGAATTTAGATTGGGTGATTTTATGCTCTTTCTTGAAAAGGATGATTCAAAATACGACATGGTTTTTGCTAGTGGGATTTTGTATCACATGGAGAATCCTGTTAAGTTGCTAAAACTCATCTCAAGAGTGTCTGACAGATTATTTATTTGGACTCATTACTATGACCAAGAGATTATCTTAAATAGAGAAGAGTTAAGAGATAAATTTAGTCCCCTCAGTTTATTAAAATATGAGGGCGTTTCTTATGAATACTCTACTCAGTCGTATCAGAATGCTTTAGGCTGGTCAGGTTTCTGTGGTGGTCTCGAACCAACAAGTAAATGGTTAACTCGAGATAGCATAATAAAAGCGTTGAGCAACTTTGGATTTGTCGATATAGAAATAAATTTTGAACATCTTGATCATCCCAATGGGCCTGCATTTGCTATATGTGCTAAAAAAGCAAATGCCTAAGCCAACCAGAAACCAAGTCAATGGCTAAGCAGGTGTTGAAGTGTGGTGGGTAAAAGAAACTTGCAAGGGCGATTGCTTTTGGCAGCGAGCTTCCTTCGCTCGATCGCGCTCAATCTATGTTTTCTCTAAACCCGCAATCAACACACCTGGTTCTTTTTGCGTCGGAATGACTTTTAAGCAGTCTCGTTTGGCACAATAAATTAAGTCATCTTCTCGTTCTAAGCGTAAGAGCCGTTGTCCGTGACTGGAAAAACGGAATAATTCTAAGAGCTTGCTTTGCCATTGGCAATAAAGCGCGATCGCGCCAATGACTTCATCATTCCCAATCACTTCTACTTGATCATGACTGAGATTCCCGAGTAAGGCGTGAGCGATTGCCCCAGCACAAGCTGTGTCTTCTAAGGAATAACTTCCTTGCCACCCTGAGCCAACCAGCCAAACTGTTTCGGGCTGATGCTGCTGTAAATAGTCAATGACTGAGCGATCATTAACAAAGGCAGCCGTAAGGACATGGGGGGCTTTCTCCACTCGTTGTAGAGCCCGCGTGCCATTGGTTGTGCTGAGAAAAAAACGCTTTCCCTGCACTTGTTCTGAGGGACATTCCAAAGGAGAATTTCCTAAATCGCAACCTTCTACTTTCGAGCCACCGCGCTCTCCCGCTCGCAAACGACGGTTACTGTCCCATTGTTCACTTACACTCATTAATTCTTCAATATCACTGAAGGCTTGAACTGCCTCTGCACCAGCCGCTAAAACTGTCGCGATCGTGGTTGTCGCTCGTAACACATCAATCACCACAGCACAGTCTGGGAGATGATCGATTGGTGTTAACTCTGGGGTGTCATAAACAAATAGCTTCACAGTCTTTAATGTTTGCGCAAACGTCACCCTGACAATTTAAGCAGAAAATGTCATCATAGGGTTAACCGTTTTGTAAAGAAGTGTAACAAACCATGGACGATAAAAAGTATTCTTGGAAAGGAAGTCCCAATGCTGGGGCAGTGTTGAGCCTGCTTGCGGTATGCGGCGGAATTGCCGTCTTACTCCTTGGTTTTATTGGTTAATTGTTTTCCAATTGCCTATCTTTGATCTTGATTAGGAGCAGTTGTTCTCTGGGCTGCTCCTTAAGAGTTTTTCGAGGGTTCTGAATCCAACTGTTTGAATTGGTAAAAACGATACAGGGTATAAATATCGAACCATCCTGCAACGAGCGCTAGGGTTAAGCCAATGACAATCACCCCCCTAGAAACTGAGCCCGCGCCAAAAATACTCAAGAATGCTAGCAGTTGATTGAGGCTAACCTCACCAATGCTTTCTAAGCCCGGAAAGTAACTAATGCCGAGCGCGATCGTTAATAACCCTAGGACTAGCATCACAGGAAAAGTAAAGCTAATTACCACGGTTACAACGAAGGAACTTAATAAATTAGAGAGTTGTTTCATCATGATCTCAGAAGTCAAACTTCAAGGGTGTTTGGTTTCTTTATAGAGAAACTACCCACTACCATAGGGGAGTTTACCCAAGTTGAGGGCAAAACGTCAGAAATCTTAAATCTTTATTAAATATCTTGTTGAAGTTGGGTAACAGATGTTGTTCTCTCTAACCAGATCGTTCCCTCATCAGGGTTTCAGCGATCAGGGGAATATTAAACTATATGTATAATTATTGAGTTATCTACGAGAAGACGAGCGTCAATCCCCCAGAGCCTATTATGAAGAATATTTACAATCAATTCATTAAATGTTGCTATTTTTACCAAAAGCATAACTGTCTGTTCCTTATCTAGCAAGGTTTCAAGTTGATTTTACGAGTCAAACCAGAGAACTTGAAAAATTTGCCAGTTCAACCTATAATTGGCACGAATTTTGTAACTGCCATTACATTTATAAATCAAGCTAGGAGGTAACGGACTTGGCAAGAAAACGCAAACGCAAAAGTCGTCGTCGCCAGGAAGGACGGAAAATCCTCTCCTTAGTGCCTCAATATAATATCGAAAGTGGTGAATATAAGCCAGTAACTGCAGCGAGAAAATATATTTCTGCGAAAGGAATTGCTCCTCCTGCTCTCGTCGTAGTCAGACGGAATGAACATACTACGGATCGGTATTTTTGGGCAGAAAAAGGGCTCTTCGGAGCACAATATGTAGAAGAAAATCACTTCCTCTTCCCCAGCCTTAGAATTGTTCAACCTGAGGAAGAGCAAGCTGTTCAAGCTGTTAGTGCCCAAGGTCGGGTTTAGATCAGTCCTGAAAAATACTCAATTATAGAGAGGACAGCTTAACATCTTTCGGCTCAACTTGCAAGCGAGTTGGGTCGATTTGCTTGTTCACCCAGCTTGTCATGCCGTTGTTGATGCCATTGCCAAGCATGACTAATAATATCATTCAAATCGGCGTATTGAGGCTGCCAATTCAAAATTTGACGGGCTTTTTCACTACTCCCCACTAACATTGCAGGATCACCCAGACGACGGTCGGTTTCTTGGACTGTAAAGTCTTTTTCGGTAATTGCTTTTGCCGTTGCAATCATTTCTCGCACGGTAAAACCATTGCCGTTACCGAGGTTAAAAACATCGCTTCCTCCCCCAGCCAGTAAGTATTCTAAGCCTAAAACATGAGCTTGCGCTAAATCGGCAACATGAATATAGTCACGGATGCAGGTGCCATCACGGGTGGGGTAATCTGTACCAAAGATTTTAATGGCATCCCGTTTCCCCAGAGCGGTCAGTAAAATCAGGGGAATGAGATGGGTTTCAGGGTTATGATCTTCTCCCGTTCGCCCTTGCGGATCAGCCCCTGCTGCATTGAAATAACGGAAAATAACCGACTTGAGATTATAGGCGATGTCGAAATCTTGTAAGATCCGCTCCACCATTAACTTGCTTGCGCCATAAGGGTTAATGGGATTTTGGGGATGGGTTTCTGGGATGGGAACGGTTTCAGGAATACCATAAGTGGCGCAGGTGGAAGAAAAAACAAATTTATTAATCCCTGCTTCTTGCATCGCTTCTAATAACGTCAGCGTACCAACGACATTGTTGTGATAATATTTGGCGGGGTTGGTTACCGATTCGCCGACATAAGCATAAGCTGCAAAGTGCATGACGGCAGCAATCTCTCGGGTTTTGAAGATTTCGTTAAGGAGTGCGCGATCGCTGGTATCACCAACAATCAGTTCGGCTTTGAGATTCTTTTCGACAATATCCTGATGTCCGTAAACTAAGTTATCCAGAATGACAACGTTGTAGCCTTTTGCTTGTAAAGCTAGTACAGCATGGGAACCAATATAACCCGCGCCACCAGTAACAAGAATGGTTGAATGAGAAGAGGGAGACATAGCAATAGATAATAGATGGTTAGACTTGCCAGTTGAGCAGTGTTCGGAAAATAACAGAGACCTGCTTTGGGTTTCCTGTTCCAAATCTTACCGTTAGTTGTAAATTTTTTATGGTTGGTATTTTAGTAATGTTGCTTGCAGGGGGCTTTTTGTCGCTGCAAAATGTGATTGTTCGCCTGTTTTTTCAGGGGAATGCAGAAATTGGAGGGATTTTAACCTCTAACTTTGAGCATACAATTCTGTTTCTGCAAACTCGCACGTTTTTTATGATGCTATTTTTGGGTTTGCTTGCATTGCGGATCTATCCCAAAACCTTTACTGAAATTACCCAAGCGCGATCGCGCTTAAAATCGCCCTTACTCAGTGGTACAATTTATTTTTTCACGGTGATCTTACTTTATCTCGCCATTGGTAGTATTCCCGCTGGGATTGCAGTGACTCTTTTTTTTATTCATCCGATTATTGCTATGTTATTGGGCTGGTGGCGCGATCGCGCTCAGCCTAACTTGTTCCGTTGGCTGATTATTGCTGGTGTGACATTGGGTTTAATTTTGGTCACACCCGAATTACAGGGCAATCTTTCCTCACAGTTTACCTTTGGTGTTATTTGCGCTTTCGGGGCTGGTGTGGGCTTTGCGTTATATGCTGTAACCGCTCAAAAGGCTCTCATGCAATTTCATCCCATTTCTTTTTCTCTGATTACGTTTTCTCTACTCTTTCTCTTGGCAAGTCTCACCAGTCTTCTCCTCCAGATTAGGATTTCTCAGCCCCTCTGGTTACCGCTACTGGTTTGGAGTGCTGGCTCAGGCTTGATTACCTTGGGGGGCTTAGTCTTTACCAATTTAGGGATTCGTTTAGTGGGGGCTGCAACTGCCACTCTCGTGGGCTCGATCGAGCCCGCTTTAACGGCCCTCGTTGCTTGGTTCATCCTACAGGAAACCCTAGATCCCAGACAAGTCATTGGGGTGGCGATTGTCACCCTCAGTATTGCTGGGTTGGGAGGGGAAAACCGAAATCCGCCTTCAACTTTCCACAGGAACCGTTCGTAAAATGCGCTCCACAATCATCTTTTCTTTACGTCCTCCTGTTGGAATCAGGCGATGAGATAAAACATAAGGGGCAAGCAATTTCACATCATCGGGGATCGCATAATCTCGTCCTTCCAGAAACGCAAGAGCTTGTGTTGTCCGTTGTAGAGCAACTGTACCCCTCGGGCTCACCCCTAAGCGTACCTCTTCATCTTCTCTAGAAGCTCGCACAAGGTTGAGAATGTACTGCTGTAGGGGGGTTGCAACTTTTACTGCTAACACTTGCTGCTGTAATTCTAAAACGTCTTCTGGAGAAATCGAGGGCTGTAAATCTTTTAAGTCATTCCCCTGAAGCTGTAACATCTGTAATTCTTCCTCGGCACTAGGATAGCCCAAACTTAAAGACAGGGCAAAGCGATCCATTTGTGCTTCTGGCAAGGGGAATGTCCCTTGATATTCAATGGGATTTTGGGTCGCAATAACAAAAAAGGGTTTTTTGACTGGACGAGTTTCGCCATCAATGGTAACTTGTTGTTCTTCCATCACCTCTAATAACGCGGACTGAGTGCGCGGTGTGGCTCGGTTGACTTCATCCGCCAGAAAAATATTGGCAAAAACTGGACCCGGAACAAATTCAAACACTTGATCGCGCTGATTCCAAATATTAGTTCCAGTCACATCAGAGGGAAGCAAATCTGGAGTACACTGAATCCGTTGAAATTTGCCATTAATGGATCGCGCTAGAGATTTGGCAAGAAGGGTTTTTCCAACACCGGGGACATCTTCCAGCAGCAGATGACCGCCACTGAGGAGGGCAACAATTACTAAACGTACAGATGTGTCTTTACCCACGAAAAATTGGGCAATGTTATCGGTCAGTTGTTGGATATAGTCTCTCATGAATTTATCGGTTGGGAGGAGGGATAGGGCAGAAGTTGACGAGCCGTTTCGCAATCTTTATTAATTTGGGCTTTGAGGGCTTCTAAAGATTCAAATTTGGCTTCTGGGCGCAGAAACTGCTTTAATTGTACGCTCAAGCTGTGCTGATACAAGTCTCCTGTCCAATCAAGAAGATGAATTTCAATGGTGGGATGTTGTCCGTTGACGGTGGGACGCATTCCAATATTCATGACTGCGGGATGAGGAGAAAGAAGGGGATAAGTGATACTTGTCACTTCTACGGCATAGACACCATAGCAGGGAATCAGCTTATTGCGAGGAAGGACAAGGTTAGCGGTGGGAAAACCAATGGTGCGTCCCCGTTGTTCGCCAGTGACGACGGTTCCGTTGAGGGTATAGGGTCGTCCTAAGAGTTGCTTGGCGAGTTCAACTTGACCTTGATTAATGGCTTCACGGATGCGAGAACTGCTAATACGTTCTTTTGCCTTAGTTCGTAAGTTGGCAATATTGACCGCGACATGATAGGAGGACGCGATCGCGCGTAAATCTTGGGCACTTCCCTGTCGTTTATAGCCAAAACGAAAATCTTCACCCACACTGATGTAATGGGGATGTAACTGCTCAATTAAAATTTTTTGAACAAACTCTTCCGCACAAAGGGCAGCCAGTTCCTGATTGAAAGGGAGTAAAACCAGTTGTTGAATGCCCAAAGCCTTAAGATGACTAATTTTTTCTTCTAGGGGCGTGAGGAGAGAACAGGGTTGTCCACTAAAATATTCTCGCGGATGGGGATGAAACGTGACCACAGTGGAACGCACCGACTGTTCTAAAACCGGTTGAATGACATTGCGGTGTCCTTGATGAACGCCGTCAAAATTGCCCAGCGCGATCGCGGTTGGCGTTAAAGCCCGTTCTGGCGTTGAGGTAATCCACACAGGAGTTGTTGCTGACTTCCTTTTCAAATCTTCATATTATCGGAAAACCTGAAATCTTGCTACAAGTTCATCGACTGGGGGTTAATTTGCTGAATGCCTCACTCCTAATTTAGTTCAAGACATGGATTCTTGGTTGTGAATGTTAGAAACAGAGACATTGGCTAAAGAACTCTCGTTGATTTGAGCCAACGGAGTTCTTGAACTCCCTTTAATCAAATTTTTTGAACTCAGGGCATCAACATTTAAACGATACCCGACATTACGCACAGTTTGAATCAGCAAGGGCTGACGAGGATTCGTTTCCAGTTTTTTTCGCAACGATAAAATATGGGTGTCAATGGTGCGAGGATTATCAATGGCTTCTGGCCAAGCTCGACGCAGTAATTCTAAGCGAGAGAGAGCTAACCCTTGCGCTTGTGCTAAAACGTACAGTAAGCTAAATTCTTGTGGGGTAAATTCAATTTTTTCCCCTTTTAGATACACTTTACGCTGCGCCAAATTAATTTTCAGTTGCCCATAATCGAGCAATAACGGAACATTAGTCCCTCGAAATCGTCGTGCCAGAGCTTGAACTCGCGCCATAAACTCTCGCATCCCAAAGGGTTTGACTAAATAATCATCTGCTCCTGCTTTTAGCCCAGCGACAATATCAGCTTCATTGTGGCGTGCTGATAACATCAAGATCACGGCCTGGTAATAGCGATGTAACCAGTAGCAAAACTCTAGGCTATCCCCATCTGGTAAGTCTGAATCTAAAACCAGCAAGGTCAGTTCCCCACTATTCAAGTTACTTTTCGCCTGCTGGATACTTCCCGATTGACACACGGAAAACCCAGCTTGCTGCAAATGCCAGCCTAATAGTGACCTGAGATGAGGATTTCCCTCAACAATGTGAATAGAAATGGATTCCACGTTACGCTTTACGACCATTACCTTGGTGAGATCAAAGATAACAAGGGTGAAGTGAAAGTTCCGTAACAAGTTTTACTGGCTTATTTCTCAGCATTTTCCTCCTCCTATCGCTCATTAGCAAATCTATCTTAAAGAAGATACAAATTGTTATAAAAATTTACATAATGGATATATAAGTTAACAAAAGAGGAAAACAACTATGTTTTGGTTAATTGCATTATTTGTCGTCGGTTGGGTAGCGGTTGCTCTGATTGGTACTCAAGCCTATTTCCGTGGCGAACAAACCAAACCCATCCACGAACGTAACTGGCGTTCTGACTCCTTTGAACAGCTTTCAGAGTCTTTCACTGGTCAAGGGGTTGATTACAACGAACGTACTCCTGCTTATGGACTGGATACCTACACCAGCAACAATCTCCCCAGCTAAGTCTGTCCCCTGAGCCTTTTCCCTTAACCTAATCTGTCACTGCTAAAGAAACCTGCGATGAAGCAAAAGCAATTGAGTCCAGAAGAAATCAGCCGTGTTATAGAAATGGCTTGGGAAGATGATGTCCCGTTTGACGCGATCGAGGCTCAATACGGTTTGAACGAAGAGCAAGTTATTGCTTTAATGCGAAGCGAACTCAAGCACTCCAGCTTTAAGATGTGGCGACGGCGAGTCACGGGTCGGAAAAGCAAACACTGGAAGAAAAAGCAAATGCAACCCTAAATTTCTGGGTTGCGCGATCGCGCTGTTAAAAATGATTTGTGGCAACTAATCAGAGCCAGTTCAAAAATTGCCACAATCTTTAGAACATAAACGTTTCTTTCGGTTATATTAAGGGTTTGGAAATATAAATTTACTTTTTGAGTGCTAAAGGCTAACAACCATGTCTAATGCGCTGATGTCTGATTCACCAACCCGTTCTGAAACTCAATCCTCCCAGAATGCCCATGTTGGAAAAATTAAACAATCTCTGATGCAAGCGGATCAACAAGCTAAGTTTCTGCATTTACAAGCAGAAGTGGAATCGCTTTGGCAGCAAGTCAAGCGTTCCCAATTTGGTCATGAATAACTCCCTCTACAGGGTCAGTTTTCTTGCTTTGAATTCGGTTGGGCAATTGCAGAGCCCGTGAGTTAGGTTAGATTTAGAAGTTAATTCATTTTATGTCCGATCGTAATGCTGTTGATGTTCTCATCCTGAGTAACGGGCCAGGAGAACTCTTGACTTGGGTGCGCCCCGTCGTTGCAGCATTACAATCTCAATCGTCTCCAGATCTAGGAATTAGAATTTCTGTGATTCTATCTCCTTGTCCTCACGCTACAGGGCGGGAGGTAGAAGTGGCAAAAGCGATTCCAGGTGTCACACGAGTCCAAGGTGCGGAAGCATTTTTTCCTTTTTTATTAGGGGGAAAGACCGCTGAACACTGGAACTGGTCTAAGCAAGGAATCGTCTTATTCTTAGGGGGAGACCAGTTTTTCCCAGTTGTTATCGGCAAACGACTGGGATATTCCGTCGTCATCTACGCAGAGTGGGAGACACGCTGGCATTCCTGGGTGGATCACTTTGTAGTGATGAACGCCGACTTAATCTCGAAAGCTCCTCAATCTCATCGCCACAAATTTACTACCGTCGGTGACATCATGGCAGATTCGCAAATTGCTCTCAATACAACATCAGCTGACTTAAACCTCGAAACTGGAACCGAACTCATCGGCATTTTACCAGGCTCAAAACGGGCAAAACTGATGCAAGGTGTGCCTTTAACGATCGCGATCGCGCAGACTTTGCAAAAACAGCGTCCTAACTCCCAGTTTATCATTCCGGTTGCGCCAACACTCGATCTAGAAACCCTAGCCCAATATGCTGATCCCAAACAGAATCCCCTCGTGAAAAAACTGGGGGGCGGAAGTGCGCGATTAGTTTTACCAACCCTCCCTCACGAACTCCCTTATTTAGAAACGGAAACTGGGGTCAAAATCTTCCTCTGGACAAAATTCCCAGCTTATGATCTCCTTGCCCAGTGTCATTTGTGCTTCACCACAGTGGGGGCAAATACTGCCGAATTAGGGGCATTAGCAATTCCGATGATTGTCTTACTCCCCACCTATCAACTGGATGCGATGCGTGCTTGGGATGGCATTCCAGGAACGTTAGCGAACCTTCCTCTCCTTGGAGGTAGTTTGGCGAGGCTAATCAATTGGCTCGTTCTACGCAAAAAACGCCTTTTTGCTTGGCCGAATATCTGGGCCCAAGAAGAGATTGTTCCCGAGTTAGTCGGTACTCTTGACCCAGAAGCAGTGGCTAAAATCGCCTTGGAATGGCTAGAGCACCCCAATCAACGCTTAGCGATTCGATCGCGCTTGCAAGCCGTCCGTGGCAAACCGGGAGCGTCGAAAAAAATTGCTGCGATTCTGCTCGAACAACTCCAGCAAACGCGGTCTGCTCACCAAAACCACCAGCGAGTCCCACCACAGACCTAATGTTGGGCAACTAAAGTTTTCTGAGTCAGTAACTTAACCGCCTCCTGATATTGTTCATCCTCTTCTGTTCCCATTTGGGAGAAGGGAATTAAGGATTGGGAGACCGTGTAATCTGGTTCAATACCAGCTTCGTTAATATCGCGATGACTGGGGGTTTCGTACTTGGCAACTGTCACTGCAATCCCCGAGTCATCTGGTAAATCGAAGAGGGATTGAATTAAGCCTTTGCCAAAGGTGGTTTCTCCAACAATTTGAGCGCGATTGTTATCTTGCAATGCTCCCGCTAAAATCTCGCTAGCACTGGCACTGCCTTGATTAACTAGGACAATTAACGGTGCGTCGGTGACAGCACTATCACTTGCTCCGTAACTGCCAATCATACCTTGTCGATTGACGGTGTGGACGACAGTTCCAGAATTGAGCCATAAACGAGCAGTTTCAATCCCGGCTTGCAGCAAACCGCCTGGGTTATTTCGTAAATCGAGAATAAATCCCTGCGCTCCTTGGTTCTCCAGATCAGCCACGGAATGGGCAATTTCTTTGGTTGCATTGGCACTAAATTGAGCCAGACGCAGATAGCCAATGGGGGATTCTCCATTATTATCTAAACGGGCATAAACGGGATTCAGGGAGATTCGATCGCGCACAATATCTATGTCTCGCACGGTTGCGTTTTCTCCCGTTCCCGATTCAACCGTGAGGGTGACATGAGTTCCTACTTTCCCCCGCATCCGAGACGCTGCTTCATCAAGGGAGAGATTTTTCGTACTCACGCCATCAATTTCGAGAACGCGATCGCGCGGTTTCACGCCAGCTTGTTCAGCTGGTGAGCCATCAATGGGAGTCACGACTTCCAATTGTTTCGTTTGGGCGTTAATATCAATTTGTAACCCCACTCCCGAGAGTTCCCCTGAGGTGTTGACCTGTAAACTGCGATACTGCTCTGGTCGTAACAAGCGAGTGAAGGGGTCATCTAAGGTGGCTAGCATTTCTTCAATGGCTTGATAAGTGGCTTCGCGATCGGAAAAGCCCTTCTCAAGGAAGCGTTGGCGGACAAACCACCAATTTTGATTATTAAAAGAATCATCTAAATAAGCCTGATTCACGATCCGCCAGGCTTGTAAAAATATTTTTTCTTCCTCGTTGTAATAAGCAGTTGCATTGGTAGTCCAGCTAAGCCAGGCAATACCAATCACAACGATGACAGTAAAGAGTTTTTGCCAAAAGGTCGATTTGATCATGCTGAGCGTGAAGCGAGTGGGTTGCAGTGTTTCCGTGCGTATTCAGGGCAGTTGCCCTATATGTCCTTGCGTCGGAGAGAGTAAACTCTCCCTCGATACCTTAACTGTTATCTGTCCAGTTACTCCTGATTATTATACTATCGTTATTTCCTCTGCTCCCGAGCTTTCTGGGCATCAGGCAAGTCCTCGGAAAATTCATTTTCTTTTAAGATTAATCCTCATTTTCTTAATATTTTGTAAAGTTTCTCATCAGAATCGGGTCTCTTAGTCAAGGAGTAGAATTTCATCTGAGCCAGTAACACAGGGAACAACAGAGGCTTCTTAACGCTACGGACTTCAAGAATTTATGTTACAGTTCCTTTAGGAAAAAGTAATAATTCCCTTCATCGCCCCCTTCCTCTCCCTC
Organism: Halothece sp. PCC 7418; assembly: GCF_000317635.1. GTDB lineage: Bacteria > Cyanobacteriota > Cyanobacteriia > Cyanobacteriales > Rubidibacteraceae > Halothece. The sequence goes on along the minus strand of NC_019779.1, from coordinate 3,317,862 downwards.
CCATCTTTGATTTTGCTTCAAGGCAAAGGGAGAAAAAAATGTCAAAATTAGCAAGGGGATGCAAAGTAAAAACGTTTTTAGTCTAGGAAGTCTGGCTTCATGTTCACAAAACAAGTAACGGATTCTAAAATTTATCAATGGTTTGACGAGCGTCTGGAAGTCCAGGCGATCTCTGATGACATTGCCAGTAAATATGTTCCGCCTCACGTTAACATTTTTTATTGTCTCGGTGGAATCACTCTCACCTGCTTTTTAATTCAATTTGCAACGGGCTTTGCCATGACGTTTTACTACAAGCCCACCGTTGCTGAGGCATTTTCGTCTGTTCAATATCTGATGACTGAGGTCAACTTCGGCTGGCTCATCCGCTCCATTCACCGTTGGTCAGCAAGTATGATGGTGTTGATGATGATCCTCCATACTTTCCGAGTTTACCTCACTGGTGGCTTCAAAAAGCCTCGTGAGTTGACTTGGATTACAGGAGTTGTCTTAGCCGTCATTACCGTTTCCTTTGGGGTAACGGGTTACTCTCTCCCTTGGGATCAAATCGGTTATTGGGCTGTCAAAATCGTCTCTGGTGTTCCAGAAGCAATTCCTGGGGTGGGTCCTTTGATTGTAGAGTTAATTCGCGGTAGTGCAAGTGTTGGACAAGCCACACTCACCCGATTCTACAGCTTACACACCTTCGTTTTACCCTGGTTTATTGCTGTCTTCATGCTGCTGCACTTCATCATGATTCGTAAGCAAGGGATCTCTGGTCCTTTGTAAAGCGCGACCTGAATGAAGCTGTCTTAATACTGTCAAGAGGAGAACAAATCACAATGTCCACCTTAAAAAAACCTGATTTAAGCGATCCGAAACTGCGGGCGAAGTTAGCCCAAGGCATGGGTCATAACTATTACGGCGAACCCGCTTGGCCGAACGACTTACTCTATACCTTCCCGATTGTAATTTTAGGAACGATTGGGCTCTGTGTTGGTTTAGGCGTTCTCGATCCTGCGATGAGCGGTGAACCAGCTGATCCGTTTGCGACACCGTTAGAAATTCTCCCTGAGTGGTATTTCTATCCTGTGTTCCAAATTTTACGGATTGTTCCCAACAAGCTGTTAGGAATTGCTGCTATGGCTTCGATTCCTCTCGGCTTAATGTTAGTTCCTTTTATCGAAAATGTGAATAAGTTCCAAAATCCCTTCCGTCGTCCAGTTGCAACGGCTGTTTTCTTATTCGGGACAGTGGTTACGCTCTGGCTTGGAATTGGTGCAACTTATCCTTTAGATGAATCTTTAACCTTAGGCTTGTTCTAATTCATCTCTGGTTGAAATCAGAATCCTCCCTTCTTGGCTAAGGGGGGTTTTTTTGATCCCATAAATCTGGAGATATAGTTTCAGAACAAGTTGCCACTAGACTGATGGCAGTAATAGAAGCTGTTACCGACCGTAAAACGCGCCTTCCGAGGGAAACCAGTTTGAACTGAGCCTCTTGGGCTGCGAGAATTTCTGCTTCAGTCCATCCCCCTTCACAACCGGTTGCAATGACAACTGAATCCCCCCAAGCTGGTTGATCGGATAATAACACGGTACTCAACAAAGGAACAGGATGGCGGGCGGTACAGAAGTAACAATGGGCGGAACAAGAACTGTAATGCTTGAGGGCACTGGATAGGGTCATCGGTTGCACAATTGTAGGTACGATCGCGCGTTCCGATTGTTCGGCTGCTTCTTGTGCAATTCGTTGCCAACGGGTTAACTTATTAGCACTGGGGTTTAGTACTGTGCGTTCACTCAAAATGGGGACGATGGTTGTAACACCAATTTCGGTACAACAACGGACAATTTCATCAACCCCTTGCTTGGGTAAAGAGACGAATAGGGTGACGTTGATGGGAAGTTCAGTCTGAATCTCAATGGGGGCGATGATTTCCGCGTTCTCTTGGCTTAATTGAACGATCCAAGCGCTGCCATGACCAGTCATGGCGATCGCGCGATCGCCGATCGCTAATCGTAACACCCGCCGTAAATAATGGATTTGAGCAGCATTTAACTGAATAACATTCCCTTGCTGCTGTTCAACTTCAATGACAAACCGTTGATACTGCACGCCCTTTTCACCCTTTATATACCGTCATTTAGATGATCATCTCTGACCCAGAGAGGGAGTCACTCTTCATTTTGCGCCTATTTTGCCACTATAAGGACAGAGCATGAATTCAAAAGTTGCTAACTTTCTTATCTTGCCCACTTTAACCTTAAGTTGCGGAATTTTAGTTACCATTTTATTTCCTAATCGTGGAAAAATTGCTGTCCTCATTGGAAGTACAACCGGTTCTCTCATTGGTACTTATTCCCTGACCCGTCAACAAGTTAACCAACGCTTAACATCAGAACCAACGACGGTTGACTCACCACAAGAACGGTTACAATTTCTGCAACAACAAGTGTATTTGTTTCAGCAACATTTACAGGAACTTGCCCAAGATTTAAGAGAAAATCAAACCGCCGTTTCTGCTTTATCTCCATCGGAAACCGAACCTGAGGCAAGGGAAACGATGGCAGATGATCAAGTTGTTATTAATTGGCTCATTAATCAAGGAATTACCGTGCAAAACTATCATATTCCTGATGAAAATGAAGAGATCTTTAATAAACTCGCGACTTATTTAGGGGATAAGTATTCTGATTTAAGTTATTTTTACATCCAGTTAAAACGCAGTTTTTCTAAAGGGCAAAATTTATCAGTTAACTTAGCCTCTCGCAGTAAAACTGAAATTACTTACACCACCCAATTTTGTAACCGCATGAGCGATTATGCTTTCTTATCATCTTACCAGTATGACCGCAAAAATAAAATGCTCTATGCCTCTCCCCAAAAGAAAGGGTTGGTGATTAATTTTATTACTGGTGGATGGTTTGAGCGGTTTGTTTATTTAAGTCTCTGTCAGTTACTACAAGAAAATGACCAAGTTTATCAGAGTATATTAAATCCGCAAATTGTTTTGCAAAATGGCGAAGATTTTGAGTTAGATATTTTATTTCTAGTAAAAAATAAACCGTTTTGGATTGAGTGCAAAACTGGCGATTACCAAAATCATGTTATGAAATATTCTAGGATGCGCAGTGTTTTATCAATTCCTAAAGAATGCTCATTGTTAGTGATTTTAGGAATCCGTGAGCAATTAACACAAGAACTCACCACCTTACATGATATCTATGTTGCTAATGAAAATAATTTTTTAGCGATCGCTGAAAACCTGATTTTTGGCAATGACGAAATTCACCATAATTAGGGTCTGCTGAAAAAGTCAGAGATTACGCCTTCCTAGTGGCGGATAGGGATGTGGCTGCTGCTTGTGTGCTACGAAATCGAGGAATCGAAAATATCAATCGTACCGTCGGACGCATCGGGAAGCAAAACGCCTAGGCAATCGGGCTGTCGGGAGACTGGAATCCCAGTCTTAGATCAGTGGTGCAATCCCATTCGGATGAATAACTAGGAAGCCCCCCTTATAAAGAAGTTTAGCGGGGGAGGATGTCACTGCCAACCCAGACTTACCCAAACGCTTCCCTCTACTAATCCTTTGGATGTAGTAGGGGCATCCTCGCCACGTATGTTGAAATCAGCCTTATTCTTAACCTCTCTGTATTTTTGATAAGGATTTCGATCTAACCCATCGCAATCACTCTCACCAATCAAATATTCTAAGGTATCTTTTATGCGCTTTCGGGTCAGACAAGACAAATACTGATGAGGTTGATTATGAACTGCTGGAATCAGTATCCAATAAGCATCAGGCTTTTTACCATACACTCCTTTGACAAAGGATAACAAGGAATGAGGGGGATTTGGATAAGAAATTCCCATTTCAGTTTTCTCGTAATGGGGAAGAAAATGTTTAATCATTATTTCCGAGTCCATATCATGAGAAACCTGATATGAACTAATAAAAATAACCATTCTGGCTTTGATAACTAGAGAAGCAAGACGAGAGGATAATTTATAGACGCTCAGAGCTTGAATATACTTGTAATTCTTCTTTTTTAGGACTTCTGCAACTTTGTACCCTGCGCCTTGATCTGCCTTGCTTGTATCTCCATAGCCAATCACTAAAAGTGGGATTTCTGGTGAGGAAGAATAATTCATGGTTAATTAAGACACACAGGTCTTAACAGCATTTCTTAGCTCTAGATTATATATTGTTTTGAGAAATGATGCAATAAAAAAAGTTAGTATTACTTCAATCTAAACTATCTAAAAACCTAATCTCCTTCTAGTTTTAATTATGCTTGTTTTCAAACTCAAATATAGACTAGAAAGGGTTGATAAAATTGATATAAAACACATTTTCCTAACAGATTTAGGACAGAGTTGTGATGATATAAAAACGACTGCTTATGGTCAAGATTCGGGAGTTACAAAAAAAAGCTCACTGGTTCAAGGTAATCATAGACAAGCTAAAACCCCTTGATACCCAATCTAAATTCGTTTAGATAGTCAGACCTTTGATTCCAATTGTGAAACCTCTCTCTTTACTTTGTCGCCTTCTCTCATGGAAGGAGTAATATCAAAATCAGGAGCGATGCTAACTTGATTTGTTTCGACTATTTAACGAGTTGACATTCCGCATGGCTACGCTACGCGCTTAGCCGTGGGATTCTTCATTCTGCGACTTCACTTGCTCAGACAAGACTTGTGAGGACACGGATGCGGAACTTGGTTCCGCATCGTGAGATGTCCGTCCAGCCTGAGTAGAGGTGATGTCTCCTGAAGCGTTTAGGGAGTCTAACCCCCAAGTTCCCGTATGCCCTACGGTACTTAATCCTTTTTTTAAGATGTTGATGGCTGCGTTTTCATCTCGATCTAACTGACATCCACATTTACAGGTATGAGTTCGAGTTGATAGAGACTTCTTAACAATCCGCCCACAGTTAGAACATTCCTGACTGGTATATTGAGGAGGGACTGCCACTGTATATCCCACGGCTAAAAGCACGTGGGCGCGTGCGGCGACTTCTGTAATGATATCAAGGATAAAGTAACACTAAATATTTGCAAACAGTACACAAAGCGGAGAGATATGAATACTAAGTCTAACCTCTATATAATCCCCCCAACCTTTTTTCAGCAGTCTGCAATAACGGTCGCGAGACAACTGCTTGGCAAACAGTTAGTGCGACAACATGAAGATTATTCAATGACTCGTCTTCTGATTCAAGAAGTGGAAGCATACGATGGGGTACAGGACTTAGCTAACCATGCAGCAAAAGGAAAACGTACTCCCAGAAACGAAATTATGTTTGCCCTCGGAGGCTACTTTTACCTCTATTGGTGTTATGGAATCCATCTGATGCTCAACGTGGTGTGTGACCAGATAGACTATCCTGCTGCGGTTTTAATTCGAGGGGCGGGTGAAATTAATGGTCCTGGGAAACTAACAAAGTTTTTGCAGCTAGAGAAAACGCTTAATGGGAAGCCAGTGTTTCCTGACAATGGACTGTGGTTTGTGGATACTGGCGTTGAGACGAAACCATCAGAAATTATGGCAACCCCCCGCATTGGTATCAGCAAAAAGGCGGGTGAATGGCGCGATCAACCCTTACGCTTTGTCTGGAAGACTCAAGCCACCTCAGGAAAGGGCTGATCACTAAAATTAAGCAAAATTTCTTACAGGAACTTCGCTAGTGTGAACAATCAGCATCGGACGGGCTAAACGATTGAGTAAACCCGAGGCAACACTACCATATAAGAATTGTTCCAAACCAGCTTTTGCCTGACTGGTCATCGCAATTAAATCCGCATCACTCTTCTCAGCAACAGCAACAATGCTATCAATGGGACGACCATAGAGGAGATTCACTTCTACATCATAGCCATGCTCTTGGAATTGATTGCGCCAGTTCAAAAGATAATTTTTTGCTGCTTTAATGCGATCTAATTCCTGATGTTTCCCCAATTGACTTAATAAGTGTTCGGGTACAATCTCTTCTTTGATTTCTTTCTCTAAATTGACAAAAGCAGCCTTATGATTCGTACTTCTGACCACTCGCACTAAAATAATTTTTGCCTCATACATTTGTGCAATATGCTGGACATGAGGAATAATTTGCTCCGCTTCCTTTGACCCATCAACGGGAACAAGAATGCGATTATTAGTTTTTAAGTTACTGTTGACATCAGGATTTCCCACTAAAATAGGGCAGGGAGCGCAATTTAAAAGTGCAGCACTGACGCTGCCATAAAGTGCTTTCTTGAGACCCGACCGACCTTGATTGGTAATTGCCAACAGATCCATATCCATTTCATTAATTGCATGGACAATGGCATCAACAGCAACCCCTCGTAGTAGTAGAATTTCTGAGCTTAAGCCTTCTTCAGTAAACTGATCTTGCCAACTTTTGAGATAAGTTTTAGCGTGATCTAACTTTTGGGGCTTAAAGGTAATTTCCTGTTCTTGCTCAAAGTTAACAATGCCACTACGGGTGGCTGGTTCAATGACTTGGGCAAAAAATACCGTTGCTTCATCATGTTTAGCTAAGTTCTTGACATGAGGAATAATTGCTTCTGCCGTTTTCGAGCCATCCAGTGGCACAAGGATTTTACGATACATAATACTTCTCAGGTTCTTTCATAGAGTAATTGACGACATCAATGAAATGAAGAAATGATGACTCTTGTGGAAGAGAGCCATCAAATCAATACATCACATCATTATTCATCTTGGGCAAATCGCGCTTCTTGACGAGAAGCCATAATTGCAGCAATTTTTTCTTCTCGTTTGGCTTCAGCATCTCGCAGTTCTGCCATTTCTAGTTCTTGTAGTTCTTGCGAGAGCCCTTGATTCAAGCTGTAACACATGATGAGCAATACAATTGCAAAAGGTAAACCTGTTGTAATCGCAGCCGTCTGTAAAGCCGTTAAGCCACCGCCAAGGAGTAAAACCGCAGCAACCACACCTTCCATCACAGCCCAAAACACTCGCTGTGGTACAGGAGAATCCAGTTTTCCCCCTGAAGTCAAATTATCAACAACCAGCGAGCCTGAGTCAGAGGAAGTGACAAAGAAGATGGTCACCAGTAAAATTCCCACAATGGAGCTTAGTGCCGTTAAGGGGAAGTTATCCAACATCACAAACATAGCTGTGGCAACGTTTTCTTGCACCGCAGCAGCAATATCTCCTGCATTGGTTAACTGAAGATTTAAGGCTGCTCCGCCCATTGTTGACAGCCAGAGAAAAGACAGAAGCGTGGGTGCAATCAGAACGCCCATCACAAATTCACGAATGGTACGACCTCTGGAAACACGGGCGATAAACATTCCCACAAACGGAGACCAGGAAATCCACCAACCCCAATAAAAGACCGTCCAACTATTTTGCCAGGTGCTTTCTTCTCCTGATCCAAAGGATTCAGTCCAGAAACTGAGCATGGGGAAACGAGCAACGTAATTCCCAATATTTTGGACAAAGGTATCGAAAATAAAGAGCGTTGGCCCTAAAACGAGGACAAACACCATAAAAGTAGCAGCAAGATACAAATTCCACTCACTGAGGCGACGCACCCCACCATCTAAACCAGCAACAACAGATAAAGTAGCAAAGCCTGTAATAATTGCAATTAAGGTGACTTGGGTAATTACGCCTTCATTGATTGCTGGAATGAGAAAACTTAAACCAGCTGCAACTTGCTGTACCCCTAAACCGAGGGAGGTGGCTAAACCAAATAAGTCAGCAACAACGGCAAGAATGTCAATGACGTGACCAGGCCATTCATAAATTCTTTCACCGAGGAGGGGATAAAATACAGAGCGCATTGTGAGGGGGAGTCCTCGATTAAAGGCGAAAAACGCGAGTCCTAGTCCCACTAAGGCATAGAGTCCCCAAGGATGAAGCCCCCAGTGATAAAACGTAATCGTCATTGCGGTTTCCGCAGCATCAGGAGTTCCAGCTTCCGAGCCAAAAATGGGAGGGGGGCCAATAAAGTGGAACATGGGTTCTCCCACACTCCAAAACATTAGACCAATCCCCATTCCTGCACTGAGGAGCATCGCAAACCAAGCAAAGGTGGAAAATTCAGGTTTTGCATCTTGTCCCCCGAGACGGATTCTGCCAAATTTACTAAAGGCAAAAATTAAGACCACGCCAAGGAAGATGTTTGCAGCGAGGATATAAAACCAACCGCCATAGGTGGCAATGCTGTTGAGAGTCGCGTTAAAAACCGAGGAGGCTTGCTCTTTAAAAGTTAAAGTGAGGATAATGAATAAGAGTACCAAACCCCCAGAGATGGGTGCGACTTGGGGATGAAGATCAAATCCCCATTTTTGGAAGTTGGTATCACCAGGATAACGTTCTGGTTGTTCTTCCAGAAGTTCCTCTTCAAAGTCTGGACGTTTTGATTGTTTAACCATAAAATATTTTCTTTGAAAAGAGTTTTTTACAAGAGATTCAAAGATCGTCCTAATCGACTCCCCTAATGGGAAGAGTTGAATTTTTTTAAGAGCAGGACAGATCCATTTTAAAACTTGCCATTTTAGTCAGTTATAGCGAAAAACTGTTTTTAATACCAGCCTCTTGTGAGCTATTCCCGACGCTGACCGTAACAGAAGGCGAGGATTTCGCCTGGGAAAGCCTCTGGAGAAGAATCTCGCAAAAAAGGCGAGGAAAAATCCCCCTCGCCACTGTAATCATTTACCGAGATGTTAGTGAACTCAAATTAAGTTAAGATTTACTAAATTCTAAGCCATTTTCTTCTGCATATCGTTCCATAAAGCGCATAAAGCGATCCCATTCTTCTTCTGATTTCATGTAATGCACCGCTTCTAGTGCTGTGGGCTGTCCATTAACAAATTTACCTTTCACATCTTGAGTAGAAATAATCCCCTCATCATCAATCAGGTACATTCCTGTAATTTCTTGGGTACTTTCTGCATCTAAAACTTTTGGCTGCTCAAAGCGAAAGGTTGCAGTTCCGCTATTACCGTCGCGAGAGCGGGTTAAACGAACATCAGGTATAGTTTCTTCATCAATGCCTCGTGAAAATTGAATCGTTGCTGTCATTTTTTCTTTTAGTTTCCTTTAATGTAATATCGTACAGAGATTAACGTGGGCTTTTACGGAGCGATCACGGAATTGGTCTGGACTCCAAACCAAGGCGGGATTGGTCAACTCCCTTGGTATCCAAATTTATTGAAAGCGATCACTAGGGGAGTTTGAAGATGAAAGTCACTTTATCTTCTTTCCCCAAAGCCAGTACATCTCCAGAGGAGATTTCTTGACGTTCCCCCCTAGCCACTGCGCTATTATTCACATAAGTCCCGTTAGAACTCCCTAAATCTTCAATGTAGTACGTTTCGGCTTCGATGTGAATCAGCGCGTGCTGACGGGAAACAATTTCTGCATCAGGAAGACCAGAGAGATCAACATCAGGGGGATTATTATTATTGGGTTTCCCAAGCATAATTTGGGTCTGATTGTCTGGTAGATTAATTGGTTCACCGCTTTGAATATGCAGTAAATAAGGGGTGGGTCGTTGTAAACTGGTTCCTGGCTCTTCTGCATTTAAGTTGACTTCTTCGGATTGGGGGGAGTCGTGATTGATTTCGTTCATCATTATCAATAAAAAATTGGATTAAACCTTAATCATATTTTCACTCAAGTTGAGAATTCTGCACCCGCTTCTTGATCCAATAACCACCATAGCTCTCCTTGAGGTTGAATTAGACGTGCTGGATATGCCATTGCGTCTCCCTGAGGAGAAAAGATTTCCTTCAAGGCGGGGCGCTTATTGGCTCCAGCTACTAAAAAGATTACCGCTCGTCCTTGATTGAGAAAAGGGGCGGTAAAACTCAAGCGTTTGCTGTCTCCTTTGTTACCGATGGTAATCAGCCGATCGCGCACGCTTAGGGCTTCTGTGTGCGGAAAGAGGGAAGCAGTATGTCCATCATCGCCCATTCCTAATAAAATAATATCGAGGCTGGGGAATTCTCCTGCTTGACACTGGAAAAAGCTGCGCAGTTGTTGTTCATGTTTTTCGGCATCTGCTTCAGGATTCTCCCCTGTTGTTGGCATGGGGTGAATGTTTTCGGCGGGAATCGCTACCTGATCGAGCCATGCTTCTCGCGCCATTTTTTCATTACTATCCGGGTGATCGGCTGGGACATAGCGTTCATCTCCCCAGAAAATATGGAGTTTTTCCCACGGGAGATTCTGTTGAGAGAGTTTTTCATAAACGGGTTTTGGGGTGCTTCCCCCAGCTAAAGCAAGGGTACAGTATCCTCGCTGCGCGATCGCGCTTTCGATTTTCTCGACAATGATTTGCACTGCGCGATCGACTAAACTCCCTTGGTCTGGCAAAATTTCAGTGGGCATTTTCACGGTTCTCAATTCAGCAACAATCAAATGTTACGATGGAATATATGATTTTGACATCAGACTCGAACCAATCAAGGGCGGTTGCTCTGAGTGCTGGTGGAAAATGGCATAATATTTATAAGCGCAATATTTCTTTACAAACTGGGCAGTCAACTGAAACCTAATCCCTGCGCCAGCATACTCTCAAGAGTCCGTAGGAAGGCTCAGTGCCCTGTCAAATCCCCTATAGCAACGGTAAGGAGAATTAACTCTCTGTGATCGAACGTCTCAAGCAAAACCTGAAAAATGACTTAATTGCGGGTTTGCTAGTTGTTATTCCCCTAGCGACAACCATTTGGCTGACCATTACGATCGCCAATTGGGTGATTAATTTTCTCACCCGCATCCCAAAACAACTCAATCCTTTCGAGGGACTACACCCTGTTTTAACCAACTTACTCAACCTCACCGTTGGCTTAGCCGTGCCCTTACTCTTTATCTTATTTATTGGTTTAATGGCGCGGAATATTGCGGGGCGTTGGTTGCTTGATGTGGGAGAACAAGTTTTACAAGCGATCCCCCTAGCGGGCTCCGTGTATAAAACCCTCAAGCAAATCTTAGAAACCCTTCTGCAAGATTCTAAAAGCAAGTTTCGGCGGGTGGTGATGGTAGAGTACCCTCGCCCTGGCTTATGGACACTTGCCTTTGTTACGGGTGGGGTGAGCACTCAGTTTCAGTCTCATTTATCGAAACCGATGTTGAGTCTTTTTATCCCGACCACGCCGAATCCCACCACGGGCTGGTATGCTATGGTCCCCGAGGAAGAAGTGATTAATTTACAAATCTCAGTGGAAGATGCGTTTAAGGTGTTAATTTCTGCAGGAATCGTTAGCCCCACCGCCTCAATTCCTGCAAACTGGAAGCCAAAACTTGAAAATGGGAAGGAAGCGACACCTTCCACGGTTTCTACTTCTACCCTCTCTGGAGTCAGTGAAAATCAAAACGGGCGAGAGAACTAACTTAATTTCAGAGCGTTGACAGGAACTTCGTCCCAAGAGTGGACAGTTCGGAGACGAGCAACCCAACCTTGAGCTTTTTGAGTAGCGGTCAAGTTGTCTTCAAAGGATTGATGACAATCTTCTGCAGCTTTTTGGTTACATGATGCAATACAAGCGTACATTAAACCAGAGGGATCGAGTTGTTCATTAACCCAAATTGTCATAGCTTTTCCTCCTTTTCAATCTTTACTACAAGGATCAGGCGAACGAGTGAGGAGCTAATCTGACCTCTATTGGTTTGCCTTTCCTCCTATTTTTCCACAAAATCCAGTGTCATGCTTGAACTTTTAGTTTAGGTTAAAGTTTCTCTGCTTAATGCTGCATTTCTTTACCTTTCTTCATGATTGGGTCAGCTAGGGGGGGCTTGAGTTGCCAATTGCGCGATCGCGCTGCCTGTGACTCGACAAATGCGCCAATCGGGGAGAACTTGTGCCCCCATCGCTTGATAGAAATCAATGGCAGGTTGATTCCAGTCCAAAACACTCCATTCTAGCCGTCCTGCACCTCTTTGGTGCGCGATCGTTGCCACCGCACTGATTAAAGCCCGTCCCACACCGCAACCGCGATATTCTGATAAAACAAACAAGTCCTCCAGATAAATCCCTGGTTGAGTTAGAAAGGTGGAATAATTGGAAAAAAACAGAGCAAAGCCAACAATGATTTCCCCCCACTCCGCCACCAGCACTTCCGCATAGGGAGTTTCACCAAATAAATGTTCAGCGAGGGTTTCTGCATTCCCCGTTACCGCATCTGAGAGGTGTTCATAGGCAGCTAGGGCTTCAATTAACCCCATAATCGCAGAAACATCCTCTCGCTGTGCCGAACGGATCTGAAAGGTTGTCGTTTGATCCATTTTTTTTCTACAGCCATCCTTTTAAGCGACGAGCAACTTGGGGACGACGTAACTTCCGCATCGCCTTACTTTGAATTTGACGCACACGCTCCCGAGACAGATTAAACATCAAACCCACTTCCTCTAAAGTATAGGGCTGGCTCGCATTTAACCCATAGCGCATGGAAATCACATCTTTTTCCCGTTCCGTGAGCACATCGCTTAACACATCTGAGATTTCCTGATTCATCATCGCTTCATTCATCTGATCTTCAGGCAATCTCATCTCATGATCTTCGAGTAATTCTAATAACTCGGTATCTTCCCCTTTCCCCACCCGATGATTGAGGGAGAGAGACTGACGGCGGAGTTGTAATAGTTGATGCAGTTGTGATTGAGACACCTCTAGCGCTTGGGCTAATTCGGCTTCTGTGGGATTGCGCTGTAATTCTTGCTTGAGATCTCGTTGTGCTTTTTTGAGCTTATTCAGTTTTTCGACAATATGAATCGGAAGACGAATCGTCCGCGCATCATTGGCGATGGTACGAGTAATGGCTTGGCGAATCCACCAATAGGCATAAGTCGAGAATTTGTATCCTTTATTGGGATCAAACTTTTCTGCTGCTCGATTTAAACCAATTGCCCCTTCTTGAATTAAATCTAAAAAGGGAACGCCTCGATTGAGGTATCGTTTCGCGATCGAAACCACTAATCTCAAATTAGAGCGAATCATGCGCCGTTTTGCCACACGCCCTTGATAGAGTTTGCGATCTAACTCTTTCACTCCCATTTCCAGAGCTTCGGCTAACTGCTGTTTAGTGGGAGGTGAGCCTAATTTTTCCGCTAATTCTTGGCGTTTGTGTTCAAAATCCGCAGCTAACTTTACTTGTTGGGCAAGTTCTACTTCTTCATCGGGCTGCAAAAGCGGATAACGGGCCATTTCCTTGAAAAATGCACCAACTGTATCCTCGTATTTGCTTTTTTGAGAAGAATTGACTTCACTATTTTCTTCCTGAGAAAAATCAACTTCTACAAGCTGCATTGCGGAGGAATCGGTTTCTTCTAAGGGAGAAAGTAAAGTTTCAAGCCCCTCAGTTGGTGTTAAAGATTCATCCGATTTTGTTTCTTGGCTCGTCATGAGTTGAATATCTGTCATAGTAAATTAAGTAAAGGTTTAACGTTAATTGAGATTCAGACTAGCCTATCATTTAGAGGTTTTCTGAATTGTACGGTAATAACTTTGAGAACAATAATGATTTATTTGTTTAACAGAATTATAAAGTTAATTTTGTCGCTATTTTAACGATTTGCCAGCATACTTTTAGAAAACGATGCTTTTTAGCATTTCAGACAGCGATTGAGAATTAGGTCATTTCTTGTTATAGTTTCTGCTTCAACCGTAACATCTCATAGAATGAGCTTAAGGATTTAATCGAATCGTATCAACTACCGTAGGTGAGAAATTAAGAATGGGAGAACAAAAACAATGGGTTTGGCGATCGCTGCTGTTACAAAAACGGACGGGGTCAGAAATTTTTCTGCATCTCTTCCGTAACGATACTCCCTACAGCGTGCTTTTGGAAAGTCCCCCTTTTAGCGATCAACCCCAACTGTGTCGTTATTCCCTTTGTGCGGGTCGTCCCCGCGAAATTGATGGACAACTGCAAGTTTGGACTCCTCCTTTAGGAAGAATTTTGTCCTGTTTACAGCAGCTTCAAGACCGTTGTTCTCCTGATATGCCACCAGAAGTGACCCACCTGCCTTTTACAGGGGGATATTTGGGCTGGCTCGGATATGATCTAGCGTGGGAAATTGAACAGTTACCCCAACTGAATGATGATCCCCTTCCCTTTCCCGTTTCCTATTGGTATGAACCCGAAACCTTTGCCGTTTTAGACCATCAAGAACAAATACTGTGGTTAGCAGCAACTGATCCCCAGCAACTGGATGCACTCGAAAAACGCTTAGAACGTCCGATTCCTGATGCACCCGCTTCTGTGATTACGGAAGTTTCTCCACCGACGTTTCTCACCTCCGCCGAAGATTATCAAGAAATGGTACGACGGGCGAAAGATTATATTTATGCTGGGGATATTTTCCAAACGAATCTGTCTTTACGGTTTCAAGCCGAAACGCAACGAGACAGTTGGGACATTTATCATGCGCTACAGACCATTAACCCTTCCCCTTTTGCCAGTTATTGGCGCACCCCCTGGGGATCAATGATTAGTTGTTCTCCCGAACGCTTGGTGCAACGACAAGGCAATCTTTGTCAAACCCGCCCCATTGCGGGAACCCGCCCGCGAGGAGAGACTTCCACAGTTGATCAACAACTTGCACAAGACCTCCGCGCCAATATTAAGGAACAGGCGGAACATATTATGCTGGTGGATTTGGAACGGAATGATTTAGGACGGGTCTGTGAATGGGGAACGGTGACAGTTGATGAATTATTAACCATTGAACGGTATAGTCATGTGATGCACTTGGTGAGTAATGTGCAAGGGATTATGAAACCAAAAATGTCCAGTGTTGATTTGATTCGCGCCTTATTTCCAGGGGGAACGATTACGGGCTGTCCAAAAGTGCGCTGTTTAGAAATTATTGAAGAGTTAGAACCATTTCGTCGCAATTTATTTTATGGCTCTTGTGGTTATTTAGACCAACGGGGGAACTTAGATTTAAATATTCTGATTCGGACGCTGTTGTTTGCTGAGGGAACTGTCTGGGGACAAGTGGGGGCGGGGATTGTTGCTGATAGTGATCCCCACAAAGAGTGGGAAGAGTCTTTGAATAAAGGGAAAGCACAGGTCAGTGCGATTCAATCTTTGCCATCAAAAAGAGAATCTTTCTGAGGAAAGGGTTAACAAAGATTATTAACGTCTAAACTAAAGAGCAACCTATAAAATTTTCTAATTAAAAATGGTTTTAGATCAAGTTGGGGTTCTAATTTCTAAAAAGGGCAAAAGGTCTTTCCTTACTTTATTACTCAGCAGTTTATTCGTTCCCACCTTAATCGGATGTGGAAAGCAGTTTAACGCTTCGGTGACAGCGCAACCGAGTGAAAATCAGGGTGAAGCAGAATCTCTTGCTAAAGTCGAAAGCGCGATCGCGCAGGTCAAATCTCTCAATTCTCCCTTAACCGTAAAAGGAGATACATTCCCCCAGCAAGTGGTTGCATTACGTTCCCAAGCAGAAGGACAATTACAAACGCTAACCGTTGATGTGGGAGATCCAGTAGAAAAGGGACAGATTCTAGCGCAACTCAATGATAATCTTCTCCAAACCAACATCGCAGAAGCCGAAGCCGAACTAGCCAGTCGCCTTGCGGAGGTCAAGCAAGCCCAAAATCAAGTCAGAAACGCCAAAATCCAGCTAGAACAAGCCCAAGCCGAAGCCGAACAAGCCCAAGCTGATTCTCGACGGTTGAAAAATCTTTCTCAACAAGGCGCAATTCCAAAGCAGGAAGCAGAGTTAGCCGAAACCGAAGCCATTGTCGCCCAAAAACAAGTCCGTGCAGCGCGAGAACAAATCCAAATTGAACAAGACGCAGTGGCGACAGCCCAAGAACAAGTGCGAGTCCAACGTTCGATTATCGCTCAAACTCAAGAACGGTTATCTTATAGTACCTTAAAATCGCCAATTACGGGGGTGGTTTTAGAGCGAGTCACTGATCCAGGAAACTTAATCGAACCGGGAGATGAAGTGTTAACAATTGGGGATTTTCAAACCATTAAAGTGAGAGTGAATGTTTCTGAATTAGCATTAGGAGAGATTCGTCAAGGACAATCGGTAACGATTAATTTAGATGCGTTTCCCAATGAATCTTACACTGGAACAGTCAGTCGTATTTCTCCCGCAGCGAACCCCGAAACGCGACAAGTTCCCATTGAAATTACTTTACCTAATCCAGAAAGGCGTATTGGGAGTGGTTTACTGGCGAGAGTCACTTTTCCTCGTGAAGAAACAGAACAAGTGGTGATTCCAGAAACAGCATTACAAGCGGAACAAAAAAATAATACAGCAACCATTTTTATATTAAATCCCACCACTGAACCGCCAACCGTCGAAGCAAAAACAGTTCAACTCGGCGATCGCGCAAACAATCAAGTGGAAATTCTTTCGGGATTAGATTCGGAAACGCCCTATATTGTCCGCAGTAGTCGTCCGCTTCAATCTGGGGAAGCCGTGCGATTGAGTGCGGTTTCTCGTACTACGACAGAGGAAGAGAGGGGAGACAAAAACTAGCTTAAATTAGAACTGACCTGTAATTAGTAACAGCTTTAAACGCTCGCTTAAAGGATGAGCTAATAACAAGGTTTCTCATTCGTTCAATTCTGAAATAATTTGGTCAACTGAGCCTCGGAAAACATTTCCTTCTTGATAGTCTTGATGCGCTTGAGTAATATTATTAGCAATTTCTTCTCTCCTTTCCTCAATTTGGCGATTTTTTACAATATTGATTAATTCTTCTTTTTCTTCACAAGAAAGATTGTCTATCATTTCTAAAATGTGGTTGAATTGGGTTGTTTGAGTCATTGATTAACAAATAACAAAAATTTAGAATTTACCTCATGAATTCGAGAACTGCTATAATCTAATTTAACGATTCTATTCTAAATAGTTATTGATAAAATCCCTTGGAGTTAGACATTCAAATGTTGCAATTGCTTTGATTAGTTCTCGATTAGAAGAAACAAAACAATCGGAATTTCCTAATTTTGCTGTTAAATAAACCTCTATATCTTCATTAGGAATTTCTCCATCTTTCACAACCTTTTCTAATTCTTGATTCCATTGCTGACTATAATTGACATAATGAATGTTAAGCCGTGACCAAATCAAGCCAATTACAAAACCAGCTTTATCCTTATCCCACAAATATTTACCAACGCGCCTGATTTGATCAATGATTTCATCAGATAAAACAATTTCTGCTCCGATTTGAATCGCTGTGTCATTATAGTAACCAATTGCTCTTAAAATTTTTGCTTCTGGAGAATGAATTTCTTGAGTTCCGATGATATAAATATTTGTATCAAGGCACAAACGCTGAAGATCAGAATTCACTGGGTTCTTCCTTTTTCTTCTAATTTTTCTAGTTTGACTTGATGAATTAAATCAAGGATTTTCTCACGAGAATCATATCCTTTTTTTTGAGCAAGCTGCCGTATTTTTTCTAATTGATCAGATTCATTTTCAGTAACAATAATGATGTCAACTTCTCCATCACTTAAACCCTCTGGTACAATTGCTCTTAATTCTCCTTTTTCTATTTTGCCTGTCGTTTGTATAATCTTCATAGCATTCTCCAAACTTTTTGATCATCTTTCCGCTTTTAATAACGAATATAACTCATGACTGGATTTAGTATTAGCGCGATCGCGATCCGAAGACATATTGGTACTCTCGCCATTACTGTTGCAGTATTAGTCATTGGAAATTCTTTCGGGATTAGATACGGAAACGCCCTATATTGTACGCAGTAGCCGTGCGATTGAGTGCGCTTTCTCGTACTACGACAGAGAAAGAGAGGGGAGACAAAAACTAACTTAAATATGTCTTGGTCATTTCACTATTTTCACTCCCAAAGCTGTTTTAGCATTCTTTGAACTTTCGACCAATCAGTAGAAGCTAGTTTTCCTAAGCGACGCTCTACTAGATTTTTTTGGAGTGTTGCTAGTTTATGAACTCTTACCCATGATTGTAGTCTTAAACCAGATGCTTGCCATTGCTTTAACTCAATATCAAATTGACTCAATTGAGGTTGACTGGTTATGCGAGCCACAATAATATCTTCATCCCCAGTGTCTAATAGAATCAGAGCAGGTCTTCGTTTTCTTGTGGTTGTAGCGGAGAAAGGAAAAGCAATTAGCACCACCTCTCCTGATTCGTAAAAATCATTGACCACACTATTTAATCCTCATCGTAAATGGCATCAGCGTCACTATAACCATGCAAAAATTGCTCTGCACTAAGATACTTCCAGTCATTTTCCTCCATAGATTCTAAATTATCATCTGAAATTAAGAGAATGGCTTGTACTCGCTTGTGTTTACAATGATTTAAGGGTTGATCTAATCTAATATTCCCTTGTTCATCGACCATTCCAGTTAGTTTAAATTCCTGCATTTTTACCTCTTTTGACCCTAAAGGTTTCAACTTTCACCATAGTAACTTCAACAACGAATATAACTCATGACTGGATTTAGTATTAGCGCGATCGCGATCCGAAGACATATTGGTACTCTCGCCATTACTGTTGCGGTATTAGTCATTGGAACTATTTTTCTCCTGCAAATTCCAGTCAATTTACTGCCATCGATTACCTATCCCCGCATCCGCCTCGAAGTCAGAACCCCTGGCGTTTCACCAACAGTTGCGGTGGAAGAAGTGGCTAAACCCCTAGAAGAAGCCCTCCGCGCCACAGAAGGGGTGGTGCAAATTTACTCCGAAACCGAAGAAGGGGAAGTGGAGGTTGATTTATACTTTGAAGCGGGAGATGATGTAGATCAGGCGTTGAATGAAACCACCGCAGCGTTTAATCGGGTGCAAGGAAGACTCCCCGATATTGTGGAAGATCCCCGCATTTTTAAGTTTGAACCTTCCCAGCTACCCGTTTATGAGTTTGGGTTACAATCAGACTCGCTTCGAGATGTGGACTTGCGCGTCTTTGCGGATGAAGAATTAGCCCGAGAATTAAGTCTGGTGCGCGGTGCTGCTTCAGTGAATGTTTCCGGTGGCGTAACCGAAGAAGTGCGCGTGGAAATTGATCCGATTCGGTTACAGGCTTTAGGCTTGGGGTTTACGGATGTTTTAGAGGAATTGCGCGATCGCAATGTGGATGTCGCCACAGGGCGTTTATCAGGAGAAGATACCGAACCCCTAACCCGCGCGATCGGAAAATTTGACAATGCGGAGGAGATTCGCAATTTATCCTTTGCTGTTGGAGATACAGAGATTCCCCTCAGTGAGTTTGCGACGGTGATTGATGGGACAACCGAACAACGGGTTTTTGTCACCCTCAATGGCGATCCTGCGGTGAAAGTGAGTGTGCAAAAACAGCCCACAGCGAACACGATTGAAGTGGTGGATCGAGTGAAACAGCGCATCAATCAACTGCAGGAAGTGGGAACGATTTCTGATGAGATGACGTTAGTAACAACGAAAGATGAATCGGTTTTTATTCGCAATTCTATTAAAAATGTCGCGGTTGCGGGGTTAACAGGGGCTACGTTAGCAGCCGTTGCAGTCTTATTATTTCTCGGGTCACTGCGTCAAACCTTTATTATTATTGTCGGGATTCCGTTGGCGACTTTTACCGCGATTTTATTAATGCGAGGCTTTGATATCTCCTTAAATGTCTTCAGTTTAGGGGGATTGGCGTTAGGCGTGGGAATTGTTGTTGATAACGCGATCGTCATGTTAGAAACTATCGCGGAAGGGGTGGGAATGACTCCGGGTCATCCTGTCGCAGAAGAACGCCCGAGTAATCGCTATATTATTGAACAAGCGGAAAATAGCAGTCGTAGCATTGAATCGGCTTTACTAGCTGCTACCAGTACCAACTTAGTCTCCGTTGTTCCCTTTTTACTGATTGGGGGCTTTTTCTCGCTGTTGTTTAGTGAATTAATTCTGACAATTAGTTTTGCGGTTGCGTCTTCAATGTTAATCGCGCTGACGGTTGTGCCGATGTTAGCCTCTCGTTTGTTAGCGATTCCTCGTAGTAGTGGCTTATCTTATTTCTGGTTTTTACGTCGCTTTAATGACCAGTTTCAATCCGCCACTCGTCGCTATCAGCAAGGCTTAAAACAAGTGCTACGGTATCGCCTTGTGGTTATTGCAGGTGCATTCCTGATTTTAGGAGGCGGGAGTTTCTGGTTCGGGGGACAACTCTCCCAAGAAATTTTACCCGAAATTAATACGGGACAAGCGCGAATGTATGTGCAGTTTCCCACAGGGACGAGTTTAACGGAAAACCGACAAGTGATGCGGTTAATCGATGAAACCTTATTAGACCAACCGGGAACCAAAAGCACGTTTACCACCGCAGGAGGCTACTTATTTGGGACGAATACTTCCCCTGATGTGTTAGGCGGATCGAGCACCATTAGTGTCAAAGCAGGGGTGAATGTCCAATCTTACATCGCTAGAGTTCAACCAAAACTGAATCAACTCAATTTAGTGGATACTCGGGTGGTCATCTTTCCCCAGGATGTTCGCGGGATTAGTTTTAATAATTCACCGACGCGCGGGGATGTCAATGTCATCTTACAAGGAAATGATACTGCCCAACTGCAACAAGCGGGAGAACAAGTTCTTGCAGCTTTAGATGAAAATGTTCCCTCGGCAAGTTTTCGCCCTGATCCCGAACCGCCACAGCCCGAAGTCCAGATTCGACCGGATTGGCAACGTGCCGAAGAGTTTGGTTTAACGGTGACTGAAATCGGAGAAGCAATCCAAACGGCTGTTAATGGGGCGGTTCCCACGCGCTTACAACGCGGCGATCGTTTGGTAGATATTCGGGTGCAGTTCCCGCAGTCAACCTTAACCACCATTTCTGACTTGGAAGACGTTCCTCTCTTGGTGGGCGAGAATCAATCCTTAAAACTCAAAGATATTGCTGATATTCAGCCTGGGATTGCCCCTGCTGAGATTCAACGGTTGAATCAAAGCCAAGTTTATATTCTCGAAGGCGATTTAGTGGAAGGAGCGACTCTCGATCGCGCGATCGCGCAAACTAAATCTATTTTTCAACAACTGGAACTCCCGGAAGGTGTTACCATTGCTCCCAGTTCAGCCGAAGCCAATAATACCGAATTACAGAACGCTTTGAAACTCCTCGGCGGACTCGCTGCATTTATGGTCTTTGTGGTGATGGCAGTGCAGTATAACTCCCTGATTGATCCGCTTGTGATTATGTTAACGGTTCCCCTCGCGTTGGCGGGTGGCATTTTCGGACTTTATCTTACGGATACCCCTGTCGGTGCAACCGTTTTAGTCGGTGCGGTTTTACTGGTGGGGATTGTTGTTAACAACGCGATCGTAATGGTGGAATTTGCCAATCAAATTTACACCCAACAAAACGTCAGTCGTCGCCAAGCAATTTTACAAGCAGCCCCGCAACGCTTACGCCCGATTTTAATGACCACCATTACCACCGTCTTAGGAATGTTTCCCCTTGCGTTAGGCTTAGGACAAGGGTCAGAGTTTTTACAACCGTTGGGGGTCGTTGTCTTTTCAGGGTTATCTCTAGCAACCTTTCTCACGCTATTTATTATTCCCTGCTTTTATACCCTACTGCACGATCTATTCAATTCTGAATCCCCACCCAGCGATCCAAATCAATTAGAGGCAGTTTTTCAAGAAGAATCTCCCTATCCTGAAACGCAAAAATAGTAACCATGTCCTATTTCAACTACAAACGCCGTCAAATCTTACGTTTATTAGGGTTAGCAACAGGGGCTGCTGTTTTCCCCTCTGCTTGTAGCTTGGCTCAATCTGGCAACTCCCAAACCTCTGCTTCTTCTACAATGAAGCTCAAAGGGAATCCACCTTCTGATCAGGTTTCTCGCGTCGCGATCCTCAAAACAGACGATCGCGCTTCTGCAGTCCCCAAACTCCTCGACTTATTACAACCCGAAGGCTTTACCGATAAAACCGTATTTATCAAACCCAACTACAACACAGGCGATCCTGCACCTGCAGCCACTGATACAGATTTACTCGATAGTCTGACTACCGAAATTGAAAAGACACAAGCGGGACAGATTACAATCGGGGATCGCTCAGGAATGGCAACAACTCGGGAAGCCATGCAACGAAAAGGTGTGTTTGAACTCGCGGAAAAACGGGGGCTAGAAACGATTGTTTTTGATGAAATGCCTGCCGAACAATGGCAATATTTTGACAAAGAAGGGACCCATTGGAAACAAGGTTTCGCGATCGCGCGTCCCATTTTAGATGCAGATGCTGTCATCAATACCTGCTGTCTGAAAACCCATCGCTTCGGCGGACACTTTACCCTCTCCCTGAAAAACAGCATTGGGATGGTGGCAAAATATGTGCCAGGGGACAATTTTAACTATATGGGAGACTTACATTCCTCTCCCCACCAGCGCAAAATGATTGCGGAAGTTAACGCAGCTTATCAACCCGACCTGGTGCTGATGGATGGCGTGGAAGCCTTTGTCAATGGGGGACCCGCCAATGGTCAAAAAGTGGCTGCAAATGTGATGATTGCGGGGCGCGATCGCGTTGCTGTAGATGTGGTCGGATTAGCCCTCTTACGGTCTTTTGGGACAACTCAACAAGTCTCTGAAGGGTCAATCTGGAAGTTAGAACAAATTCAAAGAGCAACAGAACTAGGATTAGGCGCAACTCACTCCGAACAAATTGAACTGATCACGGGTGATACCGCAAGTGAAAACTTGGCGGATCAGATTCGATCATTGATGATTTAAAAATTAACCACAGAGTCAAATGGGATAATAGGAATTATTTTCTAACTCATAACAAGATGAATCAAAAAGCGGAAAAATTGATCTGGACAGCAGAAAACGAACTGACAGAATACAGCACTGAAGCCCGTAAAATTGAGAAATTACAGTAACTCAGCCAGAAAGCCCTCGATTTGAAATCGAGGGATGAATGACACTTAAAGGCTTTAGCCTTCTGTGTCCTTGTAATTCGGCATTTCTAAAGTATCAATCCAGTCCTCTACTAGCTGAGTCATTGTTTTTCTTTTATATCTTGCGTATAGTCGTAGCTTTTCGATTCTAGAGACTTCTACTCGCATACTCAGTCTTTGTTTTTGCATTGTCACCCATTGGATTAATTTATGCTATAATAATTCTAACCGATTAAATGATCTACCATGTACAGATGCCAGCAAAATCGAATTAAACCAAGCTCTGAGGTCATTCCCATATTAGAACATATTTGCTATACGGCTAATAATCTAACAAATTGTGGAATCTATTATGCCCGTCAAACTTTCTTTAATGAAGGTCGGATCATTGGAAAATATGAACCAGAAGAAGTCCTAAAACAACAAGTTAACTTCAAAGCCCTCTACTCTCAATGCGCTCAACAGATTCTTAGAAGCGTCGCAGAATCTTTTAAGTCCTATAAGGGTTTGAGAAAAGCCTTTTTCAAAGGAGAAATTAGTAATCATCCTAAACTCCCCAACTATAAGGGTAAAGGAGGAATGGCGGTTGCTTCCTATCCAAAACAAGCTCTGAAGTTAAAAGATGGTCAAATCAGAATCCCGCTAGGAAAAACAATTAAAGCGTGGTTTGGTCGATCAGAGTTTTTTGTTCCTTTCCCTTCTAATCTAGAATGGGAGAGCATTAAAGAGTTAAGAATTATTCCTAGAAACCGAGAGTTTTATGTGGAATGGGTGTATGAAAGACCTGAAGTCAAAACTACAGTTAATTCTACCGAAGCACTAGGGGTTGATCCAGGCTTGGATAACTGGTTAACTTGTGTTTCCACCATTGGAGAGTCTTTCATCATTGATGGGAGAAAACTTAAATCTCTAAATCAGAACTATAACCGCCGAGTGTCTTCTCTTAAAAAGGGAAAACCTCAAGGTTATTGGGACTTTGAGTTAGCTAGAATCACCGAAAAACGAAACCGCCAAGTTCGAGATGCTGTAAACAAGGCAGCGAAGATGGTGATTAACTATTGTCTTAATAAAGATATAGGGATCATCGTTTTCGGTTGGAATAAAGGTCAGCGTCAAGGGATCAATATAGGACACAAAAATAATCAAAACTTTGTCCAGATTCCCACAGCTAAGTTAAAGAATCAGATTCAACAATTAGCAGAGGAAAATGGAATTGAGTTTGTAGAAACTGAAGAGTCTTATACCTCAAAAGCCTCTTTTCTAGATCGTGATTTGCTACCGACATTCGGCGAGAAACCCGAAAGGTGGCAACCGTCAGGAAAGCGAGTAAAGAGAGGTTGCTATCAAGATTCAAAAGGAAGAATTGTAAATGCCGATGCAAACGCAGCAGCTAACATCCTCCGAAAAGTAGAGATACAGCTAGGATTAGTCCTAGTCAAGGTCAGTAGGGCAGCTTTGACTCTGCCATCCAGACTGTACATCTGGAACTCTAAGAGAAAGAGCGGAGCAACGAGGTTTTTAAGAGGGGCTGTGTGCTGAATTCATTTCAGCACCCTGAAAGCCCCGTCCCGTTGCGAAGCCACCTCTTAGAATCCTCGTCTCTTTAGAGCGAGGAGAAGTCAAAAATGTCTAACTAACGAAACAATCGTCATTCCTTAGGGTTGGCGAAAATGTCAATGATTAATAAGACCTATTAAGATTTACTTCGCACGGAACTATTTTAGCCGTGCTTATTTTCTAATAGTAAATAGGAGTTTAGCGGATCAACCTGAAAGCAAAACTTCAACCATCTCAACAATTATTAAAGCAGGCACGCGATCGCGCTGGCTACAGGTGTGGTGTGGCAGCAGTTTTTCCTGTGGCAAGCGTGTAAATAGCATAAAGCTGCTTTCCATTTTATCATGACAACTGCAACAAAGACAACTCAAACGGAGCAAGCTCCCAAAGAAAAAGATAAACGGTTTCGCGTCTTGGATGTGACCATGAAACGGGCGCAATATCGCCAAGATGCGTTAATCGAAGTCTTACACAAAGCACAAGAAGCATTTGGTTATTTAGAGGAAGATGTCCTCGCCTATGTTGCTAAGCACTTAAAACTCCCCTTGAGTCGGGTTTATGGTGTCGCCACATTCTACCATCTTTTCATGCTGAAGCCTGGTGGCGCTCATACTTGTGTGGTTTGTATGGGAACCGCTTGTTATGTCAAAGGCAGCGACAAAATCTTATCCAATCTCGAAAAAGAATTCAAAATCACTGCCGGAGAAACCACCGAAGATGGTCAAGTCTCTTTAGTAACCGCTCGTTGTATCGGGGCTTGTGGCATTGCCCCCGCGATCGTTTTTGATGGGACAGTTGCTGGGCAGCAAGACACCGAGAGTGTCAGCAAAAAGTTACACGAATGGCAAGAGGAGAAATAATATGGAATGGGCAGAATTTAACAACTGGGCAGAGGAAGCACGACAAAAAAGAAAAACCACCCGTGTCTATTGTTGTACCTCCACAGGCTGTCAGGCTTCCAGTTCCCTCGCCGTCCACAAAGCAATGCAAAAAGCCGTTAAAGAAGCCCACTTAGATGATGTGCAAGTGGTGAGCGTCGGTTGTATGGGCTTTTGCGGTCAGGGGCCGATTGTGGAAGTGGAAAATAGTCAAGACCCTGACCAGTATAAACTTTACGAAAAAGTGACTCCCGAACAAGCCCCATCCATTATTAAAGGGCTACAGGGGGAAGAGGTCACCGCAGCGCCAGGGAATCCCAATCATCCCTTCTTCAGCCATCAAGTGCAAATTGTCCGAGAACATAGTGGTCAAATCGATCCAGAAAGCATTGACGAGTATCTCGCCATTGGGGGCTATCAGGGCTTATACAAGAGCCTCTTTGAAATGTCCCCCGAAGAGGTAGTGCAAGAAATTACGCGCTCTGGGCTGCGGGGTCGCGGTGGGGCGGGTTTCCCCACTGGGCTGAAATGGTCAACGGTGGCAAAAATGCCTCCTGGACAAAAGTATGTGATTTGTAACGCGGATGAAGGCGACCCCGGGGCGTTTATGGATCGGAGTGTTTTGGAGAGTGATCCCCATCGAATTTTAGAAGGAATGGCGATCGCGGGCTATGCTGTGGGAGCAGACCACGGTTTTATTTATGTTCGCGCAGAGTATCCGTTAGCCATTTCTCGCCTAGAAAAAGCGATTAAGCAAGCCAAACGCAATAATGTCCTCGGTTCGCAAATTTTCGGGTCTGCTATTAACTTCTCCGTAGAAATCCGCGTTGGGGCGGGTGCATTTGTTTGTGGGGAAGAAACGGCTCTCATTGCTTCGGTTTCAGGCGGACGCGGTACCCCTCGCCCCCGTCCTCCTTATCCGGCTGTCGTGGGTCTATATGGTAAACCTACCTTGATTAATAATGTGGAAACCCTGGGTAATATTGCCCCCATTATCACCAAAGGATCGGACTGGTATGCAAGCATCGGGACGGAGAAGAGTAAAGGCACCAAGATTTTCTCTCTAACAGGAAACGTGGTTTATAACGGTTTAATTGAAGTGCCCATGGGCATTACCCTGCGAGAAATTGTCGAAGAAATGGGCGGAGGGGTTCCCAATGGCGGTCAAGTGAAAGCCGTGCAAACGGGGGGTCCTTCTGGAGGCTGTATCCCTGCGGATCAACTCAATATTTCTGTCGATTACGAATCGCTGTCCGCCGTGGGTTCTATGATGGGATCTGGTGGCATGGTGGTCATGGATCAAGACACCAGTATGGTTGGGGTTGCCAAGTATTACATGGAATTCTGTCAAGAAGAAAGTTGTGGCAAGTGCATTCCTTGTCGGGCGGGAACCGTACAAATGTACGATCTGCTCAAAAAAATACTCGCGGAACAAGCTACGGACGCTGATTTGGCGAAACTGCAAGAACTCTGCGACATGGTAAAAGCAACCAGTTTGTGCGGTTTGGGGCAAACATCGCCGAATCCCGTCTTGAGTACCTTACGCTATTTTGAGTCTGAGTATCAAGACCTGCTACAGCCGGTGATGAGTAAAGTATAAAGTCAGTCTGGAGAGGAGAACAAAGAATGGCAGTAACAACGCTGACAATTGATGATGTTGATGTGGCTGTGGAGGCTGGATCAACAATTTTACAGGCTTCGCAAGAAGCGGGAATTCGGATTCCAGTATTATGCCACCTAGAAGGGGTTTCCGATGTGGGCGCGTGTCGCCTCTGTTTGGTGGAAATAGAAGGGATTAATAAATTGCTTCCAGCTTGTGTAACGGAAGTGAGTGAAGAGATGAAAGTCCACACCAACACCCCCCGTTTGCAAGAATATCGGAAGATGGTGGTGGAAATGCTCTTTGCGGAGGGGAATCATGTTTGTGCGATTTGTGTGGCAAATGAGAACTGTGAGTTGCAAGATTTAGCCGTTGAGGTGGGAATGGATCATACCCGCTTTAGCTATCGTTTCCCCAGCGATCGCGATGTGGATGTCTCTCATGAACGCTTTGGCATAGATCGCAACCGTTGTGTGTTATGTACCCGGTGTGTGCGCGTTTGCGATGAAATTGAAGGGGCGCACGTTTGGGATGTTGCCGAACGAGGGGAAACCTGTAAAGTGGTGACAGGCTTAAGTCAGCCTTGGGGAGACGTGGATGCTTGTACCGCTTGCGGAAAGTGTGTCGATGCTTGTCCCACTGGGGCGATTTTCCGGAAAGGGGTAACCGTCGCCGAAATGGAGCGCGATCGCGCCAAGTTAGAATTTTTAGTGACAGCACGGGAGAAAAAAGAATGGACAAGATAAAGTTTGCAACGATCTGGCTTGCGGGATGTTCGGGTTGTCATATGTCGTTTTTAGATTTGGATGAATGGCTCATTGAACTCGCCCAGCACGTGGATATCGTCTATTCCCCGGTGGGATCGGATTATAAAGAGTATCCTGAAAATGTGGATGTCTGTTTAGTGGAAGGGGCGGTTGCGAATGAGGACAACCTCGAACTCATTCAAGAAGTCCGCAAGAAAACAAAACTTTTGGTGTCCTTTGGGGATTGTGCAGTAACGGCAAATGTTCCCGCCATGCGGAACTTACAAGGGCAAACGGATGGCACCCTCAAACGCTGTTACTTGGAATTGGGAGACGATTCGCGACAACTTCCCCACGCCCCTGGGATTGTCCCCGAATTATTAGATGAAGTGCGTCCTGTGCATGAGGTGGTCAATGTGGATCTTTATTTACCCGGTTGTCCCCCTTCAGCAGAACGGATTCAAAGCGCGATCGCGCCGTTGCTAGAGGCAAAAAATCCAGACATGACTGGACGAGAAATGCTCAAATTTGGTTGAGATTAGGAGAAAAATAATGGCAAAAACAGTAACAATTGATCCCGTCACTCGCATCGAAGGTCACGCCAAAATCTCTGTCTATCTCAATGACGAGGGAAAGGTGGATAATGCCCAGTTTCATGTGGTCGAATTTCGCGGGTTTGAGAAATTCTGCGAAGGTCGCCCGATGTTTGAAATGGCAGGAATTACCGCCCGCATTTGTGGCATTTGTCCCGTGAGTCACCTCCTCGCTTCGGCAAAAACAGGCGATAAAATTCTTGCAGTCCAAGTTCCTCCAGCAGGAGAAAAATTACGACGGTTGATGAACCTCGGACAGATTACCCAGTCTCACGCCCTGAGTTTCTTCCATCTCAGCAGCCCTGACTTTCTCTTGGGCTTTGACAGTGACCCGCAATCGCGGAATGTGTTTGGTTTAATCCAGTCTGATCCCGAACTAGCGCGGGCGGGTATTCGCTTACGGCAATTTGGACAAAAAATTATTGAGATTTTAGGCGCACGGAAAATTCACGCTGCATGGGCGGTTCCTGGTGGTGTGCGGACTCCCTTATCGGAAGAGGGACGCAATTGGATTTTAGAGCGTCTTCCTGAAGCCCGACAAACCACAGAGCAAGCACTGGCGTTATTTAAGAAACTCTTAGACCAGTTTTCCACCGAAGCCGATGTTTTTGGCAAATTTCCCTCTCTGTTTATGGGGTTAGTCGCCCCTGATGGCACTTGGGAACATTATGGCGGTCAGATTCGCTTTATGGATAGCGAAGGCAATATTGTCGCTGATGGCTTACATGAGGACAATTACGCTGATTTTATCGGAGAAGCGGTTGAGCCTTGGTCTTACCTCAAATTCCCCTACTATAAACCCATGGGATATCCTGATGGGATGTATCGCGTCGGTCCTTTAGCGCGGGTGAATATCTGTGAACGGTTTGGCACAGAGGCTGCGGATCGAGAATTACAAGAATTGCGCGATCGCGCTGGGGCAAGAGTGGCCACCTCTTCTTTCTTCTATCACTATGCGCGGTTAGTGGAAATTTTAGGCGCGATCGACCGGATTGAACAGTTCATGTATGATCCCGACTTAATGTCGCCTCGGGTGCGTGCAGAAGCGGGGATTAATTCCTTAGAAGGCATTGGTGTCAGTGAAGCCCCCCGGGGAACCCTCTTTCACCATTACAACGTCAATGAAAATGGTCTGATTGAAAAAGTGAACCTGATCATTGCCACGGGACAAAATAACCTCGCCATGAATCGAACCATCACGCAAATTGCCCAACATTATATCAATGGCAATGAAATCGCCGAGGGAATGCTCAATCGCGTTGAAGCTGGGATTCGTGCCTTTGACCCTTGCTTAAGTTGTTCCACTCATGCTGTTGGTCAAATGCCCTTACAGATCCAACTCTTTGATCGCGATCGCGCTTTGGTTGATGAAGTCTATCGCGACTAACTCTCAAGCCTCTGTCTAATTAATTCCCAATCCTCAAATCTAAGTCGTCAGTAACGGCTTAGATTTACATTTTTTTGTACCTTTGATCTCTCTCTACGATTGTCTTGGGAAAGAGTACAACCTGAGCGTTCCTACTATTTTGTATCAAAAAATACAGTTGAATATTTTTATGATCAGTTATATTTAATTAAAGAAAATTATTTTTAAGTAATTATCGCGATCAAATCATTATTAATCAAATTTCCCTCGATTTTCCAATGCACCAACTGTTGGGATATTTGACACCTTAGAGCTTAATCTGGCTCTGGTTTTGTCGTGCTCGATCATCCATAAATTCTGCCTATTAAAAACCATAAATTCGGTATGCCAAAAGTAATTGCAATCCACTCCTATCGGGGGGGAACAGGTAAATCTAATTTCACGGCAAATTTAGCCACTGCCATGGCCTTACGCGGTAACCGAGTTGGCGTGGTCGATACAGATATTCCCTCTCCGGGCATTCATAGCCTATTGGGCTTAGAACCCGAACAGACTCACGCCACCCTCAATAATTATCTTTGGGGTGAAAGCCCCATTGAAGATGTGACTTATAACGTTAGTGCTTCTGTTGGCAAGGAGGGAAGCGGACAGTTATTTTTGATTCCATCCAGCATCAAACCAGATGACATTGCCCGCATTTTACAGCAAGGCTACGATGTCAAGTTAATGAATGATGGCTTACGTCAATTCGTAAAATCTTATCAACTGGACTACTTATTTATTGATACCCATCCTGGATTATCAAAGGAAACCTTTCTATCGATTTCTCTCTCCCATCTGGTGATTCTCATTTTACGACCCGATAAACAAGATTACCAAGGTACAGCAGTAACCGTTGATGTGGCGCGGGAATTAAATGTCCGCAAAATGCTACTCGCCATTAATAAAGTCCACAGTCGAATTGATCCTGATCTCGTTGTTCAAAAAGTCGAAGCCACCTATCAAGAATCAGTGGTGGGTGTGTTTCCGCTTTCAGAGGATCTCGTAGAACTGGCCAGTGAAGGGGTATTTTACAGCAAGTATCCCGAACATCCCGTTAGTCAAGAATTTCGTAAAGTTGCGCAGCGCATCGCGGAGGTATAGCTAAAATGTCACAAAACAAAACTGGAGATATTAAGTCGCTTGCTAACTCCATTAGCGCCGTTACTTCACCCTTTCGGAACTATCTCAATGACCTTTATGAGAAATATCGTTCCTTTAATGAAGGAAAAGTCGCTGACTATATCCCAGAGTTGGCAATCGCCAATCCTGAATCATTTGGTATTTGTGTGCTCACCACGCAAGGGCAACGTTTTGAAGTCGGAGACTGTAATGAATTATTTACCATTCAGTCGATCTCAAAAGCGTTTATCTATGGTTTAGCATTAGAAGATTATGGGCGGGAGTATGTGAATAGTAAGATTGGTGTTGAACCGACGGGAGAAGCGTTTAATTCCATTGTTTTGGATGAAGAGACGAACCGCCCTTATAATCCCATGGTCAACGCCGGGGCAATTGCTACAACTGATTTAGTGAAAGGCAAAGATGGAACTGAACGCTTAAAACGAGTTTTGGAAATGTTTAAGCGTTATACGGGGCGCGATCATGACATTGATGTTGCGGTGTTTTTATCAGAGAAATCAACCGGTCATCGCAATCGTGCCATGGCTTACCTGATGCTTAATTTTGGCATGGTCAGCGAAAAAATTGATGAAACTTTAGACCTTTACTTTCAACAATGTTCTATTCAGGTGAATGCTCGCGATTTAGCGATGCTATCGGCAACCTTAGCTAATGGCGGAGTTAACCCGATCACGGGACAGCGAGCACTGGATGAACATTATGTGCAAGATGTAATTAGTGTGATGCTAACCTGCGGTATGTATGACGGCTCGGGAGAGTGGGCGTACCGAGTGGGAATGCCAGCTAAAAGCGGCGTTGGTGGTGGCATTGCAGCCATTGCCCCCGATAAGATGGGAATTGGTACGTTCTCACCCCCCCTAGATTCCAAAGGCAATAGTTTCCGTGGCGTGAAAGTTTGCCAAGAGTTATCTGATGATTTTGGACTTCATCCCTTCAATGTGGCTTCCCCGAAGCAAGACTTGCAGGAATGGATTAATGGCAGTGATGATGTAGATGGTTGGCAATGAAAAATCCTTGGAAGGCTCTCAAACAGTATCTGAAGTTGGGTCAAAAGTCAGAAAACCTGCAAGCATCTGCTCCAGAAGATCCCAAAACCTCAATTTTACCTCCTGAAATCAATTTTCCTCCAGAAGAAACAGTGACGTTACCGGAAACGGTTCCCTATTTACTACATTTGCAGAGCGGTCGCCCGCTGAAAATTCCGGAAAATCAACTCACCATTACCCTTGGGAAAACTAGTCCTAACAATACCCCTGATATTGATTTATCCGATGTTACCAATGCAGCAGTTGTTTCTCGGAAGCACGCTCGGATCACAGTGGTGGGAGAACAATACTACATTGAAGATTTGGGAAGTTCCAATGGGACTTATGTCAACAATATCTTAGTCAAAGAAGGAGAGTCTCAAGATATTTCCTCGGGTGATTTGATTGCGTTTGGGAAAGAAGATAAGGTTGCTTTTATTTTCAAGTTGCCCGATCAACGTCGTCAAGAGAAAAATAAATTTGAGCAACAATTTCAAGATCTCAAGATTGAAATTGATCAACAAAAGCGTCAAAAAGATTTAAACATGGTCACTTCTAGTCGCTATTTTCAAGAGGTGAAGCAAGAAATAACAGAGGTGGATGTTGATGAATTTTGGAGTTAAGAAATGGTGCAGTGTTGTTAAAATTGACTTAGGCGCAAGAATTGCTCATTCACTTGTCCAGTGAGTGAGAAGAAAAGGCTGAGCTTGTTAACATTAAAGGTTTAAAGATTAATGCAATGATACGCCAACCCGAATCGGAAGCGACCAGCACGTTTGAAGAAATGGCGACCCTTTTTTTTGCCCCAGTGCTGAGGGTGAGTGCGGAAAATGTCGAACAACCGGCAGTGCGTGCATTCCTAAAAGCGGTCATTGCCCTCCAAGAGCGAGGGAAAGAAGCGTTAGCCCAACTCGAGGAAGCGATCGAAGATCTCCGCGCCGAAGTGGAAGCAGAGTTGGCTGAAGAAGGAGAAAACACGCCAGCACTCTCCAATCAAGAAAACTCCGTCTTTGCACAAATGATGATTAAAGGGATGTCGGAGTTAGATACCAGTTTAAGGAAAGCAACACAGGGGACAATTGATGCGCGATCGCTGCTGTCGATCTTATTCGCTGCCTTAGCCCTCCGACAACTCATTCTTAAAGGATTTCAATTTGATGATGTTCCTTGGTATGTCCTGGCTTGGTATGCTTTTGATAGTTTTATTAAACTTCATGATCATCAGCCTTTGATGTCAAAGGAAAATTCAACCGCGACCAGAGAACATCACGATAACGGTAATTCTGTAACTCAGGTTCGAGACTCCCCAGATTAAAAAGGCTATATTGGATAACAGTTCTCATAGTCCAAGTGTTTCAATTCTCTGAGTTCTCTGTGTCTCTGTGGTTCAATTAGCAACCGATCACTCTTAGCAAAATTGGTCAGCACTTCCGCAATACATCGTGTCAAAGGCAGAATCCGCTATAAAGTAGAGGGATTATATCGTTCCCAAGCCTTAGCGGATTATCTTCAGCAAGCCTTAAGCCAGCAAACTGGAGTTCAGGAGGTTAAAGCGAATTCTTTAACGGGTAATTTATTGATTCAGTTCGATCCGACTTATCCCGCTTCTGAGATTAAAACGCTCGTTGAAAACACGGTTGCAAGTTATCACTCGGGAGAAAACGTTTCTGCTGCAACTCCCGCGCCAAAACAACAAACGTCTTCTTCTCAAACCAAGGATTGGCATTTTTTAGAGATAGACAGAATTTTACAGGAGTTTGGAACCTCTCCAACCGAGGGCTTATGTGACAGCGCGATCGCGCAAAATGCTCAACAATATGGCTCAAATACCTTTGCTGAAGCCCAAGCTCGTCCCGACCTCGAAATCATCCTCGAACAGTTTAACTCGCTGCCTGTGGCTCTGTTAGGGGTGGCTGCGGGCATTTCTTTAGTGACGGGAGGAGTTGCTGATGCTTTAACCATTGCTGGAGTCGTCGGATTGAACGCCGTCATTGGCTACGTTACCGAAAGTCAGTCAGAACGCATTATTCAATCTCTCAAAAGTCAAGGGAAACCGATCGCGCTGGTCATTCGCAATGGTCAGGAAGAAACCATTGATGCGGGAGAGGGGGTCGTGGGGGATCTGTTAGTCTTGCGAACGGGCGATCGCGTGGCTGCGGATTCTCGTTTAATCGAAACCGATAACTTACAAATTGATGAGTCTCCTCTTACTGGCGAAAGTCTCCCTGTGACTAAAATTGCGACTTCCCTAGACCGTCAAGATGTTCCCCTGGCAGAACGAAAAAACATGGTGTATCGGGGAACATTAGTCACCGGAGGACAAGGAAAGGCGGTCATTATCGCAACGGGAAATCAAACTGAAATTGGTAAAATCCAAGCCATGGCGGGGGAAGCCATTGTTCCAGAAACCCCCTTACAACGACAACTAGACGAAGTGGGGGGACAACTGGTTTTAATTGGATCGGTGGTTTGCGCTTTAGAGTTTGGAATTGGGGTATTACGGGGACAAGGTTGGCTAACGATGCTCAAAAGTGCCATTTCTCTGGCGGTTGCGTCTGTTCCCGAAGGCTTACCCGCGATCGCGACCACAATTTTGGCTTTAGGGATTCAAGAAGCCCGTCGTCAAGGGGTTCTCATTCGGGGGATTGATGCGGTGGAGTCTCTCGGATCACTACAAACGATTTGCCTTGATAAAACAGGAACCCTCACTTGTAACCAGATGGTGGTGAAAGACGTGCGAGTGGGGATGAATGAAGTAAAATTTGCTGAAGATCGCTGTTGGTGGTGGGGAGACCGTAAAATTGACCCGTTAGACCATCAAGAAGTGGTTGGATTATTACAGGTGGGGGTATTGTGCAGTGAAACCGAGGTGACTCCTGCTGGCGATAGCTATGATTTGAGCGGTTCCGCTACCGAAAACGCCCTGGTGCAAATTGCGATTGATGCAGGGGTTGATCCGATTTCCTTGCGAGAAAAATTCCCTTTGTTAAAACTGAATGCGCGATCGGCGAATCATGAGTTAATGAGTACCCTGCACCGTTTTGGCAATGGCAAGGTTTTAATTGCTGTGAAAGGAAACCCCCATGAAATTATCCAACGTTGTCACTATCGATCGCGCGATGGAGAAATTACGCCCCTTACTCCGCAAGAAAAACGCACGCTACAAAATGCCAATGAACAGATGGCGGGAAAAGCCCTGCGGGTGCTAGGGTTTGCTTACCGTATGGCAGAAGACAGCATCTCAGAAACGGAGATGGAAGAAGATTTAATTTGGTTAGGCTTAGCGGGAATGGCGGATCCGATTCGGGAAGGGGTAACCGATGTCATTGCGCGTTTCCATGAAGCGGGGATTGATACGGTAATGATAACGGGAGATCAAGGGCCCACGGCTTACGCGATCGCGCGGGAATTACATATTGGACGGGATGGTCGTTTAGAGATTTTGGACTCTTCTGCATTAGGAGAATTGAATCCTGAAAAACTAGAAGCCCTTGCCAATAAAGTGGATGTCTTTGCGCGGGTTAGTCCCGCCGATAAACTGAATATTGTGCAAAGCCTACAAGCTGCGGGAAAAATTGTCGCCATGACGGGAGATGGAATTAATGATAGTCCCGCTTTGAAAGCTGCTAATGTCGGGATTGCGATGGGGAAAGGCGGTGCAGATGCAGCCCGAGAAACAGCAGATGTCATTTTAGAAGATAATGCCTTGGAAACCACGATCGCAGCGATCGCGCAAGGACGCGCCATTTATAGCAATATCCGCAAATCCTTACATTTTCTTCTCGCTACCAATCTCAGCGAACTGGCGGTGATGATTGTGGGGACAGCAGCAGGGTTTTCTGAACCGTTGAACACCATGCAATTATTATGGCTAAACCTCGTTACCGATGTCTTCCCCAGCTTAGGATTGGCTTTAGAAACCCCTGAATCCAATATTCTCAACCAACCTCCGCGCGATCCGGATGAACCGATTCTCTCCCAAGCTGACTATGAACGGATTGTCTTAGAATCAGCGGTTCTCTCCATTAGCGCCCTTGGGGCTTACGGCTATGCGTTAACCCGACATGGCCCTGGATCTCGCGCCAGCACGGTGCTCTTTATGGGATTAACGATCGCGCAGATTCTCAATGCTTTAAATGCCCGTTCCACCCAGCCTTCCTTATTGGGCGGAGAACCTCGTCCTGATAATCCGTATCTGGATGCTGCGGTGTTGGGATCTCTCGCCTTACAACTGTTACCCCTGTTTGTTCCTCCCCTTAGACAATTATTGCGCTTAGGACCGTTAGATCCCATTGATACGGCTGTGATTGCGGGGTGCGCTCTCCTTTCCTTAGCCGTAAATGAAGCCACCAAAACCATTGAACTTCAGGAGGCACAATGAAAAAAGACTTTATGTTCACCTCCGAGTCCGTCACTGCGGGTCATCCTGATAAACTCTGTGACCAAATTAGTGATGCGATTCTCGATCGCTGCTTGCAACAAAATCCTAAATCCCGCGCGATCGTCGAGTCGGCTGTTTCCGCTGCCATCTTGTTTCTGGCTGCTCGGTTTGATGCGGATCTCAGCATTGATTTCACCACCATTGCGCGAGAAGTCATCGACAGCGTGGGGTATCATCGCACCAGCTTCAGTGGCAAAAACTGTTCCATTCTCAGTAGTTTAGACGAAATGTCTCCCGAAAATAACTTTGATGAGTCACAACTGTCTGACGCGGAAATAGAACAGATTACCGCCCGCGATCAAGCAACGGTTTTCGGTTTTGCTTGCGATCAAACCCCAGTCCTGATGCCAATACCGATTTGGCTTGCCCATCAACTGGCGCGACGACTGCACGAAGTTCAATTACAAAACATTCTCCCTTATCTTTCTCCTGATGGTAAAACGCTGGTTGGGGTGGAGTACCAAAACCGCGAACCGAAACGCATTCACAGTATTACAATTTTAGCCAGTCAGAATGATCCTGCTGCTGCCAGTTTGAAACAACTGCGAGACGATATTCGCCAAACTGTTGTTGAACCCGTCTTTGCAGAACAAACGATTCAACCTGATCGAGACACTAGAATTTATATTAATCCAGAAGGGCTTCTCAGTCCAGGGGGGCCTGAAGTTCATGCGGGGTTAACGGGACGAAAAAACGCGATCGATACTTATGGGGAATATGCTAAACATAGTGGTGCAGCCCTCAGTGGGAAAGATCCCACCCGCATTGATCGTGTGGGGGCGTATGCTGCTCGGTATGCAGCCAAAAATGTGGTTGCAGCGAATCTGGCGCGAGAATGTGAAGTGCAGTTAAGTTATTCGTTGGGATTATCTCGTCCTGTGAGTATTCAAGTGGAAACGTTTGCTACAGGAAAGATTTCAGAAGAAGAAATTGCTCGCCGTTTAGAACAGCATTTTGAGTTTCGCCTCGCGGGGATTATCAAACAATTGCAGCTGCGATCGCGCCCCTCCCTTTCCGAAGATGGCTTTTTTAGGAAGCTGGCTGCCTATGGTCATGTTGGACGGAGTGATCTTGATTTACCCTGGGAGATGACGGATCGCGTTGATTGTTTGCAGGACTAGCTTCAGACTGATGACGAGACACTTGGGCTTGTCGCTCTTGATAGAGTTGATCACAGTGCAAAGCCCATAATGCCCCAATACTGGCGGTGAGAGACCCAGCAATCACAGCCGAAACGGCCCAACCGGAAGGGCCCAGCCAATCTGAAATTTCCCGCGCGATCGCGGCGGTGGCTTCGGCGACTAAATAAGCAGCCCCCGTGGCTGTCACCGTCACTAACCCTAACTCCGCCAGAATTTCTAATAATTCCTTTTGAGTTAAATCTTCTTCAAAATAAATCTTCCAAATCGTGCCGTACATTAAGACATCCGACACCGCTAAAAGCACTTGTTTGGGAACTTCCACCCCTGGGGTAGCAGCCATAGAAACCGCTCCTCCACCAGTCGCATAACCCGCAATGGTCCATGCTGCTTCTAATCGTTTTTTTCCGAGGTCAGTCATGATTTGATTGGAATCAGTTTTTGTGTATTTTGGGAAGGAAAAGATAGTGTGTGGAAATTTGCAGTCGCGCTTCCTTGGTGATGGCGGAAAGTCGCACGCAACATCCCACTGGTAATATTTTAACTGTAGTTTACTGGGGATTGATTTGGGACGTTATCGCGATCGCATTGCCTTTTTAGCTGCATCTTTGAGCAAAGGTCTCGCGCATCCTACGACCACAATCTCCGATTTGGTCGGTAGTTAGCGAGACCAGTACTGTGCTATCATGAAAGTACCTGTACGACTTCCACTTTGATTGGCTAGTACGACAGTTTGACTGGAGAGAGAAATCATCTCCAGTTGATCTATGGCAAAAGTCCCTAGATTCAACCGAGAATGGCGGTTTTGGTCTGGTTAAAGGATTAAAAGAAGCTACGACTACAATCTTTGATTTAGTCGATAGTCCATTCACATGATGCAACTCAATCATGAATCTAATTTTGTGCAAAATCAAAATACCCCGTTTTCACTTGGGTTTCTCCGTTGGCTTCGTCATAGTGGAGTTGATATTGGTGCGCGATCGCGCTTTGTTCATTTAATTGTTCATATTCCACTTGTCCGATTTCTGTATCTGTAGAGAAGAGAATCACTTGATGAGAGGCGCTGGGAAAATAGCGTTCCACAAGATTATGACGGTGAGACGAATCTAAACGCCCTAAGGGAGTATCAATCGCAATCGGAAGCTGACGGTGGGACACTCGCGCTAACCCCCATAAGAATGCAATGGCGAGGAGTTGTTTTTCCCCTGCTGAGAGGCGATGTTTGGGGAGGGGTTTTCCGTTTGGATCGAACAGGGAAAGGCGAAAGGTTTGGCTGTCGATGCTGACGCGATGGACTAAATCGGATTTATGGAGTAAATATCGGAAACATTCAGTGACTTCAATTTCCAGTTTATTTAGCTTCTTAAGGGTGAGTTTTTC
This sequence comes from Halothece sp. PCC 7418, assembly GCF_000317635.1. Classification (GTDB taxonomy): domain Bacteria; phylum Cyanobacteriota; class Cyanobacteriia; order Cyanobacteriales; family Rubidibacteraceae; genus Halothece. The sequence continues at coordinate 3,279,096 of NC_019779.1, read as the reverse complement.
TTTAAATTGTTCGAGGGTTTTTTGTACTTTTGCCGCGGACTGAATAATATGTTCGTTATTGCGTTGATCAATGGCTTCTTGACTGTAACTTTCCAGTTGTTTTTGAGTGGCTTTGATTTCATCTGCGAGTGCATTGAGATGGCGTTTTCCCGCTTCCCAAGCGTGTTGGGCTTTGGCGCGTTTTTCTTGCGCTGCTTTTACCGCATCTTGCAGTTTTTGATAGGCTTCTGGAGAGGCTGCATTTGCTAACTCGCGATCGCTGCTGTCAATTTCTGAGGTAATTTCTTGCAGTTTCTCTTGCCTAATTTTAAGGTCTTTCACTTGGTTGGGAAGGCGATAGTCAAGGACAGTATTGAGGAGGTTTATAGTATCTTGATCGGGGCGTAAATAAGGAGATCTTTCGGGGTTGAGTTTGGCTTCTACCTCTTGATTTTGTTCTTGGAGAAAGCCCGAAATTTTATCCACTTCTGTTGCAGAAATCGCCAGTTGATGGAGATAATCAAGGAGTGCGCGATCGCGCTGTTTAATGACATCTTGAGTCAGTAAGGCTTGTTGATACTCTAATTCTGTTTCTCCCTGTGTTTTTGCTGCTTCTAATAAGGGTGTAATTAAAGCTAACGGTAACACATCCGCAGCTAAATCTCGTAGTGCATCTTTTTCTCTAGCTTCATCGTTTTTGAGTTCATTGATCTTTCGTTCTAATTGCGACTGTTGAGAGGCAATTTTACCCCCTTCTGAGATAAAGTTTTCGGATGCAAGACGATAATTTTCATTTGCTTTTTTAAGGTCTGCTTCTAGCTGATGAAATTCGGCTTCTGCTTGCTTATATTCCTTCTTTTGTTCATTCAGTTTGCTTTCAATTTCTTCTAAAGTTTTCAGCGTCGTTTGATTTGCCAGTTGTTTCCGCTTGCGATTGACTAAAACCTCTAAATCTTCCCCTAACTTTTCCGCTAATTCTAATCCCAGTAACGCTTGAATTGCCTCTTTCACTTGTGGCGGGGGAACGTCTAATTCTGCGAGTTCTTTCACTTGTTCCCCATCAAATAAAAACAGATTAGAAATGCCTAAGGGGAGTAAGTTTTCGATATATTCATCCCAAGTATTCGTCAGAGCGCGATCGGGCCAATCATCCACTAAAATACTTAACGTATCCTTATTATCTCCCTTTTGCCAACTGCGCGTAATTCTAAAGACAACTAACTGATTATCTAATATCTCTTCAAACGCCAATTCAATGCGAGTTTTATCCTCACTATGACGATTCACTGCTTGGGATAAAAAGTCACTATAACTCAGATTTCCTCGTGTGGAACATTGCGCCCGTTGTCCATAAAACGCGAGACGAATTGCATCCATAAAGGTTGTTTTTCCACCGCCATTCATTCCCCCAAATAAGATAATCGGGCGGACTTCTTCCTCATCCGCATTGGGGGTTAAATCAACCACTTGGCGACCGCGATAGGGACCAAAATTTTCGAGAACGAGTTCACGTAAGATCACGAGAAAGGTTTCAGAGTAATAACGACATCCCTCTATTGTAATCTAAGTGAGAATTATTGATCCGAATTTTGCCCAGAAAACTTAATATTTGCGCAAGTGAGTTGCTTCACTTTTTCTGCAAAGAATTAACCGAGATTGCTGGTACTGATAACGTCGAGATTCTACCATTTTCTCTCAATCAATTAATACCATTTTGATAAACTGGCGCTACATACCGATCCCCCAAACCCCCTTAATAAGGGTGGCGAAGGGGGGATTTACTGTAACTTTACTTGTTGAAAATGGTGTAACAGAAAGATCAATTGCAGATTGTTTAAAAACTAGACCCTTGCTAGGGTTGGGTTTCGTCACCTCAACCCAACCTACGTTCTTTGAAAATCGTGTTTACATGACGACTATAGGAATCCTAAATCAATGGTCGATTGCGTTTTTCCCTAGCCCAGAATTTTGGGAGATTAGTCAACTTTTTTTGAATGATTTAGAACTGCTACATAAGGACGACAGTCTTTCTATTCTAATCTTTTTGGGAATTATTGATCCGAATTTTGCCCAGAAAACTTAATATTTGCCCAAGTTAACTGCTTTACTTTTTCTGCATCTTTTTCCTCCACTGCTGTTTTCAAATCTCGTTTCAAGTGTGCATTTTCAATGGCTTCTTCTTTACTGCGGGAACTGGTTTCAAAGCATTTTTCTAAAGATTGATAAATTCCTGAACGACGGGACTTTGTATGATATTGGCGTTCGGTATCTAACAGTTTTGCCATCAATTCTAAGTGCATTTCATCTTCACAGAGTTCTTCTAATACACCCCATTCATCACTCCCTAACACATGATTGGTTGCACCTAAACGGTTGTCTCGAAATGTTTCACCCGTTACTTCTTGATAAATGCGAGGAAGACTATCATCAAATTCGTGTTTTTCTTCTAACCAAATGCGACGAATTTCACTTAATTCTTCTGCTTGAATTAAAGTAATATCTTCCATACCTGAAGGGGCATTTTTTCGCACTTCCACTTGGGCTTCTAAAACTCGTCTTAACCAATATTCTCGCCAATATTTAGTATAAGGGCCAGGTATTGGTTTAATCGAGGTTTCTCCATCCCCTGTATTGCGTTCAAAAAGTTCAACCTTGCCATAAATACGGCGAAAATCTCGGCGATCATGATCATTTTCAACATCTAATTCATTACGAATATCTAACAACGGTTGCATCCATTCTTTTTCTTCGTCATTTTGAATCATTGCCTCCATTGATTTATCTTTACTGACCATTGTGCAAACCCAACAGCCAAAGCGGGAGTCACCACAACTCGGCGTAGAAGTATCAACCACTAATGGACATTCATTATCTGCAGTTGCGCCTTGATACATAGAAAGTAAGTCTTTATTATCGCCTCCCCAAGGATTTTCCCATTGCATTAAATACATCCAGACTTCATTAGTTTGCCAATCTTCAATGGGAGAATAAATTAAAGAATTGGGTAAGCGACTATTAGGAGTTAAATGTTCCCGTGTTTTTTTCTCTTGATGTTTATTGATTGTTCTTCTACGAGTAATACTTTCTGTTTTACGACTTCCTAAAACAACAATAACTTCTCCACTAGCTCTTATCGTTTCTCTGATAAAGTGATTTACTGGTTGGATCTTCATTCGATCAGTACACCAACGGAAACCTTGACGAGGTGCTGGGTATCCTCTACCAATTAAACATACCCAGAAAGTTTGTTGAATAGAGGGATGAAGTAGATGAGGCTGAATAGGAAGGTCTTTAATTTTAGCTGTTTCATCTAGTTTTTCTAAAGACTTGCGAACCCAAGTAGAAACGATAGGATTTTCAACTAAAGTATCAGTAGTAATGATGTGAATTGTTTTATGTCTTTTTTCAACTGGTAGAGCAGCGATCGCATTCCAGATTAGTTGTAAAACTGTACTTGAATCCTTACCCCCACTATAGCCAATAACCCAAGGTATTTCATCGAGAAGATAGAGTTGTTGAATCTCCTGAGTTAGGATTTCAACATCTTCTACCAATTCAGCAGCAGTACGTGGTGGAAAAATTGATTTTTGGTTATTAACCATATTTTTTACTTCTTAATGTTTCAGTTCCTTTCACAGCTTTAAATTAACTGCTATTATATAAAACTAGTGATCAAAATTAGATAAAGATGTTTGATAGTCATTCCCACTTATCTTCAGCAACAGAGCAATTAAATCAAGTTCTCAGTTCCTTGCTCGCTCAATACCATCGTAAAAAATGTTACATTGGTCTGCGCTTTGAACAAGGGAAGCGGGACATGATCCAAATTAACGTTCCAGCCAATCAGATATCTACCCTGCTTCAAGAAAAGCCATCCAGTAATAATGATCCAGATTCGGGTAAAAATCGCCCAGAAATTAAAGGACACGCTCAGGAAGTTAAAGATTACATTATCAAAAGAATTCAACAAGATAAACCTTGGATACTAGGGACTCTCACTGCTAATGTTAACCCAGAAAAGCTAGAAATCATTGATTTAGGGCGTGGTATTTGTTTAGCTATCCTTGATCAAAGTGTCAAACTAGAAATTACTGATGGACAGCATAGAAAACGCGCAGTCAAAGAATTACTAGAAAGTCCTGATGCAGAAGAACTGGGATTTGCAGAAAATAATATCCCTATCACATTAGTTCTAGAAGCAGACTTCCGTCAATGTCAAACGGATTTTAGAGATATGGCTCAATCGCGAGGACTTGACAAATCTTTGCTTCTATCCTTTGGAGAATATGAAGGTCAAATTGGAATTACTAAACACTTAGTTGAGAAAGTTGGTATATTTTACGGCAAGACTGAGAAAGTAAAAGATTCAATATCTAGTAAGAAAAAATTAATTTACACTAACAACTTTATTGCGAGAGCCGTCAGTTGTTCTTTTACTAACGATCCTAGTAACCAATTAGAAAATTTTGACACTAAAATAAGTTTATTGACTCATATTATTGATTAATCTTAATCTTTTCACTATTAATTTGAAATTGGGGATTGGAGTAAAAAGGATTCTTATCATTAAATGAATAACCAACATTTGAAGTAATTACAGAATTTTCTAACAATCAGTTTCAATGGGAGTCTGATTTAATTCCTCGCGACAGCTTCGCCAGTTGGGTAGAAACTGATCCATTAATTTGCGAAAGTTTTGGTTATGATATCGTTCAAAAAAATGTGTCATTTCATGGACTACCACGTACTCTAAACAGGAGGGTGGTTTTTTGGCAAGTTCTAAGTTTAACCAGATGCGTTGCGCTTGAATGTTACAGGTTCCCCATTTGGTTTTCATTCGTTTGATTCCCCAATCTTTGACTTCCACTTCCATGATTTTTTCCCATTTCTCAATTAGTTTGGGAAGTTCGGTTTTTAAGTGTTGGCGATACCAGTTTCTTAATATTTCTCGCCGTTTTTCTTCGCTGCTTCCTTCCCTGACGTACAGATCAATATAGGTTTTATTTCTAATTTTAACTTCGGGGGCGCGATCGCGATAGATAACGTTTAATAAATAACGCTGTCCTTGAAAATAATGGCTTTCTCCAGACACCAGTTTCCGTTGCGACTGGCGGGGTTGGGCGATAATTTTAGCTTGGTTTTTCTTAATCCAATTGAGTCGGGAAATGGCGAACAAGCGCACGGATTCATCATCAAGATGTAAGGGTGCGGAAATGCGAATTTCTCCGTCGGGAGGATGAACGGCTAAATGCAGGTTTTTGATTTTTTTGCGGGTGACGTTGATGGTCAGGTCGCCAATTTCAATTTGGTGCATTTTAATAGTCGTTTTGTTTTTTCGCTAGTTCAAAGATTCGATTGAGGGTGTCTTCGTTGTCGATATGTTGTTTAATTGCTCTTCTGACTTGACGCTCTTTTATTCTATTCCCTCGCCAGCCGTCTTTTTTTGTGGTTTTGATGGCTTGGTCAATGGCTAAAGCAAGGGCTTCGTCTTGGTCTAAATTGTCATAAAGGGCGCGTTTGGCTGCGGTGTCTAATGGGGCTGGATAGTTGGAAGACTGATTCGGTTGGATGACTTGTTTGCTGAGTTCGGTTATTTGTTTCAGATAGGTTTCGTAGTCTTGGGCTTCTTGTTTTCTGTCTTCGATTAATTGTTCCAAAAGTTCGGACATTTGTTCGTAATATTTGGGGTTGGTGGGTTGTTCGTCGGTTATAATTTTTCTCAGGTTGTTTTCGATGGTTTCAGCGACGGCTTCGGGGTTTTCTTTGATTCCTTGGGGAAGATAATCAAGGGCTTCTTTTCCCCGTTGGACGATTAATTGGACTAGGGTGAGGTCATCGAGGGCGGTAATTTTTGCGCTGTCTTCTGCGCCGATGTAGGTATCAATTAAATGGCGCATGGCGGGTTCGTAGCTTTTGAGGTCGATATAGTCGCCACTGGCGAGTTTGACGGCTTGACGGGCTTGTTCGTAGTGTTTGACTTTGGCTTTGATTTGGGATGCGTCTTGGGGGGTGTAACCAACTTTTATCATGTCGTTGGCGAGATTGGCATAAGCACGAACTAGAGAGGCGGTATATTTGTAGAGATCATGGCGTTTGTGTTCGTTGGCTTTTAGCTGGTCTTGGTTGGGTTCGTGCGAACCACAAAAGTAACGGATATAGGCGGGGGTGTCTTTGGGGGGTGCGACGGGTTCACATAAAATCCTAATTTGTTCTAGCATTTCTTTAAGACGATCTTTTGCGGTTTCAAGGCGATCGCTGAGTAAGTCTTTAATATCAGCGCGATCGAAGTTTTCTAAGGCTTCGCTGGTATAATCAGTAATGGATTTTTCTAAACTCTTAAAGAGGTCTTGATAGTCGATAATATAGCCATATTCTTTATCTTCTCCGTCTAAACGGTTCACGCGACAAATGGCTTGGAAGAGTCCATGATCTCGCATGGTTTTATCAATATAAAGATAAGTGGCTGAAGGCGCATCAAAGCCTGTTAATAGTTTATCTACGACAATTAACAGCTTCATTTGTGCGGGGTTTTTCACAAATTGTTCTTTCACCTCGTCTTCAAATTTTGCAGGGTCTTTTCCTCCCAGCATTCTATTATAGATTTCATATTGTCTCAGTTTTTCTGTGCGTTCATCTTCTCCTGTGGTTTCCCCTTTGATATCTTTGGCGGAAGGTTCATAAGAAGTAATAATGGCGCATTTGGTAAAACCTTGATTTTGAAACAGTTCATAATATTTACAGGCTTCATAAATGCTTCCAGCGACTAACATGGCGTTCCCGCGTCCACTTTTGAGACGATCTTTTGTGGCGAAATCGAAGATAATATCAGCGACAATTTTTTCTAGTCTGGATTTAGAACTGAGGAGTTTTTGCATTGTTCCCCAGCGTTTTTTGAGTTCGGTTTTAGCGTGTTCGGTTAAGCCTTGCGTTTGGATGTCAAACCATTGATCTATTTTATGTGGGGAGGTAATTTGTTGATTCACTTGACGGGCTTCATAGCGTAAATCTAATACAACTTTATCCCCAGCAGCTTCATCAAATTTATAGGTGTGGATGTATTTTCCAAAGACTTCGATGCTTTTTTGTTTATCCTTTTTTAGGAGAGGTGTTCCTGTAAAGCCAATGAATAACGTATGGGGTAAAATTTCTTTCATGGCTTGGTGGAGTTTCCCTGATTGAGTGCGATGACATTCATCAACAAAGACGTAAATCTCTCCTTTTGCTTGGAAGTCTGGGGGAAGATTGCTTTTTAATTCTTCAATATAATTGTCATAATCAGCTTTCTGATTGCGTCCAAATTTATGAATCAGTGAACACATCAGGGAGGGGGTGGTTTGATTGAGTTTATTTATTAAGTCTTTTCCGCTTTGGGTGCTGGTGATTTGTTCTTCGACTCCTGAGAAAACGCTTTCGACTTGTTTGTCGAGTTCGTCGCGATCTGTCACGATTAAAATACGAGCGTTGGGATTATATTCTCGTATCCATTTGGCTAGCCAAACCATGGTTAGGCTTTTGCCACTGCCTTGAGTATGCCATATGATTCCCCCTTCTCGGTTTTTAATATAATTTTGGGCGTTTTTTACGCCGAAGTATTGGTTATGGCGACAGAGTTTTTTCTTTCCTTTGTCGAAGACGATGAAGTCGTGGATGATTTCTAATAATCGCTCTTTTGTACAAAGTTGGGATAAACTACGCTCTAGGGGGTTTTCGATGTCGCTGTCTTCTTTCCAAGTGAGATAATATTTTTCGGGGGTTTCAATGGTTCCGTAACGTAGTCCTTGGGTATCATTTCCTGCCATAATGAGTTGTATTGTGGCAAAGAAGGGTTGGATAAAGTGGGATTGTTGATTGTCTAGGTTTTGACGAATTCCTTCGGAGACGCTGACGGTGCTGCGTTTGAGTTCTAAAATTCCTAATGCGATTCCGTTGATGTAGAGAACAATATCGGGACGTTTTTTGTTTTCTCCTTTGATGGTGACTTCTTCTGCAATTCCAAAGTGATTGTTTTCGGGGTGATTCCAATCAATTAACCAGACGGTTTCGGTATTTGCGCCAATTTCGGGTTTGATTTTTACGCCATAACGGAGACTGCTATAGACGGTTTTGTTGAGTTCGTAGAGGGTTTGATTTTGGTTGGTGACGGTTTTATTGAATTGCGCGATCGCTTTTTTGATTAAGGTGTCGCTGTAACCTTGTTGTTTCAGGAAGGGATGGAGATAGTCGGGTTCGAGGTTACGGTTGTTTTTGCGGTCTTTCCAGTTTCCTAAATAATTGTAATGGAGATGATGCTGGAAAAGTTTGATGATGCGGTTTTGGGTGATCCGTTCTTTACTTCCGACTTCTGACATGAGAAACTGGTTTTTCGCTAGGAGTTAGGAGGGAGGATATTAACGAGGTTTACTAAATCAATCTCAAGGTCGTGAGTTAGTTTAGAAATAACCTCGGAGTAATCCCAAACTGTGATTTGCTTATTAGACAAAGTAAGAATATCTTTGGTATTCTCTGTGAGAATTATAACCCGCTTGTATTGACCTGATAATTTAAGATTGATGGCTTGTGCGACTAAAATCCCGTCATTACTGGGGATGGTTGAGGCGAATTGCTGACCCTGCGATTTTAAGTCTTCTTCTATGACGATGGATAAACTGCGATCGCTGTCATTGAGGGGAATGATTCTATCTTGTCGTTTGAATTTATTCAGTTTAGAAATGCTTTTAATGAAATCTCGTTTTAAGAGTTCTTCTTTTAATTCAATTTCAATAATTTCTGGGACTAAGATGCTAATTCCTTCTGCTTTTGCAAAGTTATTTAATAGAGAAATTTGTTCTTGATAGGTGTTTCTTTGATGGACAAACTTCCCCAGTGGTCCGCTATCTAATAGGATTGCACAATTCATTATTGGCTAAGGTAGCGAGTTTACTCTACCATTTTAGCCTCATGGAATAATAAATTAATTAGTAAGAATTGTAAATTAATCCCCCTTAGCCCCCCTTTGAAAGGATTTTAGGCTCATGGAATAATATAGCAATCCCATAAGAAAGAATTGTAAATTAATCCCCCCTAGCCCCCCTTTGAAAGGATTTTAGGCTCATGGAATAATATAGCAATCCCATAAGAAAGAATTGTAAATTAATCCCCCCTAGCCCCCCTTTGAAAGGGGGGAACGGTTCATTAACTTTTTACATAAGATTTAGAACTGCTATCAATCAATTAGTAAGAATTGATTCTAAGTTAGTTTCTGTCTAGCTTCCTGAATTTGATCTAAGGAGATTTTACTGTATGCTGATTGCTGTTGAGACTGAAATTGATTTATTTCTGCTTGAGTCACCACACGAATCAGGTTTTCTGTTACGGTTTCTAAATGGATTAAGGTTTTTTGAAAAAGAGATAAGTTTTTATAGGATTCGTTGGCGGTGGGGTCTAACCATGACAGTTTTTCGTCAACTTCAACTAGAGAATATGAGGTGATTTCCAATTGATCTGAAGCGAGATTGGAAAGTTGATTCAGTTCTTCTTTTGTAAAATTAGAGGGTTTTTTGGAGATTTGGGAAGCAATATAAGCAATGAGATTAGAGAGTTGACATAAACGTTGGACTAACTCCCGATTACGATGATGTAAGTCAGCTTGATTGGTATCGCAGGGAAAATCTGATTCTCCACGATTGGGTATGGAATCAACAGGAAGATTTCCCCACTCTCCGAGAAGGTCAGTTAATTCCTGTGAATGAGGTAAGGTGCTGATAGACATGGTTGTTGCTTCCCCTCCTTCGTACTGACGGCTAAAAAAGAAAGAGGTACTTTCTAGCTTGTCAGTTATCATGTTACACGCTCTCCAGACATTTATGTACAGACTATGGTTCTGTGTATTGCCTTTAACTTTTAGCTTTTTGGGATGAGTCGGGTTTTTCCTGTGAGGAGTTCTTGCATCATTCCTTGTTTGATGGCTTTATATTTGTCTCGCTTTTTTTCTAAGGCTTCGATTTCTGCATCCATATCTGTTAGGATTTGCGCGATCTGTTTTTGTTCTGGTAGTGAATTAGCTACAAATAAAGGAAAGTTAAAAATATCATTTGAATTAACAGCCGTAAATGTACTTCCTTGACCAATGGTTTCCCAAGTAGCTTCCTTAAATATCATTAAATAGAAAAAATATAGTTTATTAATATTTTTAGCTTTGAATGAACACGCACCTCTTCCAAGACATGAATCATAAGAAGCAATACCTATTGCACCAATGGGCGCGCGAACTGTCATAATAACATCGCCTTGATTACATAATTTTGTAACTTGGCTAGTCCAAACTCTTTTAATAGTTTTTCGATTACTAATATCCGCATTTCCTTGAATTAAAGGAACTCCTTTTTCCTCAGTATTATATGTTTTAGAATCAGGAGATTGCCCCATTACTACTTCTACTAAATCTCCCAATTTCTTAACTTCCCATTCACCACAAAAACCAGGGAGGCGTTTTTTTCCTGTCAGCAGTTGTTGCATTGTTCCCTGCTTGAGGTTACGCTTTTTGTGGATGAGTTTATCGAGGTGCGCGATCGCGCTATCTACATCACTCAACACCTGCGCGATCTTTTCTTGTTCTTTTTTAGTAGGAGGTAAAGGAATTTTAAACTCTTCTATTCTACTTAGTGCTAATTTAGGTTGAGCGCCAACTGTTTTTACAGATTCAATATAGGTTTGTATTCTAGAAGAAAGTAATTGGTATAATAAAAAATCTTTATTACATTTTATATTAGTCAATCGATCAGCATTTTCCGTTAAGTTAGCACCATTTAGTTCGGTGGGAATTTTTCCTACTATTCCTAATGTACCTGCAACTGAAATAAATAAATCATCTTGATAAATACGGTAATTTTTAATCAAAGGAAAAATTTCATTAGGAACGTACTTGATATGATCTAATAAAATTCCTCCCTCAAACATATCTGAAACTTTAATATAAGGATGTTGAGTTTTTTTGTCTATAAGTGATTTACCTTTCGGTAGTCGTCTTCCTCCTTTTACTTCTGCTATTTCTGATATTTTTTTAATTTCCCAATCTTCAGGAATAACCCCAACTTCTGTTAACTTATACCCCTCTTTTACTTCCTGACCTTCCATTATTCAACTCTCCCCTATTTCATCCAATAAATCATTTAAAGTCGATTCTTTTTCTTCCCCCTGCAAAAAGCCAAAAATCTGTTTGACCAATTCAGGAGACGCATTATCTCGCAACCAATCCTCATCGGGATTAGTATTAATATTAAGGTAATAAATCAAAGTCTCCTCAATTTCTTCTTTATCCTCTTTACTCAATTCACCCATCCGAACTAACCAATCTCCCTGACTATCTTTGAAACAATTCCCGTCAACCGTACAAATTTGATGCACCAACGCATAAGATGTTTTTTCTAGTCCATTCTGTTTGGTTTTTGTAATAGGATAGGTGGTCGATAAACCTGCGAATGTCGTTTGTGATGTAAGAGGAATGGCGGTAAAAGTTTGAATATAATTCTCTTCCTCTTGAAACTGATCATTTGTCCAAATCAAATAAGGATGTTCTCCTCGTAAGACTCGACTGGAGTTAATGGAAAGATTACAACCTGAACGCTTACAAATAAGTTCCCCAGGTGCTTCTAAATCATAAAAATATTGATGACCTCGCCGACAACGTAAAGAAACACGATAAGGATTAATCATATAAATCCATCCCTGTCTGGGTCGCTGTCCCGCCATTCTATACCCCTAACTCTTCTCTTACTTTTTCATGTTCTAAATGAAGATTCAAAGGGGCTTTTTCTTCTGGGGAATGTTTCGCTTGAGCAGAAATCATCGGCTCGGTTTGATAAACATATTTGAGTAAAGCACTCATTTTGTCTGCACTCAGACCCGCCCATTCTTTCTGAATATTTCTTAACATCAATTCTAACCCTTTGGAAAATTGTAAGTCTTTCATTTCAGGACAGTTTACACTCGGTTGAATGAAAACACCATTTCCCTGTTGAACGATTTTTAAGACTTCATCTTGACTCAACTGATCTAAAGCGCGATCAATCTCTTCATTCCAAGGTCCGTATTGGTAATAACGCCATTTGAGATCAGTTAGCTGTTTTTCTGTCCACTTCACCGCCGACAAATCTGCAAGATATAAAAACTTAACTAATTGGGTTTTGGTGATGTATCCTTTGGTTTTACAGACAAAAAATATAATCAGTTTTTCTAACATAGACATATTGACCTCTTTCATAACTTAAGACTCTGGCGTTAAAACCAGTCCGCGATAAACTTGCTCAATTTGAAAAACTAAGATTAATACTTTTAAGCGCGATCATATCTCCTTTTGTTTCATTTTAGTTACAATTTATTTAGGCTCAGGAGTCCAAAATTCTAGAGTTTTGAAAATGCTAAAATCTCGGAAGTTGTATGTCCAAACTGGGCTATGATACCGTAATGCGGTAAAGACAACTGTAGCATCTTCTAGAGACCCTTGCCATTGCGGAAGTTTAGTCACCATATCTTGTATTTCTTCAAAATCAGGTTGTTCTAAAGGTAGTAAATAAAGACTTTCCTGCATGACTTTTAAGGTACTATGCGCGATCGCGGGCTGGGTGAGTTGTAGTAACCATTTATACACCTCAAAAAGAATCGGAATTGGTGTGAGTAAAATGGTCTTTTGTTGCGTTAATTGCTCAAATCCCCGCACACAATCATTGTGATAGGTATCTTTGGCATAAAATAAACCAATCAGTGGACCCGCATCTAGTACAATTTTCTTCAATCTTCAAAATCCTCGGCGCGATCGGCTGCACCTCTAGGCGCATCGGTAACAATACCCGCTAAAGAGAGAAGTTTGCTACTGTCTTTTGGCGTGAGTTTAATTTGCAGGGCTTCATCCAGTAATTCGGCTATACTTTCCTCTGGATGGGCTTTTAAGTAGTCGTTAAGTTGTTCAGCCAGTTGGTCAGGAATTTCAATCGTTAGTTTGGTCATAATGATTAATTTAACTCTCCATCATCAAATGTAAATGATGTTCTACTTTCTGCGTTAATGTTTCTGCTTCCTCTTCTAACTGTGGTAACGGTTCATCATAACGTTCCGCTAAATCTTGAATCCGTTGCGCTAAACGCTGAGAAATGCGTTCCATTTCTGATCGCACGGCTTCCCATAATGTCGGAAGCCATTTGTCATCAACCACTAAGGTTTTTATTTCTTCAACGGTTAACTCCTCATATTTTTTAATCACCTGATTATTTAAATGTGTTTGGGCTGCTTTGATTTCTTTTCCCAGTTTTGCATCTTTATTAATTAACGCCAGATAATCTTTTATTACGGTTAATTCATCGGCAAAATCAGGGTCTTTTTTAATCTCTTTAATACGGTTGTTGATATTGGTTTTGGTGACTTTTCCCGCATCACTGGTGACTTCTGCTAATAACCCATCTTCTCCCCCGTGTTCTTCTTCCATTTCTTCCTGTTGGCGATTAATGTCTTCTTTTTGCGCTTCGAGGGTTTCAATGTTTTCTTTTTCAGTGGAAAAGTAACGGTTAATCATTAATTCTTTGGGAATCAATTCACAAGTGTAATCGGTGACTTTGCCTTTTTTATTCGTCACGGGGCTTAATTGGGCAACCCAACCATCTTGTACTAAAATATAAACATCATCGCGCATGGTTTCCAGCCAGTAGTTCATTAAATGCTGGTAAATGTCATATTTATCGATCAGGTTTCTGTTTTCAAATGCAGTCAGTAATGATTCGGCTAAGGGGCGGATGATTTGTTTGGGATGATCCCCTTGTTTGATTCCTTTGAGGTTGGGAAGGTTTTCATTCCACCACTGATTAAAGATTTGCGCGATCGCGCTGGCATATTCAGTAAATTCTGGATGTTCAAAAACGTATTTTTTAACTTGTTCGGTGGGAACTTTAATGTTAAGATAACCGTCTCGCTGTGGTGTAAATAATTCTTGTTTTAATTGCGGATAAATCTCCCAATAGTCAGCTAATCCTTCAATATCGGCTTTGGGAATTCCTCCCTGTAAATGCGCTTCGATATCTTGGATGTCTTCAATTTCTTGACTGTCGATATAACGAGGAAGATTTAAGTTATAGTCGTTTTTTGCAATTTCTGAAATGGGAACTAAACGGGAATAATGAGGGATAACAAGTTGTTGATTAAATACATCGACAATTTTACAAATATCCTGTTCTCGCAGACGGTTTTTATTGCCATCTTTGACGAATCCTCGACTCGCATCGACCATAAAAACGCGATCGCGCTGATTCGCGTCTTCTTTATCTAAAACAATAATACAAGCAGGGATACCAGTGCCATAAAATAAATTAGGGGGTAAGCCAATAATTCCTTTTATGACTCCTTTTTCAATTAATTTTTTCCGAATATTCGCCTCTGCGTGACCACGAAATAAAACGCCATGCGGTAAGATAATCGCGCCTTTTCCTTGACTGTTCAGAGAACGAAGTAAATGCAATAAAAACGCATAGTCTCCATTTTTCGCTGGGGGAATATCATATCCTTGAAACCGCTTAAACTGATCCTCACTGGGATTAAAGCCATTCATCCACGACTTAGCAGAAAAGGGCGGATTCGCCACTGCAAAATCGAAGGTTTTCAAATTCCCATCATCATTTTTATAATAAGGGGAGGCTAAGGTATTTCCTTGATAAATTTCTGCATCCGCGTGTCCATGCAAAATCATATTCATTTTGGCTAACGCACGGGTGGCGTTATCCATTTCCTGACCATAAATGGTTAATTTAACTTCCGCTTGATCTACCGCTTTTAATAACAGGGAACCGCTTCCACAGGTAGGATCATAAATAGTTTCGTCTTGACGTTGAGCGTTTTCTATGCTGATAACTTGGGCGATAACACGGGAAACTTCAGCAGGGGTGTAAAATTGTCCTTTGCTTTTTCCAGATTGTGTGGCGAAGTTACGCATTAAATATTCATAAGCGTCTCCCAATAAATCATCACCGTCGGCTTGATTGTTTTTGAAATTAAGGATAGAGTTTTCAAAGATGGCGACTAAATTCGACAGCCGATCTTGCATTTCTTTCCCTTTACCCAATTTATTCTCGTCGTTGAAGTCGGCGACATCAATAATTCCTTTTAATTCGTTTTCTTCGGCGAGGTTGCTGATGACTTGATTAACGCGATCGCCAATTTCTGGGTTATGCTTGAGGGCGACAATATCCTGAAAGCCACCACCTTCGGGAATGCTAACATCTGCATCGTCTAATCCTGCATATTTATCGGAAACATATTTAACAAATAATAAAACTAAAACGTAATCCTTATATTGGGAAGCATCCATTCCCCCCCGTAGTTCGTCGCAGCTTTTCCAGAGATGTGTGTAGAGTTCGCTTTTTTTGATTGCCATAAAAATTAATTGATTGACTAACTTACTTGGGTAAGGGAGAAAGGAAATCTGCTAATCATTGCCTTGGGAAGTGTCGCGCGATCGCGCAGCCTAATCGTTGATTCTATCTCAGAAACTTCGGTCTGATTAGCGCGTTTTTCCAAAATTTCATAAGTTATTTAAGGCAGTGTGGACAATCTTAAAACACATTCAAGACATTCCGAAGAAGTTGGACAGGGGAGATCATTCATTCCCTAAACGGCAAAAAGACCATCACGTCGAAACGCAATCGTCTTACAATGGACAGGGCTGTGAACAGATTTTCCTTCGCGCCGTGGTTGATACGCCCTGGTTGGGAGATCATCTCAACTTGAATGTTGTTAGCGAAAGTTAGCAATAATGTATCGGTATGCAGCGAATGCGATTGGTGTGAAATATCAAGAGATATTGGATACAGAGATACCGAAAGTAGCATGATCAAACTAGCCTTATCAAATCTAACGTTAGAAGACTTAAAGTCTTTAATCAAGTTACAGGAACATCGCATCGCTGCTTATGAGTGGACTGAGGTTGATGCTATTGTGCTCACTGACAGAGAAAGGCTACAGTTGCAAGAAATCACCTCCCATTTAGTGAATCACGATACTGCCTTAATGAACGAGGCAACTATTTGGTCGAGAGCAATTTATCCTCTCTTACTGCTAGCCGAACAAGCAGACATTGAAGCCTGGGCAGAAGTAAGTTTATACGGAAAATTTAATCAGGTCGAATTATTCGGGACTGCTGACGGCGTTTTGGGCAAAAGCGTTGCTGGTCGCATCGAATCTCCTTATCTGATTGTCATTGAGGCAAAAAAGGGCATAGAAGCAGCCAATCCCGTTTTTCAACTCTACGGTCAACTCCTTGCTGCTGCTTATCAAAATTGGCTTAACAACCACCAAGCTCAACAAGAAATTTTTGGCTGTTACACCATCGGTGATACTTGGAAATTCTTAAAAGCAGAAGTCAGAGACCTTGAAGACGGTCTGCCTACCTTAAGTGTAGAATTCTCTAGAGAATATGTTGAGAAACTAGAAGCAGAAACTATATTCAAGATTTTAAAAAAGATTGTTAATCACTATGTCAACCTCTCACAGAGGCAAGAAGAAACAACATGAATCAGATTTATGGACAACCTGCTGCGATGGCGCAGATTGTGGAAATTGCTCAAGAAAATGGTTTGAACTGGGAAAGGAAAAAACAGACGATCGCGCTGGCTTCAATTTTAACTAGACGATCGCGCGGGGAGACAGGTGCTTTTGGATTTTTCCACGGTTGCTGATTTGGAAACTTGGTTGAAGGATCGGTGATGATTTTGATCGCTGCGGGTTTAAAGTGGGGTAGGCTGGAAACACAGATTTAGGTCAGATCTCAGTTAATGTTAAATGTCTTAAAAAACCTCTCTTATCTCTTGAGTCGCCGTGACAAAATGCAAGTGGTTGCCTTATTTTGCCTTTTGTTAATTGGCAGTTGCTTAGAAATGCTGGGGGTGGGGTTTGTTGTTCCCTTTATTTCGTTTATTAGCAAACCAGAATTGATTCAAGAGCAACCGATTCTGAAGGGGATTTATGGTGTACTGGGAAATCCCTCACAGAGTCAGTTTTTAGTCATTCTGTGCTTAATTTATTTAGGAATTTATGTTGTTAAAAATAGCTACCTGACTGGAATGTACTATATCCAGTATCGGTTTATTTTTAATAAGCAAATCAAAGTTTCTCACCAATTATTCCAAAGCTATTTAGGTGCGCCTTATCATTTCCACTTACAAAGAAATTCTGCGATTCTAATTCGGAATGTGACTGGGGAAATCAATCAAGTTTTTATGCAAGTGCTAATTCCCTTAGTGATGTTTATTACGGAATTAACGGTGGTCACAGGACTGGTCATTCTACTCATTACACTGCAACCGCTTCCTTCTTTAGTGGCGACCAGTGGCTTAGCGATTGCTGGGATTTTATTTTATCGAGTGTTTCGAGAAAAACTATCAGAAGCAGGGAAAAAGCGACAGTATCACTCAGGAGAAGTCATTAAGCATATTAATCAAGGTCTGGGCGGGGTAAAAGAAACGAAAGTATTAGGACGAGAACCGTTTTTTTTACATCAGCATCGTAATCATCGTAAAGAGTTTGTGCGGTCTTTAGAATCTTTACAGATGATTCAACAGTTACCGCGACTCTATTTTGAAACCTTGGCAGTCTTTGCCTTATTAACAATTATTTTAGTCACCCTCTTACAGGGAACAGGAATAACAGAAGTTTTACCCACCCTTTCTCTATTTGCTGCCACGGCATTTCGGGTCATTCCCTCACTGAATAAAATGATGAACAGCTTGAACAAGGTGCGTTTTAGTAGTCATGCTATTGATGTGGTTGTTCATGAGTTGAAAAGTTTAGAAGCGGAGAAAAATTTGTTAGGACAAAAGGAAGGCGTGATTCCTTCATTAACTCATCAATTGAGGTTACAAAATGTTAGCTATTCCTACCCCAATGCAGAAGAACAAGTATTGAAGAATATTTCGATAGAGATTCCTCAAGGAACATCTGTAGCGTTTGTTGGCAGTTCTGGGGCGGGTAAAACGACCCTAGTTGATATTATTTTAGGCTTATTAACTCCAACGGCGGGGAAAGTTATAGTGGATGGTGTGGATATTCAGGACGGGTTAAGCCAGTGGCAACAGCAAATTGGTTATATTCCCCAAAGTATTTATTTATCCGATGAGACGTTACGAGGGAATATCGCGTTTGGCATTCCAGAGAGGGAGATTTCGGAAACACAAGTTTGGCAAGCGGTGAAGTCAGCACAACTGGAGGAGTTAGTGGAAAGGCTACCGCAGGGGTTGGATACAGTTGTCGGGGAAAGGGGCGTTAGACTTTCGGGTGGACAACGACAACGGGTGGGAATCGCACGGGCGTTATATCATAATCCACAAGTGTTGGTGATGGATGAGGCAACAGCAGCGTTAGATAATGAAACAGAAGCCGGAATTATGGAAGCGGTTGAGCAGTTGAGTGGGGAAAAAACGTTGATTATGATTGCGCATCGGCTAACAACAGTGAAAAACTGTGACTGTTTATATTTTCTGCAAAATGGAGAAGTGTTAGATCAAGGGAGTTATGAGGAGTTGCGCGATCGTAATCAAGAATTTATGAAAATGGCTAGAGTGCAAACATAAAGGTAACGACAGAAATTGAAATGATTAGCAGACTTCAGATCGCCCTTTTTCAAGCCAACCCTAATTAAAATAAACAGAGAACTTCACCCTAAGAAGCGTTAAACTAATTTGTTATGTATCAGACTGACCCCCCCAGACCCCCGAAAGAAGTGCTCCCGACAATGTATGATCTCAAGAGCGAAGATCCCGAGGAGCCTGGTTTGCCTGACCAATTTCACATTTATCAGCCTCGATTGTTAGAAGAAACGTTTCATCCCATTGGTTATCCCCCTGATCAGATTTTCATGGGGACTGATTTGAATGTGTATTATGATCCCCGCCATCCACAATGGTATAAGCGTCCAGACTGGTTTGCTGTCTTAGGCGTCTCACAATTATATGAAGAACAAGATTTGCGCCTGAGCTATGTGCTGTGGCAAGAAGGCGTTGATCCGTTTATTGTCGTTGAGTTGTTATCCCCAGGAACGGAGAAGGAGGATTTAGGTCAGACGTTACGGGAGGTGAATCAACCGCCAACGAAATGGGAGGTTTATGAGCGAATTCTGAAAATTCCCTATTACGTGGTTTTTGACCGCTATACTGATCATCTCCGAGTTTTTATGCTTCAAGGTGATCGCTATGCAGAACAGACACTAGAAGCGTCTCGTTTTTGGATTGACAGCATTGAGCTAGGTTTGGGGTTATGGCAAGGAATATATCAAGGGATTCATCGCCAATGGTTACGTTGGTTTGATCGAGATGGAAATTGGCTACCCACACTGACTGAACAGAAACAACAGGAGCAAGAAAAAACGGAACGTTTAGCTGCAAAGTTGCGGGAGTTGGGAGTTAATCCTGATGAGATTTAGTGGAGCAAATTCAGGCTTTAGGTGTGTCGGAGTTGGAGGCGTTGGCGTAGGCGCTTTTAGATTTTGCCACGGTTGCTGATTTGGAACGCTGGTTGCAACAATTAAATGTTTAGCAAGCGCGATCATCGCGCTCTTTAAGTTATTTACCTGCCGATCGCGCAGGGAGACAGGCAACACAAATATTATTTGACACTCAAGCGTTACTTTGAGATGTAGTGGTTGATCATTGTCAGCAAAATGATTGGCAAACTTCAGATCGCCGTTTTTCAAGCCAACCCTAATTAAAATAAAAAGAGAACTTCACCACGGGAATGAATGATGTATCAAAGCAATCCTCCCCTTTCCCCAAAAGAAACCCTCCCCACCATGTATGATTTACCTAGTGAAGACCCTGAGGAACCGGGAGGCTCCGACGAATTTCATCTTCTCCAGCCTGAATTGCTTCGCCTTACCTTTCGCCCCCCAAGTTACCCCAGTGATCAGGTGTTTACCGCAAGTGATTTAAACTTATACTATGACGTGCATCATACCCAATGGTATAAACGCCCCGACTGGTTTGCGGTGTTAGGGGTATCGCGACTCTATGAAGAAAAAGACCTCCGTCTCAGTTATGTGACATGGCAAGAAGGGGCAAATCCCTTTGTGGTGGTAGAATTGCTCTCCCCTGGCACTGAAAAAGAAGACTTGGGGCAAACCCCCCTTACATCCCCCCTAATCGGGAGGAACGAGAGGGTTCAGCCTCCGAATAAGTGGACCGTTTACGAGCAAATTTTAAGGATTCCCTATTATTTTGTCTTTAATCGCTATACGAATGAGTTTCGTGCCTTTGAGCTACAAGGAAGTCGTTATCAGCGTGTGTTGATAGAAGAACAAGGGGTGTGGTTGGAAGAAGCGCAGCTTGGCTTAGGATTATGGGAAGGGGAATATCAGGGAATCTCTAGGCTGTGGCTGCGTTGGTATGACCAAAATCAGAACTGGATTCTCACTCCTACTGAACAGGAAGCTCAACGCGCTGAACAAGCCACTCAACAAGCCCAACAGGAAGCTCAACGCGCTGAACAAGCCACTCAACAAGCCCAACAAGAAGCTCAACGGGCTGAACGAGCAACTCAACGCGCCGAACGTTTAGCAGAACAATTGAGAGCTTTGGGCATTGATCCCGAAGCCTAAGGGTAATTTTTTCAGGTAAGCGCGATCGCGCTTCTCGTTCTAGACTTAAGGAAAAAGGAAACGGTTTAACATGAGTGTTTCAACTACCCAAAAAATTATTTACCCTGACAGTGATGGTCAGCCAATGGCAGATAATACTAAGCAGTTTCGGTGGATTGTCTTAATTAAGGAAAACTTGGAACTGCTATTTGCCAATGATCCAGATGTGTTTGTCGCTGGGGATTTATTGTGGTATCCCGTAGAAGGTCACCCTGAAATTCGAGTTGCCCCTGATGCGATGGTGGTATTGGGGCGACCAAAAGGCGACCGAGGTTCTTATCGGCAATGGGAAGAGGACAATATTCCGCCACAAGTAGTATTTGAAATTCTCTCCCCAGGAAACCGAGTGAAAGAAATGACTCGCAAGTTACAGTTTTATGAACGCTATGGGGTAGAAGAATACTATATTTATGATCCTGATAGTAATGAATTGGAAGGACTACAACGCCAAGACGGAAATTTGCAGTTAGTCAAAGAAATTAATGGCTGGATTAGTCCCCGTTTAGGGATTCAATTTACTCTTACTTCAGAAACGCTAGAGATTTATCGTCCTGATGGCAGAAAGTTTCTATCTTCTCTAGAGTTAGAACAAGAACGCCAGCGGGCTTTTCAACGGGCGGAACAAGCCACTCAACGGGCGGAACGTTTAGCGGAACAATTGAGAGCTTTGGGCATTGATCCCGAAGCCTAAGGGCAATTGTTTCAGGCGCAGCGATCGCGCTTCTCGTTCTAGACTTAAGGAAAAAGGAAACGGTTTAACATGAGTGTTTCAACTACCCAAACAATTATTTACCCTGACAGTGATGGTCAGCCCATGGCAGATAATACTAAGCAGTTTCGGTGGATTGTCTTAATTAAGGAAAACTTGGAACTGCTATTTGCCAATGATCCAGATGTATTTGTCGCTGGGGATTTATTGTGGTATCCCGTAGAAGGTCACCCTGAAATTCGAGTTGCCCCTGATGCGATGGTGGCATTTGGGCGACCAAAAGGCGACCGAGGTTCTTATCGGCAATGGGAAGAAGACAATATTCCACCACAAGTAGTATTTGAAATTCTCTCCCCAGGAAACCGAGTGAAAGAAATGACTCGCAAGTTACAGTTTTATGAACGCTATGGGGTAGAAGAATACTATATTTATGATCCTGATAGTAATGAATTGGAAGGGCTACAACGGCAAGACGGAAATTTGCAGTTAGTTGAAGAAATCAATGGCTGGATTAGTCCCCGTTTAGGGATTCAATTTACTCTTACTTCAGAAACGCTAGAGATTTATCGTCCTGATGGGAGAAAGTTTCTATCTTCTCTAGAGTTAGAACAAGAACGCCAGGGGGCTCTTCAACGAGTTGAACAGGAGTCTCAACGGGCTGAACAAGCCACTCAACGGGCTGAACAGGAAGCTCAACGGGCGGAACAAGCCACTCAACGGGCGGAACGTTTAGCGGAACAATTGAGAGCTTTGGGTATTGATCCCGAAGCCTAAGGGTAATTTTTTCAGGTAAGCGCGATCGCGCTTCTCGTTCTAGACTTAAGGAAAAAGGAAACGGTTTAACATGAGTGTTTCAACTACCCAAAAAATTATTTACCCTGACAGTGATGGTCAGCCAATGGCAGATAATACTAAGCAGTTTCGGTGGATTGTCTTAATTAAGGAAAACTTGGAACTGCTATTTGCCAATGATCCAGATGTGTTTGTCGCTGGGGATTTATTGTGGTATCCCGTAGAAGGTCACCCTGAAATTCGAGTTGCCCCTGATGCGATGGTGGCATTTGGGCGACCCAAAGGCGACCGAGGCTCTTATCGGCAATGGGAAGAGGACAATATTCCACCACAAGTAGTATTTGAAATTCTCTCCCCAGGAAACCGAGTGAAAGAAATGACTCGCAAGTTACAGTTTTATGAACGCTATGGGGTAGAAGAATACTATATTTATGATCCTGATAGTAATGAATTGGAAGGGC
Organism: Halothece sp. PCC 7418; assembly: GCF_000317635.1. GTDB lineage: Bacteria > Cyanobacteriota > Cyanobacteriia > Cyanobacteriales > Rubidibacteraceae > Halothece. The sequence goes on along the minus strand of NC_019779.1, from coordinate 3,256,517 downwards.
TACAACGCCAAGAGGGAAATTTGCAGTTAGTTGAAGAAATCAATGGCTGGATTAGCCCCCGTTTAGGGATTCAATTTACTCTTACTTCAGAAACGCTAGAGATTTATCGTCCTGATGGCAGAAAGTTTCTATCTTCTCTAGAGTTAGAACAAGAACGCCAGCGGGCTTTTCAACGGGCGGAACGTTTAGCGGAACAATTGAGAGCTTTGGGTATTGATCCCGAAGCCTAAGGGTAATTTTTTCAGGTAAGCGCGATCGCTGCTGAAGGTAACGGTAATCTTGGGTCGATCGCGCTTTTGGATTTTGCAACGGTTGCTGATTTGGAACGCTGGTTGCAACAATTAAATGTTTAGCAAGCGCGATCGCGCTGTCACCCATTCTTGTTGAACATCTACAACAGACCATTTTAGATTCTGAAGAACCTGATCATTTTGTTAAAGTTCCTGTGTATCACTTTACTAGGAATTAATTCATTCAGGACTAGACCATTTTCGAGAATGATAGAAAATTGTACTGCGCGATCGCACTACTGGCATCGTTTAGATTGCGCTCTTTTTTAGTCTCATTCTAATCACGCCACGACAGGAGTTAGGGGAAACGGTTGGTGCAAGGGCTGGCTATGGTGGTGAGAATTGTTTGGGTGTTATCTGATAATCGGCAAGGGTTGGTGATGGATGAGGCAAGAGCAGTGGGTATTGTGGAGGCAGTTGAGTGAGAGAAAAGGTTGATTATGATGGCTCATTGCTTAACAATAGTTAAAAACTCTAACTGTTTATATTTTTTCCAAAATGGGGAAGGATTAGATTTAGGGAGTTATGAGGTGTTGCGCGATCAGAATCCGTAATTTAGTAAAATGGCAAAAAAATTAACTATAGAGAATTAGCTTAATTCAGAAAATCAATTATTAGCTGCTAAAAACTAAATTTATGTTAGAAAATACACAGTATAAAATAGCAATTCATGTAGGGTATCCTAAAGCAGCAAGCACCACTTTGCAGAAGCATCTTTTTAATAAGCATTCAGAGTTGAGAAATTTAGGTCTATATCCTACTCAAAATATAGGAATAGATAGCCAAGAAATTGACTATAGTTGTCTTTACTTAAAAGATAATACCTTACAAAATTTTTATCGAAATTTATTAAGTTTAAATGAAGCTAAAAGCAGAGAAAAATATAAAATAGTATCAAGTTTTCTAGATTCTGAAAAATTAAATATATTTAGTCATGAAAGTTTTATAGGAGGATTATTAAAGATGACAGACAACAAAAAAAAAGCAAATTTACTTAAAACAAATTTCCCTCAAGCTAAGATAGTTATAATAATTAGAAATCAATTCCAATTAATTGAATCTCAATATAGAGATCATTATTTTCTACCTACTGAAATCAGAACTGGTAAACCTGTTTCATTCAAAGAGGAAATTTTGAACCAAGAGCTTAAGCAACTTATATATCAAAAATATCAATGGGAATTTGAGAACTATTATAAGAATTAATTTGTATATCCTTAAAAATATACTCTCTATTAATCAGACTAAAATAAATTAAATTATGTCAATTATGTCAATCTTACAAAGAAATGAGTCCTCTGGTCTTACCACCTCACAATTACAAACGCCAGTTTTACTTTTGATATTCAAGCGCTTAGATACAACAAAGCAAGTATTAGAAGCGATTCGTAAAGCCAAACCCTGCAACCTTTATATTGCTGGCGATGGCTCCCGTCCAACTTATCCAGATGAATCACAAAAAGTCCAAGCAGTACGAGATTATGTCATAAATAATATTGATTGGGAATGTAACCTCAAAACTTTATTTCGAGACCAAAATTTAGGGGGGCCTGTGGCGGTGAGTCAAGCACTCACTTGGTTCTTTGATCAAGTTAGTGAGGGCATTATTTTAGAAGATGATTGTTTCCCAACGCCTTCCTTTTTTCGTTTCTGTGAAACCATGTTGAAACGATATAGAGATGATGACCGTATCTTGATGGTGAGTGGCAGAAATAATTTTGGAGAATTCACTCCTAACAGGGCACAAAATTACTTTTTTGCAAATATTGGTCATACATGGGGCTGGGCTACTTGGAGAAGAGCATTTCAAGGCTTTAGCCTAGATTTACCTTCCCCAGAAGATATGTCATTTATGAAAAGGCTTGAAGAAGCAGCAGGTTCTAAAGTAGAGTTTGAAAATGCCAAGCGAAATGTCATTAAGATGAGTTCGCAGCAGCATCCACATTGGGACTATCTATGGAATATTCGGCAAGTCTTAGAGAAAAAATATGCGATTTTTCCGTGTAAAAATATGATTACAAATATTGGCTATGGTGGAGAAGCTACTCATACTAAAGAAGGGAAAGATACCGTACCAGTTTTTGATATCAAATCGGATTTTCTTGATGAAGAAATTTATGATCGAGATTTTAGTCGGCGCATGATAGAAAAAAACACGGGGGTAAAGTTAAATTTTGGCTTAATTCATTGTTTCAAAAAACTAAAGCATGGATTAAACAGTTCTCTCTGTTGAGAAGGCAATTTAGGTTAATTCGTCATCAGGTTAAAAAAGGACAGATACGGCAATTTTTCCATTGGCTAGTTGCAGGACACATCATCAAATGGTGGCGCATTCGTAATTGGCTAAATAGTAACGATCAAAAATTCTTACAAGTCGGTGGCGGTTTTCATATTCAATCAGGCAAAAATTGGCTAAATGGAGATTTAATTGCTGGTGAGATTTACTTAGATGCGACAAAAAAATTACCGTTTCCAGATAATAGTATAGATATTGTTTTTACAGAGCAGTTTTTTGAACATTTATTACAGGAAAATGGATTAATTTTTCTTTCCGAGGTTTATCGAGTTTTGAAGCCAGGGGGGATTCTCAGACAATCTACGCCAGATTTAGGAAAATTAGTTGCCTTATACAACGATGAAAACGATGTAGTTTCACTTTCTGAAGCTATCAATCGACATATCAAAAACCATCGTCAAAATACACCTTATGCTAAACCTACAGGATGTCAATTTATCAATGACATTTTTCGCTTATGGGGACATAAGTTTATTTATGATCAAGAAACTTTGAAAGCTATTAGTAAGGAAGCTGGTTTTCATGAGTTTCGATGGGTTTCATTTGGTGAATCTGAGATTGATTCCTTGCAGCAACTTGAAAGACACGCCGATCAAGAATGGATGAAAAATGGGATTGTAATGATTTATGAGGCTGAAAAATGATCATAGGTAGAGTAGTTTAAGGATATAAGCAATGAATAAGGATTCGGTTAAGTGGGATTTGGATTCACCTTGGTGTATCGGTTCTGAAGATTACAACACTTTAACAAAGTATGTTGATGGTAAAAGCCCGAGGCTAATTGTTGAGTTGGGTAGTGGATTAAGCACTTTTCAATTAGCCAATGATTTTCCTGAGGCAACTTTAATTTCTTTAGAAAATGATCCAAGAATTAGAGAACAAAATCTTCAAACATTAGAATTTAATCAGAAGAACTCAGCAAATATTTTACTCGCACCAATAAAACTGCAATTTTACAAAGGAGCAAGTTTTATTACTTATGACTTTAATAAAATCAAGAATACTTCTCAAATTGATTTACTCATTGTTGATGGTCCAGTAGAGAGACTTTTCCCGATGGGTCGTGAATCTTCTTTATATTTCTTATTTAATCAGTTAGCAATTGGAGCAATCATTGGATTAGATGATTATCATCGAACTTCCGCTAAATCAACAGTAAGTAATTGGTTATCTGTCTTTGGCAACAGCCTTTTACTCCAAGAAGAAACCGATAGTTTTGCAGTCTTGCGAAAAAAATCAGAATGTGTAAAACCGAAGCTAGGAATCTCCTTAGCTCTAAAAAGTTATAAAGCCTTAACTCAATCATTATTGGTTAACACTCGACGTACTATTAGCTTCAAACTCAGACCAGAAAAAAATGTAGAACAGTGAACTTCATAAATCCTCTAGTTTCAGTTATCATACCAACTTATAACCGTGAAACACTTGTTTATCGCGCAGTTAAAAGTGTGCTTGCACAAACGTACCAAAATTTAGAATGTATTGTAGTTGATGATTACTCCACAGATGATACCCTTGAAACTTTAACAAAACTGAGTTCCCAAGATAAAAGGTTAAAGGTGATTAGCCACTTAAAAAATCTTCATGCTTCTGCTGCTCGTAATACGGGCATTTCTGCTACAAAAGGAGAATTAATTGCTTTTCTGGATGATGATGATGCTTGGTTACCTGAAAAACTTGAAAAACAAGTTCAGTGCATCTCTACAGCGTCGTCTAAAGTTGGCTTGGTTTACTGTTGGTTTGACATTTATCGTGAACAAGAGAGGGTAGGAACTCGGCGACCCAAGTTAAGAGGATATATTTTTGATAAACTGCTAACTAGCCAACCATTAGGAAACGCATCAACATTGTTAGTCCGTCGAGAAGTTATAGATCACATTGGCGGATTTGATGAAAGCCTCCCCAGAGGGAATGATGGTGATTTTATTCGTCGTGTTGGGCAGTATTATGAAATAGAAGTAGTAGCAGAAGTGCTTGTTCATTACTTTATTGATCATGAAGGAAATCAACGTATTACAGGAATTGATCAACAAAGTATATTAAATGGCATTAAAGGTCATGAAGCTAAATTAAAGAAGTTTCCAGAAGTCTTTGATACTCTACCAAAACAACACGCAATGTTACTGGCAATTATTGGAAGAGAGTATGCTCGTATTGGAGAAACAAAAATAGCATATTCTTATCTGGTTTCTGCTATTAAACGGTATCCTATCTCACTGAATCCCTATTCACAGACCTTGCGTGCAATGATTGAATATTTATTTAAACGTATCCAATAAATACAAACTTTAAAGATTAAATTCTAAAACAATAGGAATAAATATAATGACTGCTCAATTCACACAACAACAACAAGTGCAAGAAACTCAATATTCGATCCCCTATCATTACATTCCTTCTCTAGACGATAATGGGTTTTCGCAAACCCTTTTCTGGTCATGGGGAATGCAATACTTAGCAGGGCTTGAGTTAGTCATTTCTGAATTAAAGCAGCTTCAGTTTTCTTCTCTTCTAGATGTGGGTTGTGGTGATGGAAGATTTTTAAAAGAAGTTGTTGCAACTTTCCCTGACAAAGAGGTTTTAGGAATTGACTATTCTCAAACAGCAATTGCTTTAGCAAAAGCCCTTAACCCGACTATAAATTATCAGTGCATCAATATAACAAGTGGACATCTTGACGGGAACTTTGAAGTCGCGACAATGGTTGAGGTATTAGAACACATTCCAATTGATCAAGTCCCTGATTTTTTGGTAGGAGTATCCAGACAGTTAACCAAGAATGGTAAGTTAATCTTGACTGTCCCTCATGTTAATAAAAGGTTACAAAATAAGCATTATCAACATTTTTCAAGCAGTAACTTGAAAGAAACTCTATCATCTCAGTTTGAGGTAGAGAAAATTATGCCATTTGATCGAATATCAAGACCCGTTGGTTGGCTTCTAAAACTTCTAGGCTATAAAAGTAATCATTATCTGATCACAAACAAGACAATCAACAATGCTATTTATAAGCAAGTCCTTCGTAATTGTCTTGAAGCTCAGCCTGAAAAAATGTGTGGTCGATTATTAGCTATAGCAAAAGTAAAATCTTAGATGAAGTTAACAGTCTGTATTACTACATTTAATCGTTGGTACTCTTGCCTCAAGACTCTGCAATCAGTGTGTTCGCAAATGCAGGAGGGGCTTGAAATTATTTTAGTGGATGACTGTTCCTTACAGACGATGCCAAAGGAAGTCAATGATTTTATTCAAACCAATAACATAATTTATGTTCGTCACCAGCACAACAAAGGTCTTGCTAGTGCTAGAAATACTGCTATAGAATTGGCTTCAGGTGAATATTTTGCTTTTTGCGATGATGACGATGCTTGGCCCCCACACTTTGCTTCTAGGTTATTGAGCGTTTTAGAAGATAGTCCTTCTGATGTTGGTATCGCTCTCGCATTACCTTCTATTTTTAATCAGGCATGGCAAAAAATTTTTAGTGATTATCCAAAGTTAACAGATCTGCTTTTACAAGGGATAACTCCGCCAGTCAGTTCCCAAGCCTACCAAACCAAAATATTACGAGATGTGGGAGGATATGATCCAAAAATCCAATCAGGTGTTGATCATGATTTATGGCTATCTCTAGCAAAAATTAATCCTAGAGTGGGCGTAACTTGGGGAAGTCCAGCTATCACTAATACAGATCCGAAAGCGAATCGGATGACAACAGTAGAAGAAAAAAGAAGGACTAAAATTGCTAAATCCCTAAACATCTGGCGACCTAAAATCATTGAAGTCTTTGGTGAGAGTTTTTATCAACATTTCTATAATTCTTATCAACAGTATCTCGACTATACTTTTTTTAAGAAGAGTTTGCAGAAAGGTGAGTTCCTGAAAGCTGCAAAAAAGGCATTCAACTGGCGTGTATTATCTTTAGGAGGGCAGAGAGCTTTTAACAAAGTTATTGGGTATAAACGATGTAATTTATTTCCTGCTTATAAGGCTTCATCTTTCTAAGTGACCTAAGTGATATGAAAGTGATTAGTACTTTTATTTAATTAGAATTAATGAATAAACTCTACCTTCTCCTCCCTGTTCACAACCACCTAAAAACAACCCAGCAATTTCTAGAATCTCTCAAACAGCAGACTTATTAAAACTATCATTTAGTGTTGATTGATGATGGAACAACCGATGGCACAGCAGACATGGTGAGGCAAGAAATTGAATCATTAACTGTTATCGAAGCTATGAAATATAATAGAAAAAAACTCTAAAACAGAGCTAAAAATACAGTGGACATTGATCCTGAGGTCTGACAGAAAACTCAAGATTGATCACACTGCTTGTCACATGATGTCCAGTAAAAAGTAAACAACAGAGATTTCAAGAGAAGGAAATAGATTATGGCAACTGAACTCACTCATCAGAAATATAAGCAACTCTATGAAACTGATTATAATCTTTGGGTTTTAGAAACAGTTAAAAAACTACAAAACCGAGAATTAGATTCTCTTGATTGGAAAAACTTAATTGATGAGGTACTTGACTTGAGTCGGCGAGAAAAAAGAAGATTAGAAAGTTTATTAACCCGACTCTTAGAACATCTACTAAAACTAAAATATTGGGATTCAAAACGAGAACTCAATCAAAACCATTGGCAAAGAGAAATTCGTAATTTTCGCAAACAAATTAAGCGGGACTTAAAAGCAAGTCCAAGTCTAAAAAATTATCTTGTAGAACAATTTTCTGAACTGTATCAAGATGCAAGAGAATTAGTCTCAGATGCCTCAGGCTTACCCCTTGACCATTTCCCTGAACCCCCAATCGCACCCTTAGAAAAGGTGTTAGATGAAAACTGGTTACCTTAAACAAATTTTGATCAAGTAATTGCAAGATGATGCCAAAAAAGTGCAATGTTTCATACAAAAATCGGTGCAGCGATCGCGCGGGAAGGATAGCGCAATAACTTTTAACACGACTGATTTAGACGAAATATTAGCTAAAAATTTTTAGTTCAATTAGAGCCGGGTAATGAGGAATTAGAGGAGTCTAGCAACTAGGAAAGAGAAGCACCATGAGTGCGCGATCGCGCTGGAGGAATATCCGATCAAGTTGCAAGCTAAACGTTATATTGAGCTTTATCAGCAAATCTTAGACGAGAAGTAGAAAAGAGCGCGATCGCGCACCTGCTCAGTGCAAGTCAACAAAATCAGCAACAACTTCAGCCAATTATTGATCCGATGAGATCAATCTAAATCTTTTCATGGGTACTCTAACTGCAACAGCATTTGAAACAGTGTAGCGAGTAATGAGCTTAAACCAAAAAGAACCAGTTTATATCATCATTCCCGTCCATAACCGGAAAAACATTACTCTCAAGTGCTTAGAAACCCTAAAGCAGTGTGGCGATTTAGATCGCTATTATACAATTGTTGTCGATGATGGTTCTACTGATGGCACAAGCGAAGCCATTACCAATTTATATCCAGAAGTCACTATCCTTACTGGTGATGGGAATCTTTGGTGGACAGGTGCAATTAGAAAGGGAATGGAATATGCTTATGAACGAGGTGCAGAATACTTTATCTGGCTAAATGATGATACTTTTCCTTACAATAATGCTATCCCTTTTTTAGTACAAAAATGTCGAGAGAATGTCAACTTAGTTGGAGCAGCACAATGTTACGAGACATCTGATCTGAAAAAACCGACTTATGGTGGAAAAAAAGAATTAATTTATTTAAAGTTAGCAATATTTATGCTATTAAAAATAATCCAGTGAATTGTGACTCCTTAAACGGAAATCTAACCTGTTTTAGTCGTTCACTTATTACTACAATCGGATTTCCTCCCCATAAGAAAGTCCCTCAATATCACGGGGATACACTTTATACCATGAAAGCCAAAAAGCATGGATATAAATTACTTGTTTTTAATGATGCTATTGCAATTTGCAAAAAAATTTAAGTGAGTCTAACTGGTTAACCAGTAATGTACCTATCAAAAAACGCTTGCAAAGTATCATGTCTCCAAAATCACCTTTTTATGTACGTGGATACTGGAACTTTTGTCTAAGTTGTTGGGGATTTTTAGGGATTCTAATTTTTACTCAACTCTATCTACGTTTAGCTTTGATTTCTATTCTTAGATTAATTTTCCCTATTAAATTTTTAAAAACCTTAAAACAGAAGTAATCAATTTTAATTGATAGTAATTTAAAAATCATGCGAGGTTTATATATTTCCAATCTTGATCCACTAACTGCTCGTTCCTACCAGAAAAAAATCATTGGTCAGATTAAAGGAATGCAACGCTGGGGAGCTATTCTAGATCTGATTTGCACTGCTTCCCCAAACCGCATTATCTTAAAAAAGATCGCTCAATCTAACGATATCAATAATGAAGAAAAAACTTTAACTTACTTTTCCAATAATCTATTGAGCCGAAGATTGAGCCTATTAAGAACTTCACTGGATTTTATTACAAAGACTGCACCAGATTTCCTTTACTTAAGATATCCTCGCTCTGATCCTTTTTATATTTTCTTTTTAAATAAAATTAAATCGCAATGTCCAACCATTACTATACTCAGTGAAATCCCCACTTATCCTTATGAAACTGAATATAAAAAGACAAACCTTAAAGGTCAATTCATTTTAAGTCTTGACCGACTGACTCGACCTTTGTTAAAAAGATACATTGATCGGATGGTTGTTGTTGCTTGGAATCAACCTCTTTTTGGGATTCCCAGTATCAATTTGTTAAATGGAATTGATGTTGCAAGTATCAAGCCACTGCAAACCCCTCGTTCTTTTAATGAAGAAATTCACTTAATTGGAGTCGGTAATTTACAATTTTGGCATGGCTATGATCGTTTAATTCAAGGTTTCAAAAACTATTATCAGCAACAGGCTCAGGAAGTAAAAGTTTTTTTTCATATTATTTCTCCAGATACTCCAACTTTACACACTCTTCAGGAAACAGTGAAAAGTCAAAATCTTTCAGAATATATTATATTTCATGGTGCAAAATATGATCAGGAACTCGATCAGCTATTTGAAAAATGTCATATTGCTGTTGCTGATCTCGGAGGACATCGGAAAGGAATCCAACAAACATCTTTCTTAAAAACTAGAGAATTTGCAGCGCGAGGAATCCCCTTTATTACAAGTGCAGATGATCCAGACTTTCCCAATACTTTCCCATACCAATTAAAAGTTACCTCGAATGAGCAGCCGTTAGATGTTACAGAAGTGATTAAATTTACCCAATCAATTTATAGAGATGCAGAACATCCAATTAAAATTCGTCAGTATGCACAATCCTCCTTAGATTGGTCGGTTAAAATGAAAGAAGTTTATGAAGTGACTCAACACTTGGTACATGAAAAGATTAAGATGACAAGTTAAGAAAAATGGTATCTAATTTAATATTTATAGCTAGTGAAGCTCATAGTGGATCAACACTCTTAGAATTATTAATTAGTGGACATCCTCAGTATATTGGTGTCGGTGAAGTTTTCAGAGCGTTTAAGTCTAGCACTTTAGATCAAGCCAGTGAGATTAAATGTTCATGTGGAAACACTATTGACACTTGTCCTTTTTGGAAAACAGTAATCGAAAACCTTAAAAAAGATATTAATGCAAGTATTCCTGAAAAATATGAAATTTTTCTAAATAGCTTCAGTGTTTTTTTTGGTGAAAATTATATTCCTATAGACTCTTCCAAATATCTTCCATATCTTAAAGTTCTTAAGCAATTACCTATCGACTTAAAAGTAATTCATCTAATTCGGGATGTTCGCTCTTGGACGATCTCGCAAAAAGAGAATATAAAACGGAATCAAAATTCAGTAAAATCAATTGTGGCTCGTCAATCTTTAGTGCGTTTTATAAAGTGGTATTCTTCTAATTTAAAGACTCAAAACTTCATTCAAAAAGAATGTCTCAATAGTTTCCAGTTAGGTTATGAAGAAATTTGTTTATACCCAGAAGAAATGCTGTCAAGAATTTGTGATTTTCTAGGTGTAGAATTTAATTCTAATCTGCTTAAAATTTATAACCATGAGAATCATAACTTATTAGGTAATAGAATGCGTTTCTCCTCAGAAAAGCGTCAAAGAATTTTTTATGATCATCGCTGGATGTGTAGAAATGATTGGCTTCTTTCTTCTATTTTGTTACCTCATGTTATGAACTTTAATGAAAAGAATGTGTATCAAAATATAAATAATATATTATGGCATAAGTAACAGTTTAGGATAAATATTAATCTTAGGTATGATTGATTTAGGAGTAAACATTATACAATCTCAATATCAATTGAAATAAAAAACGGATCGTTTGCCACTTTAATGAGGGTCGATTAAGTTCGAGAGAATCATTTTGAAATAAATCTATAATCTTCACGGCTTCAGGATAATGACCTTGCTTTAATTGACGATACGTTCCTGCTAAAATAAATTGATGAAAAAAATTACTCTTACAATCTTCAAAAACTCTTTGCTCTAAAATATTTAAATCATCCACTAATCTAAATAGGTGAAGTAGTTTTTCAATGACTTCTTCATTAAACATATCCGTTGTCAGTGCTGCTTCATGGACAGTATAGGCAGCTGTTGTCTCGGATAAACATAAAATACTATGTTTACTAAAAATCCGAATCCACATTTCTAAATCTGCTACTCCACCAATTTTCTCATTAAAGTATCCAACCTTTTCAAAAAGATCGCGATTGATAACAAGTGCAGGAAACCGCACAAAAGAAGAATTTGACATCAATTTTTGTATCGCTTGTTGAGGAAGCAGATCCTGATCTTCACGAAACCCTTGTGTCTTAATAATCTTCTCGCTTTCATTCACAACATTCACTCCAAATAAAAAGACTGAAAATTGTTTCTTATATCTTTGGATCACCTTTACAATTTTTGTAATTGCATTGGGTAGCAAGAAATCATCATCATGTAAAACTAAGACATACTCACCAGAAGCAACTTGGATCGAGTAGTTCCAGTTTTTAGCCATTCCTAAGCGCGGTTGATTATAAATATACTTCCAACTTCCAGACCAGTTTTGCAAGACTTCTTGTGTAACTGACTCACATTCAGTAGAAGATGAATCATCAGTCACAACGATCTCAATATCATCTCTACTCTCAGCATTAGCAATTGTAATTGACTCCAAAGCGCGTTTGAGCCAAAGTGGGCGGTTATAGGCGGGAATACAAATGCTTAGAAGTTTAGAAGCTGACATGATGATAGAAAACCATAAAATGCTGGTTTTCATCCTAGACCACAATGAAGTGGGATGGCTTCACTGGTTCTCCTAGGGAACATCGCGCACCCTCTCTCAATACAATGAAAACAAAGCCATTTCCCAAAGCCAACAACTGGGGTTAGCCTTAGTGCAGTGGCAGGGAAATTATAAAGGAGTGGAAGCCATCTGGCTGCGCTGGGAAACCTTAGAGGGCGAATTGCTCCCCACCGCCCAAGAATTAGGCAAAATGGAAATAATAAGAAAAAAATAATCATGATATTATCAACAGAACAACAACTTTATTCAATTGAAGGAAACACCTAGAAAACCATAAGCGCGATCGCGCTCTTAAATCCCTTACCCCCAGATTTTGCCAAGATTGAGATGAAACCCGTCCAACACATCTTCCCCAGAAAGAAACTTGGGAGTTTCTAAAATTTCTACCGCTTGTTGGGCGCGATAAATCGCCACCCGCTTATTTTTGGGTTCAATTAACCAACCTAAACGCGAGCCATTTTCCCTGTATTCTTCCATTTTTTCCATTCCTTGCTTCCAGGAATCGGAAGGTGAGAGCAGTTCCAGTACAAAATCAGGACACAGGGGGAGAAAGCCCTTCTTTTCCTCTGCTGTTAGTGCCTTCCATTTTTCTAACGGAATCCAAGCGCAATCCGGCGATCGCTGCGCCCCATTCGGTAAAGAAAACCCCCCAGAAGAATCAAACGTTTCTCCCAAACCCGTTCGCTCATTCCAATTAACTAAAGCAGCTATCAGTTTAGCATTCCAAGCGCTGGTTTCTCCGCCGGTGGGGGACATAATGATTAACTCTCCTTGCGCGTTTAGTTCTAGCTTGGCTTCGGGGTTCGTTGCACAGAGGGTGTAGAATTGTTCTTTTGTTAACTGAATGAGGGGGTTGAGATTAAGGGTGGTAGCACTCATAACGGAAACTTAATGCAGTTTTTCTTAATCTTAGCGACCTGACAGCGCGATGGTGTCTCGGGTTCACGCAGGGAACATCGCGCAGCAAATCGACCAACTTGGCTTGGGATTATGGGAAGGGGAATACCAAGGAATCAATCGCCTGTGGATGCGTTGGTATGACCAAAATAATAATTGGATTCCAACCCCTGCTGAACCAGAATCTCAACGTGCCGAACAAGCAAATCAACGGGCGGAACGTTTAGCTGAGCAATTGAGAGCATTGGGCATTGATCCTGAAGCATGAAAACTCTCTTATGAAATCAGTTTACAGCGCGATCGCGTTACCGTGAAAGATCAAGATAGGGAGGACTTAGTTTGATGGTTCGGATTTTTTGCGCGATCGCTGCAATCTTTGGGGGAACCTCAGTAGCAGCAGGAGCATTTGCCAGCCACGCACTGCAAGATCAATTGAGTACAAGAGCACTAGAAATTTTTGAAACTGGGGCAAAATATCAGATGTATCATGCTTTAGCCCTGCTGATAGTAGCCTTACTCTTGAGTCGTGCTGAAGCCTCACAGACCTCACTTCTGGCTGCTGGTTTTGCCTTTATCGTTGGGACAACGATTTTTTCAGGGAGTTTGTACGCTTTAAGTTTCACCGGAATAACTTGGCTGGGCGCGATTACTCCTTTCGGGGGTGCAGCCTTTTTGATCGGTTGGGGTTGTCTCGCTGTTGCTGCGTTTGGTTTCAAATAATTTCTGTCTGAGTTGATATCTTAAAACTATCCCACTGTTTTCTTTGCTTGAACAATGACTGCTCAGATTTTAATCGTTGAAGATGAAGTCAAACTTGCCCAATTTATTGAGTTAGAACTTAAGTATGAAGGCTATGAGGTAATCACAGCCACTGATGGCTTCACAGGCTTATCGCAAGCGCGAGAATCCACTCCTGATTTACTGATTTTAGACTGGATGTTACCCGGCATTTCAGGATTAGAGATTTGTCGCCGTTTACGTCAAACTGGAAGTACCGTTCCTGTAATTTTATTAACGGCAAAAGATGAGATCAGCGATCGCGTGGAAGGATTAGATGCAGGGGCGGATGACTATGTGGTCAAACCGTTTAGCATTGAAGAATTATTTGCCCGAGTCCGCGCTCATCTTCGTCGCACCCAAGAGGACGAAACCGATGTCTTACAGTTTAGCGATCTCAAACTCAATACCAGCACCCGAGAAGTTTATCGCCGCGATCGCGCGATCGAATTAACCGCTAAAGAGTTTGAACTCCTGCGCTATCTCCTCAACCACCCGCGTCAAGTTTTAACCCGTGACCAAATTTTAGAACGAGTCTGGGGATACGACTTTATGGGCGATTCTAATATTATTGAAGTTTATATTCGCTATCTTAGATTAAAACTGGAAGACCAAGGAGAATCTCGGATCATTCAAACCGTCCGAGGCGTGGGCTACGTTTTGCGAGAATGAATCACTGAAGAGGAATCACTTGTGGTTGCAGCGCATTTTGAGAAACGGGTTAATGCGTTTTAGAAAGTTGAAATCGGGTTGTTTCTCAGAGGTCAGCATCAAGTTTACCAGCGTGTTTCAGTTGAGAGATAATTTTTTCACCTAACCACCAACCCATACTACCTGTAACACCCGCAGCAATGGAAAGTAAACCAACAAGCCAAGGTTTAGTCAATAATTCTGCAAATTGACCGCCTAAAATTAATCCACCGCCAACTAAACCAATAATAACCGCACTGGCAAAAAAGAGAACTGTTCCTAAAAAGCGATCTCTTTTTAAGCGATAATTTCCTTAAATCCGTAGTATTGTAACAGACTTCAATCTTTTAGCGCAGAAACTGCTGCTTTAATAATTTCGTAGTAGGGGGAAGCAGTGACATTAATTGCTTTTAAGGATTGACCATTGGTTTTAAGGTGTCCAGTGCGTTTTCCTTGATGTAAAATAAGAAGGTTTCCTTGGTCATTTTCAATTCTTAATTCATTCAGATTTTCCCATAACTGACAGTGATAGGTGCGTCCTTGATAATCATAAGTAGTTGCTTGCTGTTGCGTTGTTTCTGGTAAGCGAAACCCTAATAACTCAAGTTCTAAACTAATGTTACCTTGCCAATGATTTTCCCTTAATTTATAAGCAATATCAACTTGTTTCGGTAAAGGAAAATAATTTCCCCATCGCCACGCGATCGCGCTTTTTTCTAGGCGCTGATTATTAACAATTTGCCTCAACTTTAATTTGAGATGATTTTTGCCAATCACTCGTTGCTCAGCGACAGTCACATTTTTACTTAAAAAGATCGGTTCTTCATTACCAATTCCCCACGGTTGTAACTCATCCACTTGCTGATAGAGATGAGGATTTAATTGCGTAAAGTCTGCAGTAGCATCAATTTTAATTAAGGGTTTGAGATGTTCAGGTTCTAAAGATTGATGGGCAAATTCGCTCAACCGTTCCCGAAATGCAGTTAGATTTTCTGCTGCTAAACTAAAGCCTCCTGCTGCTTTATGACCGCCAAATTTTTCCAGTAAATCATGACAGTATTCTAGAGAATCAAACACATTAAACTCAGGAATTCCTCGTGCTGATCCGCGAATTTGAGTTTCTTCTTCATCTTCATAAGTGCCAATAAAAACGGGTGTCCCGAACTTATCTACAAGACGAGATGCAACAATCCCGATGACACCGTGATGCCAATTCGGTTGGATAATCACCATCGCGCGATCGCGCAGCCAATCAATTTCTCCTGTTTCTAAATACGCGATCGCTTCTTCTTCAATTTGTGCACAAAGTTCTTGACGTTTTCCATTTACTTGTTCACATTCCATCGCCTTTTCTAAAGCAATCCCATCGTCATCTGTTGTTAATAATTCAATGACTGTTTGCGGGTCGCTAATCCGTCCAATCGCATTAATTCTTGGTCCTAAGCGAAACCCAATATCTTCTGGTTTAACCGCTTTTTTAGTATCATTAACGCCACTCACCTGCATTAACGCTTGTACTCCTGGAATCTCTGATTTTGGCAGTTGACGTAACCCTCGTTTCAACCAACGGCGATTGACACCAATTAAAGGGGCTAAATCGGCAATTGTTCCTAACGTGAATAACTCCAAAAGTTGGGCAGTAAACCCTTGTAATTTTCCTAATTTTTGTGCCGTTGCTACAGCTAAAATATACGCCACTCCCACCCCAGCTAATCCGCGATAAGGAGAACTTTCTGGTAATAACTTTGGGTTTAAAATTGCATCAGCTGGCGGTAACATTTCAGGGAGATCATGGTGATCCGTAATAATCACTTGTAACCCTAATTCCACAGCGCGATAAATCGGATCATAAGCAGCAATGCCATTATCAACCGTTAAAATTAACCCTACCCCATTACTGGCACATTCTTCCACAATGCGAGTATTAATCCCATAGCCTTCTTTCATCCGACTCGGAATTAAATAATCCACGTCCGCCCCTAAATACCGTAATGTTCTTAATAAAAGGGCGGTACTGGTCATTCCATCCGCATCATAATCCCCGCAAATCATAATTTTTTCTTGTTCTGTAATTGCCTCGATCATTAAATCAATACTTTGTTCCAAATCTGGAAAGTCTTGATTGGGAGAAGGTAAGGTTTCTGCTTCTGGATTCACATAAACTTGTGCTTCATCAGGGCTGAGAATGCCACGATTAATTAAGACTTGAGCTAAAAGCGGAGATAACCCTGTTGCTTCCACTAACGGTGCAGTTTGTTCAGGATTAAGTTCAGTGATTTGCCAGCGTTGCGAGGGAATTTGAGATTTCAATTTAACTGATTGGTTTTGAGGACTACTTATAGCAGTGACGAGTTACCAGTGACCAGTTATCAAACCCACTTTCTATTGATTGAACTGTCAAACCTCTAAACGGCGACTGCTATCCTAAACAGGATTCTACCAGATATAGCGCTACGCGCTAGGCAAGAGGCAAAAGGCAAAAGGCAAGAGTAAGGTATATAGCACTTCCCAATCTCATGAGGTACATTCTAAATTTTGGTTCTTTGTTCTTTGTTCTTCGTTCTTTGTTATTTGTTGGTTTTTAATCAATGAACCACGAACCATGAACCATGAACATCCACCGACTCGCATTACGTACCTCAACCAACTAGGAAAGGCTATAGGTGAGTTTCAACATTTTGGAATGTCCTAACCTGATTTTGTAGCGCTATATTGAAAGACGGTAGTGTTTGCCTTGCCCACCCTACGAAGGGTAACATCTACTTTTTAAATTGGTATTAGTTCATCTTCCACAGAAAGGATTGTGTCTGAACAGGTAATGAAGATTATCTAAGATGCAAATGCCAATTCAGTCGCTTGTGGAGTTTGTACTTGCGGTAAGACACTTTCTGACATTAAAGAAGCAGCAAGCAAGTTACGATAAACACCACTGAGTTGTCCTGCGACACCAGACCAACTAAAATAATTCTGCACCCGCTTAATTGCTCTTCGTTGCAATTTTTGAGCATAGTGGGGATGATTGAGAATGTGCTCCATGGCGTGAGCAAAGCCCATTTCATCTTGGGGAGATACCAGTAAGCCCGTCTGGTTGTGAATAACGGTAAATCTTAATCCGCCGACATCAGAAGCAATAACAGGTGTTCCACACGCCATCGCTTCGATCGCGACAAGACCAAAAGGTTCATAATGGCTGGGAACAACGGTAACATCTGCGCTGGCATAATAAGTGGGTAGCAGTTGATGTCCGATCCGTCCCGCAAAGACAACGCGATCGCGCAGCCCTAACTCTTCTCCTAACTCTACAATCCGATCGCGCTCACTATTATCTCCTCGTTTTTCGTCGCTACCGCCCACAATGACTAATTTACGCTTTTCGGCAACACTGTGGGCAAAGGCACGGACAAGGGTTTCAATCCCTTTACGGGGGTCAAACCGTCCCACATAAAGGACAATTTGCTCGTCTGAAGAAAAACCAAGTTTGGCTTTTGCCTCTGCTTTCGGTTGCGGGGAAAAGCGTTTGGTATCAGTACCGCAGGGAATAATTTGAATTTCCCCTTGAGAAGAAACGAACTCCCGTAAATGTTCTTCTTCTTGCGGGCTAGTAGCAATGACGCGATCGCAGTTTTCTAAAATTTCTCGTTCGATGTGTAACCGTTTCGATGCGATAAGGGGTAGCTGATTCGTTGCTTGATATTTTACTGCCCCTAAAGAGTGGTAAGTGTGTAGCCATTGTAAGTTGTATCGCTTTTGCAATTGTAACCCCACCCAACCTGATAGCCAGTAATTGGTATGGATTAGAGGATAGCGACTCTTACTCTGATATTTTTCCCAAGCGGTGATAAACTGTGGTAAATATTCAAACAGTCGATCGCGCGGAATAAAGGTTTCAGGACCTGCTTGCAGGCGAATGGTGCGACAATGGGGGGAATGTTCCACAATCTCTGGGGCATCTGGATCAGCTTTGCGAGTAAACAAATCCACTTGCCAACCTCTTGCTGCTAATGCTTCGCCCAGTTGACGGACGTAAACATTTTGACCCCCTGCTTCTTCTGAACCGATTTCTGCTGCGGGATCACCGTGAACCGAAATCAGCGCGATCGGTTGTCGATTCGGCACTTGCAATTGTGTCATGGGAAAAGGTAAGGTTGAGTTGGCTTGTTGTTTCAGCATCCTTCTTCTCCTTTCTCATTCAAGTCTTCCTGATTTTGACAAGGTAGAGAGTGAATTAATTGGCTAACGCGATCGTGGGTTCTGCGGTGCGATGTCCATTGCGAACAAACTGATCGCGCCAAAGCTGACGATACACCGCTTCGTAACCATCGGTCATTCGCGCGACACCAAAATTCTTGGCGACTGATTCCCGACAAGTTCCGCGATTAATCTCTGGAATCCGACCAACAGCAGCAACACACTCCTCAAGCGAATCACAGAGGAAACCGGTTTGTTCGTGATCAACAATCTCAGAAGTTGATCCGCGACGCATTGCAATGACAGGCGTTCCAGCAGCCATTGCTTCCAGCATGACCAGCCCAAAGGGTTCTTCCCAAGTGATGGGGAATAGCAGCGCGATCGCGCCACCAAGAAGGGCATTTTTCTGATCATGGTTGACTTCTCCCAGAAATTGAATAGTTTCCCCGTCAATATGAGGTTTGACTTGTTCTGTAAAGTAACTTTCGTCTATGGGATCAATTTTTCCAGCCAATTTCAAGGGAATAGCACTGGCTTTAGCAATCGCGATCGCGTAATGGGGGGCTTTTTCAGGGGACATCCGACCTAAAAAAGCGAGATAGGGTGGATCCTGCGGTTTGGGATAATATTGATGGCTACTGACATCAATCGCGTTATAAACCGTTCCCGCATAGTTGAGATCGGGTTTGAGGGCGCGTTGTGCATCGGAAATGCTGACAAAATGTTGCTGCCGAAATTGATGGTATAACTTGACCTTCTCTGGGGTAAATGACCCATGGATCGTATGCAGGGTAGGGGTAATTTTGTTGGTAAATTGAGCGTAGGGAAAAGCAGAGTAATCCACATGAGAGTGGATAATATCGAATTGATCTGCCTTTGAATACACTCGTTCTAATTGAATGGCATTATAAATGTCATAGTCGTTGACCTTAGAATCCAGTCGCATTGCTTGTGGGTAAACCGATTCTAATCTTGCCGAAGTTTGAGAATCTCCCGTAGCGAATAGTGTCACCTCATGACCTCGGCGGACTAATTCTTCTGTTAATAGACCCACGACCAATTCAATACCACCATAAGCGGGAGGGGGAACTCTTTCCCACAGTGGCGCAATTTGAGCAATCCGCATACAAACCTCCTTAACGTAGGGAAAAATAAAGGGATGACTGAGAATGCTGGTTGCTGTTCAGTTTAATGATTTCTAAATAAAATCTTAAGAATCCCCATTAATCTTGCCAAGTCTTGTCAACCAAACCTCTAGGTTAGGAAAACCGAACCTTTTCCATTAACCTAGGTTGGAATCCCAAAAATCTTCCTTATGAAAGTTGATCAAAGGGGTAAACTTTCGCGAAAAAGTGACTAAAATCTTTTTCTGAGAATCGATTACACAAATGACTGATTTTGAATGTTGTTATTCGTGATTCGTGATTTGTTCTTGGTTTTGACGAACTTCCTTCACGGTCGGAACGGGATCGTAGCCTCCAGGATGAAGAGGATGACACCGCAAAATTCGTTTGATGGCTAACCCTGTTCCTTGAATGATACCAAATCGTTCTACGGCTTCGATGGCATATTGAGAACAAGTGGGCTGAAAGCGACAACTAGGCGGAAAAAGCGGAGAAACCAAAGCCCGATAAAGGCGAATGATGCCAATGAGAGCTTTTTTGAACATATAAGTTTTCTCACAATAGCTTACCCTTCAGGTATAGCAAGAAACAATCAACAGCGACCAGTCATCTTAAGTTGGGGTTGGTAAGGGGGAGTTAGGGAGAGGGGGCGAGAGGGAGACAGGGAGAGAGTGTGAACGAAGAACCAAGATTCAAAAAATCCGACCATTGTCAGCGTGTAACTGTTTCAAATGTTCTAAGCGACGGGTAAAGTAACGATCATCCAAACGACTATATTCAAAAGACATGGCGCGATTCAGGTGAATCCCCCAAGCCCAGATATATGCAGCGGTGGTGAGGGCGGGTAAACAGTCTCTTTCCAGTGGACTCAGGGCTGTGATATTTTGATAGCCATGGAGGAAGGCTTGTCGGATTTTCGGGCTGCATCCTGCTTGCATGGAAACTTGTCGAAATTTAGCAAGATCAAACGCCCGCCAGCTATAACCACATTGATCAAAATCGAAGAGGGTGAGTTGATTATTGTCGGTAAAATGGACGTTTCCGCTATGGGGATCGCCCCAACAAACTGTCCAGAAGGGTGGGGTTTGTGGGAGGTTTTGCAGTTGTTCTTTGGTTCGTTGTGCAATGGCGCACAAAGTTTCTGCGTCCCAAGGACGTTGTTCCAAAAAAGGTACAATGACTTCTATAGCATCATCAATCATCAGTTCCGAAGTCAGAGAAGACTTGTGGCTGAGGGGCGAAAAATGGTAGCTGGCTTGATGGAGTTTCGCAACCGTTTCTCCTAAACGATGGCTTTGCGTGCAGTCCAAATCACCAATGGGAACTGACCCTTCTGCGTATTCAAACAGTGTTCCGTATCGTTCCCCTTCTGGGGCGATGAGGTCTAAACAGAGTTCTCCCGTATTTGTCGGAAGAGGAGAGGCAACAGGTAGCTGATGATGACGGAGGAAAGTGAGGAATTCTAGTTCAAATTGAATTTCCGAGCGCGATCGCCAATGGTGATGAGAAATGCGGAAAATATAACGATGACTTAAAGTATCAATATGATAAATATCACTTAAGCCATGATACCAAAATTTACAGCTTCTGACTTCCCCAATATCATAGTGGGACATGACAGTAGCAGTAACGGCTTCCAGTGCTATCGCTGAGTACGTAACAGCACACCTGAGAGCACTAACAGAGGTGGGTTTAATCGGAGGTTGGCTACGCAAGGCACAATCGCGCTCATAATCATCGACAGTCATATAAAATTGTCACCGACACTTCAGCATGAAGTTGTATGAGAGACTACAGAAACGCCAATGCTCAAGCCCTATCAAACCATTCCCATTCATGACTGCGGAGAAGACCTAGTTGTCATTCCCACTTCTAATTTTGCATTTGTCACACCCCATCCCTACCAAAAACTTGGGGCTCCCTATGGGGCGATTTCCCCGTATTGGGTGCGAGAAAGTGTTTTAGCAGCCTTACAGGATGCTCAAAAGCAGCTTCAACAAGAATATCAAGGTTGGCAAATTCAAATTTTTGACGCTTATCGACCACTAGCAGTACAACAGTTCATGGTTGATTATACTTTCGAGGCGTTGCGTCAACAAGCTTCAGAATTATCAGATTGCGAAATCGCGCAACAGGTAGAACAGTTTTGGGCTCAACCCAGCCCTAATCCTGAAACTCCACCCCCTCATAGTACGGGCGCTGCTGTTGATATTACCTTAGTCAATGAAAGCGGAGAAACGCTTGATCTTGGTGGAGAAATTGATGAGATTTCAGCGCGATCTGACCCGAATTTTTATCAAGACAGCACCACTGTCTCTGGAAAACTTTATCATCAACGACGGGAATTATTGAGTAGGATTATGATGACGGTGGGATTTCGCCAACATCCAGAGGAATGGTGGCATTTTTCCCTCGGTGATCAAATGTGGGCTTGGCTAAAGCGTCAAGAGTCTTGTCAAACCGAAGTTATTGCCTATTATGGCAGAATTGACGTTAACCAAACAACTTGATCTGACCAATGATGTTCATCGACAACCATAAACCAAAAGAGAAAATGCTATCAAAGAAAAGATGTGTTTTAAGTTTAAGTAAGCATGAATTGGCGTAAACAGTTTCGAGAATGGCATCGACGTTTAGCTGCAATTATGATTCTACCCCTCATTGTTACTGCCATTACTGGGGTTTCTTATCGGTTATCGAAAGATTGGTTTGGCTTCACTCGCGATCAAGCTCATTTTCTAATGGTGATTCATGAAGGAGAATATCTTGGGGATGAATTGAAAGGGATTTATGTATTACTTAATGGCTTAGGAGTCCTCTTCCTATTAACCACTGGCGCAACTATGCTATTCTCTAATGTAATGAAATCGGGACTTTTTTCGTCTCGTAAACAGCAACAAGAAGAATCAAAATCTTGATCGTAAGCGCAATTTAAATTAAAAATTAGACCTATGGCACTTGCAGTTGGTACAAAAGCACCTGATTTTACAACCAAAGATAGCGATGGTAAAACCGTTTCTCTCTCTGACTTCAAAGGAAAAATGGTTGTTCTCTATTTTTACCCCAAAGATGACACCCCTGGTTGCACAAAAGAAGCACAAAGTTTCCGCGATAACTATCAAAAGTATGAAGACCAAGAAATGGTGGTTTTAGGTGTGAGTCGCGATGATGAGGCTTCTCATAAAATGTTTAAAGAGAAGTATGGGTTGCCCTTTACTCTTCTCGCTGATGTCGATGGGACAATCACCAAAGCCTACGACGCAGATGGTGGAGCCGTTTCTAAGCGTATTACTTATGTGATCGATGGTGAAGGCAATATTAGCTACGTCGATAGCAATGTCAATACCAGCACCCATGCTGATGATATCCTAAGCGCGGTGAAATAGCTTCATCAGGCTGTCAATAGATTTTTCCTCAATCCTCCCTTGGCGGAGGATGTTTATTTTTAAAAGTCGTGATGATGATTTGAGGCATCCCTATGACACAATCAAACACGACAGCAATTCACTTTTTATTTTGATTCATTCTTATGAGTGACACCATTTTCAGCAAAATTATCAACCGCGAGATTCCAGCCGATATCGTTTATGAAGACGATCGCGCACTGGCTTTTAACGATATTAATCCTCAAGCCCCAACCCATATCTTAGTCATCCCCAAGAAGCCCATTCCTCAACTGGCTTCCGCAGAAGCATCCGATCAAGACCTCCTTGGGCATTTATTACTGATTGTTAAGCAAGTGGCTGCGGATGCAGGTTTACAAAACGGCTATCGCGTCGTCCTCAATAATGGCTCTGATGGGGGTCAAACCGTTGATCACCTGCACTTACACATCCTTGGTGGGCGATCAATGCAATGGCCCCCTGGCTAAGCCCTAGGATAGAGAAATGTAAAATTTGTCTAAAATAACTTTACAAATCGAAACAATTGCCTTATAGTTAATTCAAGGCGTTAAACAAAAGCGTCTGATTTAGATTCAAAACGGACTTATATCCCAAATGACAACCACTTTACAGCAACAACAAAGCCAGAATATCTGGGAACGGTTTTGCCAGTGGGTCACCAGCACCGACAACCGCCTTTACATTGGCTGGTTCGGCGTTCTCATGATCCCCACCCTCTTAACCGCAACCACCTGCTTCATTATCGCGTTCATTGCAGCGCCTCCCGTTGACATCGACGGAATCCGTGAGCCTGTCGCTGGTTCTTTACTCTACGGAAACAACATCATCTCTGGTGCAGTTGTTCCCTCCTCCAACGCGATCGGACTTCACTTCTATCCCATCTGGGAAGCAGCATCCTTAGATGAATGGCTCTACAACGGTGGACCTTACCAGTTAATCGCATTCCACTTCTTAATCGGAGTTTTCTGCTACCTCGGACGTGAGTGGGAACTTTCCTACCGTCTCGGAATGCGCCCTTGGATTTGCGTTGCGTTCTCCGCACCCGTTGCAGCAGCAACCGCAGTTTTCTTAATCTATCCCATCGGACAAGGTTCTTTCTCCGACGGAATGCCCTTAGGAATCAGTGGTACTTTCAACTTCATGTTCGTGTTCCAAGCTGAGCACAACATCCTCATGCACCCCTTCCACATGCTCGGTGTAGCAGGTGTCTTCGGTGGCGCATTATTCTCCGCTATGCACGGTTCTCTCGTCACTTCCAGCTTAGTTCGCGAGACCACAGAAAACGAAAGCCAAAACAACGGCTACAAATTCGGACAAGAAGAAGAAACTTACAACATTGTTGCAGCCCACGGCTACTTCGGTCGTCTCATCTTCCAATATGCGAGCTTCAACAACAGCCGTAGCTTACACTTCTTCTTAGCAGCATGGCCCGTAGTTGGCATCTGGTTCACTGCTTTAGGAATCAGCACCATGGCTTTCAACCTCAACGGATTCAACTTCAACCAATCCATCTTAGATAGCCAAGGTCGTGTCATCAACACTTGGGCGGACGTATTAAACCGCGCTAACTTAGGATTTGAAGTCATGCACGAACGTAACGCGCACAACTTCCCCTTAGACTTAGCTGCTGGTGAAGCGACTCCCGTTGCGATGCAAGCACCTGAAATCAACGGCTAATCTTCAAATAAGATAGCTCAATCAGTTTCACCCCTTCCTTCGGGAGGGGGTGTTTTTTGTTGAAAGTGGATCTGATCTCACATTAATGTTAATTTTTTTTACAATATTCTAAGAAACACGAGAAAAGGATATAAAAAGCGGGATGCGAGTTGCAATTGTTGGTGCAGGTTTAGCTGGACTTTCTACCGCCGTTAACTTAGCGGATGCGGGATGGGAGGTGGAAATTTATGAGTCTCGTCCCTTTGTTGGCGGTAAAGTGGGTAGTTGGGTAGATGCCGATGGCAATCATGTTGAAATGGGATTGCACGTCTTTTTTGGCTGCTATTACCACTTGTTTCGCTTAATGGAAAAAGTGGGCGCGATCGCGCATTTACGCCTCAAGGAACATACCCACACTTTTATCAACGAAGGGGGAAAAGTGGGAGAGTTGGATTTTCGGTTTCTCACGGGCGCACCCTTCAATGGCTTAAAAGCCTTTTTTACCACTTCACAACTCTCAACTGTTGATAAAATGGCGAACTCCCTCGCCTTAGGCACAAGCCCTATTGTCAGAGGCTTAGTGGATTTGGATGGCGCAATGAAAACCATCCGCGATTTAGATAAAATTAGTTTTGCCGACTGGTTTAGATCGCATGGTGGAAATGATGGCAGCTTGAAACGGATGTGGAATCCGATCGCGTATGCGTTAGGCTTTATCGACACGGAAAATATTTCGGCACGGTGTATGTTGACAATTTTTCAGTTATTTGCTGCTCGGACCGAAGCCTCAGTGTTGCGAATGCTGGAAGGGTCACCCCAAGAATATCTCCATCAGCCCATTTTAGATTACTTAGAAGCAAGAGGGGCAAAAATTTACACTCGTCGTCGGGTGCGAGAAGTGTTGTCTGAAGAAAAAGATGGCAAAACTTCTGTCACAGGAATTGTCGTTGCGAATGGAGAAGAAACCGAAACCATTACCGCAGATGCTTATGTCGCTGCGTGTGATGTTCCTGGTATTAAACGCTTACTCCCTGAAGATTGGCGCAAATGGTCAGAATTCGATAATATCTACAAATTAGATGCGGTTCCCGTGGCAACAGTACAATTGCGCTTCGATGGTTGGGTCACAGAACTACAAGATCCCCAAAAGCGGAAACAATTAGAACAGGCTGCGGGACTGGATAATCTCCTTTATACACCTGATGCTGACTTTTCTTGCTTTGCCGATCTTGCTTTAACCAGCCCTGGTGATTATTATCGGGAGGGAGAAGGGTCACTCTTACAGTTGGTGTTAACCCCAGGCGATCCGTTTATTAAAGAAAATAATAGCGCGATCGCGCAGCACGTCCTTGATCAAGTCCACAAATTATTCCCTTCTTCTCGGGAATTAAACATGACTTGGTATAGTGTGGTAAAGCTCGCTCAATCGCTTTATCGGGAAGCACCAGGCATGGATGTCTATCGTCCTCATCAAAAAACCCCTGTTGACAATTTCTTCCTTGCTGGAAGTTACACCCAACAGGACTACATTGATAGCATGGAAGGGGCAACGATTTCTGGGGAAAGAGCAGCCAATGTAATTTTAGAAATTAATCATTAATTGACCCATCATCTACAGGCGTTCCACGGAACGTCTCCCAGTCACCAGTTACCAAAGAACGAATAACAAATAACAAATCACAATGACAAATTGGCTAGAACATAGTGTCGAAATCGAAGTCAACGCCCCCATGGATCTGGTCTGGAGTTTATGGTCAGATTTAGAACAAATGCCAAGATGGATGAAATGGATCGATTCGGTCGAAGTTCTAGCGGATAATCCAGATTTATCCCGTTGGAAACTTGCTACTGGGGGCTGGGAATTTAGTTGGTTATCTCGGATTACCAATTTAGTTCCAGAACAGATTATTCAATGGGAGTCGGTGGATGGGTTACCCAATAAAGGCGCGGTACGATTTTATGACCGCAAAACCAGCAGTATTGTCCGTTTATCTGTCGCCTATTCCATTCCAGGGGTACTGGGGCAAATTATGGATAGTTTGTTTTTAGGACAAGTGGTAGAATCGACCCTGCAAGCCGATTTAGACCGATTTCGCGAGTATATTGACCAAGTGCAAGCTCCACAAAATTGATTGGTTATGATGGGTTAAGTCTCTCCACTGCCTCTTTCAAAGCAGGATAGTTTTCCGGTTCACTGATCCCGTGTTTAATAAACGCTTTGATCAGTTGACTTTCTCGCTGAATGTCTGCCATTGTTTCCCCACGACTGGTAATCCACACGGCTAAAAGATTCTCATCTAGTCGTAGAGTAACCATACAAAGGGAAGTTGGATTTCCGTTCTCATCTTTTCCGCAAGCCCGTTGAGGATCGTTTTTCGTTAAGTCTAACCTTTGTATCACAGCAGCTTGACTTTCATAAGAGCCATTAATACTGATAAAACGGTTGTCTAAAAGGGCAATATGGTCAGGATGAATTAGACTGAAACGACTGGTTTCAATTCCTAAAGCATTTTCTCCAAACTCTAGACAAGATTCTCTCGCCCATTGCTGAGGAAGTTGAGGATAAAGTTTATTTCGCATCTGGTCATAAGACTGAACCGTTTCTTGTCGAAATCGATCATAGCCTTCTAAATCAACATGAAGTCCTGAGACCGGAATCGGGACTTTTCCTTTTTCAACGTTTTTAACAATTGAACCATAGGGTAAAGCACAGTATCTTATTTCATCGCGATCTTGATCGCAAGTAATAATGACATTGGTGTGGTCAAAATCAATCACACTCACCAGGGGAACTTGTAAAACTGTCTCTCCAATGGCGAACTGGGCTTCTTGTGAAAAAATTTCAGCCACCTCAGCCGGGGTCATTGATAAGGGAGTCTCACTATAATCACTCCCAAAACAAGAGGAGAGAAACATTGTTAGGAGTGTCAACCCAACAAAATTACCCCCTTTCATGACTGGATCACCTCCACCATCGCTTGGCGGGAATCGTTGGTTTTCAGTAGCTTCACTTGCAGATAGGAAGAGGGGAAATAGGGGAGTCTTTCCGCCCATTCAATGGCTGTAATCCCAGGGGTGACTTCTTTTCCTTCCCAATAGGTTTCTGGACAGAGTTGCGCGATCGCGCTTTTATTTTCTAAGCGATATAAATCTAAATGATAGAGAGGCATTTTCCCCTCTAAATACTCATTGACTAAGGTAAATGTGGGACTAACAATGGGGGTTGTAATCCCTAACCCTTCCCCTAAGCCTTGCACAAAGGTAGTTTTCCCTGCACCCAAATCCCCAAAGAGTAACACCACGCTATTGGGAGGAAGAAATGTTGCAAAGAGTTTTCCTAATTCTTGTGTCGCTTTCGTCTCTGCAAGAGAAACGTGCCAATGTGATTCCTTCATAATTCCTGTGTTAGAATTGCTGCGATTTAGCTAGGATTTTATCTTTTTTGTTGTGAGCGATCGCGCGATTCAAATTTTCCTGCTTGATGCTGATCTCGTCTTCTCTGAAGGACTCGCCAAAGTCCTTGCTTCCCGAGAAGATATTAATATTATCGCTCAAGCCCAAAGCCTAGAACAAGCCCGAAACCAACTTAATACTTTAGACTCCCTTCCCGATGTCTTCGTTATCGATCTTGATCTAACTCCTGAAGAAAACACCCAACAGGGGATAGACTTTTGTCGGGAACTGAAACAAAATTACCCTAACTTACCCTTATTCTTGCTGACGACGGTGACAGCAGATTCCCTGCTGCGATCGCTGCGAAACTTAGGAATTGAAGGCTACTGTCGCAAGCGTACCCCTCTTGATCAATTAATTCACGCCCTGCAACAAGTGGCTAGAGGGGAACTCTATTGGCAACAAGCAACGGTTAATGATTCCGCCCGTCAACTTCCCCCTGCTACCTCGCCTCCGCAACCGACGACACCTCCGCGCTGGCTCACTCGACAAAGAGAAACTGGCTTAGGGGAAATTGAGCGCAATTTGGCGCAAGTAGAAGCAATTTTAGAAAATCAAGAGCTTTCTAACTTTGATTGGTTATTTTGGACAGGATTACGACGAGAATTAAAAACCGCCCAATGGATTATCAAGCAACTCTTACCAGTAGAAGTTGTCGTGCTGAGTGAGGAAGAAGAAACAGAAGAGAGTCCAGAAAATTCTGCCTCCGAAATAGAAAGCCCACCCTTATTAACAGGCTTACCCACTTCTCTCAGTGACACCCTACTGCAAACCACATTAGGAAAAATTCAATTAGGGATTGTTAATCACACAAATTATACCCTAGAAATTGACATTCTCAACCCAGAGAAAAAGCGAGAACTGTTATATTTAGTGGTTCAACAATTTCAGGAAATCCTAACCCAATTGGACTTTGTTCATTTATCTTTAGAAGATTTACCTGAACGGCGATCGCTGCTACTACGAGAATTATGGCAAACTTGTCTCACACGCTGGATTAGTAAATATGTCGCACTCTCAGAGTTTCCAGCAACAGCGGGTTCAATTGTTGAATTTGTGATGCGAGAAGCCCCTGTCGTGGAAGCGATGCGATTAAATAAATTGCCTGATGTGACCGCTCTTGTTGCCTATTTACTTTATCAAGAACCTTTAAAGATTGATCAAGTTTCTTATCGCCCTGAATCTCCAGAAGCGCAAGCCCGTGCCGAAATGTTACTCCATAATTTAATTATTACTGTGGCAAATGCAGTCATGCAAGTCATTTTAAATCAGTTTGGAGAGCAAGAAATGGTCAAAAATTCACTTTATGCGGATGAATATCGGTCTTCTCGGGAAATTGCTCGTTTTCGCAATGAATTATCTTGGCAATATCGCCAAAGTTACTATTTCCAAGAACCAAAAATAATCTTTGAAAGTCGTCAAGAATTCTTAGTTTTTCGGGGAAATCGCATTCAAGCTGTCTCTGTTTATGCGCCTCGGAAAGAGGAATTAGAACAGTTACAAGGGATTCGTTTAGGGGTTACCATTGCTTTAGAATTACGGGACGCGATCGCGCCTCGGTTTCGGGCTGTGTTTGGGGTTGTCGGACAAGCAGTGGTTTATCTTTTAACGCAAGTGATTGGGCGTGGAATTGGTTTAATTGGACGGGGGATTTTGCAAGGAATTGGAAAAAGTGTCGAAAGTAAGCGCGATCGGCAATGAATTTTGTTATTTGTAGGAATTTACTCCCAATCTTCATACTTTAATCCTTCAACTCGACTAAATTCAGTCAAATTATGAGTGACTAAAACTAAATTATTTGCTAGTGCAATAGAAGCAATTTGCAAGTCATAAACACCGATTGGAGTTCCTTTTCTGTTCAAATGATCGCGAATATAACCACAGATCTGAGCTAACTTTCCATCAAAAGGAAGGCTCGTAAACTCATCAAAGAAAATTCCTAAAGTTACTAAGTTATCTTCCTGCTTAGCACTTCGATATGCACCGTAATAAAGCTCAAACTTAACAATATCACACAGGAAAATATCATCTGGAGAAAGAGAAGCTAATTTTTCTGCAATTCGATGATTGGTTGAGTTAAGATATTGAATGCAAGCATTAGTATCTAATAAGTAACTCATAATAAAGGCTCTCGTTCTTGAGGTTCAGGTTGCGGTTCCCTCACTAATACTTCACCTTGCCAACGCCCACAAGTTTTTTCAAAAAAATGAGGAGACCACTGTTTTTTTTGCTGAACAGACTGATAGATGACGATCGCTTCAATTTCCTGATTGGTGATAGGTAAGCGAGTGGAGAAAACACCATCTTCTCCAATCTGAACTTTCACTTTGATACTATCCATTTTTTCCTTAGCCTAAATTATCACTTGCTATTTTCTCTTTCATGCTAAATCCTAGGTTGGTTAATTGTTGATGTCTTGCCTTCTTCCAACTCGAAAAGAATGTTAGCTACTTTTATTCTAAACCGCAGCCAAGCGTGAGAATAGAGACTTCAATCAAAGGCATAATCTTTTGCTGAAGTTTCCTTAAAACCCTGATTGACTGACAAAAGATTTAAAATGTAGGTTGGGTTGAGGTCACGAAACCCAACACCAGCAAGGTTTTTTAGGTTACACGATCGCGCTTCCCAGCCTAGGATAGAATAGGGCTTTCAGAAGTTTTGTCGGTCAGCCAGCCTTAAAACCAATCGTCAACACCAAAGCCTAAAGCCCGTTTCGGATTCAATTCTTGCGCCAATCGAAACACTGCTTCCCTCGCCACAGAGGTTTCCATCACAGAAGAAAAGACCAGATCCAGTTGATGCTGTTGACATAATTGTCTCAGTAAACGGGGCGATCCCGCGATCGCGCACTTTAAGACAAAAATCCCCCGCCATCCCCTTTTATAACACGCCTGCAACTCCCGCAACGTTCCCACCGATTCATCTAAGGCGAGAGGGGTTTTAAAAGTTGCCTCTAACCCTTGCATTGGCTCAAATTGGGCGGGTGGAAGCGGTTGTTCAATAAATTCAACCTTTCCTGAAACATCCGCGTTCTGAAACCATTCTTCCGCCTCTGGTAAGGTTAACCCCCCATTGGCATCTAAGCGGATTTGCACATCATCAGGAAGATCCGCCACCCACTGCTGAAACCACGCTAACTCTGCATCTAGGGAGAAAACGCCAATTTTCCATTTAAAAGTGCGTTGTCCTTGCTGATAGGGAGATTGCCAACTTTCTAAAACCGTTTCTCCTGCGGGTAAAAGTACACTTAAGGATAAGGTTTGCTGTGAACTTGTCTCCAGAGAAAAACCCTCTAACGCGGATTCAAAGGCAAACTGACAAGCGGGAAACTGGTCTGGAATTTGATGAATTTCTGTTTTAGTAATTCCTTGGGAATAGTGGGAACAAAACGCCAGGGCTTGTGCTAGGGTTTCCGAACCAAAACTGGGAAGCGGTGCAATTTCGCCCTCACTTCTCTTTCCCGTTGCATCTTGCAAAGTAATCATAATCCCTTCGCGAATTTTCCATACACCAGAACTGGTTCTGAAAGGACGGCGAAACGGTCGTTTGTAGGGGGTAAAACTTAATTGATAATTAATAAGTCATCAATGATAATTGAGTGTATTGTTAATTTTAACTGGTTATTGAGAGGAAAACAGAATGTATAACCCAGACAGTGCGATTGAAGCCATCCAAGCGCGAGAAATCCTAGATTCGCGAGGAAGACCGACGGTAGAAGCCCAAGTGCAGCTAGCCAGTGGCGCGATCGGATTAGCGCAAGTCCCTAGCGGTGCATCCACAGGCAGTTTTGAAGCCCATGAACTCCGAGATGGAGAACAACGCTACGGTGGAAAAGGGGTTCTCAAAGCAGTGGCGAACATTGAAAATGAATTAGTTCCCGCTTTAACCGATTTAGATGCCCTCGATCAAATTTTAGTTGACCAAGTGATGCGGGAGAAAGATGGGTCAGACAATAAATCGAATCTTGGCGCAAATGCCCTTTTAGCGGTTTCTCTCGCCACCGCCAAAGCAGCAGCCGACCATTTAATGCTTCCCCTGTATCGCTACTTAGGGGGACCGATGGCAAATGTTTTACCAGTTCCCTTTATGAACGTGATTAATGGTGGGGAACACGCCTCTAACAATGTGGATTTTCAGGAATTCATGATTGTTCCTGTTGGCGCACCGAGTTTTAGCGAAGCCTTGCGTTGGGGGGCGGAAGTCTTTAGTTCCTTGAGTAAAGTCTTGGATTCACAAGGTTTACTGACAGGGGTTGGTGATGAAGGCGGATTTGCCCCGAATTTAGACTCAAATAAAGCAGCACTGGAAATTTTAATGGTTGCCATTGAAAAAGCAGGCTATCAACCTGGGGAACAAGTTTGTTTAGCGTTGGATGTGGCTGCAAGTGAGTTTTATAAGGAGGGGAAATATCTTTACGAAGGAAGCGAACATTCCCCCGAAGAATTGATTAATTACCTCAATGATTTAGCCAGCGATTATCCGATTATTTCCATTGAAGATGGATTATATGAAGATGACTGGGAAGACTGGCGACTTCTCACGGAGAAATTAGGGTCTCGCATTCAGTTAGTCGGGGATGACTTATTTGTCACTAACCCCACGCGCTTACAAAAAGGAATTGACACTGATTCTGGAAATGCGATTTTAATTAAACTGAACCAAATCGGAACCCTCAGCGAAACCTTAGAAACCATTGATCTCGCCCATCGTCACCAATACGGCTGTATGATCAGCCATCGTTCGGGAGAAACTGAAGATACCACTATTGCTGATTTAGCGGTTGCGACTCGCGCGGGACAAATTAAAACGGGTTCTCTGTCTCGCAGCGAACGGATTGCCAAGTATAACCAATTATTGCGAATTGAACAAGAACTCGGCGATCGCGCGGTTTATGCGCCTCTCGCAGGCTGGGGTCCCCGTTTCCAAAAAGATTAAGTTGAATTCACCCCATGATTCCCCTTTTTGGGGGATCTTCGGTTTTCAGTGACCAGTGACCAAAGAACAACGAACCAAGAACATAAGACTAATGACTAATAACCAACATCTAGAGGTTAACCCCTGATTTTGGAGCTAATCCCTGATCATCCTGCAACTGGATCAAATTACCCTCAATATGGATTAACCCTTCCATCTATGGTTAAATGAAGTTGCTGATTAATTGTCCTCAAAGGCAATGAATACAACATTATCGCAACGGTTATTAGAAATTGCCCAAGTTTTTTTCAAACTGGGAATTATTGGTTTTGGTGGACCCGCAGCGCACATTGCCATGATGGAAGAAGAAGTGGTAACCCGTCGAGAATGGATTGCGCGATCGCGCTTTTTAGATTTAATTGGTGCAACAAATCTTATTCCTGGTCCCAACTCTACAGAAATGGCGATTCATCTGGGCTATATTTACGGTGGCGTTTTCGGTTTAATTATTGCTGGTCTTTGTTTTCTTATTCCTGCTATTTTAATAACGGGAATTTTGGCTTGGGTTTATGTTGCCTTTGGTGATTTACCGCAAATTGCACCGCTCTTTTATGGGATTAAGCCTGCTGTTTTAGCGGTAATTTTAGGGGCGTTATGGAAGTTAGGCAATAAGGCGATCAAAAGTTATCAATTATTACTGATTGGAATCGGGGTTGCGGTTCTATTATTATTTGGAATTAGCGAAGTCATTGCTTTACTCATCGGTGGGTTTGTGGGGATGCTGTTCCTCCGAAAAGTGTTACCACAAGAAACCGTAGAAGGGATTATTGGAACATTAAGTTTTGGCACAATCTTAAAAGCGGTTGCTGCTACCTCAGCAAAAACCGTTCCCCCGTTATGGAAATTGGGCTTATTTTTCTTAAAAGTAGGTTCGATTTTATTTGGAAGTGGTTATGTTTTAATTGCCTTTATTGAAGGGGAATTAGTCAATGAAAATGCTTGGTTAACCCAACAACAATTATTAGACGCGATCGCGATCGGACAATTTACACCAGGACCTGTTTTATCCACTTCCACTTTTATCGGTTATGTTATTGCAGGAATTCCAGGGGCAATTGTTGCCACATTGGGCATCTTTTTTCCGTCCTTTATCTTTGTTTTAATCCTCAATCCATTAATTCCAAAATTACGGAGTTCTCAATGGACAAGTGCTTTTTTAGATGCGGTGAATGTTAGCGCTGTGGGATTAATGGCGGTGGTGACATTACAATTAGCATATAGCTTATTTTTACAACCTCTAGACTATCTTGCTATCTTAATCTTTATGATCGGCGCGATCGCGCTCTTTCGATTTAAATTAAGTCCGTTATGGCTGGTTTTAGGCGGTGCAA
This sequence comes from Halothece sp. PCC 7418, assembly GCF_000317635.1. Lineage (GTDB taxonomy): Bacteria > Cyanobacteriota > Cyanobacteriia > Cyanobacteriales > Rubidibacteraceae > Halothece. The sequence goes on along the minus strand of NC_019779.1, from coordinate 3,222,135 downwards.
TTTTAGGACTGGTTTTCCAAAGTTTTTAAACGGAATATTGAAATTTCAAACGGTTGTAATAACTGCGGTAAAGCGATAATACTCCCTCTCTCGAAAACCGTCGAGAGTAAAACTTCCCAATTTTTTTGAGGAACTTTTCGATCCAGATCAAAGTTCTTTTCAAAGGAAAAGTTAATCACGACTAACACCGTTTCTGCTTCTGTTTCCCGTAAATAAGCGAGATGTTCGTAGGGATAATCAATCAGAGGAGTCCAACTCCCTTTTCTTAAAGCTGGACAGTTTTTACGGAGTTGAATTAACGCCCGATAAAAATTGAGAACGGAATCTTTCTCCAATAATTCTGTTTCCACATTCACCGTTTTATAGTTTTCATGAACGGGTAACCAAGGGGTAATATCTTTCCCAAAACTAAAGCCAGCTTGTGGAGAGGTATCCCATTGCATTGGGGTGCGAGTTCCATCTCGGGCGGGTAAACATTCTTCATCTAAACAACTAATTGCAGCTTGATCTCGTACTTGTTCAATGGGAATATTTTCATGATTGACCATTCCTAATTCTTCCCCATAATAGAGAATTGGTGTTCCTCGAATTGTTAATAAAAGGGTTGCTGAGGCTTTCGCGATCGCGACCCGATCAAAACATAAACTACACTCTGACCATCGAGAAAGATGTCTGGGTAAATCATGATTATTTAAGAAATAAACGGGCCATTCTCCCTCTGGCGTTAAGCGTTCTTTCTTTTCAATTTCTCTTTGTAAATACCCTGGATACCACGGACTTAAGGGAAACTCAAAGGTTAAAGGAAGATGGAGTTCATCGTTATTAACCCCATAAAAAATTACGGAATCATACAGTCGGTTATCAATAAAGGTTTCGCCAATTAGTAAGCGATGATCATATTCATCAATGACCTTTCTAATTTCACGAATAATCTCATGATTTTCAGGTAAATTTTTATCATAAATATGATATTGTTCATCATACTTTTTACCACTGGTTTCAAACTTCACAGGATTATTCCGAAAGTATTTATCTTGACTATAAACACTAGACGCATCGAGACGAAACCCATCAACGCCTAACTCTAACCAATAGCGAATAACATCATAAATAGCTGCTCTCACTTCTGGATTATGCCAGTTTAAATCGGGTTGATTAGAATTAAACGCATGATAGTAATATTGTTGTCTTTTCTCATCATAAGTCCAACCAGTTCCACCAAAATAAGACAGCCAATTATTCGGAACATCTCCATCTGGGCTTGGATCATGCCATAAATACCAATCACTTTTTGGATTATAACGGCTGGATCGCGATTCTAAAAACCAAGGATGTTGATTTGAAGTATGATTAATCACTAAGTCTAGGATGACTTTAATCTCACGCTGATGGGCTGCTGCAATGAGGCGTTTGAAGTCCTCTAATGTCCCAAAAAGATTACAAATATTATAATAATCGCTAACATCATAACCATTATCAAATAACGGAGATTGATTGATGGGAGATAACCAAATTGCATCAATCCCTAAGTGATTTTCTTGATCAGATGTGCGATTCTTGAGATAATCTAATCGTTCAATAATTCCTTGTAAGTCACCAATTCCATCTCCATTTTGATCCGCAAATGTTAACGGATAAATTTGATAAATAACACTGTTCCGCCACCACTCGGGTTCTCGTTTAAACATTCAGATTTCTTCACTCTAGGACTATACAACTTGACTATGATTTTGAATCATCTGTTCGCAAGTTTCTACTGAAGCCCGTTGTCTCATTACTTTCACCAAAGCATGATAGGCTTCTATATTGCGTTCAATCAGAGATTTAGCTTGTAGCTTCGCCCACTCTTCTTTCTGTTGGCGTTGATTTTGCGGATAGCCGAAGTCATTGAGGACTGATTGTAACTGAGCGCGATCGTCCCCTCCTCCTTCCGCCTTACCATATTGTAAGATTTCTGCTGCGATTCCTGCACACCAGACCGTACAAGCGCGATCGAGCATTAAGTTCACTTGATTAGGCTGTGTTCCCACTTGTTCTAATGCAGTTGTATCAAACTGTACGCCCCCTTGTCCGGGTTGTTGACGGCGGAAGGCTTCCCAAGCCGTTAAGCTATACCCTTGAATAGGAATCCCTAAAAAGTAAGCGGTGAGAAAGTGACCCGCTTCATGATATAACACTCTTTCTCGTTGTTCCGCAGTAGAAAATAAATCAACAAATAAAGTTACGCCCCGATTTTCCCACGCTAACGTATCAAACGTGAGTAATCCCATGACAGCAAAGGTAGTTCCTGCAGGTAGAATAATGGGAATGTTTAAAATGGGAGAAAGTAGCGCAAACATCGTCATGGCAAAAATGCCAATTGCAATTAAATTGAGACTAATCGGTTGCATCAGGGAATAATTAATAATTAATTTTGAAAATGGAGAAACGCGAATCTATGAATTACACGATTGAAATTGAAGAAGAAGAAGACGGAAGAATTATTGGAGAAATTGTCGAACTACCAGGTGTATTGGTTTACGGAGAAACAAGAGAAGAAGTAGTTCATAAAGTGCAAGCTCTCGCTCTGCGTGTTATTGCAGATCGATTAGAACATGAGGAAGAAGCCTCACCATTATTAAATCTTTCTTTTGTTGCGCCATGAGTCGTTGGAAAAGCACGAAAGCTAAAGATGTTTTAGCATCACTTCTTCGCATTGGATGGACAATTAAAAGACAGAGAGGATCGCACAAAATTCTAGAACGTCTAGGTTGGAATAATTTTGTCTTTGCTTTCCATGATGGAGAAGAAATTGGACCGAAAATGCTATCAAGGATTGCGAAATCAACAGGATTAAAACCTGAAGATTTATAAGTTTATGATATAAATTTCCCCTTCAGCAAGTTGGAAGAAGGGGAACTATTAACATTAACCGATCAACGATCAACGGATCCCATGATGATGTCGATACTCCCTAAAATTGCCATAATATCAGCAACTTTCATTCCTTTTAAGAGGTGAGGGAGAATTTGTAAGTTGTTGAAGTCAGGGGCGCGAATTTTCCAACGCCAAGGGAAGACATTATCATTACCCACTAAAAAGATCCCCAGTTCTCCTTTTCCACTTTCGAGGCGAACATAGTGTTCTCCTTCAGGAATTTTGAACGTGGGAGCCATTTTCTTAGCGATATATTGATAATCAAAGTCGTTCCACTGGGATTTTTTCCCTTCCGCCATGCGACGGGCTTCTAGGTTTTCGTAGGGACCCCCTGGGATGTTAGCACAGGCTTGACGAATGATTTTTAGGGATTCTCGCATTTCCCGCACCCGCACTAAGTAACGGGCGAGACAGTCACCTGCGGTTTCCCAATGAATATCCCAATCAAAATCGTCGTAACATTCATAATGGTCAACTTTCCGTAAGTCCCATTTCACCCCAGACCCCCGTAACATGGGACCCGATAAGCCCCAGTTAATGGCTTCTTCGCGGGTAATGACACCAATCCCTTCGATCCGACGGCGGAAAATCGGGTTATTGGTGATTAGCTTTTCATACTCATCAATTTTTTCTGCGAAGTAATCACAGAAATCGATACATTTATCAAGCCAACCGTAGGGTAAATCAACTGCAACCCCACCGACTCGGAAATAGTTGTTGTTGATTAAGCGTGAACCACTCGCAGCTTCCCAGAGGTCATAAATCAGTTCCCGTTCGCGGAAAATATAGAAAAATGGGGTTTGTGCGCCCACATCCGCCAGAAAGGGCCCTAACCACAGCAAATGGTTTGCAATGCGGTTCAGTTCCAGCATAATCACACGGATGTATTGAGCGCGTTTGGGAACTTCAATATCCGCGAGTTTTTCAGGTGCATTAACCGTAATCGCTTCGTTGAACATTCCTGCTGCGTAGTCCCAACGACTCACATAAGGAACATACATGACGTTGGTGCGATTTTCCGCAATTTTTTCCATTCCGCGATGGAGATAGCCAAGGACTGGTTCACAGTCCACCACATCTTCCCCATCAAGGGTGACAATGAGGCGCAGTACGCCGTGCATGGAGGGATGGTGTGGTCCCATGTTTAACACCATCGGCTCGGTTCTGGTTTCGATCTTTGCCATAGATCAAGGTTTCCTTGTTGTTTACGTTCTGCGCGTTTTTAATTGATTTTGCGATGCTTTTTGAAGCGATCGCGCGGAGACAGATTTAAAAATGTTTCATTCTCTTAACCATTATAAAGAGCATTGTCCCCTCTCACCGTTACCGCCGAGAGGTCAGTTGTAAGAACAAGGTCGCTTTTCTCACCCCATCTTCTGTTCCTTCACTCGCCAGAGATAACACTTGCAGATGGTCAAATAAGGGTTTTCCCGCCAGTTCAACCACACGGATCAGGGGAAACTGTTGTTCTAGCAGAGGTTGACTTTTCTCCCAATCGAGATAGAAATAACCGTCATTTGCGGTGGGTAAGGGCGCGATCGCGCGTTGAAAGGCTTCACTATTCACTAGCGAGGTTTCTCCCTTCTGAATCGCCTGTGCAATGGCTTCTAGAGAGGTTCCCAGCACTTGATAGTGATCAATTTCGCTGTGGACTCCTTTCACTTCTGCATTCAACTGAACGGGTTTTTCTTTCGGATTAAAATCGACTTGGGAAACTGGCTGAATCACTGTCCAAGCGGTGACTTTCTGGTTGGCGAGATTTAAATTCCCCACACTATAACCGCCTTCTTTGGCTTGTTCATCCAGTTGCTTAATGGTGTTCTTGACTTCAGTGTCTTCCACTTCTTCACCAACAAACACCCAATCTCCTGGTTTCTGGTCATCTTGGGGTAACAACGCCACCGCATATTCTCCTTTTACCCAAGGGAAAATCTGATCGGGGATTGAAATTCCAAATCGTTGTTGTAAGCCAGACGCTAATTGTTGAATCAAAGTTGCTGTGGACTCATCTACAGCTAAGTCATTGAGGCTATTCCAGAGTTGATTTAAGTCCACCCCTGCAGCCGTTAACACGCTATTCTCTGGGAGATAGTTTAAGGCGTTAACGGGTTGAGATAAAGCTGGATTACGATTTTCTTCCCCACCCACGCCTAATAATGCGGTTTGGGCGGTTAGTCCATCAGGGGTAAGGGAAAACCCAGCCGTGAGAGTGGGTTGATTATCTTGTAAGGGAAGGGCGGGTTGTTCGGCGATCCATGCAGCAACGGCGGGTAAATTTAAGTACAGTTGACCAATGCGAGGATTCGTGATGGTTTTCTGTGCTTTTTGATAGGGAATGGCTTGTTCTAAACTTAAAGTCGGGACTTGGACATTATTAATCGCTTCCCGCAACACTTTCGGATGGTTCGCAAACAGCACATGATTCCCCACTACCGCACTGGCTAACGCCCCTGCATTCGGGTCTGGATTTTTTTGTAAAGGGCGACGATAGGTGATGTTTACGCCTTTATAGCGTTCAAAGACCAGATCGGTGTTGGGAGAAACCGCTTGTCGGGAATAGTAGGCTTGGAGAAATTCGCGGGCGAGTTCTTCATCATCGGTAGTGGTGACCAGAAGATAGCCAGGTTGCACCCCATTGGCGCGATCGCGATCAAAATCAAGAGCCGTCACCGCAAGAGTGACTTCTTCTCCTAACCACGCTTTAATATCTTGGTCATAATCTAACTGGCGACTGGCGAGGAATTGCGATTTAAGGCGGTCTAATTCTTGACGAGAGCGCGATCGAATCCGAAGAGGCGCACGCAGTTGACGGTAGGCTTCTAATCGTTCTACATCCACCACCAAAGAAGCAACCACAGGGGCTTGCTTAGGAATAAACTTAGCAGCAGTGGGCGTTTTGACCACACCGCCATCTTTATAAAGCAATGGGCTTTCCTGTAGCAACCAATTCAGACTCACGCCGAAGATAGCAAGGAAAATAATAGAAAACGTAATTAAAGTGAGTAAAAAAGATCGAAACTTCATTATAAGTTCAATAGTGATTCTTAACTTTTGTCGCATTCACTATTATTTCAGGAAGCGGGTGTTGCTTTGATCCTTAATTTTAAGAATTGGTGCAAAACGTAATTAAATTCACCAGACAACCCCTTATCAAAACTACTCCGCGATCGCGCTTCTTAATTTCAACTCAGACCATTTATGACATGGTTAAGACAACACGCCCATTAACTTCTCCTTTTTTCAGACGTTCCATAGTCGCGTTAACTGCTTCTAAGGGTTGAGTTTCAATTGCAGGCTTCACATGACCTTCGGCTGCAAATTGAAGGGCTTCCCGTAAATCAGCACGAGTGCCAACCAGAGACCCTTGAATATCAATGCCTTTCAAAATGACCTCAAAGATGGAAAGCGGAAACTCTCCTGGGGGTAAACCAACCATGGAACAAGTACCACTGCGTTGTAAGGTACTCACTGCTTGATGAAAGGCTTGTGTGGAAACGGCAGTTACCAGTGCGCCATGAGCTCCCCCAATCTGATCTTGAACCGCTTGACCCGGATCTGTTTCGCTCACATTAATTGTTTTGTCTGCTCCCAATTCTTGAGCCAGTTCTAGTTTTTTGGGAGTCCGGGATAAGGCAATCACACGAAGCCCCATGGCTTTGGCATATTGCACGGCTAAATGTCCCAGTCCACCAATACCAGAAATCACAACCCAATCTCCCGGTTTGGTATGGGTTTCTTTCAGACCCCGATAGGTGGTTACTCCTGCACATAAAATTGGCGCAGCGTCCGTTGACTCTAGAGGCTGAGGAATTTTCGTGGCATGATTCGCATCCGCTAGAACATACTCGGCAAATGTTCCATTCACACTATAGCCGGTATTTTCTTGAGTTGGGCAGAAATTTTCTTGTCCAGTGACACAATATTCACACCGAGAACAAGCTGTATGTAGCCAAGGAATCCCTACATGATCTCCTTTTTCTAAATGAGTGACATGGGAGCCCACTTCAGCAACATGACCTACGCCTTCATGACCCGGAATAAACGGAATATTCGGCTTCACTGGCCAGTCACCATCAGCAGCATGGACATCTGTATGGCAAACTCCACTGACTGCAAGTTTGACTAGAACTTGTTCCGCTTGAGGTTGCGGAATTTCTACTTCCTTGAGTTGTAGCGGTTTGCCAAACTCTTCTGCGATTGCAGCTTTCATGGTGTTTGCCATGATAACTCCTCCTGAAACTTAATCAGCGTCTCAGCGTTTGATCTTAAAATATGTCAACTTGCTAGATCAACGAGAATAAACTGCAACAACTATTCCGCTAACTGAAGCGCGATCGCGCTCTCAAATCGGTCTCTCATCGCCTCTAAACTGACCCCAACGCTAGAATTAATCTTCAATTCCTCTTCCTGAACCACGCCTAATCGTTGCCAAGCCTCTCCCAACTGTTCCTGTAAAAATGTTTCCCAGGCTTCTTGCTTCTCAGAAGAGACAGAAACTAAGATCCGACTTGCCCCTTCTCCAAATAAACACTCATCCCAGCGTTGATTCTCATCAGGAGAAAGGGTAACGCTAACCCCAAGATTGCCAGCTAAACAAGATTCTGCCAAGGCAACCGCAAGCCCTCCTTCCGCACAATCATGGGCAGAGTTGATCCATCCTTGTTTAATCCCTTTCCGACAAACAGACTGAACTTGTTTCTCTAGGGCAAAATCCAGATGAGGGGGTTTTCCTGCAACAGTTTCATGAATCATGGCCAGATATTCCGACCCTCCTAAAGTGACGGTTGCGCTGCCTAACAGATAGACCAAATCGCCAACCTGCTGCCACCCTTGTCCACAAACCTTGCGGACATCTTCCACAAAGCCCACCATTCCGATCACGGGGGTGGGATAAATCGGCTGTGGATTGCCTTGGTTGTCGAACGTTTCATTATACAGAGACACATTCCCCCCAGTGACAGGTGTTCCTAACTGAATGCACGCCTCAGCAAGGCCTTCGCAGGCTTTCGCCAGTTGCCAATAGCCAATGGGTTTCTCGGGACTGCCAAAGTTCAAATTATCAGTAATCGCGATCGGTTCTGCGCCCACACAACTTAAATTACGGGCTGCTTCTGCAACAGCGAGTTTTGCACCTTCGTAGGGGTGGAGATAAACATAACGTCCATTACAGTCAGTGGTTGCTGCAACTCCTTTGTAAGTTTCAACAGATTCCGTTTGTGGACGAACCCGAATTACCGCAGCATCAGCACCACCAGGTAGCAAGACCGTATTATTTTGCACTTGATGGTCATATTGACGATAGACCCAAGCCTTGGACGCGATCGAGGGGCTGGCAAGAAGTTGTAACAAAATCTCTGACCAAGTTTGACCGTTCATCCCTTCTTCGTTGCAGGAAGGAAGAGACGCGCTAGTCCATTGCCATGCGGTTTGAGCATAGTCTGGCGGTTCAGCAAGAATTTCCCGTTCGTAGAGGGGGGTATTTTCCGCTAAAGCAGCAGCAGGAATTTCAGCAGCAACTTTTCCTTCATGGAGAATGCGCACCATGGGATCAGGAATCACTTCTCCTGCAACAACAGCGTGTAGTTCCCACTTCTGGAAAATATCAATCAGTTCTTGTTCCCGTCCTTTTTCGGCAACAAATAACATTCGTTCTTGAGACTCAGAAAGGAGGTATTCATAAGCGCTCATGCCTGTTTCCCGATGGGGAATGAGGTCTAAGTTGAGTTCAATGCCCACTCCGCCTTTTTCCGCCATTTCTGAGGTAGAACAGGTTAATCCGGCTGCCCCCATATCTTGTGCTGCTACCACAGCCCCAGTCTTAAATGCTTCTAAACAGGCTTCTATTAAAGATTTTTCGAGGAAGGGATCGCCCACTTGCACCGCAGGGCGGTCATCGGCGGAATTTTCACTGAGTTCCGCACTGGCAAAACTCGCGCCCCCCATACCATCCCGTCCCGTGGTCGAACCGACATAGAGAACGGGGTTACCGATGCCAGATGCTCCCGCTTTCACAATATCTGGGGTTTCCATCAAGCCTAGTGCCATGGCATTGACAAGGGGATTCCCCGCATAAGCGGAATCAAAATAAACTTCTCCGCCAACAGTGGGCACGCCAACCGAGTTTCCGTAATGACTAATCCCTTCTACAACACCGCTAAAGATGCGTCGGGTGCGAGGATTGTCTAACTGGCCAAAGCGCAGTGAGTTCAGAATGGCAATCGGACGCGCTCCCATGGTAAAAATATCTCGGAGAATTCCCCCAACGCCAGTGGCTGCCCCTTGGAAGGGTTCAACCGCAGACGGGTGATTATGGGATTCAATTTTGAACGCGAGATGTAAGCCATCGCCTAAGTCAATCACACCCGAATTTTCCCCAGGACCGACGAGAACGCGATCGCTGCGGGTGGGAAATTGTTTCAGGAGGGGACGAGAATTTTTATAGCAACAGTGTTCCGACCACATCACCCCAAACATCCCCAGTTCGGCTTTGTTGGGATGTCTGGTCAGTCGTTTGACAATTTCTTCGTACTCTTCTGGTTTAATACTTTCACTCGCAATTTCGTCAGGGGAAAAGGGGGCTGCGTCGATGGCGGTCATGAATGATGGCACAGATTCGGGACAAGGATTATTTTAGCAGGAGAGCGCGATCGAGGCGAAGGGATTAAAGCACGCCTTTAGAACTAGGAACTTGACCACAGCGACGGGGATCCAGTTCCACGGCCCCCCGACACGCCCTGGCAAACGCCTTAAATGTGGCTTCGATGATGTGGTGAGAGTTAATCCCATCGAGTTGACGAATATGGAGGGTCATCTGGCTATGATTGACCACAGCGACAAAAAATTCTCTCACCAGTTGGGTGTCATAGGTCCCGACTCGTTGGGTGGGAATCTCTAAACCATAGCTAAGATGAGGTCGTCCTGAAAAATCGAGGGCAACTTGAATTAAGGCTTCATCCAGGGGGGCGATAAAATGACCGAAACGGTGAATCCCTTTGCGATCCGATAAGGCTTGGGCAAAGGCTTGACCGAGAGTAATCCCGACATCTTCGTTGGTATGATGATCGTCGATCTCGATGTCTCCAACCGCTTTCACTTCTAGGTCAAATAATCCATGAGAGGCGAGTTGATGAATCATGTGGTCAAGAAACGGAATCCCCGTCTGGGAATCACATTTTCCTTCCCCATCTAAGTTTAAGGTGACTTTAACCTCCGTTTCCCCAGTCTGACGAGAAACAGATGCCGTACGCGGTGTGAAGGAGGCGTTAGAAACAGCACGCTCAGAAAGTTGCATTTTTGTTCTTGGTTATTTGTTTTTCTTTGGTCACTGGTCACTGATCACTGATCACTACATTCCCATGATGTTATAGCCAGAATCAACGTATAAGACTTGTCCAGTAATGCCACTGGCGAGATCGCTACATAAGAAAGTTGCTGCGTTTCCGACTTCAGTTTGGGTGACGGTTCGCTTCAGAGGTGCAACTTCTTCTACATGACGAATCATGTCTAAAATACCGCCCACCGCAGAGGAAGCGAGGGTGCGAATGGGACCGGCGGAAATGGCATTGACGCGAATATTTTGTTCTCCTAATTCCGCAGCTAGGTAGCGCATACTCATTTCTAAGCCTGATTTTGCCACACCCATGACGTTGTAATTGGGAACAACTCTTTCCCCACCGAGATAGGTGAGGGTGACAATACTTCCGCCTTCTGTCATCAACGGTTTCGCTGCTTGCGCTAACCGCGTGAGAGAATAGGTACTAATTTCTAGAGCCTGCTTAAACCCATCCCGTGAGGTTTTGCTAAACTCCCCAGAGAGTTCTTCTTTTCCTGCAAACGCCAGACAGTGAATGAGAATATCTAGTTTCCCCCATTTTTCCGCAACCGCTTGCAAGGTTTCGTCAATCTGTGCGTCATTTTGGACATTACAAGGCAGGAACAAACTGGGGTTAAGAGGAGAGACTAATTCTCGAACTTTTCTCTCATACTTTCCGCTATCATCGGGAAGATAGGTGATGCCCATTTCAGCACCCGCTTGATGGAGTTGTTGGGCAATTCCCCACGCGATCGAGCGATTATTGGCAATTCCTGTGACCAGTGCTTTTTTCTGACTTAAATCCAGCATTGATGATTATTTGTAAGTTACAGCCATTCTAGATTATCAAACAACTGACTGTTAATCATTTATAGCACTACTCATTCAGGTATTTGACAGATGAAAATCCACCTCATTGATCAGGAAAAGGGTCTAAGGGTCAATTGAGGGAAAAGGGTCAAGGTGTTTTCATGGAATAGAGAGCAATGAAAACAGAGAATTAACCTTGTCCCTTTAGCCTTTAACCTTGTCCCAGCGCGAAGCGCTATTCCCTTGCTACTCAGCCGTCTCAGAGATAACTAGACTTCCGCAGGCGGACACTCACTTAATTCATTGTCGGCATCCATAGGCGCAACTTTCTGTCCATTGGTATCTCCACCATGAACTTTGTCATAAAGCATTCCGTGGGTATGACCATTGCCGTTGCGAGGTTGGATCACGCCATATCCACCATGATTACGCTGATAAATGACATTGATTTCGTTGGTTTCTTCATTGCGGAAGACATAAAAGTCATGATCCACAAGCTGAAGCTGATCTTTAGCTTCCATGACGGTCATTGCAGGCATGGCGAAGTATTTGACACGAACCACATCATCGGGTAATTCTGGAGCGCGATCGTTGACTAAGTCTTCATCTACAGGCTGAGGCGCAACGGTTTCTGCTGTTTTTGGGCTGTCATGCGTTTTTTTGTGTAGATGTTTTTCTTTATATTTACGAAGCTGACGGGCAATTTTATCGGCAACTAAATCAATGCTGGCGTATAAATCTCCGCTTTGTTCTTGCGCTCGAATCACTTTCCCATTAGCGTGAACGGTGACTTCTGCTTTCGTGCGATCACTGACGCGAGAATTAGGGGCGACTGACAAATGCACATCCACTTTTGAGGTGATTTGTTGGAAGTGTTTGACCGCATTTTCGAGTTTTTCTTGAACATAATTGCGGATGGCTTCAGTCACTTCAATATTGTTGCCCTGAATCAAAAGCTTCATCTTAGCTACTCCATCTTCTAACAGTTTTTAATTGATTAATCTTCTTTCCAAAATTATCTTTGGCTAAGAAGATTATTTTATCTTTAATGACACTAAGTCAGCAATTATAGCGTTTCCTAGTTGGCTGAGGTACAAAGCGAGTCGGTGGATGTTCATGGTTCATGGTTCGTGGTTCATTGATTAACAACCAACAAAGAACGAAGAACAAAGAACAAAGAACCAAAATTTATAATGTACCTCATGAGATTGGGAAGTGCTATAGACTTAATCTTTAATTAACAAAAACTTAGTGCATTTGAGTGAGTTTCCCCTTGACTGTTTTTGATTGACTAATAACAGCCTTTGGGATTTGAATGGTGGATAAATACTAAAAAGCATCAACATTTTTCCTTCTTCTTAAGCTCTTTCAATTCAGCTTCGTCTCTTTCAACGGAAGGGATTTGTTGATGGGTAAGGATGTTTCCTCCGCTTGGCTTTTCTGTTCTGTTTCTACCCTAACACTTTGTATTCTACTTAACGATCCCCTCTGATGTGCTTTTTAATGGTTGTTAACATTTCTTGTTATTATTGAGAAAAATGAAGCAGTTGGGTAGTGAATTGAAACGACGTTGTTATTTAAAGAGGCAAGGAATTGTTCCCTATGCGGTTGCTTGGGAAGAGCAGCGATCGCTGCTGGAAGACCGTCTTAATAACCCAGAACGAGATGATATCTTGATTATACTCCAACACCCGCCTGTTTATACCCTTGGCACAGGGGCAACAGAAGAAAACCTCAAATTTGACCCACAAGCCAGTTCAATCCCCTTATATCGCACGGAACGGGGCGGAGAAGTCACTTATCACTGTTTAGGGCAGTTGGTCGGTTATCCGATTTTAAATTTGCGTTACTATCGCTGTGATTTGCACTGGTATTTGCGACAACTGGAAACGGTTTTGATTCGCACTCTGGGCGAGTATGGCTTGAGTGCAGAACGAGAAGCGGGGTTAACAGGCGTTTGGGTTAAGGGAGTGAAAGTTGGCGCGATCGGCATTAAAGCGAAACGCTGGTTCACCATGCACGGTTTTTCTCTCAATGTCTGTCCTGATCTCAGTGGGTTTTCACAAATTATCCCCTGTGGAATCCGCGATCGCGCTGTCGGAAGCCTCCAACAGTTTTGTCCAGACATTACCCTCTCTGAAGTACAGCAAACCCTAATCCGCAACTTTGCAGAAGTTTTCGAGGTAGAACTCTACTCTGACCAGTGAGCAGTGACCAGTTATCAGTGAGCAGTTATCAGTGAGCAGTGACCAGTTATCAGTTATCAGTTATCAGTGAGCAGTGACCAGTTATCAGTGAGCAGTGACCAATGACTAATGACTAATGACTAATGACCAATGACTAATGACTAATGACTAATGACCAATGACTAATGACTAATGACCAATGACCAATGACTAATGACTAATGACTAATGACCAATGACTAACTTGCTTTCCGTTTAGGTTTAGGCTTTTGAGGAGTTTCCTTCCCTTCATTGGGATTGAGTGTAGAACGACCATTGCGAGTGACCTTCAGCATCTCCTTTAAGTCATGTTCAAGATCCATCAGCACTGAGGCTGCATATTGCTCTGCATCACGGCGTAACTGTTCACATTCTGATTCCGTTTTTTGACGGAGTTTTTGGATTTCCTCCCAAGTTTCGCGACGATCCGCTTCACATTCCTGTTGGGTTTGAGTTTGGATTTGTGCTGCTTCTTGACGTGCCTGCTGGACGATACGGGTTTGATTCTTGATGCGTTCTGCTTCTTGATGGGCTTCTTGTAAGAGAGAATGACGTTCTGCATGAGCCTGTTGTAGAATTCTCTGCTTTTCTTCCAAGATGGAATAAGCCTCATCAAAAGCAGCATCGAGATTGTCCCACACTTCATCCATCGTGCTGAAAAATTCCTCCTCATTGATAAATTTATAAGGAGTTAAGGGAACATTATGACTAGTGCTGACAAACTCTTCCACCTTTTCCAACTTTTTTTGGATAATTAATTGTTCTTTGGAAGGTTGATTGTCTGATTGTTTGGGTTCGGATTCGCTGTAGGAGTTATTGCGTAACATTGATACACATCTTGGGCAACACTTTTGGGAATGAGATGCTCAACCGAGCCACCGAAACGAGCAATTTCTTTAACAACGCTGCTACTCAAGAAACTATACTCATTGGACGTTGCCAAAAAGACAGTTTCAAGATTGTCCGAGAGGGTTTGATTGGTGTGAGCCATCTGTAACTCTTTTTCAAAGTCAGATAAGACCCGTAACCCTCGTAAAAGGACTTTTGCACGGCGTTGTTTGGCATATTCTACCGCTAAGCCAGTAAACTGATCGATTTCCACACCAGATAGATGTTGAGTACAATCTTGGATTTGCTGGATTCGCTGTTGTACAGAAAACAAAGGTTCTTTACTTGGATTACACAAGACTGCTACGATCACGCGATCAAACAGTTGTGTGCCTCGTTCGATAATATCGAGATGCCCAAAGGTAATCGGATCAAAACTACCGGGGTAAATCGCAATCACCAGTCTTCCTCGGGATTAAGTAGAGCCTACAGTGAGGATTATAGTGGTAGATGGGTTTTTCTACCAAGTATTTTTTTTGTCATTAGTCATTAGTCATTGGTCATTCGTTATCAAACAACAAAGTAGATGTTACCCTTCGTAGGGTTTGCCTTGCAAACACTACCGTCTAAGGGCGAGGCTTGAATCCTGCCATCAAGGGTCAATGATGCAGTTGACTTCTGAGTTGTTCGCACTTTTCGTTAATTTCTTGAATGACTTTCTGACTGTCTTCTTCTAGGGCTTGGATCATCTCCAAGGGGATGGGATTATCTTTAGCGAGTAGTTTTTCAATGGTAATGCAACGATCGCGCAGCTTAAATGCTCCCATGGTTGCGCCTGTTCCTTTTAAGGTATGAATGGCTCGTTTCAAGGTTTTTAAGTCTCCTGTTTGGGCAGCATTAAGGGTTTGTACAACTAATTTCGGTAGATCATCACAGTAACTTTCAAGAATTTCTAGCAATGATGCAGGATCATCTTCTCCGATCAAAGAAGTCAATTGTTCTAAGGTATTTGTATCAATAACACTTTCCTTGGGTGACGCTGTAATAGGAGTAAGTTGGGGATCACTTTCTTGTAATACCGCAGTTAGTGACTCTATCATCACGGGCTTACTCAAATAGGCATCCATCCCCACTTCAACACATTGTTTTTGCACTTCTGGGGTCACATCGGCAGTCAAGGCAATAATACGAGGGCGTTGTTTCCCTGTCCAACGATCGCGAATTTCTTGAGTGGCTGTAATCCCGTCCATTTCGGGCATCCGCAAGTCCATCAAAATTAGATCATAGGGTTGAGTTTCTAAAGCAGTAATAGCAGCGCGACCATTTTCAACCACATCGGCGGTATAACCTAAACGTTTTAAGGTTTTGAGGATAACTTTTTGGTTGACTGGATTATCTTCGGCTAACAAAATTTTCAGATTAGAGAAGGATGTTGCTGCAACAGGAGAAGAGTGTTCTGAAGAAACTGTTGCCTCAGAGGGAGATGTAAAATAACGGATGAGGGTTTCATACAACCGAGATTGTTTTGGCGGTTGTTTCAAGACAGTGATGTTTGGTGTGCTAGGAAGAGAGAGATTCTTCATTCCCAGAGGAATTAAAACAATTAACGGCAGTGTTTGATATTCCTCAGATGTGATTAAAGTTTCGATCAGGTCTAATTGTGCAGTGGGTTCGCGGTTGAGGCTAATAATGGCACAATCGAAGGCTTCTCCTTGTTCAGTTAAGGTAAAAGCAGCAGCAGTGGAAGTGACTGCATTCGATTCCATCCCCCAACTACTCATCCCCACGGAAAGGACACTACAATTGAGGTGCGATTCTTCGACAATGAGAACGCGCTTTCCTTGTAAAACTTGAGAGATTGCAGAAGAGGTTGCTTCAGGCATGGGAAGGGTAAAATAGAAGCTAGAGCCAGAGCTTGGTTTTAGATTAGACATTAACTTTTGGTGTGCTTCCCAAGCGGGGAGGGGATTACCCGCAACTTTTCCTTGGCTCATTGCCCACATTTGACCCCCCATCAGGTTACAGAGACGTTTACTGATGGCAAGCCCTAAGCCTGTTCCTTCTGCACGGCGCGATCGCGAGGAATCGAGTTGGCTAAACGATTGAAATAGTTGATCCATTTTTTCTGGAGGAATCCCCACTCCCGTATCAGAGACACAAAACTGAATATGTTCAAGGGTTTGTTGAGTCACCAGCAGCAGAATCTCTCCTTGCTCGGTAAATTTAACCGCATTACTCAAAAGATTGGTCAAAATCTGCTGTAACCGCGTTTCATCCCCTGTCATTAACTGGGGAAGATTAGGATCAAGCCAATAAGCCAGTTCTAAATCTTTTTGTGCTGCTTGCTGGCTCACTAGGTCTATTGCATTTTCCACACAAGTGTATAAAGTGAAGTCTTGTTGTTCCAGTTCTAACTTTCCCGACTCTATTTTGGAAAAATCGAGAATATCGTTAATAATGGTGAGTAGTGTCTTGCCACTACTGCGAATGGTTTGGGCAAAGTCGAGTTGTTCTTCACTCAGGGGCGTGTCTAACAGGAGATCGCTCATCCCAATAATGGCATTCATCGGCGTGCGGATTTCGTGACTCATAGTGGCGAGAAAGTCACTTTTGGCTTGGTTGGCTGCTTCAGCACGGGCGGTTGCTGCTTCGAGGGCTTCATTCTGGCGGTTTTTCGCTTCTAAAAGTTTGGCTTGCGCGATCGCGACTCCCACTTGTTCCGCAACATCTTCCAATAATTTAACTTCTTCTTCTGTCCATTCTCGATAGTAATCACATTGATGTAAACCAATAATGCCGTTGGCTAAGCCTTGATAAGAGGTGCGGATGGCTAGCATGGATTTTAAGTTAACTTCTCGGCAGATCGGCTGGGCTAGTAGGGGATCGGAATAAACATCAGGAGAAGAAATCGCGCGATCGCGCCTTAAAAGAGCTTTTATATGAGGATTCCCTTCTACTGGTATGATCAAATGTTGAATCGAAAAACAACTTTCCGAAAGATACTCAGCAACAAATGGCACTTGCGGAGGGGTTGTATCGGGAAGATAAGTATGAATCAAGCAGCGATCGACCTGTAACGTTTGCCCCAATTTCCGAGCCGTTGTTTGACACAGTTCATTAAAATCTAGCTTAGAACGGATTTCATTAATAATACTTTTGAGGAGTTGCGACCGTTGCAATTGTTCTTTTAAGGCTGCTTCTGCTTGTTGACGTTTCTCTTCTGCACGACTGGCGGTAATTAATTTTCCTAAGTCATGAGCCATCAACTCCATAATTTCAATCTCATGATTTTGAAAGCCCTGTTCCCGAATGATTGTAGCGGAAAAATTCAGCGTTCCATAAATTTCATTTTCGACAAAAATCGGAGTGCCAATGTAACTTTCAAGGTGTAAATTCTGATAAACAGGATGCTGGGATAGTTTAGGATCAGCCCCGACATTTTGATAAGTAACAGTTTTCTGAGTGCGGATCACTTCTGCACAATAAGTATTTTTTAACTCAAACTTTAACCCTACTTCCAATCCGTCTAAATCGGAATGGATCGCTAACACTTGATAAGATGAGCCTGTCACTTCGCTGATAATCCCCGTCGATAGCCCAAAAATTTGGCAACCCACTTCTAGATACTCTCTCGCTAACGTCGTAAAATCATCATAATCTTGGGTACTGAGTTGATGAAGTGCTTTCAGACTCTCACTAAAATGTTTAAGGGTTGCTGTTTTTTCTTGCAGAGCGAACTCAGCTTGTTTACGAGGAGTAATATCTTTAACAAGGTAAGAACACCGTGGAAAATTCCCGACTTGTGAGGTGAGGGGAGAAACGGTTACTGTCAGCCATAGCTGTTGAGACTGATGATAATAATCAAATGTAACGGGTTTTTCTTCCTGCAAACATTGCTGATAAGCCCCTAACCAGCTTTGAATTGCTGCTTCAGGAATGCCCAATTCCCGAGCCGTTTTTCCTTGCATTGTTTCTGGAGACCGCCCAAAAAAGTTTGCTGTGGCAGCATTATCAGAAAGATGACGAATATCGTTGGGTAAAATTTCTACCACTCCCATCCTCATCTGATTTTGGTGATAGAAAGAATGGAGTAAGGATTCACTTTCGGTACGAGCTTTTTCTGCTAGGCGACGCGCTGTAATATCATTGGCAACTAGGGTAACTCCCGCTAAATTTTGAGTCCGAGGATCGTAAAACGGCTCGAAATTAGTTAAATAAACCCGACCAAACCATTCAAACTCAACCGTGCAATTTTCTCCTTGTAAGGCTTTTCGGTGACAAGCAAGAAGACTTTTGTTAGGGTCATCCGAAAAAATTTCTGATAAGAATTTCCCTTCTATGTCTTGCTGAGACAGTTTATTTGTATTTAAACCCGCCCCTTCTACCAACAAAAAACGACCCTCTTGATCTAGCAGTGCAATCAGCCCTTCAAACCAGTTTCGCACCACATTCCCATAAAAATAATCTCGTCTTTCCAGTTTCTGTTTCGCCTCTTCTAGTGCTGTTGTTTTTTCCGTGAGGGTGGTTTGCAATGCCGAAATCGTCTCTGTAATTTCTTTGGGATCAAGGGCTTGTAATAAACTGGTTTGGGTGACAATTCCCTTTAACTCCCCGCTTTCTCCAACCACCACTAACCGTCGCACGCGCAGTTGATCCATTTTGACTTTGGCTTCCCAGAGAGATTGATCGGGAGAAAGTAACTGTAAGGGCTGACTCATCACTGTTTCCGCAGCGATCGCGCTAAAATCTAGCCCTGACACCTGAAACTGCACCATATCCCGCTCAGTTAAAATCCCTATTGGTTGAACCAGATCACTCTGATGGAATCGATCCACAATGACAATACAACTGACGCTGTACTGCGCCATCTGACGAGCAATATCCAAGAGGGTAGCTTGACCAAAGGCGCAACAAACATTCTCCGACATCACCTCATCCACTCGTTTCAGTTTTAAGAGGTTTTCGGGTTGCAACGCTCGACAAAGGCTATTGTGAGCAATCAACCCCAATAAGTTGTCCTCTTGATCCACAACAGGGAGATGGCGAATCTCACGGTTACGGATCATCTCTAAAACCCGAAAAATATTTGTCTTTTCATTTAACTGGAGAGTTGTAACAGGAGAGGTCATTACTTCTTGCAGTGAAATTTCCTTGAAATCCCTTGTCGTTTCTGCAATTAATTGGACGAGATCCCGTTCGGTAAAAATCCCTTCTACCCTTCTTTGTTGACCCACCAAGGTATAACTCAATCCTTGTTTCCTCATACCCTGAATTGCTGATAAGAGAGATACTTCAGGGGCAAGTAACAAAGGATCTTTTTGAATAGCACTGTCCAATTTTGGGTCAAGGAAAAGCTGAGACATAATTGAGCAAAGAGTAGAGATAAAAAACTTATGAATTACTGGCTTTTGAAGTCTGAACCAAGTGATTACAGCATTAATGATTTAGAGTGTGATAAAAGTGTAATTTGGGATGGAGTTAGAAACTATCAAGCACGTAACTTTTTACGTGAAATGGAGTATGAAGACATAGCATTCTTTTATCACTCTAACGTTAAACCACCCAGTATAGTCGGTTTAGCCCGTGTTATCGCAACAAACCTTGCAGATCCGACCCAGTTTGATCCTGAAAGCAAATATTTTGACCCAAAAGCTACACCAGAACATCCCCGTTGGCAAACGGTCAAAGTGGAATTCATAGAAAAATTTAATCAAGGATTGTCCCTTCCTCAGTTAAAAACAATGTTCACCCCAGAAGAATTAGCGGTGGTGAAAAAAGGAAATCGTCTCTCCGTAATACCAGTCCCTTCAGATACCGCCCAGCGTCTCTTAAAACAGCTATCGGTGAATAATCCCCCTAGCCCCCTTGGAAAGGAGTAATCCCCCTAGCCCCCTTGGAAAGGGGTAATCCCCCTAGCCCCCTTGGAAAGGGGTAATCCCCCTAGCCCCCTTGGAAAGGGGTAATCCCCCTAGCCCCCTTGGAAAGGGGGAACTTAGGAATGACCAAAGAACAAATAACAAAAACCAAGATCTTGCTCATCAAACCCAAGAACTGAATCGAGTGAGCAATGTTAAAATAATCTATATCCCCCCCTGGGGGATCTGATTCTCTGTGATATATTAAAATTAGTAAAGATTAGTTAAGAAGATTAAAACATTGTTTAAAAGTTCTTGGTTTCCCCCATCAATTGCCGAAGTTAGCGAACGCCTCCAAATTTACGGGAGAGCGTTTCTCCTCAAACAAAAGCACTGGCTAGTCTTTGGCGCATCTGGCTTTTTAGTCTCCATTCCTGTTTTTGCCCAAGCGCCCATGGTGCGAGAATTTCCTATCATGAGTTTAATTCTGACGCTGGGATGGCTCGGATTAGGGATTGCTTGGTTTCGTCGCCCCAAAACCTCACTCTGGGGCGATTTGATTATTGGCTTTACTTGGAGTTGGCTCGCGGGATCGATTTATTGGGGATGGTTTCGCTGGGAACCGATCATTCATTTACCAGTAGAGGCGATTGGTTTACCCTTTGCCTTTTTTGCTTTGGCTAGAGGCTGGGGACAAGTGGGCAACTTATTTTACTTGGGATCATTACTGGGAACTGCACTCACCGATGTTTACTTCTATTTAACGGGTTTAATGCCTCACTGGCGAGAATTGATGCGTGTTGATCCCGCTTTATATAAACCCATTTTCCAAGATGCCCTTGCTCAGATGCAAACGCCTTGGAGTGCGGTTTGTGCAATCACAATTGTTAGTCTTCTTTCTGGGTTGGGAATCTTTGGGATTAGGCAAAATACGCTACCTTGGTGGGCGTTTAGTGGCGCGATCCTCAGCACGTTATTGGTAGATGGTTTATTTTGGGTTGCTGCAACAATGGCATAACCGATCAGTTACCAGTGATCAGTGACCAGTTACCAGTTACCAGTGGATAGTGGATATAGCAATATGATCTCATTTGTAAGAACTAGCTCAACATTACGATCCCCCCCACCCCCCTTACTAAGGGGGAATTAAAGGGGGATTGCTGGGGGGGTATAACTGATTTAGGATTGCTATAGTGGATAGTCAAAAAGAAGAAACAAAACTACCCACTTAATAAATGACTAATGACGACGGAGAGATAAGGCGAGATGTGCTAGCATTGACCCATTTGGCGCATTTGAAACTGAAAATTGTTAGAGTGCGACAGTTGATTTCCTTATTTAGAAAGAAAAATCTCAGAAAAATAATCTATGTTCCTGCTGATGAATGTGTTATTTAATTGCATTCAAACGACAATAATAAAGTAGAACCCGCGATATCTTAAACTAAGTCAGATTTCTTTCGTAGAATGACTGTGAACGCTTACTCTTCTCCTTTTCCAACCTCCTCGTCTTCTGTATCCAATCCCTGTCCGACCGATAGTTTTACGATTCGCCCCGCCCGCTTTGATGATTTGGGAGGGGTTACTGAGGTTTTGACCCAGAGCTTTCATTCCCCTCAAGGCTTGGGGATATTGATGTATCCTTTTTTGAAGTTTGGGATTTATGAAGATATTCGCAGTCGCATGAGCAGCGATCGCGCTTACTATACTTGTTTAGTGGCAACTGCAGCTTCTACAGGTAAAATTACAGGAACAGTAGAACTGGGTTTAAACTGTCCTGAAGGATGGATTCCGAAACAGTATCAATCCACTTATATTTCTAATCTAGCGGTGAGTCCTCAGTATCGCCGACAAGGGATTGCACAGCGTTTGTTGCGTAGCTGTGAACAAGTGAGCCGTCAGTGGGGCTTTAAGCAAATTTATCTTCATGTGTTGGATAATAATGAAGGAGCACAAAAACTCTATGCGCGATCGGGGTATCAACAGTGTCGCATTGAACCCAGTGTCACCGCTTGGCTCTTGAAGCAACCGCGACGAGTGCTTTTAGGGAAATCAGTGACCAGTCATCAGTGACCAGTGATCAGTTATCAGTTCCAGTAACTAATGACCAATGACCAATGACTAATGACCAATGACCAATGACTAATGACCAATGACCAATGACCAATGACTAATGACCAATGACTAATGACCAATGACTAATGACCAATGACCAATGACCAATGACCAATGACCAATGACTAATGACTAATGACCAATGACTAATGACTAATAAATAAGAGACGCTCAGGGGAACGCCTCTAATTAATTTTATGTTTTACCTTCAGAGCGTGCGGATTCATTGATGATAGGGGTTAAATACACCACTAACGCCCCTAACATAAATCCAAGGACATTCCGTAGCAGAGGGAGCCAGTCCGCAGTTCGAGTGACAACTGGTCCGATACCAAAGGCTATAAAGAGAATACCCCAGAGTGGAGAGAAAATTAACGCCCATTGCCAAGCAATCACTTGATCTTCTTTGCGGGGGCGTGCTGCTAAACCAAAGACAACTCCACCGACAACAGATGTAATGAGGGTGAGAATCCATTGTTCTCGCGGTAAGCCTGGAACGACGCTACAACCGCCTTTTGCTAAGCAGCCTTTGACTGTATCTAAAGATTGCGCGATCGCGTTGTTTTCGCCATTTTCCCGCACATAATACATATTTCCGAAACGGGTTTGCAGTTCCACCCAAAAGGTGCGAGGAAGGACATCATAGACATCATCTCCCACATTAAACGCGAGAAGATTTCCCCCACGAGCATCAGCAACGAGTAAAACACTTTGATCATTTAGCCCCCAATAGTTTTTTACCGCACGACCTGGGGTTTGGTCATATTGAGTTAAAATACGGAGTTTCCAACCTGTTTCCGCTTCAAATTCCTCGATATCTTCAATTAATGATTCTTCTTGTAATTTGGGCAAAAAATTCGCTAAATCAATAATGGGCGTTTCTTCTTGCGGGAGTAAAGAGGGATCATCATAGGCTTGGGCTTGTAGCGGATGACTCAGCCATGCGGTTAAACCAAAGCAACAGCTAATGAAGAGGAGAAGGAAGCGACGGAAGAAAGGATGGGACATTTTTATATATTGGCTTAATTGCGACATTTCTTAAATAATTACGAACAAGCTCAAAAAGTTTACACTTGTTTACTTTATTTTAAGGAAAGTAACGAAAAAGTTACAGGGAAAACATTAATTTTTCTAACCTAAGACAGGTATTGGTCACTGGTCACTGTTCACTGATCACTGGTCACTGGTCACTGGTCACTTCAACTTTCTCGATTGTTAATCCACTCCCAATATTGCTGGTGTAGATGGTGCGCGGAGGGGTAAATGGAGTTGGGACTCATAAAATGAGAAAATTCAAAGGTAATCAGTTTATCAACAGCAGCAGCTTCGGCTTGCTCAATTTTATAGCGCAGTTTGCGAAAGTCTAGAGGCGGAAACTTTAGCGCCACATCCCGATCAAAACTCTCCACATTACTCCATGAGGTTAATCCATATTTGCTGGCGAGTTTGCGGTTGGCTTGTAAGTATTCTGGTAAGTCTCGATAGGCAACATTTCCATCTTGAAAGGCGACAATATCTACAATTCCCTGTAAGCGAGCAAAAACCGATTCCCACTCGTGGATATGTTCATCAAGAGAAATCGCTCGATGACCAAATTGTTTAATGCCTTTGATATAAGGTGAGATTAAAATGGGAACGTCTCGCAGTTGCTTCAGATGACGGGAAAGATCTTCGTAAACGTGCATCATGCCTTCATTGTAAGTATTAATTTCATGACTGATATACCACCCACCAAAAGCAGAATGATGTCCGTAACGCTCAATAAACTCTTCACAAAATGCTTTGTTGATATCGGTTTCGGTTCGATAATCTCCGTTTAGCCAATAATTCCCAGAGTCATACGTCCCAAAATAAAAAGTCATTCCATAACGGTTGGCGAGAGTGAGGAATAATTCAACTAAGTCAGTATAAACGGGAAGAATACCAATGTTGTCTTGTAAAGTCTGGGAGGGGAATGTTGCTTGTGCTTTATAACCAGCGCGGATTAAGATGACGGTATCAATTCCCACCTGTTGCATTGCTGCAAAATCTTTTTCCCAAGCGCGATCGCGCCAATTTTGAGAGGGAATATCATGAGTAATTTCATCAAGAAAGGTTCCAGTAATTGCTGGTTTCATCAGGCTATATCCCATTATTTAGAAGGGCTAAAGCCTTTAGTTTAGTCGCTTTGATTAGCAACCGTCAAAACAGTTAATCTACCGGTTAGTTAATGTTTCCGATCTGTTTCATGATCAGGAGAATAAAGTAAAAACATTCTCTTGAATATGACAAAACAGAACATGACAGAAGGACGGGTGGAAGCGATTTGGATTAAACGATTTAAACGGGGTCCCATGGATGCTGTAGAACAAGCAGAAATGGTTGCAAACCAAGGACTAGTGGGAAATGCTGATCAAGGGGGACGGCGACAGATTACTATCCTTGATGCTGCGGTCTGGGAACAAGCCATAGCAGAATTGGGAGTGAAGATTGATCCCACAGCGCGACGAGCAAATATTCTGGTGCGAGGGCTTGATTTAGCGAATCGTCGCAAACAGATCTTACAGTTGGGAGACTGTCGCATCCGAATTTTTAACGAAGCCAAACCCTGCGAACGAATGGATGAGGTGCAATTGGGATTAAAAGCAGCCTTATACGATAACTGGCGCGGTGGGGCCTGTGGTCAAGTGATTACGGGTGGAAGGGTACAGGTGGGAGATGTTGCCCAGTGGCAATTAGAAACGTCTTAATCCAGTAACTTAATCTAGATTTTTAGGTGATTAAAAGCATTATATAATATACTATAAATCACTTTTACGGGCAAAAAGGGAAGTTTTTTCTCTATCTTAGGTCAGATTCAATACATTATTGAACCTTTGCATCCCTGAAATGTAATAATTGCTACTACTTGCTGACAGGAAAGCTCCCACACTGTAACCTGTCTCTACTGCACTCATCTAGAAGTAGGGACTGTCTTATATCGTAGTTCAGAAGAGGAAGGATTATAGTCAATTGAACACCACTAACTTAGGATTAGGAGATGTTTTTGCAGCGTTTATCGTTTTAGGGCTATTCCTCCTGATTGGACGATTTTTAAAACAGACAATTAAGCTGTTTGATTTACTTTATTTACCAGAATCGATCCTCGCGGGAGGCTTAGCTTTATTACTAGGAAAAGAAGGATTAGGTCATCTAGTTCCAGCTTCCAGCTTCTTGGCTCATCAAGGGATTTTTCCAGAAAATATTGCTACCGTTTGGTCACAAGCTCCCAGTGTTTTTATTAATCTTGTGTTTGCGACACTTTTTCTCGGGGAAACCATTCCCAGCCCCAAAGAAATTTGGCAGAAAGTTGCGCCTCAAGTCGCGTTTTCTCAAATTTTGGCGTGGGGACAATATGTGGTTGGCTTAGGAATGACACTGCTGGTTTTAACTCCTGTTTTTGGCATGAATCCCATTGCAGGTGCACTGATTGAAATGGCGTTTGAAGGGGGTCATGGAACGGCTGCAGGAATGGCTGCTGTTTTAGATGATTTTGGCTTTCAGGAAGGAGGAGAAATTGCGTTAGGCTTAGCAACAGTCGGCTTGATTTCTGGTGTAGTGACGGGAACAATTTTGATTAATTGGGGACGGAGAAAAGGTCATATTTCTTCAGGACATAAACCTGATTTATCTTTCGATTCTTCTCCTCAGGAAGCTGGCGATGATTCCCATGAGTTGCAAACGGAATATAAAAGTTTAGGGAAAAATTTATTAATCGATCCCTTATCGATTAATTTAGGATTTGTCGCGATCGCGCTGACATTAGGCTGGCTCATTTTAGAAGGATTAAAAGAATTAGAAGCCCTCACTTGGAGTAAAATAGACATTGAAATTATGAACTATGTCCCTTTATTTCCGATGGCGCTGATTGGTGGGTTAATTGTTCAAATTTCTATGAGGCGTTTAGGGCTAGATGGGTTAATTCTAAGACCGCTACAGAAAAATATTGCTGGGGTTGCTTTGGATGCCGTTATTTTCAGCGCGATCGCGTCCATTTCTCTGGGTGTATTGGGGACAAACCTCATCCCATTTTTAATTTTATCCGTTGCTGGTATTGCTTGGAATATTTTTGCTTTTCTATTCTTTGCCCCGCGCATTCTTCCCACTCATTGGTTTGAACGCGGAATTGGCGATATTGGACAATCCATGGGAGTAACAGCAACTGGTTTATTATTGCTGCAAATGGTCGATCCAGCTAATGAAACCGAAGCGTTAGAAAGTTTTGCCTATAAGCAATTGCTCTTTGAACCGATTATGGGAGGCGGTTTCTTTACCGCAGCAGCCCCCATTTTGGTGTTTCAGTTAGGAGGAATGCCCGTTTTAATTTTAACAGGAGGGTTCTTAGTCTTTTGGATTATTTTTGGCTTATTTAATTTCAATGTTAAACCGAAAACTTTGATGTAGTATAGGCGTTTTCACTCTGATCAGGTAGATTCCAAATTTTTGTTCTTGGTTCTTGGTTCTTCGTTCTTTGGTAACTGGTCACTGGGAGAAGTCCCATGGAAGGTCTCGACATTGGTTAGTTTTCTCAACAGACTCAGAAAGGCTATATCTTGTTCTTTTTTAATCTCAACTATCCCGTTCTAAGAAAAGCGTAACTGGACCATCATTTTCAATGCTAACCTGCATATTTGCTCCAAATTTTCCTGTGGCGACAGACAAACCGCTTTCCTTGAGTTTACTAACAAAAAGATCATAGAAAAATTCGGCAGATTCAGGAGAAGCCGATCCACTAAAAGAGGGACGACGACCTTTGCGACAGTCACCATAAAGAGTGAATTGGCTAACCACTAAAATCTCTCCTTGAATGTCTTGCACAGAATAATCCCAACCTGAATTTCCGTTTTCTTTGGGAAATAATCTCAGATCAAGACACTTGCGTACCATCCAATTGACTTCTGTTTCGGTGTCAGAGGGGGCAATTCCCACCAATAAATTTAATCCTCGTCCGATCGCGCCTATAATTTCGCCATTGACTGTCACTTGTGAGGATTTGACTCGCTGAATAATCACACGCATTTGAATAATTTTAAGAACTCAGACAAAATGATCAATTGTCGGATTATGATTAAACCATAAGTCTCCATATTTGCTTATGAATCCCCCTCAAGATAACGAAGACCAGCAAAAAAGAGAACAAGATAACAACCTCCAACGGGAAATTGTATCAGAGCAACGCTATTCTCTTGCCAGCGCGATCGCGCGGGAAGGCGGAAACTTCTTAAAAGGCGAATCTCCCGTTCCCAAACTGGTGCAAGTCACCACAGAAATCAACTTGTATATTGATCGCCATCTTCCCGACTCCTCTGGCGCACTACAAGCAGTTTTAAAGCGATGGGTAAAATCAGATTCTATCGTGAGTCAGCACCTAGACTCTCCTCTCACTAGCTTAGAAAAAATCATCGACAAAATCTTGCAAAACCAAGAACTCTTCTATGAAATGGTGCGACAAGCAGACTTGAAATGGGGACAAATGTACGAAGAACGTCCTTATTTCCAAAAACCGGGGGATCCGCCTCATCCTGAAGATGAATATAGCCATGAATCAGTACGGGAAAAACTTGCTGAGTTACGGCAAAAAGTTGCCTCGCGCTAAACTGATGATGTCACCCCAGCATGACTTCTCATTCTTAGCAAAATGCGACAGTATCAACCCATTGGTTTTCAACAGCGCACCCTCTCCACCAAACTGGGGCAAATGGTATATTCAGTCCCCGATCAAGCCTTCTATCCCGAAACCACTCCACAGCGCGATCCTTTAGTTTTTCTCCATAGCTTAGGCGGAGGATCTTCAGCTTATGAATGGTCACAAGTTTATCCCAGTTTCGCCACGACCCATCACGTTATCGCACCGGATCTCATTGGCTGGGGAGATTCCCATCATCCTCAAATTCGTTACTCTCCAGAAGACTACCTCAATATTATCCAAACCCTTCTCGAACAAACCACTACTGCACCAGCTTGGGTGGTTGCATCTTCTTTAACTGCAGGTTTAACCATTCGTTTAGCCATTACCAAACCTGAACTCTTTCGAGGCTTACTGTTAGTGTCTCCCTCGGGTTATCGGGATTTTAGTGAAGATTATCGCCAACAAGCATCCTCACAACTGCTGAGTGTACCAGGGTTAGATCAGTTAATTTATGCGGTTGGGGCTGCTAATGAATGGGCGGTTCGGAATTTTTTAGAACAGTTTTTGTTTGCGGATCCGTCTCGTCTTAATGAAGAAATCGTTTCTGCTTATTTAGCTTCGGCGTTAAAGCCCAATGCGGAATATGCAGCCCTAGCTTCTTTAAGGGGCGATATCTGTTTTGATTTAGCAGAATATATGCCAGATTTAAAAGTACCCACGATTTTAATCTGGGGCGCACAATCTCGCTTTAGCCGTCCGCAACAAGGAAAACGCTTAGCCAACTTAAACCCAGATCTAATTCAAGGTTTCCATATCATCCCCAGAACTGGGGTTTTGCCTCATCTGGAAAATCCATCCATTGTTACCAGTTTGCTGGCTTATTATTTGTACTGAAACAGGGGAAGTCTGCTTCGAGATTCTTTACGTCTTTTGCATGGGAACATTGATAGGATCGAATTGGGAGTGGGGAAGGGTAGTCCGTAACGAGGAAGGGAAAGTCATGATTGATACTGTTGCTCAAAAAATTCCTGTTGAAATTCTCCCTGATCCATGGGAAGAAGAGCCCATCACTGAACCGAAATTCACTCATCCCGCTTGGCAGTTTCCTCTAGATCCCAAACATGAAATCGAAGCTGCACCCGCAGTGGATGGTATTTTAAGTCCAGAAACTGATCCGAATCTCTTGCAACTCCCCGCGCCGAAAAACGCGGTGGTGATTGATGCAGTAAATGTCTTGTTGACAGGAGAACTGAAACTTCATGTCACTGGAGCAGAAAAGTTGTGGCAGCAGATTGGAGATGAGTTAACGCTGCTGATGGACGAGGGTTAAAACTCTCGACGACACAAATAGGGGGGCAAAGAAAGCCCACCCTATCGTTTCTGGTAAGACGGAAAGTTAAGACCGATTTAGCTAGCTTGATACCATGGAATATCGCGCTCTTTGGATTGCCAGAACATATTGTGGATTTTTTGAACCGTATCCATTAGTTCTTGCGCGTGTTGTTGGTTAACTTCCATTTTGCAAGCAGAGCAGAGTTTTGCTGCTTTCCAGAAAGTGGTGTGGAGGTCTGGATATTGCTCTAAATGCTTTTCTTTGAAGTAGTCAGTCCAGAGAATTAAGAGCTCTTCTTTTGTGATTTGTGCTTGTTCTTCTTTGATTTGCACAAAACGGGAGAAGGTGTTTTGATATGCAATTTGTGCTTCTTTGCTGTCGTCTTTCGGTTCGAGATCAATGAGCTTTTTCGTCATTGAGAGCACAGCTTCGGCAGCGATACGAGCAGAGGAAGGATCATAAACGCCACAGGGACCATCGCAGTGTGCATGGACTGCTTCTGCGGGGAATAAGTCTTTTAGAGTTGTAGTAATTTGCTTCAACATAGTTTTAGTGACTGATGTCTATTCTAGTGAGTGTCTAAAAGCAAGATTCGAGCCATTCTGCCCAGATATTAGGGCATGATCAGTCGAATTCGCTACTTTTTAGGCATTTATGTCCATCATAAAACAAGAGCGGTCTATCCTCCTAGGGGGGATATAAAAATTCTGCTTAATTCCTATCTTGCGACGTAGTATTGAAGAGATGGAGAAACCCGAAAAAAAATTTCCCCCACATCTTTCATGCAGGGGAGATGCGCTAGCTTGTTCGGGGAAACAACTAGCCTTGAACTTAGTAGAGTTCTTCTTCTTGGTGAGTAATGATGGTGCAGTCAGAAGCAGGATAAGCAACACAAGTGAGAACGTAGCCTGCTTCGATTTGATCGTCATCTAAGAAGGACTGGTCAGATTGATCAATTTCTCCTTCTTTGATTTTACCGGCACAAGTGGAGCAAGCACCAGCACGGCAGGAATAGGGAAGATCAATCCCTTCTTCTTCTGCAACGTCAAGGATGTACTCATCATCAGGAACTTCAATGGTCTCGTTGAGTCCCATTTCTTCGTTGATTAAAGTAACTTTGTAACTTGCCATTTTTTAGTTTCTCCTTTATAACAGCAATAACTTGGCTCAGATTTCATATCGCCTCATTACTGATACTAAGAGATAATGTCTGTTTGTACAGGGAGCATTAGAAATGAGAGAATTAATCTTTTGTTAAATAAGCAAAACTTATACCCTATTTGGAGGGAAGAGTGCACAAGCGAAAAATAGCTAAAAGTTTTCAATAATTGGTGTGGTCTGCTTTACAACATTTGGAAACTGGCTAAATCTATCGTTAGAGTGCTCTTAAATTAGGATTAGTTATAATTATATTTAATTCAGTTTTATATTTAGATAAATGACCTTAAAAGCACGACTCCATGAACATCTGCAACAAATCGTGCGCGATCGGCATCCCTATTTTAGTAGCGGGGGACACTTTTACGTTCAACAATATATTCGCGAACAATTTCAAAAATGGGGGGCTTTAGAAACTCATGATTTTGAATTTCAAGGGGAAACGCATCACAATTATGTTTTGAATCTTCCCGCAGAAAATGGCAGCGAAAAACCCCCGATTTTAGTCGCTGCTCATTATGACAGTGTTCCAGGAACGCCAGGGGCGGATGATAATGGAACAGGGGTTGCTGTATTACTGGAATTAATGCGCGTGTTTTCTGAAAACCCACTTCCGATTCCCTTACGCTTTATTGCCTTTGATTTAGAAGAATATGGCATGGTCGGGAGTGAAGTTTATGCCCAACAATTAAAGGAAAATAATGAAAAAATTCGTCTGATGTTTTCTCTGGAAATGTTAGGCTACTGTTGTCAAGAGCCTGATTCACAGGATTATCCGCCTCTGATTGATCGGTTTTATCCTCACACAGGAAACTTTATTGCCTTTGTGGGAAATTTAGCAACCACTCAGGAAAGTCGGTTTTTTACTCGTCAAATGCGTCATAGTGGAACGCCGAGTGAATGGTTATCAGTTCCGTTTTCAGGAACGATGATTCCTGAGACGCGCTTGAGCGATCATTCTCCCTTTTGGGATCAAGGGTATAAAGCAATGATGGTTACCGATACTTCTTTTTTACGGAATCCACATTACCATCAACCAACCGATACAATTGAAACTCTAGATTTGGATTTTTTAACGGGGGTTTGTGAAGGATTAATTTTTGGATTACAACAATTTTCTAAATTATCTAGCGTTTTTTAAGGAAATCAAGACAAATGATTTAATTTTTGTTATTGGTTGAGAGGGTTTTCTCAAGAGAAAAATCTGTATAACAGAAAACAAGAATTATGTATAAAACGTTTGTTCGTCCGCTTCTTTTTTCCCGCCTCAAAGCTGATCCAGAATGGTTACACAACCACAGCATGAATCTGCTGCAGTGGTTAGAAAAAAATCAAGATCGATTTCCAGCTAATTTAATTTTGCAACAAGTGGCTTCCCAATGGTGTTACTCCGAAAAAAGACTATCCCAAACCCTTTGGGGAATCACGTTTCCGAACCCCTTAGGCTTAGCAGCAGGATTTGATAAAAATGGGGTTGCTGCTAGTATTTGGGATCGTCTTGGGTTTGGTTATACGGAGTTGGGAACAGTAACTGAACATCCGCAACCAGGAAACCCTCGACCCCGTTTGTTTCGATTATTGGAAGATGAGGCTGCGCTGAACCGCATGGGGTTTAATAATGAGGGGAGTCAAGCCCTCGCTGAATGCTTGCAAAAACAGGCGCAACGAGAACGGAAAGCCCCTTGGGGAATTAATCTCGGTAAGTCTAAGATTACGCCTTTAGAAGAAGCAGCGAGTGATTATCGGACGAGTTTTTTACGGTTACGAGACTGGGGGGATTATTTTGTGGTTAATGTCAGTTCTCCTAATACTCCTGGCTTACGATCGCTGCAAGATAGTGCTCAACTGAGTTTAATTCTCGAAGCCATCCAAAGCAATAATCCAGACCAAAAACCGATCTTAGTGAAAATTGCACCCGATTTAACATGGGATGCGATTCGGGAGGTGCTGACAATTGCGACTCAGTATCAATTGGCAGGGATGATCGCCACTAATACCACGATCGCGCGGGAAGGATTGAAGACAAAAGTATTAGCAAAAACCGGAAAGCCTGTAACAGAAGAAGCAGGAGGCCTTAGTGGGAAACCTTTGCGCGATCGCGCCACAGAAATCATCCGCTTTATTTATGACGAAACGGAAGGAAAACTGCCTATTATTGGCGTGGGAGGAATCTTCACGGCTGAGGATGCTTGGGAAAAAATCACGGCTGGGGCGACTCTATTACAGGTTTACACTGGTTGGATTTACGAAGGCCCCTTAATGCCACGACGGGTGATGGCAGGATTAACCCAAAAACTAGACGAACATGGGCTGCTGTCTCTATCCGATGCCGTAGGCTTGTCGCACCGAGATTCCTCAGTAATCACTTACTGATTTCCTGAAGAAACCAGTTGTTTTTTCGGGAGTTGAGTGTATTGAGAGACAATTTTCCGAAACTCTTCTCCTTCAATGGTTTCTTCATAGAGGAGAAGATCAACCAGATGATCGATTAACGCCCGATTTTCGCGGATCATCTGGCGTGCTTTTTCATAACAGCGCAGCGCGATCGCGCGGACTTGTTGGTCAATCTTGGTCGCCACTTCCTCGGAATACTCATTATGTTGATTGGCATCCCCGCGTCCTAAAAACACCTGATCATTTTGACTTTCTAGTGCTAAGGGTCCCAAATCAGACATTCCGTAACGGGTCACCATTTCTCGCGCCAAGTTGGACACTACCTTTAAATCGTTACTCGCACCCGCCGTCACTTCGGCATCGCCAAAGATTTCTTTTTCCGCAGCCCGTCCCCCTAAAGTGATGGTAATGCGGTCAATAATCCAAGCGCGAGTGTATAAGCCACTATCCACCATATCTTCATTAAAATTTTGTTGGGCAAAGCCCCCGACACCGCCAGCGCGAGGAATAATCGTCACCTTATTCAAAGGATCAGAATGTTCTAAGAGAGTCATTAACAGGGCGTGTCCCACTTCATGGTAGGCAATGAGGCGTTTTTTCTTGCTATCCAGAAGAGGATTCAAACTTAAGCCAATGGTAATGCGATCAAGCGCGTCATCAATTTCTAGCATGGTAATGGTTTCTTTGAAGCGCCGTGCGGTGAGAATCGCTGCTTCATTGAGAAGATTGGCTAAATCAGCACCCGATAAACCGGGAGTTCTCCGCGCGATCGCCTCTAGAGACACATCTGGGTCAAGTTTCTTATTACGGGAATGGACATCTAAAATCCCTAAACGCCCTTTATAACTAGGCAAATCAACGGTAATTTGACGATCAAACCGTCCTGGACGCATTAACGCCGGATCAAGGACATCAGGGCGGTTCGTCGCTGCAATGACAATGACTCCAGCGTTTTCTTCAAAGCCATTCATTTCTGTTAACAACTGGTTGAGGGTTTGTTCTCGTTCATCATTTCCCCCACCGACACCAGCACCGCGTTTGCGTCCCACCGCATCAATTTCATCAATAAAGACTAAACAGGGGGCGTTTTCTTTTGCTTTTTTAAATAAATCTCTGACCCGAGACGCACCGACACCCACAAACATTTCCACAAACTCTGATCCAGAAATGCTGTAAAAGGGGACTCCTGCTTCTCCAGATACGGCTTTGGCGAGGAGGGTTTTGCCCGTTCCGGGCGATCCCACTAATAACACTCCTTTTGGAATTTTTGCCCCTACTGCGGTAAAGCGTTCGGTTTCTTTCAGGAAAGTCACCACTTCTTGTAATTCTTCTTTGGCTTCATCAATCCCCGCTACATCGTCAAAACGAACGCCAGTCTGGTCTTCCACTTGGTAGCGGGCGCGGGATTTACCAAAACTCATCGCTTGTCCTGAGGCTTTCGCGGAACGACGAATGATCAGGGCGAGTCCACCGATTAACAATAAAATCAAGACCCCATTGGCGATAATACTTGCGGTTTCAGCATTATTATCAGAGGCTTCGACATCAATGGGAATCTTACTATCGCGCAAGCGAGTGATTAATGCGCTGTTTTCGTCAAATAACTGCACTTCCCGCTTCACCGTTTCACCACTTTCACCGATAATTTCCACAATGGCGCTGTTAGCGCGGGGATCGAGTTCGACTCTTTCTACTTCTCCTTGCTCGATTTTTTGCAAAAACTGACTGTAGCTTAATTCATTAGACTTATTTTGCGCCAGTGTTGGGGAGGGGAGAAAAACACTTTGGAGAATCATCCAACCAGTTGCCAGGGGGAGGAAGTAGCGGGAAATCCGCTTGCGATGGGGTTTGGCGCCAAATGTTTTTTTCATAAGTTTGATTCAGATATGGTAATCTCTGTGATCGACAAGCAAGGGAAGGGTGGGAAGGAAATGTTCCCTTTCTTTAGTCTAAGAAAAATTAAGCGGTGTCGGCTTGAGTGATTAGTTGCCACTAATATGAACGACTAGTTCTCTCGAATGAGCGCGATCGCGATGTTCCCATAGGTAAATCCCTTGCCACGTCCCTAACATTAATTGTCCGCGATCAATGGGGATTTGTTCCGAAGTCTTGGTTAAAACTGACCGAATATGGGCAGGCATATCATCAGGTCCTTCGGCATTGTGAACATAGAGACTGCGATCTTCTGGGACTAATTTTTTCATGAAGTTTGACAGATCCGTTAATACATCAGGATCGGCATTTTCCTGAATCATCAAACTGGCTGAGGTATGACGAATAAAGACGGTACACAATCCTCTTTCGACACCCGATTGAGCAACAATTGATGCAACTTTTGAGGTAATTTTATGTAAACATTTCCCCGTTGTTTTAACGGTCAAGGTGGTTTGATAATGACTCATTATTTTTCGTTCTTTGGCGACGTTCCATGGAACATCTTTAGATTCTTCTTTCTTCTTTGTTTTGATGACTTAATCAGTATTATTTTCGTTTGCCTCACTTTTTTCACTGTCTTGATCTTCTTCCTCTTCTTCATTAGATTCCCACGGAGAATCGTAATGATGCCAAGGAATAATCGGATTATTCGGTAAACTTTCTGTTAAAACGGTGACATTATCGAGGTCTGGATCAGGAAGTTTAAACCCTTCTTCTTGTTCTTGATTGCCCTCCTTTTCAGAAGAAAAATCGTCTGTATGATGAGGATTGTTTTCTGATTGGGTATTCATAATTAAAATTAATTCAAAAAATTAAGAACCAGAGCGATAGTAAATTGAAAGAACGTGACAGACAATAATAATCACGATGGCAAAAGTGGAATAAGCAGCATAGGTTAATGATTTAGACTTGTCATCTAATCTTTGCTTATTTACATTATAAGTCTCCACAAGGTTCACAATCATCTGCAGTTGGTACTCTGTCTTGGAGAGGTTAAGATAACGTTGCACCACTTCCAGATTTCCCAAGTTTGGAGTTACAGCAACTTGACGCGGGAGAAATGCACTCAGTAATAAGCCAAAGGTGATCATAAAACCAATCATTTCCGCAATACTAAAGATACTCGGAATTAAAATGAGCTTGGAAATAGCGAGAGCCGTTAGTAAGCCCCCACCATTGACGGCAAAGAGAATATTAAGTTTTGTTGCTAACAGTTGACTTTGTTGATGTTGCTGTTCGTTGACTCGATGAACATCTTCTAAGGCTAAGTCAAGAGTTACAGGATCTTGAGTGGAGGAGTTTTCTTCCTGGTGTAAGGCTTCAGCCACTGACTGGGGAAATTTTTCAGAAACAGCAGTAGAATCAGACATTATGGGTTGTTTGGTTCGTTATTAATTCAGTTGAGGGTTGAAAAATAATGCGCGATCGCGCTGGCAATTTTTTCCGTTCCATCTTTCTCTACAGTGTCACTACGGCGAGGCGGTTGCGGAGACTCTTTCAAGAATGACCAGCTTCCCTCAAAAAACGATTCAGGGGAGAGAATTTGATGGTAGGCATAATTTTCGATGCCATTTAATAACAGTGGCGACTCAGCAAACCGTTCCCGACGTAAAGAAACAATGGGAATTCCGACACGCAAGGCTTCAGAAAAGGTGCTGTATCCTGGTTTGGAAACCACACGCCCTGATACAGGCATAAAATCTAAGGGGCGATACTGATGATCCGTTACCTTGAGTAAGTTCGGCAGATCTGGCGCTTGCCGATCAAAGGTGATAAATTGCCACTCTGTAAAATATTGTAAATTTTCATAGGGGATTTTGTGTAATCCTAAACCGCCAAAGGAAAGCAAAACCGTTTTTTCTTGGGGTTTGGTCAAGTTAAATTGTTCTCTAATCACATCAGCTTCCCATTTTGGGATTCCCCCTGTTAAGCCAACATCCATCAAATTCGGGAATGCACTCATTGCTTCATACATGGGAAGGCGAAACGCGCGATCGCTGTAACCATAGCCTTCACTCACCCAATCCGCGAGTTCGTGAAAGTCTTCTCCCCAATCGCGATAAATA
Source organism: Halothece sp. PCC 7418 (assembly GCF_000317635.1). Taxonomy (GTDB): domain Bacteria; phylum Cyanobacteriota; class Cyanobacteriia; order Cyanobacteriales; family Rubidibacteraceae; genus Halothece. The sequence continues at coordinate 3,185,543 of NC_019779.1, read as the reverse complement.
AAATCCCAACCGAAATTTGTAATTGACCAACAGGGAATTCCTGCGGTTTTAGCAATTTTTCCTGCTAAGTGAGGAATATCTGCAATCACTAAACTTGCGCCTTGTCTGGCGATAAATTCCGCCTCTTCTTGAATGATTTGGTCTTCATTAGTACGAATATTTTCTAATTCTTGGCGGGTGGCTTCTAAATCCATTTGGATGCTGTCACTTTGGACAACGCCTACATCTAAAGCGCGATCGCGCTGTATAAATTCTCCAAACAGATAAGACTCCAATAGCCAACGAGGAACTTTTGTCACTAGAATGGGGAGTAACTCGGGAACTAAGGCTTGGGCTGCTGCTGCAACTGAAGCTGCGCGAACCGCATGACCGAATCCGTGGCTGGTAATGGCAACATAAAGAATGGGACGAGACATAATTTAAGAAGAAGAGAGATTTCAAGATTTACAGCAATGGTTGAGGGACACCTGATTAGTTGCGTATTCGTTGTTTTTTAAGTTAAGACCACTCTTGGGAATCATTAAGAATTTTACCGTTGGCTTTAGCTAAATAGCCAATGACTTGTTCTGCACTAATCAAACGCTTGAGAAACACTTGACCAATTGCACTAGAATTCCCCTCATTTTGTTCTGGAGATAAAACTTCTACCATTAGAACATCATCTTCTACCTCGTATAAAATCAGTTTTTCTTCATTTTCAACTAAAGAAATCGGTAACGGTTTTAGGTAGGGTTGTCTGCGTCGGGAATTTGAGTTCCATAGTCCGCCAAATTCCCAAACTCGTCCAATTGTCCACCCTGCGGTAAGAAAAAAATACTTCATTGTTATTTGTTATTTGTTATTTGTTATTTGTTCCTTGTGCAAGATTTAAGCAACTAAGCGAACAAACTTTTTCTTTCCAACTTGTAGTGTTTTTCCAGTTAACTCATCAGCCGCTTCAAATTCAGCATTGATATCGGTTACTTTTTCTCCATTTAAACGCACTGCACCACCTTTAATTTGTCGTCGTCCTTCCCCACTACTGGCACATAATCCAGTTCTATTCAACAGATAAAATAACTTCACTGGAAACTCAATTTCTGCTAAGCTGTATTCAGGAACGGCTGCTGCTTCTCCTGTTTGTCCAGAAACTAAACTTAATGCTGATTTTTGGGCTTGTTCAGCAACGTCTTTCCCATGATAATGAGTGGTGACTTCTAAGCCTAATAATTTTTGACAGTCCCGAGGATTTTCGGGAAGCTGATCTAAGGGGAGGTTTGTCAGCAGTTCAAAATAAGTTTTAATTTGATCATCAGGAACTTTCTCTAATTTAGAATACATACTCAACGCATCTTCTTTTAATCCCACATAATTATTTAAAGATTTCGACATCTTTTGTACGCCATCAGTTCCAATTAAAATCGGCGTTAGTAATCCAAACTGGGGACGTTTTTTGAAGTAGCGTTGTAAGTCTCTTCCCACAGCAATATTAAATTTTTGATCCGTTCCTCCTAACTCCACATCAGCTTCAACAGCAACGGAATCATAGCCCTGCATTAAAGGATACATAAACTCATGGAGATAAATCGGTTGGTCTTTTTCATAGCGTTCTGCGAAGCCTTCTTTGGCTAACATTTGTCCCACGGTCATGGTGGCTAATAATTCTAAAATCTGGCTTAAATCAAGGTCTTTTAACCATTCTGAGTTATAGCGAATTTCTAACCGTCCTGGGGTGTCAAAATCAAGGATAGGACGCAGTTGATCGAGATAGGTTTTGGCGTTGGCTTCCACTTCTTTCGGGGTTAAATGCTTGCGGACTTCTGATTTTCCAGTGGGGTCGCCAATTTGCGCGGTAAAATCACCAATAATTAACACGGCGGTATGTCCTGCATCCTGAAAGGCGCGGAGTTTCCGCACAGGAATACTGTGTCCAAGGTGAATATCGGTTCCTGTGGGGTCAATCCCTAATTTGACTCGTAAAGGGGTTTCGCTTTGGAGGAGACGCTGTTCTAAATTTTCATTCGGATGATCCGAGTCAGGTTGATTGGGGAAAATTTCGGTTGTACCGCGATAAAGCCAATTAAAATCAGAAGACATAGCGTTTCAAGTTTCTTGATGAAGACTACCGTTTGCTTATTTTAATGGGTTTGGGAAACGCTCGAAATAAAAATTAGGGTAAAAATAGCAAGGGAAGCGCGATCGGGCGGTAAAATAGAATGCTGATTGCGATAAGCCAAGGACTTGCGAGCAAATGATTTCTAGTAACGATTTTAGAACGGGGATGACCATCGAACTCGAAGGAAATGTCTGGCGGGTTGTGGAGTTTCTTCACGTTAAACCAGGTAAAGGATCAGCCTTCGTGCGGACGAAGTTAAAAAATGTCCAGAGTGGAAACGTGGTAGAACGAACCTTCCGCGCGGGAGAAACCGTTCCCCAAGCTACCCTAGAAAAACGAGAGATGCAACATACTTATAAGGAAGGGGATGAGTATGTCTTTATGGATATGGAATCCTTTGAAGAAGTGCGGATTCCGCCTGAAACGATCGGCGATCGCGCCAAATATATTAATGAAGGGATGGAAATCAGTGCGGTGTATTGGGAAGGAAATATTTTAGAGGTAGAAGTCCCCAACTCTGTGGTGTTAGAAGTGGTGGAAACTGATCCTGGGGTCAAAGGCGACACCGCAACTGGGGGAAGCAAACCCGCGACGGTAGAAACGGGCGCACAGGTGATGGTTCCCTTATTTATCTCCGTTGGAGAACGGATTAAAATTGACACCCGTAACGACACCTATGTCGGTCGGGAATCCTAGGGAAAATTTGTCTAGAACCAACTCACTTGGGAAAATAAGATGAAAACTGTTGAATAGGATATATGATTGGTGTCAATAGACTTTAAAGAAATTCGTGAACTACTAAACGCCATTTCCCAGGCTGATGTTGCGGAATTTAGCCTCAAAAGTGATCAATTTGAACTGACGGTTCGCAAGGGATCAGTCACGGCTACCCCGCAAACACCCCTTCCCTCTCCTCCTCAACCGCAACCCTCTCCTGCTGAAACTTCTCCGACTGAGGAAACTGAGATCTCCTCCTCACCTTCGATGCGGTCTCCTGATCAAAGCGAATGGGAAGACATTACATCTCCCATTGTTGGCACATTTTATGAAGCCCCCGCACCTGGAGAACCGCCATTTGTGAAAGTGGGCGACCAAATTCAAACCAATCAAACGGTTTGTATTGTGGAAGCCATGAAAATTATGAACGAAATTGAAACTGAGGTATCGGGACAGGTAATGGAAATTACGGTTAAAAATGGAGAACCCGTGGAATTTGGTCAAACCCTGATGCGAATCAAGCCCGATTAATTATTAAAGTTGATAATTGGCTTGAAATTCATCTCGGGTTAGGGGTTGAGGAATATATAATCCTTCTCCCCCTAAATATTCTAGGGGTTCTCCTTCTACTTCTAACCAAACTTTTGCTTTCGGGTCTAAACTGGTGGCGGTGTATAAAATTTGTCCGACACGACCCATCATAGAACTACTCCCACCGCCAAAGGTAAACTCCTCTGAGAGATCAACGTGAATCCCATCGTCTTGGAAACTAACGCTGCGGAGTTGAGTGGCTTCTGGGATGGTGCTACTGTACTCCTCTTTCTCCGTTCCTGAAAGGAGTTGAGTCAAGGCTTTTTCCACAACCACACTGTTTTCCGATTGTTCCACAACCATGGGCTGGGCTGCTAATTCAATTTGATTGTCAGTGACTTTTAACCAATAGACTTCTGCTTCTACTTTCTCCACTGGGTTTTCCGAGGGATTAGAATCATTGGGTTCACTTGGTTGGGAAACCCACGGCGGGGTTTGTTCTCCTTTAATCGCTGTCCACGCCCACCACGCAGCAAACCCACCTGCGATGATGAGGACGCTAGAAACACCAGCAATCAAACCGGTTGAAAATTGATAACCTTTTTTCTGCTCTTGCATAGTCACTTGTTAGGGGATGGGTATTTGGTTCGGGAGAAGTTGAGAACGAGTGGTTTCTTGGAAGTCTTCCTTAATCGTCTCTAGCCCCGCTTGCAATCTGTACAAACGCTGCTAATTTTACCTCATCTTCTTCTATCTCTAATTGTAAGAGTCTGGCGATGATCTTTTCTTCACGTAATCTTCCTAAATTCACGCGATCGCGTATTCTTTGTTCAATAATAGGGACGAGTCGTGGGGGAAGAGGTTTCCCATCAACGGTGATCCTTGGTGCGACAAAAATCAGTTCTTTCCCTTGTTGAACCTTGATTCCAGAAGCAACACGCAGGTCAAAGTCTTGAAATCTCTCTCCTTGACGACGAGAGACCCGCAGCTTGAGATCCACGATCAGACGATTGTTTTCCGTAAAATTAACCGTAGTGCTTAATAATTTGTAACGTTGATTGCGGGTGCTAGGGAGTTGCTGTGCGACCCGTTGCGCGATCGCGTTCAACTGCGTTTTGACCTCAGCAGTAGCGAAGAAGCGGTTTAAATCTTTTTCGGTGAAGGTGAGTTGGAAAGCAGCATTTAAGGGCTGTTTGAGAGCGTTTTGCAGTTGGGAAAAGGAACTAAAATTTCCCTCTCGGAAGGTCTCGAAATCAACGGCGATGAGGTCAGTTTCTAGCGCAAAGGTTTTTAGTCGTAAATCTGGGGTGAATTCTACGCCACGACTCGCCAGACGTAACCGTTGCAGTTTCCCTCTTAAAAGTTGGTAATTCGGGGTATTATCGACGCGCACGTCTAGGGTGTCCACAGCATTCACGCGCGATCGAAAAGCAGCCTCTACCCTCTGATCCACAATCCAACCGAACGGGGAAAGGCTACTGAACAAACCCGCCAGTAAAATTGAAAAGAATTCCATTATTTTGTTATTGGTTTTCGGTCACCAAGGACTAATGTACAGATGTTCTAGGGAACGTCTCTAATGACGAATGACAATTCTAAGACGATTGATTTTCGCTAATATCAGCATTAGCAGCTTTACTGGTTTGCGCCAGATAAATTCCTGTGAGAACTACAGCAAACGCTAGCCAGGTGGTCAAGGTTAACCCTTCAGTGAAAATAAACCAAGCCAAGATCGCGCTAATAATTGGTTCTAAGAGTAAAAATAGAGAAACAAAACTGGAAGAGAAAACGTTCATACTATCGGCGAGTAATCGCTGTCCTAATCCTTCGCTGACTAAGCCTAAGCCGAGTACCGCTAAAATTGCTACTTGTGTGGTGGGAAAGATCTGCTCCCCTGTGAATAACATAATGACAACTAAAACCGCACTTCCTGTGGCGCAACGCCATAATAAAATTGTTGTTGCCGAAAAGCGCGATCGCAGCTGTTCCACAATTAAAAAATATGTTCCTAAAAAGACCGCAGACAGTAAAGCGTAAACATCCCCAACTAAAGACCCTTCTGCAGCACCATTGAGGTCTTCTAAGCCGAGAGTAACAGCACCCGCCACCGCAATGATCATTCCGATTAAAAATTTTGAATCAAACTGTTTACCAAAAATCAGCCAACTTCCGAGGGCGGTAAAAATCGGCGTGAGATTGTTGAGGAGGACACTTTTGGCCACAGTGGTGTATTGTAAAGAAATTGCCCAGAGGACAAGGGAAATTGTCGCGATCGTCCCCACAGAACCAAGTAACCACCATTGTTGACCCGTAATTTTTTCTGGGTTTTGCTCAGTTGCAGGAGAGAGTTTCCCACTGATCCAACGCCCGCTTCCGAAGAAAACAAAAAAAACAATCAGACGGTTAAAAACCGTTGCATTCGCCCCCAGTTCGGTTTCACTAAGGCGGATAAAAATTGGCGCAAAGGAAACAGCCAGCAGTGCAAAACATAAGGTTAGAAAAGCAAGGAGAGGGGGACGACCAATTTTAGGGGCTGAAATAAGTTTTTCTGGCATAATGATTCGGTAAGGGTAAACTCCTGAAATTATCTGAACTAAATGCTTACAGGCATTGGCTGTCTATCTTCACTGAATGTGGGAACTGCAAACAGTGTAATCCCATACAGACAAAAGTAGGCGCTAATTAAAAATGTACCTAGCGAGTCCAAGAATTTCTATATTATTAAGTTTTGTTAAGCCTTTCCGAAGAAACCACCAACAGACAGTTATGATCCAATGTTGGAAGAAAATTAATTATTTTTTAAAACAGTCGGGTAATTACGGGAGAGAATATGGAAGCGTTAACCAGTTTTTTAGGAAGCGTCAATTATGAAGTCATTTTTCAGTTAACCTTTGTTGCCCTGATTATGATTTCGGGTCCGATCGTGATTTTTTTACTTGCAGCGCGTGGAGGCGACCTCTAAAGCAGCAGCAAAAACGTCATAATAAAAATAGACGGCAACAGCAAGGTGGTAAGGTATCGCCTTGCTAATTTGTGTCTGTATCGTGATCAGTATTGGGAAGTGTTATGTCCTACGAACCCCTCCATCAGAAGTATCGCCCCCAAACCTTTGCTGATCTGGTCGGACAAAGCGCGATCGCGCAAACCCTTAGTAATGCCATAGACCGTCAACGCATCGCTCCTGCTTATTTATTCAGTGGTCCGCGAGGAACCGGAAAAACCTCTTCCGCCCGTATTTTAGCTAAATCTCTCAACTGTATTCACAGCAGTGAACCCACAGCACAACCCTGCGGTCAATGTGAGGTTTGTCGGGCGATTAGCAATAGTTCTGCCCTCGATATTATCGAAATTGATGCAGCCAGTAATACAGGTGTCGATAATATTCGAGAAATTATTGAGCGCTCCAGTTTTGCCCCGGTGCAATGCCGATATAAACTTTACATCATTGATGAATGTTTAACAGGGGATACGCTCATCCGCACGTCTCAGGGAGAGATGAGACTGGATGATCCTAACCTGAAAGGGAAAACGGTTCTCAGCTATAACGAAACCACAGAGAGTTGGGAAGAGAAAAAAGTTGTACGCTGGTTGCAGCAAGGGGTGAAAGAGACTTTACAGTTACAAACCAGTCACTCTCAACTTCAGTGTACTGAAAACCATCTTTTGCGAACGGAACAAGGATGGATTAAAGCTCAACAGTTGCAAGTGGGAATGAAACTCCTTTCCCCGAATGGAGTGGAGAGCGTTGAAATGATTCAAACGGCGGGGAAAGCAGCAGTTTATGATTTAGAAGTGGAAGATCATCATAATTTTGTGGCGAATGGAGTGCTGGTTCATAATTGTCATATGCTCAGCACCGCTGCGTTTAATGCGCTTTTGAAAACCTTGGAAGAACCACCCCCGCGCGTGGTGTTTGTTCTGGCGACGACAGATCCGCAACGGGTGTTACCGACGATTATTTCTCGTTGTCAACGGTTTGACTTTCAACGGATTCCTCTGGGTGCGATGACGGCTCATTTAAGCGCGATCGCGCAAAAAGAAGCCATTGACATTACAGAAGAAGCCCTTGCGGTGATTGCACAAGTCGCCCAGGGCGGGTTAAGAGATGCTCAAAGCCTCCTCGATCAACTGAGTCTATTATCAGGAACAATTACCATTGAACGAGTTTGGGATTTAGTGGGCGCGATCCCAGAACAAGACTTAATCGCTCTTTTGCAAGCCATCAAGAAAAAAAATGGCGATCAAATTTTAAGTCGGTGTCGTCAACTGATGGATCGGGGACGAGAACCAATTATTGTTTTAGAAAACCTTGCAGGATTCTATCGTGACTTACTGATTGCCAAAACCGCCCCCAAGCAATCGGAATTAGTCACTCTCACCGCATCAACTTGGGAACAACTGTGCGAAATTGCTCAGCAATGGGAACTCAGTGAAATTTTAACAGGACAAAGGCATCTTCAAAAGAATGAAGCTCAAATTAAACAGACCACTCAACCTCGCTTGTGGTTAGAAGTGACTCTCTTAGGATTATTAACGAGCGATGATCAACCCCTAGCCCTCCCCCAGTCAAACGGTCATCCGATTCAGACTCAAGCCTCTGTCACGCCATCATCAGCCCCTCCTCAGCGCGAAAGGGTTCAATCCTCCCCAGAACCCGAAAAAACAGCTTCTTCACCAGTCTCCCCACCCGTGGTTGAGAAATCGGAAACACCGCCGACTCCCACCCCAGCGGTCACTGGTAACGAAGCAGAAATCTGGGAGCAACTCTTAGCCCGTTTACCGATTCCTTCCCGAGCCCTGTTTGAACAACATTGTCGGTTGTTAGCGATTCAAGACGAGACTGTGCAAGTGGGAGTCAAAAGTCAACAACTGCTCGATCGATATGCCAAAAGACGCAAAGGGGATTTAGAAAAAGTTCTCACAGACATTTTCCATCAGCAGATGACCGTTCATTTGCAAGTCATGACGGGAACAACGCTACAGTCTCCTCCCCAAGAAAAATCAGTTCCACCGCCTCCTGAGAGAAAACCAGAACCGCCACCAGCAGAAAAAAAGGAGACCCCTCCTGAAGCAAAACAGGAAACATCATCTCCCCCTACTGAACAAAATGCTAATGAGCCTTTGTCTGTACCAGAATCGACAACAGAACAAATCTCTGAGGAAGCCCTCTCTGCAGTTGTTCAACCAGAGGAGTCCACAGATGAATCAACTGATGCAAAAGCCTTAGAAAAAATTGCGAAAGAGTTAGCCAATGCCTTTCAGGGAGAAGTGATGGATTTTGACCAGAAAGATTTTTCGTTTCTTGCTGATGTCAATCCTGATGATGTTGAAGACAGTGAGGGTTAATTTGCTGTAGGGTATTTGCTAATAGTTACTAATATGTGCTAACATTAGCTGATGTCTTATGTTCCTCTTAGAAAAGCAGTTGAAACACCCTTGACTGCACCCCAACACCCTTAGAAAATATGCCGATCAAGGGAAAATCAAATCAATCAGAAACGAAGCAGGGCAAAGGTTATTCGACTGCAACTCCTACATCAAAGGGGCAACTCGAACTGCCGTTATTTGCTACTGTCGCGTCTCCTCCCACAAACAAAAAGACGACTTATTGCGACAAGAAGCCTACCTCCTCTCCCTCTACCCCGAAGCAGAAGTTATTAAAGACATCGGGTCTGGAATCAACTTCAAGCGAAAAGGATTGCGCTCCTTATTGGACAGACTGCTGCGCGGAGATCAGTTCATCCTTGTTGTTGCCTGTCGAGACCGACTTCTCCGATTCGGATTTGAACTCATCGAATATATGGTTCAGTCCAACGGTGGGAAAATCGTGGTTCTCGAACAACCTGTTCACTGTCCAGAATCAGAACTTAGCGCCGATCTTCTCTCCATCATTCACGTCTTCAGTTGTCGAATGCACGGACTCCGAAAGTACGCTAAGAAGATCAAACAAGATCAGGATCTTCCTAAATAGTGAGCAGAAGCAGATTGTCCGTCATTGGTTTGGAGTATCAAGGTTCGTCTTTAACCGAACTGTTGAATACCTAAAGCAGCCAGAAACAAAAGCGAATTGGAAAGCAATTAAAGGAGAAATCCTCAATAGCCTTCCTGACTGGTGCAGTTGTGTTCCCTATCAAATTAAATCAATTGCAGTTAAGGATGCTTGTCAAGCGGTTTCTAATGCAAAAAAGAAGTGCATAAACGGAGAGGGATTTAATCGCGTTCGATTTCGTTCCCGTAAGAAGCCCGTACAATCGTGCTATATCCCCAAATCAGCAGTAAAAGAAAAAGGAATTTATCATACAAAGTTAGGGTGTCTTAGCTACAAAGAACCGCTACCCGAAACTTATGGCGATTGTCGATTGATTCTCGCTTATAATGAATACTTTCTGGTGATTCCGCAACCCGTAGAGGTAAAGGCGACTGAGAACCAAGGTCGCGTAGTAGCCCTTGATCCTGGAATCCGAACTTTCCTCACCTTCTTTTCCGAATCTTCTTATGGCTGGCTGGGAGAAAGAGCAAACGAGAAAATCCAAAAACTTTGTTTTAAGCTAGATCGTTTGGTCTCTAAAATCTCAAAAGCTAAATCAAAACAAAAAAGACGAATGAAACGTGCTGCTTCTCGCATCCGTGGAAAGATTAAAAATCTAATCGCAGAGTTGCACCATAAGACAGCACGCTTTTTAGTGGATCACTTTGATGTGATACTTCTTCCAACTTTTGAAACAAGTCAAATGTCAAAGAAAGGGAAAAGAAGAATTCGTTCAAAGTCCGTCCGACAGATGCTGACACTTTCTCACTACCGCTTTAAGGAGTTTTTGAAGAGTAAAGCTTATGAGTACAAGAAAGTCATTTTAGATGTAAATGAAGCCTACACTTCTAAAACGGTTAGCTGGACTGGAGAGATCATCCACAATTTAGGGGGAGCGAAGACAATTCGCTCAAAGGTAGATAATCGGAAAATGGATCGAGATTTAAATGGTGCGCGAGGGATTTTTCTTCGTGCATTGGTTGATACGCCTTGGTTAAGTGAACATCTTAACTTATGTGTTGCGGGCGATTGTTAGCAATTGTCAGCATAAATGTATCGGAACGGCTTTAATGCCAGCGACCTATATCATCCATCAACGTTCAGATCTTTATCCCCAACCAAAAGAATTTCGCCCTGAACGCTTTTTAGACCATCAATATGCACCTCATGAGTACCTTCCTTTCGGAGGCGGTCATCGCCGTTGTATTGGGTCTGCTTTAGCAATGATGGAACTAAAACTGAGTATCGCAACCCTCTTGCAAAACTTTGAATTTATCCTCCCTAAGCAGCGACCCCTACGACCAGCCCGCAGGGGTTTGACAATAGCCCCACCCGCCTCGATGAAACTGAAGATTAAACAAAGATATTAACGAGCGCAATTTTCGGGCTCTCATCTAACTTGGTACTGCCATTTGAGGGGAATGTTGTCCGATTTTTTGAATCCAAATCTGAGCATTTTGTCCTAAGGTGATGCCACGTCGGGTCGGTGCAACGGGCTTCTGATTTAAAAGCTCTAAATCTAAGGTGCTCAAGATTGTTCCTAAAATAATTTTCATTTCGTATTGAGCCAAGGCAGCACCAACGCAACGCCGAACCCCGCCACCAAAGGGCATAAACTCATAAGGAGAAAACTGCCGTTCTAAAAATCGCTCCGGTCGAAACTGTTGCGGTTCAGGATAGAGATCTTCCCGTTGGTGAAGTAAATAAATTGAACCCATGATTAATATTCCAGGTTCTAACTGATAACCGCAGAGTTCGATGGGTTCTTCGACTCGACGGGGGAAGGTCAACATAGCAACAGGGTGGATGCGTAAGGTTTCATTGCAAACGGCATTGAGATAAGAGAGTTTCAAGAAGGAAGAGGGATCATTGGGATTAGAAACCTGATCCAATTCTGCGAGTAATTTCTCTTTAACCTCTGGCAAGGAATGAATCCAGTACATTGCCCAAGTTAGAGCCGTTGCGGTGGTTTCATGTCCAGCCGTTAATAGGGTCATTAACTCATCTCGCAAGTCTTGATCCGTCAGACCATGTCCCGCTTCATCTTCTGCCATTAACAGCAAAGACAGAATATCAACGCGATTGGGGTCAGGGTTGGCTCTCCGTTCTCGAATTTCTTCAAATAAAAGGCGATCTGTTTCTTCTGCGATTTGACGAATCCGTCCCCCTGGACTCCAAGCACCGAAGTCTTTACGCAGCCAAGGCAAGAATAATAACACGGCCCCGAGGGGAGAACCAGTCATGTTTAAGCGTTGGCTGAGTAGGGTTTCCAGTCGGTTATATCGCTCTCCTTCATATAACCCAAAAACGGCTTGTAAAATGACGCGCATGGTCATTTTCTGCATCGCATTACGCACGTTAACTGGTTCTTCCGTTGACCATTCCGCGATGACTTGTTGAGTAATCTGTTGAATAATTTCTCCATAGGCTTGCAAACGTTCCCCATGAAAGGGAGGCATAACTAACTGTCGGCGACGGCGATGTTCTTTCCCACTCAAGAGAATCAGATTCTGGCGACCAATCAAAGGTTCTAAAATACTATTAACATCCCCTGGCGCAGTCAATTGTTTGGTGGTGTCATGAGTCAGCATATATTGCATGGCTTTAGGCTCACTCACCATCAGTAAGGGGTCTGAACTTCCCCAAGAAACATAGGCTTGAAATAAATCGCCGTATTTCTGGAAGTTTTTGCTCATGTAACGGACTGGATCAAAAATCCATTGTGCAATTTGGACGAGAGCGGGTTCTTTTGGGGTCGGTATGGTGTTCATCAGATAGTCTAGAGAGACAGTCAGTTTTATTTATAGTTTAATTCTTTTAACCACTTTGACATTTCAACCCAAATATCAGCCAAATGAATACAATCACACCTTGGTATAACCGCATAACAACTGCAATTCCGCGCTGGATGACTGTCCTTTTAGTCTTTCCATTGATTATTCTCGATGGCTGGTTATTCCTTCTGTTTATCGATTATTTTAATCAGTTAATTAGTAGTTTTGTTGCTGCATCGGTACTCGCTTTTTTATTAAATTATCCTGTGCAAGTATTAGAAAAATTGAAGATTAGACGGGTTTATTCCGTGTTGCTGGTTTTCTTTGTTGCGATTATTCTTGCTGGGTTAATTGCACTTTTTAGTATTCCGTTTTTAATTGAGCAGTTTGAAACCTTGCGCGATCGCGTTCCCAGTTGGGCAGAATCCGCAGAAGAACAAATCCAACAACTCGCCCTCTTGCTCAAAATTGATCTCAGCACGTGGAGTGAGCAGATTGAAGTTACCTTAAAAGATCAACTCCAGTCTATTTTTATGGAGTTACCGAACTTTGCTTTAGGGACAATTAGTAACTTTTTACAAATCTTTTTTATTCTGGTTTTAACGGTTTTTCTTGCCATTTTTTATCAAGGATTTCTACAAAGTACCCTTGAAACTTGGTTTCCCGAACAGGGGCCACAAGTGCTGCGATCGCTGCGGAGAAATTTTAACAGTTATGTAGTCAATCAATTTACCCTTGCTACTTCTATTACCTTGACTTTAATCCCCGCTTTTTGGTTACTGAATGTCCCATTTTATCTTCTCTTCGCCATTGGAATTGGCGTAATTGGCTTAATTCCATTTGGGGCAATTCTTAGCATTTTCGTTGTTAGTTTTGTCCTCAGTTTAAAGAGTATTTGGCTGGGGTTAAAAGTTTTGGTGGTTGCCCTAATTTTAGATCAAATTATCGAAAATACAGTCACCCCCCGTTTATTAGGAACACTCACGGGATTGAATCCGATTGTGATTTTATTTTCCTTAATGGTGGGCGCAAGAGTCGCTGGATATCTAGGGATTTTAACCGCCGTCCCCATCGCAGCAACTCTCAAAAGCACGTTGAGACTGTTGTCGCAAAAAAACAATCTTCCGCCAACAATTAGCAGTATCTCAGTGACCAGTGACCAGTGACCAGTTACCAGTGACCAGTGACCAGTGACCAGTGACCAGTGACCAGTGACCAGTGACCAGTGACCAGTTACCAAAGAACAATGAACAATGAACAATGAACAATGAACAATGAACAATGAACAATGAACAATGAACAATGAACAATGAACAATGAACAATGAACAATGAACAATGACTAATCTAAAGAGTCGCGATTTTCTAAGGCTCGTTGACGAGTCACCCAGTCTTGTCCCAGTTGAATACTCACCGTTGAATCTAAAGCCCCCGTACTTTCTACAAAGACTTCTCCCACCCCCAAAGCATCTGCAACCGCTTCGGCTGCTTCAATGTTGCCATTTTGAGCGATGATCCGAGTTTTAGATAACGGTTCCCCCCATTCTGAAGCCACATAAACATTGCGGAAGCCTTCTTCTTTTAAGGCGCGATCGAGCGATCGAACCGCGCTGCGATTCTCGGTGCTGTCTTGAATCGCAATCCGAATATAGGGCGATACCTGATCACGATTAGTGCTAGAAACCCGACCAATATCAAAATTCCGAGCCATCATCTGATCAATTTGACGATGATTCGGTAGCCAATAACTAATCTCGCGCTCTTGTTCTTTATCTTCGATTTCACCAAAGCGACCGGGTAGCATTAACATTTCAATATTTTTCTGATCCCGTTTAGCTGCAAACCCTGCTAACGCTAACAATTCTTCCACACTCAAATTAGTATCAACATTGGATTGAATAACGGAAAAGATATTGGGAACTCTGGCTAATGTTGCGGGATTTAAAGCCTGTTCAATCACGGCGCGGATCAAAAGTTGTTGACGCTGGACCCGTCCAATATCCCCATATTCATCATGACGGAATAACATAAAATTAACGGCGGTTTCTCCGTCTAACCGTTGTCGTCCTTTTTTAATGTCAATGTAAAGATGCTGGCTATCATCCCGATACTTCATATCTTTAGGAACATAAAATTCTACCCCACCTAAAGCATCAATTAACTTTTCTACCCCTTGCACATTCACTCGCACATAGCGGTCAATGGGGACATCTTCTAACAAACCACTGATCGCTTCTGCACTGAGAGCGGCCCCACCACGCTGATTTGCAGTATTGATTTTGACTCGTCCGTGACCTGGTAAATAGACAGGCGTATCCCTAGGAATAGAGAGAATCGAGAGGTCATCGCTGTTAGGATTAAACCGCATCAGTAGCATGGTATCGGTTAACCCCTTAAAAGAATTGACCCGTGCATGATATCCTCCCATTTCTCGCGGTGATTGTCCTAAATCAGAACTTAAAACCTTCGTCCCCAAGACTAAAATGTTAACGGGTCGAGTTAACTTCGGCAGTTGTAGCGGGGCTTGTTTGGAAATGGTTTCTTCTTCATTAAAAGCGGCGCTTTGTTCGGGGGTATCTGGACTGACTTGTAACGGTTTAGAAGATAAGGTGACCGCTAAAAGAGCACCAGCAGTGGCTGACAGCATCGCCACCCCAGATAAGCCGAGTCCAATTAAAAACCAATTGGGGGACTGAGACCGCTTTTTTTTGGCAGTTGGAACTTTGTTTGATCTAGGGGAGGGTTGGGTTCTTTGGACTTGCACAGGCTTCCTCACACTCACTCACGTTGTTGTAATGATAGCTTGGTTTATTTTAGGGGCTTTTTTCGGGAAAAACGATCGGAGCAATGACAATTTTGTCAAAGACTATACCGAGCGCGATCGCGCGATCGCAAATTGGCTCAGGTACTAATCCCTGGAAGTTTTGGTGTTTTGCCACGCCAGAGACGAATCAGCAACACCAAGCAGGTTACAAAATAACCTGATGTAATTAATCCGTCGAGATATAGTAACCGCACTGACCAAACCGTAGAAGGGGTAATGCTACTGCTAATACCAAGAAGACTATAAGCAATTAACCAGGATAAAGCAAGCAGGATTGCTAAACGGCTCAGATGACGTTCCCTAGGGTTCTCTTTTTTTTATAGAGTGTCCATAGGGCGGGAATTGTTCCCACAATCGGGAGGAGATAGAGGCTTAAGCGGGCGGGAGAAGGTTCGTTTGGCATCGTTTTTTTCTCTTGGAACTAATGAAAGTTTAACAATTTCTTCCGCTTGCTCTTTCGAGAGATAGAAAAAATTGATTCTGAGTTTGAATATTCGTTACAAAGGAATCAGAAGCAAAATTTCGCTACGTTATTTTTTTTCTTGTTTTGTTGCTAATTTAAATTCCTAGGCTACTATGACAAACTCTAACCAATTAAGAATCGTTTCCCTGTTACCCAGTGCAACTGAAACGGTTGCTGCTTTAGGTTTAACTGATTGCTTAGTGGGACGTTCCCACGAATGCGATTATCCACCAGAGGTACAATCTTTACCCGTTTGTACTCAGGCGCGGTTAAATCCAGGTAAAAATAGTGCTGGTATTGATCAAGATGTCCAAGAGTTGATGCAATCTGCATTGAGTATCTATGAAATTAAGGTTGATGTTTTAGAGGAGTTACAACCGACTCATATTATTACTCAAGATCAATGTGATGCTTGTGCGGTAAGTATGGCGCAAGTCCAACAAGCGGTTTCCCAGATGGTATCCACTCAACCCGAAGTGATTTCTTTGCAAGGGAATGTTTTAACAGATGTCTGGGCGGATATGAAGCGAGTTGCGGAACGTCTTGGGGTTGATTCTCAATCGGCTTTAGAAAGTTTACAGCGTCGGGTTGATGCTTGTACTCGCATTACAAATGAGAGTTCAGACCGTCCGCAAGTGGTTACTCTCGAATGGATTGATCCGTTGATGTCAGGAGGAAATTGGCTTCCTGAATTAGTTAAATTAGCAGGGGGAACGCCTGTTTTAGATGAAACGGGAGCGCGATCGCGCTATCTGGAATGGCAACAGTTATTAGACACTGATCCTGATGTCATTGTGATCATGCCCTGTGGCTTTAATTTAGAACGCACCCGCAGCGAAGCTCAAGTTTTAGCCGAACATTCTGATTGGTCACAACTGAAGGCGGTACAAAATAACCGAGTTTATATTGCGGATGGAAATGCTTACTTTAATCGTCCAGGTCCGCGTTTAGTGGATTCTTTGGAGATGCTGGCGGAAATGTTGCACCCTCAGCACTTCTCCTATGATTACCAAGGAAAAGGTTGGGAAGCCTTGAAAGTCCCCGCTAAGATCCAATCAGTCAATTGATCGCTAAGAATTGCTCTGGGAGAGGGGAATCAGGGGTAAATTTGATTCCCCTTCACCTGTCAAGCAAGTTTAACAGAAATTAATGTTTGCCGTGAGTGGGACAGGGGGGCGCGGAAATCGAGCGATCGAGCCAACCGACTGCTTGTTTGAGATGAGCTAACGCTTCTTCGGTTTGAGAAGATTGGAGATACACCAGTGCTGCGGTAATATGTTGATTGGCTTGGGCTTTGCGGTTGGCTTTGAGACGATGCCAATCATTGGGCGCGATCGCGCATTGATCTGCAAGCAGTTGCGCCAATTCTAAAGTCGTTTTTTCTGCTAAATCGTCAGTGGTCGCAGAGGGAGTCGTTTGTGGCATAGGATTTGGTTTCCCTTTCAGGAGTACAATGGCTAACGAGCCAACATGATCTATTCTAAAATGTCTCCTTCTGATTCTCAGCCTCCCCAAGATGACCAGCAATGGGAAAATCAATTGCAACAAGTCGAATCGGATCTAATTGATTTGCGACGACGGTATAGTAAATTGCAGCGCGATCGCGCCCAAAAAGAAGAATTAGAAGCCCAACTCAAACGCCTGCAATCAGAAATCGAGTCCTTAAACTATAATCTTGAAAGCCGTCTTGTCACATGGAAAGACCTCGCCGAGCCCTTTTGGCTTGCGGTTCGATTTGGGGGCTTAGGGATTATTATTGGCTGGATTTTAAAGTCCTACAATTGTCAGTGATCAGTGACCAGTTACCAAATCACGAATGACTGGAACGTCTTTACTTTCCCGCACTGGGACCCCCACCGCGAAACCCGCCATAATCAGATCGAAGGCGGGTGGGTCGCCATGAATTGCCAAAATAGTAACCAGAGATCCCCGTACCATGACGAGGGAGATACATCGATTGAGACTCTTGACGCAAAGCAAGGGCTGAACGCTGAGTATAACCCGCAAAAATAGTGAGAACTGCAATTGACACCGCAGCAGCAGCAAAAATTTTAGGTAGCATCAGTAATGAATGATTTAATCCGCATCTACAGTAATAATTTTGACAGGTTTGTTGCCTGATTGAGTCTTGGCATTTTCAGTGACAATCAAAGTTGTTTCATCAACAGGTTGATCAGGGGTGACTTCCACATAAAAGCCATAAGATCCGCGTCGGGTGAAAACAAAATACTGTTCGAGTTTTCCCGTTGCGTCTTCAATTTCCCCATCATCGCGACGAAAATTGAGCTTGATCCGAGTTTGTTCACTATAAATTTGTTCTCCCGTCCCATCTTTTAACCATAAATTTACAGCTAGTGATTGAGGTGAGGTTTCATCAGACTTCACATTGACCGTCACTCGAATTAAAGAATTTTCTCCACCGACAATCGCCCGTTCTCCCACGTCACTATCCTTAATTGTTTTCCGAATTCTTACTTTCCCTGTCGTTGTTACAGACAAGCGGTTGAGAATCACCATAAACAAAACGCCAAAAAATCCGACCCAAAGATAGCGACCATCAATGACACCATTATCAACATCCACGCGAAAAGAAACGGGTTGATCGGTAATGACTTGTCCCCGAGTTTCGCCATATTCTAAAACCGCGACAGCAATTGTTATGTCTTCTCGCTTTTTCTCCGCCAAGCGAACATCTAACCCGCCTAACAAATCAGACTCTGACCAAGTTCCAGTTTCGCCATCTTCTCGCCAGACTCCAGACTCTTTCCAGGCTTCTTTAATCGCTGAAGCTAGAAGTTCATTTTGATCATCATACAGCCGAATTTCATAAACCACCCAATGATTGGTTGGGATGATCGCTTTCACATCTATTCGTAAAGCCCCAACGAGGCGACGTTCGATGGTAATGGGAGAAAGTTGGGTAGTTTCTTCAGGAAGAACTTTGACCATTTGGTTAGTCACTTGTTGAGGGAAAAATAAACTCCCAATCCCCGCAATCATCATTAATAGTAAGGCAAGGGAACTAATGTTAAGGCTATGATCGACAAAACGACTGCTGTTAGAAGATTGAACACTGACTGACATTTTTCTCGGGATAATTAAACGTGATCGAAAACAAAAATCATGAACTTTTAGCTCTCTCTCAGCATACAATTTTAGAGAAGGCTTGAGAGATTTCTTAATCATGATGTTAGTGTTACAAGCAGTTGTGGAAACCCTCGCTTGGGCTTTGTTTGGTGTCATTCTGCTTTATGGAGCAGTGTATTTATTTGATACAATTACGCCCACCGACTATCGGGGAGAAATTCGACGGGGAAACGTTGCAGCAGCGATTTTTGTGGGAGCATTTATTCTTTCTGTGACTGCAATTATTGTTGCTGTGATTGTCACTTAAAATCAGTTAACTTTTAGCAAGGAAAAGAAGAGTTTTTTTCTCAGTTCCACTAAATTCTGTGGAGTGTGGTAGGCTATGAGATTAAAATTAATGAACAAACTAGCAAGATATGAGTAAGTTACGGGTTGGATTATTATTTGGCGGATGTTCTGGAGAACATGAGGTATCGATTCGTTCTGCAAGCGCGATCGCGCAAGCCCTACAAATGGAAGAGAACAGCCACAAATATGAAGTCATTCCCGTATATATTCAAGAAAATGGCATCTGGAAAGCTGGCGAACTGGCTGATCAGGTTTTAAAACAACAGACTCCCTCCGCACTACAAGCCTCTGGGGAAAGATGGGATTTACCCGCCGTCGCCAGTACCATTGATGTTTGGTTTCCGATTTTACATGGCCCCAATGGCGAAGATGGAACGGTTCAAGGCTTGTTAAAGTTAATGCAAGTGCCTTTTGTGGGTAGTGGTGTCCTTGGTTCGGCTGTAGGAATGGATAAGTTAGCCATGAAAACTGCTTTTGCTCAAGCAGGACTGCCCCAAGTTAAGTATAAAGGGATTCAGCGCGATAAAGTTTGGTCGAGTCCTTGTGTTTTTCCCAAACTTTGCGACGAAATTGAGGAAGAAATTGATTATCCTTGTTTTGTCAAGCCTGCTAATTTAGGATCATCGGTCGGGATTTCTAAAGCCAAAACGCGATCGGAATTAGAAACCGCCCTCGATGAAGCAGCCAACTATGATCGTCGGATTATTGTTGAACAAGGAATTGTCGCCAGAGAGGTAGAATGTGCCATTTTAGGGAATGAATATCCCCAAGCCTCAGTTATTGGTGAGATTAGCTACACTACCGATTTTTATGACTATGAAACCAAATATACTGAAGGCAAAGCTGAACTTTATATTCCTGCGCCTCTCCCTGACAAAATTTTTAAAGCAGTGCAAGAATTAGCCAAACAAGCCTTTACTGCGGTTGATGCTGCTGGTTTAGCCCGTGTGGATGTGTTTTATGAAGAAAGTACAGGTCAAGTTTATGTCAATGAAATTAATACGCTTCCTGGGTTTACTGTAACCAGTATGTATCCTCGCTTATGGGAAGCAACAGGGATTCCTTTTCCGCAACTGGTGGATCGGTTAATTCAATTAGGGTTACACCACCATCAGTAAGAATAAATATGGCAAAATAATAGGCAAACGCCAGCCCATTTAGCCATGAGTCGATCGCGCAAATCTAAGTCCTCTCAACCCAAAAGCCAGTCTCTCGCTCTTTCTGAAGTTCACGACCAAATTGCAGCCCTCAAAAAAGACCAGCAATGGTTTCTGAAGCAAATTAAACGCAAGCGCACTGAGTTAAAAAACTTAGTGAATCAAATGCAAGAAATTGCTCAAGAAATGTTTCAGAGAAGTCGTCCGATTATGGAAAAAATGATGGAGCGCGATCGCGAAATTCATCAACTCTTTCAAGAAATTTTCACCAAAAGAAAGTTCGGTAAAAAAAGCCGAAAGAAAATCCAAAGCGTCTATGAATCTTTGCAAAGCGATGGTCTAATTAGCTCACCAGGGGAAGACGACGAAACAAACCCATTTTCAGAGGAATTTGCTGAAGAATTTGCCCAAGCAAAAGAGGGCTTTCAAGAAGAAACTCAAGACTCAAATCAACCAAAAGAGATGAGCGATCCGCCAGCCAATCAACGTAAAATGCGAGATATCTTTTTGCGTCTCGCCAGTCGTTTTCACCCCGATAAAGTAACGGATAGCGAAACCCAAGAACAATACACAGCAATCATGCAAGAAGTGAATGAAGCCTACCAAACAGGGGACTTCGCTAAACTTCTCGAGATTGAAAGCAAACAACACGATCTCACTGAGTTTGCTGCGAATAACGATCAAGAAAGTAATGCAGAAAAGCAACGCTCAAAACTGATGCGGGAAAATGAGTTGTTAGCGCAACAATACGAAGAAATTAAACAAGAATTGCGCTACCTCCGACAAACCCCAGAAGGATCAGCCGTTACGGATTATCGCCGTGCAACCAAAGAAGGGGTTGATCCCATTGCTGATGTGGTTGCAGAAGGAGAAAAACAATTAGAATTTATGACAGAAATTCGAGATTTCGTGCGAGATTTTCGAGATCAAAAAATGACAATTCAAGACTTTATGAGAGGTCCCGATTTAGGCACAGCAATAACGGTTGAAGACTTAGAAGCCATTCTCGATGAAATGTTTGAGGTTGAATTTTATTAGAAATTTGTTCTTGGTTCTTTAGTAACTGGTCGCTGGTCACTGGGAGAAGTTCCATGGAACGTCTCTACATTGGTGACTTTTAAACCTTGGATACGACTTCATGGGCGAAACTTTCCCAACGCACAAACTCAAACGCACCCGCAACCGATCCCCAAACGCGCTCATCCGTTTCTGGGTCTCGTCCGCGATCTAAACTTGTAAACTGATTGGCATCAATTTCAAACGTGCTATCTAAATAGGTCTCTTGTCCTTTACGCACTACTTTACAAGCCTTTCCTGGTTCAACTTCCCCCTGAAAACTATTCCCCGTCCAATTGACAACCATATTGCAACCTGGCAGTCTTTCCAGATTATCGCTAGTTAGTTCTTGCAATCGTTGTGGATCTCGACTTGCCCCTGGAAAGGCGCTGGGATCTTTTAAAACATAATTTTCAATTTCGATATGATCATCAACGACTAATAATTTCAGAACGCGCATCCGATAAGGGTTATTCAGCATATAGTCATAGGCTTGTTCTACAAACAAACTAATCCCTGAGAGTAATGCCACGGGGAGGGGGCGCATACAAACCCGAATGTGGGCAAAAAAAGGAGGATTCGCAAATGCTTGCTCTTGATTACTAAAGTCCGCAGCCATCCAGCGACCGAGAGTAACGATATCAGTAGCGTGAGACATAACACTATATGATTTTTGGCAACTGATATCAATTCTCTATCATCCTCCTTCCATTGTCCAGTTGTTTCTTTTCGCTTCTTCTGGTTCGCAAACATTGATCAAGTGGATTTTAGAAGCACTCCCTGAGAATCTTTCAACTCAAAGCAACTGAGATCAGCAATTTCTAATCCAGGGGACGCGATCGCGCAGTGCCATTCATTTACATCGAGTTGCAACCAGTCGCCAAGGGTCACGGTAATCGGTTCACCGCCCATGTGAGTAACCATAGCAATCTGTTCCTCAGGATGCTCAGGATTCGTTCGTAGCCCATAGAAGACGGTATGGGTTTCTTCGCTGACTTGATTAAAGCGATCCGTTCCAGGGACAAGATTCTCATGTAACCAGCGATGTTGGTCTCGAAATCGACGTAAAGCCAGATTAAAGGCAGTTTTTTCTGGATTGAGGTCTTTCCCATAATGCCCAACATTACAGACCTCATAACAATCTTCCATAAACATCAATGCAAACTGTTTCAACTTGGGAAGATCTAACTCCCGTAAAAACGCAACCATTCCTGGACGATTGAGACGCATTAACAAAGGAAACTCACAACGGTCTGTCTGATCTCCCAAACAGGAATGACAGGCTTCAATCACCGCATTGAGATCATAATCCCGTTCGATCATTGTTGTCTGCAGAGCTTTGCCAAACTCCCGCAGTTGTTCCAAGGTTTCAAACCCGAGGGACTTGAGACGGGAGAAAGACTGTTTTTGATTATAGATGTCTTCTGTGATTTGCCAGTCTAAAAAGCCCACTTCTTCGGAAACCACTTTCACCCCATACCGTTCATCGGTATTGCGGAAAAACATCCAAGGGGTGTGCATGAGAGAGTTAATAAAGTCCATGGGAATGCCGGGGCTAAAACCATACACCCAAAGATTTGTTGCAGGGTTATCGTAGGCATTTTTCAAGACTTCAGAAAGAGTATCGCCTAGATTCCAGTTGATCTTTTCTTCTGGATCAATTTGATTTCCTCGTCGCACTGTATCATGATTGGCACAGCCTGTAATCCAGCGATCACCTTGATACATCACCTCCGAAACTCGTCCCCATTTCCGTTCCCAAAATCCAGCTAAACTGGGGGTATTATGAGCGAAAATTAGAGGACCCCATTGATAAGATTCTGGTTTGAGTTCAATTAAGTCCCGATAGGTGGACGTTTCTTCCCATCCTTGGGCCGGCCAAGGACGACCATCTTCAAAGATGGTAAACATGAGACGTTTATTTTCGCCAATTTCCTGCACGACATCGCTCATTTCTAACAGGTAGGCATCATCTTGTTCGACTCGTCCTGTGAGAGGATTAAAGAAGCGAAAATCTTGTCCGCCATCAACCCGAATCCCATCTGCACCTGTATTGAGTTTCCGTCGTTGCATTTCTAGGAAAATCGCCCGCACTGTGGGAAGTTGATGATTTAAATCTTGCCCATACATATTGGGTCCTTTGAGGAATTGGCGATTAATGAGGAGTTCCGCTTGATTATCGGCATGACCATAAACCAAATCATAGATGATCTGAATCGGACCTGTTGCAAAATTATGGAGGGTTGCGACAAAATCAATCACTTCATCAGGGCGTAAACTGCCTAAAATCGCTGGATTGGTTGCACTTGAGCCTAAAATTGGCACATCATAACCCCAGTCTTGGGTGTTTGGTTTTTTGAGGTGAACTTTGACTTCATCCGTGAGAGGAATGCTAGTAGAGTCTGGATGTTCGGTTTCGTTGTCTTCAAAGTCAAAAAATTCGCTAATGGGACTGTAATCATCCCGATATTCAATGGTGGGTTCGATGGGAAGCAGTTGCACGGCATCATAGCCGATATAATTCTCTTCACGGGGAGTGAGGGGTTCTCCTTGAGCAAGTTTATCGGAAATGGTTTGATAAACGCGAGTTAAGCCTTCAAATGTCCCTTCCTCAGAAGCGGTTCCCACGTGCAGTTGCAGAATGTTTTGCGGGGCTGGTTGTCGAGGAAGATTTCCTTCTGCATCAAGTTGTGACCTTTGTTGGAAATAAGATAAATCGGTACGGTGTTGTTGTAACTGGTTGAAATCGTAAACTTCTGCTGGACCAAATACTCCAAAAGGGAGAGAATAGGCGAGGACATCGCGAACGGTTTGTAGTTCTTCGCGGGGATCAACGTAGCGTAACCAGTAGAGGCTTCCCAGTTGATGCCGTGTTCCAGGACGGATACCAGAATAAACGCCCCAGAAATATTCCCCTTCTTGTCGCATGGGCACGCGATCGCGCTTAAATTTGAGGGTTTGACTTTTGGCGCGTAAATCCACATCTGCTTCTGGGGTTAAGACTTCCAGATAAATGGCACGCGGGCGCATCACTTCACCAGTTAATTCGGGGGTCCAAAAGCCAATTTCAGTCAAGCCATCTTCGCGATAATGGGCCCCGAGACGACGCGCGATCGCTTCGGATTTTTCCAGATAGCTGAGTTCAGACTCTTCCAGCGCGATCGCCCAATCTAGGAGGTCTTGGGTTGGGTTTTCTTGTAACTGAATTGTTTGTTCTGTTTGTACAACCACGTTTAAGAATCAATAATTAACAATGAATAATGAATAAGGAATACCGATCTACTGATCGACAACATATTAGAAGATTGATTTTTCTATCTCCTACTATCCTTGGTTATAGTTATCAATAGCGAATGCGGGGATCAATGTAGGCGTTAATAATATCAATCAGAATACTGGCGAAAACAACGATCGCGCCAAAAAAGACCATAATCCCCTGTACTGTGGGATAATCCCGCAAGGAAATGGCCTCATACAACCGATTGCCTAACCCAGGCCAAGAAAAGGTCACTTCAGTTAAAACTGCCCCACTCAGTAACGCAGCAAAGGTTAAACCTAAGACAGTAATCACGGGAATCAAGGCATTGCGGAGGGCATGAGCCAATAAAATCCGTCTTTCTGATAAGCCTCTTGCCCTTGCTGCTTCCACATAATCGGCTTTCAGAGTTTGTTTGAGGTTAATGCGAACAATACGCTCAAAAATGCCACTGAGGAGTAAGCCAAGGGTAAAACTCGGTAACGCCAGATAATACAAGGCGGTGAAGAATTGTCCTAAGTTCCCTTGCAGGAGGCTATCAACCGTATAAAGTCCCGTTACATCAAAGGGAGTGGGTTCACTAATGGGAAAGCGGGTGCCTAAGGGAAACCAGCCTAACTGTACGGCAAAAACCAGTTGTAAGAGCATTCCCACCCAAAACAACGGGAGAGAATAGGTCACAACACCAAACAAGCGTCCCAGTGCATCAATCAGTGTCCCTGATTTGGCAGCAGCCACCATTCCCACCCCTAAACCAACTAACAGCGCGATCGTCATACTAAATAAAGACAGTTCCACGGTAGCGGGAAAATAATCCTGAATCACTTGCCAAACTGACAACCCGCGACTGGTGAGAGAATTACCCAAATCTAAGCGCAATAAATCCCCTAAATAATCTAAATATTGCCATAACAAGGGCTGGTTGAGTCCAAGCTGTTCTCGCAGTGCTTCTTTTGCTGCTTCTGGTGCTCTTGCACCTAAAATCGCATCAGCTGGATCACCTGGTGTGGCGCGTAAGAGCAGGAAGACAAGGGTGGTAATCGTCCACAACATGAGGGGGGCGAGAAGTAAACGGACGAAAATGTAATAACGAAGGGCTTTAGTACGAGACACAATGGCAAATCTCTAGAACTGACTACAGGTTAATTTAAGGAAAAAAGCCAAATCATGACCAGCGTTGGCTTGGTTTTTCAACTCACAGATATTTGTACCACATTGTTTCCTCCCTCAAACTGATCAGCCAAGTTTTCGGCTTGGAACTGCTTTCTCCCTTCATCACTACATGGATTAGACGAAGGGCTTCTGGCACTTTTCCGCAATCGGTTAAGGAGTCCAAGGTTTGAGAAACTTGAAAGAAAAAAGGGCGGATCAGGTTTAATTACAGTATAATTACGGATATAGCAAACTCATTAATCCTGATTATTTCTATAGCGTTTCCTAGTTGGTTGAGGTACGTAATGCGAGTCGGTGGATGTTCATGGTTCATGGTTCATGGTTCGTGGTTCATTGATTAACAACCAACAAATAACAAAGAACGAAGAACAAAGAACAAAGAACCAAAATTTAGAATGTACCTCATGAGATTGGGAAGTGCTATAGATTGGTTTTTGAACCAGACAGATCAGCGATCAGCTTGAGGTAAGGGTTTAACTTTTTTTCAAGGAAGAGGCAACGACGATCGCGCACTTCGCTCATGATCCATGGCAAATTTAAGTAAAAATATTGACTTCTCAGTCTGATCGGACAAATAAATCTCGCCTGTGACGAAAGCGTAATGATCCCAACTCGTTATGGTGAAAAGAGAAACAATGGAATCAGAAAATCAAGTTAGCACGAGTGGAAAACCCTTTCAGCGATTTTGGTTACTTGCCATTTGCGCGATCGGGAGTTTGAGCGGTTTGGGAATTGTCTTACCCGTTGTCGCTGCGGAAACCGTTATTTTGCGCCATCAAAGTCAGCGTGTTGCGATCCCCTTGAATGAGTTAAAAACGTTTGCGGAGTCGGGAGAAAGCAGTGAATCTTTAGCGATCTTCCTAGAACAAATTCCTCTGGAAAGTAGTCGGATTCGAGAGTTAATGAACCGAGAGATCTCGGATACAGGAAGACTTTTGGGTCCGAATGATTTGCAGTTTCTCGCAATTCAGTACAATAAACTCATTGGCGACCCCCTAGGTCGACCAATCATCGAACCCTTAGTGGAAGCCCTAGAAAAAACCTTTGCTGATGATCGTCGGATCACGACCCTTGAATTGCTCGAAACGTATGACAGGGATGAAGTCAGAGTGGATTTGCCAAGACTGGATCGCTCTGTTACAGAATATGAACGCTTTGTGGAGCGTATCGAACCCATTTTAGCAGTGACTGAGCTTCTCTTACACGAGTTAGTGTGTGAGTGTGAATTGCAAGGAGGAAACTTTCAAGAGCAAGAGATGGGTTATCCTCCCCAACTGGTTGCCTCGATCATCCCCGTTACCCCTGCTAGCGATTCTAGCCCTATGGCACAACGCCTGATTACACTTCCCCCCATTGATGGTGCAGAGAAAGTCACCTTTCAATATGGGGTCATTACCGTCAATTTTCGAGTAGATGACTTGACGACGTTTGCAGAAACGGGAGAATATCCGTCCGTTTGGAATACTTACTTCGGGATTGCTAACGTTTCCCCAGAAAATTTCCGCGCCCTCCTCCTCAAAGAAATTTCCGTTGATCCCATTGCACTACATAAACGCCTCAATTCCCTCCTCGGAGAATATCTTCTGTTTCAAGTTTCCCGTGTTGTACATGGAAAAGCAGGAAATTCCAACATTCAAGTGTTGCGCTCCTCGTTAATGCGATCTGCCTTGAGCAATAATCAATTGACATTCCTAGAATTTCTCCAAAACTTCCCGTTATCTGTCGTTGTCATTGAAGGGTTGAATTTAAAGCGGTTTGCCCGCAATGTCGGTCAACAAGGGGTAGTGGGAACGGTAACCACAGGGGTTGATGATTTGCTTTTAGAACTGCAATCAGAGGCTGCGGATGAGATTTGCGATTGCCCCGAATAGTACTGAATTTGGTGAAGTTACTGAAAATGAAACAACCACTCACTCCCCTTATTATCTCCCTCGCGATCGCGAGCCTTGTTCCTTTTCCGCAAGGAGAAGCCATTGCCCAAGATCCTGCAACAGAACTGCCTCAATTGGTAAACTGGCAACCGCCCCCAAACTGGGAACCCGTCCCCCCGCGTCGAGAAGAACGAGGCTCAATTACCATTATTTGGCTATCGGGTACGCCCTATGAAATGGGACTCCAACAGGCGGAACTGGTGGGGGAGGGGGTGGAAGCCATGGGACGAGAGACACTTAACACGCTAGACTTTTTCGGACGCGCCTTTGGTTTATCCCGCTTGGCGATTCGTCGCTCTTTTTCCCCGTTCGTGGAAGAATGCAGCGGTTTATCTGAGGGGACTAGCATGACCATGGAGGCTTGTATGATGCTTGCTTTTGGGGATGTTTATCAAGAAGTCTTTGGCACGTTGTTACCCCAGATTTTGTTTAACGATGGCTGTTCTAGCTTTATTGTGAGGGGAGAAGCCACGGCAGATGGTCAGCTTTATCATGCCCACACTTTAGATAGTTTTGCTGCTCTCGATCATTTGATTCAAAATCCCACGCTGGTCATCCGACAGCCGACTGGGGGGATTCCATCGGTTTCCGTGACCGCCCCAGGGTCAGTGGTTCCCACTCAAGCGATGAACGCTGCTGGGATTTCTATCGCCGTGAATTCGGCACACCCAGACGAGTTTGATGATTTGTCTTTGCAAGGCACGAGTAACGTACAAATGATGGGAGAAGTGATGTCACGGGCAACTTCTCTGGAAGAAGCAATTGCCATCTTTAACGCCCAGGAACGAATGCGGGCGAATATCATCGCGATCGCGGATGGTAATCAGGAACAAGGGGGAATACTGGAGTTGCTTGGCTTTGAAAGTACGTTGCGCCCTATTGATGAACAAGGGATTGTTTACGCCTCCAACCATTTTGTTGCTGAGGGATTTGCTGGACGGGATACTCCCAGCGATTCCAGTTACAGTCGTTTCAACCGTTATCAACAGCTTCTCGAACCAGATGGCAAAGATTCGGTTTACGGAACGCTTAATCCTGAGGGGGCGATTCAAGTGTTGCGCGATCGTGTCAACCCCGAAACTGGAGAAATCAGCCCACCCGATCTGTTTGACGACGATATCAGTATCGGGGGCAATGGTCCTTTGCGCCAGGTCGTTTTTGAGCCAAAAACTGGTTTATTTTGGGTGGCAAGTGGGGTTGAGACTCCCGTTCCCGAAGCCCCTTTTCTCTGTTTTTCTCTTTCTGAATTGCTCGGTTTTCCTAATGCAGTATCCTGCCCAGCACCAGAAATTAAATGAGAAATCGACAGTATCACCCGTTTCAAGGTGAAAAGTTAGCTAACTTCGTCATTAGGATTGCTTTTTGTTACTTAAGCATATACTTACGTAAAATAATGCTATGATTCAAAAAGGGATCGTTAGAACCTAATTAAAGTTTCTTGATCAGGAGATCAATCATAATGACTAAATTTCCTCTGATTTTATCTGTAGCTGCTCTTACCAGTCTGCCGATATTTATGTCAGTTAACAAAAACTTGTATGCCCAAGAGCCTACTGAGCCTCCAGAAGAAGAACTAATGGAAGCACCTGAGCTACCAGAAGCACCTGAGAATTGTACCTACTTACAGGAAGTTTCTACTCGGGAAATTGAAATTAGAAAAGTAGTTAGAACTGGTAACCAGAATACAGATTTTGTTGTCCCCTCAGGAAGCAATTTTACGTCCTATATCCCTCAACTGTTAGCAGAAAATAATGCCGAGTATAGAATACGAGTCTTTTTTAAGTTTAGCGATGGCAGCAGTGCCAGTGTTTTTCAGAACACTCTGGCGATGGAACGGTTCGAGCGAGTTGCTGACGAATTTCAGTCTCCTAGCGAAAGACAGCCCTTCCAAATCAACTTTAATGTTAACAGTGCTCGCAATAATGCCTATCGGGTTTCTGTCTTGGGTTGTGAGTAAAGTTCAAGGAACAATAGGTAATTAATGCAAGAGAATGAAATAAAAAATCTGGCAAGATAACGATGAAGTGGCTGGGATAAAAATTGGCAAGGATTCCCAATGAAATATTTTAAGTTAGCTAGCTTGAAGTCCATGGTAATGGTTGCCACAGTTGGGAGTCACTTTCTGATTAATTTAGAGGCTGCTTCAGCTAATAATGTACTCTTTGGCGAAGAAGCTACCGTAAGTGGCGATCAGAATATTGAAGAGTTTCCGATCATTCTTTTTCCAAAAAATAAGGAGAGCAAAAAGAGTGCAGAGGTTCCTATCTCAGCAAGAGAAGGGGTCAATTTATCAATTGAGATCTCAACTATTTTTGCTGAAGAGTGGGCGAGGCTAATTGCTTCAGATACTAATCACTCCTTTGATGATGATTGGAAAGATTGGCGATTAACACTTTGGGGAGGAATTTTAAGCTCAGCAGATCTCAGTGAAATTCTCTTATTTAAGATTGAGCTTGCTGACTCTTACCTGATTGGTTTAGCAGCTAACAAAGGGATTTTAGCCTTAAATAAACGAGTTTACTTAGAAGGAGAATTGCAAGCACTGAAGCATTTTGGCGATCAGAATCATTTAGAATTTACCCTTGGTATTGGTCTGCGTTGGCAGCTTGCCGAGCCAGTGAGCGTGGCTTTTTTTAACGGTTTCTCTCTAGCAACTGAAACCCCTCAAATAGAAAAAGAACGGGCTGATCAAACTAATCCATTACTCAACTATTTTGCCTTAGAAATAGAAGTCAGCGTCGCTGAAGATTGGGCACTGACAGGTCGCATTCATCACCGGAGTGGTGCATTTGGTCTCTTTAATGGCGTTAGGCGAGGCAGCAATGCCTACCTATTAGGGGTTAGTCATAGATTCTAGTTAGATATGACGCAAACAAAGTTGCCATTTTGGCATCCTTAATTTTGAAGTCGGTCTTATGCTTAATCTTACAGCTAATAAACTTAGTAGAGTTATGATCCTTAGTTCTCTATTGAGTTCTCTACTGACCTATTTCGCGATCGTTGCTTTTGTCCTTTTATCAATTTGGATTGGCATTCATTTAGGACAATACATTCAACGACATAAGAAAAATGGGAAAAATCTCTCGGCAGGGTCAATTGTCAGTGCGATGCTGGCTTTGCTGGGTTTCATGCTGGCATTAACCTTGTCGCTGGTCTCTTCACGCTATGCTGCTCGTAAAGCATTAGTCTTGGAGGAAGCGAACGCCCTTGGCACAGCGATATTGCGTACAGATTTCTTGGAAGAACCTTTGCGTACCCAATCTCGACAACTTTTAATTGATTATGTGGATCTGAGATCTCAGGTACAAGACATAAAAAATAAAAGCCAACTCCAGAAGCTATTGGTCGATTCAGAAGCCATACAAGATGAACTTTGGTCTCTAGCCAACAAGGCTTCCAGTGAAGAAAAAGAGACGGAAGTGTTTGCGCTATATATCCAGTCATTAAACGAAGTGATTGATTTGCACTCAGAACGCTACAATCAAGGGCTTCAATATCGTTTACATCCAACTATTTGGCTTCTAACCTATTTTGTCACGATGCTTGCCATGGTAGCTGTCGGATATGAATTCGGGCTTAGCAATTCAGGAAGTGTTTTAGGTTTCTTATTGCTGGCTCTTATGTTTTCAGCAATTGTCTTAGTCATCTTAGACCTAGATAAGACAGCCACGAAAAGTTTAATTCCCGTCAGCCAGCAACCGATTCTTGATCTGCAAGAGAAGCTAAAATCCTCCAACAAATGAATGAATTCGTCAATTTATCAATATCATAGTTACTTGAAATTAAGGATAAGACGATGAAGAACAAAATTTCACTTTTGCTATCCCTCATTCTCACTCCCATCGTCACACAATTCTTAGCTCAACCCGTTAGAGCAGAATGGGAATATACCGAGTGGGGCATGAGTCTGGAAGAAGTTCGCGAAGCCTCTGAGGGAAGTGCTGTTCCCTTAGAAGAGCCAATCATCGATGGCGAACAAAAAACACTGCTTAAAAGTGATTGGGAATTCAATGAATACCAGTTTGAAGTGCTACTGAATTTTGTTGGCAGTGAACCCAAGCTATCTGAGATCATTTTGAGATCGAAAGGAGATACGACAGGTTTAGTTGGAGAATTAAATCAAAGGTTTGGTCGTCCCACTCGGATGACAGGAAGACTACAACGGAGTGAAAAGCCTCGCGGTTTTACATTGATTGAGGATGAAACTTTTGCTCGTCCTGAGACTTCTTCATCTTCCTCAGGCGTTGACCCATCAGATGGTGAAAATTTATCAGTATTGGTGGAGTGGGAAACAGAAACCAACTTTATTCAACTGATTCGCCAGAGTCCAAGCGATGTAACGATTCGACTGAAACCAGTGCAGGAATAAACTGCTGATTTTAATTGCTTGTAAACTGAAATGAACTCAGGAATCTATTTGCTACTTCCGAGGATAGATTTTCTTGTGACTGTCGAACCCCCACGACGTATAAACGACTGTTCCCTAAAAGAATATAAGTTGAGATTTGACCAGCATCGCTTCTCAAAATCAGAGATTCTCCTATATTGCCATCCACTGTGATACTTTCGACATGAGTGATCTCAAAGGCTGTGCGCTGAACCAGAGCATCTTTCACGGCGGTAAAAAGCTGGTCTGTTGGGAGATTAGGTGCGTCTGCATAGGCAACAACGAATTTACCTGTAGAAACTTGGCTAGACAGGATTCTGAAAATTAAAGGGGTTTCTCCGATTTGAATAGTCTCAGTGTCATCAAACAAGATTCCTAACGGAACCCAAACTGAAAATCCACCGTCTTCGGATGTAATCGGGTGCCATTGCTGAATACTTTCATCAATCGTGAGTTCAGCGTTAGGTTGCGACTGTTCTAGTTTCTGAATTAGTTCTTCAAACTGTTCACGACCTTCTTCAAAAAAGGTGGGTTGATTCAATCGTTGGGCGGAAGCATCAGTTAGGAAGAGTAAGCAATTGACAACACTGATCGATAACAGATTTAGTAATGATTTCATGAGTTCACTCCACAATAATGCTCAAAATCGATCGCCGAAGACGAGAAAATGGAACTGACTGCTTCCTTCATCGGTAAACCCCAATTCAAAGCGAGTAAAACCGATGGGGGTATCGCCATAAAGCCCCAAGCCATACCCGAAACCACTGCCAGGCTTATCGCGAACATCTGCTGGGTTACCAACAATCTGATCGGCGGTTCCCAAATCATCGGCATAGTCCATGAAAAGATTCACCCCAAAGTTAGACTTTAAAGCGGTGAAGAGAGGCAATCGCAACTCAACAGACCCCTGAATAAAACTTTTCCCAGAGCCGACTTCTCCCTTAGCAAACCCCCGTACCGAGCTTGATCCGCCGAGGTTAAATGCTTCGTAAGGCGGTAAATCGTCTCCCATGACTGTTCCTGCTTGAATATTGAGAATGAGAACTTGGGGGTCGAGTTTTCCGATTTGATAGATTTGCAACGGAAAGTATTGGGACGCGCTAAACTCCAGCCTTGTAAACGTTAAGTCTGCGTCTCCGACAGGGATCGACTGATCGATCGCGAAACGAAGACGACTCCCCTCAGTCGGAAAACTCGGTTCATCAATGGTACTAAATAACGTTGACACCCCTAATAACAGCATGGTGTCATTGCCATCATCGTCAAGGGTTAAAGGATTTCCCCGTTCATCAAACGGTTGCAAGTCAGAGGAAAAAATCTCATCGCGCACGGCAATCCGTTGATAGTTAATGCCAAAGGCGGTACGCCATCCGGGGGTGAAGTCTCTAACATATTCCAAGCCGACACCGACGCGATCAACCCAGGGAACATTCCCATTGGGCAAATCGACCGCAGTTTCTCCATTTTCAAAAGACGGGGAGCGCGATCGCTGGTTAAAGAGATTAACCTGCCAATAATCATCAGAATTGCCCAAATTTACATAAATCAAATCGAAATTGATTAACTTTCCTGTCAGATCGGGCTTAATCTCAAGCAGTGTTAATTCATCATCAGAGGGTTTAAATCCCAAGTAGGTATCAACCGCTAAGTTACCGAGGGTATCGCGTCCCCTCAAAGCTGCTCGACGGCGATTGGCGGAACGGACAGTAGTCGGCTCTTGCGTTAAACTGCCAAACCCAAACAACAGGTTTCCTGTTGCTTCTCCTAAAGGAACTTTTAAGTCACCCGCCTGCCCAATCATTAAACGATCCCTCTCAGGGTCATCAACAGAGTCAATGGGCATCAGGGGCGAACTCTCATCAATGAAGAAAAAAGAATAGTGCTGTAAATCTTTCGCCTGAGTTGAGTAATCCATTTCTAGTGATGATAGTTTGACAGGGGAAACTGCTTCCGACTCAGCAAAACTAGGCTGGATGCGAACTAAATTCGAGATTCCAACCAGCAAAATCATGAGAATTTTTCTTCCCAAAACGTTGCCTAAGCAATCAATCATTCCGTGAGTTAAATATGGCAAATTATAGCTAGAAATAATAAGAAACCTTGGTTTTTGCTTAATAACTTACTTAATCTGTCATGATTATCGTCTTCTATGGGATTTAATTGCACATCCTCCTCAATGGATGAGAAAAGGAGGAGATGCTTGTTACATCTTGCACGGTGGGTAATGCCCACCCTACAACTATCTCCCCTGTTTTTCCTACTTTTGAGAGGATTTCTGGTTCAGTCAAACCTTGTATATTAAGCCATAAATATTGATGCCAAAAGTTGAAACTGATCTTGCTGTAGAAGAGAGCAACGAATCAGTTTTCTGGAGAATAGTCCATGCAGAGATGGCAGCAATTTGGATTCATCATGATCCTGACGATACTACTGCAATTTAATCTCGCTGTAATCGTACCAACAGCGATACCTTCGGTTTGGTCTTTGACCTACGCGCAATCAGAATCTCAGGGTCAATCTCAATCTTCCCCAAGTGAAACGGATCAATTTCCAGTTACTTTAGGAGACAAAACCTTATTTACGATTGGGGCTGATCTCCCGAGGATGCAAGCATCACAACGGGCACGTCTTGCTAGCGAAGAGATTCAAAGGATTGCCCACGATCATGATATTCCGCTCAACAGCATTGTTGCTCGTCCGATTCAAGAAGAAGAAGTTTATCTAATTTCCCAGATTCGCAATAACGAGGAATCCCAAATTATTGTTTTAGTCAACAAAAATGATGCTGCCATTGCTCAACATCCTGTGTCAGATCTAGCAAACGAGTGGCTAGAGGCAATTCAAGACGGAATTGGTGAATATCGCCAACAATATAGCTTAAGAAGAAGGATTATTGGTGTTATCGCTCTTGTCATTGCTACCGTAGTTCTCATTATTTTATTACGAGTAACTCAGCGTCTGTTGAAAACTATTCAACATTCGATCGATACTTGGCGAGAAACAAGAGTATATCCGATCCGATTCCGAGGCTTAGTTATTGTCAGTGTTAATGAACAAGTTTTATTTGCGCACTCCCTAATCTCGCTATTAAGCTGGGTGCTACTAGGTATTTACTTGGTCGGCTATTTTATCCTGATTACCTTCTTTTTTCCGAGAACAGAGAATTTTGGCAGAAGGATGTTGCAGTTGTTTCAAACTCCCTTCATTTCAATCTGGGAATCAGCAATTAATTTTCTGCCGAACTTGTTTGTGATTTTAATCGTCATTATTTTGGCTCGGTTTGTTTTTAAGACGAATAAGCTCATTTTTGATTCTCTTGCAACGGGTCGTGTCAGATGGCCCGGCTTTTATCAAGACTGGGCGCGACCCACCCAAAAGTTAGTGTTTGTTTTGATTTGGTTAGTCACCCTTGCGATGATCTTACCCTATTTGCCCATCTTTGAATCTCCAGCGATTCAGGGGTTAGGGCTGTTAGCGGGTGCGTTATTGAGCTTAGGAGGGGCGGGTACGATTTCTAATATCATTGCGGGTTACGTCATTATTTTTTCACGAGCGTTTCAAGTGGGGGATCTGATTGCATTTGAGAATTATCAGGGCTTTGTCCACAAAAAATCAATTTTAGCGACGCAAATCCGAACCTTTGATGATGAAATTTTAACGATTCCCAGCGATACGTTGCAATCCAAGACGATTATGAACTACTCAGCAGCAGTTCATGAACTCAAGTTATCTCTAGCCATGCGAACGACGATCACCCTCGGTTATGATGTGCCTTGGCGACAAGTTCATGCTGTGTTGGTAGAAGCAGCTTTAGCAACGCCATCTGTTTTAGCAGACCCCGCTCCTTTTGTCTTGCAAACCAGCTTAGATGACTTTTATGTCACCTATCAACTGAAGATTTTTTTGAACGAACCTGAGCAGATTGAACAAATCTACTCGAATTTACTACAAAATGTGCAAGATTACTGTAATGCTGCGGGGATTGAAATTATGTCGCCTCACTATGCAGCGGTTCGAGATGGTAACCAGAATACCATTCCAGCTAGTTATTTGCCGAAAAATTACACTCGACCCAGATTTCAAATTGAGTTTCCGAAGTCGTTTCGTGAATAAACAGATCAATTAGCAACATTGACGCGCAAGGAAAAGTTATCAAATTTTTTAAACATGACTTGTAATTCAGTGATAATACTGTCATATTTTAAATGGATATAACAAAATTCAAGGTTTATATCAAGTTCGGGTGATCGCTCATAATTTATGTTGCGTTTCGCGCTAGGTTCTACCCAACCTACCTTATACGTTAATTATGTGATTTTCTCAGAATACTGTTTGTTTTTTGATACCTCATTAAAATTCATTGGTTGGTGATAATAGACATCATAATTTAATGATGAATGATATTAGCTGGAAGGATACGACTGGGGTGATTTCAACGAAAATGAATCTCCCTTCGTTGAGACAGGATTTGTTGGAAAGAAAACGCTTAAAGGGACTTTTGGATCAAGGGATGCAAGGTTCATTACTCTTAGTTTCAGCGCCCGCAGGATATGGTAAAAGTGTATTAGTTGGTCAGTGGCTCAATTCTCGGAAAGAACCAAGCAGTTGGCTATCTTTGGATCAAACAGATAATAATCCGATCATTTTTCTAAAATATTTTATCGCAGCCATAGAACAATTATTTCCTGAAGCCTGTTTACAAACGAAGGAACAGTTAAAGGCAAATGGTTTTTCATCATTGCCAATTTTGACGAACTCTTTGCTCAATAAAATTAATCAAATTGAATCATCTTTTATTTTAGTTCTGGATAACTATCATTGCATTCATCATCCAGAAATCCATCACTTTATTAGTCTGATTCTGAAATATCCGCCATCGGCTTTACACTTAGTTATCATAACGCGAAAAGATCCTGCTTTGCCTCTCTCTACTCTACGAGCACAAGGTCAACTCACTGAATTACGAACGAAAGAACTGGCGTTTACTCTGTTAGAAACTGAGTATTTTCTTCACCAGAATCAGTTTCTAGAAGGTCAAATTAATCGACAGGCTTTATTAAATTTACAGAATGAACTGGAGGGATGGGCCGTTGGTTTACGTTTGATTTCTCTAATTTTATTTCAGCAAGCGAATCCGAATAATTTTCTGTTTCATTTGCCAGAAGATATCGCTTCCATTGAGGAATATTTGCGGGAAGAAGTGCTTGCTGTACAACCCCTAAGCGTAAAAAAATGGCTGACACAATCTTCAATGTTTAACTGCTTTTGCTTTCCTTTAGTAGAAGCAGTTTTTTTATCAGATGGAATGTTTCAGGAAAGTGACTTTCTAGACATGATGAATCATGGAAATCTGTTAGTTACTCCTTTAGATGAAGCTGGAAAATGGTATCGCTATCATCCCTTATTGCGGAAGGTATTACTGAAACAGCTACAAGAGCAATATCGCCCTCAAGATATTACTGCATGGCATCTACAAGCCAGTCAGTGGTTTGAGTCTGAGGATTTAATTGATGACGCGATCGCGCACGCTTTAGCTGCGAATAACGTAATCCGTGCAGTTGAAATCATCGAAGGACATCGTTTAAAAACCTTAAATGCAGAGCAATGGGATCAACTTGAGATTTGGTTGAAACAAATCCCACCAGAGATTTTACAGCAGCGATCGCCGCTTTTATTAAGTCAGGGTTGGATTGCGTGCTTTCGCCATCAGTTTCGAGAGGTTGCACTGATATTACAACAATTAGAAGATGACCCATTAGCACCCGAATTATTAGCCGAATTCAACAGTTTACAAGGGATTGTATTTTTCTGGGAAGGACAAGCTGAAAGCAGTTTAAGATACTTAGAAACAGCATTAGCGTCTCTATCAGAAACGGCTCACAGAATCCGCAATGAAACGCAAATCTATTTCGGTCTCGCCCTTTACATTTGTGGAGAA
Source organism: Halothece sp. PCC 7418 (assembly GCF_000317635.1). GTDB lineage: Bacteria > Cyanobacteriota > Cyanobacteriia > Cyanobacteriales > Rubidibacteraceae > Halothece. Next base: position 3,147,779 of record NC_019779.1, on the reverse strand, counting down.
AAGCGAAACGCCATCCAATTTTTCACAGCAGATCGGAAACGGTGCCATCGTAATATCTATATGGTAAAGGGATTAGGCCTGCTCTATACCTTATCGGGTCAGTTAACCCCTGCACTAGAAATTGCACAGCAAGTGGAGAAAATCGAACCCGTTAACCATTGGGCGCACTATCTGCAAGGGGCTGCTTATTTCCGCAGAAATCATCCTGAACAGGCGTTACTGCATTTTCACTGTGTTGCTGAAAGTGGAAATTTGAGAGAAGTAAGATTAATCATTGATAGTCTGATTGGGCTAACGCTGACTTATCAAGCATTGCAGCAAGCGGATTCTGCAACCGCAACCATGAAACAAGTGCTAGCATTTGCCAGAGAAACAGGGGATTTTGAGATGATCGCGATCGCGCATTCTGCTCAAGCCAGACTCGCCTTATTACAAGGGGATCTTTTCTCAGCATCTCAGTGGTTGCACTCTTTTGAAGATACCCCCCATGCTTCTAGCCTATTTTGTTGGCTCGAAGTCCCGATCATCACTCAAGTTCGAGTTTTAAGCGCGATCGGCTGTAAACAATCTTTACAAAACGCAACCGAATTACTACAACCCCTTAGAGAAGAAGCAGAAAGTCTCAATTATACTTGCCAAATTATCGAAATTGGACTCTTACAAGCCCTTGTCCTAGAAAAACAAGGGGATTGGGAAAAAGCATTAGCCGTTTTAGAATCAGTGACCCTTCTTGCAGAGTCAGGTAGCTTTATGCGTCCCTTTATTGAGCTCGGTTATCCTCTTGCAACGCTGATCCGACAGTTGCATCAATACAGTCCTCAATGTTGTTTCAAAAGACGACTTTTAGAGATATTGAATCTTCCCACAAAACAATCTCAATTCAATATACAGATGGTTGAATATCTCACCCACCGAGAAGCCGAAATTTTAGAAATGCTTTCACAACGACTGCAAGATAAAGAAATCGCAAAACAGTTAGGAATTTCAAGAACAACCGTTAAGTCTCACCTGAAACATCTTTACCAGAAACTCAATGTTCATAATCGCAGACAAGCAGTGGTTCGCGCAACAGAATTAGGTTTTATTACTCCAATTTTTAAGAATTAAATCATTTATAGCAGTCAGGAATCAGTTATAAATTCCTGAATTTGATCCCCCCTTTAATTCACCTCTTACTAAGGGGGATCTACTGTCACTCCTCCTTTTTTCCTCCGTGTTGGAGGATGAATTATAATTCAGGCTTTTTTAAGATGAAACTAGTTACAAAGACTTGAGATGATAAAGTGATAATTTTCATTGAATATTTAGCTAAGAACTATGGTATGACAAATTGCTAAAAAAAATATAGCCAAAGATCTTCGCAAACAACAATAGTTTTGTGTTTTCTTCATCATTGTAATGAAGTTAACATCGCTGGAAAATCTAGCCCAGAAAATGTATTAAAACAATGTTCGATTTGCCGTGATATAGCGTTTCCTAGTTGGTTGAGGTACAAAGCGAGTCGGTGGATGTTCATGGTTGATTAACCTGTCGAACGGTCAAAGAACGAAGAACAAAGAACCAAAATTTAGAATGTCCCTCAAGAAGCGTGAAAACTGCTATAGCAATCCCATAAGAATTGTAAATTAATCCCCCCTCGCCCCCCTTAGTAAGGGGGGAACGGTTAATCAACTTTTTACATAAGATTTAGAACTGCTATATATCTGATGCAGTGAATTGAAAGTGTAACTTTTTTGCCGATTTCAACCTATCAAGCCAGCTATGAAATTAATTGTTAGTAGCGCGATCGCGCTGATCATTCTCTTGGTTTTTCCGCTACCCGTTCCCGCTGATAATACTGCTGCTTGTCCCGAGGATATGGTATTCATTTCTGGGGGATCGTTTCAGATGGGAGATAATCAGTCTAGATTTTGGGAAGAACAAGCAGCAGAGGATGTTTCCGTGAGTTCCTTCTGTATAGATCGACATGAGGTGACAAACGCGGAATTTGCCAAATTTGTGGAAGCAACCGGTTATGTTACTGTCGCAGAACGCCCCCTGTCTCAAGAAAACTTTCCAGACTTGTCTGAGGAAGAACGTGCACCTGGTTCATTAGTTTTTGAACCGCCTCCTGAGAACTCGCAACAAGTGGCGTATCTGAGTTGGTGGCATTGGACTCCAGGCGCAAACTGGCGACACCCGTTTGGACCCGATAGCGACATTCAAGGGAAAGACAATTATCCCGTTGTGCATATTGCTTATGAAGATGCCCAAGCCTATACCGAATGGGCGGGTAAAACCCTACCCACAGAAGCGCAGTGGGAATTTGCTGCTAGGGGAGGATTGAAGAATAAGAAATTTACTTGGGGTGACGAATACTCCGCCCAGAAAGCTAATACTTGGCAGGGCATATTTCCGTTTTTCAATACCAAAGAAGATCATTATCTAGGCACGGCTCCCGTTGAATCCTTTCCTGCCAATGGTTACGGGTTATACGACATGACAGGCAATGTTTGGGAATGGACATCGGATTGGTACGGTGTCAGCCATGCGGATAAAGCGCATCGCCTCAATCCGACTGGTGCTTCTGAAGAAGAAAGTTTTGACCCGAAAAAGCCCACTGATGGTGCAATGCACGTGATTAAAGGCGGTTCTCATTTATGTGCCAAAAACTATTGTAGCCGTTATCGTCCGGCAGCCCGAGAATCCCAAGCGCCTGACACTGGGACAACTCATATTGGTTTTCGCTCACTTGTGCCATTAGAGTAGTAACCCGTTAAGAATCCCCCCTACTGCCTTCGGAAGGGGGAAGTTATCAAATCCGTAAATGGTTGGAGATTTTAATGATGAAACATTTATTTCGCGATTGCTGCAGTAAGTTAATTGTCATGATCGCCCTCTCAATTGCCTTAGTGCTAACGAACAATTTAGTTTTTAGTAATCGCGCGATCGCAGCCGAAGTTTCTAGCAAATCGGCTCAGACAATAATCCAACTGCCCAAACCCGACCCAGAATTTAAGGGCAAAGTGGGCAAAACCTATAAAGATTCTGTTCCCAGTTATCCCGAGCCAGTAGAGGCTCCCGAAGGAGACCCCAATGTGTTGATCATCCTGCTCGATGATGTGGGCTTTGGCATGACCTCCACCTTTGGCGGACCGGTTCCCACTCCCAATCTGGACAAACTCGCGAGTAACGGCATTTCCTACAATCGCTTCCACACCACAGCCCTGTGCAGTCCCACCCGCGCTGCCCTGCTCACTGGGCGCAATCATCACAGTGTCGGCACTGGGGTCATTATTGAAACAGGAACTGGCTATCCAGGCTATACGGGCATCATTCCCAAAAGCACGGCTCTGATCTCAGAAACCTTAAATGATAATGGTTACGCCACCGCTATGTTTGGCAAATGGCACAATACCCCAGAACCAGACATTAGCCCAGCTGGACCTTTCAATCGCTGGCCCACTGGCTTAGGCTTTGATTACTTCTACGGCTTTAACCAAGGAGAAGCGCACCAATACTATCCCAACCTCTATCGGAATACAGTCCCCGTCAGTCCGTCGAAAACTCCCGAAGAGGGCTATCACTTTACTGCGGATATGACCGATGAAGCGATCGCGTGGACGCGCAACGTGAGAGCAGCCGATAAAGATAAACCGTGGTTTGTTTACTTTAGTACCGGCGCGATTCATGCCCCCCATCACGTTCCCCCAGAATGGCGGGAAAAGTTCAAAGGACAGTTTAATCACGGCTGGGATAAACAACGGGAATTAACCTACCAAAAGCAGTTAGAGATGGGCATCATTCCCGAAGAGACCCAACTAACGCCCCGCCCCAAAGAAATCCCCGCTTGGGAGGAAGTGCCTGAAGAGGCGAAAACGGTCTATACCCGCCTCATGGAAAACTATGCGGGATACATGGCACATACCGACTATCACATCGGTCGCCTCATTGACGCTTTGGAGGAATCTGGAGAATTAGACAATACCCTGATTTTCTACATCGTCGGCGACAACGGCGCTAGTGCTGAAGGCGGTTTGGAAGGGACTTTTAGTGAACTGGCGAGTTTGCTGGGCATTCAGTTGGGATTAGAGAGTACGATCAATCGACTCGACGAAATCGGCGGACCCACCAGTGAACCTCATGTCCCCGTGGGTTGGGCTTGGGCAATGGATTCTCCCTTTCAGTGGACGAAGCAGGTTGCCAGTCACTTCGGCGGGACTCGTAACCCGATGGTGGTGCATTGGCCCCAAGGCATTGAATCTAAAGGGGAAATGCGCGACCAGTTTCATCACGTGATTGACATCGCACCGACCATTCTGGAGGCAACTAAAATTCCCGCACCCACCGAAGTCAACGGAATCGAGCAAAAACCCATCGAAGGAGTCAGTATGCTCTACTCGTTTGATAATCAAAAGGCTGAGGACAAACGAACCACCCAATATTTCGAGATGTTTGTCAATCGGGGGATCTATGACGAGGGCTGGATGGCTTCGACGCGCTTTGGCGTTCCCTGGAATACCGCGACTCGCGAGGGAGATTTTCTAGATGCCCCTTGGGAACTTTACAACCTAGAAGAAGACTTTAGTCAGGCAAATGATCTTGCGGAAGAAAACCCAGCCAAACTGCAGGAATTGCAAGCTAAGTTTGTTGAGGAAGCCGAGAAGTATAATGTCTTCCCCCTCGATCCTCGACTGTCCGAGCGCTTCGATCCGAAACTGCGAGGGAGCGGTGAACCGCCAACTGATTGGACTTATTACGGCAATGACGTGCGCCTACCCGAGCCAGTCGGTCCGCAACTGTTCCCGAGAGGGCATACGATCGCTGCTGATGTCACGATTCCCCAAGAAGGTGCAGAAGGCGTGATTACTTGTGCTGGATCGTTTTCGGCGGGTTGGTCGCTATACGTTAAAGACAACAAACCCAATTTCCGCTATACGGTCTTTGATATTGGGGATGTAACGATTCCGGGCACCGTTGACTTACCTAAGGGCAAAGTAACTGTCAAAAGTGAGTTTACTCCCGATGGGTCTCAAAAAGGCGGTGGGACTCTCAAGCTGTTTGTCAACGACAAGCTGGCAGGAGAGGGCAAACTCACCCGCTCTTTGTTCCGTCACGGTTTAGAGCCGTTTGAGGTGGGTCGTGACTCCATTACCGCGATCGCGCCTGACTATCAAGATCAAGGCAAATTTGAGTTCACGGGGCAGATTAATAAAGTCAATTTCGCTTTGAAATAAGCCCAGTTATTTCTGAGTTTGTTAAAAATTCAGAAATCCATTCCAATCGCTAACTTAGTAAGAGTGACTGAGCTATGAAACTAACCCGATCGCGCTTCTTACAATTACTCCCGGCTGTGATTGCCATTCCCACGGCTCAATCATTGTCTTTACCCCAGCAACCGACACTTGCCCTGAATCCCGATCCTCTACCATCCTGGCAAGACAGACCGGTTAAATCCGCGATTTTAGACTTTGTCCAGCAAGCCACAAGCGAGGGCAGTGATGGGTATATTCCCCCGCGCGATCGCATCGCAACTTTTGATAATGATGGCACTCTCTGGTGCGAACAACCATTAGTCCAAGGGATGTTTGTGATTTCTCAGGTGAAGGCGCGTATCGAAATGCAGCCTGAATTATCAGACCGACCAGTGGTCAGGGCGTTGCTGACTCGCGATCCTAGCTATTTTGCTCAACCGGAAGCAAGGGCAGAACTGCTCAAACTCTTAGCGACAATCAGTGCCAATATGCCCCAGGAAGAATATGAGCGCAAGGCGCAATCTTTTTTAGAAACGGCAACCCATCCCGAATACGGAGTCAAATACACCGAACTGGGTTATCAGCCTCAGCTTGAACTGCTGGCTTATCTGCGTGCCAACGGGTTTCAAACTTGGATTTGCACGGGCGGTGGGATCGACTTTGTGCGGTTAATCTCCACGTCGATGTACGGTATCACCCCGCAACAGGTCATCGGCAGTTCCTTAGAGAAAGAATACCGCTCAGTTGATGGAGGCAATGTCATCTGGCGATTGCCTCAGATAGACCTGATTAACGATAAGGCAGGTAAGCCAGTTGGGATTGATCGCGCGATCGGTCAACCGCCTGTTTTTGCTTGTGGCAATGTCCGTTCCGGTGGCGATATTGCCATGCTCACCTACAGCCAAAGTGCCTTTTATCCAACTTTTCAACTTTTAATCAACCACGATGATGATGAATGTGAGTTTGCCTACAGCGAAGCCGACAACGCTTCTCTCAATACCGCTCAAGACAAGGGTTGGCAGGTTGTCAGCATGAAAACGGATTGGCTTCAGTTTTTTGCCTGGCAATAACGCTTCTTGTCAATTCTTTCAAATTTTCAAACCAATGAAGAGTTTGACTCATGAACATTATCAACTTCAACAATCCCTTGTTTCAGGGGTTTGTCTCAGTAACGATCTTGACGTTTGTTCTTTCTCTAGGAATGAGCTTGTCAGTCACTCAACTGCGCGAGTTTTGGCAGCGATCGGGGTTAATGCTCCGAACCCTCCTCGTTACGGTGGTTTTACCGCCTTTACTATTAGCACTATTGATTTTAACCGTCGATTTGCCTAAACCCGTACCGATCGCGCTAGCGTTACTGATGGCTGCCCCTGGCCCACCTCTGCTGACGCTACGTATTTCCCAAGCTGGGGTAACTCGAAATCTCGCTTTGAGTATGCAGGTGACTCTCGCTCTCATTACAATTGTCGTGACACCCTTAATTCTCAGTCTCTTTCAAGCCGGATTTCCGGAAGCGACCACAGTCAGACTCAATATTGGGAGAGTTATCCAACAAGTTGCTTTGGTGCAGTTTTTACCTCTTGGTATCGGTTTTGCCATTCATCAAATTCAAGCGGGGTGGGTCGAGCAATTAGCGAAAATTCTCAATCGAGTCTCGCAAGTGCTTCTGTTAATTTTAGTGGTCGTTCTTTTGATATATCTGATCGACTCAAAGTTGCTGTTAACCTTGGGCTGGCTGTCTTTTTTCATGATCGCGCTGTTTAATGTGGTGCTATTGGCAATCGGTCATGTCTTAGCCACGGGTTACGAACCCCAGTTGCAGGCTAGCGTTGCCATCGCCGCGATCGCGCGTAATCTTGGGTTAGCGATTTTTATTGCTACTTCTCTCGCACGAGCCGATGCGATCTTAACCATCCTTGCTGCTCAAATTATTGGGATAATTATCAATATCCCCTATTCCCAATGGATGAAACGGAAACAACCCCTTCCCAATCGATGAAATGCAAATCATTTCTGGGTTCAAGAAACTGCTTGGAGTAACAGCGATGGGTGAACTCAAACCCCCTCATGGATTCCCTTTTCCCTTTCCCCTTGTTCCGGTCCCCAGTGCGTAGCACTATAAAACTCCCCAATCCGCTTCCTCTTAGATTGGAGTTGGAAATTTATACTAACTTCAATCATATTTTGTAAAAGACATAACTCAATCCATCATTTCAAAGTTGACAGATCACTAATGGTTTTCTCGGATACTTCAGCACAATCTAGGGTTTTTTATCAGTATAATTAATGAGTGTACAGAATCTATTACAAGCTAAGCTCATGAATTCATTTACGGTTTGGAAATTCAATACCCCTAAGGGAGCCGAAGAAACTTTAACGAAATTAGCGCAATTACAAAAGGAGCATATCATTGATATCAAAGATGCTGCTACTGTTTCTTGGCCTAAAGGGAAAAAGAAACCCAGAACCAAACAAGCTGTCAATTTAGTAGGTTTAGGGGCATTAGATGGAGCCTTCTGGGGGTTGCTCTTCGGATTAATCTTTTTCTGCCCCATCTTAGGTATAGCTGTCGGAGCCTCAATGGGAGCTTTAGGAGGTTCTCTTCGTGATTACGGCATCAATGACAACTTTATTAACGATGTCAAGAGCAAGGTGACTGAAGGGACATCGGCTCTATTTTTATATACTGGTGAAGCAACTCTTGACAAAGTCAAAGAAGCTTTAGGGGAGATAAGTGCTGAACTGATTCAATCTAATTTGTCCTATGAAGAGGAAGCTAAACTACAGGAGCATTTCAGTTCAGTATTATAAAGTTTCGTTGAAGATGAAGACATTTATAGACAAACTAACACTTTTCTTCTTCTGCTATCATAATAGTAGAAATGATTTAACCTCATTTCTTTTAAGAGACTCACTTTATTAGAGTGAATAATCTCATCTTTAAAGTAGTTTGGAACTTCTATCTTTGATAGAAAACCAAATAGAGCGGCTCGTAGTTAGCCCTATAGTAGTCTTAAAGACTCTATAAAGCTTGAGTAGATATATTTCTACAAAATTAGTAACTATAGTGAATAAGGTGCAATTAAGTAGGTCAGCACATTAAAATAGCACTATTTTACGGTTTGTCAATGAAAGCAAAAGCCCCTCAGAAAGGTAAATCGAGTTCAGTTCACCCTCTGTAAGGAGCAATGAAAGGATAACGCTGACCTACTTATCTTTTTTTGAACTTTAGCTATTTGGATCGGGTACTGGCGCGGTGCATTAACCACAGGCTAACCATGAGACCCAACAAGCCAGCTAAAATAACGCTCATCACAGCGAGCAAACCCAGCATATCCATCGGTACTATGATTGGTCCTGGGCTAATCATTTTTCCGCCTGGGGTAGGCTGCAAAATCGTTGCGCCCCCTTGTGGCATCGACAGAACGACATAAAGCAATCCTCCCACAGTACCTATCCCGATCAAAACCGCAAGGAAGATGACCCCAACATTGGCAATAATTCCAATCCACACTTCTCGAATGACTTTGGCTGAGCTTGGATATTGCTTTGAATCTTCGAGTTGAATGCCTAATCGCGTGTAGCGAAAACACCAGTAAATGGTAAAGAACAGGGTGAGGAGATCCAAAAAGCTCAAAATGTTTCCAGAATCTAAACCCCCTCTGAGTTGAGACTTTGAGGAGAAAAATAATTGGAATGTCACCAAGATAACTGGAATAAAACCTAAGATCAGTTGGCTCCAAAACCCGATCCAGCCCCAACGACGAAAAGCAGCAGCGATGCGACGGCGATGAGGTGGGGTTTGAGAGGTAAAATCAGCAGTTTCAATATTGTTGCTATTGCTCATAATTTTATTGACAGATGATCAAGTATCAGAAATAATCCTGCAAACATAAATCAGGAAAAGGCTTGAAAGGAAAAACGCTTCAAAACTTCTTTTTTGCTCGGGTAAGAGTCCGCTCATCTCAAACGTTTATTGATTCCAAGCGAACTTTTTCAATTTTGCCTCTTCAACGAATAGTCTGGTTGACTTTGAGTATTAAATTGATGATAAGGAATTATATCTACATCTAATTGAACTGGTTGATTGAGTGCTTTGCTCAACTCCATTGAAAATCGATCAATTCTTTCTTGTATATTATCCAAATCTTGAGAAAGCAATTCAATAATGATGAAGGAATTCCAGTTCAATACTGGTTTGCTATTGAGACCGACTACTAGTGTAGTCAATGAGTCACAGGCTAACGATAAGCCCGAGCAAAGGCACTAAAATGGGGAGAGAGAAAAAACAGAAATTTAGAAGGTATTTTACGAGAGCGAAAACTGCCATATTATAATCTTATACTATACTTAAGTAGATATGAATATCGGTGCATCTTAATGCTTTTTGTTTAATTACAATCTTTCATTTCAGGAGAACTGGAATCTCATCAGGGACAAAATCAATGGTCAAAACCAATGCACCCATGTTATTAAAGATTCTCTCACGAACACGCTGGGTTAGTGTCATTCCCGTTTTTACTTCTATCGCTGCTGCATTGCTGATGCTGTTGTTGGGGATTAAAGAAACGATCGCTGCTTTCGCGATCGCGTTCCAGCGTGGGACTACTACGATGCCCATTGGCGTGGCAGAAGAAGCGACATTGCGTCTATTAGAAGCACTGGATAATTTTCTGATTGGTCTTGCCTTTCTTTCCTTTGCCTATGGCATCTATGCCCTGTTTCTTAACTTGCAAGGGGATGATTTAGACATTCCCGAGTGGTTAAAGATTAAAAATATTGCTGCCCTCAAAAAAAGTTTATTAGAGGTACTCCTTGTGCTTTTGAGTGTGGTCTTTGTCAAACGCACCTTGGAAGCTGCAACCCCGAGCGAAATTGAGTGGAAAATTATCATTATTCCTTTATCCATTGTCGCGATCGCGCTCAGTACCCGATTGATGTCTGAAGGAGAGTCTTGATGAGATGAATAATCCTCAAAATCCCTCAGACCAGAATTCAGCATCGAATGAAGAGACTTCTCCCTTTGCTGGCTTAAGCAATACTGAACTTGCTTTAACTCGGACTGATCTCGCCAGCGATCGCACTGATCTGGCGAAAGACCGTAATCGTCTGGCAGCGGAACGCACCCTGATGGCTTGGATTCGGACTTCCCTGTCCATGATCAGCTTTGGTTTTGGCATTGATCGCTTTTTTGCTTATTTGAAACAGTCAGAAACAGGAACTGCTGTGAATCAATTAGCAGAAGAACGGGTTTTAGGATTGGGGTTGATTGTCTTGGGGGTAGTTGCGCTAGCTGGAGGAACACTCAACTACTGGCGCGTGCTGAAAAATCTAGAACAACCTCGATTTCAATACGACTTTACCTCTGATCGTTCCTTTGCCATTACAATCGCGATCGTCCTCGTCTTTATTGGCTTAGCAAGTTACATTCCCTTAATTGCCCAAGACATTAGCTTTCAACAACTGATTTCTCCCGATAGCCAAGTTGTCAAAACCCTGATTTCTTTGTCAATTTTTTTCATCATGCTCTCGATTGGAACTTCTCTATCCGTTCCTAATCTGATCAATTTTTGGCAACAGCCGATCCTTGTCGGGCGCTCACTCTTAGCAACGGTTTTGATTCCACCACTGCTTCTGGCTGGGATTTTTGCCGTCTTGCAACTCCCAGAATCCTTTGCTTTAGCGTTGATCTTCCTCATTGCTGCACCTGGTCCTGCTTTACTTACGAGACGGGCTGGGTTAGCTGGTGTTCGGATGGAGTTTGCTGCGAGTCTCCAGACAACATTAGCTCTGCTTGCCATTATCATTGTTCCTCTCATTTTAAGAATCTTCGTGCTTTTGTTTCCCGATCTAGACCTGATGGTGAGTAGTTGGGACGTTGCCAGGCAAGTGGGGCTGATCCAATTTTTACCGTTGGGGCTGGGAGTGGCAGCATCCATCATCTGGCAAGATCTAGCCGAAGAGATTACAGACCTCTTATCCACGATCGCGAATACGCTGTTTCTTGTACTGACACTGATTGTTTTGATGATCGGGTTGGGGATTGTTCCCACTTTAGGGCTTCCTGTCTTGGTTGTAACAATACTCATTACCGTATTGGGACTCGCGATCGGTCATCTCGTAACCATTGGACAACCTTTAGAGCAACAAGCTGGAATCGCCATTGCGACCATTGCTCGTAATGCTGGACTTGCCATTACTATTGCCACTTTCAACGGGCTAGTGGAAGTTGTCCCCATTATCATTGGGATCGTCATTGTGGGAACTTTAGTCGGTCTTCCCTACTCAGTTTGGATGAAGCGAAAGTTGCAATGACTGAATCAAGAGTAATCTTACTGAATGGTAGGGTGGGCACTGCCCACCCTACTGAACTGGGCTTAGGTCACTTAATCTAGACCTCAGAGTCACCAGAGGGGATGCTTTAAAACTGACGATCTCTCAACCACACAAGCAAAAATAAAAACAGAGAATTAACCTTCTTTAACCTTATCCCAGCGCGTAGCATGATATCAAGTGTTTGCCAATCTATGACAATTAATCCTTATCCTCCCGATACTCAGGCTCAACTCGCCCGACAACGTAATTACCTTGCAGCAAACCGTTCCCTACTTTCCTTTACACGCAATAGCTTAACTTTGATCAGTATTGGAATCGGCGTGAAGGAAATTGTGATGACTTTATCACCGAATGATACTTATGCGAACCGATTTGCTTATATTTTGAGCTTATTTTTTGTGGGTTTAGGCAACTTCAATCTGATCTTCGCTTGTTTCGATTACCAACAGGAAATGAAGCGATTACAACAGCCAGAGTACCAGTTTACACCTCGTTCTTCTTTAGGCGCAATAACAGGTTTCGCGATCGTTATCATCAGCTTATTTGCCTTCGGATGGATTGTGATCAGAGTTTTAGATTGAGACCCCTAATAATTAACAGGTGCAGCTATTTTTCATTATAAAAATAGGGTGGAAAATATCACAGCAAAACCTAGCAATACAATTCCGACTATCACAATCCAGTTCAGATTACTTATTGAGAGAAAGACATAATCTGCTCGTTCAATTGTTTTGATTTCAAGACGATGTTGCACCAATGCAATGATTAATAAGATAATATCTAGACCAATAAAAGTAAGACCGATCGCGTGAGCAACATTTTCCGTAATTAGAGGATTCGCCTCTGGAAATCGTTCTCTCAAACTTTGTGTGATTTGCTCGAAGGCAATGCCAAATCCAATGAGAGCCAAGGAATGACCGATCCAAGAATTAATTGTACGCTCGGCAGCAGCACGATTACGTTCTTTGGCAAGTTCATTTGTTGTCCCTGATGGTTTTTCAGGTTGGGAAACACTCATTGCTATAGCTTTTATTTAATGTTACATATAGCATTTATAGCATTTTTCACGCTCATGAGGGACATTCTAAATTTTTATTGGTAACTAGTAACTGTCCTCAACAGACTCAGAAACGCTATAATTTATTTTAGATAAGATACGCTTAACTTGTATTGATTTTACCAAGGATATCTAATCCATTTTTTGGTAATTACTGATTGATACAAGTCATAATTGCTACGAGATACTTTATCAAATTTTTTCTAGATTTATTAGACTCACCAAAGAACTAATAACATCCACCAACCCACTTTGTCTCTCAACCGATGAAGAAACACTATACAATAATTTTCCTATTTCTATACTAAATCATGAGTGATGCCGAGAATATTCGCCAAACCCCAAGTCCTAGTACAGAATTAGCAAAGGAGCGTAACCGAGCAGCAGAAGAACGAACCTTAATGGCATGGATTAGGACTTCACTGTCTTTAATTGGTTTCGGTTTTGGTATTGAACGGATTGTTGCTGCAATTTATCAAGCATTAGGAGATACCATCAATCCCGCGCGGTTGTCACGCATTCTCGGGTTATCTTTTGTTGCTTTAGGTACTTTTGCGATGTTATTTGCAACATTTGACCATAGAAATCAATTACGACGAATTCAACGCAATGATCTCACGTATATTTCACGGCAATCGACCTCGCTGATCGTTGCTTATGTGCTAATTATTTTAGGAACGATTGCTTTCGTTGGCATTTTAATTAGTCCTTTATTGCAGTAACTTTCGGGCTAGCGAGAGACGTTCCATGAAATATTATTTTTTATGGTTTTATTAGCAAAAAAGGTGGTTTTAAAAGCGGAATTTGACTCCCAAAGCGGGACCATGTTGAAAGATATCAAGCCCTTTGCTGGTGTTGGGTTTCGTTATCTCAACCCAACCTACGTTTTGAATCTTTTGTCAGTTAATCAGCATCATGGGTTATGGTTTTATTAGCAAAAAAGGTGGTTTTAAAAGCGGAATTTGACTCCCAAGGCAGGACCATGTTGAAAGATATCAAGCCCTGAGTCATCCTCTTCATAATTAATGTAAGTGAGGCGATAAGTTGCTGTCATGGAAGTATTACCTGAAAAGAGCCAGTCTATGCCAGCATAACTTTCTATCGAAATGTTCGTCCCGATGCCGAAGCCTGAAAAATTAGCCACGGCGAGTACCGCTAAGTGATCGGAAAGGTTCCAGCGGGCGCGACCGCCAATCATTGGTTCAACTAGGGTGTTTGAGCTACTAAAGTCAAACTCTTGACCAATATCGCTGGTCAGTTCGAGGTCATTATTGACAAAGTAGAACCGTAATCCCGCGATCGCGTCAAAAATAAAGGGACCCAGTTCAAAGTCAGTCTTAGCGGTTTGAAAGGCATCCGTTAATCCCTCATTACCAAAGCGATAGCCAGCAGCTAAATCCAGTTTTGTAAAGGCGGTTTCCGCAGTTGCATTAATCGTAATTTGAGCCGGAAGCACCCCTTGTAAAGCGGGAGGGGTATCAACTCGGGTCGAGTCTGAATCAGCACTATTGAAATGATAAGCGTCAATAATAAATCCCCAATGACCCTTCCAACCCTCAAACCGTCCATACAAAGCAAAGTTGAGGGTATCCAAAATATCCCCAAGGCTGAAATCAACTGGCACTTCTGTATTCCTAACGGTAATATCGCCAGTGGTTTCTAAGGGGAGATAAATGTAGGGTTCTAGGATAAATCGCCAAGGAATTTCATCCCTTACATTAACACTTTGAGTGGTTAACTCAGGAGTAACATCTGACTCTAAAGGCTTGGGTAAACTGACGACGATTCCAGATAACTGCGCGATCGCTGCGGAATTTTTAAGACAAGTTTCCTCACTTGTGGGAATAGGAAGCGCGAAATCATCAACATCCGTCTGAATTGACACCCGTGGATCGCTCCACTCATAGACCGAGATATCCAATGGATAAACTTCCCTTGCTAGACTCTCGTTAATCGTTTCAGCATTAAGTAAAAGCCTATGAGATCGGTCACAGGCTTGGGCGGGAGGAGAGATAACACTGCTCAATAACAACACACCCAGTGAAATTGAAAATCGTTTCATGCAACTATCCTTTGGAATTTCGTTAACTGATTTCAAAAAAGGTTGCTCTCTCCTTGATCCCCCCTTGTTAAGGTTGGGGGGATTATAAGTTATTGGTAACCGTTGGCGTTGGTTAACTTCTCCAGTACCTGGTCAATGGTAAAGCTCGCTGCTTTTTGACGAGGAGGATATTCTTCAAACGTTGCCAAGAAATCCCCAACATATTGCTGAGCTGGTACTAATAAGAAAACATGGTCAATGAACCAATCCCAGTAAGTGTTAGAGGTAACACTTGCTTTTTCATAGGGATCGGTGCGGAGGTTGTAAAGCCAAGGAACGCGAGTTGCTACAAACGGTTCCGTCCACAGATCGAGTGTACCCGGTGTTCTTTGTTGGGCAAAGTGCAGTTTCCAGTTGTCATACCGCAGGGCTAACAAATCGCCATCATCAGAGAAATAAAACATTGACTCTCTGGGACTCTTTTCTTGCTCCCCTGTTAAATAAGGGAGAAGATTATAACCATCGAGATGGACTTTAAAGCTCTTATTGCCAGCTTGATAACGATCGAGCAGTTTTTCTTTGATTTCCGGTTCTCCCGCAGCAGCTAACAGAGTCGGCATCCAGTCGAGGTGAGAGATAATTTCATTGGAGACCGAACCTGGTTCGATATGACCAGGCCAGCGCACAAAAGCAGGCACTCGGAAAGCCCCTTCCCATCCCGTATTTTTCTCACCTCGGAAAGGAGTCATCGCGCCATCGGGCCAGGTGTTCATGTGCGGACCATTATCCGTACTGTAGATAACAATCGTATTATCAGCGATACCCGCTTCATCAATGGCATCTAAAATCTGACCGACGTTTTGGTCATGGTCGATCATCGTATCATGGTAGAAAGATTGCCAGCGTCCCGCTTGTCCTAGACTTTCGGGCTTGGTATGGGTGCGGAAGTGCATGTGAGTGAAATTTGTCCACATGAAAAATGGCTCATTGCCATCGGCTTGCTGCTTCACATACTCAACAGAGCGATTGGCAATATCATCGTCAATGGTTTCCATGCGCTTGCTGGTTAACGGACCGGTATCTTCGATTTTTTGTCCCCCATCGGCTTTAGCAAAACTGTGGAGAACACCGCGTGGACCATAATTTTCTTTGAAATTAGGAAACTCTTCTGCTGAGGGATAATCCTGCAATTCCGGTTCTTCTTCTGCATTCAGGTGGTAAAGGTTGCCGTAGAATTCATCAAACCCGTGAACCGTGGGTAAAAACTCATCCTTATCACCTAAGTGATTTTTACCAAATTGAGCCGTGGCATAACCTTGAGCTTTCAGCATTTCAGCAATCGTCGGATCTTCAGCCCGCAGACCCAAATCAGCACCAGGTAATCCGACTTTACTCAACCCCGTGCGAAATACACTCTGTCCCGTAATAAAAGCAGAACGACCCGCGGTGCAACTTTGCTCGCCGTAATAGTCGGTGAAGGTCATCCCTTCTTCAGCGAGGCGGTCAATATTCGGGGTGCGGAAGCCCATCATCCCTTTTGTAAAGGCACTGATGTCGCTTTGTCCGATATCATCTCCCCAAATGACGACAATATTGGGTTGTTTACTCGGTAGCGCGATCGCGCGACCCCCAAGGGGGAGGCTAGCAACCAATAACAACAAGACAGTGCAGGAAAGCAGGGCAACTTTTCTGAGCAATTGAGGCAACTGTTTCATAACTAAAATTTACCGTTAAACTTAAACACTTAAGTATATAATTTAATAGCTAGTGTTTATAATGGGAAGATTTTTGATATTAATTGTTACAATCGCTCATTTTTTGACCAGATGTGATATCTTTGAGTTTACTTAACCAGAAATTTATTAGTCATTTTTTAGCACAAATTTAACCAAGTAAAAATCACAATAATAAACTGTTTTTCTCTAGATATAGAACTTTTTTTGATCTCCCCCTTCCCCAATTAACCTGTAAGTAGGATTGCTATATATCCCAATTGAATATTACGAGAGGATCAATTTATGGAGTTACTAGAACAGTTGCGAAGTGGGCTTGAGATTATTGTTGATTTTCTGATCTTACTGCTAGAAGGGATCTCAATTTTCTGTGTCTTAATTGGATTCATAAAAGCCTTAACTTGTTTTCCAGGATGGAATGCTGATCAAAGAAATGGACTCCCTTTTTTGAATATGCGTCTTGCTTTTGCCCGTTGGTTGGGTCTTGCTTTGGAATTTCAATTAGCAGCAGATATTCTAGCGACGACGGTTGAGCCCACTTTAAATCAATTGATTCGGTTAGGAATGATTGCTGTGATTCGGACTTTCCTCAATTATTTCCTTGAAAAAGAGACAACGGAAGGACTAAAACTGAAACGAGAAATTGATCCTAAATGAGGTTTAACTTTCACTCACTTCAGGAGGCACTTCCTGCGGTAAATGTTTGCGATAAAAGTTGACATAAATTGTACCGATGACTGCTGATAAAAGCGCGATCGCGGAGATTGTGCCAAGGATTGTGATCATCTCTTCAACATTCAAAGCAACTAAGGTGAGGGCGAGTCCAGCATTACGAGTGGAATTTGCCAGCGCGATCGAAATCCGAGTGTCAGGTTCAGGACCTCCTAAATAATGACCGATAATAATAGTCGCAGCAATAAACAACACCACACCAATTGTTGTTATTAAACCAATTTGAGCCATTTTCGGAAGCGCAATGACCAATAAAATAATTAACACACCAATCAGAAGATAGGAACCTATTTTATCCACTGGATCTAACAAATCATTGGCGAGATTCGGTAACCACTCCCGAATCACAAGCCCGACTAAAATTGGGATAAATTGAACCGTTGCCACCTGCTTAGCAATCACAGCCACAGGGGCTGCATTATCAGTTAAGTAAAGCGCGTTTAAAAATACAATCCAAATCGGAACTAACACAATTGCTAACAAAGATGTGGTGACCTGATAACTGCCAGCTAAGGCTGAACTTGCATTATTTTGAACTAACTTCCGATAAAGCATCGGTGCTCCCGGACAGATTGCCATCGCCCCGATTCCCAAACGAGCGGGTGTATCCAACGGTAACAAAGCATCAATTGCAATTGCAGCTAAGGGGACTAGAAGAAAAGAGGCAATGAGACAACGGATTAACAAGTTCGGTCGTTTCCAAAGAAGCGTTAAATTCTCAACCCCTTCCTTGAGTCCAATGGAAAGCATCAAAAGAAACAGTGTAATTTGAGCATAACTGCCGATAATCGTTTTAAAATCAATTTCCATCGTGGTTTCATCCTAATTGACCAACGGTAATCTCTGACTGAAAATCTTGATGCACTCAATTACTTGGGAAATAACAAAGTTAATTGTGCGCGCACTGTCCAATCTGCTGCATTGTCAGGATGGACAATATTCCAATAGCCTTGCAGAGAAGTATTGACTGGTTGCTTGCCAATGTTAAAAACGCGACCAAAGCCCCCTCCAATCGGAATCACCCACTGTTCCCCTTCTGCATTCCAGTTCGCTGTGAGAATAGGAGCCGATACAGCATACCATCCCCCCTCAAAGTTATAGTTAAAGAAAGGTTGCAGCGTTAAAAGACTAACCTCAGAGCGATCATCATCACCTGCGAATGACCAAACTTGGCTGATCAGACCTCCTGCAACAATGCGATCTTTAGTGACCAAGCCGACGGCTGATGCTCCCAGTGACCATTTCCCTAACCCGAGCACTGTATCTGTGGCAGTGGGAATGATCAAAGAAGGTCCTACCCCCCAAGTAAAATCTCCTGTTGTTCTTGGGGTAAAAAATCCTTGATAATTGATATCACCGAAGCCAAAGGCATTATCACTTCCTGATGTTAGTTTGGGTTGATACGCGATCGGGATAATTGTCCGATTCACTAAGTTCCAATTATCATTAATAGGTGTTGGAATAACTGGCTGAATATTCAAGATATTACTGGTTCGATCAAAGTCACCCACCCCAAAATTTGTATTATTTTGAAAGGGGACTGAAATCAGACTTGCAACTGGATTTTGAGATTGCTTTGCCAGATCCTCATAATTATTGGAAGCTGCTTCTTTTTCATCAGCTTGTGCTGTTTGAATCGTATTCATCGGAATTTCTACATTCTTCTCAAGAGGAGATTCAGGAGAATTCATAAGAAGCTCTCTAGTGGATCGGGTCTGATCTGAAGTTGAAAACAACAGGTCTTGAGCTTGAACACTCGCTTTTGGTAAATTTGCTTCACTATCCTCCTCGATCTGAATAATCAGAGCCAGATCATGCCAACTTTTACGATCAGCAAATTGATAATCAATCCCTTCCCCCAAAGGATCTGTAAATGGTAAAGAGTCTAATTGATATGAAACCTTTTCAATGGGTTCCAAACTGATTAAACTGCTTTCCCTCGAAAATAAAAGGCTTTTTTGTAGTCTTATATTTAACCCCTCATCCGCTATTACAATAGGTTGCCAACAAAAGTTAGCGATTAACATCACTAAATAAAATTGAACGAAATATATAATCCTTGATTGAAAGGCAGTAATCTGGAAATTTTCTGAAATTTCTTCCTGAATCATTCGTTGTGTGGAAAAATTTTGTTATCCTTTCTTTGTGACTATCATTCATTTGCTCATGAAAAAGACTCTTGCTGGTGTTGGGTTTCGTCACCTCAACCCAACCTACGTTTTGAATCTTTTGTCAGTCAATCAGCTTTGTGATTGTCATTCATTTGCTCATGAAAAAGACTCTTGCTGGTGTTGGGTTTCGTCACCTCAACCCAACCTACGTTTTGAATCTTTTGTCAGTCAATCAGCTTTGTGACTATCATTCATTTGCTCATGAAAAAGACTCTTGCTGGTGTTGGGTTTCGTCACCTCAACCCAACCTACGTTTTGATCATAAAAAAGTATCAATGAAAGTTCATCCTCCAACATGGAGGAAAAAAGAAGGAGTACAGCTAGTGTTAACGATCGCGCTTTCCCTTAGATGTCTAGTACTGAAGTAGGAATCGATCTCAGTGTAAGATTAGTTGGTAACAAACAAGACTTATCATTATTTTTTAGTATTCGTTTTAATCAGAAATAATCTTAAAATTCAGTGACTTCAACTGAATTAGAATCATGAATCATTCTCCATTACAACCTGATCCTGAGTCGAATCCCCCACTCTCTAAAATCTCTCGTTTTTGGAACTGGCTGAAACGCCCTTCAACGGTAATTGCTACCGGAACAGTTGTTGTGATTATAATTGGCGGTTCAATAATTTCCTATTCTGTGATTCGTCGCCAATTACCTTCTTTTTTAGAATCTCAACTGACCAATTTTCTGGATCGTCCTGTTGATCTCGGGGAGTTAAAAACTTTCTCGTTTTCTGAAATTGAAATGGGATTTTCAGAAATTCCAGCCACAGCCTCTGATCAGGATAATCTTTCTGTTCAAGGGATTAAAATTGAATATGATCTGGGTTCATTGCTAACACAGTGGAAATTACCAATTCATTTGACAATTATTAATCCTGATATCTATCTGGATCAAAATGAAAAGGGGGCTTGGTTAGAGTTAGATTTAAAACCAACAGAAACAGAACCGAAGCTACCAGAATTACCGTTTGAGTTAGAAGCAAACGCCACGATTGAAGACGCAGAAATTGTCCTGCTTCCGCAAGCCTTAAACAGCACAGTAGAAATTAATTCTCAGGTGGAAGGAGTGTTAAATTATCCCCGAGAGGGGGAAAAAGAATTAAGCTATGATATTGAAGCAAACTTTGCAGATGCGCCGATTCAAATTCAAGGAAAAACTAATTTAAATAACTTGGTAACCCAAGCTAACATCGCGATCGCGCAACTATCTTTAGTGAAACTTAGCAGTTTAGTTGCACCGTTATCCGTTCGTTTAAGTCAAGGAGAATTAAATGCTGATCTCGATTTAAATATCCCCAGTTTAGAGGCGTATCAAGACAGTCAAGTTCAGGGGAATCTAGAAATTAAGCAAGTCACAGGAACCCTTGCGATCAGTGAAGAAAAAACCACCTCTTTTAACAGTAATATCGGATTGAATTTTCAAGATCAAGAAGTTAATTTTACCCAAGGCGATATCAAACTGGGAGAAATTGCGGTTAATTTATCAGGGAAAGCAAACTTAAAACAAGGATACGACTTAGATGTTTCGGTTTCTCCCTTTACGATTAAAGATGTTCTCGCTGTAACGCCAGATATCGAACTCCCGATTAAGACAGCAGGAGAATTTCAACTGGCTTTAAATATTTTAGGGGCAATTGATAACCCAGAATTAAAGGCAGTTTTTACTTCAACAAAACCGACAGAAATTGATCAAATTAAACTGGCTGAAACCAATGTTATCCTCAATGCCACTCTCGATCAGATTATACTCGATCGCGCTGAAATTATTCCAGAAACAGGGGGAACTATTGTCGCCACAGGAAAGATACAAACAGATTTAAAAGAAACATTACAGGGGAGAAAAGCCATTAACCCTGCTACAATGCCCGTTAACTTAGACGCAATAATTGATCTGCCCCTTGATGAATTAGCTTCAATTTATACCACACTTCCAACCGAGACTCTTCTTGGTTCATTTAATAGCAAGATTCAATTCCAAGGAACAGCAAAAGACCCTGATTTTCGTGCGAACTGGCAACTCATTGATACATTTATTACAACCGTTGGTGAAATTGTCGGAGAAGGAGAAGCCACCTTTGACGGGACACAATTCTTACTTGAGAATACAGGCTTCCAAACGGAATTAGGTGACATTACGATTTTCGGTCAAGGAAACTTAGAAACTCAAAATTGGGAAGCCATTATTAATAGTGATGCAGTTGCTCTTGATCCGATTATTTCGGAATTAATTGGGCAAGGAAAATTAGAAGAATCTATTACAGCCCTTAATATTGATATTAGGACTGGGGGAAGTTTAGAGGCTACCAATCTAGAAGATACCGCAGGAAAAGCGAATGTCACAGTTGCGGTAGGGGGAACAGCCATTGATTTTCAAGGAAATTTAGAAAAAGGAAATTTACAAACCTTTTTTAGTGGACAACGCTTGAATCTAGTCCCGTTGATTTCTCCATTTTTCCCGCAATTGAATGTTGCTTTAGAAGTGAATCGCTTACAAGGAGAATTAGGCGGAAATATTACATCTCTATTTCAAGAAGACTTTGATTTAGTCACCGCTTTAGACGCATTAGCAGGACAGGTAAATACCGTTGTTGCTATTGATAAATCTTTAGTAAACTTCAATGCTAATTTAAGAAAAGGCGGTCAACTAGAAGCTAATTTCTTCTCCGATTCTGCCTTTGCAATGACACCATTTGTCCCCAATTTACCCACAGAAGCAATCTTTGAAAATGGAACTGCTAGTGTCTCAGGGACGATCGCGCAACTCGCCACCCTTCTCAAGACTCAAGATGTGGGAGGACTGACCGCCCAAACTAACTTAAATTTCAGCATAGCAGACGGCGCGATCGCGCTTCAGGGCAACTTACAAAATGGCATCTGGGAGGCGAATCTCTTGGTTTCCGAGGTTGAGACTACTCCCATCACCCGCCCTTACCTCGTCAACCTAACACCCGAAACAACTGCCTTTACCTTTCCCCCACTCAACGCGGATGTTGCCATTTCTGGAGAAGCCAACCCCTTACTGCAAAATGCTCCCGCCTCAGTTGATCTAAATCGTGCGAATGTCGAATGGGGAAAACAATCGTTGCAAGCCCGAGGTAACCTCATATTAGCCCCCCTGTTCACCGCCCCCGATATTGCCGAAGCCCAATTTGAGGTGGAAACTAACCTTGATTTTAATACCCTTCCCACCGCCGAAATTCTAGATTTAATTCCTATTGAACGCCAGTATTTGCCCCAATCCTTAGAAATCGCTGGAGAAAGCCGTTTTCGCGGTCAAATTCGCGGACAGCAGTTATTACAAGCCCCAACCGCCCCCAATAGCATTATTGTGGAGGGAGATATCAACCTGACTAACTTCCAATTCAACGATTTGATTTTCGATCCCATGATGGCGGGAACGGTGAATTTCGCCACCGGTAACGATCTCGAAATTGCCTTAAGGGGAGACAATGATGCGATCATCGCTGCGGTGAGTCCTTGTTTAGAAACCGCTTGTGTTGCCCCTTACCGCTTAGATACCTTAGAATTACGACAACAGGAAGCCCCCAACGAACCAATTTTAGTCCTCGCCACTGGTCAAGACAATCAGATTGCAGCCAGCATTGAAAACTTTCCCCTCTCGATTTTTAGAATTGCCCCTACTCAAGAATTGGGCTTTCCGGGAACCGTCGGTGGTATCGTGAACGCCCAAGCCAGCCTTGATCTAGGAACTGTAACCGCGAAGGGAGAAGTTGAGATTGCAAAACCTGGGGTCGGAACAACTGAAGCCGATGAACTCGCGATCGCGTTTGCTTATGGAAACAACGAAGCCACTCTCTCGCAAGGACGTTTACTCATCGGAGAAAACCGCTTTAATTTTGAAGGGAACTATAACGTAACCTCTAGAGAAATTGGCGGGAACTTAACCTTAGTCGATGGCAATATTCAAGACATTCTCGCAGCCCTCAACTTGCCCAGTGTGCAAGACGTTGCTCGCTTTGCCCAAACCCAAGATCAAGGCAATGCAGCAGATTTAGGCGCGATCGCGCTGACCCCCCAAGACAATTCTCTTAGTTCCAGTTTAGCCCTGCATCGCAAGACCGTAAAGGAAGTCCAGGCGACTGCTGCATCCCGTCGATCTCAACTCCCCAATCAGCTAAATTTGAGAGGACAATTAGAGTTAGAAGCCAACTTAAACGGGACAGTTGATAACCCAGATCTTAATCTCAGCATCAGCGGAGAAGATTGGGAAGCCCGCCCTCGTGAAAGTGTTCCCACTGTCAACCCCACTCTCGGTTTTATTATTGAAGACGCTGGCATTTTACGGATCAATGATCTAACCATCGCAGCCAATTATCAAGAGGGTGTCGGTGAATTGGAAGAAGCCAGTTTAACGCTGGGTCGAGGAAAAATTACTGCCTCTGGAGAGTTTGACCCCAACCGCATTTCTGGAAACGCGGAAATTGATGATTTACCTTTGGATACGATTCTGGAATTTGTTCCCAGTCCCGTTGATGCTTCTGGCGCGATCGCGCTTAATCTTGCCGTATCAGGAACCCCACAAAACCCAGAAGTGCAAGGAGAATTTTCTTTTACGAACGGATCATTTCAAGGTCAAGCCATTGCAGAAAACTTTATCGGCGAATTTAGTTACAGCAATTCTCAGTTCGCCTTACAAACCACAAATCCCAGTGATATTGACATTCAAATTAATGGCAACATTGCCCTCCCCCCACAGCCCAACTTTGAAAATACCTTCACCGCCAATGCTGATATTGGAGAAAGCGGGTTCGCCTTGCTGAGTGCCTTCAGTTTAGGACAAATCGAATGGGTAAAAGGGAAAGGGAAGCTGGTAATGGCTGCGGAAACGGCTTACACCGATGATCCCCGTGCTGCCATTGATAACTTAGATCTCACAGGGCAAATCATCCTTGAAGACGCGGTTGTTCTCACCACTGCCCTCGACAAAAATTTAACCCTCAACGGTGAAGTGGTACTCAGCGAAGATCGCTTAAACATTGAACAATTACAAGGAAACGTCGATGAAGCGGAAATTGCAGTGACAGGGGTTTTTCCCTTCTTTACCCCCTTAGAGTCTGGCAATCCCTTAACCGCCCAACTGGATCAGGGTCAAATGAATCTGGAAAATCTCTATGAGGGTCGCGCTGATGCTAATATCACCCTGAAAGGGATGGCTCTAAATCCGATTATTGGCGGAGAAGTGCGTCTTTATGACGGACAAGTTTTTATCCCTCAGCGCACGGCAACAACCCTCTCCCCTGCTTATAAACGGTGGTTTGGTGACTTCGCAAAACTTTTAGGAGAACCCCCTGTCAACGTTCAACTGGATAACTTCCGGGTGATATTAGACGATAACTTTCGCTTGGTCAGTTCCCCAGTTTATAACTTCTCCATGACAGGAGATTTTACCCTCACGGGATCGCCTTTAGATATTCCTAGTTTACGGGCTTCTGGCGCGATCGCGCTCGATCGTGGAGACATTACCCTCTTTAATACCGACTTCTTCTTATCTCGTCTCAATGAAAATCAAGTGGTATTTGATGCCTCGCAACCGCTTCTCAATCCTACTTTAGACGTGGAAATGGGAACCACAATCTCTGATCCCACAGGAATTGGTGCAGAAACCTCACCCAACGAAATTCGCGATGATGTCATCCGAGTTGGACAAACCGATACGGTTACAGTGAATTTTTCAGTGCAAGGGCAAGCAGAGGAATTACTCACTTCTCTAGGCGCAGTGACAGAAACGGATGTTTGTCAACGCAGCCCCGAAGGCTTTTTTCCAGAAATGGCAACGGAGGAACTATCAACTAATAATTTAGAGCAAGAAGAACAGTGTCTGAATCAAACCGTTATTAGCAATGGCAACAATTCCAGCCAACAGATTTTAGAATCTCAAGCCGTGCAACTTTCTAGCAGCCCTTCTCTGGCGCGAGGAGAAATTATCGAACTTTTAGCCCAACAATTTGTTGGTCTAGCCGAACAACTCGAAAATAGCACGGGTGAGGAACTGTTGCAGTTTGGGGTGACCGAATTTTTGGTTGAACCTTTGGTGAGAGATATCATTTTCTCAGTCAATGAACAGGCGACGAAAGTGGCTCAACCGCTTATTGGTGTTGATCAGGCTTTAATTTATCCCGAATTAGAAGGTATTTATCAACTACAAGAAGACGCTATTTTAGGGGTGGGTTACGACTATATTTTTAGCGAATTTAAGGTGCGTTATGAACACTTCTTCTAGCCCAGAACTTGAGCTATTAACGATTTAGACAATACTCAAGGTCATTAAATTCAATCGGTATCGTTTGTTGAAACCACTGTTCCATGATCTGCTTTGCTGATGGTTCAGAAATAAATTTGTTGATCGTTGCAACCCACTGGGGGTCATTATTCGGGAGAATGAAGCCGTAAAAATCGCAGGTTAGAGGTAGTTTCGGTTGTAATTGATAATTTTGAATCGATAAATCTTTTTGGACAACTTCTGCGATGGTAAGAAGCGTATCATTGGCAAAGGCATCAATCTCTCCTTCCACAACTGCCTCTATTGCCTCGGTTTGTCCTTGTATTCCCTTGAAATAGACTAAGTTGGCTTGTGGGTAGGTGGTTGCCATAAATTCAGCTGTTGTTGTTTTCTCTAGAACGCCGATTTGCAGATTTTCCAGCGTGAAACTGGGATTAATTTCATCTGCGCGATCGCGCTGGCTCAATAAACGAGTGCCTGTGGTTAAAATCGGATTAGAGAAGGTAATTCCTTGAATATCTTGACGGATGGTATTAGGACCGCATTCGAGATGAACCGTGCCGTTTTGAACCAGAGAAAAGCGGTTATCCAAGGTTGAAGGCAGTTCTGCCAACTCGATTCGGAGATTAGTATCCAGTTGAGTGCTGAGATGATTTTGTAAGGCAACAGCTAAGTCAGTGCAGTAACCCGTCCACTGGTTTTGGCGGTCAATATAACCGAACAAGGGAACATCACGGCGCATGGCAACTTTCAGGACTCCAGTGCGCTGAATTTCATCGATAATACTTTCTTCGCGGTTGGCAACAGTGGCTTCAACCCGATCAGGAATCACTGGAATGGGTGTTTTTTTACCGTAAGCCCTTTCGAGAGCATCTGGGGAAAGAGACTGAATAATAGCTAAGTTGAGGGGGCGATCCTTGCTCAAGACTTGGCTATAACCGGCACTTAAGTAGGGCAGAAATTCAGCGCGATTTTCTAAATGAGCTTTAAAAAAGGCAACATTCAAGACTTTAAAATATTCTCGTCCAACCCCTTGGTGCTCACCAATTAAAAAGGAAGGAATCACTTCAATGCCTTCTGGACTCTGTTCACTGGTAATAAAATGCGTACCAGGGTTAAATAAGGCTAAATATTTCGGGTCTGACTGTAGCCAAACAAAGGGATGAATCTGCTCAGTTACCGTCGGCGCGACCAAATCCTGACTCCCAGCTGTCATCAATAAAGGAATCTTAGTGTGGCTCATACCCTCTGGTCCAAAAATCGCGCTGCTTAAGGGGTGCGCTGCCAAAGCAGCCTTAACTCGTAAGTCTCCCAGGTTAAAATTTCCAGGTGGTAAATGTTGGCCCCGACATTGCAGGTAAAGGGAAAAATTTAAAATGACATTATCTTGATGACAGGTTGCCACTAAGCGAGAATAATTGATTTCCGCGCCCGCTAGAGACAAAACGGTGGTTGCACCCAGAGAATCGCCCATCACGCCAATCTGTTCTAAATTCAACAAATCTGACCACTTTCCACCTGAAGCGACTGAGGCTTCTAGTTGATCGATTAAAAAGGAGATTTCCTGGGGACGATTGAGAAATTCTACTGGACTCAAGAGGGTATTGAGTTGACCAGAGAGATAAGTTTCCCGATAGGAGAGATCACTCCCGATATGATTGGGAACAAATACCGCAAACCCATAGGAGGCTAAATGTTCGGCAATATAGACAAAATTTTCTTTGACTGCACCAAACCCATGAGAAACAATAATGACTGGCGTTGGTTCAGTTAATCCCTGGGGCAGATAAACATCCACTGGAAATTCATAATTCACAGATAACCCCTGATCCGTTTGACGTAGCGCAGGATTAATGACTGTAATCGTTTCCTCTCGAATCTCATACTCTCCAGGTTGACTTAAATCTGGCAACTGGCTGAAGTCAAAGTCAGACCAAGCTAGTGCTTCGGCTTGTGCGTTCTTCTCAATGACAGCAACACTGGACTGATTATAGGCGAGGTAAACATTTAATAGTTCTTTGAGTTGAAGCAGATCTTGAACATCAATTTCGATCCGATCAGTGGGAAACTGCTCGATCACATCAAGGATCGTCCAACCATCTGCATCAGCCTGGTCAGCAGCGCCGACAATCGCAGCCCTGAGTCCATAAAACCCATTGCGATGGGGGGTATAGCGTATGACTTTTCCCAGTTCCTCTAACAAGTCTCGACCGAGAGGAGAGTGGGTCAGTTGATAAGCTCTTACTGCATCCAGGGAGAGAGGTCGTCGCAATCCTTTTCGTAAGTTGCTCATCATCTGCTCATCCGCAAAGCGAGCTAAGATTTTGAGATCGCCAGTCATCTCTCCAGTGTCCGCATAGACTTTCAGGGCCTCAAGAGAAAAAGAAAACGTAACTGGACCTAAAACTGAAAAACGGACTGTCTCGGCGCTAGAGACAGGTTGAGGGGCTATACATTCCGTGACAACCCCGATCATTGTCATTAGCCCACAGGAGGTGAGTCCCCATAAGAAGTTTGATAAATATTTGCTCACGGACACCATATCTTTATTTACATTAATCGTGCCTCTTTTGTTCTCACTCACGGTCGCTGGGATTTTCTCTAACAGCGACTCAAAGATTGGATCGCGCAGATGTAAAAGCTCCTTATAAATTTCACATTAAAAGGTAAAAATTTTATGTACGGCTTCCTGAATTCATCGCTTGTTATTTGTTATTCGTTCTTTGGAATACCAGTTACAGTAGTTAACCATGTAGGCCGTATCCCGCGCCAAGCACCACGAACTAATGACTAATTCAGCACACCTAGATATTCATGGGGGAATCGACATTGATCGGTTTCTGATCAATTTGGAAACGAATCCCATATTCTTGAAGACGTTTACTAATATTGCGTCGGGCAGCATCTAAAAGTTGTGTCCGAATTTCCAGCGCGATTGAACCCGCCCCGAGAATAAAGAAAGTGACCCGTGCTTGAGCAGGTTCTAATTGATCATTATTTTGATTATTTCTACTTCTAGGATTTTTATTGTCGATGCTGGGAGTGCCGAAGCTGACTTCGGTTAAGCGATGATCGATGCCGTAAATATCCTTGGTACTATCCAGAATAATTTGACGCACTAGGGCTTTTTCTTGTTCAGGAATGGCGCGTTCAAAAAAGATATTCAGTAGCGTAATAATTTTCTGTGCTCCTGATAAATTTTCAATGGACATTTGCGTCAGCATACTATTAGGAATCACGACTAAAGTTCCTTTTCCCGATAAACGAATTTTGCTCGATCGCCAACCAATCCCTTCGACTCTGCCGAAGGTGCCGTCTTGCAGGTAAATATAGTCATCGACTACAAACGGACGATCTACATACAGCAAAATTGTCCACAACACCTGTTCCAAGACTTTTTGAGAAGCAAAGGCAACAGCAATTCCGCCAATGCCGATACTTGCTACTAAGCCCGTAATACTGAGACGATGTGACTCGGCAAAAATAAAGATGACAATGAGAACAATGAGTGAATTAGCAACAAATTTAATGAAGGCTAACAGTTCGCTGTTGACATTCTTTCGGCTTCTTAGGGCTAAGTCGAGCAGATAACCGCTAAAAAACTGATTAAAGAGAGTAAATGCTAAAAGACAAGTATTAATCGCGATCGCGCCCCCAAGAAAAAATTCGCTAATGAATAACCACGTCGGTTCTTCAGGAATTAACAATAAAACAATATCGCCAAGGGAGAGGAAAAACGAAACAGTAATCCACCGTTGATAAGGAGCAACAATTTGTTGATAGGCTGCTTGCAATTCTAACGGCAAAAACCGAAACACCAGAAAACGCAAAATCCTGGGAATGACGAAAACAATAGTGGTAATTACAAGTGCCAGAACGCCCAAAATTAAGTAAATGGGATTGATCGCGATCGGCTCTCCAGAAATCATCAGTTGATGCAGTTGATCCAACCAATTGAGTATCAACATGGGATTTTGAGGCGAAGACGAATCCGTCTCGACAACGGTTTGCAAAATTAGAGTGAAAGGATAGTGAGGAGTTGTACTGATCATAAATGGAACAATTAAACAATAAAAATTAAATTGGTCATTGAACCCTGGGTGCAAATGGTGCTTTTTTTAGCAAACTCCATTGATTAACTGTTTTGAGATTCCTTGCTGCTGTGTTTTTTAGCATGGCGAGCATTCTCTTCTCTGTCTCGTTGCTGTTTGAGTTGTCTTAAGGATTCTTGACTCAAACCCATTAGTAAGCCAAAACTTCCGCCGACAATCGCATACTTGCGCCCTAAATCGCGATAAACCTCAGATGTGTAAGGGCTGGGAATGGCACGACCAACGACCCACCCCATGCCCATTCCCACAAGAGCCGTCACTAGACCTGAGAAAATAATTCTTTTGTAATTCATCGGTTTTCCCCTCTGCCATTGAGCGATTCAGTTAGGAACGGAAAGCAGCTTGTTCTTCTTCGGAAGCATCACTGAGATTTGCCAGTTGAGAGCCGTTGACCTGCGCGGGAGGGTTACTATCCAGAAAATGACTTTCTAAACTTTTAATCACCACATACAGCACAGGAACAATGAGCAAACTGAGCACTGTTGCCACCAGCAAGCCCCCAAACAAGGCGGTTCCAATAGACCAACGCGATGCCGATCCTGCTCCAGTTGCAATCACCAAGGGGAAAAACCCAACCAGTGAGGAAATCGCCGTCATGAGAATCGGTCGAAAGCGTTCCCCTGCTGCTTTTTGGGCTGCTTTAACAATGCTTAAACCTTCCATGCGGGCTTGGTTAGCAAACTCGACAATCAGAATCGCATTTTTACTCGCCAGACCAATTAACATCACTAAAGCGACGTTCGCATAAACATCATTCACTAAGCCTCGCATAGACAAGAACAGCAAAGACCCTAACATCGCTAACGGAACCGATAGCAGAATAATAATCGGGTCAACGTAACTCTCATACTGAGCCGAGAGTGTGAGAAAGACCATGATAATCCCAAAGAGAAAGACTAAGATGCCCAAACTACCGGCAGCAATTTCTTCTTTGGCTAAACCAATCCAGTTACTGTTGATACCAGGAAGAGCGCTGGCTTCTACCGTTTCATCCATAGCAGCGATCGCCTGTCCGCTACTGTAGCCTGGTGCGGGAGAGCCTTGCAGTTTAATCGAACGATAGCCATTGTAGTGGGTAATCGTTTGTGGCCCCGTAATCGGTGTTATCGTTGCCAGTTCGCTCATGGGAATCATGTTGCCATCGCGAGAACGGACGTACAGTTTTTTGATATCCTGAGGCGAATTGCGATAATTCCCTTGGGCTTGGACGTAGGCTTTATAACTGCGAGTACCGAGGACAAAGTCATTTACATATTGAGACCCCATCGTTGCCCCGAGGGTTTGCACCGCTTGTTGGAAATCAATGTTGAGAGACTCTAACTTGTTACGGTCAAATTCTACCTGTAATTGGGGCGTTCCTGCTGTAAATTGAGTATAAGCGCTCCCACCGATCGCTGGTTTTTGATTGGCATTGCCTAAGATTTCTTGGGCGTTCCCTAGAAATTCATCAATGGAGAGTTTTCCACCTGTGCGATCTTGGAGCATTAACTCAAAGCCTCCTGTCGTTCCAAAGCCAGGAATTGCAGGAGGGTTAAACGCAGCGACGATCGCGCTGTCAATTTGACTAAATGCAATGTTCAACCGTCGCAAAATGCCATTAATTTTCTGTTCCTCGTTGGTTCGCTCTCCCCAAGGTTTCAGTTTGGCAAAGAACAATCCCTGATTTGGTCCAGCCCCCTCAAAGCCGTTCCCACTGGCAATAAAGCTGCCTTCAATTTCAGGAATTTCCCCCATGATCTCCCCAACTTCTGCAACCACCTGGTCGGTATAGCTCAAGGAAACCCCATCTGGAGCTTGAATCAAACCTAAAACCACCCCTTGATCCTCTGCGGGAACAAAACCACTGGGAACCGCTTGGAACATATAGTACGTCCCAAACAGAGCAGCGACAAATGCAGCCATGACTAAATAGCGAATGCGAATGAAAAACGCCACCAGACCTTGATATCGATCGCGCAAGCCAGCCAGAAACTGGTTAAATTTGCCAAAGAACCAGCCGAGAGGCCCTCTGCTTTCCTGTTGCGGTCGCAGCAGAATCGCGGACATACTGGGACTAAAACTGAGGGCGTTAAAGGTAGAAACAACAATGGCAAAGGCGATAATCAGGGCGAACTGTTGGTAGAGTTTTCCAGTTGTTCCTGGGAAGAAGGCAACAGGAATAAAAACCGCTAGTAGCACCAAAGACGTTGAAACCACCGCCCCCGTCATTTCTTTCATCACTGCCATTGAGGCTTCTTTTGCCGATAAGCCTTGCTCTAGTTTTCCGCTTACCGCCTCCACAATCACGATCGCGTCATCCACAACCACTCCCGTGGCAAGAATCAGACCGAACATGGTTAAACTGTTGATGGAGAAGCCAA
The DNA here is from genome assembly GCF_000317635.1 of Halothece sp. PCC 7418. Taxonomy (GTDB): domain Bacteria; phylum Cyanobacteriota; class Cyanobacteriia; order Cyanobacteriales; family Rubidibacteraceae; genus Halothece. Next base: position 3,115,760 of record NC_019779.1, on the reverse strand, counting down.
AGATCAGGGCAAACGCCAACGCCCCAATTAAAGCCACAGGAATCGCGATCGCGGGAATAATCGTGGTGCGCCAGTCCTGTAAAAAACAGTAAATCACCAAAATCACCAGCGCGATCGCTTGCAGCAGGGTAATAAACACTTCTTTAATCGAGGTTTGAATAAAGGAAGTGGTGTCGTAAACAATCTCCGCTTTCATCCCTGGCGGAAAATTCTCGTTTAACTCTGCCATCGTACTTTGGACATTTCTCGCCACATCCAAAGCATTACTCCCTGGGGATTGGTAAACGGCAAGCCCTAACCCTTCCTGTCCATTCACTAACGCATTACTGCTATAGTTCTCGGCCCCAATTTCCACATCACCGACATCTTCCAATTTCACCAATGTGCCATCATTGCCCGTTTTGACCACTAAATTGTCAAAATCTTTCGGATTGGTAAAGCGACTGCGAATTCGCAAAGGCAACTCATAACTTTGACCCTCAGGCACCGGTTCTTGACCGATCGCGCCTGCCCCAACTACAATGTTTTGAGAGCGCAAAGCATTCACTACATCGAGAATGGTTAACCCACGAGCGCTTAACGCGGTTGGATTCAACCACAACCGCATCGCATTTTGTTTATTGCCAAAAACGGCAACATCGCCCACCCCCGACACCCGCTTAATAATATCGGTGACATTGAGATCGACATAATCGCTAATAAAGATATTGTCATACTCCCCTCCTTCCGAATAGAATCCATAGATCATGAGAATACTAGTAGAGGCTGCCTTCGTTGATACCCCTAGTTGTTGAACCGAAGAAGGCAGTTTTGGCAAGGCTTGGGCAACTCGGTTTTGCACATTCACCTGGTTGGTGCTTTTATCAGTATTGGAGGGAAACAAGACAGAAATCTTACTGGTGCCAGCATAGCTTTGGGAGGTCATGTAATCCATGTTCTCCACCCCATTGATATCCCGTTCGAGAATCGTGGTCACCGTATTTTCCACCGTATCCACATCCGCACCAGTATAAAAAGAACTCACCTGAATTTGAATGGGGGAAATGTCAGGTAAGTAGTTGATGGGCAATAGCGGAATACAAACTCCTCCCACTAAAAGAATCAACAATGTGCAAACGGTGGTCAGTATCGGTCGTTTAATAAAGGTATTGGCAATCGAAAAAATGGGCATAATGGCTTCAGTCAACTGTTAATTTCGGATTTGGCAAGACTTCTGTGATCACTTATTGGGGTTGAATCGCTGCTCCATCTCTCAATTTCAGAATGTTGGAAACGGCAATTTGATCTCCGGCTTCTAACCCGTCTAAAACCTGATAATCCGATCCTTGAATCTCCCCAAGTTGAATCGGGCGTTGGCGCACAATCACCTCTGCTTCTTCATTACTGGCTTCGGGTTGGTCTTGAACGAAAACAAAACTTTTACTTCCGACCCGAGAAATCGCTGTTGTCGGAATTAAAATCCCTGGTTCATTATTCCAAACAATTTTTGCCTCCACCCGTTGTCCATCGCGGAGTGTTCCCCCAGAATTGGGGAAACGCGCTTTAATCGGAATCGTTTGCAGGGTTGTCTCCACATTGGGAGAAATAAAATTGATTTTTCCTTGGCTTAAAGTCTGCTGGCTCGCTGGATCAAGCAATTCTACCGTCATCCCTTGCTGTAACTCCCCAGACCGTCGGGCGGGAACTGAGATTTCCAGATCGAGGAAATTATTGCGGGTAATGGTCGCAATTGTTTCCCCTGGTGTAATGTAATCGCCTTGCTTGACCGCTAAATCCCCGACAATCCCTGAGATTGGCGAAAGGATTTGTTTAAAGCCAACACTCACTTGTGCTGCTTTCACTTGGGCGCGGGCCTGTGCCAGATTGGCTTCGGCTTGGCGAATGGCTGCTTGCGCTGCTTCCACTGCATTTTCCGCTTCCTGCAGTCGATTTTTTTGAGTTTTCAACTCAGTTTCCGCTTGATCGAGGCGAAATTGCCCGATCGCGCCAGCTTCTAAGAGAAATTGGGCACGATCATAATTAACTTGGGCTAAGTTCACTTCTTCTTGGGCAGAATCTCGCTGAGACTGGGCAACTTTTCGTTTTTCAACGGCCGTCTCACGGCTGGCGATCGCAGCGTTAACGCCAGCTTGGGCATTTTCTAACTGAGGAAGCGTCTGATCAGGTTCTAACACCATCATTGCTTCTCCTTGTGCCACGCGATCGCCCGGGGCCACTCGCATTTGTTGAATGCGCCCTTGAATTTCTGGCTTGAGCGCCACTTTCTCCGTTGCTTCTAAATTTCCCACAAACTGAGAACTCTCTTCTAAGGTTTCTGGGCTTAAGGTTTCGATCGCGACGGGAATCGGCGGGGGACTGCTGGCTTGTGCATCAGGTTTTGCCGTGCTGCATCCAGTGCTGGTGGCAGCAATTAGCAGCAATAGCCCCCAAAATGTTTGATGATCGGAAGATTTCATAGTTCAACAACTCTCCTTGCAGATTCGGCGATGATGAGGGTTTCTTAATTTAGGCTTCGGGTCGATCGCGCAGTTGAGAGGAAAGATGAGCGCGATCGCCGAGTACCCGTAAAAGCGGTCCATAACGGTCAAACTTGACAACAGTGAGAGCAGACACTGGCATAAAAATCCGATCGCGATAGCGACCTAAATCAATTCCCAACAAACTGCACAACACAATCCGAATCGTTGCCTTATGAGACACCACCAGCACGTGACCATCGGGATAATTTTCCTCAATTTCCGCAATCACCCAAGCAGCCCGACTCGCCACTTGTACCGCCGTTTCTCCACCTGTGGGCGGATTCCAAGCCGGTTCAGTTAACCAACTAATGTAATCCTCGGGATAGAGCTTCTTCACTGTCTCTGGGGTCTGATCCTCCCATTTGCCATAGTTGAGTTCTTTAATCCCGTCTCGCAATTGCATTTCCAACCCCGTTGCCTCACACAGGGGTTTCGCCGTCGCGATCGTCCGTTTCATCGGACTGGAAAAAATCGCACACCAAGGAAGCGAACGGTAAGTTTCCGCAAAGGCTTGCGCCATTTCCTGTCCCTCACTCGTGAGTTCAGGATCAAGTTCTCCACAGTATCCGCCTGTTTGGCTGTGGGTGGTCTCACCATGACGTAGAAAATATAAATTTAAACTCATTTCTTTTCCGAAGCAACTGAACAACAACATCAATGATAAAAGAGAGAGCAGTTTGCAAGAAGTGGACTCAGCCATCTGCAAGCGGTTCTCTCACCAATAACGCACTAACAATTAAGTACGGGAACTGTCATCGGGCCACTTCCAGTTCACAATCTCGGGTTTATCTCGTCCTTCTTCAAAGGCATAGTTGAGATGCTCGATAATTTGATTCTGCATCCGTTCTTTAACATAAGCAGCAGCAGAACGGAGTTTTGGCACTCGCTCAATCACATCAATGACCAAATTAAAGCGATCAATCTGGTTGCGGATTGCTAACTCTAATGGCGTATTGATATTCCCCTCTTCCTTATACCCGCGCACATGAATCCGCTCTTGATTGGTGCGTCGGTAAACCAATTTGTGAATTAACCAAGGATAACCGTGGAAATTAAAGATCACCGGTTTGTCTGGGGTAAACAGATCGTCAAAGTCTGTATTCGAGAGACCATGGCTATGTTCTTGTTCGGACTGCAATTTGTAGAGATCCACCACATTAATGAAACGGACTTTCAAATGGGGAAACTCTTCGCGCAAAATAGCGGTTGCTGCAAGAGATTCCATCGTCGGAATATCCCCACAACACGCCATTACCACATCTGGTACATCGGGTTCCGTTCCGCAATCATCATTGCTCGCCCATTCCCAAATCCCAATGCCTTTGGTGCAGTGTTGGATCGCTTCTTCCATCGTTAAATACTGCAAGTGCATCTGCTTGTCAGCGATGATGACATTGACGTAATCGGTACTACGCAAACAGTGATCAGTGACGGAGAGGAGACAATTGGCATCTGGGGGTAAATAAATCCGAGCAACATCAGGGCTTTTATTCGTGACTAAATCAATGTAGCCAGGATCTTGATGGCTAAAGCCGTTGTGATCTTGTCGCCAGACCACCGAGGATAAGAGAATGTTCAAGGAAGCAACGGGCGCTCGCCAGGGAACCTCATTTTTACAAATATCTAACCATTTCGCGTGTTGGTTAAACATGGAATCCACCACATGGGCAAAGGCTTCATAGGTGTGGAACAGACCGTGGCGACCAGAAAGAAGATATCCTTCTAACCAACCCTGCAAAGTATGCTCGCTCAACATTTCCATCACGCGACCATCTGGGGAAAGTTCCCCACCATCCGCATCTTCTGGGAGATAGTTCGCCAACCAAGTTTTCTTACTCACTTCATAAATTGGGTTCAAACGGTTCGATGCGGTTTCATCTGGACCAAATACGCGGAATTTGGTCATATTTTTCGCCATGACATCCCGGAGAAAATACCCCATGACTTTGGTATTTTCGACTTCTACGGTTCCTGGCTTTGGCACTTGTACTGCATAGTCACGGAAGTTGGGAAGAGACAACTCTTTGCGAACGATACCGCCATTGGCGATGGGATTGGCACTCATTCGGCGCTGACCGGTTGGCGCTAATTCTTTCAGTTCTGGAATCAAGGTGCCGTTGTCATCAAACAGTTCTTCTGGCTTATAACTTTTCATCCACTCTTCCAGGAGCTTGACGTGCTCTGGATTACTGTGCATTCCGCCCATGGGAACTTGGTGCGCCCGCCAAAAGCCTTCCACTTTATGACCATCCACGTCTTTGGGACCCGTCCACCCTTTCGGGGTGCGGAGGATAATCATCGGCCAACGTGCCATTTTTGCCTCGCCACTGGTGCGCGCTTCCCTTTGAATACTGCGGATCTGGTTGACACAGTCTTCTAAGGTTGCTGCCATCTTTTGGTGCATTTCTTCTGGATCTGACCCTTCCACAAAGTAGGGGGTATAACCGTAGCCCCGGAACAGATACTCTAAATCTTCGTGGTCAATGCGAGACAAGATGGTGGGGTTGGCAATTTTATAACCGTTGAGGTTCAAAATCGGGAGCACTGCCCCATCTCGAATCGGGTTAATAAATTTATTGGAGTGCCAGGCTGTGGCGAGGGGACCCGTTTCCGCTTCACCATCGCCAACCACGACGACACTGATCAAATCAGGGTTGTCAAATACGGTGCCATAAGCATGGGAAATGCTATAACCGAGTTCACCCCCTTCATGGATTGAACCAGGAGTTTCTGGGGTGCAATGGCTGCCGATGTGTCCGGGGAAGGAGAATTGCTTGAAAAACTTCTGCATCCCTTCTTCATCTTCACTTTTATCTGGGTAAATTTCAGAATAGGTCCCTTCGAGATAGACGGGACCGAGAACTCCAGGCGCACCGTGACCAGGACCAGCTAAAAAGATCAGGTTCAGGTCATATTTTTTGATCAGCCGATTGAGATGAATATAGGAAAAACTTAAGGCGGGAGAGGCTCCCCAATGACCAAGTAAGCGATACTTAATGTGCTCGGCTTGTAAAGGCTCTTTGAGCAAGGGATTGTCTTTAAGATAGATCATCCCGATCGCGAGATAGTTACACGCTCGCCAGTAAGCATGAATTTTTTGCAGTTCTTCTGGGGAGAGCGGGGTAGGTGAAACGGTTGCGGGAGAAGTGGAAGCAGTCATCTTTAGGATTACCTCATTTAGAATACAGTTAACAATGGGTTGAATTTTTGGATTTCTCCTTAGACGGAGAGACCCGCCTTCGTCTGTGCATAAGCCTCGAGCTCAACTTTGACGGGTGGCGTGTGCCAGATGCGATCGCTGTACTCCCGAATTGAGCGGTCTGAGGAAAACTTGCCCATACGAGCGACATTGAGAATGGACATCCGCGTCCAATGCTCGGAATCTCGATAAGCTCGGCTCACCTGGCTCTGACATTCAATGTAGTCTGGGTAGTCCACGAAAAGCAGGTAGGGATCCTCATTCATGAGGGAGTTAATCAGAGGTCGGAATAATTCGCGATCGCCGCCGGAGAAAAGTCCCGAATCGATCAGGTCAATGGCACTTTTGAGCAGGACATTGCTTTGATAATAGTATTGGGGCGTGTAACCGCCAGCTTTCAGTTGAGCGACCTCATCAGCACTCAAGCCAAATCGGAAGAAGTTTTCTGCCCCGACTTCCTCTCGAATTTCTACATTTGCCCCGTCTAGAGTGCCAATGGTGAGAGCGCCATTCAAGGAAAACTTCATATTCCCAGTTCCGGAGGCTTCTTTGCCAGCAGTGGAAATTTGCTCGGAGAGATCCGCTGCGGGATAAACGGGCTGGCTATTGGTGACGTTGTAGTCGGGGATAAAGACTACCTTCACGCGATCGCGCACGGTTGGGTCATTATTGACCGTCTCAGCCACCGAGTTGATTAACTTGATCATCAGCTTCGCCATGACATAGCCAGGGGCTGCCTTACCGCCAAAAATAAAGGTGCGGGGAACGAGGTCAAGATTAGGATTTTGCTTCAGGCGATCATACAGGGTAATAATATGGAGCACATTCAGGTGCTGGCGTTTGTACTCATGAATCCGCTTCACTTGGATATCAAAGAGGGAGCTTGGATTGATCGCAATCCCTTGTTGCTTATAAATGCGATTCGCCAAATCCTCTTTCACCGCTTGTTTAACTTGTCGCCACTCTTGTTGGAATGCTGGATCGTCAGCGAAGGTTTCCAACTGTCGCAAATCATCGAGATGGGTCAACCAGCGATCGCCGATTTTACTGGTAATTAGGCGCGTCAACCGAGGATTACTAAGGGCAACCCAACGACGAGGAGTGACCCCATTAGTGACATTGGTGAAGGTTTGTCGCCAGTTCCCCACTGCAAAGAGTTCGGCAAAAGGTTGTAGGACTTCTGCTTGCAGTAACTGGGTGTGTAGTTCCGCAACGCCATTAATGGTATGGCTGCCCACTGTCGCCAAGTGAGCCATCCTGACATAACGCTCCCCAGACTCATCAATTAAGGAGAGTTGCGCTAATTTTTCATGATCGTCGGGGTATTGGATTCGCACTTGATCGAGAAAACGGCGATTGATCTCGTAAATAATTTCCAAATGTCTGGGAAGAAGGCGACGAAACAAATCCAGGGGCCATTTTTCCAGTGCTTCTGGCAAAAGCGTATGATTGGTATAACCAAACGTCTGCTGAGTAATCTCCCAAGCCCGTTCCCACCCCATGCCATGCTCATCAACCAAGAGACGCATCAGTTCCGCCACCCCAATTGATGGGTGTGTATCGTTAAGCTGAACCGCAAATTTCTCGTGGAAAGTCTCGATGGGGTTACCCCGCCGTAGATGAATCCGAATCATGTCTTGCAAGGCACAAGAGACAAAGAAATACTGTTGCTGTAGGCGCAGTTGTTTCCCTTGCAGGGGTTCGTCGTTGGGATAAAGAACTTTCGTGATGTTTTCCGAAACAATCTTTGCATCGACAGAGCCATAGTAATCACCCAGATTAAAGGCTTCAAAATCGAACGATTCGGGGGCTTCGGCTTTCCATAAACGTAGGGTATTGGCGGTGTTAACCCGATAGCCTAAGATTGGAGTATCATAAGGAATCCCTTTCACTTCTTGACCCGGAATCCAGTTAACCCGCATTGCTCCCTGGTTGTCAGTATAAACCTCTGTATGTCCACCAAACTTCACCATTTGAGCAGCTTCTGGGCGAGCAATTTCCCAAGGGTTACCGTATTGCAGCCACTTATCGGTAATTTCAACTTGCCAACCCTCCTGAATTTCTTGGTCAAAAATACCGAATTCGTAGCGAAGGCCATAGCCGACGGCAGGGATTTCTAGAGTGGCTAGGGATTCGAGATAGCAAGCAGCCAGTCGTCCTAACCCGCCGTTGCCTAAGCCAGGTTCTTCTTCTTGGGCAAGCAGAGTGGGCAAGTCGAGACCCGATTCGGTCACAGCTTGCTGCACTTGCTCGTAGATGCCAAGGTTAATGAGGTTATTTTCAAGGTGAGGACCGAGTAAGAATTCTGCCGAGAGATAACTGACAACTTTAACATTCTGTTCTAGGTAGGTACGGATGGTGCTTAGCCATCGTTGCAGGAGCCGATCGCGCACGGTATAAGCTAACGCCATGTAATAATCATTTGGCGTGGCAATGCGCGGAAATTTTCCTTGCAGGTAAAACAAGTTGTCGGCGAGGGCCCGGCGCAAAGTCGGGATACTCAACCCCGTTCGGTCGTCTTCAACGCCGGTTACCGTCACCGCGAGATTACTTTGCGTATTTTCAACCATAATTGTTCGTCCTTGTGGTTTGATTGACACGCTGATCAGAGCATGAATAACAGCCCTTCAAGAATGCTATTCACAATAAGCCTCAACTGATACCCATCTCCTACTGGATCGGTTGTTGATTCCGACATCGGCATCATATAGCAGTTCTAATTCATTCGTAAAAACTTGATTAACTATTCCCCCCTTTCTAAGGGGGGCTAGGGGGGATTCCCCTTTCTAAGGGGGGCTAGGGGGGATTCCCCTTTCTAAGGGGGGCTAGGGGGGATTCCCCTTTCTAAGGGGGGCTAGGGGGGATTAATTTACAATTCTTATGGGATTGCTATAGCTGTTTCAGGAGGTTTAAACTTGTCATCTTTTCTTGGTTGAGCAATCATGTCATTCGCGATCAAAATGATGCTGTTGTCTTCTCCATTCCAATCTACTTACAAATATATTTAAGTTATTGATTAATGATCACAGCAAAAGGTAAAAAAAATGTGTAATCTAAAAAATTATTGGCTGCTTTTCAACCCTCTTTTATTTTTTTTTTGGGAAAGAATAAACTCTTAATGATTTCGTCTCTAATCCTTGAAGCTAAATTTCGTCATTGTGCAAGAAAAAAGTCTGATTTGCAATACTATTTGCCAAAAATAATCTGAAGAGAGTTGAATGCTAAGCCTTAGCTCATTCTGCATGAAGGTCATGAAAATTCTCTTAGTTTCCTCGAACCAAATTTTGCAGAAAAAACTGCATCAGAAGCTATCCCATCATCACTTCGTTGTCGAATTAGCGATTGATGGCGAGGAGGCTTGGGATTTGTTACAAGCCTTTCTCTATGATTTAGTGTTGCTAGACTCGGTATTGCCGAAAGTAAAGGGTATTGAGTTATGCCGTCGCCTGCGCGAAGTGGGCAATCCAGTTCTCATCCTGCTGCTACTAGCGGTTGCTGGTTGGGAGCATTGCATCGAAGGCTTAAATAGCGGGGCAGATGCCTGCTTAAGTCATCCCTTTCCAGAAGCAGCTCTGTTCGCCCAAATTGAGGCTCTAGGCAGACGTGGTAAGCATCGCGCCAGTTTTTGCCTTGATTGGGGTCCTGTATCCCTTAATCCCACTACCCGAGAAGTTACGTGCAAGAGTCAACGCTTAAAACTTAATCGTAAGGAATACCAACTGCTCAAATTATTTCTGAGTCATCCCCGGCAGAGGTTTCCGTGTCATGAAATTGGCGATCGCCTGTGGACACTAGATGAGCAACTCCCTACCAATGCGACAATTAAAAGCCATATCCGCAGCATTCGCCGTAAGCTAGAGCAGGCAGGGATGCAAGATTTGATTCAAACCCGCTACGGTCAGGGGTACAGCCTTAATTCCGATTATGACCCGGAGACAAAACCGTCTAACAAGGGCAATGCTACCCCAGAGCCAATGATGGATGCCGTTACAGCTAATCTTTGGCAAGAATTGATGGCTGCCAATGCGCGTCTCCAACGGGAAGTTGAGGAACGCAGAGCGGTTGAGAGCGAACTGCGCTGTTCAGAGCGGATGTTGCGCAATGCTCAGAAAGCTGCCCAAATTGGCTGTTGGGAATGGAATCTTGAAAATCGAAAGCTCTACTGGACAGAGGAACTCTTTCTCCTGCACGGTCTTGATCCCACTCAGCCCCCGCCCCATCCCGATCATCCTGAGGAAGCCTTAGCCCTGATTCATCCCGACGATGTGGAGCACTATCAGCAAAACATCCGCATTCCCGCCATTAAAGGAGAAGCATTTGAAGCCAACCTGCGGATTATTCGGGCAAATGATGGAGAGATTCGTTATATTAACGCACGCGGGGGTCCCGTTTTTGATCACTTAGGAAAAATTATTAAATTAACTGGAACAACCTTTGATATCACAAAATGGGTTGTTAACAGTAAATAAATTCTTAGACATTAGTCCACAAAATTAGTCATTTTAATCCGTGGAGAAGTCAAAATTGGAATATTCCTAAATTCATTCCAGCTTAAGATCAATTAAGCCCCTTTCATCACAAGTTTGGAGTGTGGTCTCGATTTGCGGTAAAACAACGTTGAACCAATCCTGCCAAATTTCACTGCCTCGATCGCTGTCAATAATCTTGTTCACAAAGTTTTTCCACTCTAGATCATTAGGGAGCAACATCCCATAAGGGTCACAAGATAAAGGAATTGTAGGAATAATCGCGTAGTTGCTAGGCGGAAATCCTAAGGCTTGCAACCCTTCTACTTCACCGATCAGTAAAATACCATCAGAGACAAAGCTATCAAAACGACCCTGCAATACCCCTTGTACTCCTCGCCGTCGCCCTGTTGAACCTTGTAATGGGATTAAAGTCGCTTCAGGATACTGTTGTTGTAGGAAAATTTCTGTACTCGTCCCTCGCAAAACACCAATTCTTAATCCTGCTAGAGAACGACTTAAATCAATTCGATCGCGCTGAGATTCTAGAATTAAAAACTGCGTTCCTGTAACAAAAAAAGGTTGCGAAAAAGTGACTTCTTCCTCTGGGATCTGATCTTGGATTGTATTGGGACCGCACTCAATATGAACTGTACCATCCGCGACTAAACTCCACCGATTAGAAACAGTGGATTGAAAAACACGCACCAATAACTCTTCTCGATCAATTTTTTCTCTGATACTTTCTTTCAACGCAGCCAAAAAATCAACACAATATCCTGTTAATTCACCATTGGGCTTACGATAACCAAAAGGAATCGCATCGTTGCGAATTCCGATTTTTAAAGTACCAGTTCGTTCAATTTCCTCAAAAATTGTTTCTGCTTTTGCCTCTCCCGCTATGATGAATGAGAAAGCAACCCAAAAAGCCACTATTATAGGATTAGTTAGTTTCAGCCTTGCGTACTTCTTCATAATTAAACGACATGAATTGGTTACCGTTACTGCCTTGCCCTAAACTTGGCTTTCTTTTCTGAAATCACCATAAAAACGGCAGTTTATTAGCTGACGACACTAATTTGTCATCACGCTACATAATGTGTCACTGTACAAAGTCAGTGATAACTGTATCTAAGGTGATACGAGTTTTAGCAACTCGCACGACCCCATCAGTCTCTTCTTTGATCAGTATCGGTTCTGGTGTCTTGGTCAGAGTTATGGGCAATTCTGGCAGATTTGATTTGGTATCTTAGCAAAGAATGTTTTCAAGAGTGCGATCGCGCTCAAAAACCAAAAAAAATAGTGAAGAAATAACGCAGTATTAACAAATCATTAAATTACTCTTAACTTAATTGCTAAAAATTCCTTTTAGGATCAATTTGGCGAGCGATTAACTGCTTTTCAAGCCAAATTCATCAGAGTTGGAGAACACAATTACGTCATGAAACGTCGCGATTTTTTACTTTTTCTGGGAGCAAGTGCTGGTACTGTTGCCCTAGGCGGGATTCCAACCCAAGGGAAACCGTTTCCATCTTCAGCAGCAGCAAAAACGGCTATGGCTACTACCATTCCCTCAGTGAAACTGCCCCTTCCTCTAGAGATTGAATCACTTTCTTCTCAGGAACAAAAGCAGGTTTACAGTAGCTATCGAGTGGTGGATGATTTAATTGTTCCCGATGGCTTTACTTACGATGTCATTGCATCTTGGGGCGATCGCGTGGGAGATTCTCGCTTTGGTTACAACAACGATTATGTTTCCTTTGTCGAGACTGCACCCAATGAAGGTTTCCTCACCATTAACTTTGAGTATATCAGTGGGAAAGCATGGATGGAAAACTATCCCGAAGTGGTTGGGAAATCTCTTCCCTTTGCGGAAGTGAAAGCCGTTGCAGCGAAAACCAACGGTAAGATCAATGCCTTTGCTTTACCAGACAACAGCCCTCTCAAAGAACAAATTAAAGAAATCTCGAAAGAAGGCTTAATCGACCAGGGCATTGGCGTTATTTCCATTCGCCAAAACCGAGATGGCAGTTGGGAGCGCACCTACTCCAACGCAGACCGCCGAATTACTGGTATTTCTGGCTTAGAAGACGATCGCGCTCTCTATGCCACAGGACCAGCAAGTGCGGTTTTCACCAAGCGTAACAAAATGGGTTACGAAGACAACCAAGGCAATCGGATTATTGGCACATTTCAAAACTGTGCAGGCGGAACCACCCCTTGGGGAACCATTTTATCCGCAGAAGAAAACTTCCAAGATCAGGTCTTTGAACCCGTGATGGCAGATGGCTCGGCATTTGACCCCAGTAACACCCCATTTATTCTCACTGCTGGAACAGTGGATGGACGCGCCAATGTCTTCGGTTTACCTGGAAATAAATATGGCTGGATGGTAGAAGTTGATCCCGCGAATCCCTCCGATTACGGCAAAAAACATACTTGGCTCGGACGCTTCCGTCATGAAGCCGTGGGAGTGCGGGCAGTTGCTAATGAAAAACTTGCCTTTTATTCGGGCTGCGATCGCCGTGGGGGACACCTCTACAAATTTGTTTCTGAAGATACCGTTAAAAATGTAACCGACAAAAGTAATTCTCGCCTCCTTGAAAACGGAATGCTCTACGGGGCAAAATTTAACCCTGATGGCAGTGGACGCTGGGTTGCTCTCACTCCAGACACTCCCGTTGATCCAGTTCGTCCCAGTACCGTTTTCGGGAATAAAGTAATGCTGCCCAACCCCGATCGCGCCGAAGGCGGGGTCATTGCCATCACCACCGATGCCGAAGCTGAAGCCTTCCAAGCCAAATTTCAAACCCTAGGCGACCTCTACATGGGCAACCGTAGTGAGAAACAGGGGGCGATTTTAATTGATGCTCACTTTGCTGGCAACGCAGCTGGAATTAGTTGCACCGCCCGTCCCGAAGACACGGATGTCGCCAAAGATGGCACGCTATTTATTGCCTTTACCTCTGGTCGTCCAGGTGGCGATGGTGGCCCCGACAGTCAAGTCTTCGCTGGTCCCGATGGCGAAGCCTACGAATATGGCTGGATTATGAAATTACAGGAAGACCGCAAGAATCCCGCAGCCATGAGTTTCCGTTGGGAAATGTTTGCCCTCGGGGGTGAACCCGCAGCAGGCGGTTTAGGATTTGTCAATCCCGATAATCTGGATCTTGATGCCGATGGGGATGTCTGGATGGTGACGGATATTTCCACCAGTAAACATAATTTAGAAATTTCAGATCGCGATGGGGTTGGTCAATCTGCCATGCGAGGGATTTTTGGTAATAACTCCGCCTGGTATTTACCCACCTCTGGCGAAAACGCTGGCATGGCTTACCCCATTGCTGTCGGCCCCATGGAATGTGAAATTTGCGGGATCTGGCTGACCAACGACCAAAAAACCCTCTTCTTAGCCCCACAGCACGTCGGAGCAGCCAATGGGAAACGCCAAAACATGGCAAGCGAAACCCGAACCTTTGCTATGAAAACCACCACAGGCGAACTCTTTACGCAACAGCGAGAAGTTCCCCTCGGTTCCAATTGGCCAGGATTACGTCCCAATGACCCGCCCCGTCCGAGTGTAGTAGCGGTGCGACGGAAAAACGGTCGTTCTCTTAAAGGATAATACTGACCTCCGACGCATCTCGCTATACAATCATAGGTGAGAAGGAAATAAATCTTGACCCATTTATTGCCTTTGCTCAGAAAAATTTAAGATTGTCTTTTCTCTGGCGTTCCCTACTCTTTTTGAGTGGGGATTTTTTTCTGAGAAGGGATAATCACCCATGAAGGTAACTCGCTTAGGACGCTGCTTCTTGGAGTTCTTCAGCGTCTTCTGCTTTTGTTAAACCGTCATCGATATGAACCAAGCGAATATGTTTGTAACCCAGCTTGATTTCAAATTCTTCCCCAGGTTGTAAGCCCATGGCTTGGGTATAAGTCGAACCGATGACAATTTGACCATTTTTGTGAACACTGACCTTATAAGTGGGTTCACGTCCACGACCATCTTTCCCACCATCGGGATCAAGGGGAACTCCTTTCGCTTCGAGAACTGCATCATAAAACTCAGTTAAGTTAACACGAGTTTGACCAGTTTTGGTTATGTTGTAATAGCCACACTCTTTAGCGGTTTCTCGACGAGGCAAGTGAGAGAGTTCTTTGACTTTTTGCAGCAAAGCGCGACCTTTTAACGGTGTTGTTTGTTCTTCCATTTTCTGTCTAATTATCCTCTTAATTGTCTGTTCAGTCGGGAGAGTTTGCTCAAAAACATTCCTCCTATTAAAAATATATCGTTAAACTCCTACAATTTTACAAGAAATTTTTTAAATTTTGAGATTTACTATTATTCACCCCTTGGCTTCCCTCTGATCAAATCAAAAATCAGTAAGAGGGGAACTGGTAATATCTTTTTGGCAGAAAGGAGAAAAGAACCCTGATTAACGAGCCCAAGAAGTTGATAATTGAGAGTTTTTCTGAGATAATTCGCAGTCGCTGTCAGTTAGTGGAAACAGGAATCAGCAGTTCAAGGAGAAAACCTTCCCTGAAGAGGTGAGTGGTAAAACTTATACCATAAAAAAGAAAAACAACCCCAGTTTAACTGAGCTTTTTTCAGGGATGGAGAGGATGCAAGAGAGAGTTCCTCACGGTTTTAATTAAGAACAGAGAGGTGACGCTTTTCTTGAACAAGGTTTCCACAACCGTTGTGATTACTGTCGTGTATTGATCGGGTTCTTGAGTCCCTCTCGGCAAAAACTAACAGCAACTTTTTAGGGCTGGTCAATCCGATCGCGCTCAAGACAAAACTTAGCGTGACGATTCATTTGCTAGTAGGAAGGGAAACGATCACCGATCATTCTAGACTTACTAAAAGCTACATCCCCCGATCGCGTGAATTTTCTCTGGGCAATAGTGATGAGTTTCCTTTTCTCGGCAGAAGGCAAGAAGCCAAGATGTTAATTTTATCATTGATGACTGAAACAATGAGCAGGAGACGAAAAGAATTCTAGCAGCGATCGCTGCGGAGAAACTCGATCACAAAAAGGGAAATTATACCCAAACAGGAGGTAGAGAATAAAGGCGAAAGTCCAAGAGTGATTGTTAACTTGTAACAGCAAAAATCCGTTATTCCCTTTAAACTGATCGTAAACCCATTTACGTATCAAGTAGATCTAGATCATGAACGAAAAAACCTCGAACACAGAAGCAACCGCCACTGATGAATCTCTGATCCCAGAACTTGAAGAACCTAGCTTTGGCTGGACTCCTTATGCTGAGCGCATGAATGGACGTTTTGCCATGATCGGATTGATCGCCCTTCTCCTGATTGAAGTGATTACCAACCAAGGCTTCTTGGCTTGGTTAGGATTACGATAAACTGAACTCTCCTCAATAGTTCCCACTGCCACCATGACTTGTCAGCAACTGATTGATCGTATCACTACCCTCGGTCAAAATCTGTCCCAATCCCCCGCTTTGGAAAGCGTATATCAACAAACCCAAAAGGGGCTGTTGCCAACCGCCAAACAACTCCAACACTCCTTAGAACAGGATTTTCAACAACGGAAACGGCTATCCGCTCAAATTCAAACCCTCAGCCGACAACTCAGTTTATATCTGAAATGGGAAGAGCAAACAACAGTTTCTACCCACTTCTCCGATGAAACTCATGAGACCTTAGAAAGCCCTCCTCGAAGAAATTCGCGGGCGATCGAGCATTTCTCCGATGAAACTCATGAGACCTTAGAAAGCCCCCCTCGAAAAAATTCAGGGCTGATGAACGAGAGGGATGTGGATTTGACTTCAGTGTTGAATAATCCTCTAGCTCGGGACAGAATTGCCAAAGCCAAAGCCCTTGCTATAACCCGTGAAGCAACAGAAGCGGATCGCAAACGCTATCAGGACTTATTTGATTTTGCCCCTGACGGCTATTTAACGATTGATGCTCAAGGACAGGTCTTGGAAGCTAATTTAACCGCAGGGGAGTTACTGGGGATAGAAACCGACAGACTGGTTGGACACTCTCTTCTCAATTTCCTTACCGATGCGGAGGACAGAGAGCAACTGTTACAGGCGATGCAGACCGTTGCTGACCAAAGCAAGCGGGTGGCACGCTGTGAAGTCAGTTTATCCCCCCAGCAGGGAGAGCCGTTTTTCGGTGCGTTGCGCCTCAGTGCCATCCAGGGGCAAGAAGGAGAAGCCATGCAGTTTCGCTGTTTAATCCAAGATATTAGCGAGCGCAAGCAAATTCATCAAGCCCTCGCAGCCAGTGAAAAGAAATGGCGGGCATTGTTTGATCAAAGTTTTCAAATTATGGCGTTGCTCGATGGGCAAGGAAATGTGATTGACCTCAATCAAACCGCTTTAGAACTGGTGCAGGGTCGGCTTCCTCAAGTGAAAGACCATCATTTTTCCGAAATTCCCTGGTGGCCCTCTCCTTGGGATTGTGCCCAAGTCAAGCAGTCTATTAAACTGGCAAAAGTTGGGGGCGTGGTCCGTTATGAAGCGGAAATGTTGGCGGAAAATGGGGAATTAGTGCCCATAGATTTATCCTTGAAACCAGTGCGAGATGAAGCGGGTCAGGTGGTGCTTTTAATTGCAGAAGGTCGAGACTTGCGCGATCGCGTGCAGAAAGAAGCAGAACTTTACCGAGAAAAAGAGATTTCTGATTCTATTCTCACCAGTCTGCCTGGTGTTTTCTACATGATTGAAAAAAATGGCCCCTGTGTCCGTTGGAATCAAGAATTAGAAAAAATTACGGGTTATAGCACAACAGAAATCCATGAAATTGATCCCCTTGATTTCTTTGTTGAAACCGATCGCGCTCAAGTGGAAGATACCATCCAAGAAGCGTTTAGAGAGGGGAAATCCACCACAGAAGCAACATTTGTCAGTAAGCACGGCGCGATGACCACCTGTCATTTAAGTCATGTTTGCGTACACTTAGATCATCAGCAAGAGTATTTAGTTGCTGTGGGGATTGACATCACTGAAACCAATCAAGTGAAACTGGAACGCCAAAAACTAGCAACCCTCGTTGAAAATAGCAAAGATCTCATTAGCCTGACCAGCCTAGAAGGACAAGTGGAATTTCTCAACCCTGAAGGTCAAACCTTATTAGGAGTTGAGGCTGACCAGATTTCCTCCCTCTCCCTAAAAGACTGTTTCTCCAGTCAGAGTGAACAACAATTTGATCAACAAATTTTTCCCAGTCTCTTCCAAAGCGGTCAGTGGTACGGTGAATTGGAAGTGCAAAATTATCAAACTGGAGCCGTTCTCTCTGTTTTAGCCAATATTTTTGTGATTCGGGACTCCAACACCGCAACTCCCACTAACCTTGGGGTGATTACTCGTAATATTAGTAGCCGTAAGCAAACTGAAATTGCCCTCAAAACTAGCGAACAGCGTTTTCGGAGTATTTTTGAGCAAGCAGCAGTGGGGATTGCTTTATTAGATATTACAGGGCGTTTTCAACGAGTGAATCAGCGAGGCTGTGAAATTTTAGGCTACTCACAAGAAGAATTATTGACCCGTACCTATCATGAATTAATTGCCATGGAACAAGTGGCGGATAATGATCATAAAGTCACAGAATTGTTACGGGGAGAAGAAAATACATTTTCTCAAGAACAACGTTACCGTCGCAAAGATAACAGTTGGGTCTGGGTCAACCTCACCATGTCCTTAATGTGTGGTGCAGAAGGAAAACCTCAATCCCTCTTAGCGATTTTAGAAGACATCAGCGATCGTAAAACCGCAGAAGCTGCTTTACAAGAAAGTGAACAAGCCTACCGCGCTTTGGTTGATGGCATTCGAGAAGTCATCTTCCAAGTCAATACCAGTGGCATCTGGTCTTTTTTAAATCCAGCTTGGACAGAAATCACCGGTTATTCTGTAGAAGATACCCTAGGTCAGTCTTTCCTCAACTACACTTATTTTGAAGATTTTGCTTATAATCAAGAGCAATTTCAGAAATTAATTCACCATCCTGATCAACATTGTCGCTATGAAGTGCGCTATCAAACCCAAGGGGGTGGCTTCTGTTGGATGGAAGTCACGGCTCGGGTGACTCGTAACGCTGAGGGAATCATTACGGGGATTACTGGAACTCTCAATGATGTCACGGAACGTCGTCAAGCCGAAGATCAACTACGAGCAGTGATCAATACTGTGCCTGGTTTAGTGTCTTGGGTGAGTCGAGATGGACATTATTTAGGGGTCAATGAACAATTAGCCCATACCCTGAATTTAGAACCCGAAGATTTTGTCGGCAAAGAAATCGGCTTTTTAAATACCAGTTCTTCCTTTGTCCGGTTTATGTATGAGTTTCTCGCCAGTGGCGAAAGTGAAACCAGTAAAGTTTTAGAAAATACCATTAAAAATGGTGAAATCCGTAGCTTTCTGGTGGCAGCACAAAAATACCGTCAAGCCAGTGCTGCGGTTTTAATTGGGATTGATATTACCGAACGGAAACAAGCCGAGTTAGCCTTGCGGGAAAGTGAAAATCAATTCCGTCAACTTGCTGAAAATATTGAACAAGTTTTTTGGATGGTTGATTTAACCCAGCAAAGTTTTATTTATATTTCTCCCGCTTATGAATCCACTTGGGGACGAAGTTTGCAAAGTGCTTATGATTCCCCCACGGACTGGTTAAACTCAGTGCACCCTGAAGATTATGAACGCATCCTGCATTCGTGTCGCAAACAGATTCGGGGGCAATATGATGAAGAATATCGGATTATTCGCCCCAATGGTGAGATTCGCTGGATTCACGATCGCGCTTTTCCCGTCCGCAATGAAAAAGGAAAGGTCTATCGCATTGCGGGGATTGCTGAAGATATCACCGAACGGAAACAAGCCAAAGAAGCCCTGAAAAAACGAGAA
Organism: Halothece sp. PCC 7418; assembly: GCF_000317635.1. GTDB lineage: Bacteria > Cyanobacteriota > Cyanobacteriia > Cyanobacteriales > Rubidibacteraceae > Halothece. The sequence continues at coordinate 3,096,693 of NC_019779.1, read as the reverse complement.
CGCTACTTAAAAGCATTGGTGGGGGTACAACGTCGTCTGCTCGCTTCTACAGTTGATAAAGCCCTCTATCAAGAAGTTTTAGGGATTTTAGGAGAAGCCTGTGAAGCCAACCGCATTTATGTCTATGAAAACTTTGTGGACGAACAGGGCAATCTGAAAGGGCGTAAATGTGCGCAATGGTACTCTCACAGCGTTTACTATCCCGATTTTCATCAGCAACAAGATTTTTCTTATGACAACCTCGGCAGCGAATGTTACGAAAAGTTACGACAAGGAGAATTTCTACAAAAAACAATCACTGATTTACCCACCGAGAAACAGAGCTTTTTCTGGCGCAATAGCACGATTTCTTTCCTCATGCTACCGTTGATGGTGAATGGGGAATTTTTTGGCGTGATTGGCTTTGATAATTGCGAAGTGGCTCGAAATTGGGGACGATTGGAAGTGGGATTACTCAGTTCCGCAGCAGCAGCGATCGCGCTGGCGAAAGAAAAACAACTCACCCAAGAAACCCTCCAGCAACAACTCACCGCCATTGAAACCACCACGGATGGCATTATGATTATCCATACCAATGGCGAACTCCATTATGTCAATCCCGCCTACTCTCAAATGCTGGGTTACGAGTCCCAAAATGCCCTTCTACAAACATCTTGGTGTAGTCATCATCCCCCCACGGAAATCCCTCGCATTAATGAAGAAATTTTCCCGCAACTGACCACTCAAGGCTGCTGGAGTGGAGACATTTCTGCACAACGTCGGGATGGCAGCACCTTTGTCCAAGAACTATCCATGAATTTGACCCAAAATGGCGAAATTGTCGGCGTTTGTCGTGATATTAGCGAACGCAAAGAAGCAGAAGAACAACTCAAAGCCTCCTTGGAAGAAAAAGATCTGTTATTAAAAGAAGTCCATCACCGCGTCAAAAATAATTTACAAGTCATTTCCAGCATTTTTTCCCTACAATCCCAAGCCCTAGAAGACGAAGAAGCCCTCGCTATCCTCGAAGAAAGTCAAAATCGGATTAGTTCCATGGCGCTAATCCATGAAAAACTCTATCAAGCGACAAACCTAGCCAATATTGACTTTGCTGAATACATTCGCGATCTCACTTATCATCTTCTTGCATCCTATAATGTCAACCCCGATTGGGTACAAACCGAGATGAATATTCAATCGATTCAACTCAATCTTGATAGTGCCATTCCTTGCGGACTTTTGATTAACGAATTGGTTTCTAATTCCCTCAAACATGGCTTTCCCAATCAGCGCCGAGGGACAATTCATCTGTTCCTCGGCTTTATTGACGAAGCTGAAGAAACCATTGCGCTCAAAGTTGAAGATAACGGAGTAGGCTTACCCGAAGGATTTAATCCTCATAAAACCAGTTCTTTAGGAGTTTCTCTGATTACTTCTCTAACTCAACAATTACGTGGTACTCTAAAATTTCAGAATAACCCTGGGGCGAGTTTTGAAATTACTTTTCCCAAACCCATTGAACGCAAACGGTTTTAAGTTATGTCAGCCAACAAAATTTTAATTGTCGAAGATGAAGCAGTTGTTTCCTTGGATATTTCCAGACGTTTAGAAAAAATGGGCTACGAAGTGATGGGGCGTTTAGCCTCTGGTGAGGAAGCGATTGAGTTGATTCAACAAGAACGTCCTGATTTAGTGTTGATGGATATTAATTTGCAAGGAGAAATGGATGGGATTGAAACCGCCACTAAGCTCTATAAAGACCATAACTTACCCGTGATTTATTTAACTGCTTATGCGGGACAAAGTACCTTAGAACGAGCCAAAGAAAGTAAGCCCTATGGGTATATTCTGAAACCGTTTAAAGAAAGAGAACTTCACGCCGCGATCGAAATTGCAATTTCTCGCCACGAGACAGAATGATTAACTATAGTGGTTTTAACTCTCATGAGGTACATTCTAAATTTTTGTTCATGGTTCTTAGTTCATGGTTCTTTGAGATATTAATGACAGCCATTAACCATGTTCGGCATAGACTAAGAAACGCTATATTCGTTATTTGTTCTTTGCATAATTGAACTAACCAACAAAGAACAAGGAACAAGGAACAAAGGACAAAAATGGAACTACAGACAACTCTCCAAAGCCAAACCGTTCACAATCGCATTCGAGAAGTGGGAATTAACCCCAACCACTGGTATCCTGTTGCATGGGCTCATGATTTAAAGCGGGAGACTGTTCAGCAAGTAACGGTTTGGTATCAAAATATTGCCATTTTCCGCGATGAAGCGGGAGACGTTCACGCCCTCGCCGATGCTTGTCCTCACAAAGGCGTTGCGTTTCATAAAGGGACAGTCAACGGAAATCATTTAGTTTGTCCTTATCATGGCTGGGAATTTAATAGTGAGGGGAAATGCGTTCATATTCCCTATTTTTCCGAAGAACAAAAACTCCCCCGCGCTTGCGCTCGTAGCTACCCCACACAAGAAAAATATGGTCTGATTTGGGTCTTTCCAGGTGAGGCGGAATTAGCGGAAGAAAAGCCCATCTTAAATCTTCCTGAGTTTGAGAATCCAAAATGGTTAAGAGTTCCTGTTACCGCTCGTTTTAATGCTCATTTTTCCATGTGTAATGAAAACACAATGGATGTCTTCCACGGCTATCTTCATCAAGACTTACAAGGATGGTTCAATCCCGAACTGATCACTCTTAAGGAAACAGAGGACAAAGTTTGCGCTCAATATAATGTTTCTTATAAAGGCATTCTGGCGAAATTTTTAGGACTGACCGATCGCGCTGATGAAGTCACCACCCTTCCCATCACCATCGAATACCGTTATCCACACTACGCCACCACCTTAGAAGGGATTTCCTCCCTCTATCTGATGCGCTTACCCGTGAGTAAAACCGAAAGCCGTTCTTTTGCCTATTTCTTCTTTAACTTGGGACTACCACAATGGCTTTTAAACTTACTCCGTCCCCTTTTAGTCTGGGCTTTACCCCGATTTGTTCTCCATCGCTTTTTAGCCCAAGACATTGAAATGGTAGAAAGTGAACAACAAACTTATCTCAACAATCCTCAGCGTCAATGTGTCGAAGTGAACCCCGCCATTTTTGCCATTCAACGGTTGATTCTCAAGCAATATGACCAGCAGCAGAATACAGACTTAACAATTAACAATTAATCAAGAGGGAACCTCCGCCTAGTTCCCTCTTTCCCTAACGACTCATGTTAACGACAACCGAGCGACTCGCGGGTAGAAACTCCTGTGGTTGGATTCACGCCTGAGGCACGCTCACATAATTTTTTCACTTGTAACCTATCAACAACCGCATTGGTAAAATCTGCCCCTTCAACGATCGCGCCCTCAAATTTTGACCGTAACATCATCGCCTCCGTGAGGACGGCATTGGTCAAATCAACGCCAGTAAAATCGGTGAGATAAGCAATCCCATTGCTAAAGTTAACTCCTCGCCAGTTGGCATTATGGAGGGTTGCGCCGTTGAATACTGCACCCTCTAAGTTGGCATCGTGGAAATCAGCAGCTTCTAAGTTTTCATCATAAAATTCTGCTTCGATTAGGGTTTGCCCAGAAAAGTCTTGTGTTTCAGCTTGGACTGCTTCATCAAAAGAACGCACCGCTCGTGGGGTTGCTGCTAAAACTGGTGAGGACATAAAAAAGAGCGCGATCGCGCTAATCATTAAACTAAATTTTAGAATTGTTCGCATTTTTAGTTGCAATTCAATACTCGCTTCGTCTTTATCTTAATCTTTCTTTACAGGAATTGCCTTGAGCTTTTCACACCATCAATCAAGTTTGACAGGTTGTCTTTTGACTGTAATTGAAAATTTTTCTATTCTGCACTGGATTCAATTGCCATTTTAATTCAAGTCAAAATCAGATGATTAAGTTGAACTGGTCTTTACTCAGTGCTAGCGTCACTTTATTGCTTCCTTTCCCTGCATTTTCGCAAACACAGCCCCTCACTACAATTAGAGGAACTGCACTTGATCGCGCCATCACAGTTACCTCACTTTCTGAGAATAACAATCGCTTAGAAAGCATTCAACAAGCAATTCCGATACAACTCAATCCTTCTGCTTCTTCGATTCAATTCATTTCCCTCCCTCTGAGTGAACCGAATCAAAGCATGAACGAAAATGAAACAGATCCTTTTCCCTTGCAACCAACTCATCTCATTCTGGCTCATAGTGATGAAAACGCTGCACCCGACCAGTGGACATCGGGGCGACCAGATGGACACGCCCCCCTTGGGGTGATGGGAGATCATGTTCATGGTAAAGGAGAATGGATGCTTTCTTATCGTTATATGTTTATGTCCATGGATGGTAATCGGGATGAAACCGATGACCTCAGTACCGATGATGTTCTAGAAGACTTCATGGTTGCACCAGAGGAAATGACCATGCAAATGCACATGATTGGTGCAATGTACGCACCGACGGATAACTTGACATTAATGGCAATGGTTCCTTTTGTGGTCAAAGAAATGGATCATGTCACTCGTATGGGAACTGAGTTTACTACTAACTCTAGCGGAATCGGGGATCTTAAATTCTCGGGACTCTATCAACTTTTCAATAAAAATCGTCAGAGTGTCCACCTTAACCTCGGATTTAGCCTTCCCACTGGTTCGATTGAAGAGCGGGATGATACCCCAGCTGGAGATGATGTCATTCTTCCTTATCCGATGCAAATTGGTTCAGGAACTGTGGATTTACGTCCTGGAATTACTTATTTAGGTCAAACGGATAATTGGTCATGGGGAGCACAAGCAAACACAGTGTTACGCTTAGGAGAAAATGATCGCGACTATACAGTCGGAAATCGCTATCAACTGACAGGATGGCTCGCCCGTCGTATCAACGAAAAAGTGAGCGTTTCTGTCAGATTAGATGGTGAAACCTGGGACGATTATGACGGCGCAGACTCTGCCCTCAATCCCAACCTCATTCCCACCGCTGACCCAGATTTAAGGGGAGGAACTCGCTTAGATTTAGGATTAGGAGCAAACTTGTATCTCCCTGAGAGCTTTTTGCCAGGCGGTCGTTTAGCAGCAGAATTTGAGTTGCCCCTTTATCAATCCCTAGAAGGACCGCAACTAGAAACGGATTGGCAATTGACCCTAGGGGTTCAATCCGCATTTTAAGATGAAATTGAAAAAAGTCGGCTCATAAGATAGCGACCTCTTAGCCAAACTTTAACCTTTTCTAAAAAAAACTGAATTTTTACAGGATACTTTGTATAGGGGAACTAAAAATCAGAACAAACTGCCGAATTCTATAAATTTCTGGCATTTTGCTCCGTAAGATTGGTTCTACTACCGTTCTCCAGGGGTCTTCGTTTTTCCAACGCTTACTCAAGGCTCCCTCCACTTCTTAGAAAATTGAGCTAGCCAATGGCTAACGATGTCATTGGTCAGCTACTTCAGATCCATAACAATCCAGCTGCCGATCAGCATATTCATTCACCATCTAGCTTGCTCGTACTAAAATTACGAGTTTGCCATTTTCTGGAGGTGGGGGGGAACGTTACCCCGCTTTTTTTTGGTCGTTTGCAGTCTATTGATCTAATTGGCTGGAAACAAATAACCAAAATTTGCATTTTTTCCGATCAAAAACCACATAGAACTCACTCATAGATTGAGGACAAGCATATATGGCTACCATTTTTGAGATTCAGAATACCACCAATTCCGATGGCAGTTTCCCAGAGGTGGGGAATACAGTCACAACCCAAGGTATCGTCACGGGAGTTTATGATGGCGGCGATCGCGTGTTTATTCAAGACGGTCCTGGACCTTGGAACGGTCTGTTTTTATTTCAACCCAATGCCGATCTAGAAGTTGGCGATGAAATTGAAGTTGAAGGAGAAGTAGAGGAATTCTTTGGCTTAACCCAAATTGCCAACGGAACAGTTAACGTTCTCAGTAGCGGTAACGACCTACCAGAAGCAGAAGTTTTGCCGACGGGAAATGTAGGTCAGGAACAATGGGAATCGGTCTTCGTTCGTACCGAAGACGTAGCAGTCACCGACGCTAACCCCGATGGTCCTGATGATGACTTTGGCGAGTTTGCCATCGATGACGGTTCTGGGTCGGTTCGGGTCGATGATTTGGGAGATATCACCTTCGACCCCGAGGGGGGCGAGAATTTAGAATTTTTGCAAGGACCGCTAAACTTTTCTTTCAGCAATTTCAAAATTGAACCCCGCAACAACGATGATTTGGGAATTACTATCTCCTCAGGAGAGCAAGTCCCCATTTACGAAATCCAAGGCGCAAGTCACCTATCCCCCTTTAACGGTGAATCCGTTATGACTTCGGGAATTGTTACTGCAGTTGATTCCATTGGTTTTTACTTGCAAGACCCCAACGGCGACAACAATGTAGCTACTTCTGACGGCATTTTTGTGTTTACTGGTTTTTCGTCACCGCCTGATGTCAGCGTTGGCGATGAAGTGGAAGTGGAAGGAGAGATCAGCGAATTTTTCCCTGGCGGTGCAGATACGGGAAATCTTTCCACTACCCAAATTTTCAACGTTTCCAACATTACAGAACTTTCCACAGGTAACGACCTTCCCGATGCGACGGTCATTGGCGAAGCTGGTCGTACCCCTCCCACCGAAAACATCGAAGACGATGACTTTAGCCAATTCCAACCCGATTCCGATGGCATTGATTTCTTTGAATCCTTGGAAGGAATGCGGGTAACAGCAGCAGATGCAGTTGCTGTCGGTCCAACCAATCGTTTTGGTGAGATTTTCACAGTCGTTGATGGTGGGGAAAATGCGACTGGAATCAGCGATCGCGGCACCTTAAACATTAGTCCTGACGATTTTAACCCCGAAAAAGTCCAAATTGATTTTAATGAGGCTCTACTGGCGAACTTTGAGTTTCCTCAAGTCAATGTCGGTTCGCAACTGGGGGATGTCACTGGTGTCATCAGCTACGACTTTGGTAACTTTCAAATTCATCCCACTCAGGAATTCAACGCCACCGACTCGGATCTCGAACCAGAAACTACCGAAATCGAAGCGGGTGGGGAACAGTTCACCATTGCTACCTATAACGTACTGAATTTAGACCCGAAGGTGGAAGATGTGGCGTTGGTTGACGACCAAGATTCCGATGAAGTAGATGACGATGTGGGAGAGGGTCAGTTTGACGCGATCGCGCAGCAAATTACCAACAACCTTAACACCCCAGACATCATCGCCTTGCAGGAAATCCAAGACAACGACGGGGCTGAAATCACCGAGGTGAGTGCTGCCGACCAAACCCTGCAAACCCTCGCCGATGCCATTGCCGACGCTGGCGGTCCCAACTACGAATTTATCGACACTCCTGGTCTTGTACCTGCCTTTGAGAACGAAGACGGCGAAATCGTTCGTCCCACTGGCGGTCAACCAGGGGGTAACATTCGCAACGCCTTCCTGTACAATCCAGAACGAGTGGATTTGGTGGAAGATTCGGTAGAACCCCTCACCGACCCCCAAGACCAAGCACAAAACGAAGATAATCCCTTCTTTGGCGGTCGCATTCCCCTGTCTGCTACCTTTGAATTTAACGGAGAGCAGATTACCCTAGTGAATAATCACTTCTCCTCCAAAGGCGGTAGCAGTCCCATTTTCGGTGTCGAACAACCCTTCGAGGAACGGCAGGAAGAAGTAGAAGTCAATGGTTCTCTCGACGAACGAACCAGACAAGCTAATGCCGTCAAAGACTATGTAGATGAGATTTTAAACGAAAACCCTAATGCCAACGTTGTGGCGTTGGGAGATCTCAACGAATTTGAATTCGTTTCCCCTGTTGATGAAATTCTAGGTTCTAGCCTCAACAACCTCACCGACAACTTTGCAGAAAACGAACGCTACAGCTTTATCTTCCAAGGCAACTCCCAAAGCCTAGACCACATTCTGGTCAGCGACAACCTCAAAAACGGGGCAAGCGAAGATATCGTTCATACCAACAGCGAATTTGCCGATTCCGCCAGCGACCACGACCCCTTAGTTGCTGGATTTACCTTCCCACCAAAAGGCAGCGGAGAGATTTCTCTGGTGGAACTGGGACGTTTTGAAACTGGCGTTTTTGACGAAGGAGCAGCAGAAATTGTTGCTTATGATGCAGGGAGCGAACGCTTATTTGTTGTCAACTCTAACGCATCAACGATTGATATCCTCGACGTTAGCGATCCGAGTAACCCAACTGCACTAGAAAATTCTATTACGATAGGAGACACAAATAGTGCATTTAACAGTGTTGCTGTTAATAATGGCATTGTGGCGGTTGCTGTTGAAAATACCAACGTAGCGGACGACAGCATTCAAGAACGTGGTGCAGTTCTATTCTATGATGTCGATGGTAACTTCCTCAGTATTGTACAAGTGGGCTTCCTCCCTGACATGGTCACCTTTACCCCAGATGGCTCGAAAGTTTTAGTCGCCAATGAAGGGGAACCCAATGATGACTATACCGTTGATCCAGAAGGTTCAATTAGCATCATTGAGATTTCTAGCGGTGTTGAAAATGTTACCGATAATAATGTTACCGAAGCTGGTTTTGGAGCATTTAACAATCAGCAAGAAGCTCTCGAAGATGCTGGTGTGCGAATCTTTGGACCCGATGCCACTGTTGCTCAAGACTTAGAACCAGAATACATTACAGTGAATGCGGATAGCACCACTGCTTATGTCTCTCTGCAAGAAAATAATGCTTTTGCCGTCGTGGATCTCAATAGCGGTGAAGTTACCGATATCTTACCGCTTGGGTTTAAAGACCATAGCCTCCCTGAAAATGAACTGGATGCTAGCGATGAAGATGGCATTAACTTCCAGACCATTCCTTCCCTTGGAATGTATCAGCCTGACTCCATTGCCAGCTTTGAAGTTGATGGTGAAAGCTACATTGTAACTGCCAATGAAGGGGATGCTCGGGATTACGACACTTTCAGTGAAGAAGTCGGTCTCGATGACTTATTAGAAAATGAGTTACTCGATCTCGATGATGATGGTAATCCAGATGTCCTTGGTGATGAAGTCTTCCCAGGAGAAACTGTAGAAGATCTCTTAGCCGAAGATCGTCTGGGCGAACTCGACTTTACCAGTGCTACTGGCGATACCGATGATGATGGCTTAATTGAACAACTCTATAACTACGGCGGTCGTTCCTTCTCTGTCTTTGATGAATCGGGTAACTTGATCTTTGATAGCGGCGATGATTTCGAGAAGATTATTGCCGATCAAATTCAGCAAGGGATCTTACCTGAAATTGCTTTCAATAACGACAACGACGAAAACGAGTTTGATGCTCGCAGTGATGCCAAAGGACCCGAACCAGAAGCGATCGCGACAGGCGTTATTGAGGGAACCCCTTATGCTTTCATTGGTTTAGAACGCATCGGTGGCATCATGGTTTACAACCTGTCTGACCCCACTTCCCCTGAGTTCGTTCAGTACATCAATAATCGCAACTTTGTTGATGACAATGGCGATCCGATTTCGGTACAACTTGAGGATGAAAGTCTCAATCCCGCAGCAGGGGATTTAGGACCCGAAGGCTTTGACTTTATTTCTGCTGAAGAAAGCCCCAATGGTCAACCCTTACTCGCTGTCGGAAACGAAATCAGTGGTTCAACCACCTTATACGGGATCAATATTGCTAATGAAGAACCCGAAAACCAACCCCCCGTTGCCAGTGCTGATAGTTTGACCACAAATCAAGAAACAGTCCTGAGTGTTAACGCCGAGAATGGGGTTTTAGCCAACGATAGTGATCCCGATGGAGACACACTGACGATCACCGCCGTTAATGGTGACAGCAATGAAGTCGGGAACGAAATCGCTTTAGAGTCGGGAGCCCTCCTCACCCTGAATGAGAACGGGTCTTTTGACTATGATCCCAATGGTCAGTTTGAGGATCTCGATGGTGGAGACACCGAGAGTGATAGCTTTACCTACACTGTCAGCGATGGTAATGGCAACAGTGATACAGCCACAGTCACCATTACTATCAATGCTCCCATTATTTCTAATACGATAACGATTCTTCAAGAGAATGCACCGCAAGTCGTTCCCGTGAGTTCTGGATTCTTCATGGACTTTGCAGGAACGCAAGATCGCTCTCGCACCTTCAATATTGAAGAAGGGGCTGGTGCTAACAATTTAGACGCAGGTGCAACCATCAATCTGACTGGGACTAGCAGCGATTTTACCTACCGACGGGATGGTTCGACTCTGGAAATCCTTGATGGCAATGATAATCTGACTGCCGAGATTCTAGCTTCTCCCAACACAACCAGTGCTGTCAATTTTGATGATGGCAGTACCGAGGTGGCTGTTGCTGGCGGTGAAATCACCTTTGGCGGAGAAAGTTTTGAAGATGGAGAAGAAATCGATGGCGCAATTACAGCATTAACATTACAAGAAACAGACGCTGGAATCAGTGAGTTGAGTGCGAGCCAAATCAATGAACCGTTTCCCTCTAGCCTGATTATGGAAGGAGAAACCGATTTCGACACTAGCGATGAATTGAGCTTCATCTAATCTGAAATTCCTGATCTGTCATTAAAGACAGTTTGTCTTGTATCAATCCCACCTCTCCCCCCTTTGCAAAGGAAAGGGGGGATTTATCTGAATGTGACGAGAAGACCCCCATTATACCGTCAGTGTTAATGGGGGATGAATCGTCACGCCTCAAACAGAAGTCCGACAGGACACTCTTAAATCTTTGTGTTAGAATAAATTTAACCAGCAAGTTCAGCATAAAATGTTTGTTTTAGAGTTTAAGGTCAAAGCCAAAAAAACTCAATACCAAGCCATTGATGAAGCAATTCGGACGACTCAGTTCATCCGAAATAAATGCCTTCGTTACTGGATGGATAATCAAGGCGTTAACAAATATGCTTTGAACAAACTCTGCAAACAATTAGCAGAAGAGTTTTCTTGGGCGAAAGAATTAAACTCGATGGCTCGACAATCGGCTGCTGAACGGGCTTGGTCTGCAATTAGTCGGTTTTACGATAACTGTAAAAAGGGAATCAAAGGTAAAAAAGGGTATCCCCAGTTTCAGAAAAACAACCGAAGCGTTGAATATAAAACCTGCGGTTGGAAACTGGACTTAAACACCCGAAAGCATATTACTTTCACCGACAAAAAAGGAATTGGTCGAGTTAAGTTAGTTGGGACTATAGACCTCCATTTCTATCACCCTGATGAAATTAAACGAGTCCGTTTAGTTCGTCGTGCTGATGGATATTACTGCCAATTCTTAATCAATAAAGAAGTTAAAGAACAATTAGAACCCACTAAGAAAACTATTGGCTTAGATGTTGGTTTAGAGTCATTTTACACCGACTCTAATGGACATAAAGAACCCAATCCTCGTTTCTTTAGGGAAGGTGAACAGAAGTTAAAACACCTTCAACGTCGCCTTTCTAAGAAACAGAAAGGTTCATCTAATCGCAAAAAAGCTAGACAGAAGTTAGGAAAAGCACATTTAAGAATAAGTAGGCAGCGTAAAGAACATACGAGTGCGACTCGTTGGGTGGTGAAGTCGCAGGGGTCTCAAACCTCTTTTCGAGCCATCCCAGACGAAAACTCCCCTTGGAGTCCGTCTGAACTCTATCTCCTTATTGGTGAGGCTCATTTGCCAAGTCCAATCATCCCAGTGTGCGGGATGACATCGCTACCCTTATCAAAACGTTGGTTACGTGAAGATAAAGCAGGGTAGTTAAATGTGGGATAAGTCTGAACTCGCTTGACGACCTCCTGCTAGAACGTGACTATGGCTAGGAGACGAACTTACGCTTGAACCATCGTAATCCTTACCCTGAGAAAGGAGTTGACACTCAGGACACAAAAGGTGAAGACGGTTGGATTTAAGCATTCGTATTCTTAAATCGCGCATCAAAATACCGTCGGTGGATAGTAAGGGTCTAAGGTCACAATCAAAGGAAATAGGGAACGAGTTAACCCCTCGGATATCTCTCAGTCAAGGTCGATAGACTGAGTAGCCAAACCAAAGGCGCAAAATCTGGGTCATCTGTCAGGATACCGAAGGGTGGGATTGAGTTAGAAGCGAACGCCCTCTAATAAAAAGGAGGGATATGCTGACGAACTCACTGTAAGACAAAAGATAGGGGTACTAAGTAGAGTTAATAAGTTATGAGACAGTCCTCTGGGCTAGTTACTAAATATAGACGATGGTTTTGGCTTTCCTTCTTGACCTTCCGAATGGACGACCCGACGTGGTTGTGGCGGAATATCAATTGGAAGAAAGTTGAAGTCAAAGTTTTTAAGCTCCAAAAGCGCATCTATCAAGCGTCCCAACGTGGTGATGTCAAAAAGGTTCGTAAACTCCAAAGATTGTTGTCAAAGTCCTTTTACGCAAAGCTGTTCGCAGTGAGAACCGTACCGCAGGACAACCAAGGAAAAAGAACGGCTGGTGTGGACGGGGTTAAATCGTTAACTCCTCCCGAAAGGTTGACCTTGGCTGGTTCACTTCAATTTGCAAATAAATCAAAGCCTGCTCGAAGAGTATGGATACCAAAATCCGATGGCTCTAAACGCGGGTTAGGAATACCGACTCTTTATGAACGGGCTAAGCAAGCTGTACTAAAACTGGCATTAGAACCAGAATGGGAAGCAAAGTTTGAACCTAACTCTTATGGATTCAGAAAAGGACGAGCTTGTCACGATGCCATAGAAGCAATATGGAATGGATTAAGAACTAAGGACAAATACGTCCTAGATGCAGATATATCCAAATGTTTCGACCGTATCAACCATGATTACTTACTACAAAAATTGAATACATCTCCGACCTTCGCTCGACAGATTAGAGCGTGGCTAAAAGCAGGAATCGTTGATGGTGGGTCATTATTTCCCACAAAAGAGGGTACTCCACAAGGCGGGGTCATTTCTCCGTTATTAGCAAATATAGCCCTTCATGGGTTAGAAACCATAGTCAGGGAATACATTGTCAATCAACCCCCAGAAAGGGTTGGAATAAAAGGTAAACGGGACAAATTAAGAACCCTTGACTTTGTAAGATATGCAGATGATTTCGTGTTAATGCACTGGAATCGGGAAATTGTGGAGGAATGTAAAGTAATAATTGAGGATTTCCTCTCTAAAATTGGTTGTGAATTGAAACCATCGAAGACACGCATTTGCCATACCGCCAAAACTGTAGAAGATGATAAAGTGGGTTTCGACTTCTTGGGGTTCACAATTCGACAGTATGAGGTAGGAAAACATCAGCATGGCAAGAAAAAATCGAATTTGATGACAATAATCAAGCCCTCGGACGAAAAGGTGAAGCTACATTATCAAAAACTGGCTGATACCATCGACCGTCATCAAGCATCGAATCAGATAAATTTAATCCAAGAATTAAATTCTATCATCAAGGGATGGTCTAATTATTACTCAGCCTGCTGTAGTTTTGAAACCTTCAAAGACTTAGATAACAAGATGTGGTCTAAACTTCGTCGATGGGCAAAACGCCGTCATCCTAATAAGAACTGGGAATGGGTTACTAATAAATACTGGAGACAAGCTGTCAAAAGTAGGAAAGATAAATGGGTCTTCTCATCAACAGATGGACTCTACCTAATAAAGCATAGCTGGACACCTCACCAAAATTATGTGAAAGTGAAAGGAGATGCTTCACCGTTCAATGGGGACTGGCGTTATTGGAGTTCCAGAATGGGTTCATACCCTGACGTAAAGGTTGAAGTTGCAAAACTTCTTAAAACCCAAAAAGGAAAGTGTGCAATTTGCGGACTACACTTCCAAGATGGAGATTTGTGGGAGGTTGACCATATAACGCCTCGTAGTAAAAAGGGTAAAAATACCCTAAGAAATAAACAACTTCTCCATCGACATTGCCATGATGTAAAATCTCGTAATGATGGTAGTTATGAAGGATGTGCCTAATGACAATAGGTTGTCTTAGAGAGGAGCGAAGTGAAGGGAAACTTTCATGCTTCGTTCTGAAGACCAGTAGGGAGGGCGACTTCCCTGCTGAGTTTAACAGAGACTCGCACGTTGCGTAGTAAGGTCTAACGACCTGATTGCCTATGAAAACTTAAAAGTGTCTAATCTGGTTAAGAACCACTGTTTAGCTAAGTCAATCTCAGATGTTGGTTGGTATCAGTTTCGAGTCTGGTTAGAGTATTTTGCAAATCAGTTCGGGAAGGTAGCTGTTGCTGTTCCTCCTCAATATACAAGTCAAGAATGCTCTAACTGTGGTCGAATTGTGAAGAAGTCTCTATCTACCAGAACCCATGCTTGTCAGTGTAGGACGATTCTAGATAGAGATGAAAACGCAGCCATTAACATACTGAGAGAAGGACTCCGTACTGTGGGGCGCACAGGAACGGCTGGCTTCGAGCCAGACTCAACGCTTGGGGAGAGACTCGCCTCTACTTCAGTTGTTTCCGAACAATTGGAGCAAGCGAACTCGTCCTGTGAACCTAGTTTACAGGTTAGAACCAAGAATCTCCCGTTAAAATCTCCGATTTAACGGGAGAGCGTCAATCGGTCGCTAACTTGAATTAGGGCTTGCTGAATCCAACTGAAACTCTTACTCAATTAGCTTTTAAGGTTCTTAATTCTTGGACAAAGTGCAAGGGAATTGAACGAAAAAGCCAGAAAACCTTGCACTTTCTGAAAAACTGATTGATCGAGACGTGGCAACGCGAGACCAGTAATATGCTAGGATGCTGATTAGGTATGATATCCAATTACTTGGCTGGTACGACCATTTAACTGGTGAGAGAAATTATCTCCAGTAGATTTAAGGCAAAAGTTCCTGCATCTAACCGACAATAGCGGTTTCGGTCTGGTCAAAGGACTGAAATAAGCTACTACAACTGATCTGAATCTAGGGGGTCATTCCATCGGGGAGAATGACTCCTTCTAAGTTGACATTCGTCCAATTGGTGCTGTTGAGATCAGCCCCCGTTAAATCAGCATTATTTAGGTTAGCATTGGTCAAATTAGCTCTAGCTAAGTCCGCTTGTCTCATGTTGGCTTCTGTTAAATTGGCATTGCTAAAGTTAGCGTGCTTAAAACTAGCCCGAATCATTCTTGTCCGATGCAAATTCGCTTGTGATAAGTTGACATTATCTAAACTTGCCTCAAACATTTTCGCTTCATTCAAATAAGCCCCCCTTAAATCCGCTCCTGATAAATCGGCTCGCTCCAAATTCGCTCGAATTAAATTCGCTCCTCTTAAATTTGCCCCTTTTAAGTTGGCTTTACTCAAATCTGCATTAAATAAATTCGCTTCACTTAGATCTGCGCCTTGTAAATTGGCTTTCGTGAGGGTAGCCCGTACCAAATTGGCTTCTGTTAAATTGGCTTGAGTAAAGTCAAGTTCATCAAGATTTAAACTTTCTAAATCGGCTCGACGTAAATTTGTTCGCTTCAGTTTGGTGGTGCTTTTACGACTCCCTCGCTGCTCCGAGCCAGTAAAAACAGCTCCCAGTAAACAGACACCACTTAAATCCGCTCCTGATAAATCAGCTCCCGCTAAATTCGCTTCCATTAAATTGCTATCTAGGAGAGACGCTAAGGTCAGATTCGTATCCACTAAATTCGCACGATGGAGAATTGCACCATGAAAGTCACTATCATGAAGATTTGCAAAGCGAAGACTGGCTTGGCTTAAATTAATGCCATTGAGTTTGGCTCTGACTAAATTGCAACGATTTAAGTTGGCTTCGTTGAGAAAGGCAAAAGCCAAATTACTACCTTCTAAATTGGATCGAGATAGATCAATACCAATCAGGTCAGCCCCAGATAAATCAGCACTGACTAAGGTTTCATTACTAAAATCTTTTTTACCTTTGGTATAACTATTTAAAATCTCACGCGCATCCATGTTGGCAGTTAATTTTAATTATTTTCATAAAGAGGTTTCAGAGCCATGACAATCGCTTTGGCGACTTGCATATTTTCATCCACCTTAAACATTTTACTTTTAATAGAAGAAACGGCGAGAGCAGTTGTTTCCAGATGATCTTGAAGCTCCTGAATGGTTTTAAAATCGCGAACCACCTGCATCAGCATTTGATCAAGCTCGTAGGTTTTGAGTAACAACCCATCCGCTTCTTGCTGAGTGCTCAGTGGATCAGAATTGAGAGTATAGTACAACAGCATTTTCACGCGCAGCGGGTTTGTATATTTCATAATCCGCTGTCTAACTTGGAAGGGATTGTAGTCAAAGTTATGCTTTCTGGTTTCAGTCTCAACCTTGGATGAGAGACTCTTTTTCGTTACTGTTGCTGTCGCAGAAGTTACAGTTTGTTTAGAAACATTGACAATCGATTTGAGTTTTTGCAATTCAACCTCGCCCCCATACAAGTTCGCTAACTCAGAGAGAATCGTTTCGGCAACTTTAGAATACGTCCCTTGTTTATTTAAACCTTTAACAATTTTGAGTAAATTAATACCGACCCGCTCCAGATTCGGATAGTTTTGATAAATTTCTTGAATCAGATCTGGAAGCGGATAGTTAGATAGGGTTTCTGGCTTGTTTTCCCAGCGATGTTTGGTTAAAGCAAAAAGCATCTTATGAATACGCTGAGCATTCTTATCTTTTTGAAAACTTTGAACAATTTCCGCCAGCCTAGGTTCAATTAAAGAAGGATTCATGGGGATTTTAGGTGACTCGGAAGGAAAGGAGGTGAAGGAAGTAAGCGATGATTCATCGATTGCTTCTCCATAAATTTTACTGATTTTTCCCAATAACTTTTGAGCCACTGGATAGTATTTTTCGCGTTTGTTTAAGCCATCCACAACTCGGTTCAAACGATTTTTCACTTCGTCGAGGGTCGGTTGGGAATGACGTAATTCTGCAATTAGCTCTCCCGTGCGAGTCGATAAGAGTTTTTTGCGGTCGTTTTCCCAATAGTTCCTACAAGTGGCAAACAACAGCTTTTTCATCATCATAGCATCATACTGTTGTTCAACATCTTGTGACAGGGGTTGAGAAACCGATACCATTGTGATTTCCTCCAAACTTTAACTAAGGGACAGGCTTCGGTGATAAATCAATGTCAGTTTGATCAATGGATTCTACTGGGTATTGATTGAGATCGATCAGGGGTAGCAGATCTTCTTTTAAGAGTACCCCAATCATTTAGTTTTGAGAGAAACTGCCAGTTTACTTTGATGTAGATCTCAACTATAACACATTATCGTATCAGTGTATTTTCTGGAATTAACATTGAGCACCGACAATTTATTACAAATTGTTAATCACAAATCGTTATCAGGGAGAGGAATCCCCGATTTTAGACTGATGCTTGGTGAACCCGACCATCTGGCATGGTCGCCCCGACTAAATTTAATTGACTAAGGTCAATACTGCTTAATTCCGCTCGCAGTAAGTTGGCTTGACTTAAATCAGTATTAAGAAGCGAAGCTCGGACAAGGCTGGCTTCGATGAGGGTTGCTTGTGTTAAATTAGCTTCATTGAGATTAGACCGTTGTAAGTCAGCCCCATTCAGACGAGCCAGATGAAGATTCGCTTGCTTAAAGTTAGCTTTCATTAATTTGGCTTCTCGTAGCACAGCTTCTTGCAAATCAGCTTGAATAAAAGACGCACCAACTAAGTGGGCTCGTTCTAAAATGGCTTTCTTTAAGTTTGTACCATCAAGACAGACTTGATCGACTTGAGCATTACTTAAAAGTGCTTCTTCTAAATTCGCTTCCGTTAAATCAGCCCCCCGTAAATCAACCCCTCGTAAGATAGCATTTTTGAGATTTGCTCCTTGTAGTTTCGCTTGTCTTAAGTCAGCATTCCTTAAGTTTGCGCCTTGGAGGTCAATGCGCTGTAAATTTGCGCCTTGTAACTTGACGGTTTTACGGCTTTCTTCTCTTAAATTAGCAAAACGGAGACAAGCGCCTGTTAAGTTCGCATTGGTCAGGTTTGCTTCTCGTAAGTCCGCTTCTGAGAGATTAGCATCAACTAGATTCGCATAACTAAGATTCACCCCTCTCAAACTGGCTTTTTGCAGACTCGCCCCATGTAAATCAGCATTGTAGAGAGAAGATTGCTTAAATATTGCTTGATTGAGATTAGCGCCACTTAACTTAATACCAGTTAAATCAGATTCTACAAAGTAGGCTTGATTGAGATAAGCAAACGTCAGAATGGCTGCTTGCAAGCGGGATTGCTCGACATGAATGCCAATCAAATCGGCTCCCCAGAGATTGGCGCCGTTGAGATCAAGGCTGGTAAATTCAGTTGTGCCTCTAGCATATTCAGCGAGGAGTTCTTTAAAGTCCATTGGGGAGAAAAATCATTGATGATGTAGGAAAATAGTTAACTGACATCCTCACCGCCCTAGAAGGACGGTGATTCTTCGGTCCTCACAGAATCCCAAATTACTGGTTCAGCGACACTACCAAAGGCAATCGAAGGGAAGAGAAAGGGCGAGGGGGTGAGAGTAATCCTGTGTCATCTATGTGTAACATGAATTAATGAATTTCATATAAAGATGAGTTTCCGAATCCTCCCTAAGCATACCAACGATCGCGCTAGGAAATAACATTCCCAGTGTTGTTTCATACCACTACCTCTGTCATGAGGTCATAATTTCTCATCTTATTATTCCTGATTTGTGTTGTCTATCTTACAATGAGGCTTTTCCGATGACTTATCAGAAAATTTTAGTCGCTTTAGATCGCTCTTTTCAATCTGAAACTATATTAAAACAAGCGATCGCGATCGCGAAACCCACTCAGGCAGAACTGATTTTATTCCATGCCCTCATGTTTGACGGTCGTAACATCGACGCTTACAGTGGCATCTATGGTCAAAATGTTCTCAGTCTCTCTTCTTCCGTACAAGAACATATTGAAACCCAAACCCAAGAAGTGGAATCTTGGTTAGAAAGTTGCGCCCAAAAAGTACAAGCAGAAGGCTTACCCGTCGAATATTCTTGGCGCATTGGCGATCCCAGTAGCTGGATTCGGGAAATGGCAAAAACTTGTGATGTCGATTTAGTCATTTTAGGACGCAGAGGACGCAGAGGATTAGCAGAAGTCTTTTTAGGCAGTGTTAGTAACCATGTGGTTCATTATGCCCCTTGTTCGGTGCTGGTGGTGCAAGGAAAAGATGTTTCTGAGAGCGAAGAGTCTTAATTGTTACAATCAAAGAAAACATGATTGTTGTTTAAACTGAGGAAACCCAATGACTGCGTCAATTGTAAATCAACATAAACAAGGGCAAGATGCTCCTCTTTCTCTCCATTATCTTGGCGATCGCGTGCTGCGTCAGTCAACTAAGCGCATTAATAAAATTAACCAATCCGTGCGGGATTTAGCCCAAGAAATGATACAAACCATGTATGCTGAAGACGGAATTGGTTTAGCTGCACCACAGGTGGGCGTAAATAAACAAATGCTGGTGATTGACTGCGATCCCAATAATACAGCAACGCCCCCCCTGATTCTCATTAATCCCGAAATCAAAAGTTATAGTCAAGAACTTGCCACAGGAGAAGAAGGTTGTTTGAGTATTCCTGGCGTTTTCCTAGATGTGGTGCGCCCAGAAGCAGTGGAAGTTAAATATAAAGATGAATCGGGTCGTCCTCAAAAAATGCAGGCGAGTGGACTGCTGGCGCGAGTGATTCAACACGAACTCGATCATCTCCACGGGGTTTTATTTGTTGATCGAGTGCCCAATGATTTAGTCTTAACGGAAGCCTTGAATAAACAAGGATTTTCTGTGCAAGCGGTTAAATCAATCTCATCGTAATCAAAAAGGAGTTAAAGCGTGCTACTTACCCCGAAAAGCGGTTTATTTTTAATGGTTTCCTGTGTCGCAGCGATCGCTGCGGTTGGTTCGGTATTTGAACTCTCTTACGGTCATCCTCGCTATGGAGTTTTAATCACCTCAATTATTCTCAGTGGCAGTATTCCCCTGACAGGGGCTGCATTATGGGCAGCGGTTAAGGATGCTCGCGCTAATTTAAAGTAACGGTTTCACAAAAAATAGGGTGGCAACAAGAGCCACCCCCAGATTTATTAAAATACAAGGTAGTTGAATTAAGCAGTCACTGCTTTTTTCGCATTTGCTGCTAATTCACCGTTAGCATATTTAACCGCATAAACATCTAAGGTTTCTTGCTTGATCTTATCCGCATTGCCAGCAGTACCAAACGCTTCATAACGTTCCGCACAAACTTGTTTCATATACTTGATGGAAGGCTTGAGGAAGTGACGGGGGTCAAAGTTAGCAGGATCTTTCATTGCTGCTTCCCGAATCGCTGCCGTAATTGCTAAACGGTTGTCAGTGTCGATGTTAACTTTACGCACACCGCTCTTGATTCCTTTTTGAATTTCTTCGATGGGTACACCGTAAGTTTCAGGAATTTGTCCGCCATACTGGTTAATCATGTCTAACCATTCTTGGGGAACAGAGGAAGAACCGTGCATTACTAAGTGGGTGTTAGGAAGACGACGGTTAATTTCTTCAATACGGTCAATAGCGAGAATTTCACCAGTGGGCTTACGAGTGAACTTATAAGCACCGTGGCTGGTACCGATGGCAACTGCAAGCGCATCCACTTGAGTCCGCTCAACAAATTCTACCGCTTCGTCAGGGTCAGTTAATAATTGCTCACGGCTTAAAACGCCTTCTGCACCATGACCATCTTCTTTATCCCCTTTACCTGTTTCGAGAGACCCTAAGCAACCGAGTTCTCCTTCTACACTTGCGCCAACTGCGTGAGCGACTTTAACCACTTCTGCAGTCACGCTAGCGTTGTATTCAAAGCTCGCTGGGGTTTTAGCATCTTCTTCTAAAGAGCCATCCATCATCACACTGGTGAAACCGTTACGGATTGCGGAGTAGCAAGTCGCGGGGCTATTACCGTGATCCTGGTGCATCGCAATGGGAATATTGGGGTAGGTTTCTACTGCAGCAGTGATGAGGTGACGCAGGAAGTTTTCCCCAGCATATTTACGCGCACCGCGAGAGGCTTGCAGAATAACCGGGCTGTTGGTTTCGCTAGCAGCCTGCATAATGGATTGGATCTGTTCCATATTGTTGACGTTATATGCAGGGATACCGTAGCCGTTTTCTGCTGCGTGATCCAGTAATAACCGCATTGGGACGAGCGCCATAGTCTTCCTCCTATGAGTGTTTTTCTATAGTTTTAATCGGGAAATTGTCAAAAAACTTATCTTTCGTTTTCTCAATCTTAAGATAAATTTCAAATTTTGACGAATTGATACTCATTCTACCTCTCCTTTGAGTTAGAAGCAAAACCCTATCAAAAGTCGTAAATGAGAAGAATTAGCTTTAATGGGGCAGCAATAGAAGGTAATTTTAGGGGTTTACAGGAGCTACATCTTAAGATAGAGGTGCTTCTCTAACTCAAGACTTAGAATGGGAAACGAATAGGTAGCAAGCTCTCTACCTTTCTTCAGACTTTTTTAACTTTTGCGGTTTTGCCTTTGACAATGCTTTGTCTAAATGAGAAAGTGTGGCATAGAAGTAAGTGTTAAAACCTAAGGTTAAAAGGAGAAGTTTATATGAATCAATATGCAGCAGAACTCCGACAAACCGCGCAAGCCATGGTTGCTCCTAATCAAGGCGTTCTTGCGATGGATGAAAGTAACGGTACTTGTAATAAGCGGTTTGGTAAAGAAGGGATCGATCAAACTGAAGAGATGCGCCGTCAGTATCGGGAGTTAATTCTGACAACGCCTGATCTCGGAAAGTATATTAGTGGCGCGATTCTTTACGATGAAACCATCCGTCAGAAAAAAGAAGATGGCACTCCTTTCACTCAGGTGATGAGAGACAATGATGTCATTATTGGCATTAAAGTGGATGCTGGAGCGAAAGATTTAGCGGGTCACCCTGGCGAGAAAGTTACAGAAGGATTAGATGGACTGCGCGATCGCATTGCAGAGTATTATCAAATGGGGGCGCGGTTCGCAAAATGGCGGGCTGTAATTACCATTGGTGATGGTATTCCCACTCGCGCTTGCATCGAAGCCAATGCTCACGCCTTAGCCCGCTATGCAGCATTATGCCAAGAAGGTGGGTTAGTGCCAATTGTTGAGCCAGAAGTCCTCATTGATGGTGACCATACGATTGACCGTTGCTATGAAGTGACAGACGAAACGCTGCGGACTGTCTTTACCGAACTGCGGACGCAAAACGTTGCCTTTGACCAGATGATTCTCAAGCCCAGCATGGTTATTTCTGGTAAGCAGTGTCCGCAACAAGCCAGCCCACAGGAAGTGGCTGAGAAAACAATTAAGTGCTTGCGCGACAATGTTCCTGCTTCTGTGCCTGGAATTGCCTTCTTGTCTGGTGGACAAACCCCTGAACAAGCAGCAGAACATCTGCACTTAATGAACTCTGAGCCTCTCAAATCCCAATGTCCTTGGCGCGTCACCTTCTCCTATGCTCGTGCCATTCAGCAACCTGCGCTCGAACACTGGAAAGGACAAGCCAGCAATGTTAAAGAAGCGCAAAAACTCTTACACCATCGGGCGCAATGCAACAGTGCAGCAAGCATGGGTAGCTATTCCGCAGAGATGGAA
The DNA here is from genome assembly GCF_000317635.1 of Halothece sp. PCC 7418. GTDB lineage: Bacteria > Cyanobacteriota > Cyanobacteriia > Cyanobacteriales > Rubidibacteraceae > Halothece. Next base: position 3,074,116 of record NC_019779.1, on the reverse strand, counting down.
AAACAACCTGCAATGGCTTAATCTCAGTTTTTGAAAGCATAAGGTTATTAAAAAAAAGTTAGTTCCATAGTAGGGTGGGTAATGCTCACTCTACTGTTTTTTTGGGAAAAATTGAAGGCAATGGGAGCAACAGAACAAAAATCTAGATATGGTCTGGCGTTACACACGACTAGTCCGCAACTGGGACTTGCATTGAGTAACTTTCAGGGTGATCAAAGAATAAACACTTGGAAATTAGGTCGGGATTTATCCAGTCATCTTCATATTTTGTTGCAAGAGTTTTTACCTCCCCAAACTTGGTCTGACTTGGCGTTTATTGCCGTTGCCAAAGGACCCGGCAGTTTTACAGGAACTCGCATTGGCGTTGCAACAGCACGGACCTTAGCGCAACAGTTGCAGATTCCCTTATTTGCCATTTCGACATTAAGCGCGATCGCGCATTATTACAAAACTCAAAACTCCCAGCAATTTTCCGATTCAGAGCGAATTGCAGTGCAAGTTCCTGCCCGCCGTCAACAGTTTTTTGTGGGCATTTATCACCTCAGCGCAACAGACTTAACGATTGAGCTTCCTGACACCATCATGACCGAAACGGAATGGGAAGACACCTTAAATCAGCTATCTTTTCCCTATCAATTATGGAAAATGAAAGAAGAACAATTCGGAGAAACCGTTTCTAGTGTTCTAGAATTAGCCTATCAACAATGGCAACAAGGAAAACGCCCCACTCTGCAAGAAGCACAACCCTTTTATGGACAAAGCCCAGTCTAGAAGAATTCGGTAGCATATACTTGACTTTTGAGGGAGAGTAATTTGGCTTATCTCTGTAACTTGAGGTAAGTAAGGGCGCGTAGGAGAAAGCAGAAGACTCAGAAACTTTACAAAATGGGGAAAAGAGCGACTTTAACCGCCATTAGGAGGATATTCAAGAAAATGTTACTGCCAGAAACGGAAGTTCAACCAGCCTTAGAGCAAGCGCAAAGAGCCTTTCCCAGTTTTACCATCTGGGGAGAATTGACGATCGAGCCTCAGGAAAGAACGGATATAAGAAGGATTACATTGCTGGGCTGAGTTTAAAATCGTGATCACGCTGGCTTCTGATTTATCTGTTAATACCCAAGCCCCTAACAAGCGCGATCGCGCTTTTCTGCTATTGGCGGTAGTGAAGAGAGTTATTACCGAGAAGGTGGCAAGCCAAGCAGAATCACTTGTTTGCATAGAAAGATAAACGGAAAGCGGTTACAACTGTTCCAAAAAACCTAGGCAAAGCTCCCTTTTAGACAGTTTGATTGACACAGCAGGAAGCCAAAAAAAGTTCATGTCTGATCAATTCGCAGCGATCGTCAAAATAGCTTTTAAGCCGCAGCTTTCTAGAGGCTTCCGAATGTGCTCAAATAGTCCCAATTTAGTCCAAGTGTTAGTCCAAAAATACAATATGAGATTAGCAGAGGCTGGAATTCTTATATGGAAGTCAATCTAACAAGCGGGTGATGGGATTCGAACCCACGGCATTCACCTTGGCAAGGTGACGCTCTACCGCTGAGCTACACCCGCGTGAAACTCAAGCACTTTTTAATCATGTCATAGGGGATTGGGCTTTGTCAACCCTTTCCCCAAAATTATTTCTGTTCGGGGTGAGTTTCCACTCGGGAAGGAACTGCAATCGGAAATTGATTAATCCGCCGAATCAGTTTATACAGCCGTCCTAAGTCCCGTTGATTAAAGTGAAAGACTAAACGAGGGAGATCATCAGTCCCATTCCCGTTTTCTTCGCTGAGAGGAGGGCTTTTTTCAAATTTTCCGCGCACTAAGATGTCACTAAATTCTTCATTCAGTAACGCCACTTGGGTATCTGTGGGTTCAGCATTGAGGCGCATTACTAACAAATCATTGACATAACTGCTGGAATGATAGACGCGATAGAAATGATTAATTGCGTTACAGGCGACCTCAAGGTCATCGGTGATGGTATAAATGCAGTTATCGTCGGGACTAACTAAACCATCTTGAATCAGGTGTTCTCGGATATAGCGATCCCACGCTTTCCAGTAGTCGCCACCTGGTTTATCAATCAAAACCAGAGGAATCGGCGGTTGTCTTCCAGTTTGACACAAGGTTAAACATTCAAAGGCTTCATCTTGAGTCCCATATCCTCCTGGAAACAGCGCGATCGCGTCACTTTCTCTTAAGAAAAACAGTTTTCGTGTAAAAAAATACTTAAATCCAATCAGTTTTTCGTCATTATGGATATAGTCATTTGCACCCTGTTCAAAGGGAAGCTGGATGTTTAAGCCAAAAGAGTTCTCTCGCCCGGCCCCTTCGTTTCCTGCAGCCATAATGCCACCCCCCGCACCTGTCATGACCATAAAGCCTTGTTGCGCGAGACATTTAGAGAATTCTTTGGCTAGCTTATATTCCTCCGTGTCTGGGGGAATGCGTGCGGAACCAAAGACCGTAACTTTTCGGGTGTGGCGGTAAGGCTGAAAGGTCATCAATCCCGCTTCTAAATCTTGTAACGTGCGGGAAATAATTTTCCAGTCTGTGGTTGCAATATCCTCATCAGCCAGACGGATTAAGATTTTCACCGCCTGTTTAATCCAACTTCCTTTTTCGGTATGGGGAAGATGACCAATCAACGCTTTAATTTCATTTGCGACCCGATCAGGGCTGCTTTCACTTTTCGGAGATACATCCATAAAAAAACCTGCTTAGCTGATGACGTTAGGGGATTAATGGCTAACGAAACACCAGTCTGGGTGAAAATAGGGAAGACATCACTGCCGAATACAGATCCGCCTCCCTAGATACTTTTATTTGTGTTGAGTCATGAGTAACCCAACTAACTATTCTGAAAGATTTTTTCCGATAATTTGGGTGAAAGGGATTTATAGATACTTTTCTAAAGTATTTGCCAATGTGGTTTTAGGAACAGCACCAACGACCATATCCACACGCTGCCCATCTTTGAAGATCATTAGGGTGGGAATGCTGCGAATGCCATATTGACTTGCAACATTAGGATTTTCGTCGGTATTCACTTTGACGACTTTCACTTGCCCTTCGTATTGTTCGGAGATTTCATCAACCACAGGCGCGACCATACGGCAAGGTCCACACCAAGGGGCCCAAAAATCAACCAGAACCGTAAGTTCACTTTCTAAAACTTCCTGTTGGAAGCTGCTATCGGTGACTTCTGCAGTTGCTACCATGCCCTAAATCCTTATTTCAATCTGCTTTTTTTATCTCAGGTGGAAAAACCGATCCTGAATTCAATTCTATTTTATCAGTTCTTGCCTTCTGCTTCGGAACAGAACTCACTCCACGGAAAGATAACGTAACTTAATTGGGGTTTCAGGGTTCTAAAATAACAAAGTCTTTCTGCTTTTTGCCGAAATTGATAGAATTAAGAAGTAATTTTTCTCCCAAAAGTGAGACTTGGGTGTTGAAAAAGGTAAGTCTTATGGTACAGTCGAGGGATAAATAAAGGAAGCCGCCCGAACGCCGTCCGGACGGAGTGTGGTGTGAGGAGTGAACGGAAATATGTTTTCCGCTATTTCCATTGTAAGCAAGAACTTGCGGTTTTGTAGCGTTCGGATCGAAATTTTCCTAAAATCGATCACAAGTGGGCAAACTTCGTGAAAATTGCTCTTAATTAACGGTAATATCAATAAGACGACAATGATTTTGCGAAGAGACCCGCAGAGGTGGGCTTAGGAGGGGTATGCTGTTTCCGTTAAATCGGGCAACGGAGAAAAAGGGAATTATTGTAAGCGCGATCGCGTTCTTTGCCATTACTCTGATTTTAATTCTCCATCGCCACTTTACGTTTTACTCGTCCTATGACCAAGGCATTTTTAACCAAGTTTTCTGGAATGGTCTTCAGGGGAACTTCTTTCAAAGTTCTCTCTCCTCCCAACTGTCCACCAATGTTGTCCATAACAATGAAGTCCCCTATGTTGCCTATCATCGTCTCGGGCAACACTTTACCCCCGCCTTGCTGTTATGGCTGCCAATTTATGCCCTATTTCCCCATCCCGCTACACTTTCTGTCTTGCAGGTTGTCTTTGTCACCAGTGCAGGAATTGTACTCTATTTTCTAGCGCGAGAATATGTTGATAATACCGTCGCAACGTTGATCAGTATCAGCTTTTATGCAGCAAACGCCATTCTTGCGCCAACTCTTGCCAACTTCCACGATATTAGCCAGATTCCTCTCTTTGTCTTTACGCTGCTGTTAGCAATGGAGAAACGCTGGTGGTGGTTGTTTGCCCTGTTCAGTGTCTTGATTTTAGCGGTGCGAGAAGACAGTGGGATTACCCTATTTGGCATTGGGGTCTATATGGTGTTCAGCCGTCGCTTCCCGCGCATTGGTCTGATTGTCTGTACAGTGAGTTTTGGTTATCTCCTCATCCTCACCAATCTCATCATGCCCATTTTTTCCGAAGATATTTCTAAACGCTTCATGTTAGAGCGATTTGGGCAATATGTGGAAGGCGATGAAGCAAGTACGCTTGATGTGATTTTTGCCATGCTAACGCAACCGTGGCTGTTGGTGATTGAACTGGTTACGCCCGTGGGTCGCACAATTCGGTATTTACTGGGACAATTGCTGCCGTTTGCGTTTATTCCTGCTGTTTCCCCTGGCGCTTGGATGATTGCGGGGTTTCCCTTGTTAAAACTCCTCTTAGGAAAAGGGTTTTCCGTGCTAGCGATTACCATTCGCTATGCAATGGGAGTTGTTCCTGGTTTGTGTTATGGGGCGATTTTATGGTGGGGAGGACAAGGGGTATTACGATTTAACCAACCGTTAGAAACTCTCACACCACGTCCTCTTTCGCGGAAGTTTCGTCGCTTTTGGGTGTTTTGCATTTGTCTGACGCTTTTATTTACGATAACATCCAATCCCAATCGCACCCTTTATTTTTTAATTCCCGACTCGATTGATCCTTGGGTGTATGTATCTTTACCTGAACAATGGCATCATTCAGGGAACATTTACCAGTTGATGAATAAAATCCCTCAAGAGGCAAGTGTATCAGCAACCACCTACATTATTCCGCATTTATCAGGGCGACGAGCAATTATTCGCTTTCCTGCTTTAAGGTTACGGAATGATCAAGAAAAAGTGGAATCAGTAGATTATGTTTTAGCTGATTTATGGCGGTTGCGTCGCTATCAAGTTGCCTTTGATGATGATTTACGACGGTTACGAGCTATGACTTACCGCATTGAAGAAATTACGAATCGCGGAGATTACGGGATTGCTGGTTTTGAGGAAGGGGTAATCTTATTGGAAAAGGGTGCAGAAAATAATCTGGAAGCTGTTAATCAATGGTTAACCTTCAAAACAGAAATTGCTCCTATGATTGAAAGAGAGGATACAATTTAAGTTGTTTTTGATCTCCTTACTATCCAATCACAGATTACAAGGGGAGTCCCGAGCAAGAAATGCAAGATGGAAACGCCTGATGATCCGAAATATCCAGAAATTCACTCTCTTGTCGCGAGTTTTCCAATTTTAGAGTCTCTGGAATTACATCCTCATTCTAAGTTAAAAATCCTTCCTTGTTATGACACGACAGTTCAAAGTCATGAAATGGGTCAAGTGATCATGGATGCGTTTGAGAGGTGTGCTCATTTACCAGGGGTGATTGTTCGAGAAGAAAAAGAAGTGTTAGGGATAATTTCTCGGCAACGTTTTCTATCTTACATGAGTCAGCCGTATAGCTTAGAACTGTATCTGCAACGACCGATTAGGCGATTGTGGGAGATGTTGAATGCGTCTGTTTTGGAATTACCTTGTGAGTATGGCATTACACAAGCAGTACAAGAAGCGTTATCCCGCCCTTATGAAAGTCTTTATGAACCGTTAGCGGTTCGCTTTTCAGAACAGGTCTTAAAAGTGCTGGATTTGCATATTCTGCTGTTAGCTCAATCTAAATTATTAATTGAAATTACTCAACTACAGGCGAAAACCCAAGCCCAGTTACAACAAAAAAATGAGCGTTTAGAAGCCACTGAAGTGGCTTTGAAGGAAGCAAACCGAGAACTCCAGAAACAAGCCACCCAAGATGGACTGACGGAAGTGAGTAACCGCAGACAGTTTGATACAACTTTAAAGCGAGAATGGCAACGGTTAAGACGATCGCGCCAACCTTTATCTTTACTAATTTGTGATGTGGATGAGTTCAAACGCTATAACGATACCTACGGACATCAAGCGGGTGATTTGTGTTTATGGGAAGTCGCCCAAGTGATTAATAGTGTCGCAAAACGCCCTTCCGATCTGGTTTCTCGTTATGGGGGAGAAGAGTTTACTCTCTTATTACCGGATACGCCTCTCAACGGTGCGGTAGAAGTAGCAACACTGATTCGGCAAACGTTACAAGTCCAAAATATCCCTCATCAGTCTTCGCGAGTGAGTTCAAGAGTGACACTCAGTATTGGGATTAGTTGTCTGATTCCGACGGGAAATGTCTCCCCTGAGGTGTTAGTTCAACAAGCCGATTTAGCCTTATATGAGGCAAAAAATCAAGGGCGCGATCGCGCTGTCATCTCATACAAGTAATTTTGGCTACAGATTGATTGGGTTCATAAATTAATAATTAATGATTAATGATTATTAATGCAAAGAAAAGGCGACTCATGAATCGAGGACAAAAATAATAATGGTTGCTAGTCCAGAATTATTAAATGTTGAGTTATTAGAAAATAGCTATAGTGAAATTAGACCTCGGGCAAACGAGTTTGCTATTAGTTTTTATCAAAACTTGTTTAGTCTCTACCCCGAAACCCAGCCCTTGTTTGCCCACGTGGATATGGCAAAGCAACAGCAAATGTTGATTAGTGCTTTAAACCTCGTGGTTAAAAATTTACGAAAGCCTAACTTATTTAAGCAAACTCTCAAAGGACTAGGTTCTCGTCATGTGCGGTATGGGGCTTTGCCAGAATATTATCCCTTGCTTAAAGAAGCTCTTTTAAAGACCTTTCAAGATTATTTGCAAGACAGATGGACAGCAGAAACCAGACAAGCATGGACTGAGGCTTTTGATGCCATTACTAAACTGATGCTGGATGGGTATTGAATTTCCAGTTCCCCCCTTCGCAAGGGTAGAGGGAATTTTTTAATCAATTTTGAACTGTCCGACGTTCTCTTCTAGGTTTTGGGCTGTTTGCAGCAGTTCCTTAAAGGAATCAGACACCTGAGTAGCACTTTCAGAGGTTCGTTGCGCGATCGCTGCGACATCTTTAATGGTCTGATTAACCTGTTCCGAGTCCGCAGACTGAGTTTTGGCAGCTTCTGCAATTTTTGCCACCAGTTCATTAATCTGGTTCGATACTTCCGAGATTTGATTTAAGTTTCCTCGGGCTTCTTCCACCAATTGTGTCCCGCTAACCACCTGTTCTGTTCCTTGTTCCATTGCAGTAACAACCTCATTCGTTTCCGTTTGAATTTGGTCAACAAGACTCGAAATTTCAGAAGTTGCATTTGCAGACTGTTGCGCTAACGCCCGCACTTCATCCGCAACCACAGCAAACCCGCGTCCCTGTTCCCCTGCTCTGGCTGCCTCAATGGAGGCATTTAACGCCAGTAAGTTCGTTTGGTCAGCAAAGTTACTAATTAAATTTACCACCTGCGAAATTTTCTGAGACGATTCCCCTAACCGTTTGACTTTTTTCGCCGTTTCTGCTACCGTTTCTCGAATCTCCACAATGCCATCAACCGTGCGGTTCATTGCCTCATCTCCCGCTTTTACCGTGGCTGCTGACTTTTGAATTGCCCCCTCTGCTTCGGCTGCGTTTGCCGATACCACATTAATCGATTCGGTCATCGCTTCAATGCGTTGCAAAGCAATTTCAATTTCTTCCGATTGTTTCAGCGCCCCTTGGGATAGAGCTTGCACTTCTGCTTCATTTCTGGTCGTGGTATCAGCAACTGCTTTTGCTGCTTGTTGTACCTGTCCCACAATCTTCCGCAGACTTTCCACAGTGGAGTTATAAGAGTCAGCAACCGTCCCAATTTCATCTTCCGTTACGCTAGCATTAACCGTTAAATCTCCTTGACTAATGGGATCAACCTGCATCAGCAATTCTAGAGCGCGTCGTTGCAGCTTTTCTTTCTCCTGTCGTTGTTCTTCTTCTGAGGCTTGTAAATCTTCCAAGAAACTAACCCGTTCTTGCGCTCCACTGAGTTCTGTAGCAACCCGTTGCATTAAATTAATTTCTCGTTCTTGCCATTCGTAGGGTTCTTCGCAGTTATGTGCAATGAGCAAGCCATAGAGACTTTCCCGCACCACAATGGGAACGACTAAATTAGCCCGAATATTTAAATCTTTCATCAATTGCAAGTGATCGGGATGAAAACCCGCATTTAAAACATCGGTTGTGGGAACGACTCGCCCTTCAATGTAGGCTTGGCGGATTTCTTCGGGAATGCAAGGGTCTTTCATTTCTCGTTCTCGGGCTGGTGTGACCCCTTCAACAGAGGATTCATTAGAAATATAACCGCTACCATCATCTTGGAAACGATAAATCACAACGCGATCGACTTCTAACAAGGCTCGGGTTTCACTCACAGCTTGATCCAAAAGTTGAGTTACACTTTCTGAGTTCGTAACGTTGGCACTGGCTAAACGAGCCAAGAAACTATTTTCAGCAATGTCTTGTTGCAGCTGGTTTTGAGTGGCTTCGAGGTTGGTCACCATACGGTTTAAGTCTTGGGATAAAATGCCAATTTCATCCTGACGGTTAGTACCTTGCATCCGTAGGCGATAATTTCCGCTTCCCACTTGTTGAGCAAAGTTAGATAAACGGAGAATCGGTGTGGAGAAACTGCGAGAGATAAAGACAGCAATACCGCCACCAATCACGAGAATAATCAAACCAATGCCATAGTCAATAACACTGGCTCTAAACAAGGCAGCATTAATTTCGGTTTGGGGGTCGCCCACATAAGTCATGCCAATGACTTCCCCGTCGCTGTTATAAATGGGGTTATATACACTCAAGAAGGTTGTCTCGACAACATTAGCTTCTCCAATAAAGGTTTCTCCTTGATTGAGAACCGTTTCTGCCACTTCTCTCGAAACCCTGGTTCCAATCGCTCGCGTTTCCCCATCTTGATAAGGAACATTGGTACTAATGCGCCAGTCTTGGGCAAAGAGAGTAACCGTATCGGCTCCCGTTTCTTGTTTAATCAAATCAACAATTTCATAGTCACGGTTGAGCAAACGGGCTTGAATCACTGTTCCGACAGTTTGCCCATTTTGGATAATGGGCTGCACCGTCATTAACGCCATGCCGATTTTCCCTTGATTGATGTCATACCTCCCCTCGGGAAACGGTTGTTTGGCTTCGGGTAAGCCCTCAGTTTGTTGTTCACGAATGCCAATACTGGCTTGTTCGGCTAAACCGAGTTTTTCTAAAGTCGTACTACTGATCAATTCAATACCCGCTTTCCCCTGACCCGTTTCCAGCACTTCTTGCACCATGGGTAAGTCAGTGAGGTTAATGCCGATATTTTTATTAACTGGGCGTATGGGTTGGGTCGTTTCAGAGTATTGATCAATGGTTTCATTACCCGTTGGGAGGGGAGGATACTGGGAAAAATCGCGATCAATGATAGAAATTTTTTGAGCGACACTTTCTCCTTGTTGGTTCGTTAAGATATAAAAACTTTCATTGGGATTGGGCTCGATCGCGTTGTTTAAGACTTGCTCTGCTTGCTGAGGATCATTCAAGTTAGCTCCTGTAACAACAGCATTTTTTGCCATGATTTCGGATTCTTCAGCTAATTCTTGATAATCGTCTGTTATCTGCTCCTCTAAACTTTGTAGTTCTAGGATTAATTGCTTTTCCAAGTCCTCCCTTAATTCGGTACGAGTAAAAATCACGTTCGCTTGTGTTACTGCTACAACAGGAATGGCAACACTCCCCATGACAACAATTGTGAGCTTATTACGAAAACTAATGTTATCCCAACGAGCTTTTAACTTTTCCCACCAGCTTTGATTCTCTTGGGTTATGTTTTCGTCTTGTAAAGGAATATACTCTAAACGCTGGTCAGATTCCCTAAGATTGTGTCCGTTGCTAGATTGAGGAACAGAGGATTGATTTTGTTCTTGCTGCTGTGGAGAAGTTTGAGTCATAGTGAGTGTTATTTGTTATGGCGTTTCCTAGTTGGTTGAGGTACGTAATGCGAGTCGGTGGATGTTCATGGTTCATAGTTCGTGGTTCATTGATTAACAACCAAGAAATAACAAAGAACGAAGAACAAAGAACCAAAATTTAGAATGTACCTCATGAGATTGGGAAGTGCTATATTTGTTATGTCAACTACCCGCAATCAATCGCTAAACGCGATGTGATTGGGGCTTGTTTCTGCCCTCCACCTCAATTCCATGAACCTCGAAAGGCGCATGGCTTTGGCTTCATCGGACGAAACATCAGGGCAGGCTGACAGGCTACCCGTACTCGTCCAGTCTTGCCGAACGAGCAACGTTCTTAATGCAATATTCCTAGCCCCCACCAAGTCGGCATGAAGATCAAACCCACAATTTTCACAGTGAAAAGTTAACCCCTTGTTAGGTCGATTCTTTTTAGAAGTATGCCCGCAATGAGGACAGCTTTGGGAAGTATAATCAGCATCGACTTTAATCGCCAAAGAATCATTCAATACTGCTTTATAGTCAATGAAACTTTGGAGTTCAGCAAAAGACCAACTGGTTCGTTTACGGTTAGCCTTTTTCTGTTTTTTAGATGCCTCTTTCCCCTTACGACGAGGGTTAGTCCTTTCCCTGATGTTGGTTAAATCTTCTAATCCAATTAAGGAATTAGATTTAGCAACTTGCTTAGAAACTTGGTGGTTAATATCAGCGCGAAACCGTCTCTCTCGTCCAGATAGAGACTTTAATCGTCTCTTAGCTGATCGAGTGCCTTTGCGCTGTAACGACTTTCTTCTCCTTTGATAGTGCTCTGCTTTATGAATAGTAGATTTTCCGTTGTAGAAACTAACTTGATTCTTGGTATCGGTTTCTACAGCTAGATATCGTTGACCAACATCAACTCCGCTAACTCGTTTAATATTTGCGGGTTCGATATCAGGTTTCTCTATTTCTAAGCTGACTAATAAGTAATAAGTCTTGTTAGAAGGAGTATAGTAAATCTTTGCTCCTTTGGCTTTAGCCTCTCCAGACTTAATCAAGTCTAAGTGTTTTTGATAGCCAGAATAAGAAACTTTGATTCGACCTTGTAAGGTAATGAGACTAATTCCTTCTTTAACGAAAGAGAAGTCCCTACCATAGTTAAGGTTACAGGTTCTAGAAACAAAGTGCGGTGGTTTATCTAAGCCCTTGTACCTTTTTTGGTTTTTCCTTGTTTACGATGTTGGCTACTTTGTTTAACCTTAGTCCATAGACTTCGATAAGTTGCACCAACCTGCCTACAAACATTACAAGCCATCTGAGATGGTAAATTGTATTCACCTCGAATGTCGTAGTAAGCTAGCTTCTGGAGTTTGTTGGCACTGCTGGTTCGATTATTGTCGAAAGCAACCTGTGAAACATAATTAAGAGCATCACGATAAGCTAAAGAAACCTCTCGCAAAAGCGTTTTCTGCTCGGTCGAGAGGTTTAACTTTAACTTGGCAGTGATGACTTGTTTCATTGGTAGTCAATTTCACGATATACTATCATTGTAACAGCTTAGTGAAGATGTGGCAATTCCTGAGGGGCTGTCGTCTGGGGTTTCCCCAGACGTTTATACGCCCCGTCCCGCGACTAATCGCTAACGCGATGTAGTCGGAGAATCCTTGCCACGTATGTTGAAATCAAGAAATACTGTTAGGCATTTGAGCAAAAATGGCTTCTGCAGAAAGCACCATTAACATTTCTCCGTCTGAGGTGAGAGAATAACCACGTAAAACCCGAGAGAGTTCAGGGGTAAAGGTTGATTCAGGAGGAGATTGAATGGAGTTCGGGTCAATGCGGGTAATGCCTTCCACATTTTCCACAATTAACCCTAGATTTTTTTGCTTTCCCGTCTCATCTTTTGTTCTTAAAACGAGGAGTGGTAAGCGAGTCGTTGCTAAAGGCTGCTCGGGGAGAGGGGTTAAGCCCACCAAGCCCCCTAAATCCACTACCCACAGAATTTCTCCACGCCAGTTATAGAGTCCCATCACCCAACTGGGAAGTTTCGGTAAAGGAACTAGTTGACGAGTCTCCACTTTCAGCACTTCACTGAGTTGAGAAATCGTCAAAAGGGCGGTCGTTTCTGGCACAAGATGAAACCGAATCAAAGACTCAGTGCTCGTTTGTTCTGAGTCAGTTGTCGGAAATAGATAGTTGGAGTTAGAGGAGGAAGAGGAAACCACAAGTTTAATTGAGATCGCGTTGATGAGTCGGTTAAGAAAAATGACCAGTAGGGGCTATTTCACAACTTGTTGTAAGGTGCGGGTTAATTCATCAGAATCAATGGGCTTGGTAATATAGGCATCTGCTCCCTGTTTCATGCCCCAAAATTTATCTAAATCACTATTTTTAGTGGAACAGATAACAACAGGGATGTTGCTTGTTCCTTCTTCTTGTTTGAGTTGCCGACAGAGTTCAAATCCGCTGCGGTCGGGTAAGACCACATCAAGGACAATGAGATTAAAGGGTTGTTGTTGAATTTGAGAAAGGGCTTCATCATGACTGCCCGCTTTCACCACATCAAAGCCATTATTGCCTAAGCAGCTTGATAAAATTTGTAAATCGGTTTGGGAATCTTCAACAATGAGTGCTTTTTTCATAGTTTTTTGAGGGTTTTAGATCTTAATACTTACACAATTTGAGACTGAATAGAAATTAGGCTTGGGCTGATGACGGATCAGGATTGATTTCAGTTTGCTGGCGAGTGAAATTCGGCAAGTATTTTTGCACAGATTCCAAAATTGTACTACGATAAACGGGCTTACTCATATACTGAGTTGCTCCCACCATTTTGGCTCGCATCCGATCAATCAATCCGTCTTGTCCCGTTAAGATAATAATGGGAATTTCTTGCAGGCTCGACACTCGGCGGAGTTGAGTACAAATTTCATAGCCATTGGTATTGGGCATAATCAAATCAAGGAAAATGAGGTCGGGTTTGACTTTTAACAAGGTAGCATTTGCCCGCAAGGGATCATTAATCCCGATAAAATCATATCCATTTTCCCGCACAATTTGTTCCACAGTTTGGGTGACTTGGGGACTATCATCAACACAAGCAATCAAAAACTTGCGGTTTTCAGAACTAGCAATTGCCGTTGTTTTTTGCGATTGATTTGGCTGGGTCAACTGATTCCAGTTCCGATCTGGAATCTCTTGAAATTGTAACCAACCTTGTTTATAATATCCCCAGAGTGCTTTCGCCACAGGTAAAATATCTCGTTTCGTTGCTAGTGCAATATCTCGTAATGAGTCTTGTCCTGTCAAGAGACGTTTGAGATTTTGAAAAGTTTTTTCGGCGGTCGCTTGTTGAATTTGTTCGGGCTGGGTCATCACGGGGGCTTGGTTGGGCCAACAATAGGTTAAGCCTGCTTCCCGCCAGTTTTGCCAGTTTTTCTGGGCTTGTTTAACCAAAATCCCTGTTGGTGTAGCTACTTCACTGGGAATGGGGATATATCCTTCTGGACGAGCATTCGCTGACCATTTCCACTGTAAGCCACTACTCATCCCATAATCGCTACTGGCTTGGCTTTGGATGTGGTAAACTTGCAAGAGATCAAAGAGAACTTCCAGTTTAATGGCTTGTTTGATGCGGGCAAATTCCTCCATAGTCAAATATTCTTTTTGCAAAAGATAAGCCAAAAAATTATAGTAAGTTGCTTCTGAGGTGGAAGCCACTTCTGGAAACAGGGCTAAGAGACGATTTATTTTTTGAGGATAACGGTTTTTAAGTTGGCGATAGATTCTTCGCTGTTCATGCTTTCCACCCGCCAGCCAGAATAAGCGACCTAGCCGTAGATATAATGACCAAGACTGTTGGGGATGATTAAGATTTTTAATATCTAAACGTCCTGTTTCTTGTTTTTCATCATAGGTTTGAATATCCCTTAAAAAATGATCAGCCATGGTTTATATTGTTTAACTATTTATATCCAATTTTGACCTAATTGTGTTGAGGCTGAGAAAGGACTGTAACAGCCTGTAACAGGTTTAGATCGAGCAAGAATGGGGTCACTATTGAGGAAATAGGCGTTCCACGTCTAATAAAAAAATAGTCAGTGTTGCTTCGGTTTCTTCTAAGACGGCGACATGAGAACAGAAACTCAGGGTGTCTGCTTGACGATAGGAGGCGGGTAAAACTCGAACACGATCGCGCGGTAGATTTCTAAGAGTCGGTGCATCTTTTACCTGTAATCCAACAACTTCTTGTTGAGTTTGCACTACAATAACATGGTTTTTGGTGACATGATTTACAGAATTTTTTATATTGTCTATAAAGAGGTAATATTCCAAATCAAAGACAGTTAATTCACAATCTTCGAGATGGGCGACCCCGACCCCTTTTTCTCCACTACCATGAATCGTAATCTGAGATAGGACGCGATAAACTGATTGAATGGGAACGGCTAGAATTAGAGTTCCCACTGAAAAAGTGACCACCCGAACTGTTGTCTGAGAAGAGGTTTCTGCTGTTTTCAGGCTCATTCGTTTTTATTGATCGATGATAGTTTTTAGTGTACCAAGAAAATCTTTTTCCAGATAAGGTTTTGTAAAATAGTGACTTGCCCCGAGATGAGTGCACAGTTTCCGATGTTTGTCGCTACTGCGAGACGTTAACATTACCACAGGGATTTGATTGAGAGTGTTATTTTGACGACGGTAACGGAGAAATTCAAAGCCGTTAAGATTGGGCATTTCAATATCGCACACCACTAAATTTGTGTCGGGATAACGTTCTAACATGGAAATGGCTTCTCTCCCGTCTCCTGCTTGTAACACCTGATAGCCAGCGCGTTGTAAGGAAAAGTTTAAGGTTTGGCGTTGGGTTGCGGAGTCATCCACTACAAGAATCGTTGGGATTTTACTGTTGAGGGAACGGGTGGGAGTGGGAGTAACAACCGATGCTTGGGGCGTTTGTTGAACGGATTGTAATAAGGCGAAAACATCCATCACAGGAACAATTCTGCCATCCCCTAAAATGGTGCAGCCTGAAACGTATTCTGGGGGCGCGATCGCGCTGCCAAGAGATTTAATCACTAATTCTTGTTCAGTAATTACGCGGTCTAATTCTAAGGGATAGCGTTGTTCTCCCCGTTTTAAGATTAATAAGGGGCGCGATCGATTTTGTCCTTGGGTTGCTGCGCCCAATGCTTGTAAGTCGGGAGAGGCAGCAGGAAGCGGACAATTATAATCGAGTAAGTCTCTGAGGGTATAAATGGGAGTTGCTTGGTCTTCCCACCAGAGAAAGCGTTGATTCCCTGTATTTTTCACTTGTTCAGCCATGGGAACAATAATTTGTTCAATATTATCGGACGGTAGCGCCCAAATCGTGGTATCCACTAAAACAATCAATAACTTCGCCATTGACTGAGTGGTAGGGAGACTCAAGATAAAGGTTGTTCCTTGTCCTAATTTTGACTGTAAACTGATGCTTCCTTTTAAGGCTTGAATTTGATCGCGCACCACATCTAAACCAACTCCGCGCCCTGATAACTCCGTGACTTCCTTCGCGGTAGAAAACCCAGGTTCAAATAGTAAGTTATATAATCGTTCTTTAGAAAAACGTTCGGCTTGGTCTTCACTGAGTAAACCCGTTTGTAAGGCTTTCGCTTTCACCTTCTCCACATCAATCCCACCGCCATCATCACTAATTTCAATAACGGTTTGATTTCCCTGATAATAAGCCCGAATCGCAATTTCTCCTTCTTCTGACTTCCCGTTTTGTTCTCTGGTTTCGGTGGCTTCTATGCCATGATCAAAGGCGTTACGAATCAGATGCGTCAGGGGATCATACAACTTTTCTAAAACACTTTTATCCACTCTTACGCCAGTTCCTTCTAAACTTAAGCGAGTGGGTTTTTGATACTGATCGGAAAAATCGCGCAAAATACGAGGAAATCGATCCAAAATATTACTCAAAGGCAACATCCGCGCCCAAATCAATTCATCTCGCAATTGTTCCAACATTTTACGCTGTCCTTGTAGCGTTTGGTTGGATTGATCGGCAAATAAGGAAACATCGCCGACAGATTCTTCAATTTGCGCCGTTTCTTCTAATAATTCTTGCAAAATCGCGTTTAATGCCCCATATTGATCCAATTCCAAGCTATCGAAATCAATATCGAGAACCGATTCGGGTTGTTCACTGACGGGAGACGAATCTGTCTGTTGCTTTTGCGGAGAGAGTCGAGACTGTTTTTGAGTGCTTTCTCGAATCACTTCTTGATCGGAAAATTCTTGTAAGCGTCCCACTAAGTTTTGAAAGCGGGAAAACCGATTGAGGAGTTCTCTTAACTCTCTTTGTAGCTGTTCGTTTTGAACCGCAAGACTATTGCGTTGGATAACTAATTCCCCTAACTGGTTATCCATGGCTTGTAACCGTTCCACATCGACGCGAATGGAAGGTTGAGAGGATTTTTTCGGGGATTTCTTGGTTTCTGGTTGTGGTGTGGGTGTCGTTTCTGTTTCTGCTTTGGGGATAGGGGGAGTGGGTAAGTTTTGCGCTGGCGGTAAATCAGAAAAGTTTTCGTTAATGGCGGTAATCGCATCGTCTAGATTAGTGGGGATGCTTTGAGTTGTCTCTTCTTCTGTTTCTAACTCACCCCCAAAGAGATCATCAGCGTTGACGGTATCTTCTGAAGTTTCTTCTAAGTGAATCGTTGTTTCTTCTTCTGTTTCTAACTCACCCCCAAAGAGATCATCAGCGTTAACGGTATCTTCTGAAGTTTCTTCTAAGTGAATCGTTGTTTCTTCTTCTGTTTCTAACTCACCCCCCAAAGAGATCATCAGCGTTAACGGTTATTTCTTCGCTGTCGGTGTCATCTCCAAGATTTTCTTCTAAATTAATAGTTGTCTCTTCCGTTTCTGTATAAGCCAGTAACGCTGCGGAGGGTTTCCCTCCTTCTGCGCGATCGCCGTTTAAAAACGCATTGCGTCCCGCTTCTAAGTCTTCAATCATTAAATTTGTAATCTCAATGACGGCTTCTGGATGACGATCTAGTGCAGCGATCGCGCTGTTGGCAATTTCACCAAAGCCCGCCAAGCCCATGATTTCCGCTAATCCTGTAAAGACTTCCGCTTGCGCCCGTACTTCTCCCAGCACTTCATACTGATTAGGGGAAGCAATCACAGTTCTAAGGTGTTCTAACCCTTGTTCCACATCCACTTCAAAGATGGAAGAAGCCATATCAACGCCCAAATCTTCGGAACTGGGGATATAGTCTTCGCCTTGGGTCATCGCCTCCCCTAACTCGTCTTCAATCCCTCTGAGGACACTTTCTGCTTCTTGAACGGCTGCTTCTGCGTCATAACTCCCAGTTTCAATTTGTTCCGTTAGCGGGCGTTGTAAGCAGTCATAGCCGTGTAATAATTTCCGTTCAAATTCAGGGGTAATTTTATCTTCTGCATGATATAAGGCTTTGAAGATATCTTCTAACCGATGCGCGATCGATTTAATTCCCTCTAAGCCCACGCCTGCTGCACCCCCTTTAATCGAATGGGCTGCCCGCATAATGCCATGGACTTTAGCAGTGTTATAGTCTTCTCTGAGGGTTAGAATCCCTGATTCTATGGTTTGTAAGAGTTCAGGGGCTTCAGCTACAAAGAATTGATAGGCTTGGTCACGGATTTCTGGATCAAGGGACATGGGATTGCTATTGGTGATTGGTTATTTGTTCTTAGTTATTTGTCATTGGTCATTAGTCATTAGTCATTAGTTATTAAATAACAAAGGACAAAGGACGAAGGACAAGGGACAAAATTACAACACTTTAGAACTACGGGTTAAGGCTGTAATGCGTTCTGCTTCATGGAAGGCAATTTCTTCTTGGTTATCGCCTATGCTGGGTTTAATGGATACGGTATCTACATTATTCATATTGACATAAACCGTTTCTTCCCCAGTATGCAGGGGACACCACTGCTGATTGAGACGTTGTTGAATCGCTTGTTGCAATTCAGGATAAGGATTGCTTTCTTTTGCGGATTCCGTGATTAAAAAGGATTCTTTTTCCCCGTTGTTATAGTGGAAGGTAATTTGGAGAGAATAGGCTTGTTTGGGCATGGTCTTAACTTACTGAATTTCGCTCATTTTGGCTAGGTCAAGCACTTGATTTAAGGTGGCTTCGTCCATTAATCCTTTTTCTAGGACTAATTCTCGCAGAGATTTCCCAGTTTCTAAGGATTCTTTCGCGATCGCTGCTGCATTTAAATAGCCAATGTGAGGATTTAACGCCGTTACAAGAGCAAGACTGGCTTCTGCATAATTTTGGCAGCGATCGCGCTGGGCGGTAATTCCGTTTACGCAACGTTCTGATAACACTTGTATTGTATTTCCTAAAATCTCGATACTGTGAATCAAGTTATAGGCAATCAACGGCATCATCACATTTAATTCTAACTGACCGCCTTGGGCAGCAAGCGCGATCGCGCTGTCGTATCCCATCACCTGAAACGATACCATAGAAGTCATTTCTGCCATCACAGGATTATATTTCCCTGGCATAATGGAAGACCCTGGTTGCACCGGTGGCAGTTGAATTTCTCGTAACCCCGTTTTCGGTCCTGAATCTAATAAACGCAGGTCATGGGAGAGTTTAACGCAGTCCTGTGCAATATTTCGTAATGCCCCAGAGACGTTAACAAAAGGTGACATACTTTGCATGGCTGCCATAAGATGAGGGGCGCTGGTGAGGGGCAAGCCCATAAACTCACTGAGCAGACTCACCACTTCTGAGCGATATTGAGGATGAGTATTTAACCCTGTTCCTGTGGCACTCCCGCCAATTCCTAATTGTTGCAAATCTTGGGCTGCGGTTTTCACTCGGGTTTGATGATCGCGGAAAATCTGAGTCCAAGCGCGGAAGGTTTCTCCGAGGCGAATGGGAACTGCATCTTGGAGATGGGTGCGACCCGATTTAACAATATCTTGAAATTCATCCGCTTTTTGTTCTAAGGTCTCAATCAGACTGTCTAAGGCAGGATAGAGAGAGTGTTGTAGTGCGAGTAATCCTCCAATGCGAATCGCTGTGGGAATGACATCATTGGTCGATTGTCCGTAGTTGACATGATCATTGGGATTAACCCGTTGATAGTTCCCTTTTTCATCCCCTAAAATTTCTAACGCTCGATTCGCTAACACTTCATTCACATTCATGTGATGAGATGTTCCTGCACCCGCCTGATAAATATCCACCACAAACTGATCGCGCAGGTGTCCTTTTAGGATTTCATCTGCTGCTTGCACAATCGCTGTACTAATCTCTTCAGGAATACAATTTAATTTTCCGTTCGCGATCGCGGTTGCTTTTTTAATTAAAACACAAGCATCGACATAAGTCGGTAAGGGTTTAATCCCACTAATGGGGAAATTCTCAGTTGCTCTTAAGGTTTGAATGCCATAGTAAACATCATTGGGAAGTTGGCGTTCTCCCATGGAATCTTTTTCGGTACGCAGATCAAAAGACTTGGTTTGACTCATTTTTTAATTCATCACAGGGCAGTTAAAATGATAAAGGAGACCCGCCCATTGAGTCAGCAATTGTTAATGATTCATTATTAATTATTAATTACACTATGCCCGATTCCATCATGTATCAAGAGGACGCTTATGTCGTTCTCGAAACCAATCAACCCGAAGAAATTATGAGTCCCGAGGAGTTACTAGAGAAACTAAAAGGGATTATACAGAACTATCCCGATGAACTCCCGCGAGATTTAAAAAAATTTGACACTGTAGCCGAACAAGCCCAACATCTCATGGAAACCAGCTGCGAGTTTGATGTGGGGGAAGGGGAATATTTGCAGTGGTATGTGATCCGCATGGAAAAGTGAGCAAATTAGTCATTGGTCATTGGTCATTAGTCATTAGTCATTGGTCATTGGTCATTGGTCATTAGTCATTGGTCATTGGTCATTAGTCATTGGTCATTAGTCACTGATCACTGGTCACTGGTTCAGAAGACCAACGTTAACAACGGGGGTAACAAAATGATTCCAGCAACAAATAAAGCAGCTAAAGCGCCCACTAAAACGGCTCCTGCTGCACAATCTTTTGCTACCTTAGCGAGTTCGTGATAGGTTTGCTGTACCGTTAAATCCACCACTGACTCCAAAGCGGTGTTTAATAATTCTAGGGCAAGCACAAGCGCGATCGTAATGCCAATCACTGCCATTTTCACCCCACTGACTTGGAGATATCCCCCTAAGCCGAGGGCAATGCTTCCGATAACAACGTGAATCCGAAAATTCCGTTGTGTCGCAAAGGCGTAATGAACCCCTGCCCAAGCGTACCGAAAACTGCTCAATAAGTCAGGAGCAATTTTGAAAGCTAAGTTGCGTGCAAATGAATGCTTTTCGGGTTGAGAATGCTCTTGGGATGATTTGGAGACCAAAGCCATCTGTACTCCACTATGAGACGAAGAAGCCTGCGGATGACCGTTAGTTGCGTGATTACTCCTTTGCTGCAAAGAAGACAGGTTTTGGGAAGAAGAGGTGCTGGCGTTTAGTGTCATGTTATCGCTTATCGTGATTTACCGCAGTTTAACAGTTAGATCAGTGCTTGGAGGAAGAGAATCGTTATTTATGACCCGAGATTAGCAGTAAGGTTTCCTGATGAGCAAGCATTTTTTTGAGGCTTTCTTCATCGGGATGATCCCAGCCGAGAAGATGAAGTAAACCATGAGTTGCAAGCCAAGCTAGTTCCTCAGTCAGAGAATGCTGTTGCTCCGTTGCCTGTTTTTGAGCCGTCTCTACCGAGATGATGATATCTCCTAAGTAGAGGGGTTCATTTGTAACAAGTGATACATTATCTGGGGAAGGGGTTTCCAAACTGGCAAAAGCAAGGACATCAGTGGGTTGATGTTTTTGCCGATATTGAGCATTTAAGTGAGTAATTTCCGTATCATCACTTAAGCAGAGGGTTAATTCGTATTCCTCTGCTGTTGGCAGTTCTGTTTTGAGAGAATCAAGCCACTGTTGAAACCATTTTTCCCATTGTGAGGGGTCGGGAAGCCCCTCTTGAGAGCAATGGGTTTGGATATAAACCGCGAGTGGGACAGAACTAGACATTAGTGAGTGAGATAGGATAAACCAATAAACAAGGCGAGTAAGCCAATGGTACTGAGAAAGAAGTGTTGTAAGGATTTCCCTGATTTACGAACCATGTTCCGCATGGCAAGTTTGGTATAACTGGGAGTTTGAGCCTCAGTTGGTTCTTGCTCGGGTGTTTTTTCGGGAGTTGGAGAGAGATTCGTTGGTTGTTCACTCATATTTAGTGGTTCGTTGTTTGTTGTTCCTTGTTCGTTATTCTAATTAAGAAGGTATCTCGCTAGAGTGAGGATTGCTATATCCCAATGTTACCCAAAATCAGCAAAGAAAGTTACTCTTATCACAGAAATGGACTCTGATTATTCTTGATTGTTGCGGAGATAGGCTTCAATGAAAGCGTCAATCTCCCCATCAAGCACATCTTCAACCGCACTGGTTTCCACATTAGTACGGAGGTCTTTCACCATTTGGTAGGGATGGAACACATAGTTCCGAATTTGGTTGCCCCAAGCTGCTTCTACGGCTTCTCCACGAATTTCAGCAATTTTTTGCGCCCGTTGTTCTTGAGCAATCACAATTAACTTTGATTTGAGAAGCGCGATCGCTTTTTCTCGGTTTTGTAATTGGGAACGTTCTTGGGTACAGCGCACAGCAATTCCCGTCGGAATGTGAAGAATACGGACGGCTGTTTCTACTTTGTTAACGTTTTGTCCACCCTTCCCGCCAGCGCGAGAGGTGGTAATTTCTAAGTCTTTTTCTGGGAGTTCAATATCTTGGATCGTGGTTTGATCCAACATTGGCATCACTTCTACCCCAGCAAAACTGGTTTGGCGTTTCCCGTTGGCGTTAAAGGGCGAAATCCGCACGAGGCGATGCGTGCCTTTTTCCCCTTTGAGATAGCCATAGGCGTAGCGTCCTTCGATTTCAAGGCTTGCAGACTTAATTCCTGCTTCATCCCCTTCCGAAAGTTCCGCTAAGTGGGCTTTATAGCCTCGTTTTTCCGCCCAACGAGAATACATCCGCAGCAGCATTTGCGCCCAGTCTTGAGCGTCCGTTCCTCCTGCGCCTGTGTTAAGGGTCAGGACTGCTCCCCGTTCGTCATAAGGCTCACAGAGGAGTTGTTGCAGTTCCCAACGCTCTAGGGATTGCTGCAACGCTTCTAGATTTTGGGTAGCTTCTTCCCAAAGTGCGGGATCGGCTTCGGTTTCTAGTAGTTCAATGATGGCTTGGGTATCTTCAGCGCGATCGCGCCACTGGTGATATTGCTCTAAAGCCGATTTCAAGTCATTGAGCTTTTGCAAGGTCTGCTGCGCGGAGTCTGGATCATCCCAAAACTCAGGTTGTGCAGCTTCTTGTTCCAAATCTTCAATTTTCGCCTGAATCCAAGGTAGGTCAAAGATACTCCTGAGCTTTGCCCAGGCGTTCCATGACCGTTTCTACATCTCGTTTTAAGTCTGTAATTTCCATTGTCATTGTTTTTTTTCAGTGAGAAACTCTACTGCTTTCTCAGCCTAACGAACATTTTTCAGGCTTTCCACTTCTTTGGTAAAGCGCTCTAAGAAGAGGCTGATCACCCGTCGGTCTTCTCGCAGTTTAATGTTAGTGCTGACAGACATTCCTGACTGAAGCGGAATTTCTCGACCATTGGTGTTTAAAGTTTGGCTATCGAGTCGGATTTTAGCGGGAAAGCGGAAGAAATCATAAGTCTGGTCTGGGGGGAGAGCATCAGATCCGATCGAAATAATTTCCCCTTCAATATCCCCATACTCACTAAAGGGAAAAGAATCAATACGCACATCAACGGTCATCCCTTTTTGCACAAAGCCAATATCTTGGTTGGTAATGAAGACTTCTGCAATTAAGTTTTCTTGAGGAACAATCTTCATCAATTCTTGGGTGGGATTGGCGACAAAACCGGGTCCGGCTTGCAGATCAAAAATCTTGCCACTAATGGGAGCTTTCAAATTTTGATATTCCAGTTGTTGCTCGGTTTGACTAATCTGACTTTCTAATTCCGAAATCCGATTTTGATTATCAACAATCGCTTTGGTCAACTGGCTATCAATTTGTGCAATTTGTTGTTTATTGCGAGCAATCCGATCCAGCACATCTTTCTGGGTTGTTGCTTGGGTGTTTTCTAACTCTTGTCCAGCTTGGGTGCGGTCAAGCAACAAACGTTGTTTTTCTTGCTGTAGTTCTGCTAAGCGTGCCTCTTGTTGTTGCACTTGTTGTTTTTGTTCAATTTTCCGAAATTCAGAAACTCCTCCTTCTTCAAAGAGTGTGGTTAGTTTCTCTAGTTTTTCTCGTTCAGTTGCTAGTTGCACTTTTGTATTGTCCAGTTGCACCTCCACTCGTCGCAATTGCTTTTCAATTTGCTGCTCTTCTAGACGGGCTGCCTCGGTACGAGTATTGGCTTCTTTTAGAGAGGCTTGGAGACGTTCAATTTCATCGAGCCCTAAATTTTCATCTTGCTCCCCGATACCAATTTGAGCTCGAAAGAGACGGTTTTCTTCTACCAGAGCAGTTCGATTTCGAGCCAGCATGGCAACTTCAGCAGGGATCTCCAAGCGATTAATTTCGGTTTCTACTGCTGTTGGTGCAGTTGTTGCACTATTCATCACTTGGCGATAGAAACTATTTTCCTGTTGGAGAGAAGCGCGAATTCTCTCCAAAGATTCAATCTCTGCTTGGGCGGTGGTTGAATCGTAATGTAAGAGGACTTGTCCAGCTTTGACAATATCTCCCTCTTCGTAAGGCTCTCCTTTGCGGTTGGGATCTTCTCCTGGTTCGATGGTGGTATTATTTGCCATCCGTTTGACAACACCATTAATAGGAGACTGCACTTCTTTGACATTACCTTGGGGCTTGAGTTGCCCTTGGGCTCCGACGGCTTGCTCAATTTTGGCAAAGTAAGACCAAACCACGCCAAAGGTAATCACCCCTAAGATCGTTCCCAGTACCACGCGGGGCCACAGGGGAGATTGACTGAGAACAACGGATTGGTCAAAGTTTTCTTCGTAGGGGTTATAGGGAACGGGGCTACCCGTTTGGGATTTGGCGAGTTGTGAAGTTTTGACATTGAGCTTCCCATTTTCACTGGGAACCATTGATGAGTTGGGACGATTACCATTCGCTTGGCTCATTGATTATCTCCTGTTGAGAGTTAACGGTGACTAGACACGAGATTCTTGTTGTTGGTAGAGGTAGTAGTAACGCCCTTGGAGAGCCATTAATTCTTGATGATTGCCTTGTTCAACAATTCTTCCCGCATCCATCATCAGGATTAGATCTGCATCTTTAATCGTAGCTAACCGATGAGTAATGAACAATACCGTTTGGTTTTGGAACACTTGTGCTAAGTTTTGGGAAACTTGTGCTTCTGTTGTGTAGTCAAGGGCACTGGTTGCCTCATCTAAAACCAGAAGTTGCGGGCGTTGTAGAATTGTCCGCGCGATCGCGATCCGTTGCCGTTGTCCTCCTGAAAGCGCTGCTCCTCGTTCTCCCACTTTCGTATTATAACCAGCAGGAAGATTCATAATGAATTCGTGAGCTACTGCTGCTTGGGCTGCTTCAATAATTTCCTCGGTGCTGGCATCGGGATTAGTCAAAGAAATGTTTTCTTGGACGGTTCCTTCAAAGAGTAATGGATCTTGAGGCACAACCCCAATTTGTCGGCGTAAGGAGTAGAGTTCAACTTTAGAGATATCGTAGTTATCAATTAGAATGCGCCCTGTTTCGGGTTCATAAAGACGAGCCACTAATTTGGTGAGGGTACTTTTCCCAGCCCCGCTTTGTCCAACAATGCCCACAAACTGTCCTGGTGCAATGTCGAGGTTAATGTTATTCAGTTGCATGGGACCTGTATTTTTAAATCGGAAGGAGATATTTTCGTAGCGAACTGCTCCTTCGATTGAGGGCATAGGAATGTTATCGCGGTCTTCTTCCCCTTCTTGAGGATTATCTACAATATCGCTGAGACGTTCTAACGACAGGGCTGTTTCTTGGAAGTTTTGCCACAGTTGGGACAGTCGCAGTAAAGGACTAGTCACTTTCCCGCCGATGATACGGAAGGCAATCAGTTGACCTAGGGTTAAATCTCCTTGCAGAACTAGGTAAGCGCCGAACCAAAGAACAATTAATCCTGAGAGTTTATTGAGAAAACCACTACTCGAACTGGAAATCGTAGAAGTAACAACGTTGCGGAAGCCAGCAGAAACATAACGGGAGTAAAGTTCTTGCCACCGCCAGCGCGATCGTAGCTCAATATTTTGCGCTTTGACGGTTTGAATGCCAGATAAAACCTCGACCAAGTAAGATTGAGTTTGAGAATTACGTTCGGCTTTGGTTCTGAGTTGAGCTCGAATGGTTGGTGAAAAGAAGAAAGTGACTCCCATTAAAAGAGGAACAACAGATAAAGCAGCGAGGGTTAGTTGCCAACTGAACAGGAGCATGACTCCGATATAGACCACGGAGAAAATGGAATCGAGAACAACGGTTAAAGCAGTTCCAGTTAAAAACTGACGAATCCGTTCGAGTTCATTAACGCGACTGGAGAGTTCACCAACTGGGCGTTTCTCAAAGTAACGGAGAGGAAGTCGTAACAAATGATCAATGACTTTTGATCCCAACGTCATGTCGATGCGGTTGGTGGCATCGACAAAGATATAGGTGCGGAGAGTTGTCAGGACTGCTTCAAAAATGGCAATGACGAGAACAAATCCTCCTAAAACATTCAATAAGTCTGGATTCCCTTGTGCAATCACTTTATCAATGATGACGAGCATCATTAACGGGAATGCCAAACCAAAAATTTGAATAAAGAAGGAAGCAATAAAAACTAGGGTCAAAGTCCCCTTATACTTGTTGATATAAGGGAGAAACCATTGAATTCCAAACCGTTGTTGTGGCGTTTCTTTGGTTGCTTCTAACAGGAGGATTTGTCCCCCTTCACCCCAGATTTCTCCGAATTCTTTAATCGATTTGGTAACAACCCCTTCTCCTGGAATTCCCAAGACGACTTCCCGATCATTACTGTCATA
The DNA here is from genome assembly GCF_000317635.1 of Halothece sp. PCC 7418. Taxonomy (GTDB): domain Bacteria; phylum Cyanobacteriota; class Cyanobacteriia; order Cyanobacteriales; family Rubidibacteraceae; genus Halothece. The sequence goes on along the minus strand of NC_019779.1, from coordinate 3,047,844 downwards.
CAAAAGGGCTAGATCTTCGCCCCAACGGATTAAGGCGGGTGGCGTAATGCGAGCAATGGCTTTGGTCGGAATTTGTGTCAGTTGCGCTTTCAGTCCTAACAGTTCCGCGATCGCGCCAGCAGCAGGTAAGGATAAACTGTCAGTTCGTCGCAGTTGATCGGTTAACACTCGGCGAATGACTTCCTTGCGAAAGGGGAGTTGAAAATACTGACTCAGCATATGAAAGCAGGCAAAAGCCCGTTCCAGAGCGGTGTTCCCTCGGGGTCGCACATGAGGATATTTTTTCAGTCCTACCGTTTCCCCTTCTACTTCATAATCATCGGTTCCAGGCATGACGCTGGGGGCTTCGGATACTTCCACCCCATCAGTCACCGCAGGAGTAACGGTTGCTGTTTCCTCTATTTCTGGTGCTTCTGGTGCTTCGATCACCTCTTCTTCCGCAGCCGTTTGTGCGTGGGGATTGAACCAAGGTAAGTCTGATTTCTGGAAGCCCACCAAGCGAGCGGATTGTTTTCCTTCGACGGTTAAGACAATGTTCTCTTGGCTCAAATCAAGACGGCTTCCCATCGGGGCATTGAGGAGTTTCCCACCACCACTAACGAACCAAACCCGTTGTTGCTCTTTTAAGGGATGATCACTGGGTAAGTTGGCCACTTGATGGTTTCCTGGGGGAAGCAGTTGTACGACTGCTGTGTTTAAGCAGGTGTCAGTGAGGGCTTTGAGATCAATCCCGCCATGAGGTTGACGATCTTGTTCTTGGCACAACAGAGTAAAGGTTTCTACGGCACTACACTGGTGTTGCAGCGCTTGCCGAAAGTCATCGTACTGTTCGTAGAGTTCCCAGAAGTCTTCTACTTTTAAACTTAAACAAATGGATTCTTCGGAAGCAATGGCGGTTTCACAGGGAGTTCCCCGTACTAAACCCACCCAACCGATGGTTTGACCTGGACCTGCTAATTCCAGGGTAATCGGCATCTGATTGCTGGACTGATATCCCAACAGCCGAACGTGCCCTTTATAAATAATTTGGATTTCTGTGGGCATCCGTTCCCGCAGGGCGAGGGCTTGCCCCATTTTGTAGCGTAGGGGTTGTAGCTTTTTCGAGAGCCTTTCCCGTGCTTCTTGTGGCAGTTGGTTAAAGGGAAATTGCTCGCTGAGAAAAGAAACAAAATCGGTTAGTGTAAAACTCATGAGGCTACCTCGGAGGTTTCCGAATTCAATGGTTCAATCGTGGTCATTTTCTTGACTTCCTCTTCCAGCCATTTGCTAAAGAGTTCGTTGAGAAGTTTTTGACGAGTTGCGTCGTTCAACTGTGCGGAAATGAGTTTTTCTAAACGCACAATAATGCTCCATTCGCCAATGCGGACGGGAGGCCACAGTTGACTGGGTTCGCTTTGCATCAGCATTTTAGCAATTTTTTCATGGGGGGTTGTCACAGGAACGGGTCCGACTATCCCTCGGGTTTCTGCTTCGGGTCCTTGGGAATAGGCTTGGGCTAGTGCTTCAAAGCTCGCTTCTTGATTTTGGAGACGAAAATAGAGTTCGGTCGCTGTATTTTGATCTTTAGTGCGTAGCAGGGAATACACCACCTGATCAAGGTCACGTTTGCGTTGGAGGAAGTAAGATTCAATTTTTGAACCCCAAGTCTCTTGCTTAAATTTTTTAATTTTATAGCTACGCACGGCAAGGGTCTCTAGATCTTCCTGTTTCAAGCCCGTGTGATTGAGCCAGGCTTGTAAGCGGTTGGGGTCATTGAGCCGATTTTGGCTCACAAACTCTTGTTTGGCGGTTTCTACTTCTTCCCCAGAGCATTCAATTTGCGCGATCGCGCGATCAATCACCAATTCCCTTAACAATTGGGGCAGCATCTGATACTGCTTAAGATGGGAAAGGAGTTGTTCTGGGGGAATTGGGGTTTGGTTAACTTTTATAACCTCAGTCATGGGATATTTCCTTACGTTCCTCCAATCAGGTGCAATATGAGCGATAGACCCAGTTATCCTCCTAAACAAGAACAGCACACCGACACGCTCTAGGTGGCTGTTCTAATCAAGTATTTTTACTTTAGCGTTAGTTTGGCATAACTTGGGATGGAAAGATACCCCCTTCACGTTTTCCTAAGAATTTTTGATGCACAATTTCGCGGAATGTTTCTAAATTATCAGACCAGCGATCAATTTGAGCCTGTAATTGGGAAGTAGCATTCGCTCCCTGTTGCTGAGGACGATAATTAAAGCTCCCTGAGAATAACAGCGCAGGTATCGACTGGCTCGGTTCGTTTTGCGTGCGTAAGCGCACTTCATTAATACTCAAATTCAACTGACACTGTTCTAATTGATAAACAAAATTAACCGAGGCTTGGGGCAGACCATTTCCCACTTCTCGCCATGGACCAGGAGCGATCAGATTTTCAACAATAAATTGACGAGGATTACGCTCTTGCTCGTTACCAGAACTAATAATTGTTTTCGGGGCAATACTGACCGTTTGATACCCTGCTTGGGCAAATTTCGCCATAAATGCTTTCGCCACCGTTGCTGATTGTAAATTCTGCTGATTTTGGGGATTCAAGGGTTCAGCAAAGGTGATGCTCCGTTGCTGAGCAACAATATTCACCCCATTCTTGAAGTTTAATCGCGCTTGCAGTTGGTTCAAAACGGGTTGTTTCGCCAGTTCCCAGTCAGCAGGAATCACACCCAGTGAGCGCAAATTATCTAGGGTGAGCATTGTCGGATTTAGATTTTGAGCGGAGAGTGTAATCGCCAGTTCTTGAATATCCATCGGCTGGCTTAAGGGATTGGAGGCTGCATCTGCCATAAGTTTTTCTTAACCTTAATTCTACGGATTAAACTACCATCTAAGAGGATATCGGAAAATTGACTCTTTGCGTTGATGATTTGGAGTTGTCTCATCAAAACCCCACCTTAGCTGATGCGGTGGGGCTTTAGGAGGGATTTGAATAAGGTGGAGCCGAATGTCAATCTTCTCCTGCTATTTGTGTTGCTTCTGACGCTTCAACCAGGATTTGCCGAATTGCTAAGAGTTCCTTCGGAGGATTTCGTAAGGTTGCTTCATCCAAGGAGTTAACAATTTGATTAAACAAGTTGATGGCTTGTGACAATTTTTGAGCTTGATCCACTCTCATCGATAAATCATCTGTAAAATCCTCATCCACCTCAGCTAGATCAGATGCTTCTAGCTCAGAGGCATTATAGGTGGGAATCTGCTGGGAAAACCCATCAGGAATGTTTTCTGTGACGTTAACCCCTTGTTCATTGTAATAATTTGGCCCCGCTTTAATGGTATAACCCACGACATCTTGACCTTCCTCTGCCTCCAGGGCTTCAATATACTTTTGGGGGTCACAAGGATCTTTAACATCCCCAAGATAGTTATCAACTTTAACTGTTGAACCCTCCGCTAACTCATAAACGACATGAGAGATCCCATTGGGAATGTTGGGACAGCTTTCAAGGTTTTCATCCTCATTGACTGCATCATCGACATCATCAAAGGCATCAGTAATCAAACCAACTAACTCCTCTGCAATTTGTTCAGAGATCTGTTGACTTTCTATGAGAGCCGTGATGAGGTCTTGTTGATTGTTTGGGGTTGGATCAACTAAAACCTCTGCCAGAGTTTGTTGAGTTCCTTGAGGAATATCATTAGGGTCAAAAAACGTTCCAGTGTCTAACTGATCTAACATATTCGAGACGCTCCCAACATAGTCATTCGCAGTTGGTTCAGGAATGCCTTGGGTAACTCCCTGTTGTTGAAATTTGGAGCCAGCAGCATTGGTGGTTGAGACGTTGATCCCTGTTCCAGAGGTATCTGTCTGAGCTTGCACTGGCTGTACCAGTAGGCTAAACACACCTCCCATTAACGCGAACCCAAGACCGACTTGTATTGAAACTAATTTGATCTGCATAATTGGCAAATTTCCTCTTCAGCCTAGAATAAGCGTGTGCCGTAACCAACACTCAAAATAAAACGAGGGTCATCGCTAAACTCCCCCGTTAAGTCAGTAAAGGCGGGGGTAATGACTAACGGAAATTCTTTAAATGGGGCAAGGGAAGCTCCCAAGGCGAGGGTATTACCCGTATATGCTCCCACCAGAGAAAACTGTTCGGTGACTCGCAACCCAGCCGAACCAAAGATGTTAACCGTTTCGTTATCTTCTTCAATGTCATCAAATTGGCGAAACCGCCCTGAACCAACACCGAGCGTTACTGCTAAGGAACTAAAAGGCTCTGTTATGTTATCGCGTAAAGCGAAAATATTAGTTACTGAGCCATAATAACTGGTCTCGGCATCAAAGTCGCCATATCGGATAAAGTTTTCTGCACCAATGGCTGCAGAGGTTGTTGTGCCGAGGATGCGGTGTAGTTTTAGGCTCACGCCTCCTGTGTCAAAGGGAGTGCTACGAACTGTGGAAAAAGAGGTATAAGTTAAGTTAACTCCAATACTGTCTTCAGGGTCGCCGATACCTAAGCCAAAACCAAAGCTCGCATCATCACTGCCATCGCCATTACGGGTTGAATCTTGGAAATCCAGCCCCGAAAACAATTGACCATGACGTGCACCATAGCCCGTGGGAACACTAATACTGATGGCAGGTGCAGATCGTTCTGTAGCAACAATAATCTCTTCTGTCGCTGGCTCAGGCACTAATAAATTTTGCACTAACTCTTCACGACTGGCGGTATTATTTTGGGTGACTTGCAACTTTCTCGGTTGATTTTGACGCTGATTTTGAGGCGGTGTCGGCTTTGTTGTCGTGACCTGAATTTCGTCCTTCGGAGATGGTGAGGAAACAACCTCCTGTTCGGGACGGGGATTTGAGGATTGTAGCGTGACTCTTGCTGGTTGTTTAACCTCGCTAAGGTTATTCGCAGATGTTTCTTGTAAATTTTGTCGTAACCGCGCGATCGCGCTGGCATCTAACTGAAAAGGATTGTCTGATTTCTGATTAAACAGAAGCTGATTAATCGCAGTTAATTCCGTTTGTCGTAGAGTAGAAAAAATATGACGTAAGTCTTGAATTTGATTGGAAGTTAAGACATAAGGTGAAGATTGGTTTTGTTGTACGCTTTGCAGTTGCTCCTGAATTCGTTTCGTTTCCTTAATTTTTGAGGAAGAAATATCCAAGGTAGCAATGAGTTCCAAGCCACGGATTGTGTCTTGCAATTCTTCTGCGGTTAATACATTTTCCGAGGGGACATCTGCGGTAGATTCCTGTGAGGGAGAGGTCGGGTTAGTGGAGGTTTGCGAAGAGGCAGGTTGCCAAATGAGATCTCTGGCTTCGGCTGCTGGCATACCACCAGAGAGCACACCCACCATCATTGTTCCGAGTAATCCCCACCCTAATCGATAGCCCATAGAAAGTTTATTTAACAACATTATTTTCGGCTAAGTAATAAATGTCGAGAACTCACTATAATTTACTAGATCTACCCCTTCTCTGCAACAGGGCAAACTCGCAAAAGCCTCTTCAAATCATTAGACAATTGTTCACTTCAACTGAGTAGTGGAGTCAAGTTAAATGATAGTAATGGGTTGCGGTTTTTCGGCCAGTTTTATTTTTCCCGAGGGGTGAGGGAGTTAACCGGATAGATAGTTATACCCAAGGGTGAGTAAGAAAATCAATTGTGCTGAGATTGCAAACAAATAAATAATGATGCGAGGTTTAAAGACAGAGAGTAATAAACCAACGCTCTTTAAGTCAATCATCGGACCAAAGACAAGGAAAGCAAGTAATGAGCTCGTGGTAAAGGTGGCGGAAAAAGAAAGAGCAAAAAACGCATCAACCGTTGAACAAATTGAAATGAGTGCTCCTAATAGCATCATCACGATAATGGAACTCACTGGACTTTGTCCTAAGCCTAAAATGAGTTCTCGTGGCGTAAAGACTTGAATCCCAGCAGCGATCGCGCTTCCTAAAACTAAGATCCCCCCTAACTCTCGTAATTCTTGAGTCAAGTTATTTAGAAACGCCTGCATGGCGATTCCTTGGCGAGAACTTCTACGATTGGCAATCGTTTCCAATGGAATCGGTTGACCACTTGCATTCAGCAAAAAAGTTCCTGATTGGAGTAAAGTGGGTTCTTGCTTTTTTGGCTGAGGAGAATGTTGGCTGAGTTGTTTGGCTACCGTTGGTTGTAAGAGAACTTTGACATCTTTTTGGACACTAAAAATACAACTAATAATAACAGCAACAATTAAAGAAAACACCACTCTTAAGCCCACGATTTCGGGTTGATCACGAAACGCAATCCAAGTTGACCAAATAACAATTGGATTAATGGTTGGTGCTGCTAATAAAAAGCCAATCGCCACCGAGACTGGCACTCGTTGTAAGAGCAAACGTCTTGCCACAGGAACATTTCCACATTCGCACACGGGAAAGAGAAATCCCACTAAACTTCCCATTAAAGCCCCTAAAATTGGGTTTCGAGGAGACAAATGAATCAGTTTTGCTTCATCAATAAAGAGGAGTAAAACACTTGATAGGATGACTCCCATTAATAAAAAGGGAAATGCTTCAACAATTAAACTCAGAAATAGGGTAAAACTATTGCTTAACTGACTCATTTGATGGTTCTTGCTGCTGATTTTCCTGATGAAAGCGTTTTTTGATCGGTTGTGCGGGATTACCGACATAAATTGTCATCGGAGCCAAGGATTTTCCAGTGACACTGCCTAAACCCAGTACCGCCCCACGACCAATGGTGACATCAGGTCCGATAATGGCTCTTGCTGCAATCCAACTTCCTTCTTCAAGGGTAATCGGAGCAGTGAGCAAAGAAAAGCTCGGGTCATTCCAGTTGTGATTACCCGTGCAGAGATAAACCTCTTGGGAAACGCAAACATGATTTTCAATGATAATCGGAGCAAGATTATCTAGCCAGGCTCTCTCCCCCAACCAGACATAATCCCCAATGGTCAAGCGCCAAGGAAACTTAACCCGCACCCCTGGTTTAATGCGAACCCCAGACCCAATTTTTGCTCCAAATGCAATTAGCAAGCGGGTTTTAAAGCCAGAAAAGGGAATCCAGTACGTTTCGAGGAGGGGACGACCCACAAAGTACCACAGCAGTTGCTTCCAATAGGGAGCACCGGGAGTATAAGAGCCTGTCGTATATTGATCCAGTTGCATCATGAAGTTAGTCAGAATTACTCAGTAGAGGCTTTCAGATTTGTTTTTAACTCTTTTAACATCTGTCGAGGGCCTTGTTTTTCTGCTTTTTGAATTAGATCGGGAATCATTTCACTAACTGGAAAGTCTGGAAAAGCTAGACTATTACGAACCAGACTGGCATTTTGAATCTAAAAACAAGTATCGGGTTCAACTCCTGCAATTTCTGGATATTTTAAGGTCGCCTTTTAGCCCCTCGTTATAGGGGAAGTTGATGATCCACATCGCGCCCTCTGGGATGGAAGCGGAGGAAACTGCGTCCAGTGAGAATCCAAACCATGCTGCGGATACTGTCTCGAAAGGTAGAAAACCATGGTTCAGAAGACTTTTCCGAGGGAATACTGATCGGGGTAACGGCAATGTTGCGACTGCCAAAAATGAAAAAGGCAATGACTTGAGCGCGAGGGAGATGGAAGTCTGAGGTGAGGAGATAAACGTGCTGAATCTGATTTGCTTTTAGTTGATCAACGAGACAGGTAAAGTTGGTGACAGTATCAACGGCACAATAATCTAAATGAAGGCGAGACAGAGAAATTCCAACCTCCTGAAAATAGTCATTGGTCCATTCGGGCGCACTGCTTGATGAAATCCAAATGGGAAGTTTGGGATGGGCTTGAGCCAGTTTTGCTGCTGCGCGATCGCGGCTTTTACCGCCACCAGGAACGAAAATCGCTTGCGGTTGGGGAGATTGGAATTGCGCGATCGCGATTTGGATGGGAATCATCATCACCCGCGCCACAAACAAGAAAAGAACCAATTGAAGCAACCATTTTCGATAAAGGGCGAGATTGTTTCGGCGGGGATTGAGCATTGCAAGTTCCAAGCATGATTGATGATTGGGTTGAGGATTAGCGTTTTCGGTGTTGGACGATAATCTCTTGATAAGTTTGAGCCAATTGTTGCGCGATCGCGCTCCAAGAATAACGCTCTTGCACTAACTGACGCGCATTCTCTCCTAAATCCTTTCGATATTGAGGGTGTTGTAACAGTTCAGCTAGGGCTTGGGTGAGACGTTCTTGCTCTCCTTCAATAATAACCCCTGCTTTTGCCTTCTCAATTTCTGGGGCAATTTGCACCCCTGGCGTAATAATGACGGGTAAGGGGACAGCCATGGCTTCCGCAACCGCAATGCCAAAGTTTTCGGAATAGGAAGGTAAAGCAAAAATATCTGACCCTTGTAGCACTAAATCTTTATCGTATCCAGTCATAAATCCAGTAAAGGTTACGTATGGGTCAAGCCCTAAACGGGTCACTTGCGCTTGTAACCCTTGAATATAGTCGGTTTCCCCTGAACCGGCTAAAAGTAAATGAACCGATTGACCTTGTTCAACTAACTCAGCAACGGAATCAATTAATAACTCTGGTCGTTTTTTATAGTGTAGTCGCGAGAGAAATAAGACAATGGGCGTTTCTGGATCTATCCCGTAGCGGTGGCGTAACTGCTGACGAGCATTCGGAATGGGTTGAGGTAACGCAACGCCTAAAGGTAAAACCACCTTGGGAGCGTGCACTCCAAAATTGCTAACATCTTCCGCTTCCCCAGCCGATGTACAGTGAACCGCTGCTGCTTGGTTTAAATTTTGTTTTTCAAAGAGAGTGCTATAAACTTGTTTTTTGAGGCGACCTTGTGCTAGAGCCCAAGGAGTGAGTTGTCCCATCGTACGGACGGTGTAAGGAACATTGTGCCAACGCGCTAGCCATGCGGAAACGGTGGGAACGTAGCAAAAGAGATAGTGATGGTCAAGGAGATCGTACTCCGTAATATGCCGTGCTAGCCACTGGGTTAGAGATAGAGAGGGAATAAACGCTTTCATCCGAGCCAGACGAGGAAAAAACCAAACGGGAACGCCTTGATAGTCAACCCGGCGCTGAAGTGGGACATCGAGCAAGTCTTGTTCATCATCATTGGTGGTTAGGATCTCGGCATCAATATTTAAATCTTGCAGCGATCGAACTAAGTTGAGAGCAACTTCTGTGGGACCACCATGCTTAGGACTCAGAGATGGGATGACATGTAAAACTCGCATATATATGATTAATAGGGCTACGTACTATAGTGCTACACGCAAGACAATAGGGAATAGATGGCTGGTCACCTCATTATTCGTCGTTTTGTTAATTCTGTTCACCTAGTCTCCTACTTTCCCCATCACCACCATTAATTAAGAAGGTTTGAACTCTATCTTTTGTTCGCTCCAATCAAAGAAGGAACAATTTGAGCAAAAAAGATTAAGGCGATAATCGGGAGAATCATGGTAGTAAAAAAAGCCAGACTGCGCATGGTCATCGCAGCCACAAAAAATCCCAGCGCTCCTACTGCTACGGCATACCCAGATGATTGTTGGGTTGTAATCCGAGTCCACCAGTTACTGGTTGCTCCAATAATTAAGGAGACAACAATGACAGCAATCACACCACCGAGCATATAAGCCTCACCAACATAGGTGGTTGCAACTGTCATTTGTGTCGCCCCCACAATGTCTTCAATGGAAGTGCTTAACTCTACTGGTTTACCAGGCCATAATACTCGGGGAACTGGTTTGGTGGCAAATACCTGAATCATTTCCCATCCCAGAAAATCATAAGTATTCGGCATGGCATCTACAATTTTACCAATAGGCCAGAGATTGTAATCAACTGCTAAGCCTTCTTCAGCTTGAACGCTTTCATAAACTCCCCATTCAATATATTTTCTAAGTCCAATATTCCTAAAGCGGAGCATATGTCGAGTTGCAAATAGCATTGCGTAACCAGCAATTCCAAGGGGAATAACAATTTTCCAAAGTCGGATTTTTTCTAAAGTTAGAAGATATCCCCCTAAAAAACCGGCTAAATAAGCACCAAAAATACTGCGAGTGCCACTAGTAAAACCTTGATAGAAAGTGAAAATCAAGATCAGAATCACAAGAATAATTTGCCATAGTTTAAAGTTTTGACGCCGATTCAACAAAATCCCCCCAATGGGAGGAATTGCATAGCGTAAAAGGGCTAATTCATAAAGCAGTGATTTCCATCCACCATATGCTCCTCGCGACCAAGGCTGGCTAAAGCGAGCTCCTAGCATTTCGTCCATAGCTTCTATAACATTAAACTGAACTGTCGATAATAGATAAAAATAGCCTAAGAAGCTGGAAATTAAGAAAAGACGGAAAAGGGATTGATCAGGAATAGTGCTAAAGTTCAACCATTTTTTGGGAATGGGCTTGAGAATCGTAAAATGCCGACCAATTACTAATCCGGCAAAACCTAATAAGAGTATATAGAGAGCATCAACAGTTTGCTCAGAGGTGAGTAAGTTATTAAAGCCTTCTTGAGGAAATAAGAATTCAAAGAGACTAAAAAAATAGAGCCCTGAAAGACAAACTAAATCAGTGCGAAATAAATTTCTCCAACCGCGAGTGCTATCAAAGCAGAGGCTTCCAAAAAAGCCTAGTCCCACAAAAATGGAGGCTTGTTGAGCCATTTCACTGGGAAAGGCATTGGGATTAATTGTGAAAAATGCAAGCAAGATACCCGTGAGTAAACTAGCACTAGCTGCTGATGTCGGTTGCGGCACATCCTTGTTTCGTTGGATGCGAGATGGAGAATAATCAAGAGAGGAGTTAGCCATAGTTTAAACTGGATTGAGCGCAGAAATGATGGTATAAGGTTTCGTATTGTTCGATCATTTTTGATCGAGAAAATGTTTCTTCTACTAACTCGTAACCTCTTCCTCCGATTGTAGAACGTTGCCTTGGGTCAGCTAGATATTTTAAGGTCGTATAATCTTGTTCCTCAACGATCGCGCACACCCCTTCTGGGAAACTTAATTCTTTGGCTAAGGAGGGAGTAATAAAACAAGGGAGTGACCAAGCCATGGCTTCTAATAAGGCAAAGGGTAACCCTTCAAATTCAGCTGGGTGAAAGAAGGCATCTGCTGCGGCTAAATAAGGAGTGACATCAGTTTGCCATCCCAGACGTTGGATATAGTCTCCTGCTTGCTTATTTTTAACCCATTGTTCCCATTCGGGTGCAGAACGTCCATCTCCCACCCATAAAAATCGCACCTCTGGAAAGATTACTTTGAGATAGTTTGCCCATTCTAAAAATAAAAGGGGTCGTTTTTGCGCTTCCATGCGTCCAATCGCAACCACTAGCAACTGATCCGCTTTCACTCCTAATTGCGAACGGGTTTGCTCTCGCTTCGTTATCTTTTCTTGTTCAGTCGGAATCCGAACTCCATTTTCAATCGTTTTTATAACTGGGGTTTTAGACTCAATAAACTCCGACAAATTTTTTCCCCGAGTTTGCGAGATAGCTACTAAAGCTCCTTGGAATTGCCTTAAGGAACGCTTGGCGATTTTGTCCCGCCCCCAACCCAAAAACGCGCCTAAACTGCCTTGGGTTTGGGTAATATGAATGGTGGCAACGCTGGGATAGGGTAAGCTGTTCGCTAGCTGCAACAGATCAAGACCATCTTCTAAATTTTGTTTATTGAGGTGAATCAGTTGCGGTTGAAAACTTTCCCACTGTTGTCTAATTTCAGGAGAGACTCGCGGAATTAAGTGACTAAAAGAGCGGATTTTCCGATCATATGTGTTGCTGTAGCGCGATCGCAGCACTTCCCCAAATTCCTTAAATTTACTGGCAAGTTCATCCATACGAGGATGATCAGAACACCACAAACCAACGCTATGCTGTCGCTTAGCCAGTTCTTGACCCAAATAAATTAAATACAGTTCACCTCCCCCCCGAGAACCAGAACTGGTACTTACAAAAAGAATTCTCACTGTTTCAGTGCTCCCTGATCAATCACGGCTTCCAAAGCATCCACCCACTTTTGCGCTCCTACCGTGGGAGACCAATTCTCTGCTTTTTTCTGAGAGGCAATACTAGCTCTTTCTATCGCTTGTGGATTTTGTAAGAAATTAGCGAAAGCCTCGGTTAAAGCATCCACATCTCCTGCGGGGAAAATTAGCCCATTCTGCTTCGGTTCAACTAAATCTCGGGCTGCGCCAACCGCATCTGAACAAATGATCGGTAATCCTGCACCCACGGCTTGGTTAACTACAACTCCCCAACCATCGTAACGACTGGGTAACACAAATAAATCAGCCTGGCGGAAAAAATAAGGTAAATTTTCTGGAGCTTGGAAACCCGCATATTTGATTTTTTCCTGTGTTATTTCTGGTAGATTTTGCAGCATCTGTGGCAGTTCTGCTTCTCGTCCCACGAGCAGTAAACGGGCCTCTAAGCCTTGTTGTAATAGAGTATTAAAGGCTTGCAGTAGAAGATCAATTCCTTTGCGAGAAATCATTTGACCACAAAACAGAATCGTTGGTGGCGTGCGAGGGCGTTGCGGGATTTGCTTCTGAAACTCTGATAAGTTGCAATAGTAAGGGATATTAAAAATTGGTTTATTGGGAAAACGTTTCTTATAGTCTGCTACTGCTTGAGAACCAATACCAGCAATCCCTCGACACTGTTCTAAAGGTTGAGCTAAAAACGGTTGAATTTTTCCTTTTAAACCATTAGAGGAAGCGACCATGGCTTCTCCCCAAAACATGCAAGGAACTTGTTGCGCTTGCCATCTCAAAATCAGTTGTGCAGTCAAACTCATGTAACCATTAAACACAACAACATCCACTTCTTTTAGATTAGGAAAATCCCAATTAAAGTGAAACCGAGACAATCCCCAAGATAGATCAAATCCTGGTAAAATACGTTCATAGCTTTGGATGGGTTTTTCTGGCCAAGGCGAATCTGAACAAGCAGCTTCGAGATAATTCACTTGTAGATCTACTTTCGGATGTTGGGAAAGAGCATAAAGTAGATCGCGTTGATAGGGAGATGGTAAAACAGAGTAGAGAATAACTTTAATTAAATTCATCACTGTTTACTGTGAAATTCACAGATTATTAGTAACGGTCTTTATGACAATCTAGGCAGCTTTATCAGCTGAGAGCGTATTTTTCTTTTGCGTTTTTTATATTGTATTACTAATACTGAATTTATCACTTAATGTAAATTCTAGAATCTAGAGATTTATATAGGACGATTATTCTCTCCTTTGATAAAAGCCTTAAGAGTATCATATTTATTATATATTGGTAAAAGTGCTTTATTATATGCAAAATTCTTTTTCTTGAAAGAATAAATTTCCTTTAAAAACTCATCGCCGAAGCTTTCCAACTGCTTTTCTAATTGATGATAAGCAAATTGATAAAGAGCCATATCATATTTATTTTTTCTTTTAGTTTTTCAATCATCAAGTCACTAAAATCCCAACTACTAGATGTAAGAGGCTGATTCTGATTTGTATTTTTGTAAGTATTACGCCTTAAATAATAGGGGTTTTTCCAATTTAACTGTTTTTTCAGCAAAAGGACTGATTCGTCAAATTTTTCAACAATACCAACAAAGCTAAATTCATTTTCTATGTTTTGTTTAGCTTGTTTTAGCATATCTTCATTACACTTTCCAACTGGGGTTCGATTAATAAATAGATCGCCATAATCAGGAGGATTACCAAGAATAAATCTTAACATTCCATTATCTAATTCCATTAAATTAGATTCAAAAAAAAATTCCTTTGGAGAAGCATTACGTGCTAAGCCATGATAATATGCTGAACTATTCAACTTAGAATATCTATAAAGAGAGAGGAGACGACTAATAGGTTCTCTTAAAAATGTAATATAGGTATAAGGATAAGGTAAAAACTTGTGAATGCCATAACAAAAATGCCCCATAAAATACTGATCTTGCATCGTGATCGAAGATAAACGTTTTTTAAGTGATACTGGATCTGGAGACGAATTTAATTTCTCTTGGATTAAGTTCTTAGTTCGCTGTAATAAATGAGGTCCATAACGAGAGCGGAGCATTCGCTGCAAAGTAATACCAGCCGTTTTTTGGATATGTAAAAAATAATAAAGGTCTGGTTAATATCTGGGCTTGAATTCATGTTAAGCATGGATTTAATTTCAATGATATTTCAATTAATTTATAAGAATAATATCCCTCTAATTAATTTGAGAAGAAGTCAATATGACTATAATTGTTTACTCCTTTCATCAATTTCTCCTAAAACAGCAATATGAGACGCTTCTTTATACAAGTGATTAGCTAACCCTTTAGTGCTTATAATCATTTTTATCTGAGAGCTTTTTTTAAGTTGTGGCAATATATCAAATAGAGAGAAAGGATAAAAAACACCATCATAATCAGTCAGGTGGTAACCTTTAAATTTTGTTAGAATCAAACGAGTTCCCTTCAGACCAAAAAGAGAACGGACAATTTGTTTAGCTGTTTTAGTAAAAGTTGTCCCCCAACCATAAATATTATGATCAGAAATATAAATAGCCCGAGAAGCAACCCTCAACATTTCTTGAACAACAGTCTCCGGGCAATTAGAATGATGAAGAACGCCAAATGCGGTCACTATTTCAAATGAGTTATCTGCATAAGGTAATTTTCTCCCATCACCTATATCAATTCGTGCAGGATCAAGACCTTTGTCAAGAGCTATATCCCGCAACTCTGGAATGAGTTCAATTCCCCGATAGTCTAAGTTGGGAATATATTCCTTAAGGTAAAGAAGCGCACGTCCTGTTCCAGTTCCCACGTCTAATATTGAAGTCAATTCTTGGTCCAGAGCATACCCAAGGAGAATTTTCAATGCATTATGATGTTCATCGTCTTGATGGACTTGCATTTGATCATAATTACTAGCCGTTTGACGATAGTAGTCTTTTAATTGAGATTCATCGGTTGTATTAGTCATAGTCAAGATATAATATTTTTCTAATTATTTATGGGCTCAATTGAAATATTCAATCAGCAACAATACTAATTTTATTTGGAACAATTTTGTTCTTTACTCACTAAAAATGAACTGTTTTGACTATAATGTCTAAGGTGAAAAGGGTAAGATAATAAATGTTTTAGACAAGCAGCGATCGCGCCCCCAGTAACTTCTGACAAAATCCAGCCATTTTCTCCATCTGTTACCACTTTGCCACAATTTTGAGAAGCAATAATCGGTAATTGCCAGGCTTGTGCTTCTAACTGCGTTAAACCAAATCCATCAGATAGCGTCGGAAAGAGAAACACATCCGCTTGCTGATAATAATAAGCGGTTTTGCTGCGAGGAATACGACCAATCCAATGCACTTGAGGATGGTTTTGGATGTCTTCTGGAATATTAATTTGACAAGACCCGACAATCCAAAATTCGATGGGGTATCCTTCGAGGGATTGAATGGCTTCTAAAACTGCTGCCATACCTTTTCTAAGAATGACTTGTCCTAAGAATAACACTCTCAGGGGACGTTCGGGAGAAAAAGTATCAGGATAAGTCCGAACAAAATTTAGGGCTTCTGCTGGTGGAGTATAAACTAGGGGTATGATCTTACATTTTTCAGTTTCAATTCCTGCTTCTTGTAATAACTGACGCGACCATTCAGAATTAACAACAATGTGATCGGCAAGTTGACATTCTTCTCGCCAGTTATCCCAATAGTGAGGAGGGGCGGGTTTCCATTCTGGGGCTAAATCAGGGTGTCTTTCATGTTCTGCAATGACCAATTCTTCTTCGCGAATTCCTGGATCAATTTGCCCTAAAACGGTTGTCCAACCCTGTTCTTTAGCAAAGCGGAAAATTTCTAACGCTGCATAGCTGTAAGAAAAAATGACAGGGGGTTCAGATAACTGATTTGCGATTTTCTTCAGTACGGCTTTTGCTTTTTTCTGAAACCAGTTATTCCGCGCAATGGTACATTGCCATCCCGAAATTCCCCGTAGGCGTTGACTTAACTCAAAGGCAATCAGAGAATAATTAAAAGCAGAAACTTTTGCATCTGCTAATTCAGAATGATAACGCCCTCGTAAGTTGGCGGAAACACGAGGTAAATAATTCAGTTCGGAGTGAGGAGAAACCCAAGCATCTGTAATGAGATGAATTAATTGTCCCTCTTGGTGTAAAGATATAGGAATAGCATAGTGTTCCCTGGCACCGATTTGGCAACAAATCCATGAGGAATGCTCTTTTGATGGGAAAGATTCAGTCACCATAATTCATTGACTAAGTTAAAGAAGTTGTTTCGTTTAGTTGGACTGCAATCTTATTTTTCCGAAGTTTTAAATAGGAAAAAATGGAGTTAGAATTCAAGTTTTGACGCTGTTTTTTATTGTTCCATAGTAACCTAGGAATTAAAATAATGCCTTTTAAGATTCCTCGATAGCGTTGATGTCGGATCAGCCACCCAATACGGCTTATACATTGTGCAATTCCCAAACCCCATAAACTGGGGGGGTATCTTAGATATGCTAGCAAGGCTTGATTGGCAATACTAGCAGCAGTAATGCGGGGATCTTCATGATGTTTTAATTGCGTGTCATGAAACACCCGTAGCCATGAACTCGTTAAAATTTTCCATCCCATCCCATGGAGTCTCAAAGAAAAGTCGGTTTCCTCCATCCCGTAAGCTAAAGGAAGAGAAACATAACCACTCGTCTCTAAAAAAACCTCTCGCCGATAAGCACAGCCACAGCCAACAAAATCGGCTGTCCAAAATGCAGTTAAAGTATCAGGATCAATCATTTCTCCTTGGTGGAAAATACTGGCTGCAATGACTGCTGCTTCTGGAAATTGTTCAAACAGTTCACTTAAGCGAGTAAAATAGTCGGGATCAAGCGGATAAGAATCATCATCAAAACTTGCAACAATCGGATTTGTCGCTGCTTTGATAATTTTATTTCTACCGCCACCAGGTCCAACTTGAGTTTTGCTTTTAAGAACTTTAATGGAGGGAAAGTGATTGATTAGCCATTTTTCGGTTGTTGTATCGTTATTGTCAACATGAACAATAATTTCATTGGGTTGCGGATTGCAGGCTAAAATTTTTTCCAGCGCGATGGGAAGTTTATCTAGACGTTTGTAGGTAGGAATTCCCACTGTAATTGGGCAACTGTTAGCCATTTCACTTACGCTTCTAAAGTATATCCAAACGCTTGGTGTTCTTGTTTTTTCATTGGTCTTCCTAAGATTTGATACTTAATTATTTTTTTTGTCATATATTTAAAGTTTTGAATGGTACTAGCAACAGATAACTTAGATTCTTCTAAATTTAAGCTGTGGTGAAGAATATACTGTAGGGATGGAAAAGGAATCGTTTGATATTGGATGTGTTTGGTATTAAAATAAGCTTTAGCAGTATGATGACCTTCGTGTTGCCAAAAACACTTAACAAATTCTGAGACTGAATCTGCTTGAGGAATACCAGCCACTTCCTTAGATAAAATAGTAGTTGATCCACAAATTTGACTAAGATGATTACATAAAAATACCCTTCGATTTTGATAGTTTACTTGATACCCTTGATCGATGATCCAAGCATCCGTTTTAGGCTGTTTTTCTAGGAAACTTACCAATTGATAGCTAACTCTATCATCTGCATCAAGTGCCATACAATAATCAAAATCTAAATCTTTTACAGTCAACAAAGCATTGCAAATTTTTAATAACTTGTCCCGTTGATTTTTTTCGGGATTTTTAAGAGGATCTGAGTGCAACTGAATGAACTGAAAATTATCTGGATAGTTTTGAATCGAAATATTAGGGATTTCATGACAACCAATGATAACCCTAAAATTAGGGCTTTTCTGATTATCAAGAGAATTAATTGTCCCCTGTAAGAGTTTAGTTCTCAGTTCCCAATTAGAACATTTTCGTTTAGAAATTAAAGGAATAACGAAGACAATAGCAACCACTTCTACACTCCTGTCTTAGGTTTAATTCCAGTCACATAAATTGATTCATTTTGTCGTCCAGGAGTATCCATATAGCCAAGTAATCCTTCCTGATAACTGACTTGTTGTACCTTTTGAAATCCTGCTTCTTGAAGAAGAAGAATCAGTAACTCAGCATCATACATAAATTGATGTCCTGAACAATAAATCATGAGATTTTTCCCAAGCATTGGGTTCTTTAAATCTTTTTTCTTGGGCCATTCAGATGTTTCATATACACCAAGGTAGGGAACGGTGACTCGAATTGCGCCATTGGGTTTAAGATATTGCCAACAGTTACGAAGAGATTGTAGGGCAAATTTAGGCGAAACATGCTCTAAAACATGAGATAAAACAATACTATCTGCACAATCAAATAAATGTTTATCAGCATAAGTTACATCAAGAAATAAATCATTTTTAATTTGATGTTTTCCTATTAATAGTTTTAGAAAACCTTCTCCAGCTGGAAGAATATCTGTTGTTAGAAATTGCTCTTTATTGTATTCACCAGAACCAATATTGAGCATAATGCTTTGATCTCTATAGCTTGCAAGTTTTCGTTTGTTGTAGCCAACATCTTGCAAAAATCGAGTTAACCCAACTGCAGTCCATCTGAGAATACTACCTCCTAACTCAATAATTAAGTTAGAGGGCGGACTGATTTGATTAGCAACCTTATTAAAATTTTCGAGGACAGTTTGTTTTTCTTGAGGATGATTTAGGTTAGATTGATTGTTTTGATACTGAATTTTATCCATATTTATGATTTTTGTTGACAGGTTTTAACAGCTAACGTATCTTTTTCCGTTTCCGTAAATAAATATGAATTTTCTACTAATATAGTCAGTTGATTATTGATTGGTGGAGAGTTTTAATTACTGTTGCTGGAACACCAACCGCGATCGCGCCATCTGGAATATTTTTAGTAACAACACTCCCTGCACCAATTACAGCTTGCTCTCCTATTGTGACCCCTTTGAGAATCGTAACATTAGCCCCAATCCAAGCGCGATCGCGTATTTGAGTCGGTTGACTAATAAGGGCTTGCTCTAAAGGCGGAAGATTGGGATCTATTCCGTGATCATGGTCGGTAATATAGCATCCAGGACCGATCGCGCAATTATGACCAATTGTAATCGATTCTGCTGCATCTAGGAAAGTTCCGCGATTGATATAAGTTCCAGTACCAATATAAATTTTAGGCTGAGTCGAGATATCTCCACTGGATAATAAAACGACTCCTCGATCTAAAGCACAGCCCGCTTCCAATTCAATATCTTGGTAATTTCTCGGAATTTCTATGTCTTTTAACCAAACATACCCTTGCAACTTTACGCCTAGGAGACGATAGTAAAGATTACGATTGCGAGATTGTACTGCTGACCAGATACGGTTAGCAATTAATAAACTTTTAGAAATCACGACTTGATTCAATGCTTTTTATTGATTCCAATGAGCATTAAGTGATCAGCAGTTAAAAGGCTAGAATACTTTAAATCTTCGCCTTTAGTCGTCATATATCTTACAGTTTCCCACTTTTTTTGAAGATAAGGAAAATTTTGAAAGACAGAATAAGAATAAGCTAGTCCATCTTCTTCGCTAATATAATAGCCTTTTCCTCCTGTTTTTAACCAATTTGCTAAAGACCAGAGACCACTTACAAATAACAGCAATTTGATCCAGCGATTGAGTAGAGTTCCTTGACCTAAAAAATTAGAATCAGAGATACAGATCATTTTACGAGCAATTTTAGACATTTCTTGCACTGCTATGTCAGGATTTTCAACATGGTGTAAAACTGCAAACTCACAAACCAAGTCAAAAGAGTTTGGCTCAAAAGAAAGTTGATAGACATCTCCTTCTAATAATTCACTTTTAGATAACCCTTTTTTATAACCTTGTTCTCGTAATTCACTCACAGGTTCAATTCCCGTAACTTTTAGTTCTGGAAAATGTTGCTTTAGCCAGAGAATTGAATCTCCTGTCCCAGCCCCAACATCAAGAACACTTTTGATACCATAATACTTAATATAAGCTGCCATTAAGTACAATGCTAATTGATGTTCTGGGTCATTCTGATGAAGGTTATCGTAGTTTTGAGCGGTTTGAGCATAATATTTTCGCTGTATTTCGACAGCTCGATCTTTAGCATTCATTGTTTTTTAAGTTTTTCTTGATGAGTTTTTCGGATTTGAATAACTTGATTTTTGGTATTAATTATTATGGATATTTCCGCAAAATTTTAGAAAGAAATTATTTCGCTACTGTAATTAAAATGATTTTGCTGAGAAAATTTCTTTTGTTCCCTTCACTTTTCCCCATAATAAACTAGGTAAGACAATCCAGCCTTGAAAAGATTGTAAGGAAGCAGCGATCGCAAAAAGTTGTAGTACCCCTAATTTAAAGTAATCTTGAGCTTTTTTCCTCCCTAATACCTCTGTCATCACATAATAACGGTTGACTAAGTCCATTTGTGCCAATACCCCGACATTATTTTTATGATCCCCAGGTTGACTATCGTGAAAAATTCTAGCAGTACGGGCGTTCGCGAGTTTCCATGATTGACCCACGGTTAAGGATAAAGTGACATCTTCCATCAGGGAATAGCCGTGAAAATTGGAAGGAAATAAAGGATCGGGTAAGGCTTGGCGACGATAGAGAACACAGGTAGTATTTAACCATTCTACAGGGACAATTTTAGGTAAATTAGGATTATCTTCTGGGAGGAGGTTCAACGCTGGACCAATACATTTTCCCGCATAACTGGCTTCTGATTTACCATGTAAAAAACTAAATAATGTCCTACTAATGCGCCCTGGGGGTAAATATTTTTGATTGGTAATCATGGCGTTAACTCCTCCCATTTGGGGATCGCTTTGTATGGCTTCCCAGAGTCTGGCTAAGCATTCGGGTTCAAGGAGAATGTCATCATCTAACAGCCAAATCGTGTCTTGAGTTGCGTGCGCGATCGCCTGATTTCGTTGCGTGGCTGCACCCAATTCTGTCGCGCGATAATAGTAAATAGTTGTCTCTAAATTGGGAATTTTATCTTCACACAGCGATCGCGTTTCCTCTCCATCTGATCCATCCACCACAATCATTTCTAACGGCTGCATTGATTGTTGAGAAAGACTTTCTAGGGTACGACGGAAAACAACAGCGCGATCGCGTGTGGGAACTAGGGCGGAGATGGGAAGTAACTCGGTCATAGTTTTTAAGGGGCTTTAAGTAAGCTCACAAGGTATTAATAATATCAGCTTTGGTTACTCCTTTATGTCGAGAAATTGCTCGCAAAATACTATTCAATGTCCCTAAACGCAAAGGATTATGGTTGGGAATGCTTATTCTTTGATGACTAGGAATGTCAGTCTCCAAAATAATATGACTTCCCCGTTGGTGAACCACTTTATAATTCCATTGGCGACAGAGAATATCTGCGAGATCACTTCCCTTCAGATCTCTAGGAATTTTCATTGAATCACTAACATTTCTTCCTTAAGAAGGTGTAATTTTACGTTAGGACAACTTGGCTGATCAAAATAATATCCTTTAACCGCTTCATTGACATTAACTCGTAATTCTTTCCAACTATCGCCCTGAGTAAAGATATCCTCAGTTAAACATTCGGCGACAAAGCCACCATCTTCTTCTTGAGAGACTTCAAAAACAATTACTGAATTCATTTTGACTCCTTTTGCAGGTTTTATATTGATGTCTTAAAATTGCCTAAACGATTATTGTTTTGATCTGAATCAATGGGAAAGACTTTCGAGAGTACGACGGAAAACAACAGCGCGATCGCCCATGGGTACTAAAGCTGAAATGTAAAGTAACTCAGTTATCATTATTTAGAATATTACTATGGACAAAACTTAACCTGAGTTATAACTACTTATGAAGTCAAAGTATTAGATGTAATTTGAGCTAAAGCATTATCCAATTCATCTTCGTTTACATAAAAATCATAATAACTCGTTGTTCCCCAAGCCTCTTGAAACTCTTTGGGACGTTCATTGACACTTGGACCAGCAAGGTATCCGTATTCTAAATTAGCGGCCTCAGATAAAGTGTAGTAATGTGGCTCCCCCTGATCAGTAGGCATAAGTTCAAGAACCTTTGTCCCTGGTTGACAAAAAGCTAGATTCGTTAAACCTGCTCCATGGGGTCCCACAATAATTGTAGCTTCAGCAAAATCATAAGGCTGATTTTCATGTTCTTCAGGATTGTAAATCTCAAAACCATACTTGATCAGAATAGGCTTAATTGCTTCCTCATTAACAACATTACGTCTATAGCCAGTTCGAGAAATATAAAGTCGGCGAGTAGGGAGAGGAGGCGATGGTGTAATTTCTCGTTGCAGAAATTTAGGTAACCACTGGGGATAGTTTCGCCATGTACCTGGAAAAGTCGGTGCTAAAAGAGTATCAGTGTAGAGGACTCTACCTTTATTTTGATAACTCCAGAAACATTTACTACGAGGAATACCTAATTGATTAAATACGTCTTTAGCATTCTTGGAAATAGGTACTTGGCAGAAAATATGATCAACATCGGATAATTTAAATCCCGCTTTATAGAAAAGTTCTAGACGGCTCAAACCATCTAACAAAAAATGGCAGTAATTACCTCCCTGTTCACTCGGAAGTAATAAGCAAACCCCTTCTAAATGTCTGCATTTTGGTAAAAATTTTGGTACTCCTCCCTTACGCTTCATTTGGCTGACATGCCTGCCAAAGTACGAATGATCAGGTAAAAGGTAACCTTCCTTGCTAAATATCCAACCAAATGCATTGTATAAACGAGCACTCTCTAATTCAAGAACTCCCGCTTCTGGAAATTGAGGATCTAGTTTGTTTTGAAAATCTAGTGCAATTGACCCATATTTAATCGGAGCAGCACGCACATTTGGCATTTGCTCATAAATTTTATGCCATCTAGCATTAAATTTATGAGCGTATTCTGGGGATGGAAGCCACTTCGGTGAATGATCAATTAAAAAGGCTTGTCGAAACTTGTCCCTCACGTGAGGCCATACTTGATTTCCTATTTTTTCAGAGAGAGATTGTAACGAAAAAAATTTTCTCATTTGTTTGTCAATGTTTTAAATTGTTCATAGCATGGAAAATACATATCCATAAATTTTTGGAGTCTCGGATAGGATTTGTATTTTGCTTGGTAATGCCAAGGTTTAAAGGGTCCGCTAAAGTGGATAATTTTAACAAACTCACCATCAACATAAGGCGCGAGAAAGCCTCTTTTATTTTGTTTTACTTCAGTACAACCTTGCCAAGCAGTGAAGTTATAATAACGTGGAACACTTGTAAAGCCTCCTTGCCGATAAATAACCAAATGTAATAAGCCTTGATCAAGATTTTTAAAGTTTTCCCAACCATATTTGTTTCCCATGGTAACTACTTCTCGAAGGAGTTTATCCTTCCAATAGTTTTGATTAAAACAGAGAAACCCAGCATTAAATCCAGGAAGAATTGGATTTTTTATTCCCTCAGATTCAAAAATCTTTTGATCATCATGAAATTCATTACTATAGTTTTTTGTTTGACCTACAGCAATCAGGTTTCCTGGTAACTGGAAGATTTCATCTAAAGAATCCAAGACGACAACATCACTATCTAGATATAATATTTTATCGAAATTTTCAAGTTTCTCTAAATGAAGACGATAAAAGGTAGCATCCGTTAAATCAGGTCTGTGTTCAGCATTACAATTTTCTTCATTAATTTCAATCAGATGACAACCATCTAATCTAGAGATTTGACTTTTTGATAAAGAGTTGTAAAAAACTACAATGGGAATTTTTGGATTAGTTAATTTTATGCTTTTAATAGCAACTAGAAGTCCTTGCTCAAAGTATTCTTCATTTTCTCCTGTAGTACATAGTAAAAAACACTTTTTTTATTTTCAAATTTAGATGGAAATAAGAAACTTAAATAAGTATTTACTTTAAGATTAAAAGAGGGAAACTTGGAAATTAGTCCTCTTAAAAACAAGAGCTTAATTGCTTTAATCATATTGATATCAGAACATCCTTTATAATTGACTTTTATCTTTTAATTCTTTATGGGCTGCTTGATATGATAACCACAACTCTTCAAATCCCTCTTCAGAAATTAAATTGTCATGCTTCCTTGGCTTACTAACTATTTTTCCATTAGATAACAAATTTTCTTGGTTAGGAGCAGAATTTGTGATCAATGAAGTTTCTCTTTTGTACATTGGAGATAATGGATAACAAAGATTAAGATACTTAGTCAATTGATGCAAAGTTGCCTTGGGTTTTCCAATCAATGTATCAGACTCTATGTAGGAATAGCCATTTGGTGATTGAGATGCTAACTCTGATAGAGATACTAAATCTTTGACTCTTCGATTATAGTAGTTTAAAAAATAATTTAGAGAACGTTTGTGTCCCCATCTAGCAACACAGCTTTGTATGGAATCAACAGGTTGACGCAATAAAAAAATATGGAATATATTGTGATCACAAAATAAAGATGGATTAATTTCGTGAATAGAATGGTTAATTTTGTCGAGTGCATACTTAGGAAAAGGTTTCCATTTTGTATTCATGCGAAGGAGTTTCCAACGCAGCAAATCTAATCCTGAGTAATCTTGGTAAGAGATATGATATTCATTATCACCAGTAATTTCGCGTGAACTGCATAAAATTGATTGTAATAAAGTCGACCTAGCACGCATATGAGAATGTAAAAAAATGTATTTTTGTTTTCCGAATCTTAATCGGGAAATGCTGTCATAGGAATTAATAATGATTTTTTTTGTCAATTCTTTCGGATTAAGCATTTTAAGTTTATTTACTATTAGAGAGTAGGCTTGTTGATCTCCATAACTTTAGATCTAAATCATAATTTCCAGCTTGCTCCTTGGGATAATGTCCACTTTCAATTTTGCAAATTAAATTGGGTAAAGCATCAATAAACTCTTTACCATGATCAGGTGTATGTAAAGTCCAGGCTTGAGGAGAAGCTAAATCGGCTCGTAGCTTTCCTGTTTTTTGAAGGTGTTTTGAAACCATAATCTCCCAATTCCATAAAGGACTGTTTCCAGTTACCACAGAAGCTAAACGACGTTTCCAAGAAATCCAAGCGGGTTCCATTGGTAAAAAAGAATCAAATTTTTCTTTTTTGAGGAGATACTTGCGACTGGTAAAGTCTTGAAACTTATAAAAGCCATCTTTATCTAGTTTATAATCAACACCTCGCTGTTGCAAAGAACCATCTTCTGTAGGTGGACCACTTAAAGGGCTAACAAACATTACTTGATCATTTTTCTCAAGGAGTTGCATTCCTTCTGCTATCCAATTAAAACTTGTCTTTTGATGCAGTAGCATATCGCTGTCAAAATGAAGGATGTAGTCTCCTTTTACTGCTTCGATAGCAAAAATACTACCGTAAATTGGGTATCCACGATAGTTATGGGTATGTTTTATAAAACTACCAAAATGTTTGTGGTATAGTTTTTTTATCGTTTCTTTGGAATAGTCAATATCAATTAATCGATCAATAATCCCTTTTTGGACTAGCTTTTCACAACAGTCTCTTAACTCAGAAAGACTACCAATACCAGGACGAGATTTAAATTTACCAGACAGAGGCGCTGTATCAACAATTAAACATTTTTCTAGAAAATTATAGTTGCACATCCGCACTAAATGCGGAATCGTGTGCATTATAAAGGGAATATCTGTTCGTGCCACTAAAATAGATAGGGAACAAGTAGAATCTAAACTTTTCATAAGTCTCCTAGTTTGAGATTTGAGTAATTGACATCAGTTACTTAGTGTTCATAAGTAAATCTAGACCTAAATTGTTGGCTTACTTCCGTATAGGAAATGCTTTTCCAGGAATTTCTTTTCCTAAAAAGTTACATAAGAGGTTCCATCCATCACCTTTAGTGATATCCATGACTAGTAATTTTTCCTGATGATCTTGAAAGAAAGCATTTACTCTCTGATCGTGCGCTCTATAGGCTTCTGACCAAGTATCAAATTTTCCATATAAACCATCATGAATTGCCATATAATGGAGGTTAAATTCATATTGATTAGGATACTTGTTTCTATTGGCTTTAAAGTTATCAATATATTTGCTTTTTAAATCTTTTGGGGTTTCACATTGAAAGTGTTTACTAACGGAATTAACCCAATTTGATTCGTCTCTTGTTGTATAAATAAATTTTGAATTAGGAAATAGATGATATAATGTTTCAAACATATAAGAAACACAAGTATCGGTGCTAGCATCAAAGTAATAAAAATCGTCTAGTGATAAAATGTTTCCTCCATAAACCCAGTGGCTAGATCGATAACCTAGCATATTTAATGCTACCGATAATGATCTAGTAGCTGTTCTGCTAAGACCGATTCCGAATATTTTTGTCGCTGATTGACTGTCAGAATTAATGCTGTGTGTTAAATATTCTTTCTTCTTCCTTTGCTGTTCTTTATATTTTGCTCTTTTCGAGTTTTGATTAATCAAGGATTTGATTTTTCCAATAGGAGTTCTTTTGAGCATTATATGAATATCTATTCCTTTATAAATTCTACTATTCAAATTTCAAATGAGTTCTTATTAACGACGTAAATTCTCTAGTATTTGTCTTATTACTACACGAACACCATTACTTTGTAGGGATTTTAGTCCAACTTTAAATCGCATAGTTATACTCTTTCTTTCTAGAAAATTAGGGTTTAGTCTTAAATAACGATTAATATCTTCCTGCTGCGGAAAAGCTATGCCCAATGTTGGTCCGTAACTATTACTTGGTTGCCCTTTTTGATGATAAGGTTGCCAATGTTCACCTTGACAAGTTTCATCAAGGTAAGAAAATGCTTCTAAAAAATGCAGGTTGTCTGAAAAAAAAGTGTATTCAAAGTTGTCTTCCATTGCTTTTCTCCCTGGAGAGCCTTTGGGACAATCGTGTATAAAGATAATAGGAATGTTGGAATGTTTGACTAAGCATTTAAAGGCAAGAGTCACTGCTGGAATATCTTTAGGGCCATCAATAAATAGCGTTACCCGTTGATCATGATATTTTTGCAGTAATCTTGGCATAATTTTGAAGGAATTACCATAATGGAGCTTAACATTTGGAAGAGTAATTAAACGTTCTTCTGCGTACCGATGTATAGAGTCTACTTCTTCAAGACTTATTTTCAAGGCTTTAGAACCTCTTAGTCTGTCTAAATCTATGCTTTCTATTGGTAGTGCTTCCCTTTCAAAAAACTTCCCCAGACAATAGGTACTTTGTCCTTTGAAACGACCACTTTCCATAATGACTCTAGCTTCTACAGCTTTTGATAAAGCACACATTAATAAATTTTCACTGTGCAGCGACCCCCGATCAATATAATCTTTGGCAAATGGCAAATATCGGTCTATATTATTACGGCACACCTGAATAATTTCTTCCGAATTGTAAGGATGGATCATAATTAGGTATTTGTATTTCTTTCTCTAGGTTAATAATTATGCCCGCTAAGCGTTTGAGATTAAAGAAAAAAGATTTCGCTTTTGCTTAGCGATTACTTCAGCTAGGTTAAAGCCTAGTAATTTATAAGTAAATTGATAACTTTTTGGGGCAGCATTTCCTAAGGGTTGGAAGTTAGGTTCAGATAATTGAATTTGTTTAATTATTTGTTTTGCCCAATTTTGGTCAAAAAGCCAAATTTGTCGAGCACATTCAAAACGAGCTTGATTAATGGCGTGCTGTCGCTCTTTTGTTAACTGGTTAGTTACTGAGAGATGTTTTTCCATGTGATCCTCAATGATTAGGCGTTGAGTGTAAGTTTGACGCATATCTTTTCGACAAACTGTTTCTTCACTCCATTGGCGATAAATCGAGCCTGGCTGGTCACAATATACAAAATTTTTGCTTGCCATTAGTAATCTTAGATAAAGTTCATGTTCCTGACAGCAGGGTTGATCCGTTTTCCATCCTCCGACTTGCGCGATCGCGCTTTTGCGCCAAAGTGGACTTCCTGTTTGCGGGAGATACCATCGAGCTAGTAATATCCAAGGGTCATGAGGTTCGGGAATTGGAAGAACTTGCTGTCTAGAGTGCTTTTGTTCCCAATATTCAAAAATACTAGGACTATAAATGACATCTGCTTGGGGAGTTTGAGCTAATATGGCAAGCTGTTTCTCAATCTTATCGGGTAAGAGGTAATCATCAGAGTCTAGATACTGTATCCATTCTCCTGTACTCAGTTCTAGGAGTCGATTCCGAGTCGGATTTCCCCCTTGATTGGATTGCGTTTCCCACTGAATCAGACCATCAAAAGATTGAATCACAGCTACCGAATTATCCGTCGAACCATCATCAACAACAATCACCTCTGTATGGGGATAACTTTGTTCTAGAGCACTGCGAATGGTTTGAGCAATCCACTGCTCAGCATTGTAGCAAGGAATGAGAATACTAACGGTCTGTTTCATTGGCTCCAGCCACGACTTCAGAGTTATCCTTATTATCTTCTTGAGAGATTAAACTGAGATAAAGTTGGCTCGTTTGTTGAGCAATATTGTCCCAATTCAGTCGCTGACACTCTTGCTTAACTAAAGTACTCAAGGCTTCTAAGTCTATATCTTTGCTTTTGCAAATTGCATTGAATAAACCTTGTTCTGTTTCGGGATCATAAAGTAGCCAATCTGCTGTTCCTAAGGTTTCAGTAATAGAAGGAAAGCAAGGAGCAATAATGGGTTTGCTAAAAGACATCGCTAAAATCAAACTACCAGAGGTTAAAATCTTTTGGAAAGGAAGCACGATAATATCTGCAGCACTGTAGTAAATATGAATCAATTCATCATCTACATAGCCTTCTCGAACCATTGCACCCTTAATTGTCTCCGCTTTTTTGACCAAAGCTGACCCATACTCGACATGACCTCTAGCTTGTCCAACAATTGCTAGCAAATCTTGATCATTTTGGCATTTTTCCCAAGCTCCTAGAAGGAATTCTAGCCCTTTATAGGGTCGTATCATACCAAAGCTGAGGTAGATTTTTCCTTGTTGTGGAAACCCTAAGATTTTTCTTGCTTCTTCTTTCGGAATTGCTTCTTTATACACTGGGCGATAATTTCCATGAGGAATAATATTGACCTTAACGGAATCGAGTTGATAAGCCTGAAGTAAAGGTTCTAAGGAAGCGTGATTATGAATAATAACTCGGCTTGCCATTTTCACCAATAAGCGTCTTGTCCAGTATTCCAACCGAGGAAATTTAGTATCGTGGGGAACAAGATTATGAACAGTCCACACAATTTTTGTTCCAGTTTGGCAAGTTAACCAAACATCAATCAGCACTTTAAGCGCGTAAAGCCACTTACTTGGCAAATTTTTACCTTTAAGATATAAATTCAGCCAGTGGAGGTGTAGGATATGAATCGGTTTGTTTTGAGTTGTAATGGCTCTAAAAATTGGAAAAACACGACGATAACCTTGAGGAAATTGCACTTCGACTCCCTCTGTTTTTAGCGAATTAGCAAGTAACTGTTGATAAGGGTTATCCTGTCGATAGTCAGGCATCATTAAAACTCGTATTTGATGTTTTTCGTGAGTCGAAGCCTGCTGATTCATAGGAAATGATTTAATAATAAATGATGATCAATTTCAGCGCGATGACTTTGGCTCAGTTTCCCTAGCGGTGCGGGCTAATGTTCTATGATATAAGCACTCTCAAGAAACTGATGATTAACTTGAATGAAGCCAAGTTTCTAATATTCCTGTGGCTATAACGAATCATAAAAATCTTCCTCAATCGTGAGTGGTGTTTCTTTCAATCCCCGATTCACAAAAGTAACCAAAAAATTAGTCGTTAGTTTAGCCAGACAAATACTTTCCTCCGTTTTTTGATATTTCCCATTAGCCAGATGATAAAAAGTCATCTTATTGTCGTTCCAAAACCAAACTTCCTTTACTTCCAAAGAGTGGTACTTTTCTAAATCCGCGACAGTACCACTAGTATAAGTAACTTCTACAGCTAGATCGGGAATCGATTTATCCGTTTCAAAAGCAAAGCTATGATCGGGTTCTTTCCCTGCTAAGGGGGGATTTTTAAATGTGGTTGAACCCATGGGAAAATAAGTCAAATTATACTTGCGACAGTAAGTTTTAATTAAACCATTGATCACTTCCGCTATTTTCTCATGGTTCCTACTGGGGGACACAATTGTGATCACTCCATTCCAATAAGAGATATGATATCCAAACTCTTCTGCTGTTAACCGTTCGTAATCATCCCAAGTCATACCAGCGAGACTAAGGGTTTGATCTGCATGACTCGCGCGATCGCGATCAAGAGGAAGGTTCAATAAATCGGTAAACACGACTAATTTTTCCTAGTATTTATGGCTCTCATAATAAGATAACTATCACCACAGATTTCCCATTGTTTTCCCTCGAAACGACCTTCAGCAAGAATGTCTTGGTAAATGACTGACTCTTTCATAATTTCCTTCTTTAACACTTGGCGAATTAGGTTCTTATTTAAGATTAACCCCGCTAAAATTCCTGTGGCTGCGCTGAGGTTATCGCGCTGGGGTAACTCCTCGGTTGTGTTCAACTGTTGAGCAACATTTCTTATATGAAATACAAAAAAGCCTGCTACATATCGATCCCCCCAACCCCCCTTACTAAGGCAGGGCTGTTTCATTCTATCAAAATGGGGAGTAGCCAAAGCCTCTGTCCAAGCCATCTTCGCCCTTCGGTAATTGATAAAAAGCCTAATAATCTAAAAAGATTGAGACAAATGGTCTTTAAAACTGAAAAGTTGACTGCTGACTGAAGATGGTGTATTGGGGAAGTATCTTCAGCAAAAATAACATCTTTGACCCAATGTAGTTGGTTTTCAATTCCCCAATGTCCCTGAATTTTTTCACTAAATTTTTAGCTGTTTGATCACAACTACTTAAATAATAAACGATTTGATGATAAGGCTTGTCTTTTCGATAACCTTTCCTTTCTACTTTAATAAAATACTGACTTCCTTGCCAAATCTTAGGAACTTTTTCTGGAACTTCAAAAACAGAGACTTGGCGAGTAATTTGTCGTCCATGACTCGTGTCGGTGCAGATATTCTCTTGAAAAGGAATCTGATTGTGAGCAATTTCTTCTAAACTGTTGTACAACTTAGGTTGATTTTTCTTAACCGCAATTACATAATCATTATGAGAGCGATTAATCGTTCTAATTGTTTCTTTTGACAGTGGACAGCATCTAGAGTCAAAATCTTATTGAATAAAGGTGTATTATCCACCATTTCTCGAACACAGTGAATTTCTGAAGTCTTTTTATTCTCCAATTTTTCCAAGGCTAAAACCAATCCATTTTCTTGAGAAAACCAAGAGACAATTGAAGCAAAATTCTGTTTATTTCCGTAGGTATCAGTTAAAGTTGATTTAATACTTTTGCCATCGATCGCGATCCAATCTGGAATTTCTTCTTTTGAAGATAATTGAGTTGCCCATTGATTAAAAATTGGAATTAAATTATCATTTTCTATTCCCATCATGATTCTTCTAATGGTGGAGTAGGACGGAACTTTAAGGTGAGTATTTTTGGCAAGGCGAAGAAGATAGTCATGATGATTCTTAGCAAAAGCAGATAGGTCTCTATAACTTAAACAACCTACCATTAGCCCTAAAATAACAATTAGGAGTATCCACCATAGGGGATATCTTTTTCCACTGGAATCCCGCCAGTCCTTGACTTGTTTTAAGAAACTGATTAAACTAGACATATTAGAAATTTTTCTAAAAATGCGCGATCAAATCTTCGATTTGGTGCGCGGAGCGCAATCGCGCTGTGGATTTAGTTACGCGATCGCGCTTTACATTTACAATTTTACCCCGAGAATGAAACAGCCCTGCCCTTACTAAGGGGGGCTAGGGGGGATTTTTAAACCAGTCTTATGTAGCAACCATTGGAGTATTCCTTATTAACGTCTTTTCTGCTTTGTCTGGTTCAGTTAAAACTGCACAAGGGTACAATCTTGGGGAAGATAAAAACCTCTCTGGAGGTTGCTCCCATAATCTAATTGCTTCAAATTAAGGTTTCTGCTAAAAATTTACAGACATTATCGTACATTTCACTTGATTTGCATAGAAAGGTTATTGGCAGCGCGATCGCGCTGCCTCTTAAAAGTTTTGCCAGCACCTAATTAGGAAGTGTTATAGGCAATGCTAACAATAGAGGAAATCGAAGCCCAAACGCAAAACTGCTAAAATAAATTTTTCTGCTTTAAAATATAAATATCATAATGTTTGAGTGGGATGAAAACAAAAATCAACAGAATCTCAAAAAACATAAGATCAGCTTTGAAGAAGCGGTAGAAATTTTTGATGGGATTGTCTTTACCGCGATTGATGAACGGTACAATTACGGAGAAACCCGTGAAATTAGCATTGGAGCAATTCAAGGCGTTGTAATTATTACTGTTGTTCATACAGAACGAAACGGTAACATCCGCATTATCTCAGCCCGAAAAGCAACTCCAAAAGAAAGGAGACAATACTATGACTATCTCGCCCGAACGACTTAAACAACTACAAAATCTCCCTGACTCAGAAATCGACACTTCAGATATTCCCGAATTAGACGAACAATTTTGGCAAAATGCCAGGAAAGTTGAACCTATCTCGAAAAAAACCGTTACCATCCCCTTAGACCAAGATGTCCTTGATTGGCTAAAACATCAAACTCCCCACTATCAAACCTTGATTAACCAGATTTTACGCACCTATATGAACCAACATTAATCCTAATTAGAGACAATTCGAAAGGTTATCGCAAGCGCGATCGCGCACAACTGATCACTCTAAATACTTGCTAGCATCTTCCCATATATCTTCAGATTTAATAATTTTGATTTGCTCTTTTGGAAAGATATTTAACCAAAGTTTATTTCTCTACAATCAGGGGGCCACACATCAGGATGACGAATCAAGTGTTCATAGAGTGAAGTAGTTCCTGCTTTCTGGGCTCCCACAATTAAACAATTAGGAAGCACCCCTAATTCTCCCCACCGATGTTTTAACCGATAGGGTAATCTTTTTTCTTCCCATACTTTTTTTGTCCGCTCTAGTAAAGATTTTGTCATTTTCTCTAAGTCTTAAATTATCAGAATCCTTATTTGGTTTAAATTAGCTTGCTCCCATTTTTGTTTTCAGTCTTTTGCAGAAAGCCTTATCGGTTAAATAAGACTCTTTCATCGTCAAAATATTTTTCCGCATTGATTCAATTTGAACTTGGTTCATGGTCATAATTTTTTCAATACTTGCCAGCCAGTTTTGGTTTTTCACTGCTAAACAATTATATCCATCCTTTAAACTTAGATCGTAAATTTCTAGTTCCTCTTCATGTAAGACAGGGATACTTCCTAATACTAGCGCCTCAACTACCCTGTGAGTAAGACGGCTGTATCCGGGGGGACACAGGGTAAAATCAGAGTCTAAGAGACATTGTATATACTCTTGAGGAGAAACCCCTCTCTTTTCACCAGGTTCATCGCCATACTCAATCCAAAGCATATTTGAGGAATTGTCTGCGAATTCTGGATCAGTGGTTAGGGAAAATTGCTGTTTTTCTAGTTTCCCCCTGATCTGATTAATAATTTGGGTTCTCCAATTCGGACTCCGATTACCGATAAAGTTGAATTGATATTTTCGTTTGTTTTGCGGTTGCCATTGAAACGCAAATAATTTTTCGTAAAGCTCTTGATTTTCTAAAAAGTTAGAATGAACATCAATTCCCACTAATTCTCTTTGCGCGATCGCGCTGTAAAAATCAAATGAATAAAAACCATCGGCTAAGAAAACTTTATTCAGTTGTGAAGAGAGAGGAAATAATTTGATAAACTCTTTAATTTGATGCCAAATATTTCTTGGATAAGAACTTTTCCTCACTCCAGAATATAAACCAATGTGTTTAGCCTTTTGAGCACACTCCATTAAGTCTTGTTTGGAGGCAGTAGAATCAAACCCCAGAAGATATAACCAGTCTAAGATATTTTCTTCTTCATGGACGGTGTGAATAATTTTGACTTGTTCTAGGCTTTGTAACTTCTCATAGTAAAAGGCATGACCGCGATATTCTACTGCTTGTTTTGGCTTGGTAAAGACCGTTACTTGACAATCTTTTCCAGCACAGGATCGCGCGATCGTATAGGCAAGACATTCAACTTGGGGAGACCAAATTCCGAGTTTAGTTACCATTGCAATTTAACCGTCTTTAGCGTTTTACTCTCTTTCGAGTTTTCCTAGCGTAATTAGGCTCTCTAAATCTTCCTTTGCTGTAGGTAAATATTGATTAATCACTTCTCTAACTGCTTGTAATTGATCAGGGGTTGCTCCTCCTAACATCAGAAATGGTTGTTTTCATGGTTGGATTCCGATCAAGCCTTTAAAAACCCTTGTTTCACTAATTGCTTAATTCCTTCCCCATATAGTTGATGTCGAATTGCCCCGACATAATGACGCGAGGGTGAACCATTAATTCCCTCTTCTAAATGAACATCATATTCACTGGGGAGTAATTCCACGCCAAATCGAGAACTACACAAAGCATATAAAGTTTGTTCAATGCGCCAAAAATGACCGACAATATCAGGCAAACTGAGAAATTCCTCAATCCAGTCAAGATCCATTGATGTTTTATGAATCACCCCTAACCCTGAGTTAAAGCGAGGGATTACCTCAAAGCCCATTTTCTCTTTTACAACTTCAGGGTCAATCGTATAAGCAGTTCCCACATCAGCATTAACCGAATTTTTCTCATAATTCGGATTTTCTAAACGATTGAGTAATTCTTTCGGTTCGCTAAAAAAGAGGATATCGCTATCAAATAGAAACATTCGATCGCTGCTGAGGTAAGCAGTAAAATCAAACACTTTGGGAGAGAGATGATTATTTTTCCGAAACTCTAAACACCGTGGATAAGGTTTCAGGAATTCAAACATTGCTTCGTCTGCTTCTGCGCGGGGAATAACCCTTGCATTGGGAAAATGTTCCCTAAAAATCGCTTCCTGTTCTTCCGTTAAACTGGTATCGCCATGAATGCAAAGGGCATAATTCCGTCCTGTATAGTAGTAAAGAGACTTAAGCCCCCAGATTAAATTAAGCCAGTCATTGGCGGATGTTAGAACGTGAATTTCGCAGGTTGTGTCAGTGGTGTTGGTAATGGGGGGGGTTTGCAGAATTTTCGGGCGAACGCGATCGCGATAATGAGCCACTTCTAAGCCGTGACCGTATTTCTGTTTAAATTTTAAGTAGAGAGAACCAAGAGACATAACGAATCCATGTAATTTATGAAGGACTTGCAGTAGATTTGAGAATGCCAACTGCCCGTAACAAGTTTTTAATGCGACTCCCTGTTTTCCAGAACCAAGGATAGAATTCTTTCCAATTGCGCTTCATTTTCTTTTCCCAAACCTCACGCTGCCAAGGAAAGGTATTATCTTCTACATCTTCAGGAAGGAAGGAACTAAAGTATTGATCCCAGTTCTCTCCGTAATGTTTACGGAAATACTTAGAGGCAAAATCACGGGCGCGACGGTTGTACTCGTGACGGGAAATTTTTGTAACTACCCCATAAGTGCTTCCACTTTGGTCATGATAGAGATGGGCAATATCGGAATAGGCTAAAAACCAGCCTGCTTTATACATTTTGTAAGCAAATTCGGTACTTGCCCCTTGGGCATAATGAAACTTGGGGCTACAGTAACCTACCTCACGATATGCCCTTCCCCGCACTAACATGGCGAGTCCGTGAATGGTAGAAACTTTATGCCATCGTCTTCCTGGTTTCGGGTGACAGCCTTTATAGTCTTTGGCTTCGGGTTCCCCAGGGCCGATCGCTGCCATGTTTGGGTCTTCTTGCATTGCTTCCCAAAGTAATTTTAAGGTGTCTTGTCCTTCAGGAAAAATAATGTCGTTGACTACAAACCAATAGTAGTCATAAGCTGGCTTTTCTTTATGGGCAAATTTCAAGCCTTGATTGAAGGCATAATATCGTCCTTTATAGTTGGGATCGCGGAAGTAATGAGTCGCATAGCGCGATCGGTTTTCGGGACAACTCCCCGCCTCCACCACAAACAAAGATGTTTCTAAACCCTCACCCATTTTTTGCACTTGCTCGACCACTTGGTCAGTGATATCTGGGCGATCGCGATTCATAACGATAATAGCAACACTGTCCGCCATGAGTGATTAACCTCCTAATGAGAAACTACTGCTCAATTAAAACTGCCGAAAGTTGATCGCCCCTGTGACAAAGGGGCCAGTAATAAGGATCTTCTAAGCGAACCCATGGGTTGTCTTCATAGGATAGGATTTCCTTCACTTGAGAATTGGGCTCTAAGGGCTTGAAATCTTGGCTTGGAGACGGCTGTTTTTGTTCTTTCATGAGTTTAGCAACTAAGGTAGTAAGAATTTGCATTCCATAATTGCTAACAGGTAAATCAGACCGCACCCACAGCAGGCGATCGCGCAAAGGAGTCTCCCTTACTGTTTCAGCTAAAACTGCTGAGTCATCAACAATCCAATCATAACCACCATTTCCTAAGATTTGGTTAACTAGATCAGGGGTTTTTATGGCTAGAGAGAACGGTCGCTTCTCAAACGCCTCACGGGAGATATGATCTTTAATTTGATTTGCTGAGGGAGCCTGATGCAGATAATATTCCACCATGTCCTGAGCCGAAATAATCCGATTGCCAAATACCTCTGTTAAGAGAGGAAACCGTTTGAGCAGATAATGCACTCGTTTTCGGGCGCTGGCGGTTACTAAAATTAAGTCAATTCCTCGCTCACCTAGCCATGCTAACCCTGCAAGCATTCCTGGTCGAAACATGACAATATGACGAGGATTCTGCAAAAAAGGATAAGCCTTTTGATTGGCTGTGTCATAGTGGGTGCGACCTCGGAGTCGTTTCAAGCGACCTCGCCAGGTTTTTCTCATCTGGGAATATTGATAAGCAGGATAAATTTCAGGATCTTGATAGCCTTGACCGATTTCCCAAATTTCTGGAGAACTGTAACTATTAAGAAGCAGTGTTTCGTCCAGATCAATGACAACTTTACAGTTGGGAAAGGTTTTATTCTCTAACTGAGATAGCCAACTGTTGCTATTGAGATAGTTTTGCCAAATGGCGCGATCGCGCTGTAAAGAAATGGGTTGCCAGTTGATCCATTCCCAAGGAGGAACAATAGCAGTAGGATTCAGCCTCAGGGGGTTGAGTAATTTTTCCACTCGTTTTTGATTTACGGTAGCCAATTTTCATCTAAGATTTGATCCAAGGGCGCGATCGCGCTCGGTTTACTTATAGTTAAGTTAATTCTTAGATAAGATTTGCTGATAAAGAGATTCATGTTCATCGAGAAATCGTTCCAAACTAAAGCGAGTCTCTGCGCGATCGCGCGCTGCTTCTTTCATTTTGAGTCTTTTTTCTAAGGGGAGAGCAAAAAAGTCATCAGTTTGTTGCGCTAAGGTGTCAGGATCATTAGGGGAAATCAAATAGCCAGTTTCACCATGAGTCACAATTTCCGTAACTCCCCCCACTTGAGCCGCAATGGCGGGAACTGCTGCAGCAAAGGCTTCTAAAATCACCAAGGAAGAAGTATCCGCACGACTAGGATGCCAAATCAAGTCCGCGACATTAAGCAATTGATTAAGTTCATGGGGATCAGCAACCGATTGAAACGGAAGGTGATTATAGGGCGCA
Source organism: Halothece sp. PCC 7418 (assembly GCF_000317635.1). Lineage (GTDB taxonomy): Bacteria > Cyanobacteriota > Cyanobacteriia > Cyanobacteriales > Rubidibacteraceae > Halothece. The sequence goes on along the minus strand of NC_019779.1, from coordinate 3,010,120 downwards.
AGTTTCGCTTCAATTTCATCACTTTGGTCGGTAATCCCGAGGGGAATTAAAAACAAATTAGCTGTCTCCAGCTTCGGTAAAGCCTCCAGAATAATATCTAGCCCTTTGCGAGTATCAATAGTTTTGCTGGCTACTGAAAACAGAAGGATATGTGCTTGTTGGGGAATCTTCAGTTTTTTCCGTAATTCAGCTTGATCAGGAAGCGGACGGTATAAATTAGTATCAACTGGATTCAGGATGGTTTGAATCGAACTTTGTTGCAAAATACTTTGTTTTGCCTGAATGCTTAACCACTCGGAGACGCAAATAATTTGTAAGTCGCTTAAGCGATAGATCCAGCGTTTAGCAAATAAATTTAATCCTGAAGCATCACGATGTAACCACGTTAGGGGCCACTGACCAAACTGGGGGCACTGACCACAACTGCTTTGCCAGCGATCGCAATCATAAGGATATAAGCAGTTGCCAGTAAAAGGATTCAAAGTATGAAGGGTCCAAACGGTTGGTTTGAGGCGAGTTAACCAAGGAAAACCTACTAAATTAAAACCGGGTAAATCATGAATGTGGATTAGATCAAATTGCTCGATGAAAGATTGAGTCAGTTGAAAAGGAAACCCATGGGTTAAACCAAGATTATTAACTCCCAAACGATGAATCACTCGCTGTGATAATTTTTTTGTCTTCCCTGGACTGCGCTTAGGAATTGCTTGAATCCATTCTTCTTCAGAAAATTTCTTTCCGACTAAATAAGTTACCTCATGAGCGCGATCGCGCAATCCTTGCCCTAAATGATAGCCGACTTTTGCTGCTCCCCCTTTAATATCGGCAGAATTAATCAATAAAATTTTCATAGTTTAAGGGATGTCTCTCTCTCGCAACTGTTCAATAAAAAATCCATTGGGTTTCCCCTGCTTGGAAAATTTGGTTAGCACTCAGGTTGAATTCGGGAAAAGTTGAGGAAGTAATCAGATCTTCGTCTCGGAATTGACGCACTTGATATTCTCCGTCAATTAGTTCATAGATAGAGATTGTGGGCGGTTTGGTGTTACCAATCAATCTTCTCCCCCCTAAACCGAGATAATCAACAATCCAATATTCGGGGATACTTTCGAGTCTCTGGTTTCCATGGAACAAATTCCTCAAAGGTAAGGCATTGGCTTTGAGGGGATGCTGAAGTCATCATGAACTACGCTAATCCGCTTTGCTGAGATTAGCGTTTCCAAATAACTAATCTCACGAATGTAACGCTTCTGACGCTTCGCACGGTAAACTTACCTTTTCGAGTCCGATGGCTCTACTGGATAGAGGTTCTACCATCCACGTCTAACGATGCTAGTTCCTAACACCGTGGCTAATATATTGGATTTAGCCAGATAATTAAGCAAACTCGAAATTACTATCTTAATCTTACGATTTCTGGTAATCGGATACTGCCGTTAACTGTATCGTTTGAGGTTAGACTATTGCCGACCAGTTGCCCAGTTGCTTTTATGCTACGGGTAGTCATCTCTACGGACTAGCGGGTACTTTACGTTATGCCTCGCACGAATATCATAGCAGAGTTTGGCAATTCCTCATACATCTCGCAAGCTCGATGCAAGTCGTCATCACCGTGCTTTCCTTCCCTAGTCCGCTAACGCGCTCGAGGTGGGACTGACGCACAGACGTTCAATCTCGTTGAATTGTTGCACAAATCTTTGATGTTCTTGAAATTGTTAGCCAATCGCATCCACTAATCGATTTCGGGTTTTCTAGGATCTCCACTACTTGTCCTTGACGATAAACTTCTACCTTTCGAGCTTTAGGCTCGATTAGCCATCCTAGTCTGACACCATTAATTGGCTTTAGTGATTCTGAGAGTGCGATGATTGCGCTTGGGATCTAAAGACAAGGTTTTTTATTTTCCCAATACTACTTTTCATAACATCAGCAATGCCTTCATTTACCCATTTTTCAGAGATTTGCAATAATAAAAAAGCTAACTTACTGTTGGGGTGACGATGTATAAAGTCTCCAGCAAAGCGTAGAAACGATCGTTTTAGGCGGTAATAGCGCGATCGTTCAATCCGAATAGCATCTTCCATCTCTCGCAATTCACACGCCACTTTACCTGATCGAATATCATTGAACATATCAATCACTGCTTGCGGAAGCGAACCTTCATAACGCTCCAACCAAGCAATAAATTGATACCGATTGTGTGTTCTAAATGGATTTTCTAATAAAAGCCAATTTTTTTGAGCCCAATCATAGGCTTTTGAGTTATCTACATTAGGAACCATGCCTGTAGCATAACCCTGTGTTTTCTTGAGGACTTGACTGGGAAACACTAGAGAAAGATGATATAGGTAAATCCCCTCCCGAGCTAAAGCATCAGCAGAAAGCCAATTACCTTCATTAACAATCCTGCCTTCGGAATTTATTACTATTGGACCTTGATGATGCTTATCATATTGAAAGCCTTTTCCCCAGCGAAAAAGACGATTAACATCACCTCCTCCTTGTCTCAAGAACCAGCCATCAGTGATGTATTTTTCATTTCCCCAAAAGATCCGCCAGCGAAAACTTGCTCCATCAATTGTTGGGTTCTTTGCTAACCAAGTTCGTATTTTTTCGATATCCTCCGATAAGTAAAATTCATCACTATCAACTTGCCATAAGTAATCGCCAGTAGCCACTTCAGCATAGGCTTGACACATATCATTCTGATCTGGCCAAAATCCTTCCTGTGAAATCACTTTGATTTTATTTTCTGGATCTTCATTAGCTTTAAGGAAATCAATGGTTTGTCTTGTAGAATCTGTGGAATGTCCGTTTGCTGTGGCAAAAGGTCTAGCTTTCTCTACAGATCCTTCAACAATAAGAATTTCGTGGGCATGAGGATAAAGAGCACGAATACAGTAACGAGTAAATGGTTCTCCATTTAGAATAATTATTCCAAATGAAATTTTTGGAAATTGATGAGCAAATGCTTTTCTATTCATTTCTTAGGTGTACAAATCAGGCTAATGTATCTTACAAAATCAAGGAATAATGTGTAATTATTAAGTAGGTTGACTCCCTGCTTCAATTAACTCATCAAACTTATCAGTCAATCGTTTGAAAGAATCCTGAAATATACGATTTGTACTTAATCTCCTTTGACCAAAACGAGCAAGCCAGCGCAGACGATTTTGCAAAACAATCGGGTGTACAGTTCTTTTCAATCGACCTAATCGACCTCCTCCAAAATATTGAGTTTGCGGTAACCATTCAAATTCATGCTCAATTCCTACTGTAGTTGACCAATCTTGCCATTTAAAGTGGTTGATATGCGCTCTAGTTCGTACTGGAATCCAAGGAACCCGAAAAGCATCGGCAACAATTGCTCCATGAAGAGACTCTGTAATCACTACACGGCTACTGCGAATTTTCTGAATAATAGTTTCAATTTCAGAGCGGGGATCAATCAACTCAATAGAAATTGATTGGCAGACATCTTTCCAAGTTTCTTCATACCTAATTGTTATATGATGAGGCATAAAAGCTGCATGATGTAGGTGTTCAGGAGCAGGATCAAATAATAATCGTAAGAGTGTAGCACTATCTCCAATTGCTAGATCCTCTGACAACTCTAATTTTTTAGCAGTCAGTAAACCTCGAACACAAAAAAAACGCCAGCGATCATCAATAACTGGTAGCGATCCCGTGGCATAACCACTACCAAACACCACTTTTTTAGGTTCTTCAGGAACTCTAGAACTTAAGATAGAGCCAATTCCTACCAGCAAAGTGTTGCTATCAAAGTAATTCTCAATTGGTAGTGGAAACAATTGTGACCACAGCCAAGGGTTTAAGTCATCGCCAAAGTTAGGTTCTTTACACTGAAAATAAAAAAGTTTCATCTAAGCATCCTTTTTTTGACAAGGGCTAAAGAGATTTTCTTTTTTGAAGCCATCAATGGCTTATTTATGTAATAACCGTTTCCCAATCTTTTTCTTCAAAACAAAGTCAATTAATCATTATATAAATGGTAGTTTTCTTTTGGTTTTTTTGACCAAAAAGCCTAATATTTCTCTCAGTGATGGCTCTCGTTGAGCAGATTCTTTTTGTTCTAACCAATTAATTTCTGTTTCATAGCCACTATTGTCAATTTCATTAAAAAATTTTTCTTTCCATATCTGATTAATTTTATCTCTTTGTTTTTCAGGAAGTGAAGAGGCGCTCACTTTAAAGTCTCTAGGTATTTCAATATTCAAAAAAGATGTGACATCAGAAACAGTTAAATTCAAATCTTTAGCAAAGTCTTCATAATAAACTTCTATATACTGGCATCTTCTCCTAGCAAACAGAATTTCCCAGCAAGCATTTTCTCTAGCAATTAATTCGCAGGCTTTTTCAATTAATTGACGATTATAAATCGGCTCCTGAGTTGGATTAACTGAGGAAATAGCTGAACCAGTTGTCCACATTTTCGCTAAAGAAACAGCTTGAGCAATTAAGTCTCTTCGACGTACAAAAATAAATTTGCAATTTGAAGAAAAAAAATCTTCAAATTTATGCCTTTGCATAATTTTTTTAAATTGACGATAGCTTAACTTACACCCAAAGCATCCGTTAGGGCTAGTTCGATGACGCTGAATCTCTCGATAGGTGTCAAGAATTCCCTCAGTTCCAAATCTTTTTTGCCATTCAGGAAGATTAACTGGATTAAAATACTCTAGGGGGAAGCCAAGTACATTGGTCTGTTTTAGAGTATGTCCGAGAAGATGACTTCCAGAGCGAGGGGTATAGCAAATTATATAGTCTTGCCAAACTGCATCCTGTTTTGGGAAATCATGATGCTTCTGGAATTGTTCAAGATACAAAGCCATAACTAAAGTGATTGATGCCTAAAAAATAAGAAGGTTTCTTCTTGGTTGTTTTTGAGTATAACAGAAGAAATTAGATCGGTTTGTATTGTCTAAGAGGTTTAAGGGGATTTCCATCGATCTAAACTGACTACGATGTCACTTACCATTAGTTTTAAGTTATTCTTGATCTGATAGCTTCCGGAATTTCTATGAGGAAATGGAGTATTGGGAACAGGACAGTCAAGAAAGCCACATAGTTTTTCCCACCCATCACTTGCCCCCCAGTTCACCCGAAGAAAATCCTCGCGTCCTTCAAAATAGCTTAATACCTCTTGGCGATGTTGATTGTAGCGCTCAACAAATCTTCTGGTGGGGGGAATCTTGAAAAGGGGTTCTCCATTTCTTAACCACATCGCTCGGTCACTATGAGCAACTTCATAAGGATTTCGCTCAGTATAAATAAATAAGGAGCCAGGAAACCATTGATCGAGTAGGGGATAAATATACATGAAAGGATAATCAGCAAAAGCATCGTATGCTTCGACTTTTTCTATAATTGATTTTTTATACTTTTCAAAGTGATGAAGATTTGGATTCCAAGCATTGTTATAAATTTCACCCTCTGTTATCCAAGGACCATTAAACACACTAAATCCCAAATTACTGAGAGCCCGACCTAGAGTAGTTGTCCCAGTTTTGAACATCCCAATACCAAAAATTTTCATTAACTGACTCCAATTTAATTTCTACAGCCTACAAAACTATTTAGAGCGAGAGAAAGTTCTTTTAATTTTTTGATTGACTCTAGTAAAAAAACTTTGATGATTGCGTTCCACGACAAATCCAAGTTTGTCATAAATTGACATGACATGAGGCCATAGTGTCGAATTATTAGGGCAGTATCCTTGTTCCGCCTCAATTTCTGAGATTAGTTCAATCAAATAATCCTTGTTAGAGCTGGCGACAGTCCGCGTTTTTTCGTTAAACCAACTCCGGTCATCGCCCAAATGAAAGGTTAATTGTTCATCTCTAATTTTTTCAAAAGGATGACAAAAAGCTGCACAATTCAAAAGCAAAATTCTATCAAACCAAGCAGCTCCCACAAATACTGGTTTGAGATTTAGTTTATCAAAACTGTTATAAGCAAAGACAAAACAATCGTCTCCAGGATGCTTGGATCCGACTTGAGCATACATTTCTTCAAGAGAAGTTAAGTTTTCAGGGATCGTCCGACGGGTAATTGATAGCGCATTATTTCCTTCCTTTAATTTTTCAGCAACTCGCACATAAAAATACGGTTGCAGCGCAATATCTATATTTGAGTAAATTAGAGCTTCTTCATCTTTTATAGATTCAATTCCTCGCTCGATAATATCAGAGATTAAAGGTAGTTTACGCTTATCTAAAAATTCAGGATAATCAAGAGAAGATGTTTTCAAATCTCTTGTTGCCTCCATCCAATCTGGTACAACTTTTCTATCTTCGGGGAACTGAGCAGATAAAAGACGTACTTCTACACCCCGTTTAGAAGCATAATCTTGTGCTCGGTATAGAGATTCTAAAGTAATTAACTGAGCTCTTTCATGCTCTGAACCTTTGGTAAAGTTAACAGGATTAATAATGTGAGCGAGCTTCATAGGATTTAGGCACTAATCATTTTTACAGTTTAAATTTATGTGTTTTTTGAAGGACTAGCAATTATTTAGAACTAGGTTTTCCCATTACTGATCTCAGTACAAAAGTGATTTCCACAATTTACTAGCATCTCAAATCACTCCAAGTTAAAACATGGAATTAATTCTCCAGAAATGACTCGGCTTTTCTAGTTTAGAAGCGATTCGAGGAAAGAAAAGTTTTAATAAATAATCTTTCCTAAAAAGTCGGTTAAGGATGGGTTTGGTTTTTAGGGTGTTATATAAATTCACTCTCTTTTTAAGGCTTGCATAATCTTTTTGATAAAAATCGCACAGATCACGCCAATAAGATGAGGAATAATTTTGAATAATTTTTAACATTTCTTCCTTTCTTTTCCTACCACCACTACTGGTTTTATGTTCAGGATGGAAACGATAAATTGAAAAAAAGCTAGGAACACACTCGAAATAACCCTGTTGAGAAGCTCTGATATACCAATCCCAGTCTAAAACATAGTTATACTCTTCATTCAATGGACCAGCGGCATCCCATAAACAGCGAGTCCAAAATGAAGAGGGTTGAATAATCGGATCTCGGTAAGTTAATTCAGATAAATCTTTGAGGGGATGTGTAATATAAGAACTACCACTAGTGGCTTTACCATCATTATCTTCTTTCATTATTAAAGCAGAGCCATAGATCAAAACATTTTCTTGAGTACGGTTTTTCAATCGCTCTCCCACCTCAAGCAGTGTTCCTGGCAAATACATATCATCAGAATTCAGCCAACAAATAATTTCACCAGAACTCAATTTAACACCTTGGTTAATTGCGTTCGCTTGCCCTTTATCTCTTTGAGAATGCCAATAAGAAATGTACTGAGAATACTGCTTGATTACTTCTATTGTATTATCTGTGCTGCCACCATCTAGCACTAATAATTCGAGTTGAGGATAGTGCTGACCAATCACAGATAGAATTGTTCTTTCAAGAAATTTTCCTTGGTTATAAGAAGGAATAATAACCGAAATTTTTGGATATTCTTTCAAACCATTCATTAGGATAAACCAACCTTATTGAGCAATCTCTAAAAAACGATAAGCAAAATTTTGGACTTCTACTAGGTTATTTTCTTTGGCTCTCTTTTCCTGTTCATAGTCGGGACCAGGTTTGAGTTTGTCCCACCAATCAGCAAGAATGGGAGCTAATTTGTCTGGAGAATTTCGTTCAAAAACTTTATGATTAGGGGGATTCTGCTCTAAATTCACTTCTAAATCAGACATAATGATAGGTTTTCCCAGACAACGGGCATCTTCAATCACAGTACTCCACCCTTCAAACAAGGAAGGTTGAATAACTGCTAATGATCGCCTCATCAATTGGATTTGATCGAGTCTTGGAATTAAACCTAATAAATAAACTTGATGTGCTAATCCTGAACAATGAATTAGTTCTAGAATTTGATCAATATATTCAGGCTTTCTATAATCATTGACGTGTCCAGTACAAACAATAATTGGTTCTATTGAGTGCAGTTTTAGAAACTTCATCGCCTCTAGTACAACCAAGTGATTTTTGTGCTGCCAAAATTGGTTACTAATCAAGAAAAATTTCTGAGGCAGATGATACTTCTCTTGAACTTTTTTGGGCTCTAGTTCATACCAATTTTGGAAAGGGACAGTTTTAAAGGATAAGACTTCAGTTTTGGCTTTACTATTTGGAAAAAAATTATCAAAATCTTTCTTTGCCGTTTGGCTACTAAATACTACTTTATTTGAATATTCAGCTATCTTTTTAAAATTTTCATCACGTCGCTGAATTTCAGCATTACTGAAAAAATCAGGTAAATATTTGTGTTGAAAGTCATAAATCCAAGTTGCTGAATTATATGCTTTTCCTTGGGTGTCTTTAGAAAAATAAGGATAAATAAAATCAATTTCTTGTTGATTCAAAAAACTATCTAATTGAGGATTATTTTGATTATTAAAAATCTTTAAAATCTTCCAAAATAATCGGTTTAGTAATGTGGCTGCTTTAAAATCAGTTTCTCGAAAGAAAATCTTATCAACATAAGGTTCTAGCTCTTTAAGAGTATTGATTTCTGATTTATTTCCAATTAAGAATATTTCATATTGATTACGGACTTCGCTCGGTAAATGAGCCAATGCTAAGACTAAATTTTTAGTATATTGAATTCCCCCAATCCAGTTGCGATTTCCAAGCACATTGATCGCAAGGCGTTGTTTTCTCGTCATACTCCAATTAATTCCGCTTTACACCACGTTGCAAATGTTTTTATCCCGTCTTCTAAGGAAACAGAAGGGGAAAAATTCAAGGCTTTAAGTTTCGCAATATCTGCTTGCCAGTTCAAAGGTGTTCCCATAGGAACAATTCCATCAAATTCTATTGGCTTATCGCATTCTAAGACATCTCGCACAAGTTGAGCCAGTTCTGCAATTGTGACTTCTCGACCACTGCTGAGATTATATACTTCTCCTGTTGTAGGAGCAGCAGTCGCAATGGTCATGAGGGCTTTGGCAATATCTAAGGCATGAATAAAATCTCGGCTTTCTTCTCCTGTTCCTTTGAGTTTAATACTGTCCTGAGTAATGGCTTTCCGACAAATATCCCAAATAACTTGACGGCGTAGCCCTGGACCATAAGCGGAAAAAATTCGCACGCTGGCAGTAGGCAAGCCATAAATTTTGGTAAATTCTAAACACAATTGTTCGGAATGCCATTTATGAAAGCCATAGGGAGAAATGGGTGCAGGAGATTGTTCTTCTGTAACTGGCAATGATTCTGGATTCCCATAAACAGCGGCACTAGAGAGAAAAATAAATCGGCATTCTGGGGAGATTTGACGTAAGGCGTTGAGAACTTCAAAAGTTAAAGTTGTGTTCCCATGGAAGTCAGCAGCTGGTTCAGTGACTGAAAGTGAGACTGAAGCCCGTCCAGCACAATGAATACAAACTTGAGGAGGGTTCTCTTTCAAAATAGAAAGTAATTCAGGGCTTGGCAGTTGGAGGCGATGATAAGCAGTTAAGTTATCAATAGGGGCATTTTCTGGCGGGGAATTATCAATTCCCAGCACTGACCACCCTTGTTCAGAAAAGTATCGGGCGACGTACCTTCCGAGAAATCCTGCAACACCAGTTATGAGGATTGCTCTTTCTTCTGAAATCATTTAAATGCTAAAAAAGAATAATGACGACCTGGAGTTTGAGATTTTCGTGACAAACTTTGGGTAACTAATTTTTGAATTTGTAAATTAGAACTGAGTACTATAGCTAGTTTTTTTCCAAAACGACGAGCTAATATAGAAACGATTTCATCTTTCAATTGTTCTCTAGTTTTAGGAAAATAGTTGATCTCACTCTCAAATGGGCCAATTGATGTTTTTAATTTTAAATTGGCTGCTCTAATTGCCTCTTGATACTCTTGGAGTAAATAAGCATATTCTCCACCATAGAGATGATGTAGAGGGTGATTATCAAGAAATGTTTGGAGGTCTTCTTTTTTAGATATAACGTGCTCTCGCGTTGCAAAAAATATCCCCCCTGGCTTGAGAACTCTCGCAGCTTCCTGACAAAATTCTTTGAGGTTTTGGGCGTGATGGAGAACAGCCCGACCATAAACAATATCAAAGCTATTATCTGGAAAAGGTAAAGTTTCAGCATATTCAGTCGCTAGTTCAATTGATAAGCCAGTTTTCGCAATTAGAGATTCAATTGCTTGATATCCAACAATTGGACTGGGGTCAGGTTCCAGTGCTGTAACTTGACATCCTATCCTTGCAAAAGCATAGCTAGATATTCCTCGACCTGCTCCCAAATCTAAAACTTTACTGGGTAAATACGGAGAAATTTTTTGTTGAAGAGCTTCCCATTCTTGGCTTTTGTAAAAGCGTTCTGCTGCTTCTTCGATCGGATCGTCATAATAGCAAAATTTAACAAGTTGTTGTTTGTCTGGGTGATTTTTTAACCAAGTAACTGCTTCTTCCCAGCTAAGTAAAGAATCCTTCATATTTTTTGAAATTAAATGATTTGATACAATTGATTGTTATGCTTCTTTGAGTAAAATTTGTTTCAGTTTCTTTTTCAAACGATTAATTAGACTTAACTGGGATAGCTTATTTCGGAGTTTCCTATTCTCTTCAATGCCTCGTTCGACTTGATTTTCTAAGATTTTTATTCGCTCTGTTTCTTTTTCAAGAAGAAAATTGTCTGGATTGGAAAATATATTCTTAGCCATTTCGTCAGAGATTAAAACTATGTCATAAATTTCGGGAAATGGTATTCCAATACGTTCAACAATTTCCAAACTCACTTTATCAATAACTGTTATATAAGAATATTCGTCTTTCTTAGCGGTTTTACGATTGGCACTTTCTCCAACATAGATATAATTCTCATCATAAGTTAAGCCTCTAGTAAATCCCTGAAGTTGAATTATCTTTTTTTCGTTGCATTCTGTTTGAACTACTAATGATTTCCTGTGGGAATCACAAATTACCCAACGATTATCAATAAATCTAGGAGTATGTGGCCCAGAAAGTCCAGTCATGACCTTCTGACCCGATTTCAAGTTCATAATAAAACCTGTTTGATTAGATTGACCTAACCATCCCCGATGACTTTGAAATTCTCCAAAGGCGGAAAGATACAAATCGCCTTCCACTGGAAGGAGACAATTAAGATGCCAAGCATCTCCTTCACCTTCTGCTTTCCATTTCTTTAAAAATTGACCATGGGAATCAAACCATAAAACTTCGTTACTTCCAGTAGCAACACATACAATGGTATTGTTTTCGATTAGAATATCGTGAACATCTACTGTTTCAGGTAGTTTGAGATAAAATTTCAAGCCTTGATCATTATACCCAACTATCGCTTGCTTAGAGCGTACAAAACGGTACAACATGGAGTAATTCTGGTAAAGTCCAGTACAATCCATTTTATCTATAACGAGAGCTTCCTTATTTTTAACACAAACGAAACCGCCTGTCCCAATTCCAGAATCAGCGTAAGCACCTACGCAAGAAACAATAAAATTTTTGTCTTTATCCATCTGCTTTACGTATTAAATATAGTTCAGTCTTTTGAGTGCTTCTCCATGAAGCTTTTTAAATTGCTCCATAGTAGCAGAATCAAAAAACTTTTTCCATTCACTAACTTTTCCTTGACGAACAAAAGAAATATCTTTACTTGATTTTGATAAAGCCTCTGCTAAATGAGGATTATATTCTGCTAAGTTACTATAATTTTCTGGATTCCAAACTTTTTTCATATTTGTCATTCTTGATGCTTCAATCGCTTGTTTGAGCTTTTCTTCTTGGAGCGGGAATTTCATAAAACTGAGGATTCTGGAAAATTCCTGAGATGTATCTGCCTTCAAGTCTTCATATCGTACTAGCAAAAAATCTTCGGGAGCATTATCGAGCCAAGAGAATACATGATTGCTCCATGTAGAGTAACTATCAAGACTACCATCATTAAATCTCTCCAAATATTCTTGGAAACTCATATTTTGAGATATTTGGTTGAATTTTAAACAATGAAAATAGTATGAAACAGCAACACTTCTCCCATCTCTGACTAAATAAATAACTTTCTTGTATTGGTTAGTAAAAGGTTTATGACTTTTTATACATCTAGGACGTTTAATTTTATCCCAATTTTTCTGGGTATGAATATCAGGAACTAACAAATTATGATTTGTTAAATTACATTGGTTATTACTAATATAATTGCCAATTAGATAACGAACCCAAGTATTTCCTGATTTTGGATATGATACCAAGAAAGTATCATCAGGATAGATCGTAAATTGTTGTGGTTTATTTTGATGCTTAAAAGCAGATTTGATTTTATTTTTAAAATCTTTGGGATATATGATTTAATTATTTGCATTAGTTAAAAATCCTAACAGCTGAAATTCCAATAACATAACATATCAGAGAATTTTTCATTCAAAGCTCTTACAGTATCTGGTTTTAATTCCTCTAAATACTGCTTACTCTTTCCTGAACGTTTATGCTTTGTTTCATCCTTAGTGGATTGAATAGGAGAAGCCTTGGATGCTAACTGCTCTATTTCTTCTGAAGGAAGAGAAATATCCAGATAGTTTGTTATTGTTTGAATGAAGCCAACGGTATCACTTTGAAAATCATCATACTTAAGATACACATATGAATCAGAGGTTTCAAGTAGTTCTTGATATTTTGAATACCGAGTTAGCCAATTCTTCGCTTCACTGATTACATAATCATCTATGGTTTGTTGTTGTATGGCTTCTCTTTTAATTCGATATCTTTCCCTTGCCTTAGAGTTTTTTGGCCAAGCATGAGTAAAGCCGAACGAATAATAAGCACTTACTAAAACATCTCTCGGATCTCGTAAAAAGAAAATATGCTTGAAGTGATGTCTTTCCGGAAAATCAACTGGAACTCTTAAAGGGGCATAAATTTCACCCCTTCTAAAAAATAGACGGTCGCCAGTATCTTGTAAAAAATTGCCCAAGAAGTTTGGTTTTTCTTGATCCAGATCAATATTATCTCCTAATTGCCAAATTGCTCCTGCATAATCTTTTAAGTTATAATTACTATTTCTAGTAATTGCTCTAAATAAAGGAGAGATAAAACTGGAAGCACATTTATGAGTGGTAAAAAATAAAACAGAAGGAGGCTTTTCTAAAGAATGTTTAGCTTCTAAAATAACTTTTTGGTCTGCAGTATATTCTTCACCCTTGTCCTTCAAGATCCCCTTTGTCAATCCAGCCTTATGCAATTTGTTTTTAATGATGGTTGGGATATAAGATTTTAGTGTTTGCATATCTATCTATAAAGAACCTTTTTTTGAATAGAGTTCAGAAATAAACAATTACTGAGAAATGCTATATTTACCGATGACTTTTTTGACTTTTTGTTTCATTACTCGTACCACCCTTTCTTTCCACTTTAAAGCCATTATCCAATAGCACTGTAGTATGATATGTATCGGCATTTCTGTTTGACGAATAATATTTTGAAACCATTGCTTTTCCCACTGCCTATAACGTTGTGGTTCTTTGTCAGATCGTGATAAAGTAAATCCGACTTTAATCCTCTTATCTTCTATTTTTGTCTTATTTAACAATTGAATTGCACACTCTTTTTCCTCGATATTAGTTTGTAAAATCAATAATAGAGTAACTTGACTAGTGCTTTTTCTTTGGAAATTGGAGATAATATCTAAGAATTTATCCGCTTGATTCAGCATTTTGAGTAATGTATCTTGAACAGTAACTGAATGATCTTTCTGATGCTCTTCATTATAATTTTTATAGTAAATAAAATGTAATTTATGATTAGACTTAATCAGTGTTTGAAACCGCTCTATTCTACGCAATAACTTTTCATGTTCTTGGCGATCTTCCATGGGATTGGAATGCATATGAATAATTTCAGGGAAGTTTTTATAGACCACCACTGGGTGAGGCAGCCTGTAATGACTAGATCGACAGTAGGCATCCTCAGAAGATACATTCATAAAATTATATTTAATGATGTCATTGACAGCAGTTAGTCCAGCATCTAAATTCCATAACCAATCAAATGGATAAGCCTTTTTTCGTAGTCCCAGTTTATTTAGAATCATAGCCGTATCACAGCCAGCACCGAGCGAGATATAGTGGTGTTCCATGATTCAATCCAAATTTTTACGATTTACTTTTCCCTGTTTTTGATTTTATTTTAGGACAACCCGTTTTCATCAGCGCGATCGCCGTTGTCTATGATAGGAAGTTGGTGAGAAGTGGTTGTTTTTGTGCTTTTTGAGATTGTGCAACCATATCTTTAATTTTCCTTTACGGTAACCAGTTTTCATCTAAAACTTTTTCTAAGGGCGCGATCGCGCTTTCAGGAAAATGCTCTAACGGAAGTTGGGACTTATCGCTGACGATTTCTTTAGCATCTTCGTAGCATTGTACTGAAATATCATGCAAATAATTTTTGAGGCTCGGGCTATCTTCTAATTCATCTCGAATCTGTTTCCGAAAATTGCGAATTTCACCTTTCCAATGAGATTGATTTCTCTCCCATTCACTCTGCCAGTATTTAAATTTCAACAAATGTTCCCATAAATTTCTGAGGAGACTTTTCAGTTTCTTTTTTTCACGCCGACCCAAATCTGATATTTCCTCAATTAAGTTCTCCCAATCAATCGCTTCCAAATTCTGATTTTGCAGTTGCTTAACCGTTTCTACCACCCAGAGATAGTAATCCGATTCATAGAGTTGTTTTTGTGCTTGTTGAGATTGTGCAACCATGATTTTTGAATTTTACTTGAGTGTAACCCGTTTTGATCTAGCATTTACTTCCTTCTGTGAATTAAGGAGTTTTACCGAACTGCTCAACCAGGGCTTGATGTTCCGAAGAACTGATTCTTGAGTTGAGCACGGATAGCATCTGTTGCATCTCTCCCGCCAACAACGCCGACACATTCAACCATAACCCACGGAAAAAGGGACTTTTCAAAATTCCTGATTCATCTGGAAATAATTGCTGATAGATTTCTTCTGTCCCAATCTGCCACCGAAATTCCTGATCTTCGACTAACCCAATTAAATATATAAGCTTAGCATAACTTACGGTAACCAGTTTTCATCTAAAACTTTTTCTAAGGGCGCGATCGGTTGTTTGGGAAAGGTATTTGGGGAAAGTTGAGAATGTTTAGAAGCTAATTTACAACCATCTTGATAGCATTTTTCCCACTTTTCTTTCAGATGATTGTTCAAGCTCGGACTATCTTCTAATTGTCTCAGAATCTGTAGTCGAAAGCTGGTGATTTCTCTTTCCCAATGTCCACGATTCCTTTCTTTTTCTGATTGCCAGTATTGCAAGATGAGCAAATGTTCAAACAACTTGATGAGTAAACTTTCTAGTTTTCGTTTCTCTCGTTTACTCAAATCTAAAACCTCATCAATTAGATTCTCCCAGTCAATTGCTTCAAAATCTCGATTTTGCAGCTGCTTAACCGTTTCTACGACCCAGAGATAGTAATCCGATTCATAGAGTTGTTTTTGTCTTTGTTTAGATTCTGCAACCATTGTTATTGACCTTTACTTTAGTTACGGTAACCAGTGTTCATCTAAAACTTTTTCTAAGGGCGCGATCGCGCTTTCAGCGCAGGTATTTAGGGGAAGCTGAGAGCGTTGAGAGGCAAGTTGTCGGGCTTCGGCGTAACATTGAGGATAAATTTCGTCCAGATCAGGTTTTAAACTGGGACTATCTTCCAATTCGTCTCGAATCAGTTGACGAAAGTTCGTAATTAATCAGTTTGACGCAACTGATCAACAAAGGCTTTATGTTCTGAGGAACTGATTCCTGAGTTGAGCACGGATAGCACCTGTTGCATCTCTCCTGCCAACAGTGCCGACACATCCAGCCACAACCCTGGAAAAAAGGGACTTTTCAAAATGCCCGACTCATCCGCTTGTTGTTCCTGATAGGTTCCTTCTGTCCAAATATTCCACCGAAATTCTTTGTCTTCTATCAACCAAACTAAATATTCCCGTACCCCATTGCGACGGTAAACCTGTAACTTATCGTATAAATCATACGACGCGCTACTGCTCGCAATTTCTACAATTAATTCTGGTGCGCCTTCAATATAATCATCTTCACTAATCCGAGAGTTTCCCACCACTGATTCCTCCAGACGTAGCAGGGCATCGGGTTGCGGTTCATTATCAAAGTCTAATCTGACTGTTGTGTTATCACAAACCATTAAATTAGGCGTAGCAATCTCATATTGGATGAGCCAACCAATCATCCAACTGTGAGGTCTGCCATGTCGGGTCACTCTAACAGGAGAGGGCATATAAACCATTCCTTCAACTAATTCGGCTTTTTTCACATTCCGCATTTGATGATACCGACGTTCAAATTCGTCACGGGTCACGCGATCGCCGTTTTCTAGAATTGGAAGTTTTTGAGAAGTTATAGGAAAAGATATCATAACCCAATCTCCTGTCAGGCTCTCTTTATCATAACGTGAGCGAGAAGACCTCGCCTTCAGCATCAAGGTTCATGTCAGCAAAGACCCAACAAGCCATCAGACAGATTTACCTTTTCATTATTCGAGCACGATCGCGCTGTGCAACAGGTTTAATTAACTGTAACCTCTCCTTGCCCCTGCAACTGCCAATAATGATTATACTGTTCTCCTTGATTTAATAACTCTTGATGGGTTCCCCGTTCAATAATTTCTCCCTGCTCTAAAACTAAGATCTGATCGGCTTCGGTGATGGTTGATAATCGGTGTGCTACCACTAATACCGTCCGATCGCGCTGAAACATTGCTAGAGCTTGTTGTACCAGACGTTCCGATTGACTATCTAAAGCACTGGTTGCTTCATCTAAAATCAAAACTTCTGGTTGCTTCAAAATCGCTCGTGCTAACGCCAGCCGTTGGCGCTGTCCCCCAGAAAGGCGATAACCCCGTTCACCGACCACAGTTTCATACCCCTGGGGTAAGGCTAAGATGAAGTCATGAGCTTGAGCATCTTTTGCTGCTGAGATCACTTCTGTTTCGCTGGCTTCAGGTTTTCCATAACGAATATTTTCTATAATTGAATCATTAAAAACAAATGTATCTTGACTGACCACTCCTAACTTTTTGCGCCAACTTTCCAAACTGTAAACCTGTAAAGAGGTTCCATCAATTTTAATTTGCCCTTCTGTGGGTTCGTATAAGCCAGTTAACAAATCAGCAATTGAAGATTTACCTGCACCTGAGCTCCCGACTAGAGCGGTTACTGATCCTCTAGGCATAACAAAGTTCAGATGCTGTAAAGCTGGAGCTTGATCCGAGAAATAACATAAGCTGACATTGTCAAACTCAATCTTTTCAGCTAAAGCTTGAAAAGGCTTACCTCCAAGTCGTGTCCATTCCTTATCTTCATTGGCAAGAATCTCATTGAGACGGCTCATTTTACCAGAATTGTTTGCAAAACCACTAAAAACTTGTGCAAATCCTCCCAGTTGACCAGATAAACGGTTTAGGGCTGCAATAAAGGTGAATAGAGCAGGAATAAGTAAGGCTTCTTCGTTTCTTAAGATTAAAAAGCCGAGAATCAGTAAAAGTCCCACTGTGGAAATCGTCAAGCTCTGATTAATGGGTTGTGTTAGCTTTATTAAACGTTCCTGCTTTTCCATTAATGGAATATTATCAAAACTATTATTATCCTAACTCTGCGTTTTATCAACGCTCTCTCATCGGAAGCAATAAAAATAGTGATGCTTCTGAAGAAGAATCAGAGACGAACGAGTTAAATTAACCCCAAGTCCATCACTGACAACGGATCGGAAAAAATTTTATGGTTATTACTCAAAATGATCAGGCTCTACAGAAACAGGACACTCGACTCCCTGACTTGCCTCAAGTCTCTTCTCGCTGGTTAATGGTTGCTTTGACCACACTGATTAGTGGGTATGTCGGATCAGCAATACCAGCCCAAGCACAAATTCCTTTACAATTACAACAACCTTCTCCTGAGTCGGAACCTATTCCTGCTGAGACCTCAGACGCACCTTTTCGCTATCAAGAAACCCCTTACACCCTAGGGCCAGGAGACAGCATTAGCATTAATATTTTTAATATTCCTGAATATAGTGGGCAGTATCGTATTTCGGTTGACGGAAGAATTAACTTACCCATTGTTGGCAGTGTTGATGTTCAGGGGTTAACCATTCCACAAGCTAATGAGTTGATTACCCAGCGCTATACGCCCATTTTACAGCGTCCCATTGTTTCTCTTAGCTTGGCGCAACCGCGACCAGTACGGGTGGCGATCGCGGGAGAAGTCAATCGTCCTGGCTCTTATGATTTGAGTAGTGGTGGAGGACAACAGTTTCCTCCCATCACAGAAGCGATTAAACAAGCGGGAGGGATTACGCGATCGGCAAATGTTCGACAAGTGAAACTGCATCGGGTTTATCGTGGAGAGCCCTATGTGCTCAATGTGAACCTCTGGAAACTGGTAGAAGATGGACAAATTATCCAAGACGTGACGCTGCGAGATGGAGATCGGATTGTCATTCCAACAGTGAGCAACAACAATCCCCGAGAAACGCGGTTGCTTTCTCAAAGCGCGATCGCGCCAGTCTCTCAAGCAGTGGAGGTTGCTGTTGTGGGAGAAGTCTCCCGTCCTGGCTCTCATCAAGTTTCAGGGGGCGACTCAGGATCACCACCAACTGTAACTCAAGCCATCCAAGCAGCAGGAGGAATTACCAATCTCTCGGATATTCGCAATATTAGAGTGGAGCGCAGCACTCGCAATGGAGGCGACAAAATTCTTTCGGCGAACTTATGGGAATTATTGCAAGAGGGAAAGGTCAGTGAAGATGTTCTCCTGCAACCAGGAGATACCGTTGTTGTTCCCAAAGCAACAAAAGTTAATCCGACTGAAGCCGAAGCCCTCGCATCCGCTAGTTTTTCTCCCCAAACTATTCGCGTCAATGTTCTCGGTGAAACCAAACGTTCGGGAACTTTAGAACTTCCTGCGAATACGCCTCTCAATCAAGCGATTTTGGCAGCAGGAGGCTTTAATGACCGAGCGGATAAAGGAGAAATCGAACTAGTACGCTTGAACCCCAATGGGACGGTTACTCGTCGGGAATATGAAGTTGATCTCAATGCGGGCATTGATGCTGAAAGTAATCCGACGCTGCGTAATAATGATGTGATTGTGGTGGAACGTTCCACCCTAGCTGCGGTTGGCGATACGGTGGGGACGATCCTACAGCCCGTATCGACCATCTTCCAGGGGATTCGTTTCTTTGATATCTTCTTTGGCAATAATTAATGACAGTTATCAGGGGTTTTCAAACCAGTGATCAAGAAAACAAGGTACAATCAGCACGATCCCAAACTCATCAGAGAATTGCGGGACACATCAACTTCACAGCACGCAATTTCATCACGCTATCTTAAACATTTGCACCTATGCGTTTCAAACAATTTACAGCTTTAACCACAGCAACGGCTCTCATTACACTGCTAACATTTCAACCCAGTCAAGCTCAGAACTTTGGCGCGAGAGAAGTACCTCAAAACGATTACGTCGCAGTGGCTGCTCCCTTTGGAGATGATAATTATAATCTCCTCATTATCGAACAGAAATCCGATCAACGGGCGTGTTGGAGCGAAAGTGGTTCTAATCCCGTGGTCATTGATCCCCTATTAAGTAATTTTGATTTTACTGGCATTTGCGGTCGGGCGACAGACAGCAATGGCTACTCGATCCGTGTTGACGGACAAGACTACGGCTTAAATTATCTTTTACGGCTTGTGGAACGGGATAATGAACTACTCTTAGTGGGAACGCCCCGTAATAATCAGGGAGAAGAAATTATTGTGGGACGAACCAATGGTCTCGCTGATGGGTATTTGAAAATTCAATTAGAACCGCAGTGGAATTTTGCCAAACGGACTTATGAAGATCGAACCCTCGGTCATATTTATTTAGCAAAAACTACGGGTGAACAACCTCTTGATTTGCCTTTTGCTGATATTCGTAATGATATCTATCGCGAAGAAATTGCCACTGCAGTTAATCTGGGTTTTGTCTCTGGATTTAAAGAAGATAATACTTTCCGCCCAGAAGCAGAATTGACCCGAGAACAGCTTGTTTCCATTGCCATTGAGGCCTTAAAAGCAATTCCAGAACTGGAGATCATGGTTTCCGACCAAGCAAGCACTTCTCCCTATCCTGATGTGGCTGCAGGACGTTGGAGTGCAGGAAAAATTCAATGGGCCAAAGAAAATGATATTGTCAGTGGATATCCTGATGGTAGTTTCCGTCCGACACAGCCCGTAACTCGTGCGGAATTAATTGCTGTGGAACGAAAAGTGGCTCAATATGCTCGTAATCAATTGGGCCAAATGGGAGAACTACCTAATACACAAACTGCTCTTAATTTCGGTGATACCAGTAACCATTGGGCTGCTAATTTAGTAAGTGAAATGTCTGCTTATTGTGGGGTTGCCTCTCCGTTGAATGAAGTGGGAACGAATTTTGCCCCAGATCAAGCTGCGAAGCGGAACTATGCTGCTGCTGCAACAGTGAGAATGTTGGATTGTGTGAAAGGAACAGAGACTTTAAGCCAGAATTAATCCCTTCCAATCGCAAAATTATTAGAGTAGGGGCGAACTCTGGTTTTCCCCTACTATGTGTTTGGGTGGAGTTAACTATTGGTCAACATTTCCGCCGGTAAACGCTTAAAGGTCAAGCGTTCATCAGCAACATCAGCAAAAAGAGTATCTCCTTCGCTAAATTCGCCTTTGAGTAAAGATTTCGCGATCGGCGTTTCCACATAACGCTGTACAGCCCGTTTTAAGGGACGTGCGCCATAAACGGGATCGTAGCCAATATCGGCAAGGAAATCTAAGGCTTCTTGGGAGAGTTTTAGCGAGAGTTTTTGTTCGCTGAGACGATCTTCGAGATATTGCGTTTGCAGTTTGACGATATTCCGTAATTGATCGCGCTGTAAGGCATGGAAGATAATAATCTCATCAATGCGGTTGAGAAACTCTGGACGGAAGTTTTCTCGCATTGCGCCCATGACGCGATTATACATTTCGTCATAGCGAGAATCATCGCCAGCAACATCGAGAATGAGATCGGAACCGATGTTACTGGTCATGATGATAATGGTGTTTTTGAAGTCCACCACACGCCCTTGAGAATCGGTCAGGCGACCATCATCTAAGATTTGCAACATGATGTTAAACACATCGGGGTGCGCTTTCTCAATTTCATCAAAGAGAATCACAGAATAAGGACGACGGCGGATGGGTTCAGTGAGTTGTCCTCCTTCTTCATAACCCACGTAACCTGGAGGCGCACCTATGAGGCGAGAAACAGCGTGTTTTTCCATGTATTCCGACATATCCACACGGACTAAGGCGGTTTCCGTATCAAACAAGTTAGAGGCGAGGGCTTTCGCTAACTCGGTTTTACCTACGCCAGTGGGACCGAGGAAAATGAAGCTAGCAGTGGGACGATTGGGATCAGATAAACCAGCGCGCGATCGTTGGATGGCTTCGGAAACAGCCCGCACCGCTTCTTCTTGTCCCACAACGCGATCGTGGAGTTCATCTTCGAGGTGTAAGAGTTTTTCTTTCTCCGATGACATCAATTTACTGATGGGAATCCCCGTCCACTTAGAAATAATTTCCGCAACGTCTGCTTCTGCAACTTCTTCCCGCAATAGAGTGTGTCCGCTGCTTTGCATTTCTTCCAGTTTGCTTTCTGCTTCTTGACGTTGCCGTTGCAGTTCCGTTAAGCGACCATACCGCAGTTCCGCAGCGCGATTGAGGTCATAATCTCGTTCCGCTTGTTGGATTTCGAGATTAACCTGATCAATCGTTTCTTTGATGCTACGAATCTGATCAATAACTTCTTTTTCCGCTTGCCATTGGGCGTTCAGTTCATCTTGTTCTTCTTTGAGATCCGCCAGTTCTTTTTCTAGAGTTTCTAAACGTTCTTGAGAGGCGGTATCGTCTTCTTTTTGCAGCGATAACCGTTCCATTTCCAATTGCAGGATTTTACGGTCGATTTCGTCTAATTCCTCGGGTTTCGAGGTAATTTCCATTTTTAACTTCGCTGCGGATTCATCCACCAAATCAATGGCTTTATCGGGTAAAAACCGATCGCTGATATAGCGATCCGACAACATCGCAGCAGCCACCAGACAGCGATCCGAGATTTTAACCCCGTGGTGGACTTCATAGCGTTCTTTCAAACCCCGCAGAATGGAAATGGTATCAGTCACATTCGGTTCATCCACATAAACCGCTTGGAAACGACGTTCTAACGCTGCATCTTTCTCGATGTGTTGACGGTATTCATCTAACGTGGTCGCGCCAATACAGCGCAGTTCACCCCGAGCTAACATGGGCTTGAGTAGGTTTCCCGCATCCATCGCGCCTTGAGTTGCACCAGCACCAACAACGGTGTGAATCTCATCAATAAACATGATGATTTGTCCTTCCGCGTCGGTGACCTCTTTTAACACCGCTTTTAGGCGTTCTTCAAACTCACCGCGATATTTTGCCCCAGCGACTAACGCGCCCATATCCAGGGCAATGAGTTTCCGATCGCGCAAGGATTCTGGCACATCCCGACTGACAATCCGTTGCGCCAACCCTTCCACAATGGCAGTTTTTCCGACACCGGGTTCCCCAATGAGAACGGGATTATTTTTCGTCCGTCGTGATAAAATCTGTACGGTTCGTCGGATCTCGTCATCCCGCCCAATGACCGGATCCAATTTCCCTTCCCGCGCCCATTGGGTTAAATCGCGCCCATATTTTTCCAGGGCTTCATATTTTCCTTCTGGGTTTTGATCCGTGACTTTTTGCGATCCGCGAATATCTTGAATCACAGCTTTTAGTTTCTCCTCAGTCAGTCCAAATTCTTTATAGAGGGCTTTTCCAAAGCGATCATCTTGGGCAAATGCAAGCAGCAGATGTTCAATGGAGATATACTCATCTTCAAACTTTTTGCGATAATTTTCCGCGCGATCAAAGAGAGAATCTAAACTGCGTCCGAGATAAATTGATCCGCCTGTGTTAGAAATTTTCGGTTGTTTATTGATAAATTCATCTGCGCGATCGCGCAATCGTTGGACACTAACATCCGCCTTACTAAAGACACTACTCGCTAAGCCATCTTGTTCCAACAGCGATTTCATTAAATGTTCACTTTCAATCTGTTGCTGTTGGTTTTGTTTGGCTAAATCTGGCAGCCTAACAATGGCTTCCCAGGTTTTTTCGGTAAATTGATTGGGGTTTGTTGGTTGCATCGCTTCTACCTCCCAAATTAAAGGTTTGATTAATCTTTCTGCTTATAGCTCACTTACTTATCGATCTTAGTGAGTTCTACGGAAAATCTCGGGTTGAAAACCAGCCCTAGCAAGTAGGGTTTCCCTATCATGAAGTGATAAGCATTCAAATACCCTCTCTTATTGACAAGCAATCACTCATGTTTAAGATTTAAAGCATAATTGCCTGATTTTTATCTCATAAAATACGTGCATTTTTGGAACAAATGAGATATGATGAGTCTGTCCCTTTTCAGTAGAAATAGTGGCATTCCTGATTTTTCTGAAAAAGTTAGGCTCTTTTAAAGACAACAGCGTAAGCTATAGTAACTCCAAATAGAAAACATCAAGAGAAACCTTTATTATTAATCCAGCAGAGGAGCAGTGGCTATCCTCAATTTGACTCTTCTGTTTCTAATTTATACAAATAAAATTCTTTCTGAGATTGCAAGGTGATTGCACCTGCGTTTGCTCAATATGAAGTCAGATCTATCCTTATCTCTTATGAAAAATCTCCAACAGCTTATTGCACCCATCGCAAGCGCAACGCTGGTTGTGTTTGGGTTCAATGTTTTACCTACCCAAGGGCTACCCAAACAAGATACTCTCTTTCCAGAAGAAACAGATGGAACAGTGATCTTAGATTTTGAGACAGACTTAAGTGGAAATTCTCTCAATGCAAATACTCTCGATGATTCTGGGCAAAGCCTTGATATTGATGGTACTATCGGCAATGAGACTGTTTCAACGACAAACAATAATGTTGGTTTAATTTATCAACAAGCTGGCTTGACCATTACAGCAACTGCTCCCGGTGGTGGTCTTGGTACAGTTGGGCTTTTTAACTCCAACTGTACTCCTGACGGCGGTTCCAGTAACAATACCCCAGCAGCAACTGTTTCCTGTGAAAATGAAAATGGTAATGGCAATGGAGATAATGATCTAGCCACTGGCACAGGTTTCAACCCCGATGCCGGCAGCAGCCCTGAAGACCCAAATAATTCAGATCCCAATATTAATTACACTACTGAACTTCAAGGAAATCTCTTGATTCTCGAAGAAAATGTTGGCGATGGAGAGCCTGATGATGTAGGTGCTGGCGGAACCCTCACTTTAGACTTTCAGACAACCCAAACTGATTTCATTCGAGCAAGAATTGGTAGCATTACATTTGTTGATGATGCTAGTGGAGATTTTGTATTCAATTTCAGAGATGGAACTAACCAAACAGTATCCTTTGATGCTCCTGACGAGAATGATCTTACAACAGTAGATATCACAAATGCACTAACAAATCAGAATAATGAAGACAAACTCTTGGATAGTGTCGATATATCCTTCAGTTCTAGTGGTGGCATTAGTACAATTGTCTATTCTGAATATAGAAGAGTTCCCTTTGAAGCAGAAACCAGTTTCGGAATAGTGATTGCAGGTGCCTATGGTCTCTATCGGTATTACAAGCACAAGAAAGCAGCAAAGATTAAGCAAGAGAATGAAGAATAAGATACCTGAGTGGGAGGGCTAAACTAGTTCCTCCTTTTAGCTGTCTGTCTGTACTCATTGCGCTCTGATTAAAATAGGGGATAAAGTATTCATTGGTTGATTGAGTCATGCAAGAGTTTTTCCAGAATGTTTCTCGCTATCCCCGTTATCTGATTAGTTTTAGCTTAGGGATTTTCTTTGCCCTTTTTGAACGCTTAAAACCGCTTTTTAATCGTCCTGTCACAGCAACCGCTTTAATTGGCATTCTCGTCAGTGGCTTTTTCCTTGTTTTCTTCACCTTACGAGGAATGCTGGGATATACGACGTTATAACCCTTTATGGTCACTTGTCATTGGTCACTTGTCATCTGTTGTTGGTGTATCCAAAAAAAGGAGGAAAGAAATCATTTCTGCCTTCTCTCTGATCCTTATCAATTGTCTAAGATTCCAATGACGAATGACCAATGACTAATGACTAAATCAAACCCGATTGGGATCCAGTTCAATCTCTTTTTTCGTAAAGGGTAAATCTTGATTAATTGCTTCAATTTCTGCTTGTTCCATCTCATTAATTTCATCAATATAAGCATTCAAAATTTGGCTCATTCGTTGATGATAAAAACGATGTAAACTATAGTTAACTTTGGCGGGAAACCCCCGTCTGCGCTTATGACGACCGCCAGCACCTGGATCAAACATTTTTATTCCCTGGCTAATTGACCACTCAATCGGTTGATAATAACAGGCTTCAAAATGTAAGCAATCAAACTCTTCAAAACATCCCCAATACCGTCCATATAAATTCTCACCTTTTCGCAAACAAAAAGATAAACCCACGGGATGACGATTATCTTCAGTATAAGCAGCAAAAACAACAACCCGATGGGCATAATTGGGATACAGTTGCTCAAAAAACTTTCGATTGAGATATTTACTCATGCCAAAAAATTGGTCACAAGTCCTGCTATAAAACTGATAAATGAGGGGAAACATCCAATGGGGAATATCTTCTCCAGCGTGAACTTTCATTTCTAAACCTGCTTTTTCAACTTTCTTGCGTTCTCGTTTAATATTCCGCCGTTGATTGGCATTAAAGAGTTTTAAATAATCATCAAAATTACTGAGACCGCCATTTTCCCATATATAGCTGTGATGTTGCCAAGCGCGAAAACCACAGTTTTCTAATAAAGGTTTCCAGTCGGGATCAACGAAGAGAAAATGACAACCCGCAATCTTCTCGCGATCGCAGAATTCATCTATAGCATGAACCATCAGTTCTGTCAACATTGCCTCATCTTCATCAGGAGAAATTAAAAACCGATAGCCAACTGCAGGGGTTAACGGTGTCACGCCAATGAGTTTCGGATAATAATCAATCCCCAAACGATAAGCAAGGTTTGCCCATTGTTGATCAAAAACAAACTCGCCATAACTATGCCCTTTCAAATACAAGGGTGCAGCAGCCACTAATGTCCGAGCTTTCCAAATGGTTAAATGACAGGGTTGCCAACCCCGACGAGGGCTAACGCTACCCGATTTTTCTAGGGTATGCAACCATTCCCACTCTAAAAACGGCGTTGCCAGGGGTAAGGCTAAATCATCCCATTGGGCTTGGGGAATATTTTTAATTTGTTCTTGCCAACGAATTGTATATTGAGCGGTGAGATCAGGGTTGCCAATCATGTCCAAGCGTTGAGGTAATCTTTAAACACAGGGTAGCAATTTTGTTATTAGTCATTGGTCATTAGTCATTGGTCGTTGGTTCTCCCTCTCTCAATCACCCCCAACTCAGAAAAAAACACTATATAATATATCGGAATCGCGCCTAGTGGAGGAGACTGCCCGTTGAAGACTGTCACATCCTTTCCCTATCCGGTCAAAGAAATTGAAAACATTTGGATTCCCCTGAGCGATGGTTGTCGTTTAGCTGCTCGGGTTTGGCTACCAGAGGGAGCAGAGGAAAACCCAGTTCCTGCTATTTTAGAATATATCCCTTATCGCAAACGCGACCATACCATCGAGCGAGATGCCCGAACTCATCCCTATTTTGCGGGTCATGGTTATGCCTGTGTTCGCGTTGATATTCGCGGAAGTGGCGATTCTGATGGGGTGCTGACCGATGAGTATCTTCAGCAAGAACAAGACGATGGCATCGAAATTTTACAGTGGCTAGAACAACAACCGTGGTGTAATGGTGCGGTGGGAATGATTGGGATTTCTTGGGGGGGCTTTAATGGACTCCAAATTGCAGCGCGTCGCCCACCTCAACTGAAAGCGGTGATTAGCCTCTGTTCAACGGATGACCGCTATTCCGATGATGTGCATTACATGGGCGGTTGCTTACTGGGGGATAATCTGTCTTGGGCTTCTGTGATGTTTGCGTATAATTCTTGTCCGCCAGATCCAGAGGTAGTGGGGGAAAAATGGCGGGAAATGTGGCTAGAACGGCTGAAAGGAAGCGGTCTCTGGCTCGAAACCTGGTTAAGTCACCCCAACCGCGATGATTACTGGAAACATGGCTCGGTTTGCGAAGATTTTGAGGCGATTCAATGCCCGATTATGACAGTGAGTGGTTGGGCGGATGGCTATTCTAATGCGGTTTTTCGGTTGCTTGCCAATTTGAAAGTACCACGGATGGGCTTAATTGGACCCTGGAGTCATAAGTATCCGCACATGGGAACACCCGGTCCCGCGATCGGATTTTTGCAGGAAGCTCTCCGTTGGTGGGATAAATGGCTAAAAGGGATTGAAACCAAGATTATGGATGAACCAATGTTGCGGGTTTGGATGCAAGAAAGTGTCCCACCAACGAGTAAATATAAAATTCGTCCTGGTCGTTGGGTTGCCGAAGCTGAATGGCCCTCTTCTTATATTCAAGAGCAAGTTTATCCCCTTGGATCGTGTCAAATTGCAGCCCCAGGGGAAAAAGTTGCGAAGAATGAATTAACGATTCAATCTCCGTTGAGTGTGGGCTTATTTGCGGGAAAATGGTGTTCTTACAGTGCGCCACCCGACTTACCCCACGACCAACGAGAGGAAGATGGCGGATCTTTGGTATTTGATAGCGATTTTCTGGAAGAACCATTAGAAATCTTGGGCGCACCTGTGGTGGATTTAGAATTATCCTCAAACCAACCTGTCGCCATGATTGCGGTACGCCTTTCTGATGTTGCCCCTGATGATAATGCAACCCGAGTCACCTATGGATTACTGAACTTAACTCATCGTAATAGTAACGAAACCCCAGAACTCTTAGAACCTGGGAAACGATATCGCATCCGTGTGCAACTGAATGATATTGCACAACGTTTCCCGAAAGGGCATCGCTTGCGAATTTCTATTTCCACTTCTTATTGGCCCCTGGCTTGGATTCCTCCCAAATCAACCCGCTTAACCATTTATACAGGTAATAGCTCATTGATCCTTCCCACTCGCAAACCTCGTGAAAGCGATCAACACCTCCCGCCTTTTGAAGAAGCAGAGGGCGCTCCTCCCATCATCAAGACAATGATCGAGCCTGCGGATCTACGCTGGACGGTGATTCGAGATTTAGCCAAAGATGAGTCCACTTTAGAAGTGATTAAAGATGAAGGCAAATATTATCTTGAAGATATTAACTTAAAGGTGGGTTGGCAAACGAAAGAGTGGTACACCTTCTGGGATAATGATTTCAACTCGGCTCGCGGTGAAACCTATTGTTTGCGTACCTTTGAGCGAGAAGGTTGGTCAGTGAAAACAGTAACCAGCACTGTCTTAAGGTCTGATGAGTCTTACTATTACATTGATGCCACTCTCGATGCCTATGAAGGCGATCAACGAGTGTATTCTCAAAGCTGGGATCGTAAAGTGCCACGGGAGGGAACAGAATTGCTAAAAGTTGACTTCTCCTCACGATAAATCGATGAGGATTCTAAGCGTCGCCCTAGGCAACGCTACCCAGCTTTCAGCGTGCTGACATGAATAGCCTTTGGCACGGCTTCACCTATAGCACACAGCCCCTCCTAAAGAGACGTTGCTTTGCTTTTTCTTCTTAGCTGACCAAGACTTATAGTGCTACTTGAAAAGGGCAAGGTTAATTCTGTGTTTTCATTGCTCTCTAATTTTCCATTCAAACACCTTTCCCCCTGTCCCTTGACCCTTTTCCCGATCAATGAGGTGGATTTTCATCTGTCAAACACCCGAATGAGTAGTGCTATATAAGATCAAAAAAATCCCCTCCTCCTAAAAAACTGGGGAAGGGGGAACAAACACTCACCTTAAATTATTCGTAGATCCAGCCTTTTAAAGCGGATTCCCAACTGGTGAGTTCAGTTTCTTCAAACCAGAGTGCAATTTCTCGTTGTGCGGTTTCCACAGCATCTGAACCATGAATTAAATTGCGTCCGATACTAATGCCATAATCACCACGAATGGTTCCAGGTTCAGCACTGAGGGGGTTGGTCGCGCCAATAATCTTTCTGGCGGAAGCAACCACACCTTCCCCTTCCCAAACCATGGCAACAACTGGGGCGGAAATAATAAACTCAACTAAGTTAGTAAAGAAGGGCTTATCTTTATGAACATCATAGTGTTTTTCCGCCAGTTCCCGAGAGACGCTCATCAGTTTCATCCCCACGAGGTTAAACCCTTTTTGTTCAAGGCGTTGAATAATTTCTCCCGTTAAGCCACGTTGCACGCCATCGGGCTTAATCATGATAAATGTGCGTTCCAAGATGATCTCCTTATCTCTTAACAAAACGATACACCAAAGACAGGTTATATCATTTTGGGGTGCTGTGGTTAGCTTTGAGGGTTAAACTTTATCGTGACGAGACGCAAGGTAGGGTGGGCAATACTTAGCCTGATCTACGATAAACAATAATCGCTTAATATGAAACTAACGCTGAAAATAAGTTTTCTCCTGAAAAACGAATCACATCGTTACAAGGTAAACCTGTTTCCTCAGACACTTTCGCAATTTCTTGTTTTGCACTTTCATCATCCAGTTCAAAGGTATTTAAAGCAATACCTCTGACTTTTACCTTACCGAATGCACCTGCACCACTCGCTAGCATTTCGTAGAGTTTGATGATCTCCGTGAGAGGAGGAATTTTGATATCTGGAAAGTTTTTAATTGCAGTTTGTCTGGCGCGATGGACTAGAATTAAGTCTGTCGGTTGACTTCCTCGTAACAAAGGTAAGACGGCAGTTGAACCAGGATGAAGGAGTGAGCCTTGTCCTTCCACAAATAACCAGTCATAATCGGTATCTCCTGCATCTAAGACCAGTTTTTCCACCGCACC
The DNA here is from genome assembly GCF_000317635.1 of Halothece sp. PCC 7418. Classification (GTDB taxonomy): domain Bacteria; phylum Cyanobacteriota; class Cyanobacteriia; order Cyanobacteriales; family Rubidibacteraceae; genus Halothece. The sequence goes on along the minus strand of NC_019779.1, from coordinate 2,980,023 downwards.
CGCAGCAAAATCAACGCGGATTGCATCTAAAGGAATCCCCCCACCACTCAGCATCATTCCCCCTTGTCCAGTGGCGAGAAATTTGGTGCGATAGCCTTGTTGTTGGGCAAGTTTCACTAATTCTAAACTGGTGGACATTTTGCCAATAGACATATCTGTCCCCACGGTTAAAATTCTCTGACAAGACAAGAATCTTGCTTTACCACTGCCAATTCCTAGCCCAGTGGGTTCTTCTCTTACATCCCATATCCATTGACCTGATTGTAATGTTAATTCTTCTGTAAATAGAGAACGGATGGGAGTATGTAAGCCATTAACTAACGATACCCCTGCTTTGACAGCTTGTTTGATCTCTTCTTGCCAAGCAAGGGGGAGTTGTCCACCAGAGGGGGCAATTCCAATTAATAACACATCTGGATGATAAGTAAGGGCAGCACTGACATTTTCTACAATCGGAACATCACGTTGGATTCCTCTGAGATCCGCTAAGGATTCCCCCACACATTGCTGATCAATAATCGCCGCGATCGCTGCTTCGCTATATCTTAAGAAAGTTAAGCCGGTTTTGCCATGTTCCCCACGAATCCCTTCATGGAGTAAAATCGCCACTCGATGGTCTGGTGTTAGCTGCATGATACGTCAGTCCTAGTCCAGGTGAGGTGTTGGGTTGTAAATATCCGTTGTTTAAAACTGCACCCTCAAAGGGATCATCTTTGAGATTGAGATGACTGTCTAAGTCGAGGTAATCGGCTAAACTGCCAAGATGTGCCATTGCTGTATTCGCGATCGCGCTGTCAGAGTAACAACCATACATCACTTGTAACCCACAGGCTTGAGCGGTGTAAACCATTTTCAAAACTTCGGTGAGGCTACCCGCTTTCATCAGCTTAATATTAATCCCTTGCACCTTTAACTCAGCCAGTCGGGGAATATCTTCACTGGTGAAACAACTTTCATCAGCAAAAATCGGTAAGGGAGATTCCTTAGCCAAAAGAGGGAGTTTTTCGTCAGCAGTCACAGGAAGCGGTTGTTCAATATAATCAACATTATAGTTGGCTAACCAGTAACTCATGGTGATCGCTTGCTCTAGCCTCCATCCCCCATTAGCATCAATGGTAAATTTGGCATGAGGTGCATTGTCATATAGAGTTTGGAAGAGTCTTTGATCCGCGTCTAAGCCTTCTGGACTGCCCAATTTTACTTTAATCCGTTTCCCGCCCGTAATGCTTTGCCAGTTTTCTAAGCGTTTTTTGCCGTCTTTCGGGGAACTAATCCCAACGGTAACGGAAATGGGAACACTATCAGGAGCTAGTCCTAAAATTTGCCAAACCGGAAGTCCAGTGCGTTTTCCGAGCCAGTCGTAACAAGCAACATCGATCGCGCTGCGAATTGCAGAAGAAATCTTGGCGGTTTTGAGTTGAGATTGAATGCGCGATCGCGCCAGAGGAGTCATTTCTTGTAACAGGGGAATCACAGCCTGTAACTGTTGCTGTAAATCTGCGGTAGTTTGTCTCACCCCGCCACCAATGGAAAAGGGAACAGCCTCTCCCCAGCCTTCAATCCCTTCCGCTTCAATTTTTACCCAGAGATTAGTAGTTGTACTGGTTGTTCCCCGAGAAATGGTCAAGGGAAAGCGTTTTTGCACCGTAAACGGTTCAGCAGTGAGCTTCATTTGTAAATTTTTTGTTAAATCTCTTTACAAAACTTAACTTATCAGCTATAGTGGATTCTAGGTTGTATGAAAAAGGATTAAATTAATGACTACAGGAAAAGGCTCTATTGTTGACGATCAAGGCAAAATGAACAACTTTGCAGTAGAACCTGATGTTTATGTGCAGGAAGAATCCCGCGCTGGTTTTACTGAATATGCAGAACGCCTTAACGGTCGTTTAGCCATGATCGGATTTGTTTCTTTACTAATTTTAGAAGTTGCAACTGGACACGGACTCTTCGGTCAATTTTAGTTAACCCTATACATAACTAATAAAAAGTGGTGTTGGCAAATCTGACACCACTTTCGAGCTTAGCTAATCTTGTAGATCACTGCGCCATCATCAGCACGGTTATCGATCGTTAGCAGATTCTTTTGCATTAAATACTGAACCCGACTTTCAATTTTTTCGTACTCTTCATCTACTTCGAGAAAGATTTCAGCTAAGGTTGCGCCCTGAGTTTCTTTGCAAGTTCTTAAAATCGCGCGATCGACATCTTTATCCGTTAAGGGCTTCTTCTCTTTACTTTCAAGATTCGCTTGCGGTGCGTTACTTTTTGGTAGATTAACCACAATACTTTCTGGTGTTTGATAAAAACTTGCTTCATTCGGTTGATATCCGTAAAGCGCTTTAATTTTCAAATTTTCTTCATCGATCATGCCAGGAATTAAAAACAAATCAAGAAATTGACCAATTCCAAAAAAGCCCAATGTAATTAAATAGAAAAACCCCGAAAAGTATCGCCTTGCATATAAGCGGTGAATCCCACACACGGACAGGAAACAAAAACACCACAACGCATACGCTGTCGGATAACTTCTTTGAGGGACAATTTTACCAGACATTTTTTTCCACTCCCAAGGTTTCCAGTTTAAAGGTTCGCGTTATCCCAGTTACCAAAACTTAGCTAATACAGTCTGAAGAAACTTAATGTTCAATTTTAAAACAGCTTAATCAGTGGAAAACTGGAATTACAGTAACTCTGCTTTATTTTCATCTTAGCGTAGTGAGTTATGCGCTGAGTTCAGCACTTAGCCAATTCCTGAATTGTAACCTCAACTACAAATTGATAAGCCAAATTAGTTTTTGAGTATATTTCTTGGGAAATTTGGGAAAATACAAGATGATTCAATTCTTCCTTGAGGGGCGTAAAATCTTAGATTTCCATCATCATCGCAAAGCCACACTTCTTGCGCCCCCTTAGCCAAATAAATATCAATTTTTTCTGCCATTTCTCGTTCAGAATCAGAGGGAGAAAGAATTTCCACACAAATTTCTGGTGCAACTGGTAACGGTGTCATTTCTCCATATTCTGCAAAAAAAGTGGGGTAACTCCAAGCCACATCTGCAACTTTTACCCCTTTTCTGGTATCAATTGAACATCGCAAATAAATCTCTCCCTCTTTCCCAGACTCAACGAATATTAAACTGATCTTATTGCATAGCCTTCCATGACGATTAGATGCGGGGCTCATTTCAATTTTGCCATATTCATTCAACTCAATTTTGAAGGGCAAATCTTGTAAACTAGGATGTTCAATTACTTCTTGCCATTTCATAAGAGCGGCTCTTCTATAGCAGTGCTAATTCTTATTAATAATAATTCCATCTCGAATACCATTGTAGTAGGTTGGGCATTGCCCACCCTACTGCATCGTATAAATTGGGAACTCCTTTCTAGATAATTCGGAAAATAAAAGGGTATTTATAAGTCTTATAAGGATTGGTCAATACTTGCAAAATACCAATAATAGGCATAATCAAATTAACTAAACCTAAAATTCCTAAAAGTATCCAGCCAATTAAAACTAAAGTTAAAATACTAAAAATGATTCCATAAATCAATAGATTCAATTGGAAGTTCAGAGCTTCTTTTGCGTTTTCTTTCGCAATTTCATCTTCCGTAATCAGAATAATAACAATGGGAATGCCAATAGAAACCACTAAAGCACTAAAAAAGATGGAACCGTGGGCAAGTGCAGAGAGAAGTTTGCGCTTATCGATATCTTCAGCCATGATCTTGAATTTAATGTTTATTGAGACGACGATAAACAGTAGCTAGCCCTTGATTGTCTCCCACATTGCCAGGGAATAAGACTACGGGAAGACTGGGAAACTGGGGATGACTGTCTGGGGTGCGAACCAAAGAACAACCTGGCAAAATTTGTCCTAGAAGTCGCGCTGATTGTAAGTTTAAACCATCACTCAAGACATCATTAGAGGTAATGCCCCCTTTACTAATCAAGAAACTAATCTCTTGGGGAAGTCCGCGCACAATATCCATCAAAAAGGAAGAAACTTTCACCCCAAACTCAAGACGTTCTTGGGTATTTTTAAATTGTAATTCTTCCCGACTGGTATAAATAACGGGAGTTTGCTGTTGTTCGTGGGTTGTTTTAATTTGATTGAGAACTGCGGTTAATTGTTCCTCTCTCGTTTCTGGAGAATCGCGCAACGCTTTGACATCAACTTCAATTCCTGTCACACCAGACTCTTCTAAAAGGGCGTAAAGTTGGGCGGTTGATTTTTTCACATGAGACCCTACTAAAACCACCCCTGGCTTTGGTGTGGCATCATATTGTCCCATTTCTTCGGCGGGAATGGGCTGCGGTCCCAGTTTAGCTAGAGACGTTAATAAACTGGCTGCACTGCGGAATAAAAAGCGTTTTCCAGCGTGGGTTGCTGCGAGAACATCCGATGCGAACTGATCTAAGTCGTTTTGCGTTTCGCTATCCACCGCCACACACTGATTATTTTTGAGGGCGAGTAATCGGTCTTTATTTGATCCCTGACGGATCTCAGCGATTGTAAAACGTTCCACCTGTTCTGCTTTAATTTTGCCATGAGTTTTCTCTTCTACATAATTGGGAAGATAGCTATAGGAGTAACCAAAGACAGAATCTTTTGCAAATTCAGTTTCATGAACAGGAATTTCTCCCTCATCTGAAACAATGTAGTGAATGCTATCTCTGGTAATGCGTCCCCCTTCAAAAAAGGCAGGGGTGAGAAAATGGGCATCAAAGGGACCTAATTCTTCAGCGATAACATCGGTTTCTAAGGGATAATGTCCGCGTAAGGTAGAGTCAGACCGACTCACGACTAGGAAATCTGTGATATTTTCCGCATTCAGTGCCTTTTTGAGATTTTGACAGACTTCTCGCGATCGCTGCGCTGCATTTTCAGGAGATAAAGCCCGAGTATTGGTCAAGACAAAGAAAATAGAAACGTCATCTTGCAGTCCAAGGCGTAGAGTTTCCACATCCCACTGCATTAACAATAAACAACTGTGTACGGTTTGAGAACCAGTGGGGTCATCATCAAGGACTATAATTTTAGATTCCGTGGTCATGGTCTGTTAATTCATGGCAATACCATTACTACATTAACTTGTCACATAACGCTGATAAAGTTTTTGCACAGTTTTTAACACTTTATCTAGAGAAGACGTATTTGCTGGATCGTATTGCTGCACTTGCGTTAGGAGTTTGGCTTCTTCATTTGCCATTTCCCCGTCACTATAAATTAATCCGCTAATGGCTTCGATTAGATCTTCGTATGCTTGCTGGCTGGGATATCCTCCAAAGTATTCTTCTAACCACTGATAACATTCTTCAGGTCGGACTGTTTTTAATTCGTAGAGTAAAGCCCGAATTTCGGGATCATCAGCGAGTTCATGTTTCTCTGCGGTTTTGATTAAATACTGACGTTCTTCGGGTAAAAATTTACCATCAATCCAAGCTGCACCAATTAAGATTTTAAGTAAGCGTTTGGAATGATCCACTTCTTGTTGCATAGTTACACAGGGGGCTGATTGAATCCTCCCTGATTTTAGCGGAGTTTTTGACTGAAAATTGAAATCTAGTTTACTGGGAAAATAGTTTATAAAGAAGGCGAATGAGGGCGGTAACTGAAATTGCCCCAGCACTGGCGACAAGCGCAATAACAAGAACGATCGCGCTGGGAAGATTATGGAGAGGCGGAATGAATAAGACCACAGCCAGGGTAATCCCCCCAATAATGAGAAAATCAAACTTTTCAATCAACCGTTTCCACTGGGCGTAAATCAAGCCCCCCATACTCATTCCCCAAAGCCCGACACTAATACTGGGTAGAGAAAAAAGACTACTAAAAGCAATTAATAACAGCGCCCCTTCTAAGCCTGTAAAGCCCGCCGTCGCCAGCAGTTCCCATAAAGCAAAGTGAGGTGTTTTCGTTCTCGGTTGAAGATCTCGATCAGTCGCTTCTGATGAGGCTGGTGTTTCCGCAACAGCGATGTTGTCTTCTTTGAGGGATGTTTCCACTTCAAGGGGAGTGGCGGGAGAGGCTTCTGGATCAGGAGGCGCGATCGGTTTTTCGTTTTCGGATTGAACTACAGTGGATTCTTGCGTTGACCGAGCGGGGATTTCTTCCGATGCTTCCACGGGAGAAGAGTCCGATTCCCAATTTTGCTGATTGAGGGGTTGTGTGTTTTCCACAGACAGAGAGAGTAGTGAATGCCAATCTGCGGGTTGACTAAAGACTTCATCCTCTGCGGGATCAATCTCGATCGTTTCTTGTCCACTGTCTTGATCGGGATTGTTTTTTAGGGAATCATATTTTCTGACGAGAGCCTCCAGATGAGATCCTTGCCTAGTCTGTTGATGGGACTGACGCTGTAAGATTTTTAGAACCGCTTTTGCTGAAGGAAGTCGGTCTTTGGGGGTCGATAATAGCATCCGATCCAAGAGAGCAGCTAGTGATTGACTGATCTCAACCTCTTTACGCCATGTCCATTGATTGTGATAAGAATCGTATAATTCTTGGATGGGTTTTCCAGTGAGTAAACGAACACAAGTCGCTGCTAGGGCATATAAATCAGTGGAAGGATAAACCTGTCGTCCTTGCATTTGTTCCGGTGGGGCGAATCCCATCGAATAAATCCCAGTGGAGTAATTACTGGTACTTGCTCCCGTGACTCGTTTTACTGCTCCAAAATCAAGGAGATATAATCTTCCAGCGCGATCGCGCATAATATTGGAAGGCTTAATATCCCGATGAATTGAATTATGTTCATGAACAAATTGCAACACCTGCAACATATTTTCTAAAACGTCTCGCACTTCTTCCTCACTCAATTTTCCTTTTCTCGCCACTTCTTGAGAGAGGGTTTCGCCATTAATATATTCTTGAACAATATAAAAAAACTGTTTTTCCCCTGATCCTTCTTCAGGCAAAATTAAGGGGAAAAACGCATATAAATCAGGAATTTGGGGGTGTTCGTTCCCCAAGGTTTCTAAAACTTCTGCTTCTCGGGCAAACAAATCTTGGGCAATCTTCAAAGTTTTTTCATCAAAACTATTAGACGGTTGAAATTGCTTAACCACACATTGTCGAAGTTTAGTTGTATGGCGATCACAGGCAAGATAAGCTGCGCCAAAACCGCCTTTTCCTAACAGCTTTTGTGGAATATAGCGTCCCGCTAAAATTTGGGGCATTCCACAAGCGTTACAGTATTTTTGTTGAGCAGTTTGTAACTCAGACCGATCATCTAGTTCTGAAAAATGATTAATAGGTTGGGAACAGTCTGGGCGCGTGCAGTAAGTTTCCATGGGACGGATGAAATCATAATTTCTAATTAGCTTATTTCAGAAGGCGGAGAATTTTCAATGTCCGATGTGGGTAAGGGGCGTTGTCGAGGATAATGTCCTGGTGGAGGAGTGAGTTCATCGCCAGTAAACCAGCCATTGGTACAAAATTGAGGCAAAATTTCCTTAATAAATGCTTCTGCTGCCTTAGAACGATAACGATTGGGATTAATAATTAAAGAGAGGGTTCGTTTCACCACAACTTCTTCAATATTAATACGATAAAGTGTTCCCATTTGCAGTTCTTTTTCGATCGCGGAGACGGAAGCAAAGGCAACCCCTAACCCAGATTGAACGGCATTTTTGATCGCTTCAATCGAATTTAATTCCATCTCTATGTTGAGACGTTTCGGGTTAATGCTCGATCGCGTTAAAACTTGGTCAATCACTTTCCGAATCGTGGATTGAGAATCGAGGGTAATAAAATTGAGTTTGTAGAGATCTTCCTTGGGAATGGCTTCTTCTTTTGCCATGGGATGGGAACTACCCATAATCAACGCCAGTTCATCTTCCGCGTAGGGAAAAATTTGCAGGGTATCATGTAATTCTGTGGGCACTTCCCCGCCAATAATGGCGAGATCCACTTGTCCATTTGCCACACTCCAAGAGGTGCGACGAGTGGAATGCACTTGCAACTGTACCGAAACATCGGAATATTTTTGTCGAAATAAGCCCAACATTCGCGGGAGAAGATAAGTTCCCGTCGTTTGCGAAGCCCCAATTAATAGTGTCCCCCCTTGTAAGTTTTGCAGGTCTTCAATGGCGCGACAAGTTTCTTGACACAAAGAGAGGATTTTCTCGCCATAGGTCAGTAACAGTTGTCCTGCTTCTGTCAGTTGGGCGCGTCGTCCTCCTCGATCAAATAAGGGTACATTCATCTGTCGTTCTAAATTTTGCACCTGAAGGCTAATGGCAGGTTGGGATACATACAGTGTATCTGCTGCTCGTTTGAAGCTACCTTCAGCAGCGATCGCTTTTAAAATTCGCAGTTGATCGAGAGAAAACGGTATGTCTGACATCTTTTCGCCAAAGAGAGGAGAATACAAGGATTAATTAAGAAATAAAGGAACGTTTTCAACAAAGAGGATAATAATCTCTTCTGAATTGACAGTAACACGAAATCACAACGGTTTTAGCAGGAAGACTGACGAAGAATCGGCTAGGATAAGAAAACAAGGCAAAACTCTGGTTTTTAAGACATGAATGGAGAACACTGGTTCACAACAAGTCATTGGATCATGTTAGGGTTACTATTAGGATTTGCAATCGCTCATAGCGGTTTAGCTGCACTCCGCCCTTGGGGCGAAAAAATCATCGGGGCGCGGTTATACCGAGTCGGATTTGCCTTGGTTAGTCTTCCCTTAGCTGTTATTTTAATTGTTTACTTCTTCAATCATCGGTATGATGGCTTGCAATTATGGCAAGTGCAAGGTCAGCCTGGCATTTTTACCACAGTTTGGGTGCTCTCAGCCATTTCCTTTCTGTTTCTCTATCCTGCTACCTTTAACTTATTAGAAATTGCAGCGATTGATAAACCGCAAGTTCATCTTTATGAAACAGGGATTATTCGCATCACCCGTCACCCCCAAATGGTCGGACAGGTGATTTGGTGTATTGCTCATACCCTCTGGATCGGAACGTCTTTTACCTTACTCACCTCCTTGGGATTAATTGCTCATCATTTATTTGCCGTTTGGCACGGTGATCGTCGCCTCGCATCTCGTTACGGGACTGCCTTTACAGAAGCCAAACAACGGACTTCGGTCATTCCTTTTTTAGCGATTCTGCAAGGTCGTCAAACCTTAAAGTTACAAGAATTTCTCCGTCCCGCTTATCTTGGTGTTGCTTTATTTACTTATGGACTCTGGTTAGCCCATCCTTGGTTGATGCAAGTGACGGCAAAGGTTAATTTTTAAAAGTGACCAGTGATCAGTGATCAGTGACCAGTGACCAATGACTAATGACTAATAACCATTACGCCTTGATTTCCCAATCCAACGGGCTGCAATGACACCCCCTAAGAAACCGAATAAATGTCCTTCCCAAGAAATCCCTGCTTGTGTCGGGAGGACTCCCCAGATGAAACTACCGTAAAAGATACTAACAATAATCGAAAGCGCGATCGAAGGGGCATTGCGCTGAAAATACCCGCGAAAGAGTAAAAACCCTAAGTAACCAAAAATTAAAATACTCGCCCCAATATGAATCGAACCACGCTGACCAATTAACCAAACCCCAAACCCCCCTACCAGCATCGTTACGCCCGTTACGCGCCAAAAATCTTTGGTTTCCTGCAACATCACCAGCCAACCCAAAGTCAAAAAAGGGACGGTATTAGCAATTAAATGGGGTAAATTTCCGTGTAAAAAGGGGGCAAATAAAATCCCCCGTAACCCTAAAACCTGACGGGGGGCAATACCAAAGTGATCTAAAGAGTAAGACTGGAGGAGGAATAAATCAATTAATTCTACTAACCAAAAAACAGTTAAGAGTCCGAATAAAATGGTCAGTTGCTGTTTAAATTCTTCGACAGTTCCTTTTGTATCCTGATAGCGCGTCATGTTTCAAATTCAGTGAGGTAATGGTTTCTACAGATCAATCGGGAACACGGGTCAGTTTAGGGACCTGAAAAGACTGCTGCTTCAATATCTTCACGACTTAAGGAGTAGGGAAAAGAACGAGTTAAGTCTCCATTATTGTCTCCTGCATTAAGATAAGAAACTGTAATTTCTTCTACGTCTAAAGCAATTTTTGCTTGCCATTGAGGCGTTTCAATAGACCAACAGTGTAATTCTTCTGGATCTTGTTTACAACCGAGATTATCTAACCATTCTTCAATCAGTGGTAAGGGATGATTATATAACGGAGTATCGGCAGAGGGAAAATTCATAAGTTGAGTAAAGATAAGTAAGGTTTAATCAGAGTCGAGGTTTCAGAAATTTGAGGCACTCGAAACGCACCTTCGCCACGAGTAAGACCAATGATAATTACTAAGAGGATACAACCGAGGAAGGTCACGCCTAGAATGAGTAAGACAAAAATTTCCCCAGAAGAAAGGGGGCGATCGCTGCTGTCGAGATAAGCGCTATCTACTATTTTACGAGGACTTTTCTCACGCGCCTGAAAGTGAAGTGGCGATTGGATCACGTTTAAGCGAGAATAACCAATTTGATGATCGTAGAGGGCGCGGAGTTGGGGGTTACTCAAGGTCGCATAGGCTTCATTGAGGGCTTGAAATTTTGCTTTTGCCACATCTTGGGGTAATTCGGTGGTGTCTGGATGGTACTGTTTACTCAGTTCTCGATAAGCTCGTCGAATTTCTAAAGCCGAGGCGGAAGGATGCAATCCTAAACGCCCATAATAACTATCAGCGAATCGTTTTGAGATAGCAGTGGAAGGATCGGTTGCTGCCATTGTTGGAGTTGAAAAAGTTAAACGTAACCTGAGTTTAAGTTAGTCGATTGTTTCTTTCCCCCATTTTGACGGCGAAAGGGGGTTAATCGCAAGCGCAAGCCGTTGATTGCGGATCATCTGACTAGCTAAAAAAGGTTGTCCGTTGTTTGTAGTTTGCCACTGATTCTACTAAACCGATCGCCATAAAATTCATTAAAATCGCAGAGCGACCATAACTCATCCAGGGAAGTGGGAGTCCTGTTACAGGAGCTAGTCCAATCGTCATCCCAATGTTAACAAGGACTTGAAAGATAATCATAGAAAGAACTCCGATCGCGAGCAGAGAGCCAAAATTATCTTTTGCCTTCAGCGCAATCACCAGTAAGCGCACACAAACCAGCCAAAACGCCAGCACCAGCCCAAAACTACCCATAAACCCTAATTCTTCCCCGACTGCACTAAAAATAAAGTCGGTATGCTGTTCGGGAATAAAATCGAGTTGGGTTTGTGTTCCTTGATGCAGTCCTCGTCCCCAAAGTTCCCCGGCTCCGATCGCGATGCGGGATTGAATTAAATGATAGCCTCCGCCAAGGGGGTCTTGATTCGGGTCTAAAAAGAGGATCAGACGGTCTTTTTGGTAATCTTTGAGTAAGTTCCAAAATAAGTTTCCTAAGCCCCCAGAGATAAAATTGAGCGCGATCGCGCCACATCCCGATAATAATCCGCCAGGTAAGGTGCGCCAGGCAATCACAAACATCAATCCCGCCCAACCCAGCCACGCGGGAATATAGAGATTAAATAAGAGAGCAGCGACCGCAGGAGAGACTAACAGTAGCAACCAACCGAAATTCGCATTCGCCCAATACAGCATTCCCAGCGCGATCGCGCCAAAGACTAAGGATGTTCCTAAATCGGGTTGTAAAAAGACCAATCCCCAAGGCACAGCCACCACCAGTAACGCTCGCAACATTGCTGGTAAGGTCTCGGCGGGACGACGATGGAGGATGGCTGCCAGAGTGATAATAACTCCCAATTTGGCAAATTCCGAGGGCTGTAAATTAAACCCACCGATGGTGATCCACCGTTGCGCCCCTTTTGCAGCAACGCCAATGACCAAAACCGCAAGCAAGGAGAGATTGGTGAAGCCATAGACCACCCAGACGTAAGACAAGAGTTTTTCATAACGCCAACGAGCAAGGAAAAGAACAATTGCCACGCCAATTCCTCCCATGACCCAGTGCTGTAGGGCATTATTGCTGCTTTCGTTGAGTTGCGTACTGGCAATCATTAAGCCACCCCAGAAGGTAATTCCCATAATGAGGAAAAGTAAAAACCAGTCCATTTCCAGCCAAGGGCTGATTAACTGCCGCAAACTGAACTTTTTGAGAGACTGCTGAGCCATGGTTGAGGGATTAGGTTAAAGCGACCACAGAAATTTTAGCAGCCACTTGTTGCGCGATCGCGCGCAGAGCTTGGGCCGATGCGGAGTTGGGATGGGAAATCACAATGGGAATTCCGCGATCGCCCCCTTCTCGCAAAGAAATCTCTAAAGGAATACAGCCAATTAAAGGCACATTCAGTTCTTTAGCTGCTTTCTCACCGCCACCAGAGCCAAATAAATCATAGCGACGATCAGGCATATCGGGGGGGATAAAATAACTCATATTCTCCACCAGCCCTAACACATTCACATTCAGTTGCTCAAACATTTTTAGCCCTCTTCGTGCATCCATTAACGAGACATCTTGAGGGGTCGTAACAATTACTGCACCAGACATGGGAACCGCTTGCGCGAGGGTCAATTGTGCATCGCCTGTACCGGGGGGTAAATCCACCACTAAGTAATCTAACTCGCCCCAATTCACTTGATAGAGAAACTGACGAATAATGCCGTTAAGCATGGGCCCGCGCCAAACCACAGGCTGATCAGGGTCAATCAAAAATCCCATAGAGACTAACTTCACCCCATGATTAAACGCTGGCTCTAACACTTCTCCTTGGGGCGATTCTTGCACTCGCACTTTTGCTTCTGCTAACCCCAGCATACTCGGCGCATTGGGGCCATAAATATCGGCATCGAGCAAACCCACTTTTGCTCCTGTCTGCGCTAGAGACACGGCTACATTCACCGCAACGGAACTTTTCCCAACACCGCCTTTACCGCTAGAAACAGCAACAATATTTTTCACTCCAGGCACGGCTTCTCGATCAGGAAGCGACTTCTGTTGCGGGGTTTCTGAAGTGACATCCACCTCCACGCTTTCTATTCCAGGTAAATCCTGCACTGCTTTTTTACAATCATCCACAATCATTTCTTTGAGCGGACAAGCGGGAGTCGTTAAAACGAGGGTAAAACTCAATGCTCCATTATCTAGGTTAATATTGCGGATCATGTTCAGTTCTACCAGACTTTTTTGCAGTTCTGGATCTTGAACTGGGCGCAGTGCTTCTAAAATTGTATTGGTATCTGTCATTGCTGGCTCGTTTTTGATTTCAACGGGTTAACTTTTGATCAATCTATTTAAACTGATCGTAACGGCAATTGGGACTGATATGCTCTCCTTGTCAATAAGCATCTTTGCAAGGTTCGATTGATGAACAGCATTAATTAAGTAATCGCTATGGCACGTCAACGCAAAAAATCTGATTTACCCACAAAAACTTGTGTTGTCTGCGGTCGTCCGTTTACTTGGCGCAAAAAATGGGCTGATTGTTGGGATGAGGTGAAATATTGCTCTCAACGCTGCCGACGAAACAAAGGGAAAGTATAGATCGATCTTCCCCACCTACTTCGTTGAGGTGGGGGAATTCCCGCTCACGTCAGTTAAAGGCTAATTTTGCTTCGTTTTCATCCAATTTCTTGTCCCAAATGATTGACAGGCTTGGGCTGCAATTTTGGAAGCAGACGCGATCGCGCTCTCGAAGTTTTCTTGTAAAATATAGTGACAAAATGCCCCATGAAAAATATCTCCTGCGCCTAAAGTATCAACCGCAGAAATTTTTGGGACTGGGATTTCTCCTTGGCTTTCTGGGGTTTGATAAAGAATCGGTTTTTCTCCTTGCGTAATTGCAGCATAAGAGACACCAATCTCTTTTAGATAGTCAAAAACATCCCCTTGATTTTGACAGTTGGGCGGGTAAAAATTAGCCGAACAAATAGCATAATTAGTATCAGGTAAAACCGTTTCAAATCCTGTTTTCCAGCTTCCTCCATCGACCACAACGGGAATCTTTTTGGCTTGGGCTTGTTGCGCGATAATCGCACTCACCGCCATCTGATGACCATCAATTAAAACTAAATCAACTCCTGATAAAATATGATGAGGAATTTGATTAGCTTCAGCTTGACAACGAACTGCATTGAGAGAAATAACCGCGCGATCGCCGCTCGTTTCAGTTACAATAATTGAAGATGTGGGTGGCGTTTCGTTCCAGTTCGGTTGTAAGTCTTGATGTTCAATTTGCTGCTGGTCTAAATCGGCTTTAATTAAATTCGTAATGGGATGATTTCCTAACACAGATAAGAGTCGCGAATGATTCCCTAAATAACTAAAAGCAACACTAGCGTTTGTAGCAGGTCCCCCAGCAGAAAGGGTACTATCTACTGCACTTAATTTTTCATTGGCTTCTGGAAGATGTGGGGCGAGATAAATTAAATCGAGGGTTGTTATTCCCACAAATAAACCACAGTTAGACATAATTAATTACTCTAGTAATTTTGCTGTTTCTTAGATAAACTTTTAATTGAAATACTCAAACCCACTCTCAAAAGATCAGTCAAATGCCAGAACAAAAACATCCCCGAGAAAAACAAGACCGAGAAATTCTTGAACAGCTTTTTCAAGAAGCAATCACTGATCATAATTTAGCAGAACTTGCCCGTTTACGCATTCGTTATAAAAATTTTCCTGGGGCGAAGTCCTTACAAAAAGATTTAGATTTACTCCTACAGCAATGGGAGTTAACAGAAGAAGCCTTATTTGAAAAAACTCGGGAAATCCATCAAAAAAGAAGAGTTTATAATGCTGGCGGAATGGAAGAAGAAGATTGGAGTTGATTCCTTTCTCGCCTTACAAAGGGGGGCTAGGGGGATAATTTGCAATTGATTTAGGATTACTATAACAGATCACAAAATCATAAAAAATGACCTTGCGCGATCGTTTTTACTTGTCCTCCCACTTGGATCTGATCGCTATTTGTTTTTAATAAAAGGAGAGAAGGACGGTTGATTTCATATCCTTGTTCTACTCTCACTTGTCTCATGTTTTCTTCATTAGAAAAAAAGTTCTGTTTTACTAGATAAGCAGCTAAGCAACCATTCGCACTTCCCGTTGCTGGGTCTTCGGGAACACCTAAATAATCGGAAAACATTCGCGCACACAAATCATTTTCAGGGGAATGGGTTTCAGGACAAAAAACAAAAAGACTTTTCGCTTGTAAGGATGCAATCAGTTGATAATAGGCTTCTAAATTAACTTGAATCTTCTTTAATGTGGCTAGACTTTTAACAGGAACAATTAAAAATTCTAGTCCCGTTGAAACTTCTTGAATGGGAAAATTAGAGTCAATTTCTGCTTCAGAAATGTTTAAAACAGGTGCGATCTGATCAGGAGAAACTATCTCACCAAACTGGGGAGCGTTTTGTTGCATCCAGAGGACTTCTTCTCCTTTTGCTGTGGTTTCCCAAGTGACTGGAATTTTCCCTGCTTTTAAGTTAAGTGTCACTTGATTAAACCTTTCTTTTTCCGAGGAAGACATTAAGGTTTCTCGGATAATATAAGCTGTTCCTAAAGTGGGATGACCTGCAAAGGGAAGCTCTTGATTTGGCGTAAAAATGCGGACATCGTAACTATTATCAGAATCAGCAGAACGGGTGATAAAAGTTGTTTCCGAGAAATTGATTTCTTTTGCTAATTCTTGCATCGCGCGATCGCGCATTTGACTGGCTTCTGGAAAAACCGCTAATTGGTTTCCCGTATAGCGATCAATGGCAAAAACATCAACAATATAAAACGGATAATTCATATAGGAGAGGGTCAGAATTAATAAGGACTGCTGAAAAAGGTTCGGACTTTATCTAAATAATTGGGAGCATCTTCTAGCATCGGGAAATGAGCCGTTTTTGGTAACTCAAAATACTCAATTTTCTCGCGGTTGAGACTGGCTGCTTGTTGAGCTAAACGGGTAGGAATAATAATATCTTTTTCGCCAGCAACGAGTAAGATGGGAACAGAAACTTGGGCAAACGCATCAGGCATAACTGTTGCAGCGTGTTTACTAACCGCAGTGTAGATTGTTCCTGCTGCTGCTGCTTCATCTGCTAATAAATAGTCTTCTAAAAAGGCTTTTCTTTCGGCTGCGGGAATGGGACGATGGAGAAATCTGGCGGTAAATAATCGATCCATTGTTGGCAGTTTGGATAACCAATTAAAGCGGAGTTTAACCACATACGTGCCAGCAAAATGAAAGAGTTTAAACGTGATGGGATTATAGTTAAAAATGCCACTACAGGTGAGAATTGCTTTTTCGACTTTTTCAGGATAACGAGCAATAAATAAAGTCGCTAAGGATGCACCCATAGAATGAGCATTGAGATAAACTTTTTCTAGGTTTAATTGGTCTAAAAGAAGGACTAAATCTTCCGCATATTCTTCCATATCAAAGGAAGTAGAATGAGTTTCAGGTAAGCGCGATCGACCAAACCCCCTAATATCATAAACTAAGCAATCAAATTGATCGCTGAGTGCGGTAGCGGTGCTTTTCCAATATCGTCCTGATCCGCCCCAACCATGTATAAAGACTAAGACAGGTTTTTTCTCTCCCGCACTGGGCTGACAAACCCATTCATAATAATGATCAACGCCACGAATACTAATTAGCATATCCTTTGCCAATCCCATGAATCAACGCTCAAATAGTATAGCAAACCCTAACTTCTACTCATTTCAATCCTCATTTGAACTCTCCACGGATTAAAATCGCGTGGATTCCAAACGTTGCTTCGCATGATAGACGGGGCTTTCAGGGTGCTGAAATGAATTCAGCACACAGCCCCTCCTAAAGCCATAATGCTTCGCGCTTTTCGTTTGGAGTTCCAAAGATAAAATCTCTGGGGCAGGTTCAAAGCTGCTCTACTGACCTTGGCTAGGACTAAGCCTAGCTGTATCTCTACTTTTCTCAGAATGTTTGCCGCGGCTTGGGCATCAGCATTAACGATTCTTCCCTGAGAATCTTGATAGCATCCTCTCGTTACTCGCTTTCCTGACGGTTGCCACCTTTCGGGTTTTTCACCGAAGGTCGGTAGCAAATCACGATCTAGAAAAGAGGCTTTTGAGGTATAAGATTCTTCAGTTTCTACAAACTCAATACCGTGTTCCTTTGCTAACTGCTGAATCCGATTTTTTAATTTAGCAGTGGGAATCTGGACAAAGTTCTGATTGTTTTTCTTCCCTATATTGACTCCTTGACGCTGACCTTTATTCCAACCGAAAACGATGATCCCTATATCCTTATTAAGACAGTAGTTAACAACCATTTTCGCCGCTTTATTTACAGCATCTCTAATTTGACGATTTCTTTTTTCTGTGATTCTCGCTAACTCACCATCCCAATAACCTTGAGGCTTTCCTTTCTTGAGAGAAGAGACTCGACGGTGATAATTTTGATTTAGAGATTTAACTTTTTTCCCATCAATGATGAAAGACTCTCCAATGGTGGAAACACAAGTTAACCAATTATCCAAACCTGGATCAACCCCTAGTGCTTCGGTAGAATTAACTGTAGTTTTGACTTCAGGTCTTTCATACACCCATTCGATATAAAACTCTCGGTTTCTAGGAAGGATTCTTAACTCTTTAATGCTCTCCCATTCTAAATTAGAAGGAAAAGGAACAAAAAATTCTGAGAGACCAAACCATGCTTTAATTGTTTTCCCTAAAGGAACTCTAACTTGACCACTCTTTAACTTCAGAGCTTGTTTTGGGTAGGAAGCAACCGCCATTCCTCCTTTATTTCTATAATTGGGAAGTTTAGGATGATTACTAATTTCTCCCTTAAAAAAGGCTTTTCTCAAACCCTTATAGGACTTAAAAGATTCTGCGACGCTTCTAAGAACCTGTTGAGCGCATTGAGAGTAGAGGGCTTTGAAGTTAACTTGTTGTTTTAGGACTTCTTCTGGTTCATATTTTCCAATGATCCGACTTTCATTAAAGAAAGTTTGACGGGCATAATAGATTCCACAATTTGTTAGATTGTTGGCGGTGAGGCAGATATGTTCAAGGACAGGTATTATATTTGAATTAGATTTAACTCGATCCTGTTGGCATCCGTACATGATATATCATTTAATCGGTTAGAATTATTGTAGCATAAATGAATCCAACGGGTGACAATGCAAAAGCAAAGACTGAGTATGCGAGTAGAAGTCTCTAGAATCGAAAAGCTACGACTATACGCAAGGTATAAACGAAAAACTATGACCCAACTAGTTGAAGACTGGATTGATACACGCTTTGCTTCCACAATCAAAAGAGGACACAGGGAGCTAAAGCTCCAATGTGTCATTCATGAGGGGCTGTGTGCGGAGGTTTCCTCCGCACCTTGAAAGCCCCGTCCCTCAATTTGAAATCGAGGGCTTTCTGACTGAATTACTGTAATAATGGATTAGAAACTGATTAATTTTGACTAGCCATACAATCATTACTCACTTAGTAACCGTTATTAGGGCAACAACCGTTCGCCCTTAAGGGTCACCGCTTACCCCTTCATTATGTCGCGAACATCCACCCATTTGATATGACATGAGACTCAAAAAAATCCCCCTTTATCTTGCTTTTGCTGTTCCCTTTACGCTACAAGTTTTAGGGATTGTGGGTTTGGTGGGGTATTGGTCTTATCGCAGTGGACAAAAAGCAGTGGAAGAAATGGCGTATCAATTGACTCGCGAAACGGGACAGCGAGTGACCAATGAATTAGATCATTATCTGGGTCTTACTCATCGGGTCAATCAACTGAATATTGCTGCGTTAGAGTCTGGTACGATTAATGTGAATGACTTAGATGCGCTCCACCGCCACCTAATTGCACAACATCAAGAATTACCAGAAATAACCAGTCTTCATTTGGGTACGCCTGCGGGCGAGTTTTTAGTGGTTCATCGGGTCAGCCCTGCGGAAGTGGAAGCGGGATTGACAAAAATTAAACCGACAGATCTGCCTTTTGAAGTTGGACGTTCTGATCCCGATGATCTGGCGCGATTAAATCTTTACAGTATTAATCAAACTGGAGAAATAACGAGATATTTAAACAGCATTGAAAATCTTGATGTCCGTCAGCGTCCTTGGTATCGTCGTGCAGCAGAAACAGCAACGCCTGGATGGAGTGACCCGTTTCAAATTGGCGCATCCAATCTCCTGACAATCAATGCTTACGCTCCGTTTTATAACGCCTCACAAGATTTAAGAGGAGTTTTTTCAGTCAATGTCAGTCTGGAAACTTTCAGTCACTTTCTGGAGAGTTTATCCGTTGGAAAAAGTGGACAAGTTTTTATTGTCGAACGTAATGGTTTGTTGGTTGCGAATTCGGTTGGGGAATCTTCTTATATTTCTTCTCAAGTAGATTCTAGTCTCAATCAGCCTGGAAATATTAAGTTCCGTCGCCTATCTGCTGAGGAAAGTTCTAATGCTGTTATCCAAAGTGTAACTCAGCAATTAAAGCAGCAATTAGGGAGTCTGACAGAGATTGCATCCTCACAAGAAGTAGAGGTTGAGATTAATCAGTCTAGAACCAGTGAAGAACGGCATTTTCTAGAAGTTGTTCCCTATCAAGATGATTATGGCTTAGATTGGCTGATTGTTACCGTTGTTCCAGAATCAGACTTTATGGGGGCGATTGATGCTAATGTTCAACGGACTGCTGGTTTGTGTGGTTTGGCTTTAGTGGGGTCGTTAGGGTTTGGCTGGTGGAGTTTGCGACGGATCGCGCGATCGCTGCGTGCATTAAATCAGGCAAGTCAAGACATTGCACAAGGGAATTTTCAGACTTCGTTTCCTTCCAGTCAGATCGCAGAAGTGGAAGGACTATCGGTTTCTTTTCGCCAAATGGCATACTCACTACAAATGGCAAAAGCATTCCGTGATCAGTATGAACAAATTTTAGAACAACAGATTGAGAATAAAACAGCAGCACTGAAAGAAAAGAAAGCGCAATTGGAAATTATTACGGACTCGATTCCAGGTTGTATTTCTTATACGGATTCTTCTCTACGCTATCAGTTTGTGAATCAAACCTATGAGGATTGGTTTGACTGTCGCAAAGAGGATATTATCGGACGCAGGATTCCTGATGTAATTGGTCTGGATGCTTATCATCGTGTCGAATCTGATGTGAAACGCGCTCTTGCGGGAGAAACTGTGAGTTATGAAGCAGAGTTAACGTTTCAGAATGGAGAAACCCGCTATGTATTTGAGGTGTTAGTCCCGAATTTTGATCCGACGGGAAACGTTGATGGCTACTATGCAATGATTACTGACATCACCGCCCGTCAAGAAGCGGAAATGGCTCTACAAGAAACCACAAAGGAACTAGAAGCCCTCCTAGACAACGCCCCAGCAACAGTTAGTCTTTTCGATGCGAATGGGTGTTATTTACGAGTGAATCCTGCTGTGGCTCAGGTGCTCGGTGTTCCCCAGTCTGAGATAATTGGGAAAACCTTTGCCGATTTTTTCCCAGAAGCAACGGTGAGGCTCTTTCAGTCTCGCATCCAAACCCTGATGGAAACTCAGCAACCGCTACAAGTGGAAGATGAAGTGATCAGCGCTAATGGAAATCAGATCATCTTTGAGTCGATCTTATTTCCGATTATTAATGAGGAAGGGGAAGCAGCTAAATTTTGCGCGATCGCGCAGGATGTTACGGAACGCAAACAAGCCGAAATTAAGTTAGAAACCAAAACACAAGAGTTAGATCGCTTTTTCTCCCTCGCTTTAGATCTCCTCTGTATTGCGAACACTGATGGCTATTTCCTGCGTTTAAATCGTCAATGGGAACAAACCCTCGGCTATTCTTTATCAGAGTTAGAAGGCGCACGATTTGCAAATTATGTTCATCCCGATGACTTAGACAGTACCCTTGCAGCCCTTAATCATTTAAAAGAAGGGGGAGAAATTATCAACTTTGTTAATCGCTATCTGTGCCAAGATGGATCTTATTGTTGGATTGAGTGGCGAGCCGTCCCCTCAGGGAACTTAATTTATTCTGCAGCGAGAGAGATCACGGAGCGTAAAGAAGTCGAAGCTGAACTCAGGGCTGCTAAAGAAACCGCAGAAATGGCTGCTCAGACTAAAAGTGAGTTTCTTGCCACCATGAGTCATGAAATTCGCACGCCGATCAATGGTGTGATTGGAATGTTACACCTTTTACAAGATACTGAACTGACATTTCAGCAGCGATCGCAGCTTGAGATTGCTCAATCGAGTGCAACGTCCCTACTCGGAATTATTAATGACATTCTCGATTTCTCAAAAGTTGATTCTGGCAATTTGAAATTAGAAACGGTAGAGTTTGATTTGATTGCACTCTTAGAAGACTTTGCCAAAACCATGGCACTTCCCGCTCAAGAGAAAGACTTAGAACTGATCTTAGATGTTAGTCAGATTCAACAGCCTGTTGTCAAAGGCGATCCCTCACGGTTACGGCAAATTTTCACCAACCTTGTCAGTAATGCTATTAAATTTACCCAAGCAGGGGAAATCTTAATCAAATGTTATCTGGAAACCGTAGGCGAACAACTCAGACTGATCGGAATCGTTAAAGATACGGGAATGGGAATCCCAGAAGACAAGCAAGGGAGTTTATTTGACCCCTTTACCCAAGCAGATGCGAGTACCACACGCCAATATGGGGGAACAGGTTTAGGGCTTGCGATTGTAAAAAGACTCTGTGATTTAATGGATGGCGCGATCGCGCTGGAAAGTAAACTTGATGAAGGCAGTTGTTTCACCTTTACTGTCACCCTAGAAGCTAGCACCGCCCAACCCACACTCACAAGGGATCTGCAAGGCTTAAGCATTTTAGTGGTCGCTGAAAATGGGGCAACCCAACAAGCACTTTCCCGTCAACTGCAAGCATGGGGCGCAACCGTCAGCACTGCTTCCGATTCTGCAACCGCGCTTTCCTTATGTTCTCAATTTAGGGAAACTCCACCCTTTGCAATTGCCATATTGGACTCCAATCTTCCTGATTTAGAAGTACAGGATTTGATCCAACAGTGGCAAGCCGATTCCCGTTTACAGAGCATGGCAATTGTGATGATGATGGCAATTAATCAGGTTAACCAGTCTCACTCATTAACCCATCTCGGGATGAGAGCAACAGTAACCAAACCAGTTGTCCCTTCTCAGTTATGGCAGGTTTTAACCCAGTTATCTGAAAATCAAACAACCCTGACTCAACCCGTTTCTACTTCGCAAACAGTCATCCCATCCCCTCAACTCAAATCAAACTCCTGTGTGCTCGTTGTCGAAGATAATCGTGTCAATCAATTGGTGATCCAAGGGATGCTCAAAAAATACCCCTTGCAGGTTCAAATTGCTCATGATGGTTTGGAAGCCTTAGTGATGCTACAAAAATCCCATTACGATCTGGTGTTCATGGATTGTCAGATGCCCAACATGGATGGTTATGAAGCTACTCGTCAAATTCGAGCGGGTAAACACAATCAAACGATTCCGATTATTGCGATGACGGCTTATGCAATGGTAGGAGACAAAGAGAAATGTTTAGCAGCAGGAATGAATGATTATGTCAGTAAACCGATTGCTGTGGAACAGGTCAAGGCAGTCTTAGAACAATGGTTAACCGAGCATGAAACCCCTGCCCTTGATCCGAAAGCATTTCAAGAACTTTTAAACGCTGTCGGAGAAGATGATTCCGAAATCATTTTAGAAATTTTACAGGAATTTGAGGAAAATCTCACACAGTTAATTGAGAGGATTCTAGAAACAACAGAAGCAGAAGATTCCTTAGCCTTACAAAACGCAGTTCATACCCTGAAAGGGACAAGTGCAACCATGGGCGCGTTGGGCTTACGGGATTATTGTCAAGAAATCGAAAGGATCATCAAAATGGGAAACCTCCCAGATTCCCAATTAATCGAAGCCTTAAAAGAAGAAAGTAAACAGGTTGAGAAAGCCCTCATCACTAAAATTAAATACTATAGCACTACACTTGCGCTATAACCGTCAAGCTGAGTGGGATGAGGAGGTCAAAGCAGCGATCATCATCTGTTGGTTAGATTGAAAGTGGCATTCAATCTCATTGCCTCATTCACCAAAAAGCAAATATGGAAAGTCTTGATTATGAAACGCCCTTGGAATGTTTGGTTGCTGAGTTTAAGCCTCGCTTTTATCCCCACTGTTGCTTGGAGTGAAGCCACGGAAGAGTCTTCTCCACAAGAGAAACCAGAAATAACAGTGGTAGAAGACAATGAATTACTTCCTGATTTGACAGGAGAAGAGTATGATTATTTGGCAACCTTAATGAAAGCCGATCAACTCTATCAAGCGGGAAAAAAAGACAGCGCGATCGCGCTTTATCAAAAAGTAAAACCCCCTTTCCCCTCCCAAACCAATAACTCTTCCCGCCAGGCTTACACTGATGTTTCTGACCTCCCTCCCGATGGAAAAGTGTATTGGAGATATGGGGAAGCCGAATTTAATCCTAAACTGAAAAGCAAAACCCTTGCACCTTTAGCCTTACTCGTCGAAAAACATCCCAGCTTTATGCCAGGTCATCTTCGTTATGCAGAAGCGTTAGTTTATTTTGACCAAACTGAAGCAGGGATTGAGCATCTCGAAAGTGCAGTTTCTCGTTATCCTCAACAATTAACCTTAGTCGAAGCTCTCCTTCCCCTCTATGAAGAAAATGAACAATGGTTAAACGCCTCTCTCACCGCCCGTCAATTTGCTTTACTCAATGCAGAACATTCTAAAGCCGATTACTACAGCACCCTTGCTGATCAGCATTTAGAAACCTATGAAAGGAACTTAAGAATCAGTTTACGGGAAAATGCCTTTGCTAGCATCATTACAGGGGCTTTAGGCTTTGCTTTAACGGGGAGTTTAGCTGGTCCTCTCTCCGCAATTGAGACCACTGCTTTGCTTTTACAAGGAGAGTCAGCCGTCGGGGATCGGATCTCCAATCGTCTCGAAGAAAACCTCCCCTTACTCGAAGATGAGGAAGTCAAGGAATATGTAACCGAGATTGGGAAAACTGTCACTCAATATTCAGGACGAGATAGTTTTGACTATGAATTTCATATCATTATGGATGAAAACTTAAATGCGTTTGCCCTTCCTGGTGGTAAAGTTTTCATCAATGCAGGTGCAATTTTAAAGACTGAGTCCGAAGCAGAATTAGCAGGATTAATTGCTCATGAAATTGCTCACGCTGTCCTTTCTCATGGCTTTCAGTTAGTGACCGAAGGGAATGTTTTAGCCAATGTCAGTCAGTTTGTTCCTTATGGGGGAACAGCAGCCAACTTAATTGTTCTCAATTATAGTCGGAAAATGGAGCGACAAGCCGATGCCTTGGGGACTCGCCTCTTAGCTAGTAGCAAGTATGCAGCCGATGGGGTTTATAACTTGATGGTTGCTTTAGAAAAAGAATATCAAGACCAATCACGTCCCCCAGTCTGGCTATCCACTCACCCCAACACAAAGGAAAGAGTGGAGAACATCAAAACACAAATTCTAGAGAATGGTTATGATCGCTATCGGTATGAAGGCATCGCCCGCCATTTACAAATCCAAGAAAAAACCGCAGAATTATTAGCTGAATATCAAGCTCAAGAAGGCGATGAAAACTCAGAAGATTAATCCTTTTCTCCAGTTACAACAAGAGACCCTAACCGCTTGGTTATTCCTTGCCCCAGCTTTAATTTTACTCACGATTTTTGTCTTTTATCCCATTGGCTACTTGTTGTATTTAAGTTTCACAACGGGGAGTTTTACGAGAGAAGGCACAGAATGGATTGGGATCAGAAACTATCTCCGTTTGGTTGTCAATCCTGATTTTTGGCAAGTCATTGGCAATACTGTTTATTTCACCATCGCAACCGTTATTCCCAGTTTAATTTTACCCTTAATAATTGCAGTCTTACTCAATCAATCCGTTGCGTTGCGAGCTCTTTTAAGGACTGCTTATTTTCTTCCTTCCATTACCTCTTTAGTAGCGGTTGGTTTAGGGTTTCGTTGGCTATTTCAAAATCAAGGTCCCGTCAATGAGCTATTAATTACACTCGGTTTTGATCCGATTCCTTGGCTCAATAGTACCCTCTGGGCCATGCCTGTTTTAATTATTCTTAGTACCTGGCAGCAAATTGGGTTTAATATGGTTGTATTTTTAGCAGGATTACAAGCCATTCCGCAAATGCGATATGAAGCAGCGGAGTTAGATGGGGCTGACGGCTTGGCAAAATTTTGGTATGTGACATTACCCGGTTTACGTCCTACTTTAGTTTTTACAACCATCACCACATTAATTTTCACATTGCGTAGTTTTGAACAAGTTTATGTGGTTACTGGCGGAGGTCCGCTTAATTCAACTAATCTTTTAGTTTATTATATTTATCAGGAAGCCTTTGCTCGTTTTGATTTTGGTTATGCAGCAGCAGCAGCAACGGTGTTATTAATGGTGACGTTATTGTTAGTTTATTTCCAACTTCGCAGTTGGGGAGAAGAGAATTAATTATTTAATGATGGCAAAAGACGATTTAATTGAAATTGGAACAATTGTCTCCGCACACGGCATTAAAGGAGAGGTAAAAGTTTATACTGATTCTGATTTTCCAGAACGCTTTGAGAAGCCTGGAAAACGTTTATTGCAACGCCCTAATCAGACAAAATTGGATTGGGTGACAATCAAGCGCGGTTATTATTTGCCAGGTAAGAAACTTTATGTGGTTAGGTTTGAAGAAATTACAGATCGCAATCAAGCTGAGGAATTAAAAAAAAGTAAGTTATTTGTAGAAAAGCGCGATCGACCTCAGTTGGAAGAAAATGAATATCATGTGGATGACTTGATCGGTTTAGCTGTGATTGACCAAGAAACGAGGGGAAAAATAGGTCAGATCGTGGATATTTATCCCGCAGGTAATGATTTGTTAGTGGTTGATTTAGAAACTGAATTTCTAGCCCAACATTTCCCAGACAAGTCACCCGAAAAAAGCCAGGTTTTAATTCCCTTTGTCACCGATATTGTTCCCGTTGTTGATCTTCCTGAAGGAGAATTAGAAGTAACCCTTCCTCCTGGTTTATTAGCGTTATAGGGCTACGAGCTAGTAGGATTGCTATATACCAATTCTAAATATTGAAAGATGGCGGTTGAGAAAAAGACTAAATAACGAATGACTGATGACTCATTTTTCAGAAGAATGGTAGTTTAAAAAGGAAATATCAGTCTAAAAGAAAATCATCCAATCTTGAAACTCCTCTGTCTCAGCAATGGTCATGGTGAAGATGTTATCGCAGTTCGTATTCTTACCGCGTTACGTCAGCAAGACCCATCCGTAGAAATTGCTGCTTTACCCATTGTTGGCAACGGATCCGCCTATCACCGATCGCGCATTCAGTTAATTACCCCTGGCAAAACCATGCCCTCTGGCGGGTTTATTTACATGGATGCGAAAGAACTTTGGCGAGATGTTCGCGGTGGGCTGATTGCTCTTACCTTAGCACAACTGAAAGCTGTCCGACGGTGGGCGAAACAAGGAGGAATCATTCTTGCGGTGGGAGACATTGTTCCCTTATTATTTGCTTGGTTGAGTGGAACAGATTACATTTTTGTGGGAACAGCGAAATCTGAGTATTATTTACGGGATGAGGTGGGCTGGTTACCGAAAACCTCTAATTTTGAACGAAAATTGGGTTCAGTGTATCTCCCGTGGGAACGCTGCTTGATGAAAACTCGCCGTTGTCGTGGAGTCTTTCCTCGGGATAGGTTAACCACACAAGTCTTGCAACAGTTTAAGATTCCCGCTTATGATTTTGGCAATGCGATGATGGATGGGATTGTCCCAGAATCCCCCATGACTGAACAATCCGATTGGCAGCGATCGCTGCGGATTTTACTCCTTCCCGGTTCACGATCTCCCGAAGCAGAACGAAACTGGGAACTGATTTTAGATGCAGTGGAAAGTATGATCCGACGAGAAGGTAAGCGTCGCTTATCTTTTTTCAGCGCGATCGCGCCTAGCCTAAATTTAGATCCGTTTTGTGAAGCATTACAAGCCCGAGGATGGCATCCTAATCCGAATCCCTCCACTGCAACCGTGATTCAAGATCAACAAGGCTTAGCCTTCCAGCAAGGCGTTACACCATTACTTTTGACACAAAATGCTTATCATAGCTGCTTACTGGCTTCTGATCTTGCCATTGCCATGGCAGGAACGGCAACGGAACAGTTTGTCGGTCTAGGGAAGCCTGTTATCACCTTTCCTGGAAATGGCCCCCAATATACCCCTGCTTTTGCTGAAGCGCAAACTCGCTTACTGGGTGCATCGGTGATTCTTGTGAAAAAGCCATCCCAAGCTGCTGATGTCTTTCAGGAATTATTCACAGACCCTGATCGCTTACAACTCATCGCTGATAATGGGAAACAGCGTATGGGAAAACCTGGCGCTGCCTCTCGTATTGCAGACCATCTATTAAGTCTGGGGTAAAAAACCGATTTTAGAAGGCGCATGAATCGATTAACGACTCGGTTTGGTTAGTAAACCCCAAATAAAGATAATCGCGATCGCGCCCAGAACTGCGGTCACAATCCCCGATAAGCTAAAACTCCCAACGGCGGGACTGGGAATGTCTAAAAAGTCTTGCAGTTTTTCACCAATCCAACCGCCCACTAAAGAACCCAGAATCCCTAATGCCATTGTCCCGATGAGTCCAGTATTTTGTTCCCCTGGATAAATGGCTTTCGCGATCGCGCCGGCGATCAGTCCTAAAATTGCCCAAGTAATAATTCCCATCGTTATCTTGATCGATTTAACATCATTAATCCACAGCGCGATCAGACTCTAGTTGGGCTACTTTGAAATCATGAGGAGACTAGTTGACTTCCCACCAACCAAAGGCAGGACCGACTAGTCGAATCGTAACCCAATAGACAACTAAAACGCCAATGCCAATCCACGCCCCGCGAGTCGTCCAACTTACAAAGCGTTCTCCATCTTTTTTGCTAATTCCCAACCAAGGCATTAACTTTTTCTCTTGACCGTACTTGTCCCCTAAAGCATCTTTGCGACGTTTTGACTCGCCCATAACTCACTCCCGTTTTCCAATGAATGGCTACGCCTTAATTTTATTCTAACGATAGTTCGTAATTTGCAAAGGAACTGAATAATCAGTTTGTTTAAGCCATTGAATCACCTGTTGCAAATCATCTTTAGATTTACTGGAAACGCGAACACTATCCCCTTGGATAGAAGGCTGAACTTTTTTAAATTCGTTTTTAATTTTTTTGGTAATTTCTTTAGCGAGTTCTTTATCAATTCCCCGCTTCAAAGTAATCACTTGACGCACCCGATTCCCGCTTGCAGATTCAACCGTGCCATAGTCAAAGATTTTTTGGGAAAGATTGCGTTTGGCTGCTTTATTCCGCAGAATATCGTGAACGGTATCGAGAGTAAATTCACTATCAGTATTCACTGTCACTGCATCCTCCCTCAGTTCAAGACTGGTTTGAGAATCTTTCAGATCATAGCGATTTTCAATTTCTCTCCGCGCTTGATCAACTGCATTAACCATTTCTTGATGATCAAAGTCGCTGACAATATCAAAGGTGTAGTTAGAAGCCATAACACAAGTGAGGGTAAATCTACAAAAAGAAATTAAATTGAGGCGTTAATTTCGAGAATACTCAGCCCATATAAAACTAGGCTACTGAGTGAACCTAAAGCAAACATGAACGATCGCGCTAGGGCAATATTGGCAATATAAAACATGGGATAGAAGAAACGCCCCACTAAATAGGCAACACCAGCCCAAAAAGCCAATTGAGAGTCAACCGCCGTCACATAAGCCATAATTGCTGCTGGAGCGTAAAACGTAAAGGATTCAAAGGCATTTTGGTGCGCCCAAGTTGCCCGTTGCGCATAAGAGGGTAATTTCTCAAACATGGCACGGGGGGCTTGGTAATCATACCCGATTTGCAAACGCCCCCACACCACAACTAAGTATGGAAAATAAATCAAAACTGCCCCGCCTGCAAGAGAATAAAGGAGCACAGCCTGAGTGGAAGTTACCATCATTAAAGTTAATCGAAATAGAATAACGTCACCAGTTTACGGTCTTCTTCTGCTTCTTCACAAGTTTTAAGCAGCGTGTGGCTGTCATGAAAGGCGAAACAGATCAATTGCTGACAGCGAGAAATTATTTCTCGGTTACATAAAGCACTGGCTTCCCCCAGAGAGAGTTCATCTTGTTCTGGGTTTTCTACTAAATGAATCACTTGCTCAAGTTGATCTCGGGACTCCTTCGGTTGCTGCTTCAGGCTTTGCGGAAGAATCACCGTTAAGAGGTTTGGATCAGCACGCATTGCCCCCTTAATCACAGCAGAATTTGTTCCTGTTGCACCCGAGGTGACGAGGCGATTTCCGCCTAAAACTAAGGCATAACTCATCATTTCAATCAGTTGTTGATGAGTTATAGGAACATGACGAGAACCAAGAATAGCGATTCGTTTAGAACCAGTTTGTTGGATAGCTGCCAGTTCTTGGGTTAGGGTGTCGAGTTGGATGGGTTCAGTAGTCGATTGAGTCAAAGACGCTTACACTTGCCTAGATTGACCTTTGTCATTTTACCAGATCTAGAATGAATTGGCGCGAATTTTCTTTTTTTTCTTAACCGAGTCGCACCAAGATCTGATCTCGACTCTCCGCTAGAATGGGATCGTCTTAGAAGCTAAAATATAACCGCGAGTGATTGCTTTGATGTTGGTTGTTCTCGCCAATCAGCAAGGAAAAGCCAATTAGATTTTTCTCAAGACTCCTAGCACTCGTTGTCAAACCTAATCTAAACGAAAAATTAAAATGTCTAGTGTAGAATCTCCTGTAAGCCTGGAACAATCTGAACCCATTAAACTGCCAAAAACGAGCGAGTCAGACCAACTGAAGCGGATTCGCCACACAGCTTCTCACGTGATGGCGATGGCGGTGCAACGGCTGTTTCCGGATGCACAAGTGACCATTGGTCCTTGGACGGAGAATGGATTCTACTATGACTTTGATAAACCCGAACCCTTTACCGAACAAGACTTAAAAGCCATCAAAAAAGAGATGGTGAAAATCATCAAAAAGAAATTACCTGTGATTCGGGAAGAAGTCAGTCGTGAAGAAGCCCAAAAACGGATTGAACAATTGCAAGAACCCTACAAACTGGAAATTCTCAGTGATATTGAAGGTGCTCCGATCAGTATCTATCACTTAGGAGACCAATGGTGGGATTTGTGCGCGGGACCTCACGTGGAAACCACAGGGGAGATTAATCCGAAAGCGATTGATATTGAAAGTGTCGCTGGGGCGTATTGGCGTGGAGATGAAAATAATCCCCAACTGCAACGGATTTATGGCACCGCTTGGGAAACCCCAGAACAGCTTGCTGAATATAAACGACGGAAAGAAGAAGCCCTGAGACGGGATCATCGTCGTCTGGGGAAAGAACTGGGACTGTTTTTATTTAATGATACCGTGGGTCCAGGTTTACCGTTATGGACTCCGAAAGGAACCATGTTACGGACGCTGTTAGAGGACTTTCTGAAGCAAGAACAACTCAAACGCGGTTATTCTCCTGTTGTGACTCCCCATATTGCCAGAGTGGATTTATTCAAAACTTCGGGACACTGGCAAAATTATCATGAGGATATGTTTCCGTTAATGGCGGAAAACGAACAAGCAGCAGCAGAGGAACAAGGGTTTGTTCTCAAACCCATGAATTGTCCGTTTCATATTCAAATCTATAAAAACGACCTCCATTCCTATCGCGATCTTCCCATTCGTCTGGCTGAGTTTGGAACGGTTTATCGTTACGAACAATCTGGAGAGTTAGGCGGATTAACTCGTGTCCGAGGCTTTACGGTTGATGACTCGCATTTGTTTGTAACCCCAGAACAACTTGATAATGAGTTTCTTGAGGTGGTGGATTTAATTCTCTCTGTATTTAATCGTCTCCATTTAAAGAATTTCAAGGCGCGATTAAGTTTCCGCGATCCCGAATCGGACAAATATATTGGTTCAGATGAAGCCTGGAATAAGGCAGAAAAGGCCATTCGCCGTGCGGTTGAAAAATTAGGAATGGACTATTTTGAAGGCATTGGGGAAGCAGCGTTTTATGGTCCGAAACTGGATTTTATTTTCCAAGATGTTCTGGAACGGGAATGGCAACTGGGAACGGTACAAGTGGATTATAACCTCCCTGAACGCTTCGATTTGACCTATATGGCAGAAGATGGGACAAGAAAGCGTCCTGTTATGATTCATCGCGCCCCCTTTGGTTCCGTGGAACGCTTGATTGGGATTTTAATCGAACAGTATGCGGGTGATTTCCCGTTGTGGTTAGCCCCCGAACAAGTGCGGTTATTACCAGTTAGTCAGGAACAGTATGAGTTTGTGCAACAAGTCGCAACGCAAATGCAGCAAGCTGGCATTCGAGCCCAAGCGGATCTCAGTGGAGAACGCTTAGGAAAGTTAATCCGCAATGCTGAGAAGCAAAAAGTTCCTGTGATGGCGGTTGTCGGTGCGAAAGAAGTAGAAGGAAATAGTTTGAGTGTCCGCACTCGGGCTTCTGGTGAGTTAGGAGGTATGGACGTTGCAGAAGTGACCGCGAAACTACAAAGCGCGATCGCGTCTTATGAAGATTTCTAGGGGATTAACTAACGGGAATTTTCAGCAATTCCCGATATAACTCTTTGGGATAGTCCACAATTCCTTCTTTATGATAGGTTTTAATCACTGTGATTAAATGACAGATAAAATCGGCATTTTGGAGCGCAATTTCATAACTGAGTTCAGCACTGCCATTAAACTGTAGGCGAAAGCGAGTTTGTTCTAAGGGAAGAGAAGAAATCGTCCATGTGGAAACAAATGGAATCGGTTTGCCACCTTCAATCGGTCGTTGTCCTTCTAATCTTCCCTCCTTATATAAACTAATCGCTAAAGGTAACCAGCTTTTCTCTTTTGGAGCATAAGGACTATAGGGAATAACTGCTTCTCTGCCAACCGGTTTTAAGTTTTCAATGGACATATTGGGTTTCCAAAATCAGTAGTTTCCAACAAAAGGAGCAGGACAACGAACAAAGATGTTTCCTACTCATTATCTATGTTAAGCGTCAGGTTTCACTTCTCCAACGAGGATGGTAAGCACCAATGTCAAAACTTCTCGTTAAGATAGATGAAGATGTAAAGAAATGTAACGAAAATGGAAGGCAAAGTTATTGTTATCGTTGGGGCAACAGGCGGAATTGGCTCAACCCTGACTCATTATCTCTCAGAAACTGGGGCAAATCTGGTTTTAGCAGCAAAAGAGAGTGCCAAGTTATCCGCATTAGTCTCTCAGTTATCCGTAGCGGAAAGAGTGTTGAGTGTCCCCACTGATATCACTGATCCAGAACAAGTGAAAACCTTAATGGAAAAGACGATCGCGCAGTTTGGTCAAATTGATGTCCTTGTCAATGCAGCAGGCGCAGGGATTCTCAAACCTCATCAAAAAATTGAACCCAGCGATCTTGATCAAATGCTGGATCTAAACTTAAAAGGGAGTTTCTACACCTCCCAAGCAGCAGCAGATGTCATGCGCCAGCAAAAATCAGGGCAAATTTGTAATATCATTGGCATTTTAGGGAAACACCCCATGGCGATGGGAAGTGCTTACTGTGCCTCTAAATTTGGGGCTGTGGGCTTTAGTAAATGTCTCGCGGAAGAACTCAAACGCTATGGGGTTAAAATGACCTTATTCTACTTTGGTGGCGTGAATACGCCGTTTTGGGATCAAGCTGGCTTAAAAGTGGATCGGGAAAAAATGCTGAGTGCAGACACCGCAGCACAAGCGATTTTATTTGCGCTGCAAGCCGAACCCAATGCAGTTCCCACAGAAATAAACATCCAACCTGATAATCATTTATTTTTCTAGGAAAACCTGTATCCTATCCGGAGGGAGATCAAAAAAAACTGAGGCTTCACATCAATGCAGATTGATCAGATTCACTTTTATCTGGACAACGCTTCCCAGTGGCGCGATTGGTTTATTGCTCAGATGGGGTTTGAAGCCATTGCGTCTGGAAACAGCGACCCCAACACCCTTGTGGAAGTGGTTAAAAGCGGGGCTGCAGAATTCTTGCTGTACTCCCCGCAAAATGACAAAAGCCCAGTTGCGGATTACCTGAAACATCACCCTCCAGGAGTCGCAGCCATTACCTTTGCTGTTTCTCAACTTGAAGACTATCTTTCTCAAGGACTGCGCTCCCATGTTACCTTTCTGCAACCTCTACAAACCATTCAAACAGACCTGGGTTGCCTGAAATGGTGTCAAATTTCAGGGATGACAGGGCTAATTCATACCTTAGTGGAACGGACGGGAAAAACGCCACTATTGCCTTCCCGTCCGCACTGGCTGCAAAAATCTCCAGTGACTTCAGCACGAGGATGCTATTTTACAGGGATTGATCATTTGGTGTTGAATGTTCCTCAGGGGGAATTAAAGCCAACGGTTGAGTGGTATGAACGGATCTTTGGTTGGCAGCGTAAACAAGCCTTTTCTATTGCAACAGCGCGATCGGGCTTGCATTCGCAGGTTTTGGTCTCACCAAACGGTGCTGTGCAGTTTCCCATTAACGAACCCAGTTCTGATCACTCCCAAATTCAAGAATTTCTTGACTTTAATCGTGGCGCTGGCATTCAACATATTGCCCTGAGTACGCCGAATATAACGGCGGTGACCCTAAAACTCAAACAGCAAGGGGTCTCATTTTTAAGAGTCCCAGAAACCTATTATCGGGAATTACAAGAAAGATTTCGGGAATTGCCTTTTTCGGAGTCGGAATGGGCCCATCTTCAAAAGGCTCAAGTTTTAGTGGATTGTGAAGCGCAAGAGGAAGATTCCTCGAATTTAGATTCCTCGCGAAGACCATTACTCTTACAGATTTTTACACAACCTATTTTTGCAGAACCGACCTTCTTTTTTGAATTAATTGAACGGCGCGATCGCGCTCAAGGGTTTGGAGAGGGAAATTTCCGCGCTCTCTTCGCAGCCATTGAACGAGAACAACAGGAGAGAAGATGACCGAGGGAGAGGGAAACAAGGAAACTGGAGGCAAATGTGAGGAGGTTAACTCAAAACGGAAGGTGCTTGGGCGTGACCGTTGGTCAGTAAGGCTTCTCCCCAACTCTCCCTCTCCCTAACTCCCTCTCAAGAGAGACTAGCTGGTGGTTGTTTCCACCCGTCCGTAGAAGATACCGCGAATTTTAACGTCTTCCGGTTCTTGCGCCCCTAAATCAGTATCTGAGGGCTGCTCACTTTCAAACGTTCCTGCGATTTCACCTGTGACTTCATCTACTTTTTCGATTTGTAAAGAAATGTGACCTTTTTCTTCTGAGAAGCGACTCACGCTTTTCTTATTCGCTCTTTCATAGTCTTCATCATCCGCTTGGGCGGGAAGCGCGATCGCGTTGTCATAACCGCTTGCAACCCCCCGTCCTTTTGGATCAAGGAACAGCGCACCGCGATAAGAAGGAACTTTAAAGTCACCCTCAAAATCAGTAGAGGTATTGATATTTTCTAGACCGCGTTCAGTTTGAGCGGTTAATCCTTTCACTGTGAACAAGAAAGGAATCTGTTCACCCCCAGGAAGTTGTACTGTAATTGGTTGAAAATCAATCCCGTCAATTTCTTGGAACAAAAATTGTCCGTCTTCAGTAAACTTCAAATTGGCAATAATTTGATCCAAACTTGATGTTGAACGAGTGAGCAATTTCCCAGGAACAAATTCTGCTTCACGACGTTTATTTTCGGGTTCTTCTTTGACATAAAACTCTGTCGGTTGCAGACACATATCTTTAATTTTATAGGTCGTATCTGTACTGACCTCAATCGTCCCGCGTCTGCTGGAAGCAAGGCGAGGACATTTATTTGCTAATCCCGTTCCTAAAACCTGATCATAAGTCAGTTGGCTTTTATCAACATATTCGCTCGGCTCTTCCGCGCAAGCCGTTAATAAACCTAAACACAGCGCCAGGACAGTGGCAATAATTGAACGATATCTCATAATTTGTCTTGATTCCTTTCTTGAAAAACTCTCCGCTACAGCAATTTGAAAGTTGCGCCCCATTGGCAATTTCAGAGTAAAGACAAAGCATGATGCTTGATCTTTATTTTTCTTATCTTTTCTCGGTCAAATCCTCATCTGGATCAGATGATGGTAAGTTTGAATTAACACGAGGGCGCATTTGTGCCCGTGTTTGTTGCCAATGAGATTCAGAGGAGTATCGCCAAAATCTTACGATAACCAAAAAACTCATTGAACATCCAATTAGGCATTGTACACTCTAGAGTTGCTTTTCCTCGCAAGGAAAGTGTCGAAGGCCCTTTAATATTAAGTTTTGTAAATTAATTAAGAGATGGATGATCAGACAAATCAAAAGTTAACTGAGGACGCAGACCGCGTCAAAGGACTCATTTTAGAAACCGCTCAAGAGTATAAGGAAGACTGCTTGGCTTTGTTGATGCTATTACGGGTTTTAGAACAGGTTCATTGGCAAATCAGGGAAAGATTATTTCATCCTGCGCTTCCCGATACTCGCAATGAATTGTATCAACTTCTGCGCGATATTGAAGAAAATGGAGGCTGGCCCTATATTGAACGGATGAAGCTGCGATCGCTGCTGATTCATTTAGAACTGAGTGAGGAGAAATCCCCGCCAGACCCTTCTTCATGGCAAGATGAATCATGGTAGGATAGCAATGATTGGCACTTCTCCTAATTTTGAATAGTTATGCCGTTTACCCCTGCTCCGATTCAATTTGGTACTGATGGCTGGCGCGGTGTCATTGCTGCCGATTTCACTTTTGCCAGAGTTTGCCACTTAGCCCCGATTGCAGCGCAAGTCTTATCAGAATCTTACAGTCACTTAGCAGAAAATCGCCTAGTCATTGTTGGGTATGATCGCCGTTTCCTCGCGGAACAGTTTGCTCAAGCTGCGGCAGAAGCGGTGCAAGCTGCGGGATTTGATGTCTATCTTGCCAACACCTATGCCCCAACTCCTGCTCTGAGTTGGGCGGTGAAAGCCAATTCAGCACTGGGGGCGTTAGTCTTAACTGCGAGCCATAATCCTGCTGAATATTTAGGATTGAAGGTAAAGGGAGCTTTTGGCGGATCGGTGACGCGGGAATTAACAGCGAAAATTGAATCTCGTTTGCTCTCTTCAGAAACCCCGAGCACAGAAACCCAAGGCGAGTTAGAAAGGTTTAACCCTTGGGATAGTTATGCTCAAGTTCTCGCTTCCAAGGTGGATCTTGATCGCATTCAAGATGCAATCAAACAAGGGAAATTGGGGATTTTTGCGGATGTGATGCACGGTGCAGCAGCAGGAGGGTTATCTCGTTTTCTGGGAGAAGGTGTCATAGAAATTAACGGAGATCGTGATCCGTTGTTTGGAGGTAATCCCCCAGAACCGCTTCCCGCTTATATTCCAGACTTATTCCGAGCAATTAATCAGGCCAAACAACGTAATCAATATCCGCTACGAGTAGGATTAGTTTTTGATGGCGACAGCGATCGCGTTGCTGCTGTTGATGGGGAAGGAAACTTTTTAAGCTCTCAAGTGCTGATCCCGATTTTAATTCAGCATCTGGTGCAGCATCATGGCTTTAGTGGAGAAGTCGTCAAAACGGTTAGTGGCTCGGATTTAATTCCCCTCATTGCTCAACAGTATCAACAACCGCTCTACGAAACCCCCATTGGCTATAAATATATTGCGGAACGGATGTTAGAAACCCCTGTGCTAGTGGGAGGAGAAGAGTCTGGAGGCATTGGTTACGGAACGCATATTCCAGAGCGAGATGCCCTTTTATCAGCATTGTACGCGATCGAAGCGGTTGTGGTTGCGGAAAAAGATTTAGGAAGGCTTTATCAAGATCTACAAGCCCAAGTGAGATTCTCTTCTGCTTATGATCGCATTGATTTGCCCCTAGCCAACGAAGAAGCCAAACAACGAGTACAAACAATGCTCGACGCTGATCCCCCCAATCAAATTGCAGAACGAACCGTAACAAGCTGTCAAACCGTTGATGGTTATAAATTCCGTCTCGAAGATAACAGTTGGTTATTAGTGCGCTTTAGTGGTACAGAACCCCTGCTCAGACTTTACTGTGAAGCAACCGATCAGCCAAGTGTGCGCACCATCTTAAATTGGGCAAAACAATGGGCAAGTTCGCTTTAACTAGCTTAACTTGTCTTCTAACTGAGAGACTCGTTGTTTGAGGTGAGTCAGACTGGTTTTCCACTCTGCTTGTTCATCACTGACACTAGCAAGATGGTCTTCCAGTTGAGGAAAGGTATGAACTAACTGTTCATATTCACTTTGAAGATGTTGTAATGTTGTCTGGATGCTATTGGGATCGCAGCTATCTTCCACACTAGAGAGACGTTCACTCAGTAATTGGGCGGTTTGCTGATATTCCTGATGAAGTTTCGCTCGGGTTTCCCCGAGTTGTTCTGATAAACTGGCAATTTGGTGAGTATGGGCGGTGAGTTGGTCTTTAAAGGTTTTCACCTGTTTTTGATAAGTTTCTTGATGCGTGTTCACTTCTAAAGCAATTGTAGAAAGTTGACTGGTGAAGTTATACAGCATCTCAGAATGTTCTTGTAAGCGTTGATCCAGTTTCCCTATGGTTTCTGCTAAATTTTGCACCACAGTTGCTTGTTGTTGAAGTTGAGAAGCTACTGAGTCTAGAGTTTGAGTCCCATCTTCTTGTTGAGTTTGCACTTGTTCCAATTGAGTCTGTTGGAGATGTTTGAGATGGTGTAACTGTTGTTGTCGATTGAGTAAATTGAGAATCACTGTAGCACTCAAGGGAGTGACAGCCCAGATGAGTTTTTGGGACGCAATAGCAACGATGCTTCCAGCGACAGAGGCAGCTAATGCAGTATATTCGGCAAATTGTAAGGCTTGTTGGGAGGAAGAGTGATTTTGATTCATGATTGAAAGTTTCTGTGGCGCGATCGAGACATAACTCTATTATCGCTTGGTTGTGGAAGGTAAGAAGATGTTGCTTTTTTCATCTGCTAAGCTAAGGCAATCAAGAACTAATTTCAAACAAAAATTCCCCCTTCCTTCCAAGGAAGAGGGAAAATTTTTCAGTGATGGATCAGTGAAAATTAACTGTTGATTTCAGGTGCTTTCATGGCAACTGGGGTGGCTTCACCAGCAGCTAAGTCTAAGGGGAAGTTGTGGACGTTACGCTCGTGCATCACTTCAATTCCTAAGTTAGCGCGGTTGAGGACATCAGCCCAAGTCTGAAGAACACGACCTTGGCTATCTAAAACAGACTGGTTGAAGTTAAAGCCGTTGATATTAAAGGCGAAAGAGGAAACTGCCATGGCAGCAAACCAGATGCCAATTACGGGCCAAGCAGCGAGGAAGAAGTGGAGGCTACGGCTGTTGTTGAAGCTGGCATATTGGAAGATTAGGCGACCAAAGTAGCCGTGTGCTGCAACAATGTTATAGGTTTCTTCTTCTTGTCCGAATTTGTAGCCGTTGTTTTGACTTTCGTTTTCGGTGGTTTCACGAACTAAGCTGGAAGTGACGAGAGAACCGTGCATGGCGGAGAAAAGCGCACCGCCAAAGACACCAGCAACTCCAATCATGTGGAAGGGGTGCATTAAGACATTGTGCTCAGCTTGCAATACAAACATGAAGTTGAATGTCCCACTAATGCCTAAGGGTAAACCATCAGAGAATGATCCTTGTCCAATGGAATAGACGAATAAGACAGCAGTTGCAGCAGCAACGGGAGCAGAAAAGGCAACTGCAATCCAAGGACGCATTCCGAGACGATAGGACAGTTCCCATTCCCGTCCCAGATAAGCAAAAATTCCAATTAAGAAGTGGAAGATGATGAGTTGGTAAGGACCACCGTTATAAAGCCATTCTTCCAAAGTTGTCGCTTCCCAGATGGGATAGAAGTGTAAGCCAATGGCATTGGAAGTTGGGACAACAGCAGCCGTGATGATGTTATTTCCGTAAAGGAGAGAACCCGCAACTGGTTCGCGCACGCCATCAATATCTACGGGAGGGGCTGCAATAAACGCAATGATGAAGCAGGTGGTTGCAGTTAAGATCGTCGGAATCATCAGAATACCAAACCAACCGATATAAAGGCGGTTTTCGGTGCTGGTGACCCATTGACAAAATCGTTCCCAGAGATTCTGGCTTTGCTGTTGTTGAAAGGTGGTTGTCATACTTTAATCACTCCGTTGAATCCAATACAAAAGATGTTGTCTAATCAAGAGTACATATTCACTATATAACTATTTAGTTAATAATGCAAGGGGTTGAGCCAAAAAAATTAGGGAAATGCGCGATCGCGCTTCAAGTCGATTCGATAAGCCCTGTGTGAGCAAGTGAGATGGTCAGGGGCATTCTGTCGCCGTGGGAGTGTTAAGGGGCCATAGGAATCAAATGCGACAGATCAGTTCCCCTGCTTTTTTAGAAAATTTCACATTTTCCCTGTAATCGACGGGACAATCAATGACTGTGGGGACATTTTGCGATTGGGCTTCCTTTAAAGTTGGGATCAAATCAGCAACTGATTCCACGCGATAGCCTTTTAAGCCCATACTGTCTGCAAATTTGACAAAATCAGGATTACCAAATTCAATAAAAGAAGACGCTCCGAAATGATTCATTTGTTTCCAGCCAATTAAACCATAGCCACTGTCGTTAAATATAAGAGTGACAAAATTAGTACCCACTCGTAACGCCGTTTCTAGTTCTTGGCAATTCATCATAAAGCCTCCATCTCCCGTTACTGCCACCACATTCTGCTCGGGATATAACAGTTTGGCTGCTAATGCGCCTGGAATGCTAATTCCCATTGCTGCAAAACCGTTGGAAATGAGGCAAGTATTGGGGGATTCACAGTGATAATGTCGTGCCATCCACATTTTATGAGCCCCCACATCAGAAATCACAATATCTTGCGCTCCCATCACTTGTCGCAGATCATAAATGATTTTTTGGGGCTTAATCGGAAACTCCTCGTCATGGGCATAAAACTCATAATCAGCACGAATTTCGGAGCGGACATTAGCAAAAATGGGAAGCGGTTTTCCGTCTCGATGCACTTGTTCTATAATCTGATCCAGAGAATTGCCAATATCACCGACGACTTCACCCAATGGAATATAGCTACTGTCAATTTCTGAGGCAGTTTCAGCAATATGTAAAATTGGAGTTGTGCCGTTAGGATTCCAACGCTTTGGCGAGTATTCGATTAAGTCATATCCGATGGCAATCACTAAATCGCTTTGTTCAAAAGCACAACTAATAAAGTCTCGTTGTTGTAAGCCCACTGTCCATAGGGAAAGGGGATGGGTATAAGGAATTGCTCCTTTTCCCATAAAGGTATTGACAACAGGAATATTTAAACGAGTGGCGAATGTGGTCAGTTGTTGGGCTGCTTGGGAACGAATCACGCCATTGCCAGCGAGAATCACTGGATTATCTGCCTTACTGATGACCTCTGCTGCTTTTTCAATACTGCCAGAAGAGGCATAAATTTGTTCTCGTCCATCTTTAGCGAGGGGAAGCCCCTCAGCAGGCATCGCTGCAATATTTTCTGGTAAATCGATATGAACCGCACCAGGTTTTTCTTGCTGAGCAATTTTAAAGGCACGACGGAGTAATTCTGGGGTTGTATTGGGTCGGACGATTTGCTTGTTCCATTTTGTAACTGGTGCAAACATCGCAACTAAATCAAGATATTGATGAGATTCAATGTGCATCCGATCCGTTCCCACTTGACCCGTAATCGCAATCAGGGGAGCCCCATCGAGATTCGCATCAGCAACTCCTGTCATTAAGTTGGTTGCACCGGGTCCCAATGTTGATAGACAAACTCCTGCTTTTCCTGTGAGTCGTCCATAAACATCTGCCATGAAGGCTGCTCCCTGTTCATGGCGGACAGTAATAAACTGGATGGAAGAGTCTTTTAGGGCTTCGAGGAGATCAAGATTTTCTTCTCCAGGCAGTCCAAAAATATATTCTACGCCTTCATTTTCTAAGCATTTGACTAATAATTCAGCAGTATTCATATCAATTGACCTATGTTTTTTAGTTGATGAGAGTGAAGCGGGAAATCAGTAATCAGTGATTAATAACCAATAACCAACGTTCTTATTGAATCCAAACCGTTTTCGCATTAACAAATGCACGAATGCCTGGTTTTCCTAACTCGCGACCATAACCAGATCGTTTAATACCGCCGAAAGGCAAACGCGGATCGGACTTGACAAGACCATTGATAAAGACAGCCCCAGCTTCGATATTTTGGATAAACTGAGTTTGTTCTTCCGCGTTATTTGTCCAGACACTACTACCGAGTCCAAAAGGAATATTATTAGCCAGCGCGATCGCGCTCTCAATGTCTTTGACGGTAAAGACTAACGCCACAGGTGCGAAAAATTCTTCTTGCATTAATGGTGCATCAGTTGGTAAATCTGTCAAGATTGTCGGTGGATAAAAATAACCTGGATGATCGAGCTTTTCACCGCCAATGATCACTTTTGCCCCGAGGGCCACCGCTTGCTCCACTTGTTGCGCGATCGCGGTTAAAGCAGATGCACTGGCTAACGGACCAACATCCGTTTCGGGTGACATTGGCTTGCCCACTTTCAAACTGGCAAATTCGAGGCGCAATTTTTCTAAAAATTCTGGCGCGATCGACTCATGAAGAATAAATCGTTTGGCAGCAATACAAGACTGACCATTATTCATGGTTCGCGCAAATGTCCCTACTTTCACCGCTTCCTCCCAATCTGCTGACGGGAAGACAATAAAAGGATCACTCCCACCCAACTCCAATAGAGTTGGTTTAATGTCCCGCCCCGCTAAAGACGCTAAATTTGCTCCTGCAG
The DNA here is from genome assembly GCF_000317635.1 of Halothece sp. PCC 7418. Lineage (GTDB taxonomy): Bacteria > Cyanobacteriota > Cyanobacteriia > Cyanobacteriales > Rubidibacteraceae > Halothece. Next base: position 2,938,115 of record NC_019779.1, on the reverse strand, counting down.
CTTCACTTCCTGTAAGAGTTGCTCCTTTCACCCGCTCATCTTGAATCACCTGTTTCACTTGGGAAGAAGTAATCAATAACGTTTGAAAAACCCCTTTTGGAAAACCAGCACTTTCGAGAATCGCTTCTATGGCTAAAGCACATTCAGGGACATTCGAGGCGTGTTTCAGGACACCAACATTCCCCGCCATCAAAGTGGGAGCAGCAAAACGAAAGACTTGCCAGAAGGGAAAATTCCAAGGCATGACAGCTAAAATAACGCCCAATGGTTGATAAGAAATATAACTTTTGCTGGCATCTGTTTCCGTATATTCATCTGCTAGGAATTCTTCACCATGCTCAGCATAATAACGACAAACTAAAGCACATTTTTTCACTTCTGCAACTGCACTGGGGAAGGTTTTTCCCATTTCCGTTGTCATAATTTCTGCAAACTTTTCTGCATCCCCCTCTAAAATTGCTGCTGCATTTTCTAACCATTGTTTTCGTTGGGAAAAGCTCGTTTTCCGAAAATGACTAAAGGTTGCCTCTGCTCTTGTCAGTTTCTTCTCTATTTCTTCCGTGGTCAGGTTTTGAAAATGCTTGATGGTTTTTCCAGTCGCAGGATTGATTGTGGCGATTGACATTAGAGTCTCCTTAACCCGTTTGGGTTAACTCCTAGTAGGTAAATTATTGTACATTTTTTGACTTAGCTTTACTTTTTAGTGGAAAGGGAAATGGCTAAGACCCATTTTCCTTTCCTAAACGGCTTCTTAAGCCAATCTGACTTCTCAGTAAAGTGTGCCTCGACAAACTTCTAATCGCTTTTTACATCTGTAACACGACCTTATAAAGCATCGGTACTTAGTTTAATTACAGACCACAGTAGCTAACGGCTGGCGTTCACCGAAAGGTGTGATCACGAAAAGAAGGTAGGTAGCCTTGTGTTTTAGGACTTATACCTGAGTCTGCACGCTCGTACCTTTCTAGGTCAACAAAAATCGAACTATGTCAATTAATGTCTAGCTTTTAACGAGCGGTTTGATCACTCACCCTTACTTCTAATTCAAACATATTTTTTGACCAGAAAAACTTGCCTAATATGAAGGTGAACCAAAAAATCCCCCTTCTCGGAAGAAGGGGGAGAAATCTAGCTGATTTTTTGAGAGAAATTAGCCGTTGATTTCAGGTGCTTGCATCGCAACGGGAGTCGCTTCACCAGCAGCTAAGTCTAAGGGGAAGTTGTGCGCGTTACGTTCGTGCATGACTTCAAATCCTAAGTTAGCGCGGTTTAATACGTCCGCCCAAGTGTTGATGACACGACCTTGGCTATCTAAGATGGACTGGTTGAAGTTGAATCCGTTGAGGTTAAATGCCATGGTGCTGATTCCTAAAGCAGTGAACCAGATGCCAACCACGGGCCATGCTGCTAAGAAGAAGTGTAAGCTACGGCTGTTGTTGAAGCTCGCATATTGGAAGATGAGACGACCGAAGTAGCCGTGGGCTGCAACAATGTTGTAAGTTTCTTCTTCTTGTCCGAATTTGTAGCCGTTGTTTTGGCTTTCGTTTTCTGTGGTCTCGCGAACTAAGCTGGAAGTGACGAGAGAACCGTGCATGGCGGAGAATAATGCGCCACCGAAGACACCTGCTACACCGAGCATGTGGAAGGGGTGCATGAGGATGTTGTGCTCAGCTTGGAACACGAACATGAAGTTGAAAGTACCACTGATTCCTAAGGGCATTCCGTCGGAGAAAGAACCTTGTCCGATGGGATAGATTAAGAAGACAGCAGTCGCAGCAGCTACAGGTGCGGAGAACGCAACACAGATCCAAGGACGCATTCCGAGACGGTAGGAAAGTTCCCACTCACGTCCGAGGTAGCAGAAGACTCCGATTAAGAAGTGGAATGCGATTAACTGGTAAGGTCCACCGTTGTAGAGCCATTCGTCTAAGGATGCTGCTTCCCAGATGGGATAGAAGTGAAGTCCGATCGCGTTGGAGGAGGGAACAACTGCACCAGAGATGATGTTGTTTCCGTAGAGTAAAGAACCAGCGACAGGCTCACGGATACCGTCGATGTCAACGGGAGGCGCTGCGATGAACGCGATAATGAAGCAGGTGGTTGCGGTTAAGAGGGTGGGGATCATGAGAACGCCGAACCAGCCAATGTAAAGGCGGTTGTCGGTGCTGGTGACCCACTGGCAAAACCGTTCCCAGATATTCTGGCTTTGTTGTTGCTGTAAAGTGGTTGTCATAGTTATATGATTGCTTTGAACACTGATTGTGCTTTAAGAAAATAGCAGCCTGTTGACTGCTGATTAATAATATAAACAATAGATTGCGTTTTGTAAAGAGGATTCACAAAAAATTAATCCTCGCGATAGAGAGATTAGCGGGCATGACTGCGGGGCTGAACGTCAGCATTAGGGTTTTGACGAGGTTCTGGCGATCCCACGCGCGATCGCTGCCCTTGTTTACTGGCATAAGGGAGACTCTCATCTGCTGCTAGAGCCTGTAAATTGCTGTCTAAAACCGATTGAGGTTGTTCGCCGATCACAGACGCGATCGCGCTTCCTTCTCTAGAAAGAAAGGCAAAGTGAGGGATGCTATCCACGTTATATTGCAGCATCTCAGGTAACCATTTATCGTTATCCACATTCAACATGACAAAGTTAATCTTCCCGCTATACTTCTGTTTAAGTTCGGCAATCTCTTTTGCCATGGCTTGGCAACTGGTACACCAGTTCGCATAAAACTCTAGAAATGTGGGTTGGTTATTACTGAGAGCCACTTCTAGGGGGGTTGCTTCTTCCGCTTGGCTTTCCAGGGATAGGGAAGGGGTATCGGCTTGTAAGCCTAAGAAGACGGTAAGGCTGATGGCAACAGCAGCAAAGGCAATTAAAACATTCCGAATGCGAGTGCTTAGGGTAGTCGTTTCTGACCAATTGTTTGTCATTTTCAGATTACTTTACATTTATTTACGTTTACGATTGCCTATAAGGTAACAGTTCCCGCGCTGATTGAGATTTTTCAGGTCAAGATCAACAGACAATATTCAACTCAGAGTGATAGCTTGACCCTAAAGACTCCAGCATAGCCAAGCAAGATGAAAAAACGAGTAACGCTAACCTTCCCGAAAAATCGAGTGCCGATGCCCGTGACGTATCGTTTAGCAAAAGACTTTAATGTCGCCACTAATATTATCCGCGCTCAAGTTGCCCCCAATCGGACCAGTAAGCTAGTGGTGGAGTTATTGGGGGATATTGATGAAATCGAAGCTGCGATCGAGTGGATGGGACTGCAAAATATTACGGTTTCCCTCGCCAGTCGAGAAATTATCATTGATGAAGACAGTTGTGTTGATTGTGGTTTATGTACGGGCGTGTGTCCCACACAGGCGTTAACGCTAGATCCAGAAACCTTTAAGCTCAACTTTACGCGATCGCGCTGTGTGGTTTGTGAACAATGTATTCCCACTTGTCCTGTACAAGCGATTTCCACTAATTTCTAGCCACTCGGGTATTAATCAGAGCAAGTTTGACCTGTTTGTAGTAATGTCCGAGAATTTGGCGGTAGTTTGCCCCTTGCTGCGCCAAATAATACGCCCCCCATTGGCTTAAACCCACACCATGACCAAAGCCCCGTCCAGAAATCAGAAAGCCTTGTGGAGTCGAATTCACTTGAAACAGCGTACTGCGTAAGTTCAGAGCCTTGCGAAACTCATTCCCACTAATGGTTTCGGTTGCGCGATCGCCGACCACTTTCAATTTTACAATCCGTCCTTGGGGTGTGGTTTGTTGAGGAATTAAAGAGCGAATCGTCCCTAAGTTTCCGAGACGGCGTGCCATTTCACTGTTGGAGACTATTTTTTCCCACTCATAGACGGGTGCAGTTTGATCATAGTCAACAACTCCTCTGAGATAGGGGAGAGGGCGAGTCCAAATGTCTTCCACATTTTCCGTATGTCCCCCAGAAGAAGAATGAAACACCGCTAAAATCGGACGACCGCCATGAGTCAGGACTTGTCCTTGAGTCGTGTTTACTGCTTCTACTGTTCGCGGGGTTTCACTTTTAATCCCTTTATACACCTGCGAGGCAGTGGTACTCTTGACATCATAGAGCCGACTGCCAGAGTGCTGTTGTTTGTGGAGAGCATAGGATCGCGCTGCAACCGCTTGTGCTTTCAGGGCTTCGAGGGGCCAAGTTGCCACCATTTCCCCGCCGACAACACTATAGAGATAATCTTCAACATTCACTTCATTAATAACTGTTAAATCTGAGCCATCATGGATTAACTTCGTTTCTCCCCGATACCAGCGATCGCCGATCCAAACATAGCCTTCTCCTTTGGGATCAATTTCTAACTGACGACTTTGCCATTGTCCTAAGCGGACTTTGTCATTACCACTTTCCGCGCGAAACCCACTCATGCCTTTTACCTCTCCCAAGACATTACCAGCGCGATCGCGGATCACGGCATTGCTTGAGCTCCCCACAGCCACTTGTTTTACATCTTCCTTTAAAACCACTCTCAGGGCGGTCGCTGCTTGGGCTGGGGCAAACAGGAGCAACCACAATAATAAACTCGGTAATAAAGGTTTAATCGGGGCGCGTAAAAACTGTCTCACAGAAGATATGGCTACCATTGCACTCCTCACTCAATTGTTATGGTTAATTGATATTGTCGATTTTTAATTGAAATTTGTTCAAAATTTTTGATCTCAGATCAGCTTGACTTTAGCAGTTAACTATGATTAACTCCAAATCAGTCTTGTTAATATGGTTTTAATTGTTAATTATGTCGGAAATGATTCCCTTTTCTCCCAATTCCTCCGTTAATTTCTCTCAATATGATAATACCGTCGTTCTCGCCCAAAGCGTTCGCGACCCAGAAGTTTTAAAACAAATTGAAGACGGTTGGAATAATTTTATTGAGTCGGGACAGGTTTGGGCTTTACTCATTGGTCTGTTTTTGGGCTATTTATTCCGCACCTTTATTTCTTAAAGACTTCTCAAATCCCCAATTATAGGTTAGTCTCACCTTTGGTGAGATTATTTTTTTTGCAACAGGAGACTCAACAGCCACCGTGACACAAGGAAATACTTGGAGTGATCGTTTTGAGACAGCGTTACATCCCGCGATCGCGCAATTTAATGCCAGCATCGGCTTTGATCTTGAACTTTTACCCTACGATATTCAAGGGTCAATTACTCATGCCAAAATGCTCGCCCAAACGGGAATTATTACACAAGCAGAAGCACAACAGTTAGTGCAAGGCTTAGAACAAGTTTTAAGAGAGTATGAAAATGGAGACTTTCAACCAGGGGTAGAAGAAGAAGATGTCCATTTTGCCGTTGAACATCGCCTAACTGAGATTGTGGGTGAGGTGGGAAAAAAATTACATACCGCGCGATCGCGCAACGATCAAGTGGGAACAGACATCCGCTTGTATTTACGAGATAAAATTAATAAAATTCGGGAGGATTTACGTCAATATCAACGCGCTCTCTTAAATTTAGCCGAAAATCATGTTGAAACCCTGATTCCAGGTTATACTCATCTGCAACGAGCGCAACCGATTAGTCTCGCCCATCACTTACTCGCCTATTGGGAAATGGCGCAGCGAGACTGGGAACGTTTAGGAGATGTCGCAAAACGAACGAATGTTTCTCCCCTCGGTTGCGGAGCCTTAGCAGGGACAACCTTTCCCATTGACCGTCAATATACAGCAAAAGAATTAGGCTTTACCGATATCTATCGCAACAGTTTAGATGCCGTCAGCGATCGCGATTTTGCCATTGAATTTATCAATGCAGCCAGCTTAATTATGGTACATTTATCTCGGCTTAGTGAAGAAATTATCCTTTGGGCCTCGCAAGAATTTAGCTTTGTCACCCTTAAAGATAGCTGCGCCACAGGGTCAAGTATTATGCCCCAAAAGAAAAACCCCGATATTCCCGAATTAGTGCGAGGAAAAACAGGGCGGGTTTGTGGACATTTACAAGCCCTCTTCCTGCTGATGAAAGGCTTACCCTTAGCCTATAACAAAGACTTACAAGAAGATAAAGAAGGACTCTTTGACGCAGTAAAAACGACACAAGCCAGTTTAGAAGCGATGACAATTTTATTATCAGAAGGGATTGAGTTTCGCCGTCAACGCTTACAAGAAGCCGTCGCAGAAGACTTTTCTAACGCCACCGATGTTGCGGATTATCTTGCTAACAAAGGGATTCCTTTCCGAGAAGCCTATAACTTAGTCGGAAAAGTCGTTAAAACCAGTCTCGCAGCAGGGAAACTCTTAAAAGACCTGACTTTAGAAGAATGGAAAGCGATCCATCCCGCTTTTGAAGAAGATATTTATACCGCCATTACTCCTCAACAAGTCGTTTCCGCACGGAATAGCGAAGGTGGAACTGGGTTTCAACAAGTGCGTTACGCCCTCAGTCAAGCCCAGTCACTGATGAACGAAAATTGATGATGGAATCTTATTATTGGCAAGAGCAAGTTATCCCTTGCTATCATTTCCAAGAGTTAGGCTCAACCAACCAGACCGCTTGGACGCTACTTGAACAAGGATACACGCCTCCCTTTGTCGTTACTGCTGATCGACAAACGGCGGGAAAAGGTCAATGGGGACGACAATGGACATCAGGAGAAGGCGGACTATATTTATCGTTGTTACTCGCCCCTGAGATGAGTATAGAACAACCGTCTCATCTGACGATTACCAGTGTTTTTGGAGTAACTGAACTTCTTTGTTGCTATCAGATTCCAGTGCAGATTAAGTGGTTAAACGATATCTTTCTACAAGGAAAAAAGTTGGGAGGAGTCTTAACAGAAACTCGCATTCGCAATCAACAATTGAAAGCCATTGTCATCGGGATTGGTGTTAATTGGTGTAACTTAGTTCCAGAGATGGGAATTACCTTAAAAGATTATTTAGACCAGAGTAAAATCCCAAATCATTTTAAGTTATCTTCTCTTCTAGAACAACAATCGTTTGTGTCCAATTTACCCGCGCAACTAATCAACTTAACAGACTTAAAATATATTGTTCTTACAGGTTTACTTTGGGGATACTCCTGTTATGCCCAAGAGGGTCTAAGCAACATTCTACCTCGATATGAAGCACGACTCCTCAGGTCATCCCACGAAAAGGGCTAAGGATCTACTATAATAGGCTGTGCTGTCGTGTCGGTCTAAGTATTAAAACAGATGACTGTACCGTCTGATGGTTAGGCGATTAAACTAGCCTTTTTTTGTTTTTCAGTGTTTATTATTCATTAGTTAATATGTCCTCCTCTCCAGAAAACAACAATCAACAAAGTGCTTCCAGTTTAAAAGATATTCGAGCAACGCGCATTCAAAAAGTAGAAACCTTAAAAGAAGAAGGACTCAACCCCTTTGCTTATCAATGGGAAGTAACCCATCATGCGGGAGAATTACAACAGCAATATGTTGACTTAGAAAATGGGGAAGAAGTCGAAAATAAAGTCTCAATTGCAGGACGAATTATTGCTCGTCGTGTTTTTGGTAAACTTGCCTTTTTCACCTTACAGGATGAAACAGGAACAATTCAGCTTTATTTAGATAAAAAGCGGATTACTGCAGGAATGCCAAATTTGGAGAATGCGTTCAATCTTCTGAAAAAACAAACAGATGCTGGGGACTTTTTAGGCGTAAAAGGAACGCTAAAACGAACGGAAAAGGGAGAACTTTCAGTGAATGTTAGTGAATATGAAATTCTCACCAAATCTTTACTCCCACTTCCTGATAAATGGCATGGGCTAACGGATACAGAGAAACGATATCGTCAACGTTATGTTGATTTAATTGTGAATCCCAATGTGCGGGAAACCTTTCGCAAACGAGCGAAAATTATTGCTGCAATTCGGCGTTATTTAGAAGCAGATGATTTCTTAGAAATTGAAACGCCTGTTTTGCAGAGTGAAGCGGGAGGTGCAGATGCACGTCCATTTGTAACATATCATAATACCCTAGAAATGGATTTGTATCTCAGGATTGCTACTGAACTCCATCTCAAGCGGTTAATTGTGGGTGGGTTTGAACGGGTGTTTGAACTGGGAAGAATTTTTAGGAATGAAGGGATTTCCACACGGCATAATCCTGAGTTTACTTCCATTGAGGTTTATCAGGCTTATGCAGATTATTATGACATGATGACCTTAACGGAAAATATTATTACTTGTGCTGCCAATGAAGTTTTAGGGTCATTAATTCTGTACTATCAAGGAGAAACCATTGATTTAAATTCGCCTTGGAAACGGGCGACTATGCACGAATTAGTAGAAGAAAAAACAGGTGTTGATTTGAATCAGTTTAGTGATTTTGAATCAGCAAAAAAAGCAGCAACAGAAGCGGGAATTGATGTGCCAGAAGAGTGTCAATCTCTTGGTAAATTATTAAATGAAGCCTTTGAACAGAAGGTAGAAGAAACACTGATTCAGCCGACATTTGTTTTGGATTTTCCGAAAGAAATTTCGCCTTTAGCCAAACCGCATCGTTCCCAAGAAGGATTAGTAGAACGGTTTGAGTTATTTGTGGCGGGACGAGAAATGGCAAATAGTTTTTCGGAGTTAACTGATCCCATTGATCAGCGAGAACGTTTAGAATTACAAGCAGCAAAAAAAGCAGCAGGAGATTTAGAAGCCCATAATGTGGATGAAGATTTCTTGACCGCTTTAGAATATGGAATGCCACCAACAGGAGGCTTAGGAATTGGGATTGATCGTTTAGTTATGTTATTAACAGATTCTCCTAGTATTCGTGATGTGATTGCATTTCCCTTGCTGAAAGGAATGAGTCAGGCTAACAGCGAAACAGAGGGCTAAACTTGTGCTAACGAGTATTAAAAACCCCTTAATTAAACGAATTCGTAAACTCCATCAGGGTAAGTATCGCAAAGCAGAAAATGTTCTTTTGTTAGAGGGAACGAACTTACTCGAAGCTGCTTGTGAAATGAATTATCCGCTAGAGGTGGTTTGCTATACTGCTCACTGGCAAGAAAAACATCCCGAACTGCGGGTGAAACTTCAGCAACAAGCCCAACGTATTGAGTTAGTTTCCCCAGAAGTTTTAAGCGCGATCGCGCTGACGAAAACCCCCGATGGCATCAGCGCGATCGCGCCTCGAAAGTCACTTAATCCTGTAGATTTATCAAGCATCCAGTTCGGATTACTGGTGGAACAACTGCAAGATCCTGGTAATATGGGAACGATTATCCGCACGGCTGCTGCAACAGGTGTCGATTATTTGGGGGCAACAACTGATAGTGTCGAATTTGACCATCCGAAAGTGTTACGGGCTTCTGTCGGGGCGTGGTTTCGTGTTCCGATGGCAGTAGAAACTGATGTCAAATCTTTGCTTGCACAATTTTCGGGACAGGTGGTGGCAACTCTTCCCAATGCAGAGAAAACCTATTGGGACGTGGACTTTCAACAACCCACTCTAATCTTATTGGGAAATGAAGGGGCAGGGTTATCCTCAGAATTAGCTGCTTTAGCAGATGAATTGGTGCAAATTCCCTTAGCAGAGGGCGTGGAATCTTTGAATGTCGCGATCGCTGCATCTGTGCTTTTATATGAAGCCAAACGCCAGCGTTGGGGAGTCTAGGTTTAGTCAATTTTTGCCTTCTGCTGCGCGATCGTTGTCTCTTAGTAGGGTGGGCAATGCCCACCCTAGAAATAACTCCTGCTAAAAAGAAAGACTTTAAACTCCCCTTGACACCGCCTGAGAGTCAAAGATTACGCCTTCCTAAGTTGCTTCTTCAGTTTTCGGGGTGGGTTGCAGTAAACTGACTAAATGCCCGTCAGGAGAGCGCATCGCTGCCACTTTGCCAAAGGAAGGTTCTCGAATGCGACCTTCTAAAGACGCTCCCAAGGATTCTAAGGTTTGGACACTCTCATACACATCCTCAACTTGAAAGCTAAGAATGGGAGAGTTACCGCCACTTGCCCCTTCTGCTGCATGAAGCGCGATCGTTGTTCCTCCAGCATCTAACTCCGCCCAAGCGGGACTATTTTTGGTGACTGGTAAACCGAGACCTTTCGAGTAAAATTCAACGGAAGCAGTTACGTCATTGACCATCAACATGACGTGCTTAAAGGTTGCACTCATCAAACATTCTCCAAGTTAACTGACTACCTCAGATCCTAAACGATGAAATTGGGTTGTCCTCGCTATAGCGCATAAAAAACCACAAACCCACTCATGACTTACCTTTCCCTTTTCCCCTTTCCCTAGCGCGTAGTGCTATGGCGGTCAATCTTCTGACTAAGGACTTAGATTGATCTCAATACCATAACTAAGGCAAGATAGAAAATAATCAATCAATTATAGGGCATTGTAAAAACAAGAAGATGACTAGCAACACCGAAAACCAAACTGAAAATCAAAACCCTAACGTCAGTCAAGAATCCACATTAAACATTATGCGGAACTTTTCTCAAACCTATGCCAAGCGCACAGGGACTTATTTCTGCGCTGACTTATCGGTAACTTCTGTGGTGATTGAAGGGTTAGCGAAACATAAGGAGGAACTCGGTGCGCCCTTGTGTCCTTGTCGCCACTACGAAGATAAAGAAGCAGAAGCCAAGCACGGCTATTGGAACTGTCCTTGTGTCCCCATGCGGGAACGGAAAGAATGCCACTGTATGCTCTTTTTAACCGAAGATCATGACTTTGCAGGGGATCAACAGGATATTGATTTAGACTACATTAAAGAAGTTCGCGAGACGATGGGATAATAATTCCCTTGAGTTAATTATGCCATCATCTCCCTTTTGGCAAGGCATTGCAGAATTTAATCAGCAGCAGTTCTACGCCTGTCACGACACCTTTGAGGAACTCTGGATGGAGGCTGAGGTGTTTGACCGTGCTTTTTATCAAGGACTGTTGCAAATCGCTGTTGGCTGCTACCATCTCAGTAATTCTAACTGGCGAGGGGCAGTCATTTTATTAGGAGAAGGGATAGGACGCTTGGAGAAGTACGAACCAGTTTATTCAGAGATTGATGTTAGCCAACTGATTGATCAAAGCAGTCATTTACTCGATACCTTGCAAAGTATTGGACAAGAAAAAATAACACAATGGGTTGATCATCTTCAAGCAACAGCGTTACCTAAAATTGTTACCATTCAAGGGGAAAATAATGATTCCTAAAATTACTAATTCCCAAGCATGGGAACAAACTCAAAGGCTAATGCAACCCGCTTATATTCGGGTGGTTGATAACTTACGAAAAGCCTTGGAAGAGTCGGCTTGGCGAGAAAGCTATCAAGAAGTCCAGACCCCCATTCCTGGTTATGAACTCTGTTTAAGTTCTCAAGACAAAGAGGTCAAAGTTAATTTATGGGAACTCTGCTTCGAGGTTTGTTTTCAAGGTTATCAACGGGGAAGTGTTCCTCTTGACTCAGAATTAAACGTTGATGTGGATACTTCCTTGTTAGATGCAGAAACCGGTGAAGTGAACTGGGAAAAATTAGATGCCAAAGCCAGACATCAAGTAGAACAGTTATTTGCAAGTTTACAACAGTAGAGGAATATGAGTCGTCATTCAGAAGAAAAACACATTGCACGAAACAACGTAGGACTTTATCCACACTCTCACAGTGGAATTATTGAGTTAACTGGAGAAGATCGGTTGCAGTTTCTCCATAATCAAACCACAAATGACATTAAAAACTTAAAAGCGGGTCAAGGGTGCGAAGCCGTTTTTGTCAATTCTACGGGTCGAACGCTGGATCTGGCTACCGTTTATGTTACCGAAGAAAAGATTTTCTTACTGGTTTCTGCTGCGCGGACACAATTTTTAATGGAATGGATGGATCGATATTTGTTCCCTATGGATCGGGTGAGTTTAAAGAATGTTTCTGAAGTCTATTCCGTGTCTAGCCTCATGGGGGAAAAAAGCCCCGCTTTGATGGAACAGTTAGGAGCAACGATTAACCTTGATCAGCCTTTTGCAACTCATGAAATGACAACGATTAATGAGATTCCAGTTCGCGTTGCTGTGGGAACAGAACTTGCTATCGTTGGATATACGCTGATTGTTGCTTCTGAACAAGGGTCAGTGTTGCAAGAAACCTTAACTGAAGCTGGTGCTGTGATGATTTCGGAAGCGGTTTGGGATGAACTCAGTTTAGAACAAGGAAGACCCCTTCCCGACTACGAACTCACTGAAGATTATAACCCCCTTGAAGCTGGACTTTGGAAGGCGATTTCTTTTGATAAAGGCTGCTACATTGGTCAAGAAACGATCGCGCGTCTCCATACCTATCAAGGGGTCAAACAACGGCTATGGGGACTCCATTTATCGCAACCGGTTGATCCAGAAACCCCGATCACTCTCGACGGAAAAAAGGTGGGAAAACTCACTCGTCTTCTCGAAACCGAGGACGGGGTGAAAGGTTTAGGTTATATTCGCACGAAAGCGGGAGGAGAAGGGTTAAACGTAAACATTGGAGACGCAGAAGCCAAAGTAATTGCAGTTCCCTTTCTGACCCATCCCCAGTAATCCGATCCCTCTAGGCTGAAATCAGCTTCTCTTGGATAGCACTGGTTAAGGTTTCAATCACCTTCACACGGGCATAATATTTGTCATTCGCAGGAATAATTGTCCAAGGGGCTGCGGTTTCCGTATGGGCAATCATTTGATTCACCGCAGTTTCATATAAATCCCATTTTTCTCGATTGCGCCAGTCTTCTGCTGTAATTTTGTGTTGCTTAAAGGGATCGGCTTGTCGGTTTTGAAACCGCTTTAATTGTTCATCGGGATCAATGTGTAACCAAAATTTGAGCAAAACATATCCGCGATCAATCAGTTGCGTTTCCAATTCGTTGATTTCATCATACGCCCGTTGCCATTCTATGTCACTGGCAAATCCCTCGACCCGTTCCACTAACACTCGTCCATACCAACTGCGATCAAAAATACCAATCGTTCCTGCTGGAGGGAGTTTCCGCCAAAATCGCCAGAGGTAATGATGGGCGTTTTCTTCGTCTGTCGGTGCAGCAAAGGGATGGACTTGATAACTTCGCGGATCAAGAACTTCAGTGAAGCGTTTAATTGCGCCTCCTTTCCCCGCAGCATCCCATCCTTCAAATAAGGCGAGAACCGGAAGCTGGTTTTCATAAATACTACGTTGTAACTTACGCAGTTCAATTTGTTGCTGTTTTAACTGCTTTTTATAGGTTTTTTTGGAGAAACTTTCCGTCAGATCAACTTGCGAGAGATAATTGGGGGTTTCTGCAACCGAAAGAAGATTGGGAGGAGGAATTTGAAAGGGAAGGGTTAGGGCTTGATGGTCTAATAGTGATGCTAATTGATCCGCAATTCCGCTTAGGAGTTGCACTCGCGCCCAACGTTTACAGTCTCCAGCAATCAGTGTCCAGGGAACAGCACTGGTGCTAGTATGGCTGATCATCTCTTCAGCAAGAGCCGTATATTGTTGGTAATATTTGTGTTGTTGCCAATCTTCTGGACGGACACGCCACGCATCGAGGGGATCGTTCGCGCATTTTTTGAGGCGTTTTTTCAGTTCTTTTTGACTGAGATGAATCCAAAATTTGGCAATTCCCACGCGATCGCGCTTCAATTCTCTTTCAAAGCTATTAATCGCCTCAAGGCGCGGATATACTTGCTCTGGGGCAACTTTTTGCAATAAGCGATCCTCTAAAACATGGGTGTACCAACTATGGTAGAAAACCGCAACATTCCCTTGCTGGGGTAAGCGCTGCCAAAATCGCCATAAGAAAGGATATTTTTCTTCTTCGGGGGTGGGGGCAACAATGGGATGGAGGACAAAGCCCCGAGGATCCATACAGGTGGCAAGTTTTTTGACCATGGTTCCTTTTCCCGCTGCTGCCCAACCTTCCAAAACAATGATTAAGGTTAGGCGTTTTTGCCAGCATTCCGTATGCAGCGATCGCAGCTGGTGCATGAGAGTCTCCATTTTTTCCCGATAGACAGCGCGATCCAGAGAGAGGGATAAATCAAGTCGATTCAGCATTATACGGTCAGAGGTTGACAAAGTTTATCTTCTAATTCGGCTTCTTCCTGTGTCATATTCTCAATCCCTTTGGTGATAATATCTGTTACACTTGTACCTTTTTCGTATTCTCGCAGCCATTGTTGAGCGGTGTTCCCTTCTCGTAAGATCTTTTGAATCGGGGAGAGGAAACAGCTAAATCCTTTGGCTTTGGCAATGGGATGCACTTGGTGATAAATATCTTTAATCCAGTCTTCTGCAATAATCGGTCGTCCATCTTGCCAGTGGCGCAACTCCGCAGCGAGGCTTTTGCGGGCGACTGCTTGTTCATTTTCATACGCGATCGCGACGAGATCTTCGGCACGAGTTTGGACTGGTAACTGACTTTGTTGCAAGGGATCTAAATCGGGAGTGAGTAACATTTGAGTTAAACGGGCTTCTAAGAGTGCGGTTACAGCAAGCAGCGCGATCGGATCCACTATCAAATCACAAATCCGTAACTCCAACCGATTTAAATGGTAAGGACGATGTTCCCCATTGGGGCGTACCGACAACCAAAGGTGACGCACATTCTGCATTGTTTCTTGATCCAATTGCTGATTCACCCAACGGATATGATGAGCATGATCTTCAAACAACGGAACATAAGACGGGGTTTGGGGAAACACAGCCCAGCGCGTCGAGTGATAGCCTGTGGGTTTACCATCAAGAAACGGCGAAGAAGCACTCAGAGCTAAATATAAGGGGGCTTCCAAGCGAATCAGGCGACAGGCTTGCATCAGTTTTTCCATATCTTCAAACCCGACATTAATATGAATGCTGGCGGTAACCACTTTTGTCCCATAAGTTTTTTCAATATACTCATGATAGGGATTTTGCGGATCCGAGCGATAGAAGCGATCGCTGCCCCCTAACGCTAATGTACTACCCGGAATCAGCGTGTAATCCCCCTGCGTTTTTAAGTATTGGCGCAACTGCACACGGGGACGCACTAAGGCACAGAGAAGCCGATCATAACAACACAAAGGAGCCGTTGTATATTCAACGTTTCGGCTATCTGGTTCGCGCACAAACCCCTGTAAATCTCTTACAATCCGATCCGAAAGACCGACAATGGTGCCATCTGGTCTTCCCGTGTACATTTCAACTTCAAAGCCTTTGCAGAGTAGCACAATTTTTCCTCGCTCACTGAAACTCAGACTCTATCTTAACGTTTTAACTCACAGGGCTTCTGAGTTAAAAGTGGTATAACCTCACCGAACAGACAAAAAATAGAATGAAACAGCGCTGTTGGGCAGGATGTCACTCATTCATGTTACGATATGTTGCAACCGCAGAGGGAGAAATTCGATTGAGATAGCGGAAAATCCAATATTTGAAAATTGTATCTAAAATAACAGGAAAGGTGGCAATAAACAAAAAGTTAAATTCTCGGCTTTCAGGTAAACCGAAATGTCGTCCAATTTCTTCGAGGATTACTTCCCAACCATGAGGAGAGTGATACCCCACGAACATATCAGTAGAAAGAATAATAATAAACGCTTTCGCAGAATCACTTAAGCCATAAATAAATTCATCAATAAATGATTTGAGAACTGCAATCTGTTCTTTACTAAAATAAATTACCGCCCCAAATGCAATGACCGACAAAAAATCAGCAATAATGTTTTCAATGGCGTTGGTGCTACGGTGACGATATTCATGGGCAATTTCTACAGCTTTTTCTTTTACCTTTTTTTCCATCTCCTCATCCGACATTGCTGGTTTCATTCCTAGTATTTCTTTGAAGCGCAGTGTTTCTTCAAAATGCTGGAGTTCCATGAGGGCTTCTTCTTCAAAATCCCGATTAATAAATAAAACTTGTTCTTCCTCATGAATAAAATATTTTTCAATAACAGGTGAGATAACAAAGGTTTTTGTGATTTGGTGGGTGAGTAAGGGAACAATAATTAAAATCAGTAAAAAGCGGATAGAAATCGCAGTTTTATCCCGAGAAGTACGAAAGGTTTTAACCACTTCTTCTTCAGCTTCAGAAGATTTCGGATCAATTTCTCGTTTAATTCGGTTTAAAGTTCTCAGCAGCGATCGCGGTAAAACGCTGGTTTGGTCAGAAATATTACCATTTTCATCCAGTCTCTCTGAGTCTTTTTCCCCGACAGCTTTCTTTTCTAATTTTTCTTCATAAGAAAACTTCACGGAACGTCGCGGTGTCTCTTGAGCATCAACTGTTAATGGTGGTTTCTCTTTTGTCTTTTGTTTAGGCTGGCGTTGTTCTTCATAATGAAAAATAACTGACTCAATAAAGTTTAGTTTTTCTAAAATAACAGACGTATTTTTAAAGCATTTATTGCGCGGGAAGTTTTGTGATGACCATTGAATAAAAGATCGGGTATTTTTAAACTGTTTGAGCTTAGCTTTTGCAATCTCCAAGTTTTGGTTCACTTCATTTTGAAAGTAAGCAACCACTTGTTCAGAATAAGACGCATTCTCCCCCTTGACAGGTTGCTGATTAAAATATTCATCTTCAATGACTTTAATCATTAAAGCAGCGCGGTAGGCTTGCTCTAAAATTTTCTCGGGTGGATCAGAAAACCATTGCTTTACGGTACGAAACACGCTCGGAAGCTCCCTACAATCAATCAACACTCATTTATAATAAAAGCAACTTCTGTTTCCTCAACATTTCTTTTCGCGGGGAAGGCTTATTATTTTCACGGTAAGCTAGAGAGCAGTTGCATTTGGGGGAAGTCTAGCACGCATCCATGGGAAGGGACGTTCAAACTTGGATTACAGGTGAGGCGCGGACGGGAAAAACAACACAGTTGGTGGAAGCCTTTCAGCATTGGCTTGAGCAAAAACCGTCATCTGCAGCCATCATCTTTGCTGCCAATCATACCACTCGCCGACAACTAACTCAGCAATTGCTCCGCGCGATCGGTGAGCGCTATCCAGTGGTGGTGAAAACGCCACTCGGTTTTATTGAAGATGAAGTGACTTTATTTTCACCGTTGTGGTGGGAAAGCCTCGACTTAAACGCACAGTTTCCCCTCAGACTCAGATCGGAAACGGAACAAGATTTAGCGTTAACGCTGTGGCACAATAAGCTATTAGAATGGGGGCTTGTGAGTGGGAAAGCGGAAAATCAGCTAGTTCGCCGTATTCTTGATATTTTACAACTGGCGGGAGCAAGTGGAACACCGCTTAAGGACATTTCAGGTTTATTGCATTCTCGCCTCTCTGTGGAAGAAAAAGCAGCTTTGGGTGAAGATGAAGCAATTTTTGAAGTGATTACTCAACTCATTCTCCAGTGGCGAGACTGGTGTTTGGAACATGGTTTTCTGACTTATGGTTTAATTTATTATCTCTATGGAGAAGTTTTACTTCCTAATCCCATCTATCAAGACCATTTGAAGCGACGGTATAGGGCGATTTTTGCGGATGATGTGGATGATTATCCCGCGATCGCGCAGGATTTGGCAAAATTATTTATAGAGGATCAAGCAACTGCTGTCTTTACTTTTAACCCTAGTGGAAAAGTGCGGTTTGGACTCAGTGCTGATCCTGATGTTTGGGAAAGTCTTGCGAGTCACTGTGAAATCATTTCTCTATCCGCATCTCCTTCTCATTCCAGCAGAGAACGTCCACCTGATGCAATTCCTCTGATTTTAGAAAAAGTGGTTGACCCGAGTGCGTTTACCCCACTCCCTGATTGTATTCAACATCTTCCGCCTCCCATTATTGCGCGTTCCCAAATGTTGCGGACAACCGCCGAAATCATTATCGCAGCTATTAACGCAGGGAAAGCCAAGCCAGAAGACATTGCAATCATCGCCCCTGGTTTAGATGAAATCGCCCGTTATACGCTGATTAAACTCTTTACTCAAGCAGGAATTGCGGTTTCTCCTCTCAACGAACAACGCCCCCTGATGAGTTCTGCTTTAGTTCGTTCTCTGCTCACCCTCACTTGTTTAGTTTATCCTGAATTGGGACGTTGGATTGATAACAGCGCGATCGCGGAAATGTTAGTGGTTTTAACAGAACATTCTTCTCACAGTATAGACCCGATTCGAGCAGGACTACTTGCAGATTCTTGTTACCAAGCTGATCCCAGTTCTCCCCGTTTACTGGATATTAAAACTTTCCCCCGTTGGGATCGCATTGGCTATGAAGCCCAAACCGCTTATGATCAATTGCGAGAATGGATTCAAGAGTATAAAAATCAACAAATCGCTGGTAAAACAATTCATTTGGTCAGCTTTTTTAATCAAGCGATTCAACAATTTCTTTGGAAAGGAAACAATCTTCCTGTGGCTGATTTGACCAGCTTAAGAGAATTAACTGAAACCGCCCAACACTATCTAGAAGTGCAAAAACGAATCCAAAATCAAGAAGGAGAAACGCCAAACTTTATTCAACTGATTAAACAAGGAACAATTACAGCTAATCCTTACCCATTACCCGTCTTTGAAAATGCTTTTCGCTCAGGAATTACTCTCTCTAATATCTTCCAATATCGCTCTCACCGCGCCACTCATCCCTGGCAATTTTGGCTAGATATTGGCTCCCCCTTATGGTTCAAACAAGGAGCAGCAAATTTATTTGCGTCTTCTGTCTTTTTGCGAAACACTCATCACAATACAACTTCAGAAATGGAATCAGAAGAACATCTGCAACGACTCTTAAAAGACTTATTAAATCGAGCGCAAGAAAAAGTTTACTTATGTCAGAGTGATTTAGATGTTAATGGCACGGAACAAAATGGGATATTATTATCTTTAGTTCACACGAGTACACCTTATACAAAGCTAGGTTCATAATGACAAGAGTTGAATAATAATTATAATAATGAATTTCGATCTATAGCAGTTCTAATTGGTTGATAAAAACTTGATTAATTACTCTTCCTTGTTTCCCCCCTTTCCAAGGGGGGCGAAGGGGGGATATTTACAACTGAATCTAGGATTGCTATAACAGTTTTCACACTCATGAGGTACATTCTACATTTTTGTTCTTTGTTTTTCCCAACGCTAGCAGACTTAATTAAAACTCGATAACTGTGTTTATTCTTCTTCCTTATTCAACTTATTTTCTAGCTGCATCAGAACCACAACCGCTTTTAGGTCAAGCCTGGCTCGATTTAATTGTCATTGCTTTGATGTTTGTTTTGTCAGGAGCTTTTTCAGGTTCAGAAACAGCAATTACTGCTTTTGATAACTTAAAACTGCGCGGTTTAATTCGAGAACAAGGTGATCCTAAAGGAACATTTCGGTTAGTCCTAGAAAATCGCACGCGCTTTATTATCACCCTTCTCCTTGGTAATAATCTGGTTAATAATTTCGCTGCGGTCTTAACCAGTAATTTATTTGCAATCTGGCTCGGAAATGCGGGACTGGGAATTGCGACAGCAGTGGTGACAATTTTAGTTTTAATCTTTGCTGAAATCACACCAAAATCTCTTGCAATTAATAATGTCCTTTCCATTTTTAAGCTAGTTGTTCGCCCCATTTACTTATTATCAAGACTGCTTTCTTTTTTGGGGATAATTTACTTATTTGAAACCATCGCTCAATATACCGTCCAATTTTTTCAAAAACTCCTCGGACAAAATGACCAACAAGGAGAATCTCTCACTGATTTACAGTTAATGATTGAGTTATTAGGAGGGAAAGGGAAACTAGATATTTACAAACATCAGTTATTAAATAAAGCCCTAATGTTGGATCAGCTACGGGCGAAAGATGTGGTGAAACCGCGTATCGCAATGCGAACTATTTCTCATCAAGGAACATTAGAAGAATTAGTCAATCTTTGTTTAGATACTGGCTACTCACGGATTCCAGTCCAAGGAGAATCAAAAGATGAAATTGTGGGAATTGTCCATTTAAAGCAGGCGTTACGTTTACTCCATAATCTCTCCGAAGAGTCCCGTAGCCAAGCCTTGGTCACGGAAATTATGTCGCCCCCTGTCTATATTCCAGAAACAAAGCAAGTCGCTAGTATCCTCAAAGAAATGTTACAGCAACGGCTGCATATCGCCATTGTGGTGGATGAATATGGCGGGACGGTCGGGTTAGTGACTCTAGAAGATATTCTCGAAGAATTGGTGGGAGAGATTTATGACGAAAGTGATTTTCCCCGCTATCGCCAACAGAAAAATAACAAATCAAATTCCTCGCAACCCCGTCGTCGGCGGTCTCAGGAGGGATAAGAAAAAAATTTTCCTTACCCCTTCCCATTTCTAAAACCCTGTGCTAAGATTAATAATTGCGTGGAAAAAAGGGTCAGTGCCCGAGTGGTTAATGGGGGCGGACTGTAAATTCGCTGGCTAAGCCTACGTTGGTTCAAATCCAACCTGGCCCATTCCCACGCCCGTGTAGCTCAGCGGTAGAGCACACCCTTGGTAAGGGTGAGGTCACGAGTTCAAGTCTCGTCACGGGCTTAGTTAATGTACAAGGGAGTATCGCATTCGGCCCAATCGGGATGAGTTTTTTTGATCAGATGGCGATCACTCAGTTGCATCTTCTAATTCCTTGATTATTTTCTCAGTCAAGAGGGCATATCGTTGTATTGTATGATCAGTTTTGATTTTACTTGATTTCAACGAGTCCTATGCTACGCCGTCTCCTCCCAGTTTTCTCCCTTGTTTTCACAGTTATCAATTGTCCTACTCCGACTCTTGCTTCTCCTCCCCCAGAAGAAACAGTGAGTTGTGATTTACTGGTTGCTGGTGGAGGCTTAGCAGGTGCAGCAACAGCTTATGAAGGATTATTAGGCGGAAAAACAGTCTGCATTACAGAGTTAACCGACTGGTTAGGGGGACAAATTTCTTCACAGGGAACTTCCGCACTGGATGAACGGGCGACGCAACGCAGCTTGTTATATTTTCCAAAAGGATATCTTGAATTGAGAAACCGCATTGAAGAGTATTATGGCGAATTAAACCCTGGAGAGTGTTGGGTGAGTGAATCTTGTTTTATTCCCGCAGATGCTCACAAAATCTTAAAAGAACAACTCCTTGCTGCGGAAAAAGAAGGAGAGGGAACATTAAAATGGTTTCCTTCGACCGTGATTAAAGATGTCACTCGAAATCCTCAGGGAAATCTTATTGAAACAGTGACAGCCATTCAACACGAGCCGACTGAGAGTGGATCTCCGCTTAATACTTATCCTCTCTCGGAAACGATCGCGGACTGGTATGATTACGAAGATTCGGAACGGTTTGAAAAAACAGTTATTCAGTTTGTTCCGAAAGATGAGACTTGGTATGTTATCGACGCAACGGAAACCGGTGAACTGATTGGTTTAACTGATGTTCCCTATCGCTTAGGGATTGATCCCCGTTCCTACCAAGAACCGACTTCTGCAAGTGAAACGGGCGACCCCTATTGTACGCAAGGGTTTACTTATACTTTTGCGATGGAGAAAACAGAAACTCCGCAATTTCATGAAGAACCGCCATTTTATGAACAGTATGAACCGTATTACAGTTATGAATTAGAACGTCTCGCCAGTTTTGATTTAGTGTTCACTTATCGTCGGATCTGGAGTCCGAAAACAGGAGAAGAAGATAAGTTTGGCGGGATTGCTTTTACGAAACCGACCGTGGGCGATATTGCCATGCAAAATTGGACGTGGGGGAATGATTATCGTCCAGGAACGGCTAAGGATAATTTAATCTATACGCGAGAACAATTACAAGCCAATGGACAGTTATCTGCTGATGGCTGGGAAGGAGGACTGCGCGTGGAAACCTTAGCCAACGGAGAAGAAAACGCTTGGGGCTTTTTCTATTGGCTAGTCGCAGGAACAACGGATTCGCAACTAGGAGAAGGGGTAAAACAACCGCATCCCAATTATCAGTTTTTAAGTGGGTTAGATTCTCCGATGGGAACCGTCCATGGTTTGTCTAAATATCCTTATATGCGGGAAGGACGGCGGATTATTGGGCGGTCTGGATATGGTTATCCTGATGGCTTTACCGTGTGGGAGGTGGATATTTCTCAAAAAGATTATACGGATGAGTATTATCAGGAAGTTTTATCGCCAGAAGAATATCAGGATTTACAGCAAGAAGTTGCGGGACGAGAGACGTTTGCGGTGTTGTTGGGAGAGGAAACAGGGAAAAACAGAGCGCGATCGCGCATCTATCCTGATTCTGTTGGCATTGCTCACTATGCCATTGATTTTCACCCCTGCATGACGGAACATCCGCCAGAAAAACCAGGGAATACCGAACGAGAAGGAGAACGACGAGGCGCAGGACTCCCTTATCCCTTCCAAATCCCTCTCAGGGCGTTAATTCCCCAAGAAATTGATAATTTTTTGGTTGCGGGTAAAAGTATTGCCACTAGCCATATTGCTGCTGCTGCGTATCGGGTGCATTCCTTTGAATGGTCAGTGGGGGCTGCTGCGGGAACAACAGCAATCTTTGCTTTAGAAAATAATCTCTTTCCTTACGAATTAGTGGATGAACAACTGATTAAAGAAAAACAGTTACAAGACTTACGCCAACAGCTAGAAGCCAACGGTAATCCCACTGCATTTCCGAGAACATCCATCTTTAATAATGATTGGGAAGATTGGCGTTAATAACACAAACAACCCGCACTGGGCGGGTTCAACCATCAAAAATTAACCCCTAACTTAAGATAAAGCAACCAGAACTTCATCTTGAATCACAAATTGATCAGCAGTCAAGTCGCTGGCATTAATCCCTAACAGTTGTGCTAACTCGTTTTCGCCACTGCTAATAAGCGTATGAGTCCCCTCTTGAATCAGGGTTAAATCAGCAAATTCAGTAATGTCGCTAATCCCACCAATCCCAAGGACATCTTCACCGATGGTAAAGTCAGTAATGGTGTTCGCAGTTGCTGAGAATTGAGCATTGGCAATCCAGAATTGATCGGCATCTGCACCACCCGTGATGAGGTTATCACCACCAGTAAAGATGAAAACGCGATCGCTGCCTTCTCCTCCAAGGAGACGGTCATTGCTACCCGCAAAGAAATCATCATTCCCTAAACCACCATAGAGACGATTTTCACCGCCACCCGCACTTGCATCAAGACGATCATCCCCTGTCCCGCCATAGAGACGGTCATTGCTACTGGCCAATAACTCATCATTATCAGCACCACCGTAGAGACGATTACCACCATTGCTAACAGAAGCATCAACTAAGTCATTGCCAGCACCGGTGAAAGCAATTTCATTATCTCCAGTCGTTTCAATAACATCATCACTTAACCCACCAAAGCGAAGATTGGTTGGTTCAGATTCGCTGATTAAATTGGCAGGATTACGAGGATCAAAGCTGGTGGGATCAATATCTAAAGGATTATCAAAACGGTTGGCAATATCATCCCAAGGAACAAACTTAAAGTTAGTGCTGTTATTTTCTAATTCTTCCTCATCAGGAACTGGGTTTTGTGGGTCATTTACCCCATCTTGGAAAACAACTAACCCTTCAGGGAATGCTGAACCCAAGTTAACGTTAGTAATATCAAGCCCATCACTTTCATTGACTTGATCAATGTCGCCATTATCTCCCACAGCAAAGCTACCGAGATATTCATTGCTTCCTTCACGACTGAAGACAGCATAGGAAGAATCCCCTTGGGAGTTTGCAACTAAATAACCTGTGCCATCAGCACCATAATAAATATCTAAGCCTTCAAGATTAGGAATCAGAGGTGCAGCTTCTCCTGTGGTTAATTGATCGAGTCCTTCTGGAATCACTTCTAACCCATTTTCAGCAACAATTTCACCAACAGTTGCGGTTGGGTGCAGGTCATCCCAGAATAAGAACTCATTGGGATTCTCAACAATATTGAAGTCTGAACTGTCAGGAACTAAGTTAGGTTCACTGAACCCAGCATAAGGGTTTCCATTATTGAGGTTTAGAGCAGCATCAGTGATGTTAGTTAAGCCAAATGCTGCTGGATCATTGATAATTTCTTGGATGATTCCTTCTAAATCAATTTCATAGATTTCAATCCCTAATTCACTTTCTAGACTGTCTAATTCA
Organism: Halothece sp. PCC 7418; assembly: GCF_000317635.1. Classification (GTDB taxonomy): domain Bacteria; phylum Cyanobacteriota; class Cyanobacteriia; order Cyanobacteriales; family Rubidibacteraceae; genus Halothece. The sequence continues at coordinate 2,914,100 of NC_019779.1, read as the reverse complement.
GGATCAAGAAGAGCATTATATTCACTGATTGCAGCATTAAGAGATTCAGCGACTACTGGATTAGAAATGATAGGTGCACTTCCTAACGGAGGGAGATTCGTAACGACAAAGTTTTCTCCACCTGCATTGGCAAGAGTGGTAATATCGTCCACGAGTAAATCAATCAAGTTTTCAACTTCGGGTAAATTTTCCCCAACCGCTAATGGAGCAAGAAAATTATTATTGCCAGCAGAAATAAAGAATAAATCATCTTCACTGGGGTTATTCCCACCAAGGAATAAGTCAATTTGTTCTCCAAGATTGGGCGTTTGTTGGGAGGAAGTTCCATCCCCTAGTTCTGCACCCCCAAAAGCATAGTTATTCCCACCTGCAAGAAAAGGACTAGAAGCGGATAATCCAAGTTCTTCCGCAATCAGTTCAACAAATACAGATTCATTAGAAAATCTTCCTTCAAAGTAAGGGGGTGAGGGCGGTTGATTGAGGCTTGTACCGAGGAAAACATTTCCGACATCAACACTACTATCCCCAAACGTAATCAAGCTGGAGAAAGGTTCTGGAGTTAGTTCAGGGGGTTCGCTTAGGGGTTGAATGATTTGGAAGTCATTACCTGCATCCGGTTCAGCAGAGAATTTCAGAATCCCCACTTCTTCTTCTAAAGCAACGTACATGAAGCCCAGTTCTTCATCCACGACTAAGCCTTCGGATTGGGAATCTGCTGGATCACCTGTGGGAACTGGTAAATCGATTACTCTTACGACTTCCGCATCAACCGAGATTTCATCAGCTGGGCCAATTTGAGGTAATAATTCGAGTTGAGCAACCTGATTCCCATCGGCTTGAGTCACAAAGGCATAAGATTTGCCAGAAACAGGACTGGTGTAAGTGGCTAAGCCGTAAGCGGTGGCTTCACCATCATCCACCCCAAAAATGGAAAAGTCACTGTCACTGAGGGTGGGTGCAGTGAGATTAAATAATTCTCCATTGTTGGGATTAATGCCAAAAATCGCAAGGGTATCATTGGCGCGATCGCTGAAGACAGCAAGATCAGTGGGGTTAGAAGACCCAGCCAATTGTGAGGGCAAATCGACGTTATAGATTAAATCAACGTTGTTATAGCGAATATCGCCAAACTCGAAACTTTCATCAACATCAGCAGGAGTAATGGTTTGTTGGATTTCTCCTTGTAAATCAAAGACAACCGCACCGCCATCCTTTAAGGTTGCAATGACAAGACTCTGATCAGGATTATTGGGATGAACCCAAATTGCTGGATCATCAGCATCCCCTTGCAGAGGAGTTTCTGCTTCTTCGCTATCTTGCGTGAGAGGGGTTTCAACTGTGGGTTGGGCTAGAGGAATGTTACGCACGGGATTTTCTCCAAGGTTGGCAAGATCAACAGAAACGAGACGGCGATCGGAACTGGGGAATGGAAAATCGCCGACTCAATTAAACAAAGGACGATCGCGCGATCGTCCTTTTAAAAAATTCCAGAGAGATTAATTACTCAATCATGCTGCGTAGCATCCAAGCGGTTTTCTCATGAGTCCGCATTCTTTCTGTGATTAAGTCCGCAGTTGCTTCGTCACCAGCACGTTCGGCTGCGGGGAATGCTGCACGGGCAGTTCTGACAACTGCTTCATTTCCTTCTACGAGAAGACGCACCATTTCTTGTGCTTCAGGAACATCACGAGTTTCGGGGACAGAAGAAAGTTCTGCAAATTGACTGTAGCTACCTGGGGCAACTGCGCCAAGGGTGCGAATACGTTCTGCAACATCATCTACGGCTTGGGCAAGTTCCACATACTGTTGTTCAAACATCTGGTGTAAGGAGTGGAACATGGGGCCAGTGACGTTCCAGTGGAAATAGTGTGTTTTCAGATAGAGGCTATAAGTATCGGCGAGAAGGCGAGAAAGTCCTTGCGCGATCGCTTGGCGATCATTCTCTTCAATCCCAATATTAACGGGTGCTTTTGTGGTTTGGGAATCGGCAGTTTGCATGATTATCTCCAGATAATAGTGTTTGCTTTTTTCTATTAATTCAATCTTCTTATGTTCATCCTATTATTAATGAAAACAGATTGAATCATCCAAGGGATTGAACTGTGACTGTTTCTTTAGACCAACCTCGTTAGGCAAGGTGCTTTTGTAAGACAGCACGCGGGGCCCGGCGAACGCGACACTTAATCGTTTCTTTTCCGAGACGTTGATGGGCTTCGTAGCGATGACAACCAGAAAATCCGTAATAATTGCCATCCACTTCTAAAACATCAATTGGCTCGCGCAATCCTTCTTCAGCAATGGAAGCCATCAGGGCTTCAACTTTTTCGGGATCGTTTTGTCGGGGTAAGGGACGACGAATCGCATCCACTGGGATTTCTTTAATTTCCATGTTTGGTTAATCCCCCTGCTGTAATTCCTGATCTAAATCATAATCGTTATGAGTTTGAATTGCAACCTAGTTTTGTTCTTTGTTCTTGGTTCGTTGAGAAATGGTCACTGTTTCAGGCGATAATGGTTTTTCCAGCAAGGAAATCTTTTAATTGTCGTTCATGATCGTGGGCAAGATGACCAAAGGGGATACTTTCAGCAGAAAAGGCTTTCACATCAGAAATTTCTAAATCGTCTTGGACTTGGAGATTACCGCTCACTGCTGCTTCAATTAAAATACTGATGGAATGGAGTCTCGGATCGCGATCGCGCGCGGAATATACCCCAACCAAACGCCGAATTTCAAGGAGATCTAACCCAGTTTCTTCTCTTAATTCTCGCTGGGCAGTTACCGCCACTTCTTCGCCCCAATTGACAACACCACCCGGAAGTCCCCACTCGCCAGTATCCCTTCGTTGCACTAAGACAATTTCACCACTAGCGAGAATCGGAATAACAGTCGCACCAGTTACGGGATGACGGAAAATAATCCCGAGAACAGTAAAGAAAAAATGAGAGAAACGGCTAATCATGAGGAGGAGAACCAAGAACAAAGAACCAAGAACCAAGAACCATTATTCAATAAACGAATTTTGTTCTTGATTACGAAAATATTGATAGGCTGCGCGAGAATAGCGACGGATCAGTTCGTTGGCGTTGCGATCATTGTGAGGACGTTCGACCATAATCGCTGCTAAATAGCGTTTGCCACTGGGGCGATCAATAATCCCAACATCCCCCACTAACGAGCCAATATCGCCCGTTTTATGGGCAATGGTTGCATTTTTGTCCAACCCTTGAGGCAACAGGGTTCGCGTTCGTGTGGTTCGCATAATCTGTAAAATGTAATCGCGCGATCGCGCTGACACCAACTCTCCATTATTGAGTCTTGCTAATAGTTTAACCAATTCTTTGGGGCTCGTGGTGTTCGTTCCGTCTAAGTCAGGTAGAGGATTGCGAATCCGAGTTTTTTCTAACCCCCAGGCGGCAAACAATTCGTTTAAAGTTTCTTTTCCCCCTAGCCGTTGAATCAGCATATTGGTCGCCGTGTTATCGCTAATGCTAATCATTTTTGCTGCAGTTTCTAACGCCCGATACTGTTTTCCAACCGCTTCGTATTGCATATTTCCCGACCCCCCTGCTTTCACTTCTTCGGTCATCGTGAGAGGTTCATCTAATTCTAAGCGTCCTTCATCCCAGGCCTTAAAAAAAGCAATCAAAACAGGGACTTTAATCATACTCGCTGCTGAAAACTGGCTTTCCCCTTGTAAACTCACATATTGACCACTCTCTAAATCGACAATAAATGCACCAGGCTTGAGTTGGGGTTTTTCACGGGCTAAACGTTTAAAGGTTTCTTTGAGTGCGATGACTTCTTGGTCAAGGGGTAAAACCGAAGGTGCTGGCGGGGGTGCGGTTTCAACCACTGGTGTCGCGGTTTCTGTTGGGGAAGCAGCAGTTGGAGAGAGATTCGGTTGCGAAAGATATTGATCCCGATCTAGAAAATATAAAACCGTTCCCGCGATCGCGCCCACTCCCACCGCAAAAATCATTAATCGCACGATCAAAATTAAAGAGAGTTCTGCACTAGAACGTTGGGGTCGAACTGGTTGTGTTTGCGCGGGAAAAGCGATGACATTATCTGATTGTCTCGGTTTTCGCTTCTTTTGCGACCGCTTTTTTTGACCAGAGGCAAATTTACGCCGAGAAGGTTTAATTTTTCTCTGATTTGTCCCCTTAACAGACCGATATTCATGTTGCGAAGCCACGATAATTACTCCTCATTCACCACATCAGAATTACGAATTGCCCATTCCGTCTGTCTCAATATGCCTCGGAGGAGGGCTAATTCTTCTGGGGTTAGATTAGCACGATTGAAAATCTGACGGAACTTTTGCATCCGTGCGCTTGCAGTATGGGGGTAAAGAAAGCCAATTTTCAGTAACATTTGTTCTAAATGTTGATAATATCCTTCCAAAGCCTCTAAGGTGGCGGTTTCAGTTGCGGAAGTGGTGACGGTTTCTTCGGTTGTTGTCACTAACTGCTGTAATTCATAGACACAGACTCCCACCGCCATAGCTAAATTCAAAGAGGGATAAGTAGATGCTGTGGGAATATAGAGACAGTGTTGGGCGTGGGTTAATTCGTCGTTGGTTAAACCGCTATCTTCCCGTCCGAAAATGAGGGCGGAAGGAACAGACAAAAGTTTAGGAAGGACAGCTTTTGGGGCTTCTAGAGGGAGAGAAAGGGCGCGATCGCGCGCGGTAGTTGCTACAGCTTGTTGACAGCCCACTAACGCTTCAGGAAGGGAAGAAACGGTTTTTGCATGGTCTAAAATATCTCCCCCATGTACCGCCATTTTTCGGGCTTCCGCGCCGTGAGGATCACACTTAGGGTTAACCAACACTAATTGTTGCACCCCCATATTTTTCATTACTCTAGCAATAGAACCAACATTTAAAGCCCCAGCTGGTTCAACTAATACAATTCGGATGTCATCAAGGGAATCAGCCATGAATACTGTCATGAATAAGGGATTGTTGGTTAACTTTAAAGCTAGAGAAACCTTGATGACAAGTTAGTATCCGTATTCTAAAAAGTGATGTTAATAATAAGGAGAATGCAATGATTAAACGCGCAGTGATTATTGTCGATAACGGCTTTGAAGATACCGAGTTTGCTTATCCGTTTTATCGTTTGCAAGAAGCGGGATTTACCGTTGAAGTAGCAACGCGAGGTAAAGTAGATGTCAAAGGAAAACATGGCGTTGCTGCCAATGCGACTGTTGATGCAGATGACATTAAAGAAGTCGATTATGATTTAGCGATTGTCCCTGGTGGACGGGAATCTCCTGATCGCGTTCGCCAAATTCCCAATGTACTCCAGTTCCTTAATGATTTCGACCAAAAAGGAAAAGTCATTGCTAGCACTTGTCATGGTCCCTGGGTGCTGGTTTCGGCGAAAGTTGTATCAGGGCGTGATGTCACTGCTTATCCTGGTTGTAAAGATGATTTAGTGAACGCAGGGGGTAACTTCAAAGACGAAGCAGTTGTCGTGGATCGGAATTTAGTCACCGCCACTCACTATCGAGACAATGCAGCATGGATCAAAGCAGCTTTAACACAGTTTGAAACCTTAAATCAAGCGGAAGCAACCACAACCGTTTAGAATCTCATCCCCCTCAGACGGACTCAGTTTGGGGGTTAGAAACAGATTTAAATCCACCCTCTAAGCCAATAGACCAACATCCCTAGATATTCTTTTAAGGCTTGGGTTGTTCGTTGAAGATTGTCAGCATTGGGAAGTAAATTTAAGAGGGTTGCTTGGGGGGTGCGTTGCAGTTGTTCCCAATCGACTTTTGTGACTAAGAAGTCTGTTGGTGCGGGAATGACATCAATCCCTTGTTTTTGAAAGACACGCAGCGATCGCGGCATATGAGATGCTGATGTCACCAGTAGTGACTTTTTGATTCCCAATTGCTCTAAAATTTCTTGGGTATAAAGGGCATTTTGATAAGTATTGAGGGCTTGGGTTTCTTCAATAATGGCTGATGCGGGAACACCAATTTCTACTAATAAATTCTTCATGCTGTCGGCTTCTGGTGGTGCATTTTTCAGCCATGTAATGCGTCCGCCTGTTGCAATAATTAAGGGGGCTTTTCCTTCTTTGTAAAGATGGGCTGCATACAAAACGCGATCGCCAGCTTCTGTCAATTCTACTGTTTTGCGGGGAGGCGTAGGAACACGAGTTGATCCGCCTAGTAAAATAATTGCATCTGCTTTTGGTAATTCTTCTTTTGGAATTTGTTGCCATTCTAAAGACTGCATTAACAAGGAACTCACCCAAGCATTACTTGCCATTAAAATTATCAATAAACTGATTCCCATTGGAAATAATGCAAAATAAGGGCGTTTCCAAGCAACGATTACACCCACCAGTAATAAAACACTGGTTAATCCTAACGGATATAAAAAAAGCGGAAGCAGTTTTGATAAAAATAAAAACACTGTTATTTGTTATTTGTTCTTGGTTTCTTCGCTTATTTTTTCTCCCCCTCTCCCCAACTCCCCACCTTGATTGATTAGCCTTTACCTGCTTGGCGTAAGCGTCGGGTTTGTTCTAATAATTCCTCTACATCTTCTTCCGATAAACGTTCGACATAATTCACTTTCACTTCTTCTAATAAATCAACTAATAGCGTTTGCATTTTATCTAGAGTTTGTTTTCCTTGCATTTCATCCGTTAGCACTTGCGTGAGATTTGTTCCCAACTCTTCAATGAGTTTTTCTGCTTCTGGATCTTCTTCTAATGCGCCGATAATGGTATCATAAACGATTTGATAGAAGATGCTGACAAATTGTTCTGTTAACTGATTTTCAAACCGTTCTAACCCTGGAATTTGTCGCATTCCTTGAAATGCAGGAGAGGTTTGTAAAACTTTTCGGACATTATGGCGAACAATTGCTTCTACATCAGGACGAACTTTTGGTAAGACTTGATAAACGACTAACTGAACAAATAATTTACTTAATTCAGCGACTTCATTGGTTTCATTGAGATCAATATACTGGCGAGTGTTGGCTTCAGAAAGGGCTTTTTTTAATTCACCTCGTTTTAGTGAACCTTGGACTTGATTAACAAGGCGAACAAAAACAATTTCTGTAATATCTTCAGCAATACTGGCGACAAACCCTTGAGAAATTTGCCGTTTTACAGAATCAAGTTCAATTAAATCCGATTGATCGACGCGCACCGTTACAGGAATGACTCTTAACCAGCGAAAGATGGGAAGAAATAGAAAAACATCATACCAACGCCACAACATTCCATCAATCCAACGCAAACCAAGATGTCGGCGATGGATTAAATAAGTTCGTCCTGCAAATTCAATTGCAAATAAAACAGCAAACGGTAAATCTAACAACCAGAAGCGATTAATAAATTCTCCAGTTTCGGTATCAATTCCTCGCAGGTAGTTGGTATCGATTAGGGTTTCAATTTGTGTTTCAAAAAAATCTAATTCTTTTTCATAGCCATTTTCTGTTAAATACTCTGCTGTCCAAAATCTTTGAAATGCTCTTTCAGAAGAATTACTGTTGAGGTGTTCTCGCATCCTCTCTTTAATCGTTTCTAGCGTCCCTGTTTTATTTGCCACTTCAAAAGGGTTATTTTGGATGATTTGCAGACTTTGCTGACGTAAATCCTCTAAAATTCGCTGAGATTGATAGGATTCTAATCCAGTTTTTGTAACCTGTTGCTTTAGAATTTCAACAGTTTGTAAATATTGTTCGGTTTCGGGATGTGGTTCAATTCCTTTAACATAATCATATCCTTGCGCGAGAAGCGGTGCTTGTTCTAAAAAAGACCTTGGAATTTCCCGATAGGCTGATAGTAAAATCGGTGTATATTTTTCAATAAAGTCAGATTTTGGAATATAGTTTAAGCCTTGTACAATCAGTCTAAATTCTTTGAGATAAAAGTTACGGAGGGGAATGTAACTAATATCAAAAAAAACTAAACCTAGGTTAAAAAGAGCAATAAACGCCATGACTTGTTCAAAGCGTATAATCCATTTATTCTTTTTTTATAGGCTTTACTAGTTTGTTGTTCGAGTTCTCTACGAGCAATCATTAGTCATTAGTCATTAGTCATTGGTCATTGGTCATTGGTTACACCTTCTTGTTGGGCGGTTTTTTCTACGGCTTCAGCAACGGCGGTGACAACTCGCGAATCGAAAACAGAAGGGATGATATAGTTAGCATTGAGTTCGTTGGGAGAAATCAGGGACGCGATCGCGCTGGCTGCTTCTAAACACATCCCAGAAGTGATTACAGAAGCCCGACAATTCAACACTCCGCGAAAAATCCCAGGAAAGGCTAAAACATTATTAATCTGATTAGGATAATCACTGCGTCCGGTTGCACATACCGCCACTTGATCCACGATTAATTCGGGTTGAATTTCTGGAATGGGATTGGACATCGCCATGATAATGGGATGCGGTTGCATTGAGCTTACCATTTCGGGGGTGACAATACCAGGCACGCTCACGCCAATAAAAATATCGGCTTGTTTCATTGCATCAGCCAGCGATCCACTTTCTGCAACGGCAAATTCTTGCTTTTGTGCGGTTAAATTTGCGCGATCGCTGCTAACAATGCCTTTGGAGTCACATAAAATAATTTGATCCGATTTTGCCCCTGCATCTTTCAATAAACGCCCAATAGCAACCCCCGCAGCACCTGCACCATTCATCACAATTTTTACATCGGAGAGGGGTTTTTCTACTAATTTCAGGGCATTAATTAGGGCTGCTAACACGACAATTGCGGTGCCATGTTGGTCATCATGAAAGACTGGAATGTCTAACTCTTTTCGCAATCGCTGTTCAATTTCAAAGCAACGGGGGGCGCTAATATCCTCTAAGTTAATTCCACCAAAAACAGGCGCAATTTGTTTGACCGCCGTGATGATTTCTTCCGTGTCTTGTGTATCTAAGCAAATAGGAAACGCATCAACATCAGCAAACTCTTTAAATAACAGGGCTTTTCCTTCCATAACGGGTAACGCCCCAGCAGCCCCTAAATTTCCTAAGCCTAAAACCGCACTCCCATCTGTAACAACGGCGACGGTATTACTTTTAATGGTTAAAGAAAAGACTTTTTCTGGATCTTGCGCGATCGCGCGACAGACTCTCCCCACTCCTGGGGTATATGCCATGGCTAAATCCGCTTGTGATTTGACGGGAATCCGACTCTCAACGGAGATTTTCCCCCCTTCATGGAGTGCCATCGTCCGATCAGAAACACTCACAATTTTCAGATCGGGAATGCTGCGTAACCCCTCCACAATCGCTTCTCCATGGTCTTCACTATAAGCCTCAACCAGCAAACGGCGTTGAATTATTTCCCTCGTTTCCTGTTCGATCACAATGTCGCCAATTTTCCCTCGCAGTTGCGCGATCGTATTAGTGATTTGTGCCAAGATCGCAGGTTTTCCCTGAGACTCATTAACGGGATAAGATAATTGAATGGCAAGGCTATGACTGGCATTTGGTGTAAGTTTTGTCATATTTGTTTTTTGTTCTCTGTTCGTTGATAACTGGTCACTGGTCACTAATCACTGTAATCGCCTGAATGCGCCAACCTTTATTTTCGCGCACTACATCATATCGCACTTTTAAGGTGGAATCATAAGAACGATTGGGAATCTCTTCCCCATTACGGTATAAAGTCGCTGCTTCGCGCACAGTGGCTGTAATTTGACCTTGGTTGGGGTTATTGGTGGGATGTTGCCAACTGTCAATGCTGATAATTTCGTGTTCAAATTCTTGGTAGGAATTCCCATTAGAAAAGGTTTGGGCCCGACTTTGGACTTGAGACAGCAAGGGGTTGGTTAAAATAGCTCTCAGGGCTTCAACGTTATGATCAGAACCGAGGGCTTGGCGTTTTCGAGTGAACCATCTGTTAATGATTTGTGCAGCGCGATCGCGATTGAGAAAGGTAGAATCAGTGGTGTTTTCATCAGAGTCAGACTCGGGAATAGGTACAGGAGGGGTTTCTAATTTTAGGGCTAAGGGGTTTTTTTCGATGTTCGCGGTTGGCTGCGTTTGAGAAAACCTTGACCACAATGCGTTCACTCCCTGATACACTCCAAAAATCACCAGCGCGATCGCGCCTAAGCCCACTCCTGTCACCAGCAATAAAGCAGCAATCCGTGAGGGTTTAGAAGACAAGCGCGATCGGCGTTTCGGACGCAGGTGACGGCGGTTTTTCCCAGTGGATGTTTCTGGCTGGGGTGGCGTAATTTCCTCAGCGTCTGGGATTTGTGAAGGGAAAGCAACTGTGTCTGGACTCGTCAAGAAATCTGAAGTTCGATGACTCGTTGTCTCGGGTTCAGCCGTTTGAAACGATTCTAGGGTCTCTTGTACGGAAGAACTGGCAAAATAATCTTTCAGAGATGCCGATTCATCTGCTAGGTCGAGGAATTTCGGGAATAAAACCGACTCCAACCACTCTTCCGCATAGTTGCATAAGCCGAGCAGGAGATCTGGGGTGTCATCCCCTTGAGCGGAATAGGCTTGAATTTGCGCGATCGCGTCCGTTTCTTGACTCTTTTCAATTAAAGACAGGGCCGTCTCTGTGTCCCCTAATAAAAGAGCACAAATGGACTCCTCTAAATAGACATCAGCCTGATTTTCCTTGGTGGGTTCATCTGGTTCATGGTCTTGTTCTAAGCATTGCAGAAATTGTTTTCCTTGACGAATATAATGAGGTTCTAAATAAGCAAATCCCCTTGCCATTCCAGCACAAGCAGCCAAATACATCGCCACCGAAGATCGTTGCGCTTCTTGGGCAAATAGTTCTTCTTGTTCTTGGGCGGTTAAATACTCTCGAATTTGTTGCACAAAATGTAAAAACTCATCCCGATTTAACCCCGAATCATCAGAGCATTCGCCATCAATTCCCCCTCGTTTGGTGAACATTTCCTTTAACAGGGCGATACCATTCGGAACGGCTTCTGGATTAACATTGCGCTGAGAAAGCAACTCGAAAACGCGATAAGGAGACAGTTTATTCAATTCACTGGTCATTTCCTGGCGTAATTGCGGAAATAAATCCCAATCGACCAAAATGTTTTTTCCCTCTTGTACGGCGACTGCTGCAGCTTCATACTCTTCTTGTCGCCATAATTCGCGTCCTAACTCCCAACAAGACAGCGCGATCGTTAAAACTAAATCCCCTTGCATTGCTGGGGAGAGTTCCTCCTTCTCCGCCATGAGCGCATGATCTGGATTTGACAAAATCCACTCACCCAAACTTCGGACTCGCTGATATTCCCCAAGCTCATATAAAATCAATAGGGCTCCGAGCAATTGTTGAGGGGTTTCGACATTGATTTTGGGAGTTTGAGGGGCGGTTACCACTGCTTCTTCTTCACTTTCGATCTGGGGTAAAGCAACCGTTTCTTCCCCTTCTACGTCATAAGTGGTGAGTAGATAATTGGCATCATACTCACTCCGTTGTTCGGGGTCTGATAAAACTTCATACGCCCAGTCGATGAGTTGTTTGCGAGCAGTTAGCGTTCCTTGAGTGTACTCCGAACGAGAAGTTTGGCGGAGTCTGTCCTGATAAGCCTGCTCAATTTGGTCGGCAGTTGCTTGTAAAGGCAGACCGATAATCCGATAATAGTCGAGCGGAATGCGCACGGTTTACTTCCCCAGCGTTGAGCGGTTACATTAATCTTAAGCAAAGACAGAAATCTTGCTGCAATGAGTTAGTCTCATCTGTCCAAGATTCTCTGTTCTGACAACTTGATTTTAATTGTTATCAAGATGAATGATACCGTGACTTTAAAAGAAGAATTCAAATTAGTTCTCGTTAAATCCGTGACTTTTTCAGCAGACCCTAATTAAGTCATAGATCAATTCTCAAGGGTGGTGATAAAATAAATCAAGTCTTGCAGGAGAGACAATGCGCTCAAAATCAAGCGAAGCCAGCAACAATTGTTGATTTTATCCTGCTATTCACCGCCTCTCCTGCGGAAATTAACTTCCCTGTGGCATACAGGGCAAAGCCTATCACCAGGAGGTCAAACTCAAAAGTTTTGAAACTGGGTGCTCCTTCTGTCGCTAGGAAACCTCACTTTAAGCGCGATCGCGCGATCAAGTATAGCTAGTTCACTCATCTCAACTTATCAAAAATCTATGGTCGCTGAACGAAGTTTACCCACTTTTCAACCGCAACGCTCACAAATTAATCGTGAACAAGGCTTAATTTTATACGAGGACATGACCCTCGGACGCTTATTTGAAGATAAATGTGCCGAAATGTATTATCGCGGCAAAATGTTTGGCTTTGTTCACCTCTACAACGGACAAGAAGCTGTTTCTACTGGTGTCATTAAAGCGATGCGCCAAGATGAAGATTATGTGGCAAGTACCTATCGCGATCACGTTCATGCCCTGAGTGCGGGGGTTCCAGCGAAAGAAGTCATGGCTGAATTGTTTGGGAAGGAAACCGGGTGCAGTAAAGGACGCGGTGGCTCAATGCACTTATTTTCCGAGCCCCATCACTTGTTAGGGGGCTATGCGTTTGTTGCTGAAGGAATTCCCGTCGCCACAGGTGTCGCGTTTCAGAGTAAATATCGTCGGGAAGTCTTAGGTGATCCCAATGCGGATCAAGTGACGGCTTGTTTTTTTGGGGATGGAGCAACGAATAATGGTCAGTTTTTTGAATGCCTGAATATGGCTGCTTTGTGGAATTTACCCATTTTATTTGTCGTCGAAAATAATAAATGGGCGATTGGTATGGCACACGATCGCGCTACCTCTCAACCTGAAATTTACAAAAAGGCAAGTGTATTTGGCATGGAAGGAGTGGAAGTGGATGGTATGGATGTGTTAGCCGTCCATGCAGCAGCGGAAGAAGCTGTCGCTCGCGCACGGGCTGGGGAAGGTCCGACGCTGATCGAAGCCCTGACCTATCGGTTTCGCGGTCATTCTCTGGCTGATCCAGATGAGTTGCGTCCTGAACAAGAAAAAGATACTTGGTTTGCCCGTGATCCCATTAAAAAATTAGGGGGTTATTTAATCGAACAAGAGTTAGCCACGCAACAAGAACTTTCTGAGATTGAAAACCGAGTCCAAGCTGAAATTGAGGAAGCGGTTGAATTTGCCGAAAGCAGCCCTGAACCCGATCCCAAGGATTTACGTCGCTATATTTTCGCGGAAGACGAGTAATTTCATTTTTTCTTCGGTATTTCCTCTTGCCTTTGGTGACGAGAGGAAATGCCATCCCGCTATGTGTGTCTAATGTACTCAGCCTTGGATGTTATTGTTCCCTATCGGAAATCAAAAATAACGATCGCGCTAATTAATATCAACCATCAATTCACCATCAGCTTGTAACTCATTGAGACGACGATATAACCCGCCACCCGACAGCAACTCCTCATGAGTCCCAATTTCAGAAATTTTTCCTTGATCTAACACCACAATCTGATCGGCTTCGCGGACAGTGCTGAGACGATGAGCGATAATAATTAAAGTGCGAGTTCCCAGCAGCGATCGCATTGCCATTTGAATGGATCGTTCTGATTCATAATCTAAGCTGGAAGTGGCTTCATCAAACACCAGCACATCCGGATCAACCACTAACGCCCGCGCAATCCCTAACCGTTGACGTTGACCCCCCGATAAGCGAACGCCTCTTTCTCCAACGACGGTAAAATAACCATGAGGCAATTCAGGTAAAAACTCATCCACACGGGCGGTTTCACACGCTGCTTCTACTTCGGAAAAACTCGCTTGCGGATTCCCATAAGTTAAGTTATCCAGTAAGGTCCCGTTGAAGATATCCACTTCTTGGTGCACGATCGCGAGCCGTCTTCGGTATCGCGCCACATCTAAATCCCGCAAGTCAATATCATCAATGGTAATTGATCCCTGATTCGGTTCAAAATAGCGGAATAACAACTTCGCAAGGGTACTTTTCCCCGATCCGGATCGCCCCACCAGCGCAACGGTTTGATAGGGTTCAATCTGAAAGTTAATATCTTGGAGAACCGGACGTTGGGGATCATAGCCAAAACTCACATGATTAAAGGCGACTTTCCCCGTAAATTGATAAGGATTCTCACTGGGTAATTCTAAGTCAAGACGGGCTGCTTCTGGACTGGAGGGAATCTTCGCAAACTCATGAAACCGTAACATTGAAACATAGCGACGGGCAAACATTTCCGCTAAGTTACTAATTGGAGTTAGTTCCGCATACGCCATACTCGCTACCGTATAGGTAGTGACAAAGTGTCCGAGAGAGATATTCCCCTGTAACGTTGGAATCAGCGTCAACACTAACACCGCAAATAAGCTACTTTGCACCACAGTACGCTGTTTGGTACTGAGACGGACATAACTGCGATGAATGCGATACAAAACCACTTGTAGTTCTCTCTGGAGACGTTGGCGTTGGCGTTCCATCTCCTGTCCTTCTGTGGCGAAGGCTTTGACGGTTTTAATATTGGTGATAATCTCTGAGGTGCGACTATCAGTGTTCTCCATGTAATTTTCGAGAACCGCTTCCCGTTTCACAATTTTCTGTAAATCACGGATGCTGTAGAGGAGAATCCCCAGAAAAGAAATGGCAAAAACGATCGCGATGCGCCATTCTATCAACGCGATCGCGACAAAAATTCCTGCAACTCGCGCTAATTTCGGAATCAATTGTCCCGCAATATCAGGGTAAGTCCAAGTATGATTCGCTAATCCTCGCGTTACCCGTCGTGCAATCCGACCTGGGTTGTTTTCGTCGTAGAATTCAAGGGGTAATGAGAGAATCTTTGCAAAAATACTTTTAGCATTTTCCTGACGCGCCCGTAACGGAATCGCCCATTGAAACCACTCAGAAAGCCACGGTTGCAGCGGCGATCGCGCGACAGTTGCTAGAAAAATCATCCCTAGCAAAATCGCTAAGGATAAGGTGGGGGTTGCACTCAGATTCAACAACTGAGAAATAAACGCTGTTAAGCCCTCAATTGCGCCATCTAAGGGCTGTTTCGCCAGTACGTTAAGAATTTGCCCGATCGCGTAAGGAACGACTAAATCAAGGATTTCAAAGGCACTGGCTGCAGCGATACTGAGGAGGGAGATCCCCCAAAACGAACGATAATATTGAACGACATCCCGTAAAGAAGCCATAGTGGTAAGGAAAGTCTAACTAGAAGATTTGTCTAAGGTTGTCTTCGCCAAGACTTGTTTGGCATCCGCAGCATCGACATAAACATAGAGATTAGGGACGGTTTTTCCTTTGCGTTCAAATTCAATTAACTTGGTTTGGCGAACATTGTAATTATCTTGCAGTTCATCAAGAGAATCATACAGGTTGCGAACAGCTTCGCTTTCAGTTTCTCCTTCATGGAATAAGCGACCATAATTGGGTTCGACCACCACTAAGTTAGTGCGGGGAACCGGTTTAACAAAATAGTCTTGGCTTTCATTTTCTGCGGAACTTGGCAAGTTTAGACTGATCAGGGTTGCTGTCACTAGCGCGATCGCGATGAATAAAAAATGACTGTAACGTTGCATCCGCTCTAACATAATTCCCCCAGAGACGATTTAAGATTATTTTTAGGTGTCTGTTAATCAATATTAAGTTTGGTAAATTAATTTGTAATGTGTCTCTAGATAGAGGTGGGTGAACTATCTCTCACCCCAATCCATGTCTAAGAAAAATCAACCCATTTGATGATCTCCCTTGCTCTACACCATTTCGGCTCTCCTTCCGATTCTTTCGATCTTATTGCTGTTAGTCCTTGCCAAACAACCCGCACCAATTGCAATGCCAATTGTTCCGCTATCGCTGCTCAAAAAGCCTGGTTTGAAGCTGGACAACAATGATGATCGGCTGTGATTCCTTTAACCAGTGCAGTTGCGATGGCGCAAGTTTTTATTGGTACGGGAACCAATGAATTTGATCTTCCTAGTATGCCCGTTTATCTGGCGGATCAGGCAGCAGCACTGTTTACCGAAGGGTGGTCTTGGTGTGCCTTGGGGGATTTCTCTCGGGTAGTGTTACAGTCAGTAATTTCATGTTTTCTTGATTTCAGTTTGGGGTTGCCGAACAAACTCACCTCCCAGTTGATGTGATCCTTGCTCGACAAACCGTGGGGGCTTCGGCAGGAAATATGATCTGTGTCTCCAATGTGGTTGCTGCTGCTGCAACAGTTGCTATGATTGGTTGCGAAGGCTTATTGATTCGGCAGTTGCTACTGCCCACAGCTTATTACGCGATCGGAACTGCTGTGATCGGTTATTTTCTGATCTGAATCCAGCAATGCAACCAAGATTCCCCTAGAATCTGTACGCATTGATCCCAGACAGTGTCAAAATAGACATATTGCGAAGGAGTTAATGAACTATGTCCTCTCGTCCTCATCAACGTTCCATTCATCCTAAGATCAGTAGTATGCCCCGTAAACAATCGGAGGCAACCACTCATCTCGAAATTTATAAAATGAGTGTGGAAAAACATCGTTTGCAACAGGAATTAGAGAACTTGAAAAGCCGAGAAAAACATATTGTCAAACGCTTAACAGAGATTGAACGGCAAACGGAGGCTTTAATGAAACAAGTTCATTCTCCTCAATTGTCTTCCGCAGCAAAAACACAAGAAACGAGCCATTCAAAGCCTTTAGAAAGTAGTTTTGAATTTGAACAAGTTTATGTTGAATATTGAAGTTTTTTCCAGATCGGGAGAAGCTGTAAGAGCAATCCTTGATTCTGAAACGATTGGGTTTCTTGAGCGGTTGCGAAACAACAGGATTAATTTTTGAAGACTGACATTCTGATTAATGACAAGGAGTAAATTCATGACCAACATTGTTTCTATTCACTCTTATCGCGGAGGGACTGGCAAGTCAAATGTAACAGCCAATCTTTCTGCTGTTCTTGCGAAATCGGGAAAACGAGTTGCAGTTGTTGACACGGATATTCAGTCCCCTGGAATTCATGTTTTATTTGGGTTTGATGATGAAGATATTCAAACCTCCTTAAATGATTATGTCTGGGGAAAACTACCCATTTCACAAGTATCTTATGATGTCACTAGGGTTTTGGGTCAAGCTAAAACTTCCTCAACAGGTCAACTTTATTTAGTTCCTTCGAGTACGAGTACAGAAGATATTGCGCGGGTTTTACGAGAAGGTTATGATATCGAATATTTAAGTGAAGGTTTGCAAGCCTTAGCCGAAGAACTGAATTTAGATTATTTGTTAATTGATACTCATCCTGGCTTGAATGAAGAAACCCTTCTCTCAATCACCATTTCTGATACGTTAGTGCTGATTCTACGCCCCGATAGCCAAGATTATCAAGGAACTGCGGTAACGGTAGAGGTGTCTCGCAAGCTACAAGTTCCCCAAATGTTTATGTTGGTCAATAAAGTACCAACAGCATTTGACCTCGATGAGTTAAAAGTCAAAGTTGAAGAAACTTATAATGTTGGGGTTGCTGGGCTTTTGCCTCATTCTGATGAGATGATGATGTTAGCCAGTAGTGGTTTATTTACCGTGCAATATCCTGACCACGAGCTTAATCAAGTGTTTGAGAGTGTGGCTCGACAAATTCTGTAGGGAAGGCGCGATCGCGCAAGGAGAAGGGCTATAGCACTACTTGGAATACGTCAACTACCGTTTTGAGGGCAATCGATGCTTTTTTCTTACTTTTTGACGAACGATCTCCCCATCTCCCCACAGGCGAGTTGATTTCAAAAGCATGAAACGACCCTGCGCCTTGCGGGGGGTGGAGTGTCAATCCCTCTCTGAAAGATGTGGGTTAATTACTCGGAATATTGTAAGCAATCCCCAGTAATAATCCGAATTCCGTGTCGTCATTAACAAAGCCAATATTTAAGCCAGCATTAGCCGTAAATTGACGAGAAACTGGAATATCTAAACCAGCAGTAACTAACGCGCCCAAATCATCTTCTGATTCATCATCGGTTGTAAAGAAAACTCCCCCGCCAACATAGGGCGTTAAAGCAAAAGACTCTTCAGTAACGGTGACATCTTGAGCCGTAAAGTCATAGGTGACAGGAACTAAAATAACCGCATTTTCTCCAATCACTGCACCAGGGCGGAAAGAAATGTTGGGAGCAATTTTAATTCTGCCGTTAACTGCAAATTCAGTGTTACCTAGAGCAGTGTCACCATCTAGCCCTAGATTTAAGCCCACGCCAATATAATTGGGGCTCACCGGTTCACGGCGGACGCTTCTAGGACGACGGCGGACTTGCGCGACCTGATCGTCAGTTGTTGCTTCTTGATCAGAGATCTTCGTGTCTTCTGTGAGGAGACTGGCTTGAGTGCTACCGACACCGGGTGCAGGTGCAGGTGATTCTGCTTGGACTGATAAACTATTTCCTGTCCAAACCAAAGGGGTTAAAAATAATGCTAGAGAAAAAGATTTAGCTGAAATCATAGGTTTAAGTGCCGTTAATCGTTATTTTCTAGAGAAACAAGTGAGATTGCTCTTGACAATCCGCTTATACTCCACTAATTTAACATTTTCCTCTGGAGAGGCTTGCTTATTTTTTCCCTTGCACCACTTGTAAACTTCCTCCTGCATAAAAGGTTTGCTGACAGTCTTTAAATCCGATCGCGCTCAGTTTCTCAGATAAATTAATTTTGACAAACTCCCAGGCGGTTTCGGTTTCAAATAAAGTCATAAAGATCGCTAACCCCGGCACAAAAATCGGATTGTGCGGTTGATGCAAGTCGATACAAGCAAAGATTCCCCCCAGTTTCAAAACTCGATAGACTTCCGTTAAGATTTGGGTTAGTTGTTTGGGTGTCATTTCATGTAAGGCAACGCTGGTTTGCACCAAATCAAAACTTGCACTTGCAAAAGGGAGTTCTTCGGCTAATCCTTCCACATAATTCGCCTCTGGAGCGCGTTTTTTTGCCCGTTCTAACGCCAGTGGTGAGGCATCTAACCCGGTGACATGGTGAGAATATTGCAGCAGAAATTGGGTGGTTTGCCCTGCCCCACAGCATAAGTCTAAAATTTGGCTATGCTGGTCAAGGTTTAATCCTTTTAACGCCAGTTGTCGGAAGCGGGCTTCTCCGCCGACAGCTAAAGCAGACAGTTGCGCGATCGTGTCATACAACCATTGATATTGATAACTCCATTTCCGTAGAATAGTCGCCACAGATTTAATCTCCTAGATATTAAGCTGATGCTTGTTTACGAATCAATCGTTGCACACTCCCCAAAACTGGATTAAACTCATAGCCCTTTTGATTGGGGTTTTGTAAAAAGGCTTGTTGTTCTTGTTCAATCATGGCCACATCTTGACGCACTAACCCATCTAACAGCTTTTGCGCTGAACCAAAGAGGGCATTTTTCAAGCCACGACGAAACCAAACGGGGAGTTTATGCAGTCGCCAAAACGCATTTAAAGAAGTAAAGTGAATCAGATAAGCGCGAGTGGCGGTTTCATGAATGGGAGAAAAGAGACAGTAGATTTTGAAATCCTCCCCCAACGTCGAAACCCAATGGGGATAGATATAGCTTACCGTTAACGGTTCTGGGTGCAGTTGCCGTAAACTGGGGAAAAACAGTTGTGAAATCGACCAAATTTTATCAATTCGGTAATAACTCTGGGCGTTGTAGTAGCCGTGAACTTGGCTGTCATCTTCCTCGATATTTTCTAACTTAGCATCTGTCCAGGCTTGCCAATCTTCATGTAAATGCCCATGATACATATCCATCAAGTTTTCAATGAGATAAGAATAGTGGGCTTGAGTTTCAATCACAGAAACGGTTGCAATATAGTTGAGATGATCCCATTCAGGAACTTGGAAACGGGGAACGGTTGCGGTTTCATCCCCCAGAAAGACCCAAATAAAGCCATCTCCTTCTTGGACGGGATAGACACGAAGCTGACAGGGGGGTAACTTTTGCTTCTCTGTTAAATAAGGAATCGAAACACATTTTCCCTCAGCATTAAATTGCCAACCGTGATAAGCACATTCTACGCGATCGCGCTGGAGTTTCCCCTCACTGAGTCTCACAAAACGATGGGGACAACGGTCTTCTAAAGCGCAAACTTGTCCATCACTTTGGCGGTAGAGAACAATCGGTTGTTTCCATAGGGTAACCGCATAAGGGTCTGTTGTCACTTCGCTGCTACGGGCGACCACATACCAATGATTGGGATTAATTCCTACTTCACGCACTGAGTCTGTCATTGTTTTTACTATTTTTCTATTTTGGGAGTCCAAAACTCCAGATCATTAAATCTAGAGAAGTCTCGGTAATCTAATGTCCAGACGGGACAATTTAAGGTGCGGGTGAGGATAACAATTGAAGCATCTTGTAGCGTTCCTTTCCATTGGGGGATGGAACTGACTAGCGCGATCGCGTCTTGAATAT
Organism: Halothece sp. PCC 7418; assembly: GCF_000317635.1. Classification (GTDB taxonomy): domain Bacteria; phylum Cyanobacteriota; class Cyanobacteriia; order Cyanobacteriales; family Rubidibacteraceae; genus Halothece. The sequence goes on along the minus strand of NC_019779.1, from coordinate 2,893,741 downwards.
CCATTAATTCAAAGGGAACAATAGAAACTGCTTCTTCTAGGGCAATTAACTGGTTTCTAGCAACGCGATCTCCAAGTCTTTGTAATAGCAATTTGTGGACTTCACAGAAGATCGGAAAAGAGGTATAAAGTTCATCACCTTCAGATATGATTTGTTGATATCCCCTTAAGCAGTTTTCATGTTCAGAATCACTCCGACTGAAAATAGCAATAAAGGGTCCTGTATCAACCACTAACTTCATTAGTGATACTTGTCTTCATTGGTAGAAGCATCAGCAGGGAGTTCCACACTTCCTGCGACAGCAAGCAGTTTAGAAGGGTCTTTAGGACGAATCACCTGCTTCAATCCTTTTTGAGCAAGGCTAGACCAGTTTTCTTCGGGGTGTTGATTGAGATATGCCTCGATTTGTTGGGCTAACTCGTCGGGTAAATGAATCGTTCGTTTCATCGGGAGGGGGTTGTACTTTGGTAACACCTCTAAGATAGCACTTCCCTCTCAAGCCCGTGGGAGACTAGAGGGACAAAAAGACCGCTTTGAATCTAAATTGTAAAAATGCCTTCTGGTTTCACCGAAAATAATTTACGCTGTTGTAACCCTTGTTGATCTAAGATGGCATTGGCTGCTAAAAAGCCACTACTCACCGCCCGTTCCATTAAGCCACAAGGGAAAGGCATTTTCACCCAATCTCCAGCAAAGAAAAGATTAGGAATGTCAGTTTCGGTTGCTGGACGGTTGGCATAGCTACCAGGAGGATAACCAGAGAAGTTCTTTTGATTGACGAGTTCGCGATGCAGCATGGTGGCGTTGGTTAGTTCGGGAACAATTTCGTAAAGTTCCGCCTCGAAGGTATTTAGCAAAGTGGTTTGATCGGGAAACTCTTGTTCGGGATAGCAATAGGCATGAAGTTCAACCACACTTCCCCCAGTTTTTTCATGCCACGCAATGTATTCAGTTTGGATACGATGATACAAGCAAATGCTATCGGTGAGATGATAGCCAGAGAGAGAGGCAAAATTACTGTGTTCCCATTCAAAATCTCGATCAAACCAGAATCTTCCCACTGCAAAGGGATCAGCAACCGCAAGTTCGTTAATTTTTGTGGTTTGTTCAGGGTTCATCTCGCCTTCAGCAAGAGAAAATAAATGTTTCACCCCTGGAACATCTGTGGCGAAGACAAAATAATCCGCGACTAATTTCTGTTCACCCTGATCATCGGGGTTCATTCCCACTAACTGAATCGCACTATTTTTCTGTTGAATCACTTGCAAACGGGGTAAATCTTGTTTCGCAGGACCACTGAGAACTTTACCATCTGCTGCAAATAATGACCCATGACAAGGACAGAGGAATTGTCCATCGGCTTGGCGTTTGACGGTACAGCCTTGATGAGTACAAGTTAGGGAAATGGCTTCGGTTGCTTCTTTTGTGGAGAAATAAACGTTATCTCCTGCGCCATAGTAACTAACCTTTTCATCGCTAAGATGCGGATTTTTTTCCACCCAGAAACCCGCTTTCGGTTGCGCGGTTCCTTTCTGGTAGTTGAGAGAGGTAATTTTTCCGTTTTGACAATGAATTTTCGTCACTTCCGCTTCCGTGACGATGGTTCCGCCCTTATTTTGGATAGCTTGAGAAATGGGTTGAACAATACTGGTTCCCATATCGTCATTCGTCCCATTAAACGCGAGTCCTTCGGGGTTACCAAAGAAGTAGAAGTGGAAAAATTGCATTAGTTCCCCAACACTGAGTTTATTCGGTGCATTAAGACTTGATTTGGCAAAGGGAAGAAAGTATAAATCATATAAGCCACGGGGAAAACTTCCTTCTACCCAGTCGGAAACAGCAATGTTGTCTAACCGTTTAAAGGTGTCGGGAATATGAAATCCGCCAATTTCTCGGAAGACTTCCCAATGTTTGGGATCGGTGAGATCGATTCCCCAGCGCAGGCGGTTAGAAGAGGAAATAGCGAGATCAACAATATTCCAGGGAAATGCGGAATGATTGGGACGAAATACTTCGGGGTTATATTCGCCATCTCGGAAGACGACAGAATAAAACTCAAGGGAATGTAAATTATCTATGGCGTTGAGTTCTTCTAAAAGCTGATTAAAGTTGTAATATTGCGGGAAGAAGCCGTGGAAGCCGTGTTCCATGCGGAAGGTTTCTTCTCCCACTTGAATGTCCCAACTAGCAATTTTTCCGCCAAGTTGCGGGGATTTTTCTAATAGCGTCACTTCAAACCCCCGCTGGCTGAGTTCATAAGCACAGGCTAAACCCGCTAAACCTGCACCGACCACAACCACACTTTTTTTCTGTGATGAGTACCGAGGAAGTTCCAGATTAATGGTCTGCGCGATCGCGGGCTGGGGTTTCACTAAACGAGAGTAACCCAGAACACCTGTTACCGTTCCGACTCCTAACAGTTGTAGCAGTCTGCGACGAGAAATTGACGAAAGAAAAGGAAAGTTAGATGATTGACGTTGATCCATAAAAAAACAGAAGCGATAATTCCTCACACAATGAAATATTGGCGCGAGACGATAGCAGTTGCCCAGCGCATTTTATTAGAATTAGGACGACGGCGACGCAGTTTGATTTTTTGGGGCATCTTCCCGATTACAATTTTGCTGCTTAATGGCGTAATTTTGGCCGATCGCGCAAATTTATCCACAGCAGAAGCGTTTACCAATGCTGCGCCAGTCACCCTGGTGGGGGCAGCCCTTTTTTTTAGTTGCTTGGGGGGAAGCGTGGCGACGGTGGTGGCGGAGAGAGAACAACATACCTTGAAACGTCTCTTTCTCTCGCCGTTAAGTGGCTTCTCCTACTTTCTGGGGATTTTTGTTGCCCATGCTTGTATTGGATTGGGTCAAGGGATATTAGTTTATTGTGTTGGTGCATTTCTGGGTGTCCGTATTGAACAGCATTTGTTATTAGGATTATTGGTTATTTTAATGAGTATTTCGGCTTATGTGGGTCTGGGCTTCATTTTAGGGACTCAGTTGGCTCGTCGAACCGAAGATGTTAATGCGCTTGTGGCTGCATTTGGGGTTCCCTTACTTATTTTAGGGGGAACATTTCTTCCTGCTTCTCTGTTTCCTGAAAGTTTGCTTAAGATTGCAGCATTTAACCCCATTTATCACATGAACGAGGCGTTATTAGGACTTTGGGCGCAAGGGGAGCCCCTCAGTGATTTACAATCTCATTTAGGCTTTCTGGTGGTGTTTACGCCGTTGATGATGGTTGGGGGTTGGTTGTCTTATCAGGGAATGCTACGACGGGAAAGGAGACTGTAGGCGGTGCTGAAGATTGAGGGGTTATGTAAGGCGTATGGATCGCGAGAGGTGTTGCGGAATCTCTCGTTAACTGCCTATCCAGAGGAAGTTTATGGGTTATTAGGTCCCAATGGGGCGGGGAAAACAACCACGATTAATATTTTATGTAATTTATTGTTGCGCGATCGCGGGACGATTGAGTTCAATCAACAACCGATTTCTGAACAAACCAAAGGTTTAATTGGCATTGCACCGCAAGAAAACTTACTTTATAAAAGTCTTTCTTGTCAAGAAAATCTCAATTTTTACGGTCAATTATATGGCTTAAATCGCAAGGAAAGAAAAGCAAGAATTAACTGGTGTTTAGAAGCGGTTCAACTGCGCGATCGCGCCCAGAGCATTGTCTCAGATTTAAGCGGAGGAATGCAACGCCGACTTAATATTGCAGTCGCTTTAATTCATCAACCTAAACTTGTTATTTTAGATGAACCAACCACTGGCTTAGATATCGAAACTCGTTATGAAATCTGGGCTTTAATTAACCATTTACGAGACTCGGGAATGACCATTCTCTTAACCACGCATCTCTTAGATGAAGCAGAAAAACTCTGTCAACGGATTGGCATTCTCAAAGCGGGAGAAATTATTGCGGAAGGAACATTAGAAACTCTAAAAAAAGTGATTCCCGCAGCCGAAATTATTACCCTTCAAACCAAAGAAGAAGACCAAGCCATCGCACGGGGAAAAGCCTTAGGTTATACCCCGCGCCGTTACGGAAATGACCTAGCCTTTTGGCTTCCAGAGTTACAAGATTTTCAAACAATTGTTGATGCTTTTTCAGGAATTCCCCTTGATGCTTTAACCCGACAACCGATTCGTTTAGAACATATTTATCTCGAAATTATGCAGCAGTCTTATTAAAAATTGATCATTGATCTATCGGTTGTAGCAGTTCTAATTTATTTCCTCCGCTTCGCCCTTGCAGATATTTTTGCTTTATTCCATCATGGAGAGATATGTTGCTTGTTAAAAGGATAGAGAACATTGTAACGATTCCGTCATCTTTTACCCAGTCGCTGGTTCGGCTACTTAGTTTTAGGATTATTTTTACCCTTATTATTTAGTATTGCTAATGCCCAAACTCAAACTAATACCACTGATAACTCATCGATCGCGCTTCCTGCTTCTTAATCTTTAACTAAAATAGAGAGAATTGTTCTTGTTCTAATTTTTCTTTTTGACTTGTAGCACTTTTAAATCTTAATAGTGATTCTTCATAATACGTTGGATTGATTTCAAAACCAATATAATTTCGATGCAGTTGCTTGGCTGCTACTGCGGTTGTTCCACCACCCATAAATGGATCTAAAATCAGCTGATGTTCTCGCGTCGTCAGTGTTATCAAATATGCAATTAAATCCAGAGGTTTTTGGGCTTCGTGAATCCGCTTTTCGTCTTTTCTAAAACTAAACTCTAGTAAATTGGTTGCTTTCTGTCCATTTTCGACACAAGCATCAATATTAATTGCTCCTACTTCATTTTCGAGGAGATTATCTGTAATTGTTCCACCAATTTTATAGGGTTTCATCAACCATAAAATGGGCTCCCAAATCGGTGCTAAATTTCCTAAACGCCATCCTTCCCATTTTTCGGCTTCTGCTTCCATTCCTCTTTTTTCTAACACACCACTCACTCGTTGCGCCCTGTGGTGAGCCGTTGATTTTTTCCAAGCTAAAATATCCTTAAGTAAAAAACCGCTATCTTCAAAGGCATTAATCGCGCGGTGGATGGTTCGTCTTGCGCCAAAAATAAACAAAAATGATCCGTTTTTCATTTTCGGATAAACAAATTCTGCCCAACTTTGACACCATTTTTGATATTCTAAACCGATATTGCGATCTGCTTGTGACCAACCATTAATCGGTTTTCCTCTTCTCTTAAACCCTGATTTTCCTTCTTGCGCTGGCGATTTTCCAAGTAATGCAGAATTGGTGTTATTATGCAGAACATCCCAATCGTCTAAACTAATCCCATAAGGAATATCAGATAATAATAAGTCGATGCTTTCTGATTCTAAATTAGGAAGATGGTCTAAACAGTTTCCAAGCGTAATTTTATTTAAATATTGATCATTCATATAAGTTATAAAATGTCTAACAATCCATGACTAGCAACTGAATTTACTGCTTTAGTTTTATTGTCTATTTTATTAATTTTAATAAGTTCTTGTATTGCTTCTTCCTTTGACATTCTCATAATCCGCTCTCGTTCTTGTGATAAAAAAAAGAATAGCTTCTTCTTTAGAAATACAAATAGATTCTATAGATGCTTGTTTTTCATCTTTCCATATATTACTTAAACTTTTGTCTGAATCTAAAAAAATACGATTAACAACTTGCCAATAATTATTAGCATTCTTTGATGGATTCATTGCTTCTACTGATTTGAAAACTTCTTGAAGCAAAACCATAGCTTGATTTTGACTAATAGTTTTTGCATAACGAACTAAAACAGCAAGGTGGGTATAGGTTGCTATAAAAACTGATCGGGTTGCAGCTTGTTGATAAATCTGACTACTTCTAGCAGGGAGTTGATAAACTGGACAAACCAGCATAGCATATGGTTTACCATGTTTCCAGTTATCTAAGGCTTGAACTTTAAAGTCTTTCTGATTTTTTGCTGTCCGACTTAATCTAAATGCTTTTGCATCCGCCACAAAACTATATTCTTGATTAACACATTCAACATCGGCTACACCTGACCGTTCTTGTAATACTAAACTGTTAAAACCGATTGCAGTAAACGCTTGATGTATAACAACATCAGTATATTTAGAATAGAGTTTTTCCTCAGTAGTATCATGTCCATATTTTTCAGGTATGACTCCACACAAACGCAAATGACCTAATAAGGCTTCTATTCCATCTAATTAAATTTCTTGAGCAATTTCTTGTTCAACTTTTTGTGAATCCTCTCCAAAATTACCACTAAGATGGCTAATTTCATTAATCCAATAACTTCCCTTTTCACGTTGATAATCCGTAACAATTTCAGCATTCATGCTAACTCAGAATTATGTTATTAGGTGAATATTTTATTACTATCAAAGAGGAACAGATGTTTCTTGATCTTACGCGATCGCGCTTTCTTGGTCTAAAGATGCTCTCAATTCTCCTAACCAATTAATTAAATTATCTAACTGTTGTTGAGTTTTTAAAACTCCTAAACCCCGCACTGTAACTTTTCCTTTGCTGTAAATAAAACGGGAAGCAATGTGCTTCGGAAGATGTTCTTGTAGGCGTTTCCAAGCGGGTTCTTCCATTGGTGTTTCTAACGCAACGTGCTGTTTTCCTTCTGGTTTGATGCGAGAAAAACCGAGGGATTTGGTGATTTGTTTGAGTTCCATTACCTGTAATAATTGTTGAACCGGTGCAGGTAATTCGCCATAACGATCGCGCCAATCTTGTCGGATTTGATCCAGTTCTTTCTTACTACTCGCCATCGTTACTGTGCGATACGCATCCATTTTTTGATCCATATCGGTGATGTAATGATTGGGAACAAAAGCGGTTAATTTCAGATCAATTTGCGTGTCATCCACTTGCGGAATATCTTGTCCTTGGACTTCCTGAATCGCTTCTTGTAACATACTCATATATAAATCGAAGCCCACTGCATTCATTTGTCCCGACTGTTTCGCACCGAGTAACTCGCCAACACCCCGAATCTCTAAATCGCGCATCGCCAGTTGATATCCTGAACCGAGTTGGGTAAACTCTTGTAGTGCACGGAGTCGTTTTTTCGCAGTATCGCTGAGACTACTTTGCTTGGGGTACAGTAACCACGCATGGGCTTGAATCCCCGACCGTCCCACACGCCCTCGCAGTTGATACAGTTGCGATAAACCGAATTTCTGTGAATCTTCCACAACAATGGTATTCACCCGAGGAATATCTAACCCAGATTCAATAATCGTCGTACAAACGAGGATATCCGCATCGCCATTATTGAAGGTTAGCATGGTGGATTCTAATTCTGCTTCCTCCATTTGTCCGTGCGCGATCGCGATCCGTGCGCCAGGAACCATTTCCCGTAATTTTCCCGCCGTTTCTTCAATTCCTTCCACCCGCGGAACCACATAAAACACTTGTCCCCCGCGATCCAATTCATTGCGAATCGCCGTCCGAATCGCTTCCCCATCATAAGGGGATAAATGGGTTTTAATGGGACGACGGGATGGCGGTGGCGTGGTAATTAAACTCATTTCCCGAATCCCAGAGAGAGACATATATAGGGTTCGCGGAATCGGGGTTGCAGTTAAGGTGAGAACATCCACTTCCGTTTTCATAGATTTAATTTTCTCTTTCTGGTTCACCCCAAACCGTTGTTCTTCATCTACCACCAACATTCCCAAGTCTTTATATTTGACACTCTTATTTAAAAGTTGGTGGGTTCCCACAACCACATCTAATTCCCCTGTAGAAAGCCGTTTCAAAATATCTTTTCGTTCGTTAGCAGTCCGAAAACGATTGAGTAAGCCAATATTAATCGGATACGGCGCAAATCGTTCTTTGAGGGTGTGATAATGCTGTTGGGTGAGAATCGTGGTGGGTGCGAGAAATGCTACCTGTTTCCCTGACATGAGAATTTTAAAGATCGCCCGAATTGCGACTTCCGTTTTCCCAAAGCCCACATCACCACAAACTAAGCGATCCATCGGTAACTCACTTTCTAAATCTCGTTTCACATCTTGAACCGCTTTTAACTGGTCGGGTGTCGCTTGATAAGGGAAAGAATCTTCTAATTCTTGTTGCCAAGGGGTATCCTCAGGATAGGCATAACCGGAAAGCTGCGATCGCTGCGCGTATAAATTGAGTAAGTCAATGGCAACTTTTTTAACCGCTTTCTCGACCTTATTTTTGGTATTTTGCCAGGCTTTCCCTGACATTTTATTCAGTTGCGGTTTTCCTTCTCCCAAATGGCGGTAACGAGAAAGAGATTCTAAACTATCGGCGGGAACTCTTAACAAGCCATCCGCGTACTCAACCACCAGATATTCTCGGGTTTCCCAACTTTCTAGTTTGAGGAATTTTCCAACCCCATGCTGACGGTGAACCACATAATCCCCGGGACGCAGTTTGTTGAGATCAACTTGCTTAGATGCAGCCCTTCGGCGTTTGCGAATATAACTAGGTGTGGTTAAAACGTGCTGTCCAAAAAATTCTCTGTCAGTGACAACTGCAATACGAAAGGTGGGAAGAATAAAGCCTTCCACTTCCCCTAACCCCGAATATTTCACCGCAACGGCTGTTTTTTCACGCTGTAACTTTTCAATCGCAGGATAATCGCGGGGATTGGGAACAAATTGCGCGGGACAATCGTGTTCTTGGAGTAAGGAAACCGATCGCGAGGGTTGGGCGGAAATAATCCAAGTGTCATAATTTTCTAGGGTCATCCCACTGTAGATTTCTCGCTTTCCTCTCACAATTTCCGCCAGTTTCGCAAACTGATGCGGGGTAACGGGAAGCGGACGACTGGCGAGATTGACTCCCGAATCATTTTCTTCAGTTATTTCTGAAAAGTGAAGTTGATAGAAGACTGCTGCATCTTCTAAACAGGTTTTGAAATCTGCATGAAGTCGAGGAAGATCAGGATTACTTTCTTGATATTGATCTTCAGTATGTTCTAAAGCGCGATCGCTGTGGGCTTGACATTGTTCCGGTTCATCCACCACAACCAGGGTATTTTCTGGAAGATAATCCAGTAAAGAAGCGGGTTCGGGATACGCCAAGCCTAAAAAGCGGTGCATCCCATCGGGATAATTTTGTTCTTGAAACTGACTTTGTTCTTCCTCAGACAGATAAGAATAAAACCGATCTAAATTTCCTTGTTCGGTTATTCCTTTTGCAATCAGAGGGGAAAAGCTAGTCGGGGTTAGTGTGAGGCTTTCAATTTGATCTAAAGATCGTTGACTCACTGGATCAAACTCGCGCAGTTGTTCCAGTTCATCCCCAAACCACTCTAAGCGAATCGGAAGTTCAGACGCAACGGGAAAGATATCCACTAAATCCCCTCTGCGAGTCCATTGTCCTTCCGTTTCCACTAAAGAAACTCGTTCATAACCTAATTCGGTGAGGCGATGGTCAATGGTTTTGCTATCGAGAGACATTCCCTTCTCAAAGGAAAGACAAATCTTTTCAAATACCGCTTGTGGCGGAAGATGCGGTTGTAAGGCTTTTTCTGTCGCGACAATCGCCGTGGGTTTTTCTGGCTGTTGCTGAAGCGTTAATAAAACTTGGATTTGTCCCCAAATCATCTCCGATTCTGGGTTAAACGGTTCGTAAGGCGTGGCTTCCGACGTAGGATAAAACTGTACGGTTTCCCAGTCCATGCTTTGCAGTTGGGTCGCCCACCGTCCCGCTTCTTCTAAGGTGGCACAAATAACGAATAAATGGGAGGTTTCTGCTTTGTTAAGGGACTGTTGTGCAAATGCAGAAGCCATTAATCCCTTCGGTAGCCGTGGGATTCCAGTTAGTTTCAGGGTGTGGTTGTTAACGAGGTTTTGGCGAAGTTCTTGGGTTAAGCGCGATCGCGCTAGAGTGCGAATAACTGAAGCAAAAGCCATGAACGAATCAACTCTAAGTAGGATCTCGTTCTTAATTTTAAGACCTTCCGATAAATCACCATTGATCGATAAAATATCTCAATCGTGTCATCCGTCATCAGCCAGTTCAGTCACCACTGCAATCGAACTTAGTCTTTCAGCAAGGAGTCCCGAGGGGCAAAACTCTGAATTTCTTGCAGTTTTCGATAGAGTTCCTTTTCTTCTGCTGTCGGTTCAGGGGGGACAACAATTTGAATTTCAACCAGTTGATCCCCGCGTTCCCCATCTACAGGATAGCCTTTATTCGCTAAACGCAAGCGTTGACCTGACTTCACCCCAGCAGGAATTGCCATTTCCACTAAGCCATCTAAGGTGGGAACTTGAATCGCTTTCCCTAAAACGGCTTCACTGGGAGTAACGGGAACGCGACAGAAGACATCTTTATCTTTGAGTTTAAAGAAACAATGGGGCGCGATCGTAATCGTTAAATATAAATCGCCTCCGCCTAACCCTTGTCCGCGCAGGCGCATCTGTTGACCATCAATCATTCCTGAGGGCATATCAATTTCTAAGGAACGCCCATCTTCTAAACGAATGCGCTCTTTTCCGCCACGATAAGCCTTTTCCAGAGGGAGTTTTAATCTCGCTTCTACATCACGGGGACGTTCTTTGGGCGAACGGGAGGGGTCTGATTCCACTTTATAAGCGGTTTTACGAGTTCCAGGGCGATAAGCACTGCCATCATCTTGAGGAACACGACGGGAGGTTTGCGTTTGCGTTGTTCCCGTTTGACGTTGGCTTTTTTTACGGAAGGTTTGTTCCACAAAGCGATTAAAGTCAGATCCATACCGACCATTCTCGGTTGCAGAACTACTCTGGCGTGTTTTCGGATTCGCTGTTTTACTGCGACGGCGAGTTTTGGGGTTACGCTTATTGAGTAATTCATCATACTTTTCCCGTTCTTCGGGGTCGCAGAGTACGTCGTAGGCTTCCACTAAATCTTTAAAAGTTTCTTCGGCTTGTTTATCTCCTGGATTGAGATCAGGGTGATATCGACGAGCCAGACGACGATAAGCTCGCTTGATTTCTTCCACTGTTGCTTCAGGGGAAACGTCTAAGAGTTCATAGTAATTGGGAAGATTTGGCATAGTTGAGGCAAGCGACCCTTAGTGAAATTTAAAACCAATCATCATCTTCTTCGTCCCAATCATTTTCATACTCAAAGGGACGACGACGGGAAGAAGAACGGCGGGGGGGACGACGCTCATATTCATCTTCTTCATAGTAATCGCGATCGCGCTCATAACGAGGACGACTGCGGGGGCGAGAGTTCATAGATTCACGACGATAGGGAGGAATGCGGTCATCTTCTTCATCCCCAAGGAAAGTCCGTTTAATTGAGCCAAAGAGATCATCATCTTCATCTTCGTATTGTAAGCGGACTTCTCGATTTAACTCATACAGGGCATCTTGTAAGTCAGCTTGAGCGCGATCGATTCCTCGTTCATCATCACGGGCTAAACTTTCTCGTAATTCTTCAATGAGGGCTTCAATACGACGACGGTAGTAACTGGCAAATTGTGTCCCAAAATCAAGAGCCACTTCTTTTAAGCGACGTTGTGCGCTATCGGCGAGGGCTTCGGCGCGGTTGCGTTTTTCAACTCTTTCTTTCCGTTCTTGGTCAATGCGACTATGTTCAGCAGCATCATTTAACATCCGATTAATTTCGCTTTCGGAGAGGGTAGAAGCTCCCTGAATGGTCACACTTTGCTCACGCCCAGTGGTTTTATCCATGGCGGTCACATTTAAGATTCCATTGGCATCTAAATCCAAAGAGACCAGGATTTGGGGAACGCCTCGCGGTGCGGGAGGAATCCCCGTTAGCTTAAATCGTCCGAGGGATTTATTTTCCGCAGCCATTTCCCGTTCCCCTTGCAAGACATGGACTTCTACCATGGTTTGATTATTTTCGCTGGTGGAGAAAACATCCGAACGGCGGACGGGAATCGTGGTATTGCGGGGAATCAGTTTTTTCATCACCCCACCAATGGTTTCGATGCCAAAAGAAAGGGGACTAACATCTAACAAAAGAACGTCTTTCACTTCTCCAGCGAGAATTCCCGCTTGAATCGCAGCCCCCACCGCAACCACTTCATCAGGGTTAACATTTTGGTTCGGTTCACGACCGATTAAGTTTCGCACCATGTCTTGCACCATGGGAATGCGAGTTGATCCGCCCACTAAAACCACTTCATCAATATCATCAGGGCGTAACCCTGCATCTTTAAAGGCGCGTTTCAGGGGACGGCGTAACCGTTGCATGAGATCCTCACAAAAGCCTTCAAACTGCGATCGCGCTAGTTGGGTTTCAATATGCTTCGGACCACTTTCACTGGCGGTAATAAACGGTAAGTTAATTTCCGTGATTCCGACACCAGAGAGTTCAATTTTTGCTTTTTCTGCTGCTTCTGAGAGGCGTTGTAGGGCTTGCCGATCGCGCCGTAAGTCAATCCCTTCTTTCTCTAAAAACTCTTCCGCGAGCCAATTAACAATTTTCTCATCAAAATCATTTCCCCCCAGTTGCGTATCCCCACTGGTGGCTCTCACTTCAAAAACGCCATCGCCGACTTCTAAAATAGAAACATCAAACGTTCCTCCGCCGAGGTCAAACACCAGCACCAGACTATTTTCTTCTTGATCTAACCCATAAGCGAGGGCTGCTGCGGTGGGTTCATTAAGAATTCTTAAGACATCTAACCCTGCAATGCGTCCTGCATCCCGTGTGGCTTGGCGTTGGGAATCATTAAAATAAGCAGGAACAGTAATCACCGCTTCCGTTACGGGTTCTCCCAAATAACGGCTAGCATCTTGCACCAATTTCTGTAAAATCCGTGCTGAGATTTCTTCGGGTGCAAATTCTTTTTTCAAACGAGGACAACGTAATTTGACATTCCCCGCATCATCGCGACGAATGGTGTAGGGAACTCGCTTACTCGCAGGGCTTAATTCGGCGTATTTCCGTCCAATAAAGCGTTTGACCCCAAAAAATGTATTTTGCGGGTTTAAAACGGACTGTCGCCGTGCCATTTGACCCACCAAGAGTTCCCCATCCTTGTTAAAACTAACGACAGAGGGGGTTGTCCGTGTTCCTTCTGCATTGGCGATGACCAATGGCTTCCCGCCCTCGGTTATAGAAACAACTGAGTTGGTAGTGCCTAAGTCAATCCCGACAACTCTCCCCATGAGACTCCCCTGACAATTATCTGCAATGCGAACGAATCAAGTTCGGATTATATTGTATCGAATTGTTGCGCGATCGCGCTTTCTAGAAACGGAGAATCCTAACTCTAGAACTCTCCTGATCCCAATTTAGCGTTCAACTTGGGCAAAAATTTCATCTAAAATCGCTTGTGCGCCTTGTTCTCGCACTAACTGCGCCAAATCATAGCCGATTTTTTCATGTTCTGCGCGATCGCTGCTGACAGTATCCTTTAAGAGTTGCTGACCATCGAGACTGGCGACCATTCCCGTTAAAGTTAACTGCTCCCCTTCAATGAAACTATTTACACCAATCGGCACTTGACATCCGCCTTCTAACTCTCGTAAAAAGGAACGTTCGGCGAGAGTGCAATCGCGCGTGTCTGGGTCTTCAATGGCTTTTAACAAGTCTAAAATCCGACTATCCCCTTCGCGACATTCAATCCCTAACGCACCCTGTCCCACCGCATGGAGAGACACTGCACTGGGAATCGCTTGCGAAACGCGATCGCCCATTCCTAAGCGTTGCAGTCCAGCAACGGCAAGCACTAAGGCATCATAGTCTCCATTATCTAATTTTTTCAACCGAGTGTTGAGATTTCCGCGCACATCTTTAAATTCAAGATAGGGGTAATGATACCGCAATTGCGCCAAGCGACGGAGAGAAGATGTTCCCACCACCGCGCCTTCGGGGAGGGTTTGGATCGTATAGCCCTGATACTTTTCATTTAAAACTAAAGCATCAGCAGGATTCTCCCGACTGGTGACACAGCCTAACATTAATCCTTCTGGCAATTGGGTGGGTAAATCTTTTAGGGAATGAACCGCTAAATCCACATCTTGATTCAGCAATCCTAACTCTAATTCTTTAGTAAATAATCCTTTATCGCCAATTTTCGAGAGGGCGACATCGAGAATTTTATCCCCTTGGGTACTCATGGCTTCAATTTCAAATTGGTGATCGGGAAAATGCTTTTGCAGTTCGTCCCGCACCCAATGGGTTTGTACCATGGCGAGATTGCTTTTCCGTGTCCCAATGCGAACAATTTTGCTGCCAGAAGAAGTGGTTGCTGTCATTTTAAGTTGAAATTATATTGAATCCGTTTTTTTATAGTTGTATCCGATTCATTATCCCTGATCAATTATGGCTTGAGCAATTACTAATAGCCGTTAGCATTGAAATCTAAATCATAATTAAACTCAACTCGATGCACTTTTGTTTCAAAGCTACCATCGGGATAGAACCACAAGAGGCGAAACCCTGGTTTTTTTTCATCGAGGGCAAATGTTTCTGAACTGGGCTTAAACTGGATGGAACTGGAAGGACTAGCTAAATAACAAACCCCTGCGCGATCGCGCTGAAAGTCTTGATGGATATGACCAAACAACACTAAGCTAACGTGATGATGGCGATCTAACACTTCAAACAAATCATCTGGATTTTGCAAGGTACTTTTATCCAGCCAATGAGAATCCACTAAAAAGGGGGGATGATGTAACGCGACCACGGTTGGACTGTTACTGGCTTTTTTCAGTTCCCTATCTAACCAAGCCAGAGTTTCTTTACTAAGATACCCATAAACTCGCCCTGGTACTGCGGAATTAAGGAGAATAAAGTGCCAACCGCTATATTGGAATGATTTATCTCCGTAAAGGGGAGGATTGTTCAGGGCTTTTTCCATGAGATGGAATTGATCATGATTTCCAGGAAGCCAATAGGCTGGAATATTGAGTTTGCTGATTTGTTTGTGTAATCTTTCGTAAGAAGCGAGGGTTTCGTCTTGAGAGAGATCACCAGTTAAGAGTAAGCAGTGGGGTTTAGGGATTAAGTTTTGGATTTCCTCAATGACCACTGCTAATGAGTTGGCGGTGGGTAAACCCAACAATTTCCCCTCGGATGAGGCTAGTAGATGAGTATCGGTAATTTGAGCAATAATCAGTGGGGAAATATCCATTATTAATGTCTAGTCAGGGCTTAAATCATGTTGGTAAATTGAGTTATAAGCAAGGATTATTCTTGATTTTTAGCTGCATTTAATTGTGATACTAAGTTCTTATGAGGAGCGACTAAGGCTCGATCATAGTTTGCAAAACACTCACAATAGTTTCAGTTTAACTTGCCAAAATGGCAAGAGATAAATCAGAAAATCTTATTCTAATTATGCACTGACTCAATGACTGTTTTTAAGGTTTCCATTCCCGCTTCTACTTCTGCTGCAGAAATAATCAGTGGGGGGACAAATCGCAAAACTTTTGGTCCAGCTGGTGCAACCAATAATCCTTGTGTCATAGCTTCTTTTACAATTGTAATTGAAGTCAGGTCAGTTTCCGAATGAATTTGTAAGCCATTAATTAAACCCCATCCCCGCACTTCCGTAAAAGTATCGGGAAATTGTTGCGCGATCGCGCGTAAATGTTTCCGAATTTGTTCGCCCCGTGCGATCACATTAGACAAAATATCCTCTGCTTCTAACGTCTGTAAAACGGCTAATGCGGTACGACAAACTAAAGGATTCCCGCCAAAGGTACTGGCATGATCGCCACCTGTAAAAACTTGACAAAATTCTTTACACAACATCGCCCCCATGGGGATTCCTCCCGCTAAACCTTTCGCACTGGTGAAGATATCGGGTTCAACGCCTAAGTTTTCATAACCCCAATATTTCCCACTGCGTCCCACCCCAACTTGCACTTCATCAAAAATTAAGAGGATTCCTGTTTCATCACAAATTTTTCTTAAACGGAGAAAATAATCTAAATCTCCTGGACAAACCCCTCCTTCTCCTTGCAAGGGTTCAATTAAAATAGCAGCAATGCCTTGTTCTGAATATTGCGCGATCGCGTTTTCTAATGCAGTGATGTCATTGTAGGGAACATAGGCAAATCCAGGGACAAGCGGTTCAAAATTTTTCTGGTATTTGGGTTGTCCTGTCGCGGTAATGGTGGCGAGGGTGCGCCCGTGAAAGCTGGAATGGGCGGTGAGAATCACTGGATTTTCAATCCCACGAACCGTGTGGGCATATTTTCGGGCGAGTTTAATTGCTGCTTCGTTGGCTTCGGCCCCAGAATTACAAAAGAATGCGCGATCGGCACAAGAATGCTCCACTAGCCACTGGGCGAGTTCCCCTTGTTCAGGAATATAGTACAAGTTAGACACATGATGCAATTTTTGAATTTGCTCGGTGACTGCTTTAATAAGGGTGGGATGAGCATGACCGAGGGTACAGGTGGCAATTCCAGCAACCAAGTCTAGGTAACTTTTGCCGTCTGTATCCCAGAGTGTGCAGCCTTTTCCTTGCGCGATCGCGATGGGAAAGCGTCCATAAGTGGACATCACGTATTGGTCAAACTGTTGGGGATTGAAGGTGGCTTGAGAATTGTCTAAAACGGTTTCTGGACTCATTAAATTGGTTATTTGTTATTCGTTATTTGTTATTCGTTATAGCGTATCAGTTGTTTGTTGATCCGCCCCCACTAGAAATTAATCACAATGTATTCATTTGATCAAAATTATCGACGGTTACAGCAACAGTTAGTCGGAGGAGGAATCACCTTAGGCGGGGTCTTTTTTGTCGGCACTGCTTGGTATCACTTTGTTGAACAGTGGAGTTGGTCAGAAGCTGCTTATATGACTGTGATCACTCTCTCCACCGTTGGTTTTTCCGAAGTCCGTCCTTTACCTGAACGTTCGCAACTGTTTACCATTGGCTTGATTGCAGCAGGTTTAATTACGATAGGCTATATTGTAAATCGTTTCACAGAAGCGATTATTCAGGGCTATTTTCAAAAAGGCATTCAACTGAGGCAAAGAAGACGCTTGATTGATTCACTCACTTCTCACTATATTGTTTGTGGTTTTGGGCGCATGGGGCGACAAATCTGTCGAGAGTTTCAGGCGGAGTCGATTCCGTTTGTGGTGGTTGATAAATCCCCAGAAAAAGTGGAAACGGCTCGTAATGCCAATTATCTGGCGTTGGAAGGAGATGCGACCCTTGATGAAACTTTGGTTGAAGTGAAGATTAAAGATGCGCTTTGTTTGGTTGCTGCCTTGAGTTCTGATGCGGAAAATCTCTACACTATTTTATCGGGTAAAACCTTAAATCCGAAAGTCCGCGCGATCGCGCGAGCCAATACCGAAGAAGCTGTACAAAAACTGCAACGAGCAGGGGCTGATGCGGTGGTTTCCCCTCATATCACAGGCGCGAGACGGTTAGCTGCTGCAGCCCTCCGTCCGCAGGTGATGGACTTTGTCGATGGGATTTTAGCAGGAACAGAAGGCTCTTTTTATATTGAAGAATTTCTCCTTGATCCCTCTAGTTGTCCTTGTGTGGGACACACCTTAAGTCAAGCACGATTAAGGGCGCAATCAGGGGCTTTAGTCCTTGCGATTCGCCGTGCTGATGGAACTTTAATTGGTGGTCCGACGGCGGATGAAATTTTACAAGCGGGAGACTTGCTGTTTTGTATGGGAACGGCTGATCAATTGCGCCAGATTAATCGTATTTTAGATCCCAATCGGAGTGCTTCACCACGCACCCCGAAAGACAAGGAAAAATAACAGAAATTTAACCGCGAGTTCTTTCAATGTGTTCCATAATCCGTTTTTTGCGGGAATTCATTTCACTCGAACTTTTATTTGGACTGGAAAGAAAGTCTGAGGTCTGGGTTAAGTGGTCAAAAATACGCCGTTTTTGATCGGGAGAAAAAGTCGCCATAGTTGGGATGAATTAGCATTAAATCTTGTCCAAGTCAATTCTAACAACTGATTCTGGGAATTGTGGTAAATGCTTGGTTAAATTTGAGCCTAGGAATTAAGAATCTTCACTTTGTGTTCTTTCTTGCCAACGTTTTAGTCCTAAAATTAAGATCACTCCCATTAACGCCCCTCCCAAATGAGCAATCCGATTAATCCCATCGACTCGGTCTAAATTTTGTAACTCAAATAAAACCCGTTGTAACACAAATTGTCCTAAAATAATCACTTCTAATAATCGTCGCCAGTGCCAACCTAATTTTAGTAACACACTAACGGTAAATAAACCGAAAACCGCACCAGATGCACCTAAAGAAACAACATAACTGGGTTGAAACATCAAGCTCATTAAGTTTGCTCCCAAGCCACAGATCAAATAACTACCAACAATTCCCATTACTCCTTCTTCCTCTTCTACTAACTTGCCAAACAAATATAAAAAGAAAAGATTGCTGGATAAATGTTGCCAGTTTGCATGACAAAACATCGATGTAATGAGTTGATACCAAGCAACATCGTCATGATCTAAATAAAAGGTATCAAAGAACTGCAAACTTATTGTATGATCGAGGATGAAAATAATAAAATTAATGGCAAGTAAAGCGAATAAACCATTATTTTTGTTGGCGCTAGGATGATCGGGAAAGGTTTGATTGGTTAGCCCTCTTTTTGGTGAATTCGATAAAGGCAGCTTCCAGTTTTTAAGGATTTTGAGCCAAGAGTGAAAGCAGTAAGGTTGCTTACGTTTTTTGATAAAAGGTTGATAACGCGATCGCGCTTGTGAAAGCTGTTCTTCTAATACATTACGGTCTCGATAAAATAGATCAATATTCTCTTTAATGACCTTAAGCTGACGCTCTAGATTTTGTTTTTGTTCTAATTTTAATTGTTTGGCTTTTCTAATCTTTTCAAGAGTGAATTGATCTTTTCTTTCTAACGCTGTATCTTCATAACTCTGAACACTACTATCACCAAGACTCGCAAGGACATGGTTGAGTTCTTCTTGATACAGTTTTTGTTGTTCTTGTTGTTCAGCGATTTTAGTTTTTAAGTGCGCTAATAAACTCTCAATTTGTTTGATAATTTTTTCCAGTTCTTTTTGGGGGTGCTTGGCTGATTGAGTGACCTGATCAAGATTTAACTGGCTTAATTCTCTGATTTTCTCGGAAGCTGTCATGGCTGATTGAAGGGATTGGACTCTTTCTAGTTTATCCAATTAGATGTAAGCGATCAAAATAGATCCGTAACAGATTACGCTAAGATCAGCCCTTATGATGATTGAGAGAAAATATGATCCAATTGCGTTTGACGACCCACGCTGGAATTGAAGATGTGGTGGAAAAAGAATTGCGCGATCGCGCTCTAAAAATCGGATGTGAAATTACCCAAATTACGCAAAAGCCCTTCGATCTCGATGGACAAATTTTAGTGGAAAGTTCAGATTCTTCCCTTTTGGAGATAGCCTTAAAAGCACGATCAGTATTTCATGTTATGCAGCAGATTGATCATTTTTTTCTAACATCAGAACTCTCCGATCTCGATCAAATTTATGCAGAAATATTCGCCTTAGAGCTTCCAGAAATGGATACGGCGAAAACCTTTCGCGTCACAACCCAACGCAATGGAAAGCATGAGTTTCGCGCCATGGATGTTCAACGCATCGCAGGATCAGCACTGATTCAGCGTTACGGGAAAAAGGTTAATTTAGCTCAGCCTGATGTTAATGTGCGTGTGGATCTTTATGATCGCTTGTGTTTAGTCAGTATTCAAGAGACACAAGAAGCACTGGATCAACGTCAGAAAAAAGTTTGGCGACCCCGAATCGCTTTAAAGACAACAATGGCGTATGCGATGTTGCAACTCTGTGAGTTAGAGGGAACAGCACGACTCTTAGACCCGTTTTGCGGGTCAGGAACGATTTTAATGGAAGCAGCAACGCTATTTCCTGATTTAGACATTTATGGGCGCGATCGATGGGCGGAAGCAGTGACTGGAGTTAAAGAAAATATTAGGGCTGCTCACTTTTCTCATCAGATTCAGATTCAAGAGGGAGACGCGCGAGATTTAGCGCAAGATTATCCAGCAGGCTTTTTTGACGCGATCGTCACTAATCCCCCTTATGGGGTGCATTTAGGGTCTAAGATCAATTTTGATCGCTTGTATCAAAAATTCCTATATGGTGCTGAAAAAATTTTACAGCCAGAGGGTCGCTTGGTTGTGCTAGTCGGGAAAGGGCGAGGCGCGTTTAAGAAAATTATTTCCCAACGAGAAACATTTCAGATTCGGGAAGAACGATTAGTGAACACAGGGGAACTCTACCCTCATCTCTTGATTTGCGATCGCCGATCTCAGTGAGAGGATTTCTCTGTCACTGGTAGCAAAAATTGACCCACCTGGTCTGCTTTCTTGGTTACTTTTACTAGGGGTTTACCCATATCGATTTTTTATCTCATAGCTTTGTTGACTTAGATCAACTTTATGCTACAATGACAAATGTCGTTTTCAAAGAAACATCACAGAAACTACTTGACTCGTTAAAGGGCTTACCTTAAAGTTAAGTGTACTTACAGATTTGTTTAAGATCAAATCGAACTAAGACCCAACGAGCCCCCTAGTTGTAACTTCAGACTTTGTTTGCGCCTTGATAGATTTGAATCACGAGAGTAATACAGATATGAACAACGCACAAACCGCACAAGACTTCAAAACTGATTTTCTCAATGGTGACTGGATTGACGAGTTGATTGAGTTAGCCAGTATTCTCAATCAAGCTAATGTTCCTAATCAAGACAATCTTGATGATTCCACCTCAAGTTACTCTTTGACCTCTAAACATCAATAAAATGCACCTTTCAACTTTAATTTTCAATATAGCGTTTCCTAGTTGGTTGAAGTACAAAGCGAGTCGGTGGATGTTCATGGTTCATGGTTCATGGTTCGTGGTTCATTGATTAACAACCAACAAATAACGAAGAACAAAGAACAAATAACAAAGAACAAAGAACGAAGAACAAAGAACGAAGAACCAAAATTCAGAATGTACCTCAAGAAGCGTGAAAACTGCTATAGATACAATCAGGTCATCATTAACTAAGTTTGAATCTCCCAAGTGATATTTTCAGCTTCTAAAAAGTCATAGCTGAAATGATCCACTTCATTGGTATCGCTTAATTCCAGATTATAAAAATTCACTATATCATCTTCAAAATAGGGCCCTGCGTGCCAAGTTCCTTTATGCAGTTTTATAAAACAATTGCCAGGAATTTGAAAGGCTTTTAAATGTTGAGTATCTGGCTTAGAATCAGCGTTAGGAGGCGCAACCCCTAACAGCCAAGTTTTCCCTTCTAATGAGCCTAAACATTGCGTACAAAGCTGATGACGGGTAATCCGATGAAATTGTTTTCCCCGTTGTTTCAACTGCATAATATAAAATCGTGGTTGTCCTTGACTTAAGTCTAATTGGGCATCATTTTCATCATAAGATTTGCCATCTGCTGCGGGTAAAATTAATTGTCCATACGGCGCAAAACTTGCTGGCGTAATCCATTCCGCCAATAGGGTTTTTATTGTTTTGGGTTCTTGTTTCATAATTTTTTATCCTGTGTTCTTAGTGTGAATTCAAGAATAACTAACGACTAATGACTAATGACTAATGACTAATGACCAATGACTAATGACTAATGACTCACATTTAATTGTTTTTCAATCGTGGGAATCGCATCAATTAATTTGCGGGTGTAGGCAGTTTCTGGGGTTTTATAAATCGTTTTCGCACTACCAATTTCTTCGATTTTTCCTTGATTCATTACCATCACGCGATCGCTGATAAATTTGACAACACTTAAGTCATGGGAAATAAAAATATAAGTTAAATTAAATTCTTGTTGTAGCTCTTTTAATAGATTCAACACTTGCGCTTGTACCGACACATCTAAAGCCGAAACCGATTCATCGCAAATGATAAACTGAGGGTTTAAAGCCAAAGCGCGAGCAATACAAATCCGCTGTCGTTGTCCCCCTGAAAACTCATGAGGATAGCGATTCATATCTTTAGGACTTAAACCCACTCTTTCTAATAAATAAGCAACTCTTTCTTGGCGCTGACGTGAGTTTTGATATTGTTTATGAATACTTAGCGGTTCAATAATCGTTTTACCAATGGTCAAGCGAGGATTGAGGGAATTATAGGGATTTTGAAAGACAATTTGCATCTGACGACGGAGACGACGTAAGGGTTTTCCTTGCCAGTTGGTAATATTTTCTCCATTAAAGAAAATTTTTCCATGAAGCGGAGAAATAAGTTTTAAAAGCGTGCGGGCGAGTGTTGACTTTCCACAACCTGATTCACCAACTAAGCCTAACGTTTCTCCCCGATAAACATCAAAAGAAACCCCGTTCACCGCCATAAAATACCGCTTGGCTTGTCCAAAAACTCCCCGTAACGGAAAGCCAACTTGTAAGTTTTGCACTGTTAATAAAGGCGCAGTAGCAACACTACTATCTTCACTGAGAGAATAATTTTTTTCCTCTGTCCTCATACGATTATTTTGCGAAGATTGAGGCTGATTCGTTTTGAGTTCACCGTCTCGATTTAAAAAGTCGCTGACTGTTGGGAGATAGGTTAACGTTTGGTCTAAACGCGGACGACAGGCGAGTAAGCCTTTGGTATAAGGATGTTGAGGATTCGTGAAAAGACTTTCAATATCTCCCGATTCGACAAGATTTCCCTGATACATCACCGCCACTTGATCGGCGGTTTCCGCAACCACTCCCAGATCATGAGTGATAAATAACATCGACATTCCCCGCGCCTGACATAAATCGCGCAAAAGATTTAAGATCGTTTTCTGAACAGTCACATCAAGGGCGGTGGTGGGTTCATCTGCAATCAGTAACGCAGGGTTACAAGAAATTGCAATAGCAATCATGACGCGCTGCAGTTGTCCGCCAGAAAGCTGATGGGGATAGCGTTCGAGAAATGCCCGTTTTTGTTCGTTGATGCGATGATTGACTTCGGTTTCGCTGAGGCTGTTGTCTTCTAAGAGACAATCTTGTTTGAGAGTGTTATCAGATGGTAATAATTTTACTTCTTGTAACCGCGCGATCGCCTGTCGTCGGGCTTCACTGGGAGAAACGTCTTGATGTTGGCGGATGGCTTCGGTGATTTGAAACCCAATGTTATAAACTGGGTTGAGAGAACTCATCGGTTCTTGGAAAATCATGGCTATTTTCCCCCCGCGATAGTCTCGGCGTTGTGCGTCTGTAAGTTTGAGAAGATCAACTGGGGGGGTATCTGGAGAAGGCTGAAAATAAATTTCCCCAGCCGTCACTTGACCAGGTGTTCCCACTAAGCCCATTAAGGCTAGGGCTGTGACCGATTTCCCTGACCCCGATTCTCCCACGAGACCAAGGGTTTTTCCTTGGGGGATTTGAAAATTAATCCCATTAACCGCAATTAAATGTTGTTCTTCTGGGAAAAACTCAACCTTCAGATTCCGAACCTCAATAACTGCATCTCCCATCAGTGTCTCCGTGAGAAAGTTTCGATAGCTTATTTTTGGCTAATATAACACTTTCCCCTAGACATACCGCGTCAGTTGCACCCGATACCGTTGCTTTTTGGTGATAGAAACTTCTCCGATTTCCGCCCGTCCTTTCCCTTGCACTGCAATCAGATCGCCTTCTTGTAGAGAATGACTTGCTTGAGTGATGGGTTTCCAGTTAACCCGAACATTTCCCTGCGCGATCGCGCTTGCCATTTTACTCCGCGACATCCCAAAGGCAGCCGAACCCACTGCATCTAAACGCATGGAGGCTTCGACGGTGGTCATTTCTTTCTTTTTCGGGGGACGAATTTTTAGTTCTTCTAACCCAATCTCTCGGGTTTTCACGGGAACCGACCGCACTTGGTTTAAGTTCGCTTCTAAAAACGAGACTAATTCTGGAACCACTAAAATCTGCGCTCCCCGTTCCCCTAAAACCACAATATCACCAACTTTCTGACGGACAACCCCTGTGCCTAAAATTGCCCCTAAAAAGTCGCGATGGTTGGCGGTATCAAAGAGAAAGTTTCCCGATACATCTAATGCAGCGATGGGGACTTGTGACTGGTCTAGAGGTAACTCAGCGCGAGTGATTCCCATGCGAACTCGTTCCGCTTGCGGATAGCCTCCCCAAACCATAAATTGAATCTCAGTGAGAAGAGAAAACTTGTCTTGGGCTTCCACCGCCACTGGAGGTGAGAGAAAGTCAGTACAAACGGTTTCCCAAGTTTTAATCGCTTGTTCAGCAATATCAATCACTCGGGTAATTTCTTCTCGGTTTTCGACTCCTCTCAGGATTTCCTCTTTCGGTAGCATATCAACCCTCTGGTAACTGATCACTGGTCACTCTCACTCCCCATATTCCTGCAAAAAAGCGAGAAAATCAATTAAGGCTCTTCGGGTTGATTCGTTGGGTTGGAGTTGATGTTGTATTTGGAGAATAAGCCATCGATTTTGGATTCGAGCACGGCTAGCTGCTCGTTTTCTTTCTTCAGCTGCTCGGTTTCTTTCTCGATCTGCTCGGTTTCTTTCTTCGTCTGTTGCGCGATTGAGCTTCGCTCACCGCCGAAGGCGATCGCGCTGTATTTCTCGCTCTCTTGCTTCAGTCTCTTTTTCTCCAGCTTCAGCCAAGCGATTTGTTTCTCGGTTTCGACGGTTCCACTCAACGCCGAAATTAACCACTGCCACCAAGAGGGGGGCACCAGTGAGTCGGTTACTCCAGAGTCGAGGTTGGGTGATTTGTCCGAGGATTGTGAAGTCTTGTTCATCATAAAAACGTAAAAAAGCAACAGCGATGGTCAGAAGAGTGAGAGTGGTTCCGGGGACAAGAGCAAGGAAATTAATCCAGACTCGCCGAGTCGATACTTTCATTTTATCGGTTATGAAAGGGGAGTTATAGCAATGACAATTCTACCCTCTCACCTGAGTTCCTGATTATTGATTCTCTTCGTAGCCTTGCAGAGTTTCAGGATTAAACTGGCGTAAAATGCGGGTGGCTTGTTCGTTCACCGCTTCTGATCCTTGCACCACAATCAGATATTTGCCCTCATTAAGGCGATTGCGATAGGGTAAAGCATCCCCACTACCAAAAGCAATCCCAACGCCACCACCGACGAAAAACGCCCCCATCAAAGCAGCGATCGCGCCGAAGAAACCGCCAATAATATGATTCCCCACAGGACCTGCCCAATCAAATAAGTAAATTTCTGTTAAGACATTAAACACATAGCCCGCAGCAAAACCGAAAGGAAACAGCCAAGTCCCCAACTGAAAAATCTGTTTTCGCGCTTGCTGATTAGGATTAATCAAGCCAAACTCATCTGCTGTTTTATAGCCTCTCCCTAGCATCTCTACTTGCTGTTGATTTAAGCCTTCTTTCAAAAGCGTAGTATAAGCATCTTCCGCTTGAATCCGATTAGAAAGAACAGCAATTACATATTTCATGATCTCTTCGCCTTATCCCTTGCACCGTCCAGCCTTCATCTTACCGCACCCCCCACCCCTCCCAAAACGGGCAAAAGTATGAAAAGATACACTACGGTCATGATTGAGAGAAAATATAGATTCTCTGGAAAATGATCCGATGTCCCTTAAACTCATAAGCAGAGGACCGAGATTGGAATGGTGCCCGTAACATTATGCTACGGGCTTTGGCGGCAACGCCCTTTACTCTTACGAGTAATGCTATACCTAGCTTAAGTTTACTTAACTATGAGTAGATTTAAGAAGGTTAAATGTTGCACACCCTCTATTTATGTTGATTTCAAATTAAATAACCAATGGCAAAAGTTTTAGTTTCAGACTCTGTGGATCAAGCTGGGATTGATATTCTCTCGCAGGTCGCACAAGTCGATGTCAAAACCAAACTCTCTCCAGAAGAACTGGTCGCAACCATCCCTGAATATGATGCGCTGATGGTTCGTTCAGGGACAAAAGTGACCGAAGAAGTTATCGAGGCGGGAAACCAGCTTAAAATCATTGGTCGCGCTGGTGTCGGTGTTGATAACATTGATGTTCCTGCTGCGACTCGTCGTGGGATTATGGTGGTTAACTCCCCAGAAGGAAATACCATTGCTGCTGCAGAACACGCATTAGCGATGATGTTATCTCTCTCTCGTCATATCCCAGAAGCGAACCAATCCGTAAAAGAGAAAAAATGGGAACGGAAAAATTTTATTGGTTCGGAAGTCTATAAGAAAACCCTTGGTGTGGTGGGCTTAGGTAAAATTGGTTCTCATGTCGCCACAGTAGCGCGTGCGATGGGAATGAAATTACTCGCCTATGATCCCTTTATTTCTGCTGAACGCGCAGAACAACTGGGGTGTCGCTTAGTGGATTTAGATATTATCTTCACCGAAGCCGATTATATTACCCTGCACATTCCCCGCACTCCCGAAACGGAAAATTTAATCAACGCGGAAGCCTTAGCGAAAATGAAGCCCACAACGCGGATTATTAACTGTTCTCGCGGTGGGGTGATTGATGAAGAAGCTCTGGCGACTGCCGTTGAAAATGGTACGATTGGCGGTGCAGCATTGGATGTGTTTGCCGAAGAACCCCTTGGTGAATCGAAACTGCGAGAGGTGGGATCAAATATTGTTCTCACACCTCATTTAGGTGCATCGACAGAAGAAGCCCAAACCAACGTCGCGGTGGATGTCGCTGAACAGATTCGTGATGTCTTATTAGGCTTACCCGCACGGTCTGCGGTGAATATCCCTGGACTGAACCCCGATGTGTTAGAACAGTTACGTCCGTTCTTACAACTGGCGGAAACTTTGGGCAACTTGGTCAGTCAGTTAGCTGGGGGACGAGTGGAACAACTGAATGTGCGTTTGCAAGGCGAATTAACCGATAGCCAAAGTCAACCGATTGTCATTGCTGCTTTGAAAGGCTTACTATCTCAAGCGTTGCGAGAACGAGTCAATTATGTTAATGCTTCTATTGAAGCCAAAGAACGAGGCATTCGCGTTATTGAAACCAAGGATGCGTCAGTCCATGATTATTCAGGCTCCCTGCGTTTGGAAGCTACAGGCTCTCTCGGTGAACATTCGGTAACAGGAGCATTACTCAGTGATCAGGAAATGCGGATTACCAATGTCGATGGTTTTCCGATTAATGTTCCCCCCAATAACTATATGTTGTTTACCTTACACCGCGATATGCCTGGCATTATTGGTAAAATTGGCTCTTTATTGGGCGGTTTTAATGTCAATATTGCCAGTATGCAAGTTGGACGCAAGATTGTTCGCGGTGATGCAGTGATGGTACTCAGTATTGACGATCCTTTACCTGAAGGCGTTTTAGATGAGATTATGAAAGTGCCTGGGATTCGTGATGCTTACACCATTAAACTCTAAACGGGTAGAATAGCGAAAGGATATGGGTAATCAGTATTGTACTGATTGCTCATTCTCCTAAATAACGAATAACGCATGACTAATGATTAATGACTAATAGTTGGTGGGAAATCAAAATTTTATGTCATCCGACGTTAGAGGAACTCCTCTTCTGGCGACTGGATAAGTTTGGCTGTCAGGGAACCGTTAGTGAAACTAAAAAACAAGGGGTTTTAGTCAAGGCTTATCTTCCGCAGTTGCGAGCCCATCCTCTTGATTTGGCTGCGTTATCCCTTTGGTTGCGTCAAGATGCGCTCAATATGAATACTGATCTCCCGAGTATGACTTGGGGTTTAATTGATGAACAAGATTGGGCTAGTAGTTGGAAAAAACATTGGAATCCGCAAGAAATTGGCGATCGCGCGTTAGTATATCCCGCTTGGCTTGCTCCGCCTGAAGAAACCGATCGCGTGATTCTTCGTCTTGACCCAGGTGTCGCGTTTGGGACTGGGGTTCATCCCACCACCCAACTGTGTTTAGAATCTTTAGAAATGCGCTACAGTTTGGGCAATACGGGCGGGGTCATTGCTGATATTGGCTGTGGTTCGGGCATTCTCTCCATCGCAGCGTTATTATTTGGAGCAGAGAAGGCTTATGCAGTGGATACAGACCCCTTAGCCGTTCGCGCCACCCGTTCTAATCGCAATCTTAACCATATTAAACCTGAACGCTTAACCGTAGAACAGGGAAGTTTAAAGCAGTTGCTGAAAATGTACCCGAATGGGTTTGATGGCATTGTTTGCAATATTTTAGCGGAAGTTATCTTAGATTTAATTCCAGAAATGAGCGCGATCGCGCAAGCCAATACTTGGGGCATTCTCAGTGGAATTTTAATCGAAAAAGCCCAACTTATTGCTGATAGTTTAGAAAAACACGGTTGGAAAGTGGGGACAATGTGGCGACGGAAAGAATGGTGTTGCTTCAATATCCGTCGCCAGCCTCCAGAAGACGATGATTATTAATAATTCGCCAAAGCAGGTTCTCGGTTCATTTCTGAGGACAGATTTCCCGCTAAAGACCGACAATTAATTTCACAAGAGTTGTTCGGGCTTTCAATTAATTTCACTTTATCTAACATGACCCCTAATTCTGCGGTTGGTTTCTGTAATAATTGGGCAATGTAAAGCGCAATATTTTCCGCAGTGGGAACCACTTCAGCAAAATAAGGAATATCTTCATTTAAGAAATAGTGATCAAAAGGTTCGACCACGACTTCTTCTAAAATATGATGCAGTTGTTCTAAATTGACAATCATGCCCGTGCGTTGATCCATTTCCCCCGTTACGGTTACTTCTAAATGATAATTATGTCCATGACCGTGAGGACGGGCGCATTTGCCGTAAATTTTACAATTCTCTTCATAGCTTAAATCGGGACGCGCCAGACGGTGTGCTGCACTAAAATGAGTTCCGACAGTTAATGATGCTTCCATGTTATTTCCCTGATAATCAGCCCAAAGTTGTGGATGTTCAAATAAACGAATATTAACAACAGGTAAATACGGTGCTAAACGTTGCCAAATCACTTTGGCAAGATTTTCTGTGGTGGGGAGGGTTTCGCTAAACTCACTCCAGACTTCATTGAGATAGGAATTATTGAGTTGATCGGTGATTTGTTCACGGAGGACGGGTTTGACCTCAGATAGGTTCATCACCATGCCATATTGGTCAATTTCGCCTTCTAAAGACACATAAAGGACGTAATTATGTCCATGTCCTGGGAACTGACTACCAGCCCCAAATTTGGCTTGGTTTTCTGCTGCACTGAGTTCTGGAAGCCAGTAACGGTGCGCTGCTGAAAACTGGGCGCGACGGTTAATTACACATTTCATAGCCAAGAGTCGCTAAGGTTCTTTTGTAAAGTAATTTTAACATTCTGCGATGAAAACATTGAAATTTGATGATCTATCCCTTGGTCGTTCGCGTTTGACTAACCAGTCCCTGTTTCCCCTAGGGTCATTAATGATTTTGCGCCGAGATATCTCGTGATTTAAAAAAATAACACCAAATATGATTTTCATTGCCATATTTATCCGATAAGCTATTACAGTAATAAGTGATCAAGAAGGGAGAGTCACAAGCTAGAAGGATGAAGAGGGGTAACTCTTGATCCGTGAACAAAAAACCAATAACAAAGAACGAATAACAAATAATAAATAACAATGATGTTCTGTCATATTCTTATCGGTTGTCCTGGTAGCGGGAAATCAACTTTAGCTACAACCATTCAGAAAGCCAATCCCAATTATCGGATTGTTTCCACTGATGCGATTCGAGCGGATTTATTCGGTGATGCGACCATCCAAGGAAACTGGTCACGGATTGAGGCGGAAGTTTTCTCGCAAATAAAAACGCATCTCAAGGCGGGTTATCCTGTTATTTACGATGCGACTAACGCTAAACGTCCTTGGCGCATTGGGTTATTACAACATCTCCATCAATATTCAGATGTGGAATGGTTGGGTTGGAATCTCAAAACCCCGCTCAAAACTTGTTTACGTTGGAATCAGCAGCGAGAGAAGTCGGTTCCAGAAGAGGTGATTCATCGGATGTTTGAGGCGTTGAAGACATTTCCGCCCATCGCTGCGGAAGGATTTGCGACTGTCTATGATTTGAATCCAAACTTAAAAACATCCCTTGTTGATCAATTTGAATACAAGCGATCACAATTTTCGCGAACTGTTGTTAATCGTCAGAATCGGATTCAAAATATTACTCGCCACGGCTATTCTGATTTGTTGGATTTTGAGCGGTTAATGTATTTAATTCATTTACTCTTGACTTATCCAGGAATCGGAAATTTGCAAAGCACTGATCCTGAAACAATCAAGACCGTTATTGGGAAGCGTCGGAAACAATTTCCCACTGAAATTGATGAAATTTGTGCTTTTATGAGTCAGGCGGTTGCTCCGATTTATGCTGATCCCAGCGCGATCGCGCAAGACTTAAATTGGCTCGAAGAAAATGGAATTATTGGTCATTGTGATCTCAGCAGCGATCTCAAAATTTCCTTGCAAGACTCATCAGATCAACCCACCCACAGTTATTCTGATTTAGAACCGTTCCAACGTCTGATTCAAACCATCCGCTTAATTATTCAAGAACCGTTTATTTGGAAAAAAGAGTTAGGGGGAACATTAAATAGTTTTGTGGAACGGATGCGGGAGGAAAATCTGGTGACTGATGATTCGCGCGATCGGTTGCGTAAAGATATTGAAAAAGTTTTAAAACCCTATGGGATTCTTCCTGAGTTTCCGATGAAGCGAGGTTATTTTGCAGGGACAGCAGTTTTATCACAGCCCGATTTAATGAAAGTCTTTCAGGTTTTAGAAGCCCAAGCCAAACATCTAGAAGATCCGATCGCGCTGCAAGTGTATGAGAAATTTGAAACCCGAATGAAAACCGCCAAGTTAATCGACTCTGATCAATATCAGGTGCGGGCGATTCATAATCGCAATATTGTTGATGTACAAATGCTGTCTGATTCATCTCTGGCTAAAGATCCGAAACCAGTGGAAAGCGCGATCGCGCAAGGAGAATTATTAGAATTAGGACGTTTTCCCCATGGCGGAAGATTTGATCCCGAAGCAGAAACTCTTTTTCGGGCTTATCCTTTACAACTCGTATTTCATAATATCGGTTGGTATTTGGGCTTTGAACACTATGAGGGCGCAAAAAAAGGCTTATTGCAGTTTGAACGACTTGATCGGCTCTTTTTAGGAAAACCGCAAAATAAAGCGCGATCGCGCAATGTCCAGCAAAAATCTCTACAGCGTCTGATTCATTTATATCAGTCTTCTGGCGGTATCTTTTTAGGAGATGACCCCAAGCTGCAAAAACAATATCTTAGCGGTGACCCCTCCCAACGCGAAGAAGTAGAAGTCCTGATTGAACTGTGGTTTAGCGATGGGGTTTTCCCGTTCATCAGTGAAGGAACACAACGTTTCCCTTTGCGACAAATGAAAATGTCTCAGCCGTTGAATCGCGACTTAATGCGAAAAAACCGTTCTTTATTCAGTCTTCGTAAAACTAAAGATCCCAAATTTCCCCATCGCTTTCGCGTTTCCTTACCGCAATGGTCATTACAAGATATAGACTTACACCGTTGGATTTTAGGCTTTGGGGGAGAAGCCAAAGTGGTCAAGCCAGAAAGTTTGCGAGAAGACCTCAAACGCAAAGGGCTTTTAACAGAAAGTTAAAAGTTAACCATTTCTTAACTTAGTTGGTCAAATTAAATACTATAATCGTGGGGTGGCTAAGTTTAACTGATCGATAACCAAGACAGTTAAAGAATAAGTCATTTTTAGCGGTGAGTTACATCGTGTTAGCCTGTGGACTAGATAACGCCGACGTTGCTAGGAAAGATCCAAGGGAAAGGAAGCAGGAAGTGGACATCAGACTCGATCAGGCTTTTAGAAGCTATGGTCAAGTTTGAGTAAGTTCCTCATAACGGCAACTATAATTGTCCTTAACCGCTCGTTAAAAGCTAGACATTAATTGACATGGTTCGATTTTTGTTGACCTAGAAAGGTACGAGCGTGCAGACTCAGCCTTAAAAACCTATAACAAGGTAGGCTACCTTCTTTTCGTGATCACACCTTTCGGTGAACGCCAGCACTTGGCTCTGTGGTCTGTAATTAAACTAAGTACCGATGCTTTATAAGGTCGTGTTGCAGACGTAAAAAGCCCTTTGAAGTTTGTCGTTGCCCCCTTTACTGAGAAATCAGATTGGCGAAAGCAAGCCGTTTAGGAGAGGGAGATGCTAAGACCATTTCCCTCTCCACCATGAAAGTAAAGCTAAGTCAAGAAATGTACAATAATTTACCTACTAGGAGTTAACCCCTTATCCTTTTTTTCCTAATGACGGGTTTCTGTTTTAATACTCAGGAACAGAAGAATCAACTTCTTGACTCCAAGCACGAATTCCGCCCTTGAGATTTGTTCCTTCAACCCCTGCATCTTTCAAGATCCGCAAGGCTTTCGCAGAACGTCCACCCATTTTGCAGTGTGCAATTAAATGCCCACCGTTGGTCATTTCTTTGACTTTATCGACACCATTTCCATCTTCAATTTCCGAAAGGGGAATGAGAGTCGCCCCAGGGATTTTTGCAATTTCATATTCATTGGGGTTACGGACATCAATCAGAACATAATTATCCGATTTTTGTTCCATTAACTGCTTTAACTCATGCACCGTCATTTCAGGGACATCCGTTTCTTCTTCTTGAGTTTGGGGAATCCCACAGAACTGTTCGTAGTCAATGAGTTCTTTAATTTCAGGACGGTCTGGGTTGGGACGCAGTTTTAATTCACGGAAGCTCATGGTTTGTGCGTTATAAAGCAACAAACGCCCACTGAGGGTGGTATCCATCCCCAAAATCACTTTAATGGTTTCTGTGGCTTGAATCGAACCAATCACCCCACACAAGACTCCGAGAACGCCCCCTTCAGCACAAGAGGGAACCATTCCTGGCGGTGGGGGTTCGGGGAAAACATCGCGGTAGTTGGGACCTTCTTGATAGTTGAAGACGCTGGCTTGTCCTTCAAAACGGAAAATTGACCCGTAAACATTGGGTTTACCGAGGATGACGCACGCATCATTCACGAGGTAGCGGGTCGGGAAATTATCTGTTCCATCGACGACCACATCATAAGGCTTGAGAATGTCAAGGGCGTTGTCGGAACTAATGCGGGTATTGTAAAGGTCAACTTGACAGAAGGGGTTAATATCAAGGATGCGCTGTTTGGCTGATTCTAGTTTGGGTTGACCTACTTTTGCCGTACCGTGGATGATTTGACGTTGTAGGTTGGAGCGATCCACAATATCGAAATCCACAATACCAATGCGCCCGATACCGGCTGCTGCTAAATATAATAAGAGGGGAGAACCTAATCCACCAGTACCAATACAAGCGACACTGGCTGCTTTGAGGCGTTTTTGCCCCTCTAATCCGACTTCTGGGAGGATAATGTGACGAGAATAACGTTCGTATTCTTCTTTATTGAGTTCAATTTCTTCTAAGTTTGGATTGAGCATATTAGTCTCACGCCCGATAATGTGCTGGTTTTTTATCTGCTATTGTGTTACGGCAAGGAAAGAAATCGCGGTGAACATTCAGTAGCATAACGTCACTGCTGACTCATAGAAATGATAGTGCAGTCTCTTAGGATAAGCGCTGACTGAGGCTAATGGCAACTTTCTGTTACAATTTGTTCAGCTTGAAACTGTTGTTGCTCATCTAAAATCCAACTGCGACAATCAACAACCTGTCCTTCTTGTACTGACATGATGAGATAAGAATAAGTATCCCACGCGATCGCGCGATCAAATTCTGAAGGAATCGTGGTCTGATCAGGATGAGAATGATAAATGCCGACAATCTTTAAATTATTGATGCGAGCATACTTTTGAGCCTTTAACAACACTGCTGGCTCGATGGTAAATCGGTTGTGTTTACTTAGTCCATCATCGGAGGCTTCTGGACACACGGCTTCAAACCGTTGACTTTCTGCTTCCCAAGCATTTTCCGTTTCCCAGACTTCTGTAACAATCGTTGTCCCCTGAGGTTGAAACGTTCCGAATAAAATCCCACAACACTCTTCTGGATAAGTGTTTTGGGCATGGCGATACATTTGTTTTTGCTGTTCTTGAGTGATTTTAAGCACGGCTTTCCTCAACTATCAAAAAGGGTCTGCTGAAAAATTCAATTGGCTGGTGAAGTGGGGGGAAAGGGTCAAGGGGAAAGGTTAAAGAGAATCAGTAAGAGTCGGAAAAAGGAGAAGTTTTCACGACTCCATCTGATTTGAGGGGAGAGCGTCAATGCTTCAATGCTTTTGACCAAACACGGACTGGCATTCCCCAAACATAGATAAAGCCTTCTGCTGCTTTATGATCAAACTCATCGGCTGCGCCATAAGTCGCTAAATCTTCTGCATATAGGGAATTTTCTGATTCACGTCCGACAATGGTTGCATTTCCTTTGAAGAGTTTCAAGCGCACTGTTCCTGTAACTCGTTCTTGGGTTTGTTGGATAAACCCTTCTAAAGCCTGTTTCAGTGGACTATACCATAACCCCCGATAAATCAGTTGGGAATAAGTATCTTCAATCCCCCGCTTATATTGCGTGACATCAGCCGTTAAGGTCAGGCTTTCTAAATCACGATGGGCAAGAATTAGAGCTAATAGCGCAGGTGCTTCATAAATTTCGCGAGATTTAATACCGACCACCCGATTTTCGATCATGTCAATACGACCAAAGCCATGATGTCCAATTTGTTCGTTGAGGGTTTCGATTAACGCTACGGGTTGATACTGAATGCCATTAACACTGACGGGAATACCTTTTTCAAAGCCAATATCAATATATTCCGCTTTGTCTGGAGTTTCTTCAATGGCGCTGGTCATACTAAACACTTCTTCTGGGGGTTCGACTATGGGATTTTCTAAAACCCCTGCTTCAATACTGCGCCCAAGAAGATTTTGGTCAATGCTATAGGGGGAAGATTTTTTGACTGGGGCTGGGAGTCCAAAGCGTTCCCCATACGCGATCGCGTCTTCTCGGCTCATTCCCCATTCCCGCGCTGGGGCAAGAATTTTTAAATCGGGATCTAAAGCTGCAATAGAAACGTCAAAGCGCACCTGATCATTTCCTTTTCCTGTGCAACCATGAGCCACTGCATCCGCCCCATGTTGATGGGCTGCTTCCACCAGCATTTGACTAATCAAGGGACGGGCTAGAGCGGTAGAAAGAGGATAACGATTTTCGTATAAGGCATTCGCTTGAATCGCTGGAAACGCAAATTCTGTGACAAAGCGTTCCACTGCATTTTCCACCAGAGAAACCGTAGCCCCCGCCGTAAGGGCTTTTTCTTTGATTGGTTCTAAATCTTCCCCTTGCCCTAAATCAGCAGCAAGGGTAATGACTTCTTTCACGCCCCATTCTTCTTTTAAGTAGGGGATACAAACGGAGGTATCAACGCCACCGGAGTAGGCTAAAACAACTTTTTCGGCACGACTCATATTAAATATTAATTTTTCTTAATTGGACTAACTGGTCATTTTATCTCAATAACAAATAAAAACCGCTAGAGAGAATCCCTAGCGGTGTCTTTTCGATCGGGAATCGGATCTAGACGGCAGAACCAACGCCGGCATAAGAACCGTAGAAAAAGATACCGACAACAGCAATAATTCCTAAGCCAGCGATAGTGGCAACAATCCAAAGGGGAATTTTCCCAGACATAAATTTTTTCTCCTCAATCAGGCTAGACTAATTTTCAACAGTGTTAAATGACTTTTAGTTAAAGAAGTAGCTTGAGAATAAAATTCCCAAGACAAAAACGAGTAAAAGCCCTAAGTACAGGGAAGTCCGATTCAGTTCAACCGGTTGTTTATTAGGGTTTTGATTGCGATCTACCATCAATTGCTCCTATCTTTGAATAAACTGCATCGCTGCGATCGCGCCTAAAAAGAAAACGCTAGGCACAGCTAAGGTATGAACGGCTAACCAACGGACGGTAAAAATGGGATAAGTTACGGGTTCATTGGGACGATTGGTCGTCATGTTTCTCCTCCTTGTTAAGAATACTTACTTATTAAATTCTTCGACTTCTTCTCTTGCTTGAAAGCGATCACTAATGATCGGTAATTCTTGACGTTGCTTGGTGAAATACTCATCAGGGCGGGGAGTTCCAAACGCATCATAGGCTAAACCCGTTTGGACAAATAACCAACCCGCGATAAATAACATGGGGATGGTAATGCTATGAATCACCCAATACCGAACGCTAGTAATAATATCCCCAAAGGGACGTTCACCTGTATCTCCTGCCATTTGATCCTTACTCCTTTTACAAAAACTGACGGTTCATTAATACATGATAAGAAATGTTTTAACAATTGCCACGTTTTCTTTACGCAGCATCCACCGACCCTTCATATTTAAGCACAGTCCCGCGATCGCCGAGAATAAATCCTTTCTCAGGATTGAAGAACTTCACGCGATAAAAATTTCCAGGAACTTGCTGCACGTCACGGTCTTTTTTCCAAACGCCCTCGGTTTCCGAGCGCAGGAATAAGTCACCACTACCGCCACTAACCCAGAGTTCATCTGAGTTGCGATAGCCAATATCCAGTAAGCCTTTCCCACTAGAAAATTCAGGATATTCGGGATCTTGCCAACTGTCAAAATCTTCCGATTCGGTAAACTGGATTTGACCGCCCCGAGCGAGTAACCACACCCGTCCGTCTGGGGTAAAGCCCATATTTTGGACACGGCGGGAGGTATTGCGTTCATGGGGTTGCCAGGCTTGATCGCCAGGTGTCCAAGTGGAATAGAAGTTTCCGCGAGCCGAAACCGCCACATATTTCCCATCCTCAGAGCGAGAAATATTCCGTGCGACTCCAACCGCTTCTTCCACGAGGGCTTCCCAGTTTTTGCCACCATTGTTGGTTTGATAAATCGCACCGACATTAGTGGTCATCTCCGCAGAGTTTTCCCCAAGGGCAATGATACTATACGGTTCTCCTGGTAATTTCTCACTCAGTTGAATGCGAGACCAATTTTCTCCGCCATCTGTGGTATGAAGGAGAATCGAAGGTTCACCGACAATCCAGCCTTCTTCACCCTTAAAACTCACCGAGAGAAAATCTAATTTTTCCTCTCCCAGTTGTAATTCTTCTTGCTGCCAAGTGTCTCCCCCATCTTCTGTTTTTAACAGCGTGGCTTGGTTTCCTACCATCCAACCTTGGTCTGGATTGCCAGTAAAGTCAATATCCAAAAGGGTTTGTTCTGTGGGTAAGTTTTCCAAGACTCGCCACGGGTTTGATTCTGTGGAGGGGACTTGACTACAACTGACCGTCAGCAGCGCGATCGCGCTCCATAAGACAATTTGCTTAATATTCCTTAACAAAATACTCATAATTTATTGTTTCAAAATTGGGTCACGTTAGAGTATGTGCAACATTTAACCTTCTTAAATCTACTCATAGTTTAGTAAACTTAAGCTAGGTATAGCATTACTCGTAAGAGTAAAGGGCGTTGCCGCCAAAGCCCGCAACATTATGTTACGAGCGCCATTCCAATCTCGGTGTACGGTGTAGCCACTTAAACCGCTTTCTTTTAGAATTACACTTGGCAATTCGGCTTAGTAAGTCGTCGAGATGTGTACAGAGTCGGTTAACTCGTCCAAGATCTCTCTCGCCGACCTCTAGAACTCTATCGCCGTCATAACCCGTTAAAAAAGTTCTGACACCTGGGTCAAGTGCGATTACAGAATCAGTTTCAGTGCAGCTTTCCTCTCGACATTCTGGAAAGATACCGTACCACTTCCCTTTTTGATAGACTAACTGCGTTGCATAAAGACATTCGTTAGGAAATGGTTCAGGAGAATAGAAGGTCATGCCACTTATGGGCAAACTCCATCAGATTAGCAGGTTTTGTGACCTTTTGAAGGCTTCTTAACCGAGACCATAAAAACTCATAAACATTAAAAATCCCAAAGCTAGAGCTCCAAAAATCAGAAGATTTTTCTGTCTGGGCGTTAACTGATTGACACCGAAACCGTAAGAAAGGTTTTCTTGGAAGCCTGATGGCGCGTCAACAGCCCCCACATCAGTAAAGACATTGCGTCTCGCCCCACATACGGGACAACGCCATTGGGAGGGTAATTCTTCAAAGGTTGTTCCGGCGGGAATGTTTTGACTACTATCCCCTTTATTCGGTTCATAGACATAACCACAACTGCGACACTCATAGCGCGATGGTGCAGTTTCCGCGAGGGTTTTTTCTGTTTTAGGGAGAGGTTGTTCTTCAGTAGGCTCAGTCATGGTTCAAGAAAGTTTATGAGAATGCTGTTACAAATTATCGCATAAAATCCTATCTGTTCAGTGGAACAACTACCAGTGCACTGTCAGAGAGCCTCCCTAAAGGATAAGGTTTGTTTTAAGTTTAAGGCTCGTTGTGTAATTGCGTCCCAATTTTCGGCGCTGATTAATGATTTCGGAAATAATTGGGAGGATAAGCCAACTGCTGTCGCTCCAGCATCTAGAAAGCCTTGAGCATTTTCTAGGGTAACGCCACCTGTGGGAATAAGGGGAATTTTTCCTAAAGGACCCTGTAGGCTTTTAATATAATTCACTCCGCCGACTGCTTGTGCGGGAAAGACTTTAACTGCGGTTGCCCCTGCTTGCCAAGCCGTGATAATTTCGGTGGGAGATAATGCACCTGGGATGATGGGAATGTTATGGGCGTTTGCTGTGGCGATCAATTGAGGGTTGACGTGAGGAGTGAAGATAAATTGTACTCCGAGCGCGATCGCGCGGTTTAATTCCTCTTCATTTAAAATCGTCCCTGTCCCAATGATACAATCAGGCATTTCAGCCCGTAATTCTGGGATTAATTGTTCTGGTTGATCACTATTCCAAGTAATTTCAATTAAACGAATCCCCCCTTTTTCCATTGCTTGCGCCAACTGTTTCCCGACTGCTTTTGGAAACGCCCGAATCACAGCAATTACCTGTTCTTGTTTGACTATTTCTAGCCAATTTTCTGCCATCACAGTTACTTATTCTTTTGAGGTTTTTTCTTCCGTTTTTGGTTCTTTCACAAACCGTTTATTGAGTCTTTCGAGTTGCCGTTTTGCGGTTTTATTTTCAGGCTCATATTGCAGGGCTTCTTCATACACTTCAATCGCTTGTGCAATTAATTTCTTCTGTTCATAAGCATTCGCTAAATTATTCAGAGCAACCACATATTCAGGATAAAGTTTAATCGCTTCTTTATACTGACGAATCGCTAAATCCGATTGTTCTTGTGTAAAGTAAGCATAACCCATGGCATTATAAATTAACGCTCGATTTTCGGGTTCAATATCTTTGAATTTGAGAGCTTGCTGTAATATTTTTGTCGCTTGAACATATAATTTTTTGTCTAAATAAAGGCTTGCTAATTCATAGTAATCTTTAGCCGTTGCTTCTTTATTTTTCGCTAATTTCTGCAATTTAGAAATACGATTTTCTTTACTGCGGGTTTTCCAGATTTGACGAAAGAGAAAGAAACCCGCCCCCGCTAAAAGTAAAACTAAGAGTGATAAATATAAAAGAAGAAGATTGTCTTGCATGATATTTGTTATTTGTTATTTGTTATTTGTTATTTGTTATTTGTTCTTTGTTATTTATTCCTTGATAACTGGTAACTGGTCACTGGTAACTGGTCACTGATAACTGAGTCCCCATTCTTCAGCTTTTTGTTGCAACCATCCCGATTGCTTTAACTGACGAATGGTTTCATTGACAAGTTGGTGCAAGGGAGAATATTGTAAACCTTTAGGCATGACCACCGCTAGGGCTTCGCCACCCATTCGTTCTGAGAGTAAATTATACTGAGGATAGTCTTGAATCCATCCTGCCAAAACGGTCTCATCTCCTGCAAATGCAACAGCTTCTCCTGCTTCGAGAAGAGAAAGGGCTTCTTGATAAGAGTTAACGCCGATGAGTTGGGCTTGGGGGAGACGAAATCTCACTTCCGCGATCGCGCTGGATTGATTTAAAACGGCTATTTTTCCTTGCTTGACCTCACTTAAAACATTCAGATTGGGGTCTTTTGTAACCAATGCAATGCGATTGAGATAATAATGCGGGCTAAAGGTAACAAGGCGCGATCGCGCTGAGGTTTGACTGACGTGCGCGATCGTTAAATCTACCTCTCCTATTAATACGACATCTAAACGATCCCGATTCATCACAGGTTGTAAACGCACCGCATTGGGATCGCCAACAATTTCTTGGGCTAATCGTCGCGCTAAATCAATCTCAAACCCCTTTAAATTGCCCTGTGCATCTTCAAATCCCAACGGACGGAGGTTATCCTTAACCGCTATGGTAAGATGTCCTCTCGCCTCAATTTCTGCTAATTCTGCTGCTGTTGCGCGGAGGGGGAGAAAAGACAGCACACCCGCTATCAGCAACCGCGATCCTAAATTTAAAACTCGGCTTCCCCAAGAAACCGAGTTCACTTGTCTCATGACTTGACTCCACCAACGCTTAGGCTTGCTTAGCTGTTTCCACAACTTTTGCAAATGCTTCAGGATCGAGCATTGCTAAGTTTGCTAACATTTTACGATTGAGTTGAATGTCTGCTTTTTTCAGTTGACCTGTCAGTTGAGAATAACTCATTCCGTTTTGTCTCGCCGCAGCATTAATCCGCGCAATCCATAAGCGACGAAAATCACGCTTGCGACGACGACGATCGCGATAGGAATGGCGCAGGGCTTTCATGACCTGCTGATTCGCGGTGCGGAAAAGTTTAGAATGTGCGCCTCTAAATCCTTTGGCTAACTTTAGAATTTTCTTATGTCGTTTCTGGGAGACATTCCCCTTTTTTACTCGTGACATAAATAATAATTTCCCTTGATGATATGATTCAATTTACTTCAAATAAGGCAACATTTGACGAACGTTGTCCTCGTCTCTTTCATTAACAATGGTTAATTTTGATAATGTCCGCTTGCGCTTGGTCGTTTTTGGTTGTAGGAGGTGGTTTTTAAAGGCTTTGCGACGACGGATTTTACCACTTCCAGTGGTGCGAAACCGCTTTGCTGCTGCACGGTTGGTTTTGAGCTTTGGCATTGTTTTGAATCATATTTTTTTGACACAGCCTACTATTATAAGTCAATTCAGCGCGATCGGGCAATAGTTATATTGCGTTTTTTAAGTCTGTTGAGGGAAACGAGTAATTAGTGACCAGTTACCAGTTATCAGTTATCAGTGACCAGTGACCAGTGACCAGTGACCAGTGACCAGTTACCAGTTATCAAGGAATAAATAACAAATAACAAAGAACAAAGAACAAATAACAAAGAACGAAGAACAAATAACAAAGAACGAAGAACAAAGAACGAAGAACAAAGAACGAAGAACAAATAACAAAAGAGTAAAAAGATGTTCAATAAAAAACGGATTACATTAGTGGGAATTATACTGCTGTTAATTGCAGGGGGGATTTATGGTTATTTTCGTTTAATTGTTGGTAAGCGGTTAACGCCACAAGCGAGCGCGAAAATATTACCAGAAAGTGCTTCAACGATGCTTTTTATGGAGACTGATCCCGAAGTTTGGTCGGAATTAGAACAATATGGAACAACAGAAGCCCAAGCGGTTTGGCAAAGTTCTCTGCAAGAGTTAGAACAAGAATTCCTCCCTGATGCTAATATTGATTATGAAGAAGATGTTGCCCCTTGGCTAAGTGGAATAGCGATTGCTAATTTTCCCTCCATCAATCCTTTTTCTCAAGAAGAAAATGTTTTGCTCATTGCGGGAATTACAAATTCTTTAAAAGCGGGAAACTTTTTACGTTCTTTAGAGAGTAATGAAGAAACAGAAGTTAGGCAACGTCAATACAAAGGCGTTACGATTACAGAAGTGAAAACAGCCCAGGGCGATCGCGCCAGTGCTGCAATGTTACAAGGTTATGTCCTTTTTTCTCAACAAGGAAACCTAATTGAACAGACGATTGATACCGCTCAAGGTGACCCTGCTTTTGCTAGTGACGAAGGGGTGCAAAAACTACTATCCCAAGGCTTAAACTTAGAGAATCCCGCAGCACAAGTTTACTTTAGGAATTACACCCAATGGCTGGGAAATAATTTTTCTGGCTCAGGTTTAGATATCATTGAATCGGCGGTTATGGGCGTTTCTTTTGAAGCAGAAGGATTGCATCTGCAAACTTTAGCCCTGAGTGCAGAAACTAACTTTTTAAGCCTTTCTCCCAATGACAGTCAATTACTTTCAGAGTTTCCAGATAGCACACTTGCTGTCATCAATGGTCATCAGTTGGATCAAGTTTGGTCGCAGGTGGTACGTCAGAGTGAAGACAATCCTGTGTTAGGGATCGGTTTATCGGTCATGCGTCGTTGGGCAAAATCTTGGGATCTGGATTTAGATCAAGATGTGTTTTCTTGGTTAGATGGCGAGTACGCGATCGCGCTGTTTCCAACCGAAGAATCCAGTCTTCCTAATCTCCCCCTTGCGGGTGGAATTTTAATCCAATCCAGTCAGCGAGAGGTAGGGGAACAAACACTGGCGAAACTGGGTAAAATCGCAGCCAAAAATCCCTTTCTAGACCAAGAAACGGAAACTTTAGGGAATACAACAATTACCACTTGGGAAGATCCCTCACAGCAACCACTTCTGAGTTACGGTTGGTTACAAGATGAACGGCTAATGGTCACAGTCGGGACACCCTTTCGGATTTTTGCCCAACAACAAGGAGAAAGGGCTTTAAAAAATAGTAGGCAATTCAGCGCGATCGCGCAACAGTTACCAGAGACCAATTTTGGCTACATCTACCTTGATATGCAGCAAGGGATGACTCTTTTAGAAACGATTCCTCAGCAACCGCTCAAAAATCTTTCTCCAGAAGCGAAAGCAACCCTCAACTCGATCCGACAGATCGCACTAACAGCATCTCAACCAAAACCCTCTTTGCGTCAAATCGATCTGTTTTTATCTCTAGAATCTACGGCAACCGAGAGGAAATAGCCAAAGCAAAAAGCTAGAATAAACGGGTGTGGCAGGATTTGAACCTGCGACTCGCTGCTTAGAAGGCAGCTACTCTATCCACTGAGTTACACACCCATATTCGGAATTACATTTTATCATAGCATCACTGATCCAAAAAGATAGTAGGATAGAAACAACAAGTTTCTTGAAATGACGATTCACCTAAACACCTGAACTAACTTATGAGTCCGAGAAAACTCTCCGATGAAGAAAAAACAGAACTCGTCCGTTTATACCGCGAAACCGATGAAACCTCAGCGACTTTAGCGGATCGCTTTCAGGTGAGTAATTCTACAGTGAGTCGAGTTTTAAGAAATAACTTATCAGGCGAAGAATACGAAAATTTGATTCAAAGAAAACGCCACAACCGACACAAATCTCGCTCAGATTCCTCATCCGAGCAAACCTCAATCGAGACAGAAACACCACAGACAGAAGAAACTGAACTTTCCTCTCCTCAAACTGAAGAATCTTCTGAAACAGAAACCACAGAGAAAACATCGGAAAGCACACAAATCGAATTGTCTTTTTCTAATAGTGAAACCCCTCCAAAAACTAGCCTTTCTCCTGAACAAGATGAAACGGAAAATGTGGATGAGATTGATTTCAGTGTCATTCGAGATATGTTCGGAGAAGATGTGGGGGATGATGACGATTTAGAAGACACGGAAGAAGAAGATTGGGATGATGACGAAACCACTGACCAAACCAATCAGCAGTCAGAATCAAATGAAGTGGAAGTGTTACCTTTGTCTCAAGCGAAGTTCCCTAAAACTTGTTATTTAGTGATTGATCGCGGTGCAAATTTAATTACCAAACCCCTGAAAGACTTTAGAGATCTCGGTGAAATCCCGAGTGTAGAAACCCAACAAAAAACATTACCAATTTTTGATAATCATCGAGTGGCGAGACGATTTTCTAATCGTTCCCAAAAAGTGATTAAAGTTCCCGATGGAAAAATGATTCAAAAAA
Organism: Halothece sp. PCC 7418; assembly: GCF_000317635.1. Taxonomy (GTDB): domain Bacteria; phylum Cyanobacteriota; class Cyanobacteriia; order Cyanobacteriales; family Rubidibacteraceae; genus Halothece. The sequence goes on along the minus strand of NC_019779.1, from coordinate 2,849,885 downwards.
CAAAAGAGCATTTAGAAGCCAAAGGGATTAAACGGATTTTAATGGATGGTAAAGTGTATATGCTTTCTTAAAGTAGAGTTCAGCACCCTCCATACAGCAATATGATCTGATCTGTAAAAAGTAGATTAACTTCCAATTCCCCCTTAGTAAACAGGGCTGTTTTATTATAAGAATGACCAAAAAAGATACTTTTGTAAGAGGCTTATTCCTCTCTTTTTTATTAGTTGGGATTTGGTTGCGGTGGGAAAATATCGACAAAAAAGTTTATTGGCACGATGAAGTTTTTACTTCTCTAAGAACCGCTGGATATACTGGAGAAGAAGTTGTTAATGAGTTATTTACTGGAGAAATTTTATCGCGATCTGATTTACTCCGCTATCAAACGCTTAGTTCTAATACAGACTTCGGTCAAACTATAGCAGCCTTAAAAACGCATCCTGAACATCCACCCTTATACTATATTTTAGTCAGATTTTGGCAGGATTGGTTCGGCAGTTCAATCGCCACAATGCGTAGCTTATCCGTTATTTTTAGCTTGCTGGTTTTCCCTGCTTTATATTGGTTTTGCTATGTTTTATTTCAATCCGATGCTGTTGCATTAATGGCTGTTTTATTAATGACAGTTTCGCCGTTTCATGTTATTTATGCTCAAGAAGCGAGACAATATAGCTTATGGACTCTCACGCTGTTATTGACTTATGGTAGTTTTTGGCAAGCTGTTCATCAAAAACATAAGTTTCACTGGCTTACTTTTGGTGTAACAACGATTCTCAGTTTATACACAAAACTATTTACTGTCTTAGGACTTTTAGCAACAACTGTCTATCTTTTCTGGCGAGAAAAACGATTTTATACGAAGGTGATTCGGAATTATTTTTTAGTGCTTTTAGGCAGCGCGATCGCGTTTTTACCTTGGGTAATACTGATTATAACTAAATTTGAGCAATTACGAGAAAAGACAGCTTGGACAGAGGCGGTTGTCTCATCATCTTTTTTAGTCAAACTTTGGGGTCTTCATTTTAGCAGTTTATTAATTGATTTAGGATTGAGTTTAGATCACCCCTACACTTATTTAGTTCCGCCTCTTATTTTAGTCTTAATTGGTTATGGATTATTGATTTTAAGAAAGCACAACAAACGAGATATTTTCTTATTCCTGCTTTGCTTACTGTTAATTCCTAGTCTTTCTCTAATCTTACCAGATGTTATTTTAGGAGGCAGACGATCAACAATGACCCGTTACTTTATTCCGAGTTTAATTTCGGCTCAAGTCATTATTGCTTATTTATTCACGTCTCAAATTCATCAAAAAGTTTGGCAGGGATTAGTAGGATTTATTTTAATTCTTGGTTTAATATCTTCTTGGAAGATATCCCAAGCAGAGGTTTGGTGGAATAAAACAGTTAGCCAACAAAATATCAACACGGCTACGATCATTAATCAAGTCTCTGAACCATTAATCATTAGCACCAATAAAGGAGAAACGAATTTAGGTGATATTTTTTCTTTAGCACACTATGTTGAACCAGAAACAAAATTTCAGCTTTTTCAATCCACTAATGAGACTCATCAGATCAAGAAAACTAGCTCAACTTTTTTATACAAACCTTCTGTAGAATTAACAAATATAATGACTCAACAGCATCCTGTTCAGATTATCCAATACCAAAAATTACCACTCTCTCAAGTGGTTTGGAAATCTCATGATTCTCAAGACAGCGATAATACAGAAGAATCAGGTTTAGGTGCGCCATAGCGGATCTCAAATCAGGAAGATTAACTTTTATTAAATATTCTGAAATCCCTTAGCAAGCCTTGGTGATTTCCCTCGCTTAATTCTAAAATGAAAATAAAGTATTATAGCTGGTGTTATGGTTGATCTCCTCAACCCCTAGCTATTGTTGCAGAAACGAATCTAAAAAAGGGAATCAACCAATGAAACTTAGTCGTTTGCTGAGGCTTTATGATCAAGGAGAAAGAGATTTTCGGGGCGTTGATCTCAGTGGTTTAGACTTAACAGGAATTACACTGATTGCTGTTGATTTTACTGGAGCAAACTTAATCGGCACTAATTTTACACGAGCCTTCTTAACTAAGTCAAGATTTGATGAAGCTAAATTAAATTGGACAAATTTTAGTTACGCGAAATTGAGTGATACTAGCTTTCAAAATGCCGAACTCACTAAGGCAGTTTTTCAAGGAACATTTATGATGAATGCGGTCTTAGTCGGGGCGAAACTGAGTGGTGGAAATTTATCTCATGTTAATCTGAAACGGTCTAATTTACAAGGAGCAAATCTTTGTGGAGTGAATGCTTATCACGCCAACTTAAGAGAAACGAATTTACAAGCAGCTAATTTAAATTGGGCGAATTTATTAGAAGCAAGGTTGACTCGGGCTTGTTTGCGAGAGGCTTTGTTAACAGAAGTCAACTTGAAAAGAGCATTTTTAAAACTGGTAGATTTGGAAAAAGTTGACTTATCTGGTGTTAATTTGGTAGAAGCAAGACTGAGTGGGGCAAACTTAGCAGAAGTGAATTTATCCAAAGCAAAATTAGCGCGATCGCGCTTGCATTGGACTAATTTAGAAAACGCTAATCTTGATCAAGCAAATTTAGTGCAAGCAGGGTTAGAACAAGCCAATCTTACTCATGCTAGCCTCAAAGAAGCTAATTTAACGGATGCTAATTTAACAGGGGCAACCTTAAACGGTGTTAATCTCGAAAAAGCTCGCCTTCAGGGTGCAAATATACCACAAATTAAACCAGTGAGTCACCTCCCTTTAGAACCTGCTAATTTCCCGCAAGCCAACAGTTATTATTATGAAAATATTGCCTATCACGTCGCGTTATAAGTATTAAAAATAGGAATGCAGTATCACTCAAAACCAGACTGTTTAATTATTGGCGGTGGGCTAACGGGCTTAATTGCAGGGATAGATCTACAAACACAAGGGTTAACGGTTAAACTCCTTGATAAAGGACGTGGAATCGGTGGGCGTTTCGCGACTCGTCGCATGAGTGATCCTGAATGGGGAGAAGCCCGCTTTGATTATGGCGTACAATTTCTCAGCGCTAAAACCGAAACCTTTCAGCAATGGCTAAAGGAATTACAGCAACAGGGAATTGTCAAATCAGAATGGGATCAATATTGGGGCGTTGATGGGATTCGTGGGATTGCAAAACACCTTGCTTCCAACTTAAATATTCAAAACCAAACCAAAGTTGTTCATTTAGCTTACAAGGCTGATTGCTGGCGTGTTACAACAGAAGAGGGAACAACGAATCAAAGCCGTTTTCTCTTACTTACGCCTCCAGTCCCCCAAAGTCTTGAACTGCTTAAAAACTCTAATCTTCTTCAACCTAATACCAATTTAGAAACCCTCGATCAAGTCACCTATTACAGTTGTCTGACCGTTTTACTTTTAGTTTCTCGTCCGATTTTGATCAAACCTGCTTTAGTGGAAGGAGAGAAACTGAAGTCCATTATTTGTAATTATCAAAAAGGCATTTCACCGCATGCGTATGCAGTTACTTTACAAGGGAATGCAGCCTTTAGTGAAAAATATCTTGATCCTGAAACCAGAGAAAGCGGTGCGGAAGAATTAATGACAGCAGCGAGAAATTATTTAGGAGAAGCTGAGATCATCGATCATCAAGTTCATTTTTGGCGATATAGCACTCCCAAAACTCAGTTTAATGCCCCTTTTTTCGCTTCCTCAGCGTTGAATCTGTATTTAGCAGGAGATGGGTTTTCTTCAGGAGATTCCTTCGTTTCCAGTGCTGAGAGTGCATTTTTATCGGGGTTAGCGGTTGCAAAACAAATTTGCAATCAGTTGTCATGATCCCAGATGATAATTAGAAACGAGTGCAAGTTTTAGGGTCAATATGAGTAAAAATCAACAATACGGTGTTGTTTTAGTCACCGCAGAATCCGAAGAACAAGCCCGCGCGATCGCGTCAGCTATCGTTAAAGAAAAATATGGGGCTTGTGTCAGCATTACCCCGATTCATTCCCTGTACATCTGGGAAAATGAAGTCCATAGCGATCCCGAATGGCAACTGATGATTAAAACCAATTTAGCCTATTACTCGCAACTGGAAACCCGCATTTGTGAACTGCATTCTTACGACGTTCCTGAAATCATTGCGCTTCCCATTCAAATGGGGTTAAATTCCTATCTACAATGGATTGGGGAAAGTGTATCCCCAGAAGCGTCGCATTAAGATTTGAGATCGAAATTCCCTGTGGCACAATAAAACAGGTAAATTGAGGTATTGGGCTATGACTAAGTTTGTTTTCGTCACTGGCGGTGTGGTTTCCAGTATTGGTAAAGGAATTGTTGCAGCGAGTTTAGGGCGGTTGTTTAAGTCTCGGGACTATTCCGTTTCCATCTTAAAGCTAGACCCCTATATTAACGTTGACCCAGGGACCATGAGTCCGTTTCAGCACGGAGAAGTGTTTGTCACCGATGATGGTGCGGAAACAGACTTAGATCTGGGACACTATGAACGGTTTACAGATACGTCCATGTCACGGTTAAATAGTGTTACAACGGGCTCGATCTATCAAGCAGTCATCAACAAAGAACGTCGTGGCGATTATCAAGGGGGAACTGTACAAGTGATTCCCCATATCACCCAAGAAATTAAAGATCGGATTCATCGGGTTGCTGAAAATACCAACCCTGATATTGTGATTACAGAGGTGGGGGGAACCGTTGGCGATATTGAATCGTTACCCTTTTTAGAAGCGATTCGACAATTTCGCAAAGAAGTGGGACGGAATAATGTCCTCTATATGCACGTGACGCTTCTTCCATGGATTGCATCCGCCGGAGAAATGAAAACTAAACCCACTCAGCATTCCGTGAAAGAACTGCGTTCGATTGGGATTCAACCAGATGTTTTGATTTGTCGCTGCGATCGCGCTTTAGAAGAAAGTCTCAAAGAAAAACTCTCGGAATTCTGCGATGTGCCGGTAGAATCGGTCATAACCGCCCAAGATGCCACTAGCATTTATGAAGTGCCTTTAATCTTAGAAAAAGAGGGCTTAGCGCAACAAACCTTAGAATTATTAGCCTTAGAACAGCGACAACCAGACTTGCGTCAGTGGCAAACCTTAGTGGAAAATATGGCAAGTCCCCAACAAGGCATAGAAATCGCAATTGTTGGAAAATATATTCAACTCAGCGATGCCTATCTGTCTTTAGTGGAAGCCCTTCGTCATGGCGCGATCGCGCTTTCGAGTGAAATTAAACTGCGTTGGGTGAACGCCGAAGAAATTGAAGAAAATAGCCCTGAAACCTATCTCAAAGATGTCAGTGGGATTATAGTTCCAGGTGGCTTTGGGATTCGTGGCATTGAAGGTAAAATCCAAGCAGTGGAATATGCACGAACTCAGAATATTCCCTTCTTAGGACTCTGTTTGGGAATGCACTGTGCAGTAGTGGAATGGGCGCGGAACATTGCGAACTTAGAACAAGCCAGCAGCGCAGAATTTAATGAAGACACGCCGAATCCCGTGATTAACCTCCTCCCCGAACAACAGGATGTCATTGATCTCGGGGGAACAATGCGTCTGGGCTTATATCCCTCCCGCTTAAATGTGGAGAGTCGCGCTTATAGTCTCTATCAACAGGAAGTGATCTATGAACGTCATCGCCACCGCTACGAGTTTAATAATGCTTATCGTAGCCTCTTCCTTGAAAGTGGCTATGCCATTGGCGGAACGTCTCTCGACGGTCGTTTAGTGGAAATGATTGAACGCCCGAATCATCGCTTCTTTATTGCTACTCAATTCCACCCCGAGTTTCGGTCTCGCCCCAATCAACCTCATCCCCTGTTTTTAGGCTTTGTAGAAGCAGCGATGGAGCAATATTCCTTTGATATTGTACCCTCCGTTTCTAAAAAAGCGGTACAAGAAATGCAGGTGGGAATGGGCGGAAATGTTCCTGAAGTCTCGATTAATTAATCATGTTCCAAACCACACGGAGACGGTTAGCCTTATGGTACGCCACTGTCACCGCAGTGCTGTTACTCCTGTTTGCAACGGGGGTTTATTTCTATGTTCGTAGTACGCTCATTGAACGGGTTGATGATACCTTAAAGCACGTGGTAGAAGTGGTAGAACGATCGCTGATGATTCAGCCAGTTGCAACTTCCGATAATGGCTACCGTCTCGATATTGAAACCAGCTTTGGCAATGATACGGAAACGGTAGAAGACGACCATATTGATTTAGAATGGTTTAATCCAGAGGGGGAGTTAGTGTGGTCAACTTTTTCCGATGCCATTAGCTATCCCCTCCATAAAAATCGTTCCACAGAAACGGTTCATTTGGCTTCGGGATACCTTTTACGTCAAGTGACTGAACCGATTCAACTGGGAAAACAAACTTTAGGGTATCTGCGCGTCAGTCATCCTTGGTTTGAGGTAACAAAGCCGATTCGACAGTTACTTTTAGATTTAACGATTGGGATTAGTGCGGTTGTGGTTTGTGTTGCGGGAATTAGCTGGTGGTTATCTGGGATTGCGATTCAACCGGTGAAAGAATCCTATCAAAGTCTGAAACAGTTTACCGCCGATGCTTCTCATGAGTTGCGAAACCCGATCGCGATGATTCAAACTAATGTGCAAATGGCACTTGCCTATCCTGATGGGGAATTACAACAGCAACAGTTACAAGTGATTGAACGCTTGACGCAACGCTTGGGAAAATTGGTCAATGATTTGTTATTCCTAGCGCGATCGGATAGTGGGATGATTGCAACGCAACAACAGTCCATTCCTTTGGATGCGTTATTGATGGAAGTGATGGAAGAACAAAGCGCGATCGCGCAACAAAAAGGAATCAAACTCAACCTCCATCTCCCTGAATCAGAAACAGACACTGCTTTCAGTGTCAAAGGCGACTGGGATCAGCTAGCGCGACTCTTCACCAACTTGATTAGTAATGGAATTGAACATTCCGATCAAGAAACGGTTTCACCAACTGTAACCATTGAAGTTCAGCAGATCAAACGCAACCATCATCATTACTTACAAGTTGATATTAAAGATACAGGAAAAGGCATCCCAGAAACAGCGATTCCCCATTTGTTCGATCGCTTCTATCGCGTTTCTCCCTACCCTCAAGATAGCACCACTCAAGGCGCAACAGGTGCAGGGTTAGGTCTCGCGATCGCGCAAGCCATCGTCCAAAATCATCACGGCGATATTAGCGTCTCTAGTTTCCCCAAACAAGGAACAACCTTTACTGTCACCCTCCCCGAAAACAGTGACCCGTGATCAGTTATCAGTGGATAGTGGATAGTGGATAGTGATCAGTGACCAAAAAACGAATAACGAATAACTAATGACTAATAAACATCTGTTAAGTTCAGTGCCGATCGCGCCTCATTTTCGAGAAACTAGAAGATATAGCAATTGATAATCAAGGAATCGTATAGACAATGACCCGTTCACAATCTTCTTTTTCCACTCTGAAATGGACTCCCGAAGCCAAAGCAAAACTGAAAAATATCCCCTTCTTTGTCCGCTCTCAAGCCCGACAGCGAGTTGAAGAAATGGCTTATTCCGCCGATGCTGAAGTTGTCACCGCCGAAATGGTGGAAGAAGCCCGCCAGAAATTCGGGAATTAAGACAAAAAAATGGAGCCGAGCAGAATCGAACTGCTGTCCAGACTGGCTATTGACCGTCCGCTCATTCACAGGCTTAGTTGCGTTGACCCGACGCAACGGGGTTCATCCTTTATCCCAGATGAAGGGGAGCTCTGGTTAAGTCTTATCGCTTGACCAACCAGAGATGGTTCAAGCGAGCAACCGTTGGGGTTTTACCCATCGCCCTTAACGGTGTCAGACGATGAGTGCTCGAACCTAGTTAGAGGTTTTGTTTAGGCAACAGCAGCTGCCTTACGAGCGAAAGGAACGATGTTGTTCGCAATTACTATTTTGTTGAGCCTTGATTTCCGAGAGTGGACTCCCTCTCGACCTGCTTCACGGGGTGGCTTTTACCAGCCTGTCGAAACCATTACGGCCCCGCGCTTCACTTGCTATTATAGAGGATTTACTTTCACTTTGACAAGGGGTTATCTCAGAGCTTGCGTCCGTCGCTGATAAACTTGTGCATTCAAGCCATCCCCTTGGGTCGGATTATTAATTTGGGCTTTCAGGGCTGTGATACGGTCACCCGTTGCAGGGTGGGTACTTAAAAAACTCGGTGGTGATCCTCCTTGCTGTTGCAGTTTTTCCATAAACGTCACCATGCCAATCGGTGCATAACCCGCTTTGGTCAAACTGTCTAATCCTTTTTGATCCGCTTCTAATTCATCTTCACGGCTATTCGGACGGCTCACCGCCAATTCTACCCCAATTTGTACAGCATTACTTTCGTCTAATCCAGCTGCGGAAAGGAGACCTTGCGCGATCGCGCGTTGTTTCATTTGTTGAACAGCGTGCCTTCCCGAAATATGACCAATTTCGTGGGCAATAACACTCGCTAATTCTGATTCGTTTTCTGCGGTTGCCATCAAGCCCGTGTTGATATAAACGAAGCCTCCCATGGTGGCAAAAGCATTAATACTGTCATCTTGCACCACTTGAAAAGTATAAGGGATATTACGGCGATCGCTGTGAGGAACAATGCGTTGACCAATCCGATCCACATAAGCATTCAGTTGACCATCACGAGATAAAGTAATTTCATTTTCAATCAGTTGCTGATTAATTTGTTTTCCTAATTTCACCTCTTGTTCATCAGACATATTCGAGAGTTGAAACACTTGCACGCCTCGGAAGAGGACATCAAAAAAGGAAAACCCTTGGGCAACTTGGGGAGTGCCCACAACTAAGCCTGTTGCCACCAAAAGGGAAAGCAGTCCATAACGCCACCGTTTCCCAATGAGTTTGATGAGGTTGAAAGGTGTAGTTTCCATAGAAATCAAAAGTAAATGAGGAGCTTACTTTAGTTCTAACAAGAATTCTTTTCAATGCGGGTTAAGTTAGGTTAGAAAAAGAATCGGCACAAAATTTTAAGCCTGAGGGCCCTCAATTCGTGCAACTATAATTGACCAACGTAAAATACTGAGGAAAGCAAGCATGGAAGAAATTCAGCATCAGCTTAACCTTTTTAATAAGATTATTTGGCAACAATCGGGTTGGCTCAAACAAGATGAGCGCTGGTTAGTGAATGGCGTTGTGATTAGTGTTTCTACCTTTTACAGTGAAATGACACATGGGATTAAGTGGAGTGCAACGCCAATTAGTCAGGCCTGGTATGTTGAGGCAGAATCAGAAAGAGCCTTAGTTTTGAGCGCGATCGCGGAGATTGAAGCGCAAATCAGCGAACTATGATCACTCTTGCTTGAAAGGTAAGGAAATGGTAAAAGTTGTTCCCACGCCTAACTGAGAACTAACTGTAATCTTACCGTCCATCCCTTCCACTAGAGTTTTGACAATGGATAACCCTAAGCCCGTTCCGCCAGTGGAGCGCGATCGCGCATCATCCACCCGATAAAACCGTTCAAAAATGCGAGTTTGTTGGGCAAAAGGAATCCCTATTCCCTGATCACGCACGGCTAAAATGACAGTGTTTTCCTGTTTCTGTAAACTCAGGATAACAGCTTGTTCGGGTTCGGAATACTTAACGGCATTGTCGATGAGATTGAGTAACACTTGCTTGAGACGATTGGCATCAACATTAACTCGAATCGAATCATTGCTACCTTCGTAACGAATCGCGCGATCGTGATATTGTTCAGCAAGAGTGATCACCTCTTGTACAAATTCCTTCAAACAAAGGTCTTCCAGTTGAAACTGCATCTGACCATTATCAATGCGAGCTAAAGTCAACAAATCTTGCAAGAGTTGAATCGTGCGATCTGCCTCGGAAGTCGCACAAGCTAAAGCCTCTCGTTGCGGTGGGCTTAAGTTATCCCCGCGCCGTTGCAAACTTTGTAAATAACCAGACACAATCGTCAGGGGAGTGCGTAACTCATGGGAGACATCACTGACAAATTGCTGTTGTTGTTCCCAAGCCCTATATAAGCGCATCAACATCTCATCAAAGCGCTCGGCAAGTTGTTTGACTTCTGTCGGGGCGCGATCGAGTTCTATTTTGGCTTCTCCCAATTGATCCGCAGAAATCCTTTCAGTGAGTTGACAAATGCGCTGGAGAGGAAGCAGCGATCGCGCAATATAAATGCCCCCAGCCAGACTCATTCCACCAATGGCGACAACTGTTGCTAGCCCTAAGTTTCTAATCATCTGAACAAACATGATTTGATCAGGACTAATATCTTGAGCAATATACAGTTTTCCCACCGTTTGCTGATTGACAACCAAGGCGTTGGCACACAGTACCCAATAGCGATCCTCCACCTGCGACACATCAACCCCAGAAAAGGGAAAAATCGATAGTTGCGGGGACACAGGTAACGGATGCGGTGAGTCTAAACCGTCTGTACGAGCAATTAATTGGTCTTGTTCGTTTTCAATCCACAGAAAAACATGATCGCGACTCAAATTCTGCACTGCTTTTTGCATTGCTTCCTGTGGCGCATACATCTCCTGATAAATCTCGATATCTTGAGGCATTCGTTCCGCCAAATACACAATATTTTCTTTGTGCGCTGCGATCAGAATTTGCTTCATACTCCAACCCAACCAGATTGCCACGCCACCCAAACCGACTGCTGATACTGTCGCAATGCCAATGGTGAGACGAAAACGCAGCGATCGCGGATTCCAAGCCTTAAAGGCACGATGAAGTTTACTGGGCAAAGATTGGAGTCGGGTCATTAGAAATTGAAAAGTTGAACGCTTACCCCTTCCAAGTTAGAGCCTTATCCTGAGAAGAGACTGAACTCACGAAATTTTGCGGTTAAGGATAAGTGGGAGACAAGGAGAGAGTGTGAACAAAGAACAAATAACCAAGAACAAATAACAAATGACTATATGATATAAATGTTACAAAGCCCTTTCAGCGAACCTGAACCATGTACGCAGATCAAGATGAAGTTCGTCATTTAATCGACTTAATGCCAGCATCGGGGCGGATGTACACTAAGATTGTTCCTAAGCCCCAGCAGTCTCGTCTGATAGAAACCCCTTTTCCGATGCCCTGGCAGCAAGGAGCGCGGTCTATTTATATTAACTTCGACTTGTGGAGTGATCTCTCGCGGGGAGAACGAGATTTAGCCTTATTACGAGCAGTCTGTTGGGTAACAGGAATTAAATGGTTTAAGCCTGATTTGTATCAAGGTGTGGTAGTTGCAGGCTTGATTGGTGCAGGGGTAGAAGCGGGACAAGGTGATGCCATTGGTTTGCTCGTCAGTGGAGGTCTAGCGATTTTAGCAGGGAGTCAAATTTGGCGAAAAACTCGTAGTGTACAAACCGAATTAGATGCTGATGAAGCAGCGGTTAAAGTCGCTCAAAGACGAGGTTATGATCTAGAAGATGCAGCAAAAGCCTTGTTAAGTAGCATTGAAAAAATCGCAGAAATTGAAGCGAGAAATAATCTTAGCTTTTCGGAATTAGTACGCTTGCAAAACTTACGCAAATTAGCAGGTCGCTCCGCGGTAGGTGTTCCAGAAGCTGTCAAAAAAGAATTTTGATCGCTAGAATCGAAACCAATCATCTATCCGAAAAATTAGTGTGATTTCTACAGAACGAGACACCATCCTCAAGCAAGCCCAAAATCAAGAACAACTGTCTCCTGAAGCGGGTGAAGTCTTACTGCGTCAAACTGATCCCACAGTGAAAGAGGCAATTCGAGACACTGCCAACTTCCTGCGTCAAAAACAAATCGGGGAGACGGTGACGTATGTTGTCAATCGCAATCTTAATTTTACGAATATTTGTGAGCAACATTGTAGTTTTTGTGCCTTTCGTAGAGATGAAAATACAGACGGGGCATATTGGCTTAATTTTGAGGAGATTTTAGCGAAATGTGCCAATGCAGTGGAACGAGGCGCAACGGAAATTTGTATGCAAGGGGGACTCAATCCAAGGGCAAAGATTAACGGTTCTAGTTTGGGATATTATAAGCAGTTAGTAAAAACGATAAAAGCGGAGTTCCCGCTACTCCATCTCCATGCGTTTTCCCCCCAAGAAGTGCAGTTTATCGCCCGAGAAGATGGTATCAGCTATGAAACCGTGATTGCGGAATTAAAAGCTGCTGGCGTGGGGTCGATGCCTGGAACTGCTGCTGAAATTCTAGACGATCGCGCTCGCAAGATCATTTGTCCTGAAAAAATTAATACCCAAACTTGGTTAGATATTGTTAGTACCGCCCACCGCTTGGGAATGCCTACTACCAGCACAATGCTATCAGGGCATATTGAAACCCCACAACAGCAAATTCAGCATTTAGAAAAGCTGCGATCGCTGCAAGAAATTGCAATTAATAATAATTATCCTGCTGGCATTACTGAGTTTATTTTACTGCCGTTTGTGGGACAAGAAGCCCCGAAACCTCTACGCCAACGAGTCGGGCGAGATCAACCGATTTTAGAAGATGCGTTACTCTTAACCGCAGTGGCGAGAATCTACCTCGGACAATGGATTCCCAATCATCAACCGAGTTGGGTTAAACTGGGACTTTTAGGTGCGACAAAAGCACTGAATTGGGGCTGTAATGATCTGGGAGGAACATTGATGGAAGAACATATTACCACGATGGCAGGAGCGCAAGGCGGAACTTGTCTTGGGGTATCCGATTTGCAACGCGCGATCGCCTCTGTTAACCGTCCTTACCAAGAACGCAATACCCTCTATCAAGCAGTGACCAGTGACCAGTGACCAGTGACTAATGACTAATAACAAATAACTATGTATAACAATAATCATCATGATGACTCGCGTTATAATCACAATGGTTCTCGTCCTTCCATGCAATGGCCCTTTCGTGACGAGAATGATCCTGATTTAGCAGACAATTTTTCTGAAAAAAAATCCTCACAACCTTTGACCCAACAGGGGAAAGAAAATTTACGATTATTACAACGTTTTTATATTAGCCTGATTGTGACAGGAATTGTCGTCGGTGGCATTTTAACGCTAGGGGTAGCTTTGCTATTAGATAAATGGGGAGTTCTTGACTCGCCTAATGATAGATATCGAGAAAACTATGAACAAAAAGATATTATTTTGGAAGGGATTAATCGCCAGTTTAACAGTAAGTTTTTCTCTAAGTCTAGCGATTCCAATTAAAGCACAACCCCCGTTCAAAAATCCTTTACAAGTTGAGAAGTTTGATGATCCACTGCTTCCGAAAACTCCTGTTCAACGCCCTTTAAGTCCTCTGGAAAAGTTCCGCTTAAAAGAAGCCCTAGATGGATTGAATCAACAAGCGCGAGAGAATTATCAACAAGGAAAAATTGAACGCGCCTTTCAGGTTTGGTATCGAGAATTACGGTTGCGTCAGAAACTTGATTTCCCTGAAGAAGTACAAGCATTAGGGCGAGTGGGAGAAATCGCATGGTTAGAAAATCGTTCTGCTGACTTTCGGAATATTCGGGAACGGTTAAGAGTCATTGAAGAAAAGGCACGAGAAAATAATAATTCTGAGTTGTTAGCAACTCTTGCTGAAAACTATGAACAAATGCGAGAACTTGACGGCGCGATCGCGCTGTATCAAGGATTAATAGAAAACAGCAACAACCCCACTACTTTACTCGAAAAAATTGCTCAACTCCATGCCGATCAATTTCATTATCAAGAAGCAGCAGATGCTTACGAAAAACTCTTAGCCCAAGCCAAACCCGCAGAGAATACGATAGTAATCATTAACTACTTAAAACAACTGAAAACTTGGTACGAACAAGCGGAAAATCCCCAAGCAGGAATTGAAACCAAGCAGCATTTAATTGAACTTTATCAACGGCAAAATAATGAGCAAGCACTCCCTGCGATTATGGTTTCTTTAGGTGAAGATTATGTCACGCTCCAGCAGTTCGATCAAGCCAGTACCACCTATCAAGAAGCGTTTAGAATTGCACGTTCTCAACAAAAATACGCGATCGCTGCAATGGCTCTAGAAAACTTAGCCCAATTGTATCAGAATCAAGGTTCTCTTCAGGCGACTTTGGAAATTTACGAGCAACTGTTAATTGTCCAACAACAATCTTATGATCATTATGGTTTAATGATGACTTACGATAAAATTGGTGAGATTTATCAGGACAATCATCAGCCTGAACCAGCGCGATCGGCCTATCAAAAAGCCCTTGAATTTGCGCGATCTTTAAACTATCAAGAAGACTACTTTCAAGATAAAATTCAGCAACTCAAATCTTAATTTTTTGTTATTTGTTCTTGGTTATTTGTTCTTAGTTCTGTGGGACACCAGTTACAGTAACTAATAATAAAGGACAAACGAATAACATCTGCCGACTCACCTTGTCTCTCAATTGATCAAGAAACAATTTGTTGATAATTGCAAAAAAAGTTGGCTTAACGAAGAATTTTATGTTATCTAGAGGGGAATCCTTCAAATAAATCAATAATACTTCCTTCATGCGTGTATTACTCGTTTATCCCCGTTTTCCCAAAAGTTTCTGGTCTTTTGAAGAGGCTTTAGCCCTCGTTAACCGTAAAACCTTCTTACCCCCTTTAGGATTAATTACTGTTGCTGCAATTCTTCCTCAAGAATGGGAGTTTCACCTAGTTGATTGTAATTTGCGGGAGGTGACTGCGACCGAATGGGAATGGGCGGATCTGGTTGTTGTTTCCGCCATGATCGTGCAAAAAGAAGACTTTAACACCCAAATTCAGACGGCTAAACAATACGGTAAACCCGTTGCTGTGGGGGGACCCTACCCAACAGCCCTCCCCGCAGAAGCAGAAGCAACAGGGGCTGACTATTTAATTCTTGATGAAGGGGAAATTACCCTACCCCAGTTTGTAGAAGCGCTTGAACGTGGCGAAAGCAGTGGTAAATTTAGAGCGGATGAGAAACCTGATGTTACCCAAACTCCCATTCCTCGCTATGATTTACTAGATCTCCAAGCCTACGATAATATGTCGGTACAGTTTTCTCGGGGCTGTCCCTTCCAGTGTGAATTTTGCGACATTATTGTTCTATATGGGCGCAAACCGCGCACAAAAACCCCGACGCAACTCATTGCAGAATTGGAACGACTCTATGAACTAGGCTGGACAAGAAGTATTTTTGTTGTCGATGATAACTTTATTGGTAATAAACGGAATGTGAAACTGCTATTGCGAGAGTTAAAAATCTGGATGGCAGAACATAACTATCCTTTCACCCTGAATACAGAAGCATCCGTTGATTTAGCCCAAGATCCTGAATTAATGGATTTAATGGTCGAGGCTAACTTTAATTCCGTCTTTTTAGGTATTGAAACCCCAGACGAAGACAGTCTAGTTTTGACCAAGAAACATCAAAATACTCGTGACCCCTTATCAGAAGCCGTCAAAACGATTATGCGTCACGGGTTACGAGTCACCGCAGGATTCATTATTGGCTTTGATGGCGAAAAACCAGACGCTGGAAAACGGATTATTAATTTTGTCGAAAATACTCCGATTACACTGGCATTATTTAGTATGCTGCAAGCCCTACCTGATACCGCACTGTGGCATCGTTTAGAAAAAGAAGGACGCTTGTTAGATCAAGGGGCTGATATTAATCAAACCACATTAATGAACTTTGTCCCCACTCGTCCTATTGAAGAGATTGCTAAAGAGTATGTGGAAGCCTTCTGGGAATTGTACGATCCCCAAAATTATTTAGATCGCGCTTATAATCAATATCTCAGCATTGGCGAACCGAAACATAAACGTCCCTCACGAAAAATTGATTTTGTTACCTTACGTGCCATGTTGCTGATTTTCTGGCGACAAGGGATTGTGCGTAAAACTCGTTGGACATTCTGGAAATATCTCTTCCATATTTATCGCGCGAAACCCAAACTATGGGCAAGTTATCTGTCTTTTTGCGCCCTCGGAGAACATTTCTTAGCCTATCGAGAATTAGTCCGCGAGAAAATTGAAGCGCAATTAGAAGAATACTTAAAAGTCAAAGCCACTCAAGATGCTAAAAAAGACTCTTCTCAACAGCATCAAGTGACAACTTCTCTTACTTCCAATATTTCATAAGTTTTGATTGCGTTGGAGCGAACTTGCTTCGCTCTAACTTTCATTTTTTCATCTCATCAGGCAGAGAGTAAGCTAGTAATTGATGCCTAACTTATTTTTAATTTCCTTAATTTGTTATACCATCGTCGCCCTGATTTTCTTAGCTTTTGGTGTGATTTATTTAATGAAAAAACAATTTATGCCCTATCATAGCCAAGCTCTTGGTTCATCTTGGTCAGAACTAGATTCTAACTTGCAGGTTTTGATTCTTGCTTTGATGAAAGTCGCTGGTTCTGGCTTTTTAGTAACAGGATTAACGATGCTATTGCTGTTGATCATTCCTTGGCGGGCTGGAGAAAGTTGGTCAATTTATGCGGTTCCTAGTGTTAGTCTTGTTACCTGTTTAGCAAGTGTCTATGCTACGAGCCTAGTTAAAACTCAAACTTCGGGAAAACCGCCGATAGTTTTAAGTTTAGTCGGCGTATTTTTAACAGGAATTGGATTTATTTTTTCTATGTTTGCTACCAATTGAGCGGGGGTTCTAGGTTAACTGTTGTCATAACGTCCTTGTAATAATCCTGTTAACAACGACGCTGGCGGTTGACTATAGGGCCAAGCAAAAGCATGGCGAAAAGCAGCTTCTTGACAGGCTTGCAGTTGTTCAAAGTTGATCACATCAAGGGTCAGCAGATTTTCGTATTCAAACGGTAACCGAACATTGTGTAAGCCCGCATTGTCGGTACAAATGGCGATATCAACCCCCGCTTCAAAGCAACGATCAAATACGGTTTTCAGTTGCGAGAGATTATCTAAAGTCCCCGTTTTCGTGTAGGTGGTGGGACAAACTTCTAAGCATTGCCCCCATTCTGCCAATTGTGGGAGCAGTTCGGGGTATTTGAGGGGGATTTGAATGCCATGACCGATCCGCATTAAATAGGGCAAAAGATCGGGGTATAAGCCATCGCTGGTTTCAAAGACATGACCCGTTGTTTTTAAATCGCGCGATCGCGCATACTGATACAATCCTTTTAATTCATCTAATCGCTCAGCATACAGGGCATCGCCTCCCGCCAAATCCACCGCACAGACATATTCAGGATGATCCGCAGCTAAATCAATAATCGCCCGATTCACCTCATAAGACAACCGAGAGTGCATACAGAGAATCTGACTGGTAATGATGGGATATTCCCCAACTTTGCTAGCTTCTCCCACAATTTTCACAATATCCCGCATCTGATCAATGCGTTGAGACGGATCTAGACTTTCATCAGTGCGTAAATAAGGGGTATAGCGTAATTCAAGATAAGCCAGGTTTTCAAACACATAAGCTCCCCTAATCAAGCGATAGATAAAATAAGGTAAAGTTTCGGGCGTTTGGACACTTTCCACTAAAGTGTGTAATTCTAAATATTCTTCTAAAGTATTACGAGGGCGGGTGTAAAAATCTTCAAATTCCGAATAATCCTCAAATGGTTCTGCTTTTGCGGTATCTCGTCGTTGAAAATAACGCCACAACACCCGAGGAACAACCGATCCGCCTAAATGACGATGTAATTCTGCATACAGTGCCACGAGAACTCTCCCCTTAAAATAACTAACGAGCTTCTAAATAAGAATTGACAATTCCTAGTTTAAGTGATAAATATTGTAGTTTGTCAGCCATTTCCTAGACTCAAATCTCTAGGTCAAGAAATCCCTGTGACATTCCCACGAGGAGAAAATCCCAGTGAGGCAAGCAGATTTATGGCTGGTCATTGCTGAAAACTGTAGCCCATTAGAAAAAATAAAGAGAACTCTTGGCTAACGTTATTGTAATTGGAGCCCAATGGGGCGACGAAGGTAAAGGTAAGATTACTGACTTGCTTAGTAAGTCAGCCGATATCGTTGTTCGCTACCAAGGAGGGGTCAACGCTGGACATACCGTCGTTGTTAAAGATCAAACCTTTAAACTACATCTGATTCCCTCTGGAATTTTATATCCAGAAACCCAATGTATCATTGGCTCGGGAACAGTGATTGATCCCCAAGTGCTAATCGAAGAGTTAGACCAACTCGCAGCACTGAATGTTTCAACGGAAAATCTAATGATTTCCCAAACTGCTCATGTGACAATGCCCTATCATCGGCTTATTGATCAAGGATCAGAGCAAAAACGGGGCAGTAAAAAAATTGGGACGACTGGACGCGGGATCGGTCCGACTTATGCGGATAAATCAGAACGTACTGGAATCCGCATTTTGGACTTGATGAATCGCGATCAAGTTGAGGAACAATTAGAATGGACAATCAACTATAAAAACGTCCTTTTAGAAAAATTATATGATCTGCCCCCATTAGAACCAAAAGCGGTAATTGAGGAATATCTCGGCTATGCGGAACGGTTACGTCCTCATGTTGTGGATAGTTCCCTCAAAATTGATGAAGGGATTAAGAAAAAACGCAATATTTTATTTGAAGGGGCGCAAGGGACACTGTTAGATTTAGATCATGGCACTTATCCCTATGTCACTTCTTCCAATCCTGTAGCTGGCGGGGCGTGCATTGGTGCAGGGGTCGGTCCGACCATGATTGATCGCGTGATTGGTGTCGCAAAAGCCTATACCACCCGTGTGGGAGAAGGCCCGTTTCCCACAGAATTAGACGGAGATTTAGGGCAAGAACTCTGCGATCGCGGTGCAGAATTTGGCACAACCACAGGTCGCCGTCGCCGTTGCGGTTGGTTTGATGCGGTCATTGGACGTTATGCCGTCCGCATCAACGGCATGGACTGTCTCGCGATTACCAAACTCGATGTCCTCGATACCCTTGCTGAAATTAAAGTCTGTGTTGCCTATAATATTGATGGGGTGCGTTGTGAGAATTTCCCCAGTAGTGCCTTGCGCTTTGCTCGTTGCGAACCGATTTATGAAACTTTACCTGGTTGGCAACAATCAACAGCAAGCTGTCGCAATTTGGAAGACTTGCCGAAAGCTGCGCTGAATTATCTGAAATTCTTAGCGGAATTAATGGAAGTTCCCATCGCGATCGTTTCCTTGGGAGCAAGTCGTGACCAAACCATTATCGTCGAAGATCCCATTCACGGACCGAAACGGGCGCTTCTCGATGAGAATGGCACACCGATCGCGCACCAACCCCATGAGTCTTCTACATCTCCTTTTGGCAACTAATTGCTGATTTTTAATCTGAACACCTACTTACTGAACAAGAAACCATGACAACCACTGTTAAATTTGAATGTCAAACTCGACCCGAAGGGAGTAAACCGAGAGCGTTGCGTCGTGACGGGTTAATTCCTGCTGCTTTATACGGTCATAAAGGCGCAGAATCGATGTCTTTGGTGGCAAAAGCCAAAGATGTGGAAATCCTGCTGAAAAATGCGTCTGTAAATAATACCCTAGTGGAAGTGAATGTTCCCGAAACCTCTTGGAAAGGACGCGCTTTAATTCGGGAAGTGCAAAAACATCCTTGGCGACCCGATATCTATCACGTCAGTCTTTTTGCTGTCGCGGGTCAAGATAGCGTGGAAGTTGTCGTTCCCGTACACTTAGAAGGGGAAGCTGAAGGCGTTAGAGAAGGCGGACTCTTAGAGCAAATTATCACGGAATTAACGATTCAATGTCCTCCGAGTCAAATTCCAGAAGTGATCAATATTGATGTTACCGAAATGCCCATCGGAACAACCCTCCACATTAGCGAGTTAAAGCTACCCGAAGGCGTTACCGCCAGTGATGATCCTGAGCGTACTGTTTTAACCATTGTCGAAGGTAAAACCGAAGAACCCCCCGCAGAAGAAGGTGAAGCAGAAGAAGGCATCGAAGGCGGTGTGGTCGAAGAATTGGGCGATGTTTCCGTCTAAAGAGTGTCTTGTAGTCTTGTAGGGTGGGCATTGCCCACCCTACGATAAAATAGGGCTAAAACTGATTCGTTTGATTTAATCCACTTCTAAATGATTCCCTGAGTCGAGGGAAAAGGAGGTGGCCTCCAGAGTCGTCTTACCGAGCCGTTGATTGAGAGCAGCGATCGCGCGGACAAATTGAGGATCTTGTTGAGTCCCTTGTAACTCTGGATTCGCTGATAACCGCAACTGGTCACTGCGCTCTAAACTGGTTTTAATATCGGGTTCAATCCCTTTTTTATTGATATCCGTGCCACTGGGAGGATAATAGCGAGCAACTGTCACCGCAATCCCTGAGCCATCAGAAAGAGAATTGACCGATTGCACCGTTCCTTTGCCATAAGTTGGGCTGCCAACAATCACTGCTCGGTTGTTATCCTTAAGTGCTCCCGCCAGAATTTCGCTGGCACTAGCGGAATTCCCATTAACCAAAACGGCTAAGGGGCGATCCGTGAGTTGGGTGCGATTGGCTTGAAAATCGCGATCGCCACCCGTGCGATCCACAGTAGAAACAATCGCCCCTTGTTCTAACCACATTCTTGCCATTTCAATACTGGCGTAGAGCAATCCCCCTGGATTATTGCGTAAATCAAGCACATAGGCTTCAGCCTTTTGTTCTTTGAGATCAAGAATCGCTTCTCGCATTTGTTCTGCTGCGTGGGAACTAAACTCTTTCACCTTGATATAACCGACGCGAGTTTCCTCGGTTTCTCGTAGTTCATAAGTTACTCTGGGTAACTCAATTTGAGCGCGAGTGAGGGTGAGAGCAAATAAGCCTTTTCCACGGCGAGACAGTTGCAGTTTCACCTCAGTTCCCGACTCACCGCGAATTAACTCTGAGGCTTGCTCTAAACTTAACAAAGCCGTGGGTTGACCATTAATAGCAACAATTTCATCTCCCGCTTGAATTCCTGCTGCTGCTGCGGGAGAATCAGGAATGGGTTCAACCACGGTTAAAGATTGATTTTGTTCATTAATTTCAAGGCGCAAACCGACCCCCGATAATTCTCCTGAGGTTTGGTTGGTTAAGGATTCATATTCTTCAGGATTCAGGAAGCGCGTGTAGGGGTCATTCAGTTTATTGAGTGCTTTGCGTATAGCGCGATAGGCTTCCGCTTTAGAAGTGTAGTTCCGTTCTAAAAGTTCCTCTCGGGTCGTTTCCCAATCATCATGGTTAAATTCGGGATCAACATAACTTTGATTGACAATTTGCCAAACTTCATCAACAACGGTTTTCGGACTTTCGGTGAGACTCGCTGCAGCAGGTAAGGTAATACTTGGCATCAGCCAAGAAACACTCATGATCGTTCCCGCGAGGGTTGCTGAGCGAACGTATTTTTTTAAGCGGTGGCAGGAGGTTTGATTCATATTGTCTTGTCTTTTTCCGATCAGGTGCGTTCTCAACCCAGATTACAATTGAAACTTAAATTATGATGAAAAGAGGAAATCATCCTAGTGGGGTCAGGGATTATGGAAGCGTTTGCACTTCTTGTAAATAAAGTTCCTGAGCGCGTTGCTGGTGGAGAACAATTGATGTTGACTTTATTTTGGCTTGAATGGTCACGGTTTGACCACTTTCTGGTGCAGAATCAGTGGTGATAACCCAAATTTGTCCAGTGTCGTCTTGGAGTTGGTAGGCGGTTTGATTGAGCAAAGGAGCGCGATCGCGCACGATTCCTTGCACATAAACAGATGTTCCCATTTTACGATCTAATTCAGCGATGGGAGTTGGGAGGGGCGTTTTTTCCACACAAGCGGTCAGTCCAAGTAACACTAAGACCAGACTCCTACCGAGCAATCGAGATAATACTGGCACAAGATCCGTAGTTTCAAATGGCACAAAATCTGAGAAACTATCATAGAGTGTCCTCCATTTTGATCAATTTTGCAATGACCTCTCAAATGGCGCAGCGATTAGACGGAAAAGCCCTTGCTCAGCAGACTCAAGGGGAACTCAAACAGCGGATTGAAACACTCAAGGCTCAGGTGGGACGCTCTCCTGGCTTAGCCGTGATTATGGTGGGAGATGATCCAGCAAGTGAAGTTTATGTCCGTAACAAAAAACGAGCCTGCGAAAAAGTTGGCATTATTTCCTTTGGGAAACATTTTCCAGCCAACATTACCCAAGCCGAACTGGAAGCAACCATTCATGAACTCAATGAAGACCCAGAGATTGATGGGATTTTAGTGCAACTCCCGCTTCCTAAACATTTAGATGCACCGCAAGTGATCTATCAAATCACGCCCGATAAAGATGTCGATGGCTTGCATCCCAATAATTTAGGACGTTTAGCGCGGGAAGAACCCGGAATTAGAAGTTGTACCCCTGCTGGAGTCATGCGGTTATTAGAAACCTATAATATTTCCGTTACCAGCAAAAAAGCATTGGTTATTGGGCGCAGCAGCCTAGTGGGAAAACCTTTAGGCTTAATGTTACTAGAAGCTAATGCTACTGTAACCATTGCTCATATTTACACGCCCCCTGAAGAATTAAAAGAACTTGCCCAACAAGCCGATATTTTATGTGTTGCGGTGGGAAAACCCAATTTGATTACAGCCGATATGGTCAAACCAGGTGCAGTGGTCATTGATATTGGGATTAACCGCATTGAAGGAGAAGATGGGAAAGTGCGCTTGACTGGGGATGTTGATTATCCTGAAGTCGAGAAGATTGCCAGTTATATCACTCCTGTTCCAGGGGGAGTGGGACCGATGACCGTTGCCATCCTGCTAGAAAATACCGTGGCAAGTTTTGAACAGCGTTGTTTTTAAAACAGCCCCCCTTGACCCGTAAAATATAAAATCGAGTTGCAACCCAAGAACTATTCTTCACCCAAACCCAAACCATGACAATGACTGATCAATCGATTTGTAAGCAAACTCTAGCCTTTGATCTCGATAGCTATCTCCAAGCCCGAAAAGCGATTGTGGAAAAAGCTCTAGATCAATCGTTGCGGGTGGGCGAACCGCCTCAAATCTACGAAGCCATGCGCTACTCTTTGTTAGCGGGCGGAAAACGGTTACGCCCGATTTTATGTTTAGCCACCTGCGAGTTAGTGGGGGGAAGCATTGAAATGGCGATGCCCACCGCTTGTGCCTTAGAGATGATTCACACCATGTCATTGATTCATGACGATTTACCAGCGATGGATAATGATGATTATCGTCGCGGAAAACTCACGAATCATAAGAAGTTTGGTGAAGATATTGCGATTTTAGCTGGGGATGGGTTACTCGCTTATGCCTTTGAGTATATTGCGACTTATACCCAAGGGGTTGAACCAGCTGCCGTGTTAAAAGTTGTCTCGAAATTAGGTCATGCTGTGGGCGCAACTGGGTTAGTTGGCGGTCAAGTGGTGGATTTAGCCTCTGAGGGAAATCCAGATATTAATCTCGAAACGCTCAACTATATTCATACCCATAAAACTGGAGCGTTATTAGAAGCCTGTGTGGTCAGTGGGGCAATATTAGGGGGAGCAACTGAGGAAGATTTAGGGCGCTTATCTCGCTATGCTTATGATATTGGTTTAGCTTTCCAGATTGTTGACGATATTCTGGATATTACTGCTACCCAAGAAGAACTCGGTAAAACAGCAGGGAAAGATCTCGAAGCCGATAAAGCTACTTATCCTCGGTTGTTAGGGCTAGAAGCGTCAAAAGCAAAAGCCGATGAGTTAACCGAAGCTGCTTGTGCAGAACTTGCTTCTTATGGCGATTCCGCTATGGCGTTACAGGCGATCGCGCAATTAATTGCTAATCGCAAGAATTAATCATGGAAAACTTTGCCAGTATCGTTGAAAATCATCTGCTTTGGGTTTCCCTGATTGCTTGCTTAGTTGCCCAGGGACTCAAGTTGGTGATTGAATTCCTCCGTGAAGGAAAATTTGATGCGCGATCGTTGTTTACAACGGGGGGAATGCCCAGTGCTCATTCTGCTTTAGTTGCCTCTCTGGCTACTGGTGTCGGGATTCGAGAAGGCTGGGAAAGTACCGATTTCGCGATCGCGCTGCTGTTTGCCATTATTGTCATGTTTGATGCTGCTGGGGTGCGACAAGCAGCTGGGAAACAAGCTCGGTTGCTGAATCAAATTGTTGATGAACTGTTTCAAGAACACAAGGATTTTAATGAGGAGAAACTGAAAGAACTCCTTGGACATACCCCCTTACAAGTCATCGTTGGGGTTATTCTTGGCATCGCGATCGCGCTGCTAGCTCAACCTTGGCTTTGACATCCTCTCCCGCCAAAGGTTAATTTGCTGTAAGCTGTTACGCCTTCAACTAAAGTGCGACAGTCCTCAATCGAGCGCGATCGCGGATTGAGGAAGGATAGCACAGAAAGCGCGAGGATTCGAGGTCCGAAAATTTCTAAGCCATCAAAAAAATCCTCCACACAAAGTGAAGGATGAAATGAAAACTTTAAACGTCTGGTAATGAAAGATTAAACAATTTAGCAGAATGATTTAACCAAATACGAAATCATCAGCCTCAAGAGTGTCTGCTTCAACTCCAGATAAAGTTGCAAAATCCTGACCCGATAAGCCCAGAATGGTGTCGTTTTCAGACTGAGTTAGGCTCAGATCTTCAAAAGTGAGATCCTCAAAACCATTAATGCCAATAATGTCTTCACCTTGTGTAAAGTCGCTGACAGTATTGATTCCGCTAGGAAGTTCTGCATTCGCTAGGTTAAAGGTATCGGTTCCAGCACCACCGTTAAGGATGTTATCTCCTTGATCGGTGATAAAGAATTGATCATCACCAGCTTGACCAAAGAAACGATCCTCATTCCCTGCAATTAAAATGTCATCTCCAGAGCCAGCGTAAACGGTATTACTGAGTGGATTACCAACAGTATTGATAAAATCGTTACCTGCCCCTGTAAAGAGTATTGAACTATCTCCTGGGACTGCGTCTGGAACATCAATTTCTGAGAAGTCGTCATCACCGATAGTACCAAAAGAAACATTGGGTTGTCCGCCACCTTCATCAGGTTCTTCAGGTTCTTCAGGCTGTTCATCGACTGGTGGCTCAGGCTGTTCAGGTTCTTCAGGTTCTTCAGGCTGTTCACCAACTGGTGGCTCAGGCTGTTCAGGTTCTTCAGGCTGTTCACCGACTGGTGGCTCAGGCTGTTCAGGTTCTTCAGGCTGTTCAGGCTGTTCACCGACTGGTGGCTCAGGCTGTTCAGGTTCTTCAGGCTGTTCAGGCTGTTCACCGACTGGTGGTTCAGGCTGTTCAGGTTCTTCAGGCTGTTCAGGCTGTTCACCAACTGGTGGCTCAGGCTGCTCAGGTTCTTCAGGCTGTTCAGGCTGTTCACCGACTGGTGGCTCAGGCTGTTCAGGTTCTTCAGGCTGTTCAGGCTGTTCACCGACTGGTGGCTCAGGCTGCTCAGGTTCTTCAGGTTCTTCAGGCTGTTCACCGACTGGTGGTTCAGGCTGTTCAGGTTCTTCAGGTTCTTCAGGCTGTTCACCGACTGGTGGCTCAGGCTGTTCAGGTTCTTCAGGCTGTTCAGGCTGTTCACCGACTGGTGGCTCAGGCTGCTCAGGTTCTTCAGGTTCTTCAGGCTGTTCACCGACTGGTGGTTCAGGCTGTTCAGGTTCTTCAGGTTCTTCAGGCTGTTCACCGACTGGTGGCTCAGGCTGCTCAGGTTCTTCAGGTTCTTCAGGCTGTTCAGCTATCGGTGGTTCAGGTTCTTCAGGCTGTTCACCGAGTGGTGGTTCAGGCTGTTCAGGTTCTTCAGGTTCTTCAGGAGTTGGCGTTGGTTCCTCATCTTCAGAGGTCTCCATATCAATATCCATATCCTCAGTTTGATTAGGTCCAGCTTCGGCTTGAGAATCAGCCTCGACAGACTCATCATTAATTGGAATGGCATCGAGTAGTTGATCTTCCATCTTTAATAACTCCTAGATTGTTTCATCTGTAACGTCACTGTAGAGAAGAAATGTGAAGAACTTGAGAAGACTGCGTTAATTTTGTATAGAATGTACAGTTTTTTTTAAGTTCACTAGATATAATCCCAACGCCAATTATTGACTGGATCCTGAAAATTCAATGGCTTGGTTTGACACCAGTTTCTTGTGCTTGTTCGAGTAAGATGGGAGTTGTTTTAGGGAGCGCGATCGCGCGGTTGGCTCAACCTTGGTTGTGATCGTTTTTTTGTTGTTTTTGCGGAGCAGAGCGAATTAGAGGATTATTGTTGGATTGCAGATGGAGTAAATAACTACTGACTGCAATTAACAACACAGCACTTGCAAATAACAGCAGATCGAGCATTGTTTTAATCTCCATCGAAAGTGCTTTCTTAAAAAAACTAATCACCATGACCATGATGATAACTTGTAGAATTTTATGTTTGAGTTGATCGAGATTCTCAATTTGTAAGATCTTGACTTCCTGAAACTGAAAGCGAACATCAATTTCGGAGATAAATAATTCATAAATTCCGAAACTAAAAATCAATAAAACAATTCCAATCAAATAATGATCAATTCCGCCTACTACTTTCGTGATCACCTCAATAAATGCCCCATCTTCTTGATAGTCGGCTTGGAAGCTATAAAGAATTCCTTCTACTACTTCTAAACTACCGATAACAAAAAAATTCAGCGTGCTGAGCAACCCGAAAAGAACTGGAATTAGTGTAAACAAGCGAAATTTCCAGAGGCATAATTCAAAGTAGGCTTCAATCTTTCGGGGATTAAACATGATTGGTTATTGGTTATTAGGTAGAGACGTTCCATGGAATGTCTGTACATTGGTCATTAGTCACTGGTCACTGACCATTACTGATTACTGATTAAAAAAGAGGCTGGATTTGATAAGATGCGATCCAACCTCAAAGAATTAAATTAAGCAGTGGCTTCTGCTTCTAAAGAGGCGAGGGGTTCTGGAATTTCATCTGATGGGGCTTGAAAATTTCCCGTAAGAACAAATTCCAAACGCAACTTTAACCAGTTAATGAAATTAACATCCGTGGAAATCACAGCAACGGAAGGCTGGGGACATTTTTCCTTAACGGATTTCAAACTGGGAGCTTCTAAAAAAGCAGGTTGTTTGACTAACCAAAAGTCAATTTCTTTGTTATGTTCTTTGTAGTAACGATACCGTTCTTCTAAGACTTCTTGAAACGGTTCTTCTTCTAACAGAAATTTCTGGCTGGCTAAAACGTAGTAATAAGTTTGCATCGTTTCCTTACTGTTTGATGAGTGACTTCATTTCACGGACGGCTCTTTCTAATCCTACCAAGACCGCCCGACTGATGATACTATGACCGATATTCAGTTCTTCCATCCCTGGAATCGCAGCAACAGGAGAAACATTATAATAGGTTAAGCCGTGTCCTGCATTTAACCGTAACCCCAGAGAGAGAGCGCGATCGCTGCTGGTTTTTAATTGATTTAATTCTTTCTCTCGACTGGCTTCGGTTTTGGCTTCCGCGTATCTTCCGGTATGCAGTTCAATAATTTTCGCCCCCGTATCGGCTGCTGCTTGAATTTGCGTTGAATCAGGGTCGATAAACCAACTAACAGGAATCTCAGCATCTTGTAACTTTTCTACGATTCGGGTCATTCGAGATAAATCACCTGCAACATCTAGCCCGCCTTCGGTCGTGACTTCTTCCCGTTTTTCTGGGACAATGGTGACATAATCAGGCTTAATGTCTAAAGCAATGGCAACCATTTCGTCAGTGGGAGCCATCTCTAAGTTTAAATGAGATTGTACCGTTTCTCGCAACAGACGAACATCGCGATCTTGAATGTGGCGACGATCTTCTCGTAAATGCACAGTAATCCCATCCGCGCCACCAAGTTCGGCTAATACCGCAGCAGCAACGGGATCAGGTTCGATGGTACGTCGCGCTTGTCGAATCGTAGCAATATGGTCAATATTCACCCCGAGGGTTACGGAGGATTCGGGTTGAGTCATATTTGGATCAAGGAAAATAATAAGCCCGATCCAAGATAACATCTTTTCAAGTTTGCAATTCTGGGAAAAGGTAGCGTTAGATAGCTGATTTCCGATAAAATCACCTCAGGAAGTCTTGCTGAGGAGAAAGGATGAGGAATCAACCCCTAGGCGTTGCGATTGTCGGAACTGGCTTTGGACAAAAAGTCCATATCCCTGTGTTTCAGATTCATGAAGAAACGAAACCTGTCGCGGTATATAATCCCAGCTTAGACAAAGCCCGCGCGATCGCGCAAGAAAACGACATTCCCCACGCCAGTAATCAACTCGACACGATTCTCTCTCTCCCTGATGTGGATGCGGTTAGTATTTCCACACCGCCCTTTTTACACTACGAGATGGGAAAAGCGGTACTGAATGCAGGGAAACATCTTCTCCTCGAAAAACCCCTCAACTTAAACGCGGAAGAAACCCGAGAACTCTATCATTTAGCGCGAGAAAAAGGAGTCGTCGCAGCCAGTGACTTTGAATTTCGCTGTGTTCCCGAATGGCAACTTTTAGCCGAATATTTACAAAATGATTATGTGGGGAAAAAGCGGTTAGTTAAAATTGACTGGGTACTGGGAAGACGCGCCAACCCAGAAGGAAGTTGGAGTTGGTACGCCCAAAAAGAGAAAGGAGGCGGTGCCCTAGGCGCAGTGGGGTCTCATGCCTTTGATTATATTAATTGGTTATTTGGTGGGGTTAATCGCTTGTGTGCGGTACTCTCCACAGCAATTCCAGAACGCCCAGATCCCAAAGAAGACGGGAAACTGAAGTCAGTTGATTCTGATGATACTTGCTTGTTAATGTTAGAATTAGCCGATGGAACGCCCTGTCAATTAACCATTAGTTCAGTGGCGTATCAAGGGCGCGGACATTGGCTAGAAATTTACGGCGATCGCGCAACAGTAGTCCTCGGAAGTGGTAACCTCAAAGATTATATTCATGGCTTTCGCTTTTTAGCAGCACCCGCAGGCGAAGAACTGTCAGAAGTTTTTATTCCCCAACATCTCAGTTTTCCGAAAGTCTATCAAGAAGGGCGAATTGCACCCGTTTTGCGCTTAGTGGATCATTGGGTAAAAGCGATTCAAACCCAAAAACCAATGACTCCCTCCTTGCGAGAAGGAGTTTATTCTCAGTTATTGATGGATTTAACTCACCAATCCCACGAACAAAAGCGTTGGGTAGATGTTCCGAATTTTGAGGTATTTCTAGGACGATCAAACTAGACTGTAGGGTTTGCAATGCCCACCCTACTACTTAGGTGAGATTAGGGACGATCGCGCCTTTGTTCAATAACACTTTCGAGATTACTCATGAGTCAAGAGTTTATATTGTTCTGGGCTAATTCTGCCCGCTTCATATAAGGTTTGATTAATTTCGGAAATTTTCAAGACCGAATGAGCATTGTATCCTTTGGCTTTCAAGCGATCTTTTACCCCCTTTTCATGATCAATAAAGACAACAATATCTTCTACATTCAAGCCTTGAGATTCTATTTTTTCTGCCCCTTCGATCGCGCTTTTTCCACTAATTAAAATATCATCAATCACCACGACCGTTTCCCCCAGTTCAAAATGTCCTTCAATCACCCGTCGTGTCCCGTGGGCTTTCACTTCTTTACGGGGATAAATCATGGGATGATGTAACCGTAGAGATAACCCTGTTGCCGTGGGAAGCGCCCCATAAGGAATTCCTGCAATCCGATCAAAGGTTAACGTTTGTAGAATTTCCGAATAAGCGTTTAAAACTTGTTGGAAAATCTGCGGTTGAGAAATAATTTTTCTCAGGTCGATATAATAGGGAAATTTTTCACCAGAGGCTTGGATATAATCGCCAAACAAAATACAGTCAAGGTCATAGAGTTGTAAGATTAGATCTTGATGAGGATGATCCGTTAAGAAACAAACATCGCTCGTCCAAATTTGACAGATCTGATCTTTTTTGGCTACATCTTGACGAATTGCATTAATATTTTGATTGAGATCAATCATTGAATCTTCTAAAGTTTCTTGTCTTAAAAAATCTTGGGGAACGGGAATTAATAACCCGCTACCATGATGATTAAGACCCGCAGCAATGAGAGGGGCAATTTCTGTGGAATTCCAAAGACTACGAGATAAAATCAGACGTTCTGGGGCATTTTGACGCACTGTTCTGAGAATATTAGCATCATTTGTGCCAATTTCTAACGCCACTTGTTCCGATGTTCCCCACTTTTGCGCCTCTCTGACTAACTCTAAATATAGTGGAGAAGTGGCATGAGGATAGTCTTGAATCATGGAAGCCGTGGGGTTAGAAGTCCGACAGGTAACAAAAACAGTTTTATCTGGATGTAAGAGAAACGGCGCTGCTTGATCTTGTCCAGAGAGAGGATTAATAGTGATGCCATCAATTCCCCATTTTTCAAAGACCGTTTTGGCAACGAGAGTGCTAGTATTCAAGTCGCCATGTTTCGCATCTAGAATAATCGGAATTCTTGCAGGAATTAATTGTAAAATATTCTGCAAAAGTGCGAATCCTGATTCCCCCATTGCTTGATAAAACCCTAAAGTCGGCTTATAAGCACATACTTTGTCCTGTGTTTTTTCAATAATCAATGCTAACCAATCCTCAACCTTTTCTCCTTGAGGAATCATTTCTGGATTGGGATCAAGCGCTAGGATAAGTAGGGTATTATTTTGCGCGATCGCGCGTTCTAGTTTATCAATAAAATTCATCTAAGAACTAATCACTAAATCCTGAATCGGTTGTTGAATTAAACATTGCCAATAACAAGCGTAGAGATTCGGTTTTTGGACATCAATACTCGCCAAAGCAGGGGCAGCAGGAAAGGGCCAAACCCGATCAAAAATCAAGGTGTCATTTTGAAAGCCAAATTGCAATAAATAGACGCTAGGTTGAGCCGTAAACGCAAAGAGCAAATCATGTCCTAAGCGATAGAGAGGTTGACGTTTTTCATCTGGAAAATCAATCGGTTGTCGAAACCAATTCGGGAGTTGAGTTTCTCCAATCACTTCTCCATAAAGGGGGCCTTTTGCCGTATAAACAATGGGAAGCCAATAGTTCCCATGCCACACTTTCTTAATTTGATTCCCCGTTCGTAAATTTAAGTGTTTTTCCACCCATTTACGAGTCCCTTTAATATCCCGAAAAGTTTGGAATAACTGGGCATTAGGAAAATTAAATTGCGGGGGAAGTTCAATGGTTAAGGGACAACAAATCCAAGAGGGATCTTCAGGATCATACCAACTGGTTTGATGTAAAAGTTGATGGGCAGCAACAATCTTGACCATTGTCTCTTCTTTCGTTTCAGTAACAATGGCATCTTTTAAAGCAGCGCTCATGCGCTGAGTTGCTGGAGAGGTGGAAAGGATTGTCCCTTGGTTGGACACCTGCTGAGCGTTAATAATAATTAGAACCTTATACATTCCCGTAACGTAATGAGACAATGAGTGATACTAGCCTTAACCAAAAATGAAGTTTAGGGTGGGGAGAGGTAGCTTCGCGGGCCCCGAAGATTAGATGGCTGCCAAGATCGAGGTCAAATGAAAAACCGAACACAATCTTTAGTGACTACAAGCGCGGATCGCTTTGTTGGAAGTTAGGTAAGTCAATATCTTGATCATGAGAGGAACGATTTCTCACCGTTAAACGATACGTTAAAGTTTGAACTTGGGCTTGGAGTTGCTGATTTTCCCGTTGCAATTGTTCTACTTTTTCTTTGACTGGTTTCAGGCGCTGGGCAAATTTTTGACGGTACAGTTCGGGTAAATCTTCTAGCATTTTTTCCAAGTTTTTATTTTTTGCCATCAAGGTTTTGATTGTATTTTGTAGCTGATAAATTTCTTGATCCCGCGTTGTGATTTGCTGTTGATAAAATTGGACTTGTTCCTCAATTTCAGTGAGTTGAGCATTTAAGCGTTCAATTTGGGATTGTTCAGGATCTGCACCTACTGGGGGAGATGCAGCAGAAGTGGGATCTTTCACCAGCCGAAATAACTCTTGGGAAAGTTGATCAACCAGTTGATCCCGCAATTGTAATTCCCCTTGGAGATGGGCAATTTCGGCTTGGAGGGTTTCGAGATGAGAAGGTTCAGCCTGACTCACGATTCTAGATTTAGGAGTTCGTTTGCAACAAGGTTGAGATCAGTACAAGCACTTTATAGGTTAATTTAGCATTTTATAGGGGGGCTTAGTCCCTGACAGTGGGTTTGACAATAAACAAAGTTCATATTGGCTTAGGAAGAATGCAAAGACTCAGCACACTATTGGCTTTTTTAATAATCGCTTTCGCAATGATTTTCATGGCGGTGATCTCTATTCAAAATATTACCGCTATTTCTCTACAATTCTTATTTTTTCGATCCGTGGAAATTCCCTTTGGGGTGTTGCTCGCTTTTGGTTTCAGTGTCGGTCTCATTTTGGGAGCGATTCTCCCCTTGCTGACCCCTCTTGTCAGAATGAACAAGAATTGAGACTGCAACGGCTTAAAGCGCGTTGGATTCTTCGTTCTGCGACGTGACTTGCTCAGACAGGACTTGTGAGGACACGGATGCGGAGCTTGATTCCGCATCGTGAGATGTCCGTCCTACCTGAGTAGCGGTCTCATCTCCCGAAGGCTCACCTTCTTCAAGAAATGTTCAAAATAAACCATCTTTTCTGATTTCCAGTGTTTAGAATATGAAACACAGCATGGACAAGTTTAGATGGATTTGTTATGGCTTATACGTTTGATATTATTGGTGTTACCCCCATTACTCAATTTGTTCAATTTCAACACCAATTTTCTCGCCAACCAAATCGTAGCAAAACATATCTCGGGAGTTATGATTGTTCTTTAGATGGCTTAATCAAGGCAACGAAAATGATTCCCCATAAGCCCGATTGGGATTGGGATCAGGTCTTAGCAGAGATTGTTAATTTCTGGCTCCAATCAGAAGAGCCGATTCAACAGTGGAAGCAGGAATTAGCTGTGGTAGAAGAAGACAGTTTACTGGTGGGGCGGGTTGCCAATTCCGATTCTTTAAGGCAGGAGTTTGAGTCGCTCTTTTAACGATATGCTAGAAAAAGTCAAATGTCTGTCTAGGATCGAGTGAGTTTCATGACGAAAGGAAAAATTGTCGCGATCGCGACAGGTGCATTTTCAATTTTAATTGCGGTAGTTTATCTCATTTTGGTGTTTATCCTCGACAGTCGAGGCGAAATGAAACCCGCACCTGTGAGTCAACTTCCGCCACAGGTTCAACTGCACTCCGCAATTAATTGATTCAGTTGCCGTTGCATCTGTTCGACAACGCGATCGTAACACTGCTGAACATAAGTGGAATCTAGGGCTGAGTCTCTCCCATAGCGGTCAAAAATAATCGGTGGACAGACTCGCACCCGCACCTTTGCGGGGAGGGGAAAATTCATTAATGGCCCAAAGGAGATTCCCCAAGGTAAGCCTAAATAAATCGGAAACACTTCTGGATCAAGGTTAAACAGCCAAGGCAGATTAAAGGTCTCTAAAAACGCTTTCATCGGCTCATAAATATCGACTAACACAAATAAGGTTTCATGCGCTCCCCAAGACACTACGGGAATAATGGGGACGTTTTCTCGTAGGGCGAGTTTAATAAAGCCTTTACGACCGCAAAATTTAATCCGATCGCGCTCCCAATACGGACGAAATACATCTGGTCCTCCCCCTGGATAAACCAAGACACAAGCACCCCGGCGCAACGCGGGAATTGCCATTCGGGGATCGGCTCGGATCGCCCCCAGTTGGCTCGCCATTTCTGCGACAGGACGATAAACTTCCCACACATGACGGTGCATGAGCCCATAAGCGGGTCTTTCCATACCAAAATGACGAAACCAGTCATATAAGGTAATCATCATGTCAGGGGTAGCAAGCCCTCCATTGTGAGAGCCCACGATGAGAGCAGCACCGCTTTCTGGGATATTTTCCCAGCCATCGCTCTCCGCTTGAAAATAGTGGTCATAAAACCACTGACACTGAGATAACCAAGAGCGAATTGTTTTCGGGTCACGTTCATCTAATGACCAACCGGAAAGAGGGGAATCATTCACGCTGTTACTGTTTTTAAGGATTGGGCTGCGGTGACAACCTCTTGTCGAGCTTGTTGGTTAACGGTGAGAATATCTTCTAGGGAAGGAGTTTGAGTATTGTAATCGGCAGCGCGATCGCAGACTTTTTCGATTAAACGGGGAATATCTAAAAAGCTGATTTTCTCTTCTAAAAATAAACTGACTGCTTGCTCATTGGCTGCATTTAAAACCGCAGGCATTAACCCACCCGCTTGACCTGCCTTATAAGCCAACTGCATACAAGGATACTTATCATGATCGGGATCTTTAAAAGTCAGACTACCCGATTTTACTAAATCTAACGGTTCCCAATCGGTGTAAAGGCGATCTGGATAAGAGAGAGCATAGAGTAACGGTAACCGCATATCCGCCCATCCCAACTGCGCTAAAACCGAGGTATCTTGTAACTCAATCAGAGAGTGAATAATGCTTTGAGGATGAATCACAATCTCAATTTGGTCATAAGGGAGACCGAAGAGATAATGGGCTTCAATGACTTCTAACCCTTTATTCATCAACGTTGCCGAATCAATGGTAATTTTTTGACCCATAGACCAATTAGGGTGTTTGAGGGCATCCGCCACTTTCACGGTGGATAACTGTTCCACGGGTAAATCGCGAAACGCCCCACCAGAAGCGGTTAATAAAATCCGTCGCAACCCCTGATCGGGAACCCCTTGCAAACACTGGAAAATCGCAGAATGTTCCGAGTCTGCTGGTAATAACTTCACCCCATGCTTTTCCACGAGAGGTAACACCACGGGTGCGCCTGCGATGAGGGTTTCTTTGTTTGCCAAAGCAATATTCTTTCCCGCCTCGATCGCGGCTAAGGTTGGCAATAATCCCGCACAACCCACAATCCCCGTGACCACACTTTCTGCATCGCCATATTTTGCCACTTCCACAACGCCATCTTCCCCAGCCAGAATGATCGGTTCGTAATCTAATCCCGCTAGGGCTGCTTTGAGTTCTGGTAATTTTTCTGCATAGCAAGTGGCGACAATTTGTGGACGAAACTGCTGCACCTGTCGCGCCAATAGTTCAATATTATTTCCCGCAGCCAGTCCGACAATTCTAAATTCTTCTGGGTATTGTGTGGCAATTTCTAGGGTTTGCGTGCCAATAGAGCCAGTTGAGCCGATGACAGTAATTGATTTCATTGTTGATAGAGACGTTTTATGGAATATCTTTATATTATGAGTTGCTTGTTAGTTTATCATCCATAATTTTCAATCAAAGTGAAATCACGCGCACATTTAATCCCGCTTGTTGCAACTGTTGCTGAATTTCATCTACATTGGCGCGATCACGAAAAATTCCCACTTGCATCACTGCACGCCCTTGATACCGACTGGTGAAGGCATCTGGAACAATCTGTTTCACTCGCGTTTTATCACTGGCTTGCCGAATCTCCACCACAACCCGATATTGTCCCCCGACTGCTCTCACCCGCTCTTGTGGGGAAGCACCTGGACGAAAGGGATTGCCAGAAGGAATATTACCACTGGGAACGGGTAAAGCATTGGGATGACGAGACGTGGGTGAGGCCTTGGGTTCGACCACAAGCAGATCATCGAGACGGGCGCGATTATTGCGGGAAGAAGGATTGCGTCTGGTTGTGTTGGCATTGGGAACTGGATCAAGTTCAGGAAGATTTAACGGGGACGGTTGATTAGAGGGAGCATTATTATTCGGGAAGGGGCGAGGTGCTGTCCAAACTTGTTCGCGGGAAGACCCCAGAGATGGCTGCGGACTTGAATTTTCTACTGGTGAAGATAAATTACGGTTGAGAGGAAGCGGTGCTCTTTGGGCGACGCTTGCACTGACATCAACTTTCCCTGCGGTTTCTCCTGTGATTTGATTTCCACTAGCGGGAATCGTGTAAGTTTTCGTCAAGTTTTTAATAGCGTTTCCTCGATTACTGCGGAAAATATTTCTCCCCGGTTCTTCTGATGTCCCTAAATTCGGTCGAGATTGCGCGATCGCGACCAAGCCATCTTCTGTGGAAAGTGTCACCAGATTTTCCCGCAGAATGGGTTCGGCGTTCCCTTCTACCATAATGCCAATGCGATTATGCTTCAGTTCGTTGCCAATCAGTTGCGGACTTGCTTCTTGGGTAATGCTAATCCCGAAACCCGTGCGTTCAAAGGTATTATTTTTAACCGTGGGTTGGCTTTGTCCATAGATGACCATGCCATTGCCAGAATTACTGTAAAAATAGTTATTGAGAATGACGGCTCTGCCTCTGCCATTCACCGCAACCCCAGTGTTATCGTTTTGTTGAAAGGTATTTTTAAAAACCGTGGGACTTGCTCCTTCAATCCACACGCCAATTCCGCGATCGCGCTGATTCGTGACGCTGACCCCAGTGAGGGTACTATTGGCAAGCAGTGCCATAGCAACATTTTGTCCCGCCCCAGTGGGACTATTCAAGTCTCCTCCCCCTTTAATTTTGACGTTATAGCCTTGATTATTGGGGTTACCTCGAATTTCAAGGGATTTTCTGACAATAATAGGGAAGGATTCTCCTGTTTCCTCGCTGTAAGTGCCATCAGCCAGTTGAATCACTGCTTGAGCAGGGGCAGCAGCGATCGCGCGGGTTAAGGTTTGATAAGGACGATCACGACTTCCTTTCCCGTTTTGATCATTCCCCAGATTGGGATTAACATAGACAACTGTTTTTGTGGTTTGAGCGTGCACTGAGTTCATCATCGCTGGGGCGACCAGACTTGGAAACAAGCTACTCAGGGCGATGATAAGGGATAAACTGGGGTGAGTGAGACGGTTCACGGTAGCTCTCCTTTTGAAGTGAAAAACGACTTAATCTCTTTCTCCCACTGCGGTCAAAGTGCGTCCACCAAAAATGGCTTCAGCGTGACGATAATATTTGAACTCCAGCAGGTTATAAAAGGGGTCTTCTAAAAAGAAGGTTTGATGTTCAGTAAGTTCCCCTGGAAAGCGATGTTTTGGAGTTTGGTAAACTTTTAGTTCTTGAGTGCTGGCTCGTTTCCAAACTGCTTCCCAATCTGCTTCTGTGGGAAAAATCATGCCAAAATGGCGGGGATAAATTCCGTTTTGTGGGGTTAATTCTTCAGTTGTCACGTGAGCCACCAATTGATGTCCGTAGAAGTTGAGAATCACAGCGCGATCGCTTTCTCTTCCCACTTCACAACCTAATCCATCCACATAAAAGGTCTTAGCTGTTGTAATATTTTTAACTGGAATCGCGAGATGAAAAATCGGAGTATTCATAGCTTTCTCCTCTTGCTAATCGACAGCGCGATCGCCTACCATTGTGGCAAATTTAATCTAAAACTGCGCAATGAGCAACCTCCCTCCCGTTTTCATGCCTTGGCTTGTCGCGATCGCGCTTAACACCATCTTATGCGGGATTGCAGTTATCGCTCCGAAAAAACTATTAACCCCTCTTGGACTGGCGAATGCGTGGTTATTAGGGGTGATAATTTGGGGAACATTAGGTTGGCAAGGCTACACGGTTGTCATGTTTTATTTTCTGGTGGGATCCGCCGTGACTCGCATTGGCTTAGCCCAAAAAGAAGCCGCTGGGATTGCTGAGAAACGGTCTGGGGCGCGAGGACCAGAAAATGTTTGGGGATCGGCATTAGTGGCGACGGTGTGCGCGTTGGGAGTAATGCTGAATCAAATCAGCGATTTCGGAATCATTCCCACACCTATTTTATTATTAGCGTATGTCGCCAGTTTTAGTACCAAATTATCGGATACAACCGCCAGTGAAGTGGGGAAAGCCTACGGAAAACGCACCTTTTTAATTACGAGTTTAAAACCCGTTGCCCCCGGAACCGAAGGAGCAGTGAGTTTAGAAGGAACATTAGCTGGATTGTTCGCTTCCGCCGTTATTGCTGTTGTGGGGTGGAGTGTCGGATTAATGTCAAGTTTCGGGATTTTATACTGTATCGTTGCTGCTTTTATTGCCACTAATTTAGAAAGTTTAATTGGAGCAACTTTACAAGAAAAATTCGACTTTTTAACCAATGAAGTCGTTAATATTATTAACACCTTTTTCGGGGCAGTTATTGCCAGTATATTGTTTGTTATCCTGACTAACTTTTATTGAGATGAAATGATAGCAGTCCTAATACTGATGCAAAAAGTCGTAGGGTGGGCATTGCCCACCGTACAATGGATGGAGTCCTTCTTTTTTAAAAGTGTTTTAAACAAACCAACAAGTTTTTTTGATTGCTTTTTCTAAGGTTTTTTTGTAATCTCTTTCCTTCACCTCATACGCACCAAAACGAGCTAGATGAGGATTTTGCATTTGGGCATCAAACAGTAAAAATCCTCTAGATTGTAAATGCTCGACTAATTTCACTAAAGCAACTTTTGATCCCTCTGGAATCTGATAAAACATCGATTCTCCAATAAAAGCACCTCCAATAACAATACCTAAAACTCCTCCAGCTAATTGATTCCCATGCCACGTTTCAAAACTAAAAGCAAATCCCGCTTGATAGAGTTGCCAATAAACCGACTTTAAATCAGAAGAAATCCAAGTTGTTTCTCGGTCAGAACAGCCATCACAAACCGCAGCAAAATCACGATTAATCGCCACTTCAAATCGATTTTGATTAATTACTCGTCGCAGAGATTTAGGATAACGAAACCTTTCATCAAGAGGAATCACGGCATGAGATCGACTAGCATACCAACCGAGTCCGCCGTTGTCATCTGCCATTAAAAAAAGCCCTTGGGAATATCCCGAAATTACATTTGCAATATCAACTTCCATAAATTAATCCTATTGAAATGCTAATGAAATGACAATGAACCGTATAGAAATCACGGAGTAAAAATTATGGCGTATTGCCAAGCATTTTCTGAAATCTTTCGCCATACCAGACTATCAATTCCCCTGGGGGGGATAGGGATTACATAAACCAAAAATCTACCTTATCATCGTTCCCAGAACTTGATTTTGCTTAACGAGGTTGAACATCATGGCTTATGAACTTCCCCCACTCCCTTATGATTACACCGCTTTAGAACCTGCCATTTCTAAATCTACACTCGAATTTCATCACGATAAACACCATGCGGGTTATGTCAACAAATTTAATGCTGCAGTTGAAGGAACAGAGTTAGACAGTAAGCCGATTGAAGACGTGATTAAAATGGTTGCCAGTGATGAAAGTAAAACCGCAATCTTTAATACTGGCGCACAGGCTTGGAATCATACCTTTTACTGGAATTCCATGAAGCCCAATGGTGGCGGAACGCCTACAGGGGAACTTGCACAAAAAATTGATGCGGACTTTGGCAGTTTTGAAAAGTTTAAAGAAGCCTTTAAATCTGCCGGAACTGGTCAATTTGGTAGCGGTTGGGCTTGGTTGGTTTTAGATCAAGGAATCCTGAAAGTCACAAAAACCTTGAATGCGGATAACCCCTTAACTAAAGGACAAATCCCGCTTTTAACAATGGATGTGTGGGAACACGCTTATTATTTAGATTATCAGAATCAGCGTGGAACTTACATTGATGCTTTCTTAGATCAGATTGTCAATTGGGAATTTGCTGCAGAAAATTTTGCTAAGGCAAAATAGTAATCAGTTATTCTTAATGTAAGCAATACCATTTTGATCGACTAATGCTACCTACTGATCCCCCCAACCTCCCTTTCAAAAGGGAACGGGGGATTGAATATCACTGAACTTTCTTTAAATGGTACTGTCACTGAACTTTGATTTACTAGAGTCAAATCGAATGACAATTATTTTTGACCCCCACTATCCCAAAAAAGTCCTTGCCTTTTCTTATTACGATTTCACCATTGAAATTTGTATTGATGAGGATGAAGATGGGATTACTTATTCCGCATGGATTGGATATGATTATGGTTGGGCAATGGCAACGCCTGCAGCAAATACTAAAAACCAAGCGATT
Organism: Halothece sp. PCC 7418; assembly: GCF_000317635.1. Lineage (GTDB taxonomy): Bacteria > Cyanobacteriota > Cyanobacteriia > Cyanobacteriales > Rubidibacteraceae > Halothece. The sequence goes on along the minus strand of NC_019779.1, from coordinate 2,809,937 downwards.
CGAGAAGCGAAAAAATGGGTTGATCTGAAGCGAAAAACTCATGGCTAACAATACCAATGCTATAACCCACTACACAAGTTAATAACAAAATGCTTAAGGCTTGCCAACGGGGGAATCTAGCCCGTTGTAAGTCTAATCGAAATAATGTTCCTGCTGCAAGTAAGACTAAAACACGGGCAAAAATGTGAATCCAAGTAATCGCAAAAACAAAACCCAAGGAAAACATTAAAACCGTTATAAAGGCACGTTTATCTGAAGTTAACCAACTGCCAAAAAAGACTTCAATTAAGGTTAACGGGGCGGTTAATCCCGCATCCATTAGTAATAAAAAACTCCCTGCAATTAACCAAACCCAAAATGCTTCTGTCGCGGTCGAAACAACCCAACCAAAAACAGTACAAGCAAGGAGTAGCAAGACAAAGGAAATGAAGGGAATTTGGCGCATAATCAATTAAGTTTGTTCACTAAAAAAAAAGAGACGCACTCATCAAGAATGCGCCTCATCATCCGAATTTATAATTTTTTAAGACATCGCTTGGATAATATAGTCGAAGTAGGGGGCTGCTTCTTGGGCTTCTTCGGCACTGAGTAAACCGAGAGACGCATCTTTTAAGCAACGAATCGCATCCGCCATGCCTGGGACAGGAACATCTAACGCATTATACATTTCCCGAACACCAACTAAGCCAATGCTTTCGATGGGCTGTTTATCCCCAGCAACAATGCCATAAGTGATTAAACGCAAATACCAACCGTAATCGCGAATGCAGAGAGACCGTTCCCGAGACCCAAAAGCATTTCCGCCAGGGGCAATATATTCGGGATGGAGTTTCCAGAGTTGTTTACTAGCTTGGTCAACGATTTTCTTTTCGTTTTCAGCTAAAGTTTGCGCGATTTGCATACGCTGTTCACCAGTTTTGAGGAATTCTTGGATTACTTTCAGTTCGCCACTGGTGGGATAACGCAGTTCGTCGTCAGCTTTGAGGATAACTTCACTAATTACACTCATGATTTTATGATCGTATTAAATTATGTCGGGTAAGTCTAGGATATCACCACCAGAGAGCTATTCTCATGTAGAAAAATTGCGTTTTAAGCTGGTGGTGAAAGGGAGAGAGAAAATTAAGTTGCAGGGGTTAAACCACTATGTCTTAACAAGGGTTCGGTTTGCGGTTCTCGTCCCCGGAACTCTTTGAACACTGACATGGGATGCAACGATCCGCCTAAGGCTAAAACCGTATCGCGGAACTGTTTCCCGACTTTGGCAAGTGCCATATCATCATCTAAGCCCGCTTCTTCAAAGGCAGCAAAGGCATCAGCACTGAGGACTTCCGCCCATTTGTAGCTATAATACCCAGCTGCATATCCCCCAGCAAAGATATGTCCAAAACTGCATAAGAAAGCATCTTCGGGAAGCGGACGCATGACAGTGGTCGTTTCCGCAACGCGATCGCGCACATCAAAGGCAGTTTCGTTACCATCGGGATCATAATGGGCGTGCAGTTCCAAATCGAGGAAACTAAAGTGCAGTTGTCGTAACATCATGGAACCACTGCGATAAGTTCGCGCTGCCAAAAGTTTTTGATAGTATTCTTCAGGTAACGGTTCCCCCGTTTCATAATGTTTCGCCATGGAGAATAACGTCGGGCGATGATAACACCAGTTTTCCATGAACTGACTCGGTAACTCCACCGCATCCCATTCCACATTATTAATCCCAGCAGCACCTGGATAATCCACTTGCGTCAACATATGCTGTAAGCCATGTCCAAACTCATGGAAGAGAGTTTCCACTTCTTCAAAGGTCATCAGACTGGGTTGACCATCCACAGGGGGAGTTTGGTTACAAGTGAGATACGCCACGGGTAAACGCGTGGTTTCATCCCCATTACTGGCTTTCATTTTTCGGCGGTTAATACATTCATCCATCCACGCCCCACCGCGTTTTTCAGCAGGGCGAGAAAAGGGATCAAGATAGAAATGGGCAATGGGGTTGCCATCGTGATCTTGAATGCGAAAATAGCGGACATCCTCATGCCAAACTGGGGCTTCTCCATCCGCAGCCGTAATCGTCACACCAAACAAGTGTTGCGTAATGCTAAACAAGCCATTTAACACTTGCGGTAACGGGAAATAAGGACGTAACTCTTCCGCGTTAAAAGCAAACTTCTCTTCCCGTTGACGTTCCGCCCAATACTGAATATCCCAATGTTTCAAGTCATCGGCTTCCGCTGCACCCTTACTTTTCGCAAAGGCTTTTAATTCTTCATGTTCAGCAACTGCTGCATCATAACTCGCCTGACGCAACTCCTCTAGAAGTTTTTCCACCGCTTCCACACTCGGTGCCATTTTTCGGGCTAAACTCAAGCGGGCATAGTTTTCAAAACCGAGAATATGGGCTTTCTCTTTCCGTAACGTCAGAATGCGCTGAATAATCGGTTGATTGTCTAATTCCCCACTAGAAGCGCGAGTAATAAACGCCCGATAAACTTTTTCCCGCAAGTCTCGCCGTTGACTATGCTTCAGGAAAGGCACAAAACTGGGAAAATCAAGAGTAATCACCCAAGGACCCTTTTCCGCCGTTGCATTTTCTTCTCCCTCCTGACGGGCAGTTTGCGCGGCTAAATTGAGCGCACTTTGCGGTAAACCTGCCACTTCTTCGGGGGTAGTCAGTTTCAGCTTAAAGGCTTTCGTTGCATCCAGCACATGATTGGAAAATTGCGTGGAAAGGTCTGCTAACTCCAATTGAATCGCATTAAACCGTTCCTTGGTTTCCCCTTCTAACCCCACACCAGAGAGTTCTGCATCTTGCAAAGAAGACTCCACAATCCGTTTTTGGGCATCATCCAAACGATTCCACTCTTCACTATGGCGCAGCGCCTTAAACGCCTCATAAATGGGCTTACTTTGATTCAGCTTATTAATAAACCGCACCACCTCGGGTTGCACTGTTTCGTAGGCTTCCCGCAAGTCTTGGCTATTCTTCACGCCCATGAGATGGCTAACAATACCCCAACTCCAAGTTAAGCGTTCTTCAATTTCCGTCAGGGGTTCCACCACGCCCTCCCAAGTGGGTTGAACCGTCTGTTCCAATTCCGTCAGTTGGGTATCGAGTTCCGCTAACAGTTGTTGTATCCCACTCACCACATGCTGCGGTTCAATTTCGGGGAATGGGGGTAATCCTTCGCCAATGAGTAGAGGATTGGGTTTTGTCGCTGTCGTTGTCATACCGTTATTTGTGGCTCACTTGTTCTTTATTTCTCACGATAGCGCGATCGATAAGTGAGGCGAAGAAGTAGAACCAGTAATCAAGTGCTAGGATATTTTTTACAGACTTCTTAAGAAAGTAGTTAAATCGGCGGATGGATATTCCAAAAGGTTACAAGTTTATCGATTTATTTGCAGGGATAGGGGGGTTTAGAATTGCACTTGAAGATTTAGGGTGTCAATGTATTTTTACATCGGAATGGGATAAATTTTGTCAACAGACATATTTCGCTAACTTTAATGAAACACCACAAGGAGATATTACTCAAATTTCAGAAAAAGAGATCCCTGATCATGACCTATTAGTGGGAGGATTCCCTTGTCAGCCATTTAGTATTGCTGGTGTAACTAAAAATAATTCTCTCAATCTTAAACATGGGTTTGAACATATCACTCAAGGTAATCTCTTTTTTCATATTGTAAGAATTCTTAAATATAAGCAACCTAGGGCTTTCATTTTAGAAAATGTTAAAAACCTCTTAAGCCATAATAAAAAGAAAACTTTTGAAGTTATTAAAAATACTTTATCTAACGAATTAGGATACCAAATTTATTATCAAATCGTTGATGCTCGTTATATTGTCCCACAAAACAGACAAAGAATTTTTATTGTTGGCTTCAAACCTGCCTTAGAATTTGAATTTCCATATTTTACTGATCAACAACCGCAAGTTAAAGAGATTTTAGAACCTGATGTTCCTGATCAATATACCTTAAGTGATAAATTATGGTTATATTTAAAAAACTATGCTGAGAAACATAAAGCAAAAGGAAATGGTTTTGGATATGGTTTGGTTGATTTTGAGGGAATCACTCGTACTTTAAGTGCTAGGTATTACAAAGATGGTTCGGAAATTTTAATTCCTCAAGAGAACAAGAATCCCCGAAGACTAACTCCTAGAGAATGTTCTAGATTAATGGGATTTCCTGAAAACTTTAAGATTCCTGTTTCTGATAATCAAGCCTATAAACAATTTGGTAATGCTGTAGTCCCGCCTGTTGTAAAAGATATCGCTAGTCAAGTCATAAAAAGTCTTGAATCTAATCGGAAAATTAAAGCTCCCGCTACTTCAATTCAATTAAGCTTATTTTAGCTAATGTCTTATCAATTAGATAGATTGGAAAAAGATATACTCAAACAGTTCTCAAAAAATAAGAATCTACAACCTGTTCTTAAATAATCCGCAGCAAAGGGGAATGTTGAAATTTTTCGATAAGGCTTTTTTAGCTAAAGAATTACCTGAGATGCCATCAAGTTTTATTAATCCGCTTTCGACGTTGGTAGAATTTGTAAATAGAGAAATGGGTCAATGAACTTAATACATTAACACAGAAGTATGAATAGGGAATGAAATGCACGATTGAGTAAAGCTCCGCAACGCTCCGCGTCGATCGCGCTCCTCAATTCAAACAATTTCCCCAATCAATTTCTTGCTCTTTTCTAGCAGCAAACTCATCACTACTGGTCATTACATCAGCATATTTTCCCCGTAAGGAATGAATGAGTGCATATTTCTGATTGGGGTTTCGTCTCTGACGTAAAATTTCAAATAAGATGTCTTGCTCTTCTTCAGACAAAGTTTCTAGGGATTGAATAATCTCTTGTAACGTCATTCCTAAAGTCTCACTAATAACCAATCGCTGCTTACAATTATTATGACAAAGGAGCAGATCAGTTGTCATAGTTAAATAGAGCGCGATTGTTCATTATTCTAGCTATCTTTTACCAGTGGGAGGTGACGCATACGAACTCGACTCGGATGCGAATTACAGAAGGAGAATCGGCACCACTGAGGGCTAATAGAGCATGAAAGTCTGCATCAAGGGTAATAACAACTCGATTATTTATCATCTTTCGCTTTCTGGAGGATGTCTTGATCATCTGCTGCTGACAAACCGATTTCAGCAACATGAATTGTATTGATTCCAGCTTCAGAGAGTTGAGTTGCAGCAGAGCGAGGTAAGCCCTGATCAAGCAGCAGTCTCATTACTTTTAGGTAGTTCCATAATATAATCATCCAAGTAGGAAGAGGCAAAAATGAGTGCTTGTTGGAGGTCTTCCTCTTCTAACTCAGGAAACTCTTGAAATAGTTCTTGACGATCAGGATAGGTTGCAATTAATTCCAGCACTCGGCGCACCGTTAGGCGGAGATGACGAATGCAAGGTTGACCGTTCATACGGTTCGGATCGCTAGTAATACGGTCTAGTGTCATAAGAGTAATGCACTTGGATCAAGCAGTGATGCTGGAAAGTAGCGTTTTATTCTAAACTTTTTAAAATTATAACGAGTTGATCGAAAAAGGTTTGAACATTGAAGGAAATGCGCGATCGCGCAAAGCTCAGCGTCGATCGCGCTCCTGAATTAAATTGTAGGGTGGGCATTGCCCACCCTCTAACCCCTTCCGTTTTCCGAAGGTGTAATCTGTGACTGGTCGAAAATGGTATTAGAAATGACGGGGGGTTCACGACCTTTTTCTTATGAATTAATCAAAAAGTAAGAAAAAAGCATCGATCAATCTATGGGGTTGATTACTGGTGTTTATTGCCGTTAAAATTTTAACTGTCGTCTTGTCCGCGATCGACTAAGTCCGATAAGTGAAGACTAACTGCATTGAGATAATCTTCATCTTGAGCCGCTGCTGGTGCAAGTTCTCCCGCAGCGATCGCGCGGTTCACTAAGGTTTCTGCGTCAATTTGTCCAGTTGCGTAGGCTTGCTCTAAATTCCCATAGCTAGGTACTCCTTGGGATCTGAACTCACCCCGATAAGCAGAAGCGACGAGATTAAATGCTTCGGTACTGCGGACATTTTGGTGTCCTTGAACCCGAACTTGTTCATTTCCAGAAGACATGGCTTCTGCTTGTGCTGTTCCTGTAGCTCCTAAAGTGAGCAGTAAGGTGGTAAGAGTGCCGAGTGTCAAACGACGCATATCGCTGACAACCTCCTTTTCTTGGTTTTGCTTCATTTACTAAAATAAGTTCCGAGCCATGATCAAAACTTCCCACAAACGGATAATCTTAGGCAGTCAATTTTTCACTCTATGGTTATAGAATAACTTAAATCGACAATCAAAAAAGTGTCAACAACCGTTTGGCTGAGCGTCGCTGAGCTTCACTCAATTGCAGTCTCATTAATCAAGACAAAAGTCAAGGAAAATCATAAAGTTCACAATAAACAGTAATGTAAATTAACAATCAGTAACCTGAAGGAGTCGAACTGAAGTACAGCATATATGGTTTTAACAGCAGAAAAAACAAAGCTGCAAGCGTTACATACTCAATATGTGGAGGCGACTCAACAGAACTATCCCCATGCTTATGTCTTTTCTTTAGAAGAAATTATGGCAAATGTTGCTGCAAATACTGAACCCACTGATGATATCGACGCTTTAACGAAAAGTGTTCTCGAAGCAATGGTTTATACCGCGTCTAATACAATCGGAGAAATGGTTGAACGGGCAGAGGCGGACTTTGTGCGTCGTTTTGAAAAGATGAATCCTGAACAGCAACGGGTTTGCACTCAGTATCGCTTAAAATTCCAGTAAACGAATATCAGGCTCGCTCTGCGGGCTAGCTTCACCCCTCACTCACTTGGAACTGGTTTGAGCACAAAACCTCATAACGCCTTAATATAGCTTTTCTTAATCTGTTGAGCTACAAAGCGCGTCAGTAATATCTGTTGGGACGTTCCATGAAACGTCTGTACATTATTTGGTTCATGGTTAACTACTGTAACTGGTATTCCAAAGAACAAAATTAAGGAATTGCCAACGCTAAGTTGAAGCAATAGGATTAAAAATCATGTAATGCAAGAACAAAACAATTTTAATCAGCCAGACCCTTCAATTACTTTATCTTTAATCCCAATCAGTGTTTTGATTGCGCTGATGGTGTTTAATGTTGTCATCTTCAAAGATAACGCCACCTTTGGTCCCAATCAGCTTGCTTTGCTGATTGCCTCTTTAGTCGCTGGGATGCTAGGGGTGTTTTCCTTAGGGCTGTCTTATATTTATTTAGAAAAACAAGTGATTAAGTCGATCGCGATGGCGATGCAGTCGATATTAATCCTATTGGTGGTTGGATCATTGATTTCGATTTGGATTGCCAGTGGCATCGTTCCGCTAATGATTTATTATGGCTTAGAAATTATTAATCCGAGTGTGTTTCTTGCGGTTAGCTGTTTGGTGAGTTGTATTGTTTCCCTGTGTACGGGGAGTAGTTGGTCAACCAGTGGCACGATCGGCATCGCCCTGATTGCCATTGGTCAGACACTTGGAGTTCCCATGGGAATGGTTGCAGGAGCGGTTATTTCTGGTGCTTATTTTGGTGATAAAATGTCGCCGTTATCAGACACTACGAATCTTGCACCGGCAATGGCGGGGACAGACTTATTTACCCACATTCGCCACATGGTTTATACCTCAGGTCCGGCGATTGTTTTATCCTTGGTTGGCTTTCTGATTCTGGGCTTTTTCTACCAAGGGAGTGCCTTGAATAGTGACGCGATCGCGGATGTGCAAAGTACAATCATCAATAACTTTAATATTAATCTCTTGCTCTTGCTTGTTCCCTTAGCAGTGGTAACAATGGTTGCATTGAAAGTCCCAGCTTTACCTGCTTTGATTGGCGGAGTGCTTTTAGGCTGTTTAGCGGGTGTCATGTTTCAGCAAGACTTGTTAGGGAACATGATGGAGGGTGGCTTTTCTCTAGGGAAGGCTTATGGTGTACTGGTTACCGTTGCAGCCAGTGGCTTTAGTATTGAAACCGGAAACGAAGTCATTGACTCTCTCTTTTCCAGGGGGGGAATGGCGAGTATGTTGAACACCGTCTGGCTGATTATCTGTGCGATGGTGTTTGGCGGCATGTTAGAAGCCTGTGGGATGCTTCGCAAGTTAGCTAATGTGATTCTCGCTGGGGCAAGGGGTGCGGGAACGTTGATTGGTGCAACTGTTGCCACCTGCTTGTTTATCAATGCCACTGCTTCTGATCAGTATATCGCGATCGTGGTGCCAGCGCGGATGTTTCGAGCAGCGTATCTCAGAAAAGAATTGCATCCCAAAAACCTCTCCCGTGCGGTTGAAGATTCGGGAACCGTCACTTCTGTATTAATTCCCTGGAATTCTGGCGCAGCGTTTCATTCTGGGGTGTTAGGGGTTTCTACGCTGAGTTATCTTCCTTTTTGCTTTTTTAACCTCCTCAGTCCTATCATCTCTGTCTTTTTAGGCGTAATGAATTTAACCATTGATCGCATTCGATTAGAAACATTGGATGAAACTGAAATGTTGGTTTCAGAATCGGTTCGGTCTTCTGATTAAAAAAGAACTGAAGATCACCACTTGGACACACGACAATGTTGAAAATTTTACTGTATGTTGATGTTAATCAGCTTGACTATAATCTAAACTTTTTGAACCGCGCGATCGCGTATGCAAGCGCTTTAAACGGAAAGTTTTTACTGATGACCGTGCTTCCCGATTATGACTCATATTTTCTGAGTCCTTTGCTACCCGATCAGTTTAAAGAAAAAGCAGATGCGAAAGTGCGAGAAGCCCTTGAAGAGTTTGTTGCTCGTTACCTTCCCGAAGCGTTAATGGAGAATATTATCCTTCGCTATGGTTTAGTTCATACCCAAATTTTAGCAGTTGCGGAAGAAGAAAAAGTCGATTTAATTTTTCTCAACTGCGATCGCGCAGAACCAGTGGATTATTTATTAGGTACGATAGAAGGCAGAGTCAACCGTCGCGCCCCCTGTGACATTGTGTTTTTTCATCGTCGGTCTTAGCAACTATTATCGAGAGGGTTTATGTTTCAGCACTTTCTTCAAGATGCAACAACGCTGTTTGTTGTCATTGATCCAGTGGGGTTAGTTCCAGTTTTTATTGCCATTACTCAAAAAGAACCCCAAGTCAGTCGCCAGAGAATTGCTTTATTAGGGGTTGGCATTTCAGCGATTATTTTATTTGCTTTTATGATTGGCGGTCAAACTTTATTAAGCGCCTTAGACATTAGTTTACCAGCCTTTAAAATTGCTGGGGGATTACTGTTATTAATTGTCGGTTTACGCATGGTTTTAAATGAAGACGAACACTCAGCATCAACTGATCCTGAATCTTCCATCGATCTTGCTGTTTTTCCCCTCGCAACCCCACTCATCGCAGGGCCAGGCGGGATTATGACCGTTGTTTTATTGACTGATAATACCAAATTTGGCGCGATCGATCAGGCAATTACTTCCTTAGCCTTAATGACAGTCTTGATCTTTACTTATGTCGCATTACTCTTTGCGAATTTAATTCAGAAAGCATTAGGACGCACAGGGGTTAATGTTATTACTCGTATCTTAGGGTTACTGGTGGCTGCGTTAGCAACAGAAATTATTTTAGGAGGGATTCAAGACTATTTTCTGACGTTATAACTGAGCAAAATAGAGTGCGATTAGCTCAATCTTAGTCCGAGAAGAAGGTAAAGCGTAATCAGGAAATCTGAAATTGGGGTTTGCCATCAAACAAGAATTCATGTTATATTAGCAAAGCGTTCGGACGTATAGCTCAGTTGGTTAGAGCGCTACGTTGACATCGTAGAGGTCACTGGTTCGAGTCCAGTTACGTCCATTGCTTTCCAGATATCACCTAAATCCGTTGTACAAGATTTGTACAACCTTAAGCTAGCGTTATTAGTTAGTTTAATAGTTTTAGTGGGTATAGATAAGCTCAAGTTATAAATTAATGCGTGCGGTGCGATGCGTCTTGTCGCCTACCAAAAGCGAGGACGTAAAGTGTTTTATCACCTAGCGGATCACCACATCCTAGAGTTATATCAAGCGGTGGCTGAGCATCTGGATGAAAAATGATAACCTTTGATCACGAGCCTAGTTGCGCGATCGCGCTGAACTCAATTAGGCATTTACTTGAACGTCTAAATGAACCTCGTGTTTAATGGAAGAGGTTCAATAGGAAATCAGGTCGATTATTTGACAAATCAGTAAAAAACAATGGGCTTAAAGATTAGCGAAGTCTCTCATCAGTTAGGAGTGAATCCGCAAACGCTCTATTTTTATGAAAGGATTGGTTTAATTCCCTCCCCTCAGAGAACAAAAAGTGGTTTTCGCCTTTACAACGAAGAAGATATAGAACGCCTCTCATTTATCCTCCGTGTTAAATCATTGGGGTTAACCCTTGAGGAAATCAAAGAAATTTTAGCCCTGAAAGAGGGAGAATCGCTGACTTGTCAAGCGGTTTATGAGCGATTACAACAGAAAATTACCGAAATTGACCGAAAAATTAATCGCTATTCCCAATTACGAGCAGAACTTGTCCCTTTACTCAAACACTGTGAAGCCTATCTTGATCAAGATCGCGAATGTATTGCTCTTGATGATTTTTCCGAAACCCCTTGACCTTATACTACAGTATAAGGATTACTCTGAAATTAATCAGTTATTAATGAAGGGGAAATCTAACGATGAGTGCAATTAAAGCCGAAGTTTTAGGAACAGGCTGTAAAAAATGTCAGCAACTCGAAGCGAATGTGAAAGCTGCGCTGACTAATCTTGATTTAGAGGGAGACGTTTTCCATACCACTGATCCCATGCAAATTGCAGAACGAGGGGTAATGAAAACCCCCGCTTTGGTTATTAACGATCAAGTCGTAACACAGGGAAAAGTGCTAAGTGCTCAAGAAATTCAACCCTACTTAAAAGCCTAAACCCGATTAGGACATCTCGATTGAAGCCTCTCCTCAAAGACGGGGGGCGTGTATCTGTTCATTTTTCGTTATTAAGGAGGGAGAATCATGGAAAAATCGTCATTTTGGCGGGAAGAATGGAAACCGCTATCAGTTATTATTGGTGTTTTCCTACTGTGTTTCTATTTACCAGTCAATGTTTTACAGCAATCAGAACGGGTAGAACAAGCCTTCTGGGAAGCCCTTTATCTGGTGCGGTGGTATGCTCAAGAGCACGTTTTACTGTGTTTGATTCCAGCATTTTTTATTGCGGGCGCGATCGCGGTTTTCTTAGGTCAAAATGCTATTATGAAATATCTCGGTAGTAAAGCTAATCCCTTTGTTTCTTACGGGGTGGCTTCTGTTTCTGGGATTATTTTGGCCGTTTGTTCCTGTACGGTGCTTCCTTTGTTTGCAGGGATTTACCGCCGAGGTGCAGGGTTAGGACCTGCGATTACGTTTCTCTATTCGGGGCCTGCGATTAATGTTTTAGCGATTATTCTGACTGCAAAGGTTTTAGGAGTGCAACTCGGAATCGCCCGTGCGATCGGCGCGATCGCGTTTAGTATTATTATTGGCTTAGGGATGCAATTTGCATTTAAAGATGAACCTGATGAAAGAAATGGTTCAGCCATTCTCCCTGATGAAGAAGAAACCCGCCCCTTATGGCAAAATGCGTTATTTTTCGCGGTTTTAGTGGGAATTTTAGTCTTTGCGAATTGGGCAGAACCAGAAACTACCACAGGCTTTTGGTATAGGGTTGATTCCCTAAAATGGTGGCTGACAGGATTACTCGGTTTAGCCTTAGCTGTCATGCTGGTTGTCTGGTTTCATTTGAACCGAGGAAAGGTAATTTTAATCGCCGCGGTAACGTCAGTGCTGTCTTGGCAATTTAGTGAAACCCCTTTAGTTCCCTTTAGTGTTGCTGTGGTTGGTTTATCTTGGCTGACTAGCACTCATCAAGGAGAAGCAGGAGACTGGTTTGAGTCTTCTTGGGATAATGCCAAGCAAATTTTACCTCTTTTGCTGATGGGAATTTTAGTGGCTGGATTCTTATTAGGTCGTCCGCAACAGGAAGCTCTGATCCCTTCAGGATCGATTGTGCAGGCTGTAGGGGGAAATTCCTTGTTGGCTAATTTCTTTGCTGCAATTATCGGGGCATTTATGTATTTTGCTACACTAACGGAAGTTCCAATTCTACAAGGGTTAATTGGCAATGGGATGGGACAAGGACCTGCTTTGGCGTTATTACTTGCCGGTCCTGCCATTTCACTCCCAAATTTGTTGGTCATTCGCAGTCTTTTGGGGACAAAGAAAACAGCAGTGTTTGCTTTCCTTGTGGTGGTCTGTGCGATGTTGAGTGGCTTGATTTATGGAGGATTGGTTGGATAGTCAACGGTTTGAAAGGTTACTTGTTTGGTCAGGGGTTGATATAAAGTATAGGTCGATTTTTGGGGCGTATGTCCCACATTACCCACACCAATCACTCGACAAAATGCCAGGGTTTCTTGTGACGTTTGTTGTGTTTTTTCTAAGGTTCGGGTGCTGGAATCAAGACTTGCTCTTTCCACAGAGTAGGTAAAGGTTAACCCCGATCGCCCACAAAATAAGGTCTCTGCTTCTGTTCTGAGAACACGGTCACAGATTTGAATCGCTGGTGTTTCGGGAGTCAACTCGTCATCGTAACTTACGGTACTGCCATGAATGAGCAAACAGTCTTCTTCGTGAAAGCCAAAGTCCAGACTGCGTAACCATTGTACGGTTTCTCTGGAAACAGATTCCCATAACTTGAGAATCGCATCAGTCCCATAACGTTCTCGTAAGGCGACGGCTTCTCCAACACCACTGAAAGCATACAAATCAAAACATTGTTCTTCCCACCACCCCGTACACACTTGCGGTTTCACTTCATCGGCGTAAGGAAACTGAATCCGTTTCACTACTGCTTCATTATCGCCCTGTAACCCAATGATATCTCCTAGAATGTAGATCGCTGTAACTGGAATTTCTTGACCCTTAATATCAGCGAGAACCGCCTCATAAGCCTGTAAATTCCCTTCAATCCCGCTTAAAATCGCCCACTGTGTCATTGTTCCAGCTTCCTCACTTCTGACAAACATGAGTCGGATCATCTGCTTTTTCTGCAAACTCCAGACCTCGCGCTAACCGCCAAGCAAAAATCGGGGGCAGTCCTTGTTCTAAAATGGCTAAACAGGTTTTAGTGTAATTATAAGGAACTTCCCGCAACGTCACTTCTTCAGTTTCAGTATCATACAGAACATACGTCGCATCGGGTTTTCCGTGACGGGGTTCTCCTACTGACCCAGCATTGATAATTCGTTTCATCGGCGTGGTCAGGGTGTTGTTGCTCATTTTTTCGGGTTGTTGCACTTGCACCGATAACTTCATATTGTCTAACTTGCGAACATAAGGAATGTGGGTATGTCCACAAAACAAGGTATCCGCCCCTATGGATAAAACTCGTTCCAGTGCAATTAATCCTGCTGTATCAGGTAAGAGATATTCATGTTGGCTGTTGGGGCTACCGTGAACAAAACAGAGATTGTCTTCTTTCAGAATCATCGGTAAATTGGCTAAATAGTCCCGCACGTCTGATTTCAGAACCCGATTGGTCCATTCATGGGCAAGTTTTCCCCGTTTTTCTGCGATTTGCGAGGGATAACTACACTCACAAGCGTCTAACCCTTCCACCACATCTTCATCCCAACAGCCTTGACAGGTGGGAATCTCTAAATCCCGAATTAACTCAACTACTTCGTTAGGATAGGGACCATAACCGACTAAATCTCCTAAACAGTAAACGCGATCGGCTTTTTGGGCTTCAATGTCGGATAAAACAGCAGTTAAGGCTTCATAATTGCCATGAATGCAGGAAATAACAGCTAATTTCATAACGCGATCGTCTCCTGATAATAACTTTGATACTGGCTCAGGGCATGATCTGACAAGCAACTCTCCAGTAAAATCTGTTTAATAGTGCTTTCTTCCAAATTCCAGCCCACCACTTCCATTCCACTAAAACGATTCGGTCGCCCTTCCAACCACCGAGGAACATTTAACTCTCGATACTCGCTACCAGGAAGCGCATCGACAAAATCCATCTGGATCAGCGTTCCATCAGGAAGTTCAAAAAGACCTTTCGCCCGTTGCACTTGACCATAAGCACCCCCGATGATTTCCATCCAAATCGTTTCTAAGCTGGGCGGATCAAATACTTGTCCCGTTAAGGGGCGACACCAAATTTGAGGCGAGTCACCATATTGTGAGAATTGAACAGAATTGCCAGTAATGATTTCATCAGCCCAGTTTTGCCATTGTGACGATTCAGTTTCTGGGGGAACAACCGCCACCCGATGACAAGGAAAGGAAGTGAGAACAGGGGAGGCTAGATCCAAATAAAACCCTAATTCCACATAAACCACTGCTTCTTCCGAGAGTCTGCTGAGAATGGTTTGCGCTTCTGTGTCTTGAATCGTTTGTACCCAAGGAAAACGATAATTGATACCAGCGAGATCAACTGAAGCATTCCCTAAGCCTGGACAAAGGTAATAGGTGGGAGTAGCGGGTTGTTTTAAATACTGGCTAATCCAAGTGGTTTTCCCACTGCCAGAGGGTCCTGCTACTGCAATTAGAGAAGGAGAACTCATAATTTCAAAATGATAATCATTATCAAATTATAGTTTAACAGACTCTTGATCAGTCTGTTGGGTACCGCTATAGAGACTATTCCTAGTTCTTAGGTAAAACTTAGATAGTTAAATACGTCTTCTACAGTAATTTGCCAATCCTGCAAAGCGTCTAATACGGGTAAAACATCTTGTTTCTCTTTTACTTCAGGGAGTCGATCGGGCTGAAAGACTGTTATTGATTGATCATCAGCGTCAATGAGATAACCTAATTTTGTCCCATTTTTAAGACAAAAGACAATTTTGCGAATTACCCGATTTGTCGATTGTTCAGGAGAGAGAATTTCAACAATCCAATCTGGAACGATTTCAAATCGATCAATAATTTGACCATTCTCATCTAACGGGATTCTTTGCCACTCAAATACAGCGATATCTGGAACGATGGAGTGTCCAGCAAACGTACAACGGAGTTCTGTAAACGCATAAGCTAATTTTTTTGCTTTTCCCACTTGATTGATAGCAGAGGCTAATTCAATTTGCAAAGTACTATGCTTTCCTTGTTGCCTCGGCTTTTGAATAATCTGTCCATTAATGTATTCACTGGCTGGCTTGGTTTCCCGATGCTTCAGAAACTCCTCTAAGGTGATGGTTTTGTCTGGAAGTTGTACCATAATCTCAATTCCCTCAACTAATCAAATTTTAAGCCACAGCCACTCTGATAGAAGACAGCTCATCCCTAAACCTTTAAACTTGCAGTTCTCTCCATCCTTGAGAAAGGACTTTCCCTGCTGATTTGGCAAAAACAACCGTCAGCAATAGTCCAACCACTAAATCAGGAATGGGAGAGTGAGTCAGAAAAACAAGACCTGCAGCCGCTAAAACTGATGTATTGGCGATAATGTCATTGCGAGAACACAGCCAAACCGCACTCATGTTGAGGTTGTCGTTGCGGTGACGAGTCAGTAAATACAAACAGATCAGATTTGCTCCTAGAGCCAACAAACCGATACTGCTCATGAGATGAGCATTAGGTATTCCCCCGACAAAAAGCTGGTAGGTTGCTCGCGCAAATACCGCGATCGCGGAGAGAAACATAATTCCCCCTTTCAATAAAGCTGATTTCGCTTGTGCTTTGCGACCTTGATTCAGCACATAGAGACTGCTCCCATACACGCTTCGTATCCCCGAGCATATCCAGAGAATCACCCGTTAGCGAGAGCGCTTGGGCGCGTACCCCTCCCCCAAATTCGACAAAAAACATTACAGCATTAATCCCTAAGACGATCCAAAGAACCCGCTTTTGTCGTCCTTTTAGCTTTTCGAGAGCTTGAGTTTTCCCTTGACAGCAATTATCAGCCATTTTCCCTCTTTCTTATTATATTCAAGCAAATGTTTGAAGGTTAAGACAAACGTTTTGTCATCAACCCCTTCGATATCTAGGTCAATTGTATAATATTCAAATGAATGTTTGAATGAAGAAAGCTAACAGGGGATCATTTGACTTAAAGCAAACTTAAGAATATCCATGACTCGCTGATCTCGCAGGGAATAATAAACTAATTTTCCTTCATTGCGATATTTTAAGATTTTGAGGTCGCGGAGTTTGCGGAGTTGATGGGAAGCGGTTGCAACTTTCACTCCGAGCATCGTAGCAATATCACACACACACAGTTCCTCACCGTTACCGAGAGCGTAGAGAATTTTCAGGCGTGATTGGTCGGCTAAAGCGCTAAAAAGGATTTGCGTTTCTTCTAGGATTTCATCACTCGGCATTGTGCTGAGGGCATTGTTGACCCTCTCAGTCTCGAAACAAAAAGTTTGGCAAACATCAGTCTGTTTTTCCTTTGCCATCAGTATTTTTTGTATTGGGAATTAGTAACAGTCTAACTGATGAGACACTTGCGGGGAATGTCATATCATTTGCCATGTCATTTCCTGCCCCGCCCCTAAAGGGACAAGCCCAGATTCCATTAATGGAACTTGATCAGGAACGCGCCAAGTCGTTTTAGACAAGGTAACTCGCTCGGTATTACGCGGTAGTTGATAAAAATCTGGACCATAAAAGCTAGCGAAGGCTTCCAGTTTATCTAGGGCTTGCATACTTTCAAATGCTTCGGCATACAACTCAAGGGCGTGCAGCGCCGAAAAGCATCCCGCGCAACCACAGGAACTTTCTTTGCTGGTGCGGGTATGGGGAGCACTATCCGTACCGAGAAAAAACTTCGGATTCCCTGATGTTGCTGCTTGTAACAAAGCCTGACGATGCTCCTCCCGTTTCAAAATCGGCAAGCAATAAAAATGGGGACGCAGACCACCTTTAAACAGGGCATTACGGTTAAATAACAAATGTTGTGGCGTAATAGTTGCCGCGATCGCGCTGGTAGAGAGAACATACTGCACTGCATCAGAAGTGGTGATATGCTCAAGCACCACCCGCAGGTTAGGAAATCTTTGCTTGAGGGGGATTAAATGTCGCTCGATAAACACCTTCTCGCGATCAAACGTATCAACATCGCGATCGGTCACTTCCCCGTGCAGTAGTAACGGCATATCTACTTCCTGCATTGCTTCAAACGCGCGATCGCACTTGCGAATATCCGTTACACCAGAATCTGAGTTGGTTGTTGCCCCAGCTGGGTAGTATTTAACTGCTTTGATAAATTGGGATTCTTTCGCTCGGAAGATCTCGTCGGGGGTTGTGTTGTCGGTGAGATAGAGCGTCATCAATGGTTCAAACGGTTTGTCCTCTGGAATGGCAGCGAGGATGCGATCGCGATAGGCTTTTGCATCCGCAACTGAGCGGATCGGAGGCTTCAAGTTTGGCATGACGATCGCGCGGGCAAACTGGCGCACTGTGTAGGGCAGAACCGCTTTTAGGATTGCACCATCACGGAGATGCAGATGCCAGTCGTCAGGTCGGGTAATGGTGAGCTTTTGCATTCCTTCATTATAAGATGAAAATAAAGGTTTCACGTCGTTAGGTGACATGACGATATTGCAAAGTTCACTCCCCTCATCACTACCCAAGGAATAATCATGGAATTCCGAGCCTACAAACCAAGCGATTCATCAGCTATAGAAAGCCTTTTTACTTCGGTGTTCTCTCAATCTGAAGCGCGTAGCACTATAACTGGTGATATAAGGTGCGAAACAAACTGCGACACAAATGGGGAACTGCAGTGCCTAAAAACGCGATCGAGCCATATTACTGCTCTCTCTCATCTTGAATAATTGTTGGCTCTGGTATTTAATCATTCTTTGACCACAATACAGTTGCGACCAAAACGCTTAATAATACCTTGTTGTTCTAACTTTCTTAACAGGCGGGTGACTGTCACACGGGAACTACCAATGGCATCAGCAAGTTCTTGATGAGTTAACTTAAAACAGATTTTCCACCCTTCTTTGACGGGTTGCCCAAACTTGCGGGCTAACCAAAATAAGAATAAACGTAACCGTTCTTGCAAGGGTTCACAGCGATGAATAAATAATAATTCTTCACTTTGCTGACAGCGCTGAGATAAACACTCTCCCCAACTCGACCAAAGCGTCGCGGGAACTTGTTGTGCTTCTACAGGGGTGCAACATTCTACCTGATAGGGAGAAACCACTGATAAGGCTTGACCAACTAATTCTCCTTTGCCCCAATAGCCCAAAATAATGGTGTTTCCTTGCTCATTCCAAGTATAAGTTTTCACGACTCCAGTTTCAATCAACCAAGCCCAATTTTGCCAAATTGGTAGATGCTGTCCTTGTATGAAGCGTGCTTGTTTCGTGAAACTCAATGGTTGCGTA
Source organism: Halothece sp. PCC 7418 (assembly GCF_000317635.1). GTDB lineage: Bacteria > Cyanobacteriota > Cyanobacteriia > Cyanobacteriales > Rubidibacteraceae > Halothece. The sequence continues at coordinate 2,791,504 of NC_019779.1, read as the reverse complement.
GGGAAAGGGTTTTGCTCGGCACTCATCATCTTAATAAAAAAAATTTGCAATTATTTCTATCTTACACTTAAATTAAAGATTCGTTAAGTTCTTCTTAATCCGATTGCGCTCAAAAAGACACCGAACTGGGTGGCGACAATACTCGGACCCGAGGGCAAATCGAACAGCGCAGAGAGGATAATGCCCAATACTGCACAGAACACCCCGAAACTGGCAGAAAACAACACATAATGACTAAAACCGCGACTCAATAATCGCGCTGTACAAGCGGGAATAACCACAAACGCACTCACGAGTAAAACGCCTACCGCTTTGATGGAAACGGCGACGACTAAGGAGAGGAGAACGATAAATAAGGTACGATGAAGGGAAACTGAAATGCCCCGCGCGATCGCGAGGGATTCATTTAAGGTTAGTAACAGTTGAGTCCGCAAGGTTAGACCAATAAAAGCCAGACAACACAGCAAGAGGAAACCGCTTAATATTAAATCTCCTTCTCCCACAGCGAGAATATCCCCGAAGAGTAAACTGTTGATGCTTCCTTTGTACTGATCGACAAAACTGAGAATAATAATCCCCACAGCTAAAGAAGAAGAATAGACAATATTGAGTAACGCATCTGTCCAGAGTTCTGTCCGTTGCAAAAGATAGGCAATACCAAACGCAAAAATGACCGCAAAGGGTAACAAAATCAGGGAGGGATTCAACCCCAACAGTAACCCCAGACTAATCCCCAAAAGTGCCGAGTGTCCTAAAGCATCACTGAAGAAGGATAACTGTCTTAAAATCGTGAAACTGCCGAGGATTCCTCCCATTAACCCCGTGAGAACACCGCCAATTAAGGCGCGTTGCATGAAAGGAAATTCTAATAACCCCAAAGCGCGGGTGATTTCGGTTTCTAAAATCATTGCTTATACCATTTCTAAAAAGTCAAGTACAGTTGATCCGCCCTTAGCACCCCTTAGTAAGGGGGGTTGGGGGGATCACAATGTGGCGCAAGTTGATTAAAATGGGATTATTCCTTGCAAGAATGTTGATAACGAACAAACTCTTCTCCATAAGCCAAAGCGAGATTTTCTGAAGAGAGGGCTGATTCAGGAGAACCTTGACACAAGATATTGCGATTAAAACAAATCACGCGATCGCAGTGTCGTCTGACCATATCTAAATCATGAGAAATTTGTAAAATTGCCCAGTCCTGTTCTTTTTTCAGTTCATACAGTAACTGATAAAAGTCGGATTCACCGCGAAAGTCTAAGCCTGCGGGGGCTTCATCCAAAATCAACAAGCGTCGTGGGCGCACCAAACAATAAGCCAGTAACACCCGCTTCGTTTCTCCTCCAGAAAGCTGACTAATCGGTTTATGGCGAAGAGAAAGACCCTCAACTCGGCTTAAGGCTTCTTCCACAGCAAGGCTACATTGTTTTTGATGCGACCAAGGAAATTGGAGGCTCAAACGATGCCAACCCAACCCCACAAACTCTTCCACCTGAATAGGAATCCGTCGATCAAAGCCGAAATTTTGGGGAAGATATGCCACTTGTTGACGCACTCGTTGATCTAACTTTCCTTTGCGCGTCAGAGGATGTCCTAAGATATAGACTTCTCCTGCGTAGCGCGGTAAAATCCCCAAAATAGACTGAATCAGCGTACTTTTTCCCGCGCCATTGGGACCAATAATTGCCGTGTCAGTTCCAGCATTTAAGGTCAGAGAAACTTGTTCCACAGCAGGAGTTTTTCCGCGATACACCGTTAAATCTTCAATTTCTAATACTGGTTGGGACATTCCCCACTCCTAAAATCTTACAGCGACGGGTGAGACATCTCCCTTTTTTTCTGGTAGCAAACTCGACTGATTGTTCTGTTTTAACCCATTGACTAAATTCTCCGTATTTTGGCGCATCGCTTCCAGATAATAATCAGGTTGCAGCGCCCCGGAACTGCCAGTTTCAATGGGATCAAAGACGCTAATACTGACATCGAGGTCTTTGGCTAAAGCAGAAAAAGAATTCTCTCCTGCTTGCGGTTCACTTAATAGGGTTTTAATTCCTTTGGCTTTGACGGTATTAATGACAGACTTCACCTCTTCAGGGGAGGGGTTTTCTTCTGGAATATCAACAAGGAATTGTGATTCTAAGTTGTAGCTTTCAGCAAAGTAGCTGGCGAAGTCATGGAAGGTAATAAAGGTTTCTCCAGCATAAGGACTCAATTGATCAGAAATCTCTTCATCTAAGGCTTTGAGTTCTTCGAGATAAGCATCGGCATTTTCAGTGTAGATGGCTTCTCCTTCTGGATCAATGGCAATGACGCGATCGCGGATGTTTTTCACTTGTTCCATTGCGCGTTTCGGATCAAGCCAAACGTGCGGGTCAAATTCTCCATGATCGTGGCTGTGACCGTGTTCTTCATGATCGTGGCTTTCAGTTTTTTCTCCATGATCGTGATCATGATCATGGTCGTGATCATGGTCTGAATGATCGTGATGATCATGACCGTCCTCTTCTCCATAAGCAATGGTTGCGACCCCTTCACTGGTGTTAATAACCACAAGATCGGGATTATTCGCATTAGCGATCATATCCTCTAAAAAGACTTCGAGTTCTAAACCATTTTTCACCAAAACATCGGCATTGGCAATGGTTTGGACATCAGTGGGTTTGGCTTGATAATCGTGAGGTCCCGTATTGGTAGGTAACAGTTGGGTCACTTCCGCGCGATCGCGCACCACGGCTTTGGTAAAGTGAGTCATCGGCAAAAAGGTGGTTACAATCTGCAACTCTTCTTCCGATGTTGCTTCTGCTGTCTCATTGCTTGTTTCTTGGGATTCACTAGAAGGAGTAGCAGTGGGACCACAGCTTCCTAAGCCCAACGCGAGGAGACTTGCGAAAAGAAATGACGATCGATGCTGGAAAAACATAACTGATCTTGTATCTTGTGTGATAATGATTATCATTTTAGTATAAGAACTCTATTTTGTCATAATGAAGACCTCGATCGATATCGCCATTATTGGCGCGGGACCTCAAGCCTTAACCCTTGTCACACATCTGTTACAGAAGAAAAAGTCAATGAGGAATCGTTTGATGGTTTTCGATCCTTCTGGGAGGTGGATGCAGCAGTGGTATCATCAATTTAGTGCGTTTCAGATTCCTCATCTGCGATCGCCCTCTCCCCATCATCCTCATCCCAACCCGCAAGCCCTCCGCAACTTTGGCGAACATCGTCGCCATGAATTTTTTCCGCCCTACGATTTACCTGGAACTCAACCCCCCTCTGTCCCCCCTATTAGGGGGGATGTAAGGGGGGTTCGCGAAGATTTAATTCAAAACTTGCAGTTACAAAATACAGTATATCCTGCAAGGGTACTAAGTCTTACCCCCCTTCAGCGTAAATTTCAACTGTACCTATCCACAGGAGAAACTCTAACAGCGCGACGAGTGGTTTTAGCAGTGGGGGCGGGAAAACCGATTATTCCAGATTGGGCAAAACAGTTGTCATCTCTACACTTGCGTCATCAGTTGTGCCACAGTAGCCAAATTGATTTACGAAATTTAAGTCTGCGCGGTGAAATAATTTTGATTGTCGGCGGTGGGTTAACCAGTGGACATTTAGCCTTGGGTGCGACCAAGCTGGGGGCAACAGTGATTTTAATGGCAAGGCGCAATTTTCAGGAAAAACTATTTGATGCTGATCCAGGTTGGCTGGGGCCAAAATATCTCAAGGGATTTTGGGCGGAAACTGACTGGTATCAACGCTTTCAGTTATTGCAAACAGCACGAAATGGCGGGTCGATGACTCAAGCGTGTGATGACCAAGTTACGGCAACAACAGCATCAAGGAAAAGTGATACTATCTCCGCACTGTGAAGTTAAACAAGCGGTTTGGGAAGGGGATTATTGGCACGTTGATTGTAATAATGGTCAGCACCTGAATGTCGATCGCATTTGGCTAGGAACAGGTCATGAAACGAATGTGGAGGAACATCCTTTACTCTCATTGATTCGGGAAAGATATCCGATCAAAGTCATTAATGGTTTACCTGTTCTCGATTCCCATTTGCGTTGGCAAGGCTGTGAATTGTTTATGATGGGCGCTTATGCTGGGCTACAAGTGGGACCCGTTGCCAGAAATATAGCAGGAGCAAGGATGGCAAGTGATTTGATTGTTCCTGCTTTAACTAAAACTAATTTGGCTTATTCATCTCGATCATAGACTTTAACCAGCTTTAAATCTTAAATTAACCAAACCCACGTCCGCTTTGGGTTTGCGACCAAAGAAAAACTTCTCCCGCTTCACTACCAGCAGCCAGATGATGACCATGCGGATGCCAACTCAGAGTAGAAAACCCCTCTAAGGTCGGGTCAAATGATTGTAGTAGCTTCTGACCGCGATGCCAAAAGTGAAGCCAACCATCTTTCCCCACTGAGGCGAGTCTTAAACTTTCGGGATGAAACGCCATAGCAGCCACTTGTTCTTCATGACTGACCGCTTCACTACTCCAGCCAATGCGTTGATTTTTGCTCCGTTCCCAAACTACAATATCATTTCCGCTACTTGCCGCTAACAACGGCGCACCCGCACGATTGGGATAAGCAGACCAAGCCAGTTGACGAACTTTACCCATAAAGCCCTGCATGACCCAAGGATCAGGATTTCCCCATTCCGTAACCAACAGTGTGCGATCGAGGTTTCCACAAGCCAAATAACGAGCGTCAGGAGACCATTTCACCGCAATACTCGCAGAAGGAACTTCAATCAATTCGGGGTCATCATTCCAGTCTTGAGTATTCCAAACTTGTGTCGCCTGATAGCCTCCCACCGCCAGCCATAACCCGTCATTGCGCCAATCTAAATCTAGCACCGATGAGGTTTCAAGATTCAGAGTGGTGACAATTTCTTGAGTTATTGCATCCCAAACTTGGCTATACTTTCCCAAGCTGAAGGCAAGCTGATGATTCACTGGATTCCATGCTAAACAATCAATCCACGTAGAAGGATAATCTAGGGTCGCGACTACTTGAGGAGGATCAGAAGACACCTCCCAGATTTTCACCTGTCCTGATTGTCCCGCACTGGCTAGAAATTGACCATCACTAGAGAAGGCGAGACAATCAACTGTATAATCATTGGCGGGTTGTAGGAAAACAGGGACAAAGGAGTCTAAGCTGAAAAGGGCAACTTCTCCAGAAGCAGCACTGACCGCGAAAAAGTCTCCCTTTGGCGACCACGCGATCGCGCTGATATAATCCGATAAACGACTCTCTCCTGTGGGCTCAAATGCGATACGACTTCTCATTTTTAAATTAAACAGTTTCGGAATCCAGCTTTGAGTGCAGTTTCATCTAAGTTACGTCCGATGAAAACCAGTTCATTTTTACGGGTTTCATTGGG